>DIWE01000024.1 GCA_002423435.1 Clostridiales bacterium UBA6114
TACACAAAATTCGGGACGGTCTCTGGAAATGAGGTGTTTTCTTTTCCGTATTCAGTTCGCCTTATGCAGCCGGTTCACAACTTATCCTTGTGACTTCCCGCTCTTCAGGCTTGCGGTCTTTTTCTTGTATCCGTTGTTCAGGTGGTGGTCATTGCCATTTACGGCTGGTGTCAGAACACTTTACCGTGTACTGCGCGGCTCCAGGGCAAAGGTCATTCTTTGGAGAATGAGGAGTGTTGGCATCAAAACAGGTTAGTTGTAATGGACGGCGTGATGCTGATTTCCTATGGTGGCATGCGTTTGGAATGCCCCTGTAGATACGTGAAACAGAAATTTCCCGGCAGCACCCTCGACCTCTATGCTGACCGCGGCCGTTCCGGTTATACCTTTGAGGAACAGGAACAATATCAGGCCATGCAAAAAGGGATGCTGCGCCGAAAATACGACATCTTAGTGGTCAAGGATTTGTCACGTTTTTCCCGCCGTAACGGGCAGGGGTTGGTGACCTTCCTTTACGCCTCCAGCATCTCTTTTAAGAGCCGGTTTACGACGGAGGGGTTTGCCTTGCCCTTCGACGCTTTCATGCACTGGCCGACCAAGAACCCGAACGCGGCCTGTTTCCCGCCTTTATAGTCGGACACCGACTTTTCGTTTTGTGAAATAACCTCTTTTATAATGCCGCGCACCGCGTCCTCGTCGCTTAACTGGATAAGTCCGAGCTTTTTCGTGATCTCTTCGGCGTCGCCGCCCTCCTCGAAGAGGACGCCCAGCACCCTTTTGCCGGCCGAACCGCTGATGACGCCCTGATCGATCAGCGAAAGCAGCCTGCAAAGCTGCGAGGGCGAAAGCTTTGTGCCGTCGATCTCTTTTCCCGAGTCATTCAGGAGCTTCGCGATATCGCCCAGAAGCCAGTTCGCGGCCGTTTTCGCATCGGCACCTTTTGCCACGCACTCGTCTAAAAAATCCGACCTCGATTTATTCGAGACGAGCAGCTCCGCGTCCTTTGCGGGGATCATGTACCCGTCTATATACCTCGCGAGCCTTGCGAGCGGCAGCTCGGGAAGGCTTTTTTCAATCGAGGCGAGCCAATCGTCGGACACCTCGATCGGGACAAGGTCCGGATCGGGAAAATAACGGTAGTCATGCGCGTCTTCTTTGGTCCGCAGCGTATAGTTTTGAAGCTTTATGTCGTCCCAGCGCCTCGTCTCCTGCTCGACGGTCCCGCCTTCCATAATCAACTCGATCTGGCGGTTTACCTCATAATCGATCGCGCGCACGGCACCGGAAAATGTGTTGATGTTCTTCATCTCGACGCGCGTTCCGAACTCGGTCGAGCCCTCGGGGCGGACGGACACGTTTACGTCGCAGCGGATCGACCCCTCCTGCATTTTGCAGTCGCAGATATCGAGATAGGAAAGGGTCGTCTTGGTGTACTCGAGAAATGACTTGGCCTCCGCGCTCGAGCGGATGTCCGGCTCGGTCACAATTTCGATCAGCGGCACGCCGCAGCGGTTAAAATCGATCAGGGATTCGTCGGGGAGCGCGTCGTGCACGAGCTTTCCGGCGTCCTCCTCGATATGGATCCGCGTCAGGCGCACGCTCCTTTTCTCACCGTTTACGAGGAAATCGACCCGCCCCGCCCCGCAAAGCGGCCGGTCGAACTGGGAAATCTGGTACGCTTTCGGCAGGTCGGGATAAAAATAATTCTTGCGCGCCGAAACGGAGACGCGGTTTATATCGCAGTTTGTCGCGAGCCCCATTTTCACGGCGTACTCGACGACCTTTTGATTCAGGACCGGGAGGCTCCCCGGCATTCCGCTGCACACGGGGCAGACGTGCGTATTGATGTCGCCGCCAAAGGATGCGCTGCACGAGCAGAAGATTTTTGATTTTGTCGAAAGCTCGGCGTGTACCTCGAGCCCTATTACCGCCTCGTACTTCATCGTCTTTCCCCTCCGCATGCAATCCAGTTTTTCAGATCGAGCTCGTTTTCGAGCGCGAGCCCCGCGTTAAAGAGGGTCTGCTCGTCAAAATGACGCCCGATCAGCTGCGCGCCGATCGGCAGGTCCCCTCTTCCCTTCCCGCAGGGCATGGAAAGCGCAGGAAGCCCCGCGATGTTGACCGACACCGTGCAGATGTCCTCGGCGTACATCTCGACCGGGTCGCCCGATTTCTCGCCGAAGCGAAAGGCCGTGTTCGGCGTGACCGGCGTCAGGATCACGTCGCATTTTTCGAATGCGTCCAAAAACTCGCGCTTTAGCGCGCGCTGGGCGAGCCGCCCCCTGTTGTAGTAGGCGTCGTAATAGCCGGAGCTCAACACATAGGTGCCGAGCATGATCCTCCGCTGCACTTCCTTCCCGAAGCCCTCGCTGCGCGACCGGACATACAGGTCGATAGGCCCGTCGAATTCGGGGGCGCGGTAGCCGTACTTGACCCCGTCGAAGCGGGCGAGATTCGAGGAAGCCTCGGCCGAGGAAATGATATAGTAGACCGGGAGGGCGTATTTGACCATCGGAAGCGAAATATCGAACACCTTCGCGCCGAGCTTCTCAAAAATCCCGGCGGCGTTTGACACGGCCGTTTTGACCTCGTCCGACACGCCGAGCCCGAAATATTCCCTCGGAAGCCCGATTTTTAAGCCCTTCACGTCTGATTTCAGGTTTTTTGCGAAATTCCCGGCGCCGATTACACTGTCGGGCGCCGACGTCGAATCGAAGGAATCATGCCCGAAAATGACGTCGGAGAGCATGGCGGCGTCCTTGACCGAGCGCGAAAACGGCCCGATCTGGTCGAGCGACGACGCAAAGGCGATAAGGCCGTAGCGCGACACCGAACCGTAGGTCGGCTTAAGGCCGACGACGCCGCAGTGCGACGACGGCTGGCGGATCGACCCGCCGGTGTCCGAGCCCNNCGCTGCCGCCGGAGGAGCCACCCGGAACGCGGGATAAGTCGTGCGGGTTTTTCGTCTTTTTATAATACGACGTCTCGGTGCTCGAGCCCATCGCAAACTCGTCGCAATTTACCTTGCCGGTGATTACCATGCCGGCGTTTTTCACCTTTTCGCACACCGTCGCGCTGTACGGCGGGACGAAATTATAGAGGATCTTCGACGCGCAGGTCGTTTTGATCCCTTCGGTGCACATGTTGTCCTTGACGGCGACCGGAATGCCGGCGAGCGGGGACAAGGTCTCTCCCCTCGCGCGCTTTTCATCCGCCGCTTTCGCCTGCGCTAACGCCCGCTCCCTGGTCAGCGTTATGTAGGCCTCCACGTCCTTTTCGACCGCTTCCGTCCGCTCGAAGCAGGACTCGGCAATCTCAAGCGCGCTTACCTTTTTGTTTTCCAGCATATCCGAAAGCTCGGACGCAAGATATCTGAACAATTCCATTGATGAAACCCCTATTCGACGATTTTGGGAACGCTGATTCCGCCCGCTTCCTGCGTCGGTGCGTTTTGCAGGATTTTTTCCCTTGGGAAGGAGTCTTTGACCTCGTCCTCCCGAAACGCGTTTTTGCGGCTTAGATCGACCGAATCCTCCGAAGCGTTTAACGAAAGCTCCTGGAGTGTGTCCACCATCTTAACGATCGACTGCATGTCGGCGCTTAGGGAATCGAATACGCCGCCGCTCGAATCCAGCCGCGCGAGCCGCGCGACATGCTCGATCTCTTTTTTTGTGATTGCCACTTAAGGTTCCTCCTGTATGATCATTTTTCGAAATTCCTCTTCATTGATCACCGGCACGCCGAGCTCGCCGGCTTTGCGCAGCTTCGAGCCCGCGTCCTCACCGGCAAGGACATAGCTTGTCTTTTTCGAGACCGACGACGAGGTTTTTCCGCCGAAGCTCTCGATGATTTCCGTTGCCTCGTCGCGCGTATAGGTCGGAAGCGTTCCGGTCAGAACAAAGGTCAGGCCGCCGAATCTATTGTCCCGTACCTCCTCCTTCGACACCATCGAAACGCCGGCGTCGCGGAGTCTTCCGATCAGGTGCTGCGACTGGTCGGATGAGAGCCACGAAAGAAGGCTCGAAGCCGTGATCTCCCCGATGTCCTTAATCCCGACAAGCTCGTCCAGGGTCGCCTCCATCAGGCGGCTTAAGCTCCCGAACCTGCGAGAGAGCACCTTTGCGGCCTTCTGTCCGACGTTTCGGATGCCGAAGCCGTACAGAAGGCGGGACAAATCGTTCTGCTTCGAATTTTCGATCTGTCCCAACAGGTTAGAGGCCGATTTTTCGCCCATCCGGGGAAGGGCCGCAATATCCTGCGCGTTTAAATAATACAGGTCGGCGGCCGATTTGATCAGGTCCTCGTTCAATAAAAGCTCGACGACGGCGATGCCCAGGCCCTCGATATCCATCGCGTCCCTTGCGGCAAAATGCACGATGTTCCGAAGCTGCTGCGCGGGACATTCCGCGCCCGTGCAGCGCTCGGCCGCCTCGCCGGGATCCTTCTGCACCTTCGCGCCGCAGACAGGACAGGTCTCCGGCATCGAAAACACCTTCGCATCGGGGGGCCGTTTCTCCAAGACGACGTCCAATATCTCCGGAATGATCTCGCCCGCCTTGCGCACGCGCACCGTATCGCCGATGCGGATGTCCTTTTGGATGATGTTGTCGCGGTTGTGCAGCGTCGCTTTCGACACCGTGGTCCCCGAGAGCCTGACCGGCGACAAAACCGCATTCGGCGTCAAAACGCCGGTGCGTCCGACGTTTACCGCAATATCTAAGAGCTTTGTCTCCTTGATTTCGGGTGGGAACTTAAACGCCGCGGCCCAGCGCGGGAATTTCGACGTGCTGCCGAGCGTCTTTCTGGCCGACAAGGAATCAACCTTTACAACAACGCCGTCAATTTCAAACGGCAGCTCCCCCCTTGTCTCGTCGATCCGTTTGATCTCCGGGAAGACCTCGTCCATCGTTTGCGCGATCTTATACGACGGACTTACGGGGAAGCCCTGTTCCTTTAGGAATTGAAGCGACTCGGAATGGGTCGAAAACGCCCGGTCTTCAATTTTCTGGATATTAAAACAGAAGATTTTAAGCCTGCGCGATTTCACGATCCGCGGGTCGAGCTGCCGGAGCGACCCCGCCGCCGCGTTTCGCGGGTTTGCAAGGGGGGGCTTGTCCTCAAGCTCCCGCTCGGCGTTGATCCGCAAAAGCTCGGCTTTGGGCATATACACCTCGCCGCGCACGACCATCGAAACCGGATCCTTGAGCTTTTTCGGGATATCCCCGACCATTTTCAAATTCTCGGTGACATCCTCGCCGACGAGCCCGTCGCCGCGCGTCGCGCCCTTGATAAACTCTCCGTTTTGATAGTGGAGCGCGACCGAAAGCCCGTCGATCTTTTTCTCGACGACGTACAAAACGTCCCCGACGGCCGATCTTACCCGCGTGTCGAACGCGGAAAGCTCGTCAAAGGAAAAGACGTCCTGGAGGCTTTCCATCGGCACGTCGTGCACCACGGGCGAAAATTTGGAAGCTCTCAGGCCGCCGACCTTCTGGGTCGGCGAATCGGCCGAATAAAGCTCGGGGTGCAGCTGTTCGAGCTCGCGCAAGCGCCGCATCATGGCGTCGTACTCGTAATCCTCGATTTCCGGCGCGTCGTCGACATAGTATTTTAAGTTGTGGTAATTCAGTTTTTCGCGAAGCTCATAAATCTCTCCGGCAGTGTCCACAAACACCCTCCACTGTGCATATGGTGAAAGCCGTTTTTTCGGGCGGACCATTTCACCATCGCAGAATACAAACAAATAAAAACAGATAACGTTATTATACCAAACTATGCGGAAATATAAAGCCTATTTTGCCTGATAATCGTTGATTTTTGAAAGCAGGTCGTCGCTCCGCTGGTCGTCTATGTAGGTATAGCCCTCGGGCACTTCCCCGACAAGAATCGTTTCCGCGATGTTTACGTCGGTCGAAATCTCCTTTTTTATGGAGCGTCCGGGCAGAATGATGTTGACCCAGACCTTGCTTTCCATCACGATCTGATGCTTTGTCTGGTTGATGCCGGCGGAGGTGAACACGCTCAAAAAATTCGTTTCCGCCGACCCGACCGGTAAAATCTTTACCGGGATCAGCGGCCCGCGGCCGGACAGGAAATTCCAACCGGCTAGGTTTCCGAGCGGGATGCCCATCTCCCGCTGGTCGATTGCCGACAGCGAATCGATCACCTTGCCCGTGACCTCGGTTTTGAGCGTGTTGATCGCGACCATATTGGTTCGAAGGGCGGTGATCGCCCCCGTGTTGTCCTTTTCAAACACCAGGATTTCTTTATATTGCTCGGCGTTTTTTGAGATCGTATCGGAGATCGCGTCGTTGATCGTTCTCGTTGCGATATTCTGCGCTCTGGCCTCCGCCATCTGGGCGACAACGGGGCGAAACCGCGCGTCTAAATAGACCGTCAGAAAGCAGAGTATGACGATCGTCAAAAGGGCTCTTAAAAGCCGCAGATTATTGCGGTTTCTCACATAGTAAAACAGCCTGCGCCGTCTCAGATAGCGTACCATAATTTCCTCCGAGCTTGAAATTCAATAAAAAAATCTTCTTTCAGCGCATTCTATGCTGTTTTTGCTTAAAATGTGAATAAACTCTATTTTATATTTCTGAAAAGAAACGGCAAACTGTAGACAAAGCGGTGCTCTCGCCTTGGTCACGCAAGCGCAACGCATTTTNNGCGCCAATCGGGCGCGAAACCGGGGTTTCTCAAAGGGACACCCAATGCCCCTTTGACGGAGCATCACGCAGGCTTCGAAGGCATCCTTTTGGAGAAGACGCGGGTCTCAAGAAAGGTGCTGAGCCAGAAGCCCGGCATGGACAGCAAAAACCACATGCACGAATAAAAAAGGCACGCCTGGCCCAGAAGGTTCCCGGCATAGCCGGAGTAGTCCCAGACGTTCCATCGGAGCGTCAGGTTTACGAGGCACCCGACCGAAAATTCAACCACGGTAATCGTCAGCGCCCCGAGCAGGCATTTGCCCCAGAAATTGAGCCTTACGAGCTTCATATTGATCAGATGCAAAAGGAGGAAACAGAGTCCTCCCGTAATCGCCATTGTCCAGTGCGTCGTTCCCCGCCACAAAATCTCGATCATGCTGTATAAAACCGCCCCGATCAGATATACGAGCGAATATTGCTTCATCTTTTCCATTTTCCCACCGGCCTTACCTGAAATTAGCCTTAGTATTGCCGGCTTTTACGCTGAAAATAAAAAAAGCGGACGCTTTTCGGCATCCACTTTTTTCCTCTTAAATCAGGATTTGCTAAAAATTTCTCGCCCGATCCGCGTTTTCTAAAGCTCGATATACTTGATCCCCGATTTCTTAAGCTCGCTCACGCTGATCGTGTCCTTCGGCTTTTCCGCCGCGGCTGCGGCGGTCGGAGGATCGCCCAAAAAGTCCTGTATCCCGCGCGCGAGCGCCTTTCCGATCGGCGCGGTGTTTTCGGAAAGCCAGCTTTCGCCCTCCGTACCGCCTTTGACAATAATCCGCAGGAAAACGGCGGGCGCTTTAAGCTCACGAAGCTCCAAAATCCCGTTGTCGACCTTTACCCCGCTGTCCTGTGCATGCATGAACAAAGGAAGCTGCGCCAGAATTTTTCCGGCGAGATCCTCCGCGCCGCCTTCCGAGCGGACAAAGACCTCATAGGCGGGAGTAATGCCTTCCTCCGCCTGATCTACAGAAAGCGCTATATGTATATCGGAATGTTTCAGATTGGAGTCGGCGGCTGCCTCCGGGGCGGTCATCGCTTTTTCGCTCTGAAACACATCATACCGAGCTTTCAGCTCCGACACTGCGGCTTCCAGAATCCGCTCTTTCCTCTCCCGCAGCGCGCCCGATCCGTTTACGCCCGTTTCCGGCCCCGCGTTTGAGAGATACACCGTTTTTTTTGCCGGCTTTTTACCCTCTTTTTCCGCCGCGGGAGGCGATATGCGCCTTAAGCAGACGACCGAGCAGGTCGGTCTTCCGTCGGGTCCCTCCTTCTCCGGCGCGAAAACGAGGCTACCGTCAAAAAACTTCCCCGTTGCGCCGCCGCCATCCTGCATCAGCATGAAGAGGGCCCCCTGCCCCTTCATATAGGCCGCGCATTCCGCCTCCGTCGCATCGGTTTCCGTCAGCAGATGAAAATAGTCGCCGTTTTTCATCATGCCGTTTGCGTTATGGCTCCGCTTTATCTTATGGTCGAGGCCGGGCACGATGACCCCACTCACGATCGCCGTCCTGTATCCCGAACAGGCGTCCTTATGCGTGCCTCCGGAGTTTGCGCCGTACATCTGCTCGCAGGGGTTTAAGCCGAGCACATACTCGGTCCCGCCGTAGCCGATGTCCCGGCCTCCGCCCCTGACATACTGGATCGTACGGCCGTAGATGGGGCCGAAGCGGTCGGTCCCATGGGACATATTGTACATCGCGAGCGGATAGACGATATCGGCGCCGGTTTTCGCCGCCCATTCCTTCAATGTAAGCGGCGTTTTCGGCTGCGACGCGTACATCAGCCCGTCGATCCATATCGTATAACCCTTTGGGGGATAGACATCAAGACGGAATTTACTCATCCGACATTCCCTGCTTATACAGCTGGTTTATGTAAACGCTGCAGCCCGCGACGAGAATGCCCTGCGTGACCGCGACAAAGATCGCCATTAAAACGTCGCGGTAGCTCTCGAACACGGTGTTGGCCGCGACATAAAAAACGGATAGCAGGATGCCTACGGCGCCGAGGATTAAGGGGATCATTTTGTCCTTGATCCATTCGGTTTTTTTTATCCCCATCCCGATAAAATATAAAACCGGTACAAGAACCATCAGCTCCGGCTTGACAAACTCCAGAATCGGATCCATTGTTAATCTCCTTTCCACATATGCGGTATTTAAGATCATTTATCCCTTACTTTTCTATGCGGATACAAGGGCGTTTTATACGCCTCATTGGCCCGGACGGGAATTTCTTTTTGTCTCTTTTTCAAGCCTGTCGAAAGATTTCCTTTTGGCGCCGCATGGTGCCGCTCCGAAGTATTGGAAAAAAATTTATATATTATTTTTGAATATACCTTGACAGGCGATGTATATACGATTATTATATAACTGTAATCACCGATATAATGCAAAGGGGGAGGAGCTTTTGTCAATTGCATCCGATCTGATCCGCGGACATACCGAAACGATCATCCTCGCCCGCCTTTCGCAGAAGGACAGCTATGGCTATGAGATCAACAAAGCGATCCAGGAGCGGACCGGCGGGCGTTTTGAGCTCAAGGAGGCGACGCTTTATTCGGCGTTCCGGCGACTTGAGGAAGCGGGCATGATCGCATCCTACTGGGGAGACGAGGCGACCGGCGCCCGGCGCAGGTATTATTCGATCACCAAGCTCGGCAGGGCGGCACTTGCCCAGAACCTCGACGACTGGGCGGAGGCCAAAGCGCTGATCGACAGCCTTATTGAAGAGGGCAGGCTATAAAAAAGCCCCGCAAAACAGTTCGGCGCGCCGCCCGCCGGAAATCAGCGGCAGCCACGGCACACGCCGGAAAGGCCCCACGAGCCCTCCGGGCTTTTACCGGCTGCGACACCGCCGTGGTCTTGGGAGTCTGCTATGAATGAAAAACTGCAAAACCATGTTGAGAAGCTTTTTGAAAACGCTCCGAAAACCAAAAGGGCCTCAGAGCTTAAGGACGAACTGCTCTCGAACTTAAACGATAAATTAAACGACCTGATCGCGTCCGGGCAAACCGAGGAGCAGGCGCTTAGTGCCGTCATCGACGGGATCGGGGACGTCGACGAGCTGATCCGCGGCTTACGGGCCCACGACGTGCTTTCCTATTCCCAGACGCAGGAGGAACGCAAGAAGAGCGCGCTTGTTGTGACGGCCGCGGTCGGCATGTATATCCTGAGCGTCATCATGCTGATTTTCCTTATAAGCGTGCTGAGAGTATCCACGCAGATGTCGTTTGTGGTGATGCTCGCTTTGTGCGCCGCGGCCACCTGTATACTCGTCTATCACTTCATGTCTAGGCCTCCCTATATGAAGTCCGACGATACGCTTGTCGAGGAGTTCAAGGAGTGGAAGTCACATAATTCGCAGTCCGAGCGGATCAGAAAATCGATCTCCTCAATCCTCTGGATGGCGACCGTAGCGCTCTATCTGATTATCAGCTTCAGCTTTTTTAACTGGGGGTATTCCTGGATCATCTTTATCGTCGCGGCGGTGATCGACAGGATCATAAGGCTCATATTCGAGCTGAGGAAATAGCATTATGAATAAAAAGCTTATCGTGACACAGATCGTCCTGTGGTCGATCATCGCTCTGTTCCTGATTGCGATATTGATCTGCGCATCGACCGGCAAAGGCGTCCCGTTCGTCCGCTTCCTCCCGGACATCGGCAAAATGGAAAAGGTGCACGAGGAGACCGCCGCGGTCACGGGCGTTTTGAAAGTCGCGCTCGACTTTTCAAGCGCGGATATCAGTATCGAAACCACCGACGAAAACGAGCTGCGCGTCGTCCAGTCGTCCAACGGGAAGCTCGACCCGAGCGAGTATGTCACCATTTCGAACGAGGGCGGGACGCTGAAAATCACACAGGAGCTTTCCGACGCACTCTTTTTGAATTTCATCCGGCCGCAGCAGAAAATCGCGCTTTACCTGCCGAAAGGCTATCGGAATGAGCTCTCGGTAAAATGCACGTCCGGCAATCTCAAGGTCATGAGCGCGCTTGAGCTGTCCTCCGCCGATTTCGGCATGAGTTCGGGCGATATGACGTCCGAAAGCCCCTTAAACCTTGAAAAAGCGGCCATAAAGACGAAATCCGGCAATGTCACGCTCGGGGACCTGAAATGCGGGACATACGACATCGGCTCGGTCTCGGGCAATGTGAAGGCCTCCCTGATGGACGGCGGCGGGCAAATTCTCTCGACCTCCGGCAATATTGCGATCGGGGAGATCCGGGGCGGCGAGCATTTGGTAAAACTTAAATCCGGAGACATCAGCATCGGCGGATTTTCAGGCTCGGGCAGCATCGAAAGCTCCTCCGGCTCGGTCGGGATATCAATAAACGAGATCGACGGCAGCCTCGACATATCCGCCACATCCGGAAACATTACCGCGGATATCGCCGAAGAGCTGAACGCCGGGATGTCTTTAAGCTGCGTGTCGGGCGATATCAAGAGCAATATGGACCTAAGCTACGGCCAGGACAAAAAATCCGCCCGGATCGAGGCGGCTGAGGGAGTTCCTTCCAGTGCGCTTTCGCTCAGGACGGTTTCCGGCAACATCGAAATAAACAGTCAAGGCCCGTGACTGATGCGGGTAAAATGAATAGCAGGCGGCCTTGACGGCCGCCTGCTATTCATTCTACGAATTCAAATTTGTTTTTTGATCTGCTTTAGCGCGTTTTTTTCAAGGCGCGACACCTGCGCCTGGGAGATGCCGATTTCATCGGCGACCTCCATCTGCGTCTTTCCGTCGAAAAACCGAAGCGACAAAATGTGTTTTTCGCGGTCGGTAAGCGCCGAAATGGATTCCTTCAAAGAGATCCGCTCGATCATTGTCTCGGTGGTGTTTTTGTCGTCCGCGACCTGGTCCATGACGCAGATCGTGTCGCCGCCGTCGGAATAAACCGGATCGTACAGCGAGACGGGGTCGACAATGGAGTCGAGCGCAAACACGATATCCTCCTTCGGCAGGTCCATCGCCTTGGCGATTTCCTCGATCGTCGGCTCCCTCTGGTTTTCGCAGATAAATTTTTCTTTTATCTGAAGCGCCCGGTAAGCGGTGTCGCGCATTGCCCTGCCGACACGGATTACGCTGTTGTCGCGCAGATATCTCCTGATTTCGCCGATGATCATCGGAACGGCATACGTGGAAAAGCGCACGTTTTTTGTGGTGTCAAAGTTGTCGATCGATTTGATCAGTCCCACGCAGCCGACCTGAAACAGATCGTCCACCGGCTCTCCGCGGTTTAAGAACCGCTGGATAACGCTTAGGACCAGCCGCAGATTCCCGGAGATCAATTCGTCGCGCGCGTTTTTGTCGCCCTTCTGGCTTCGTTCAAGGAGTTTCATCGTTTCTTCATTTGGAAGAACTTTCAGTTTTGAGGTATTTACACCGCAAATTTCAACCTTTCCCTGCATCAGTCGCACCCTCCCCGTTTTACTGCTCATCCTTAAGTATTGCCGTCGGGGGGCGCTTTCATACGGCGGGAAAAGACTCTTTTTCTTATCTTTTAATCGCAAAAAAAACTGTTTTTCGCAGGGCAGAAAAGCAGTTTTTCCTATTATGGGCGTATGAAGCCTTGCAGTTTAATACCGGAAAATATTTTTCGTTTTTATATCGGCGTTTATCCGAAATGATACAGACGTATCAGTAACAGATAATAAAGCGTAACGATGATACAGAACGGGATAATCACAGGTATTGTTTTTTTGACCAATTCTCCCAAGCCTATTTTATAGTATCCGACTACGATCGTAAGACATACGTGCGTAGGCGATATCTGCATTGCGGCATAGGAGCAGCTTTGCAGCAGCACCATCAGCGGCATGCCGCTGCCCGGAATCGCGGCAAAAGCAATGGTCGTGCAAATGGTAACGATTGCCGTGGAACCGCTGACGATGGACCCGAAGAAAAATATCAGCGCAAAAATGAGGAATGCGGGCATTGAAAATCTGGAAAAAAATTCAGGCAGTGAGGAAACAACCCCCGAATATGTAAGAAATTCTTTAAACACAAGGACCAGGAACATATTGACAATCAGCACCGGCTCAAACGCGCTCTTGGCAAAGCCGGGAAATTCGTGAATCTTGAAGCGGTAAACAAACCACGCAATGATTGTAACGGCGGCAACGGAAATCAGGACGGACAAATCGAACGCCAAAATCAGCGCTATAATTGTAATTAAGGTCCATAAGTGAAGCAATAAGCTGCCAAGATCCTTCAATTTGTTTTGACTTGCCGGCATTCCCGTTTCCTTGGGAACTTTCCGCACATAAAAGACATATCCCAAAATGTAAAGCACGATAACCATTGGGATCATACCAAAAACGAATTCAGCGACATTTACGCCGCTTAAATTACACATGATAATAATAGAGGAATATGTTGGCAGAAAGCTCTCCGGGATATGGCGGTAATAGCTGGTCACAAACGCCTTCTCGCCGGTGGTCAGACTATCCTGGCAAGCATCGGAGACGATGTCGCCGCAAATCACCGCCGCAGCCGCCGAAGGCAGTAATCCGATAAAAATCGGCGCAATAGTAGCGTTGATGCGCCGGTTATTAAATAAACCGTTTAAGTCCTGCTGGGCCAGCTTAAGTTGCCTGCGGTTTTCAAGCAGACGTTGTAAAAATGTAATACAATACAAAATCAGCAACACCGAAATGGTATCCCACGCTGTTGTGGTAAACCATAACAGCTCAAAGCATTTGAGGGGCGTAATTTGAAAAGCAATCGCGCTTGCAAAGATAGCGATCGTAATAGCCAGGTATAATTTCAGTTTCAGTTTTAAAGCGATGATAATGGCAGCGAATATGATTATAAGCTTGATGACGTCTAGGGTTATACTGTCCATAGGTTCTCTCCCTCTATATAGCGTTTCCTTTGCACGTCCGGATTGTAAGCAGCGCGAACCGCCATTTGAGATTGTTCGTCAGGATACCGATTCATAATGCACAATAATCGGACATCCAAAGAATGGCGGCGGCCTTGTGCAGCCCCCAGACCGCCAGACTTTGGATGGCCATGTGTCAGCTATATGCGATACTCAGTCGACAGTGACCAAGTCGCAATTCTTAAATGCAGTCTCCGAAATCTCATTTCCTAAACCGGGCAGTTTTGGTATTTCAAACTTACCGTCCTTAGGCTGATAGTCGTAAATGCACAGTTCCTTATTGGCTCTTACGCGGGCATAAATGTGATGCTCGTGAATCACAAAATTCGGGATAACAGCCTCCAGCTGCAGTGCCGCCGCCGTGCAAAGCGGACTTGCACAAATGTGGATTTGAACGCCAACGTCGTAAATATACGCTAAGTCACAGATTTTTTTTGCTTCCGTGATACCGCCGCAGGTGCCGATATCCGGCTGGATAATTTGCAGGCCGTTGGTCTTGAAAAACTCCTCGTATTGCCACCGAGAGTAAATGCGCTCACCCGATGCCACCGGAAGGCCGGTTTCTTGATGGACAATATAAGACGTCTTTGGGTCCGGCGTGTTGGGCTCTTCGAAATAAAAAACTCCCATCGGTTTACACGCTTGGCCCAATTGGATTGAAGTACGGGTATCCGGCAAGGAATGATTTTCCATAATGATGTCCACATCGGGACCGACAGCGTCGCGGACGGCTTTGTACCGCGACGCAATCATTTTGATATACCTGGGCCCAAGCAAACCGATGCGGTCCTCGGTGGGCACGGGCTTCCCGTTTTCATCAAGGGTGAAAAAATCAAACTTAACGCAATCATAGCCTTCCGCTACCGCCTTCCTCGCCGCGTCCGCCAATGCCTCGCCGGTATAGCACGGAACAATATCCTGATCCCATCCCATCTGCAGCTGGCTCGCATAGGTGCGGATATGATCGCGGCGCTTTCCGCCAAGAAGCTCATGGACAGGCGCATCATAGTATTTCCCTTTGATATCCCAAAGAGCCATGTCAATGGCGGAAATGCCTGCAAATACCACCGGGCCGCCGTTTTGTCCCCAGAAAGTAGTGCGGTATAACTTATCCCAGACCACCTCGTGGTGCAGCGGGTCCATGCCGATAATCAGCCTCGAAAGATTGCGCACCATTCCGGCAGCCGCAAATTGCGCTTCTCCATATGCGAGGGCGGCTTCTCCGTCGCCGTAGATGCCCGCATCGGTATAAACGCGGCACAGGATCGGACGCCAATGGCCATTTTTATGGGCGGTTCTTACATGCAATATGTCAACCTTTGTAATTTTCATCCAGAGACCCTCCTTAGACGTAATATTCCAGATTGCTTACGTTACAGTGATCTTTTCACAATTATTCAGCGCAACCTCCGAGAACTCGTTGCCGAGGCCGGGCAGCTCGGGAACCTTATACTTGCCGTTTATTGGCTGATAGTCGTAAATGCACAGTTCCCTGTTGTGCGGGAGCAACGCGTTCCTGTGGTGTTCGTGAATTACAAAGTTCGGAATAACGCACTCAAGCTGCAGCGCGGCCGCCGTGGAAAGTGGGCTTGCGCAGACGTGGCACTGTACCGCAACGTCATACACATGGGCCATGTCGCAGATCTTCTTACCTTCCGTAATGCCCCCGGAATTGCCCAGATCCGGCTGGATGACCTGCACGGACATATTCTCAAAATAGGGCGCGTACTGCCAGCGGCTGTATACGCGCTCCCCGTGGGCGATGGGCATTTGCAGCTTGTCGCAGATGTACTTTGCGGTTTTCGGAGAGGGGGTGTTTGGCTCCTCAAAATAGAAAATATTATACTTCTGGACGATACGGCCCAGTTGAACGGCACCGTTGGCGTCCGGGCGCGAGTGATTCTCCATGATAATGTCCACACCGGGCCCGATCGCCTCCCGGACCGCAGCCACCCGCTCCTCAATGAGCTGCGTATAATACGGGCTCAGTAACGTGGTTGCCTCACACACATTTTCAAAGCGTCGTCCGTCGGGCTTGTCAAAGGTAAAGAAGTCAATTTTTACGCAGTCATAGCCCTCCGCTACGGCCTTTTTGCTGTGCTCAACATATTCGGAGGTGTCCTTCGCCTCTTCCCAATGATCACTCCAGCCAAACTGCAGCTGGCTTGCGTAGCAGCGCAGATTGTCGCGCTTTTTGCCGCCGAGCAGCTTGTAGACGGGAACATCGAAGTACTTGCCCTTGATATCCCACAAAGCGATATCGATCGCCGAGATTCCGGCGAACACGACCGGGCCGCCATTCTGGCCCCAGAACGTGTTTTTATAGAGTTTATCCCAGATAACCTCATTGTCCAGTGGGTCCATCCCGATAATCAGCTTGGCAAAATCCCGTATCATGCCGAACGCCGCGGGGGCGGCAACTCCGTAAGCCAGCGCGGCCTCGCCGTCGCCATAAATGCCTTCATCGGTGTAAATGCGGCAGATGACAGGACGCCATGTGGCATTATTTTTGATTTTTACCTGCATCACGTCGACCTTGGTAATTTTCATTGAAAATCTCTCCTTAACTATAAAATTTATTTGCAAGAAAAAATTGTTACTCCGCCCATATCTTTACGATTTTTGACATATCTATGGACGGGTCTTTCGCGCGGATAAAGCCTATGACGAACAAGATCAGGGTTACGATTGCGCTCACAACAACAATTGACATGCTCATGGTCACGGCTTTTGTCCCCAGGACAATTATTTGGAAGAGGAAGCATACGATCACGGAAAAACGGTATAGATTATCCGAGATATGGTACCTGGATTTCTTCCACTGCTCCGGGAAGCGTTTTGGAAGGAACCAGTAGGCATACATGTAAATAATGGCCAAAAACGAGTTGAGCAACTGAATATTGTCTGTAATGACGGTTATGCTGAAGCCAAGTATGAGCGGAAGCAAGCCGATCGCCCAGTAAATGCAGATAATCTTCCAGGCTACCCCGTACTTGTTTCTTGCGCCAAGGCTTTTCGGCAGCCATCCGTCGTCACAGGCCTTGACCATAGCTAAAGAGTTTGCGGGAATCGAGGAGTTCATCGTCGTCAGCAAAGCCATAATGGGGCCGCCGATAATAAATAAATAGAATAATACCTTCGGGAAGATTACGAGCGCGACAAGGGTAAGGGGCTTCCCGGCAACCTCTGCCATCGGCAGTACGCAGGTGTCGGCAATTGCGACGCCGCAGTACAGAATCAGGATTGTCGGCGCGGACAACAGCAGCGCGCGCGGAATATCACGGGTCGCGTTTCTTGAAACGGCGCCGTAATTCATTGTCATGGAATAGCCGGTGGTGGAATATTCGAGGGACAAGGTTGCAACCCACATTCCGTATACACCGTTGGTAATAAAATTAGAATGTGAAAAATCGAAGACAGGATTGGTGTAGTTTGCCAATCCCCAGATGCTGAACATTAAAAGAACGGCTATAAGAAGGTATGTCATGTACTTCTGCAGCGTGGCCATCATGTCGACGCCGAACAGGTTCACGACGAAGAAAAACGACAGAAATGCGGCCTCGATCAGAGTCAGTCCCTGAATATTCGGGAAAAGAGATTTTAAGTAAGCTCCCAGGGAAACCGCGAAAAGTGAAATGCTGAACATTTTTGTCAGTTGCGCAACAGCGTACATGCCGGTCAATTTTTTATTCTGGGTAAAGCCGGCAATCAGGCTGTAATAGCCGCCCGCCAGCTTTACACTGCTGGTAATGAAAACCAGCGGAAGAACGATAATAAAGCCGTAGACAACCGCGATGCCATAGCAAAGCCACGCGGACCAGCCTGTATTCTCAATCGCCGGACCAATCAGCGTAATGACGCCGGCCCCGATTACCTGGCCGATGGAAACGCAATAGAGTTCAAGCAGGCCAAGCTTGCCGTCACCCTTCCTTTTTACTGCGGTACTATTCACGTCGGACGCAACATTATCTGACATAAACTTACTCACCTCAATCTTTAATTTTTTCAGCAATGCTCGATTTACATCAAATCCTCAATAGTTCCGGTTCTATCGCCGGAGTTTCATCGGATTGCTCATATCGGCAGTGGCTTTCAGTTATCCGACAGTGACCTTATCGCAATTATTCAGCGCAATCTCCGAGAACTCGTTGCCGAGACCGGGCAGTTCAGGAATGTCAAACTTGCCGTTTATCGGCTGATAATCATAAATGCAGAGCTCCTTGTTCTGTTTCAGCAGGCAGTTTCTGTGATGCTCATGGATAACAAAATTTGGGATAACACACTCAAGCTGCAGCGCAGCCACCGTGGACAGCGGGCTTGCGCAGACGTGGCACTGTACCGCAATGTCATACACATGGGCCATGTCGCAGATCTTCTTGCCTTCCGTAATGCCGCCGGAATTGCCCAGATCCGGCTGGATGACCTGCACGGACATATCTTCAAAATAGGGTGCGTACTGCCAGCGGCTGTATACGCGCTCTCCATGGGCGATGGGCATTTGCAGCTTGTCGCAGATGTACTTTGCTGTTTTGGGATTCGGGGTGTTTGGTTCCTCAAAGTAAAATATGTTGTATTTCTGGACGATACGGCCGAGCTGAACGGCGCCGTTGGCGTCCGGATAGCTGTGATTTTCCATAATGATATCCACACCGGGACCGATCGCCTCCCGGACCGCAGCCACCCGCTCCTCAATTAGCTGGCAGTAATACGGAGTGAGGAGGGTGCGTTGTGCATCGGTATTGTTTAAAAGACCCTTGTCGCGGTCATAGTTGAAAAAGTCCAGCTTTACGCAGTCGTAGCCCTCCGCCACAGCCTTCTTGCAGTTGGCTACATACTCATCGACGGTACCGCAGCGGTCGCACGTTTCTCCAAACTCGCCCCAGCCGTACGTCAGCTGACTGGCATATGTACGCAGCCTGTCGCGCTTTTTGCCGCCGAGCAGCTTGTAGACGGGAACATTGAAGTACTTGCCCTTGATATCCCATAAAGCGATATCGATCGCCGAGATTCCGGCGAACACGACCGGGCCGCCGTTCTGGCCCCAGAACGTGTTTTTATAGAGTTTATCCCAGATGACTTCATTGTCCAGGGGATCCATCCCGATAACCAGCTTGGCAAGATCCTGTATCATGCCAAACGCCGCGGGAGCGGCAATTCCGTAAGCCAGCGCGGCCTCGCCGTCGCCATAAATGCCTTCATCGGTGTAAATGCGGCAGATAACAGGACGCCATTGAGGTTTTTCCTTGAGGATACGAGGAGTTTTAACCAGCATGACATCAACCTTGGTAATTTTCATCGAGAACACTCCTTAAAATTTATTTTATATTGGGTACCCAATATAAACACACAGTGCTCCGGCGGTCCCCCATAGATATGCAAGCGAGACCTCAAGGCTGGGTTTATTCATCTCGTTAAAGCAATTGTCGCTGGGACAATACATTCGTATAAATGGTATACAACTAACAACATACAACTAATATGAATAATAACATCTTTGGAAATTGTTGTCAATCAACAAAGACAATAATTTCCAAAGGCAAAAATTGTATATAGTGCCATATATTTCGTTGTGCCAGCAGCAAATAGCTTGTACTATTTTGCCCATAGCTGTAATCAGACAATTTATAAGTACCTAATATTGACACAATTAAGGTTTTCATATAAACTATTAAAATGCAGCAGTCAGCTAATGTTTGGGAGGTGTTTTTTGATTGCAGGAGCAACAAATCAAAAATATTAAGAAAGTAAATCTGACCAGCCAGATATATACAACGCTAAAAGACTTTATCATTTCTGAAACCTGGCCTGCGGGTTTTAAGATTCCGTCAGAAACGGAATTGGCAAAACAATTTGGCGTCAGTCGAATGTCTGTGCGTATGGCAATGCAGAGGCTCCAGGTCATAGGGCTCGTGGATGTGCGCGTCGGCGACGGCACGTTCGTCAAAAGTTTTTCTTTGGGCGAATATATCGCTGAGATAGGCAGCATTCTGCTCCATTCTAAAAAATTGCAGGAAATTGCCCAGTTTCGGAAATGCTTTGAGTTGGAAGCTTTGCGCCTCGCCATTGAAAAATACACCCCCGCACAGCTGGATATCCTGCGTGTCTGTCTTCAGCAGTTACTGCAATGTGTGATCGAAAATGATAATGAAAAATTTATTGAAGCTGACTTTCGTTTCCATAGGTATATCGCCACCATGTCGGGAAATACAATTTTTGAAAACCTGTATGACATCGGTTCTTCAATGATGGTGGATTACTACAGGGCAAATCGCCAGATTTCTCCCATTTTTTCCGATTCCGATTTGAATCAGGAAGATCATGCGTTGCTTTTTCAGGCAATCTCCGAACGTGATTATGAAAAAGGCAGACAAATATATATCAATCTTATTGATTATGCCCTGATAACCAATGCGGATAATACTGGCGTCTGATAAGACCCAAAAAACTGCAAAGCATCTATGGGCAATAAAAAAACGCACGGAAAATCCGTGCGTTTTTTTATTGCCTTTAGGCTATGGACAAAGTAAGCGCTTTCGTCTTTTTGGAAAATTTGTTTTTTGGGGCAATTCGTACGCGAAACCGGGGGTATTTCGGCCTAGAATCCTCGATTTCGGGCCGAATATCCAGGGGGTATCCAATGCCCCCTGGAAGAAAGGCTGCTACATCGAGCGCATCAGATCGTGCTTTAGGCGCGTGATGATCCGCTTTTCAAGCCGCGAGATATACGACTGGGAAATTCCGAGAGTATCGGCGACCTCCTTCTGCGTTTTCTCATTATTCCCGTTTAAACCGAACCTCATTGAAATAATCAGCCGTTCGCGTTCGGAAAGCCTTGAAATGGCCGCGAGCAGCATTTCGTGATCGATGCATTCCTCGATCGGGCGCATGATTTCGTCCTCGTCGGTGCCCAGAATATCGGAAAGCAGGAATTCGTTTCCGTCCCAGTCCGTGCTCAGCGGTTCATCTAACGACACCTCGTTTCGCAGCGAGGTCGATTTCCGGAGGTGCATCAGGATCTCATTTTCAATGCACCGGGAGGCGTAGGTCGCGAGCTTTGTGTTTTTGTCCTGGCGGAATGTGCCGACCGCCTTAATGAGGCCGATCGTGCCGATGGAGATCAGGTCCTCGATGTTGATGCCGGTATTTTCAAACTTTCGCGCGATATAGACGACAAGGCGCAGGTTTCGCTCGATCAGCACCTGTTTGATGCCGCTTTGTCCGTCGTAACGGCTCAGCAGATAGGCCTCCTCATCGTTTGTCAGAGGCGGCGGCAGGCTTTCGGCGCCGCCGATGTACCCGACGTCCAAAGGTTCCGTCAGGTTCAGTTTTTCCAGAAGAGGGTACAGAAAAATCCATATTTTCAGCTTTAAGAGTTGAAGCCCGGTTTTCATTTTTCCTCCTTACACTCCTACAAGAGCGCTGTAGCCCTTCGCGCCCTTCAGTCCTTCAAAGCTCAGGCCGAGCACGATGTCGCGCGCGGGCTTATGATTGATAAGTACCTGGTCCGGTTTTAATACAACCATCATCGAGCTTTCCTTTCCGGCGATGGTTTTATAGGGCAGGAGCCTTAAAATACCTGCATATCCCATACGGGACGCGCGTTCGAAGATCTCGGCCGCGTTGAAATTACGGTCGAACTCAAAGCTCTGCCGGAGCCGCTCCGGCAGACATGGCCGGATCGAATCGTACTGCGCGACCAGTACCCGTTTACCCGTTATGGGATCGTGAAGCTCGTTCCCCGTGTCGACCAGCGTATAAAACGTTGTTTTCTTTCCGAAAATTGCAATTTCGACCGGTTTGATTTCCTTTTCCAGCACCTGGTTCGCCCCTGTCCGTCTGAAGAATAGGTTTATTAAGAGA
This sequence comes from Clostridiales bacterium UBA6114, assembly GCA_002423435.1. Classification (GTDB taxonomy): domain Bacteria; phylum Bacillota; class Clostridia; order Oscillospirales; family Butyricicoccaceae; genus UBA6114. The sequence goes on from DIWE01000024.1 coordinate 21,452, forward strand.
ACGCCGACACCCGTTCCGATCAACAATACCTTAAGGGAAATATCGGCGTAAATAACGCCGTTTTTTGTAGAGACCAGCGCGTCGCCCGAGCCGGCGAGCCAATATAACGCAATAATGCCGCCGGCGAGCGCCGCGGAGAGGCCGATAAACATCAGATAAAGCTTCAAAAGCACGTAAAGCTTCTTTTTATAGAAAGCGATCAGAATCAAAAGCGCGCCCGAGATGAGCTTTCCGGCGGCGCTCATCAGAAACGAAAGCTCGGGAATAAAGATCAGCACGCAGTAGAACGCACCCGCAAGCGCCGACAGGAAGAGGCGGTACCGTTTTGTGTAGACTCCGCAAAAAAGCATGGTCGAAAGGAGAAGCAGATAGTTTATGATGAGGTTTATCAGAAACAAAACGTCGATATAGATCACCCGCATATCATACGACTGCCCCCCTTGTACATGCGTGATATTAAATATTATAGACAGGTCGTTTTGCGCTTTCTGTCTAAAGACTACGATGCGTGGCACAAGTCCAAAAAAATAAAGCCTGTCTTTCGACAGGGCAAAAATACAGGCGGACGCCCGGCCGGCGCCGGCCGGTTTTATCGTTCTATTCTGCCAAGAGGTCAATATCCGACGTTTTTGCAAGAAAGCCGTTTTTTACCTCGTAAATCGCGTGCCACTCTCCGCTTATTTTGCCGAATGTCGCGAGCGCAATCGCCGGGGCCGTCATGAGCTCCTCACGGCAATGAAACGGCTCGGCGATAAAGACGCGCCCGTCAGTCTTTTTATAAAGCACCTGCCGCACCCCGATCGACCGGAGCACGATCTCATCCCGAAGGCCGACACTGCCGGCATCGGATAAAGCCCAGTCGCCGGCAGCGCGAAAGTCTCTTCTTTCCTCATTCGGTGCGGCGCCGGACAAGACCGCCTCGGCCAAATCAATTTCCTCCGGACGCAAACCATTTATATTGAAATCGTAATCGCTCAGTCCCCTGGTTAAGGACAAAATTCCGTTCTCGGGCTCCGGGACGCCGATCAAAAGCTTTTTCTCCGGATTTTTTGAGGAAAAGGCATAGATCCTGTAAATCCCGTCGGCAAGGACGAAGCTTTCTGCGCGGAAAACGATTTTAAGGCCTTCCCTGCCCCATTTCAAAATGCCGAACGGCTTTCCTCCGAAATCGATATTGCAGATTTTGTCATATGTCATGCCCTCACCTCCCTTAAACCGCCCCGGAAACCTCCGTCCGCCGGGGCCATGGATTGCCCGACCGAATGATCGCCGATTGAAACGGTTAAAAAAAGCGCTCCTTGCATAATCTATGCAGGGAGCGCTTTTCTCATTCTGTTTTGTCCGTCAATTCATCGTATAAGTTCCGCGAACCAGGATTTTGCAGTTGGCCGTCGCCTTTATTCCCCTGCCCTCGATCGTCACGATATACAGGTTGTTTTTCTGGAGATCGGCGCCGTTGTTCGCCTCCGTCGCGGACGTAAGGTTGATAAGGCCGGGCGTGCCGGAGGATACGACGGTTGCCGAGCCGATCCGCAAAAGCACCTCCGTGCCGATCGACATCGTGAGCGTCTTGTCCTTTGCGAGATCTAAAAGTTTCCAATCCGACGCGGCGGCGGACGTCCCGCTGCCTTGAAGCTCTTCAAGCACCTTCTCGGCAACTGCGTCGACAAGCGCGGAGTCGGCCGAGCCCGACCCCGCAGCACCCGTCGAAATTTTATTGTCCATCTCGCTTTCGAACTGTGCCATCTTATCGTTCAGCTGCTTTTCGAAATCCGCCATTTTCGCGCTGATCTGTTCGTCGACCTTATTCAGCGTGCCCGGGGAAACCACATCCGTTATGTAGCTTAAGGTAACGAGGGGATCCTCCTGCGACCCGTATTCTGCAGCCAGCGCGAAAAAGCCGGCTGCAAAAAGGGTGGAGAGCAGAAGGATTCCCGTTAAAACTTTCCATTTTCTGTTTTTCATTGATCAATCCTCCGTTCAACTTCCTGCGTTTTCCAAAAGGCCGAAGCTTACCACAAGCGCCTCATCGACGCGGTGCATCGCGGTGTCGTCCAGCCGTCCCATCTTTTCTTTCAGACGTTTTTTGTCTATAGTTCTGATCTGCTCCAATAGAATGACAGAATCTTTTGAAAGCCCGTATGATTTAGCCGATAACTCGATATGTGTCGGAAGTCTGGCCTTTCCCATTTGTGATGTAATGGCTGCGGCTATGACGGTGGGACTGTATCGGTTGCCGACATTGTTCTGCACAATCAGCACCGGGCGAATGCCCCCCTGCTCGCTTCCGACTACGGGGCTCAAATCAGCGTAATAAATATCTCCTCTTTTCACATCTGAATCCACAAAATTCACGCTCCGCCGGTTAAGGATTTTGATACACGGAAATCAATCCATGTAATCATATTTTTCCCATAATGCATGCATTTAATCTTAAACAGGCAAATTTTTTTGCATGCTCAAGAAGCTGCAACCGGCCTTTCTATACGCCTCCCTGTTCTATTCTATTCATGAATCCCTAAAAGGTCAACATGTCCTTTTATTCATCCTTCAAAATTGTCGTTTTGGAAAAAGCATCCTGCCTTGCGATTACTCGGTCGTTTTTCACATAGATCCGCGGGACCCTGATCCCGATTCCGGACAGGAACTCGTAGCTGATGGTGCCCACCGCGTCGAGGTAATCATAGAGCGGCAGATGCGCGCCGCAGTCGTCTCCGAAAACGGTCACCGTATCGCCGACCTTTACCCCTTCGATCCCGGTGATATCGATCATGACGGCGTCCATACACACCCTGCCCAGGATTTTCGCCCTCTTGCCGCGGACCAGCATATGCGCCTTGTTGGATGAAGCCCGCATCAATCCGTCGCCGTAGCCGATGCCCACGACGGCGGCTTTTATATCCCTGTCCGCGACAAACGTCCTTCCATAGCTTACCCCGGTGCCCTCGGGCAGCGTTTTTATCTGCATCACCCTGGTTTTAAGCTGCATGACAGGCTTTAAGGGAAGGCTCCCGGCCTGACTTTTGTCCGCGAAATACCCGTACAATAAAATACCGGGGCGGACCATGTCGAAATGCGACTCGGGGTATGAAATAACCGAGCCGCTGGAGGCGATATGTCTATATGTAAACCGAATCCCCTTTTCCTCGGCGCTTTTTAAGACGGAGGAAAATTCCCGAAGTTCCGCTTTGTTGAAACCGTCGTTTTCGCTGTCGTCACCGCAGGGCATGTGGGAGAAAATCCCCTCGATTTCAAGGCCGCCGAGCGACGCGATTTTCAAGATCTCGTCGACCGCCCCCAAAACGCGGCCGCCGGTGCGGATGCCGTAGCGGGACATGCCCGTGTCAAGCTTTAAATGCACCGGGATTTTCTTTCCACGCTCCTCCGCCGCGTCGGAAAACGCTTTCGCGTAGTCGTAATCGAAAACCGCAAGCGCGACGCCGTATTTGATAACGTAATCCGCGTTTTCAGAGGCGACCGGCCCCAGAATCAGAAGCGGCGCCGGGATGCCGTTTTCGCGGAGTTCGGCCGCCTCCTCGATCGTCGCGAGCGCCAGATACCGGCAGCCGAGCGAAATGAGTTCCCGCGCGACCATTACCGCGCCGTGGCCGTAAGCGTTGCATTTTACGATCCCCATAACGGCTGCGTTTTTTACATGGGCGCAGATATTTTTATAGTTTGACGCGAGATTTGAAAGCGAGATCTCAGCATAAGCGCGGTCTGTGCCGTAGTCCATTTTTTCCGTTTCCCCTTTGTTTTACGACGCGGCAAAAAGCCGCGCAGCCCTTCTATTTTATGATACCCGATACAAACGTTATTTTGCATCGAACTTTAAGAAATCGAGTGAAATGACGCATTTGCCGTCGAGATAAAAATCGGCTTTGACGGGATGAAGCGTATCCATGTCGAACCACACCCTTTTCGAAACCGCCCTGTTATTTTCGGCAGATTCATAGGTCAAAGCCGCGCATGACACGTCGTCAATTTTTTCCGCGTCCACCTCGGTCGGGATCGCGCCCGCGACATCCAGCAAAAGCGCCGGAAAGGCTTCAAGCGGGGTAAAGCCTTTGATTTCCGGCATCTGCATGGACAAAGACGAGCCCTCGTAGGAAAGATTAAGCGTACCCTTGTCGATCGCGGCGCTGATCCCCTTGATTTCCTCCGGGGCAAGAATCGCGACCGTCGGGGCTTTGCCCGCATCCGCGGAATAGGCCAGGGTAAATTCGTTTACCCGGTCGTTGTAGTCCGATACCACCTTGTACTGCGTCGATATGGCTGAAACGGCGCCGTAATATTTTCGAACGTCCTCGGAAACCTTCCCCGCCTGCTCCCTCCCCTTGCATGAGGAAAATCCCGCAATCATCGGCAGGATCAGCGCGGCGGCAAAGAGACGTCTGAGCACTTTCGTCACCACTCCCTTGAATTAAATTTTTTCAGCACCTCACATATCGAATGGATAAGGTCGGTCGGTGTCATCGAATACTCGCCGAACCTGTTCGCGGCATAGTCCCCCGCCTTCCCATGGATATAAGCGCCCAGGGCGGCGGCCTCTTTTGCCGGAAGCTTCTGCCCCAGAAGGGAAACAATGATCCCCGAGAGTACGTCGCCCGACCCGCCCTTTGCCATGCCGGGGTTGCCTGTCGTGTTGACGTACGCCCCCCCGGTCCCATCGACCGTCACCGTGCGGTGGCCCTTCAGCAGCAGCGTAACATCGTGCTCCACTGCGAAGCGTTTTGCGTCGTCAAAGCATACCCGTCCGGCTTCGGTTCCGGTCAGGCGGGAAAATTCTCCCGCGTGGGGCGTCAAAATGATCGGTGCCTTTTTGTCCTTCAATAGATTTATATGCCCGCAAAAAGCATTTATGCCGTCGGCATCGACGATCGTCGGCACCTTTGAGAAAAGCACCAGCCGTCGCGAAAGCTCCTGCGTTTCCGGCGAGCCAGAGAGACCCGGGCCGATCAGAAACGCGTCGCAATTTTGAAGATATCCGCAGACTATGTCAAACGAGCGGGACGAAAGCCGGCCATCTGCGTCGTCGGGAAGAGGGAATACGATCGCCTCGTTCAGCTTTGAGGCGACAATCGGATAGATTTTCTCGGGAACGCCGAGGTAAACAAGCCCGCTTCCCGTCCGGACAGCGCTTTCCGCCGCGAAAAAGGCGGCACCCGTAAAGCCGACGCTCCCGCAGATCAAAAGCACTTTTCCATAGCTTCCCTTGTGGGTGTCGCGCCGCCTCGGCAGGATCAATCGTTCGAGAAATTCCTCGTCCGCCGTTTCAAACGCAAACTCCCGGCCGCTGAGCACCTCGTCGGGTATGCCGATGCCGCAGACGGAGACCTCGCCGCAGTACTCTGCCGGCGGCATCAAAAAATGGCCGGGCTTGGCTAATGTAAAGGTAATTGTCTTGTCAGCTTTTACAGTGTGCTCCGCGACCTCCCCGCTGTCCGAGTAGACACCGCTCGGCAGATCGGCGGCATAAACGGCGCCGTCTGAGCGGTTTATGAGGTCGATCATCCGCGCGTAAAGCCCGGCCGGCTCACGACTTAAGCCCGTGCCGAACAGGGCGTCTACGATAATATCCGCCTTATCGCAGTCCTCTGTCATCTCCCGCCCGATTTCGTCGACCTCCAAAACCGTGCCGCCGTATTCAAAGAGCCTGTTTTTCATTTCAAGCGTGTCGGCCGCAAGCTTCCCGCCGGCGGGCATATAAACGGATACCTTTCCGGCGTTTTGCGATATTGCGCGGCGCGCAACGACAAGCCCGTCCCCGCCGTTTTTTCCCCTGCCGGAAAAAATCACGATCCGTTTTCCCTCGAGCGGCCCCAGGCGCTTTACGATCTCAAGGCCGGCGTGCTCCATCAAAGCAGTCGACGGGATAGAAAACTGCGAGATTGCGCACTGGTCGATCTCGGCCATCTGGGAGGCCGTCGCAAGCTTCATGATTATGACCATTCCTTTCCGCTGCGCTTTTGGCACAAAACAACCACGGAAAAGGAATGGTCATATTGTGCATGTGTTGCGGTTGCCCGGGGCGAGCAACACGCACGCAAATCTTGAGTTTGAATTCTTTCAAACTTTTCCCCGCCCTTCGTCCTCGTTTTCCGCCTTGTCCCGCGCCGCAGCGACGACCGCCGCCACCGCATAGGCTTTGCAGTGCGAGATGGAGAGGTCGAACGCGTCGTCTCTGAAACGTTTTTTCGCGGCGCCGTGCAGGGCGAGATAAGGCTTGCCGCGCTCGTCGTGACACACCTCGATCTCGGTTAGCCTCGCGCTGAATATGCCGATGCCGCAGGCCTTCAAAAGCGCCTCCTTGGCGCAGAAAATGCCGGCCGCGCTCTGGGCCTTCGATTTTCCTTTGGAAGCGATATAGGAAAGCTCACGCTCGGTATAAACGCCGTGCAGGAACGACTTCTTTTGAAGCAGACGCTCAAACCGTTCGCATTCCACTATATCGATCCCGGTTCTGACACTTTTCATCGCATCTTCCCACAAACAATTCGGGAAAATCCCGTTTTGATCCGTTTTGGGATCACTCCATATCATCCGACTGAAACAAATGCTATACTAAATGAACTTCAAATTGACTATATTATATTTTATTTCGGGTGTATAGTCAAATGCCCGGTTTGGCCTCAAAAGCCGTCTCCCTCTAAAGATTCGGGGAGTTTTCACTTGAAAAAAAGTTTTGGTTGTGATATAAGTACAATAGACTTGTCGAATGATTAAAGCATACCGCCGCGTGGCTACAATATGATAAAAATGCAATGATGGAAAGAGTAGCGCAAAAAAGCCCCGTCAGAGAGACCGGCCCCCGGGCTGAAAGGCCGGCAAAAGGCTTCTTGCGCGAAGTTCATTCCGGAGCTTCGCGGCTGAACGCACTGTGATCAGTAGGCCGCGGCGTTTAACGGCCGCGTTAAGGCCGCGAAAGTGTTTGCTTTGTGCAAAAAACTGGGTGGTACCGCGGAAGCCTTTGCCTTTCGTCCCTGTCGGGGACAAAAGGTTTTTTTATTTTTAGGGTTTTCGAGGGGGTATTCAATACCCCCATGACCCACCCCAAGCAATCGAGATTGCTTGGGGACCCTGGCTCCCCCGGTGTGGACAAACCAATTGGTTTGTCCGATGTGTCCTCCGCCCCTACTCCCGACAAATCGTGATTTGTCGGGAACCCGGGCCGGCGCATGTCCGGCTACGGACATATCAAAAGTGAAGGGGTTCCGACCCCTTCACAATCCCCGGAGATGCTAATTTTAAGTCCATTTTTCTTTAATAAAAGGAGTATGAAATGATGAGGGATCAACTGATCGCGATCGGGAAAGCGGCTCAGTCGGAAATCGAGACGTCTTCCGACAAAGCGTTGCTGGAGGCGGCCCGCATTAAATATCTCGGCAAAAAGGGCGAGCTTACGGCCATTCTGCGCGGCATGGGCGCGTTGTCGCCCGAGGAGCGCCCGGTTGTCGGGCAGATCGCGAATGAGGTGCGGCAGGCGATCGAGCAGGCGATCGAAGACGCTTCCGCCCGGATTGAGGAAAAAACCATGCTTTTCAAGCTTCAGACGGAGGCGCTCGACGTGACGCTGCCGGGGAAAAAGCCGTCCATCGGCAAAAAGCATCCGCTGACGCTCGTCTTAAACGAAATCGAGGACATTTTTCTCGGCATGGGCTTTTCAGTCGCAGAGGGCCCTGAGGTCGAATACGACTATTATAATTTTGAGGCTTTAAACATTCCGAAAAATCACCCCTCCCGCGATACGCAGGATACGTTTTATATTTCGGAAAACGTCGTGCTGCGCACGCAGACCTCGCCCATGCAGATCCGCACGATGAAAAAGACGAGGCCGCCGATCAGGATCATCGCCCCCGGCCGCGTTTACCGCAGCGACGCCGTCGACGCGACCCATTCCCCCCTGTTCCACCAGATCGAGGGGCTTGTCGTCGACCGCGGCATTACGATGGCGGACTTAAAAGGCTCGCTCGAGGTTTTTGCAAAGAGGCTTTACGGAGAAGAGACCGTCGTCCGTTTCAGGCCGCACCACTTCCCGTTTACCGAGCCTTCGGCCGAAATGGACATCCGGTGCTTCATGTGCCACGGGGAGGGCTGCCGGCTCTGCAAGGGCGAGGGCTATATCGAGATCCTGGGCTGCGGCATGGTGCATCCGAAGGTGCTCTCCGAATGCGATATCGACCCGGAGGTCTATTCGGGCTACGCGTTCGGCCTCGGGCTGGAGCGCATTGTGATGGGCCGCTTTAAGATCGACGACCTGCGGCTGTTTTATGAAAACGACGTGCGGTTCCTAAAACAATTTTAAGAGATGAGAGACCGCCGCACTCGCTTGCTCAGCCTGAAAATTTTAATGATCTAAGGAGTTATTCATATGAAACTGCCGCTTAGCTGGCTTTCCGACTATATGACGCTTAAGGTGTCCCCGAAAGAATATAACCACGCTCTGACGATGACGGGCTCCAAGGTCGAGGGCATCGAGTACCTCGGCCAGGAGATCGACCGCGTCGTCGTCGGTCGCATCGATTCCATTGAAAGGCATCCCGACTCCGACCATCTCTGGATTACGCAGGTTTTTGTCGGCGACAAAACGGTCCAGATCGTGACCGGTGCGCAGAACTTAAAGGGCGGCGAGCTGGTGCCCGTCGCGCTCGACGGCTCTACCCTGCCCGGTGGGAAAAAGATCCGTTCGGGCAAGCTGAGGGGCGTAGTCTCCGACGGCATGCTCTGCTCTTTTTCGGAGCTCGGCCTTACCCAAAACGACGCGCCGTTTGCCTGTTCCGACGGAATCTTTGTTCTGACCGAGGGCGGCGCGCCCGGCGACGATATCAAAAAGGTGCTCGGCTTTGACGAGTATGTCTGCGAATTTGAAATCACGTCGAACCGCCCCGACTGCTTAAGCGTAATCGGGCTTGCGCGCGAGTCCGCCGCAACCTTTCACACGGCGTTTTCGATAAAGACGCCCGTGGTAAAAGGCGTCGGCGGGGATATCGCGGACCATCTCTCGGTCGCGGCCGAGGCCGCGGACCTCTGCCCGCGCTACTGCGCGCGCGTCGTCAGAAACATCAAAATCGCGCCGTCGCCGAAGTGGCTGCGCGACCGCCTGCGCGAAAGCGGCGTCCGGCCGATCAACAACATCGTCGACATCACAAACTACGTCATGCTCGAGTACGGCCAGCCGATGCACGCGTTTGATTACGCGTGTCTGGACGGAAGCCACATTACGGTCCGCCGCGCGAAGGACGGGGAACGGTTCAACACGCTCGACGGGCAGATGCGCACACTTACTCCCGACATGCTTGTCATCGCCGATTCAAAAAAGCCGGTCGCGGTGGCGGGCGTCATGGGCGGCGAAAACAGCGAGATCACGGAGCACACCAAAACGGTCGTTTTTGAATCCGCGAATTTTAACGGCGCGTCGGTGCGCGTGACGGCCAAAAAGCTCTCCATGCGCACGGAGTCCTCCTCCCGCTTTGAAAAGGGCCTCGACCCGCAAAACACGATGCCGGCACTTTCCCGCGCGTGCGAGCTTATCGAGCTTATCGGCGCCGGAGAGGTCGTCGACGGGACGATCGACGTTTCCAATTTTGACCCATCCCCCCGCAAGATCCCCTTTGAGCCGGATAAAATCAACCGGCTGCTCGGCATATCGCTCGGCGCGGAAGAAATGGTTTCCCTGCTTTTGCCGCTCGGGTTTGCCTTTGAGGGCAAATTAATCGTTATACCGTCATGGCGCGCCGATGTCGAACGCATGGCCGACGTCGCCGAGGAAGTTGCGCGGATGCACGGCTACGACAAAATCCCGACGACGATGCTTCGCGGGGAAGCGACTCAGGGGCGGCTGACCGGAGAACAGAAATTTGTGCGCACGCTTTCGGAAGCCTGCCGCGCCGCCGGATATTCCGAGGTACAGACCTACTCCTTTATAAACCCCAGGGCATACGACAAAATCCGGATGCCGGCGGACTCAAGGCTTCGGATATCGACCGTCATCACAAATCCGCTGAGCGAGGACATGAGCATCATGCGCGTAACGTCGCTTCCCTCGATGCTCGAGGTGGTTTCAAGAAATATAAGCTTCCGAAACCCCTGCGCCAGGTTTTTTGAGATCGCGGCGATCTATCTGCCCGAGGTCGAAAACGGGAAGGCGGACGCCTCCAAGCTTCCGGAAGAGTGTAAAGTTCTTACCCTTTCGTGCTATGGCGAAGGAGGCTTTTACGAACTGAAAGGCGCTCTGGAGGCCGTTTTCGAGTCGTGCAATGTGGATCATATCGCCTTTGAGGCGGAAAAACAAAATACGTCCTACCATCCCGGAAGATGCGCGAAAGTTTTTTCAAACGGCGTCATGCTCGGCACGTTCGGGCAGGTCCATCCCCTTGTCGTCAGGAATTACGGGCTCGACACACCGGTATACGCCGCCGAGATTTCCTTTGACAAGCTCCTTTCCGCCGTATCCTCAGACCGCATTTTCAGGCCGCTCCCGAAGTTCCCCGCCGTTACCCGCGATTTAGCGCTCGTCTGCGACAAAGAAATCCCGGCGCAGACGCTGGAGCAATGCATCAGAAAAAGCGCCGGTAAAACGCTGGAAGCCATATCCCTGTTCGACGTTTACGAGGGCGCCCAGATCCCCGAGGGCAAAAAAAGCATCGCTTATTCCCTTGTTTTCAGGGAGAGGGAGCGTACGCTGACCGACGCTGAGGCGGACGGGGCGTTAAAGAAGGTATTAAAGGATCTCTCCGACACTTGCGGAGCCGAGCTTCGCCGGTAATTTTGCTTTGAAGATGCCTTTGACAAGGAGCATGAATTATTTTATAATAATTCTGTAATAATTTAAAACTAGTACTCCGTTGCGTCTAGAACTTGTTAAAGATGCGAAGCTATTTTTTCACAAGACAAGGCGCAGGCCGCAGGCAATACTTCATGTATTGCCAAGGGCTGCAACGCGGTATTGCGGAAAAAGAGCGAGTAGATTTGCAAGGATTAGGCGCAACAGAGTACTAGGTAGCCGTTAGGGGGTTTAGCTGCGATGTTTGACGGAACAAGAAAATTTACCCTGCCCGAAGAGGGTGAGCTTGAGATGAAACGGATTCTCACGACGGTTTATGACGCATTAAAGGAAAAAGGGTACAATCCGATCAATCAGATCGTCGGCTATATCCTTACCGAAGACCCGACCTATATCACAAATCACTTAAATGCGAGAAGCCTGATACGAAAAATCGACCGCGACGATCTCCTCCAGGAGCTCGTGCGCAGGTATCTCGACGACTGAAATTTTTTTCTTTCGAATCCCTGCCTTTTCGGCGGGGATTTGCTATAAAAACAGCGAATTATTTGGATTAAAAACAGATTTGGAAAGCTGTCACAAACGGTTGTTTAATTTTTGTAACTATTTTGTTTGACTTTTGTAACCATTTGTGTTAAAATTTCCATCAGAAGAATTTGGAGGATATTTAATGAACGCAGCTGCAAAGAAAAAAGCTTCCGATTTTCTCATCTACAAGGGACATCCGCTTATGCGAAAGGATAAATTCATTTATTACGGCAGCATGAGCGACAGATTTATCATAATGATGCAAGTCCTTGAATCGCAGAAGATCAAGGATATGGATGTCGCGACCAGGGTCTCGGTTCAGCTTCAGCATACCCATCCGGATATCAAAGCGAGAGACCGCGTGGTTCGCAAAACTGAAAAGGACGGTCTGTACAACGCGATGGATGTCGCGGTTGTGTGGCTTGAACGCGCGCTTGCCACAAAATGACCTCCTGAAATTTTACGGAGGTATGCAATGACCTGCAAAAGTAAGGCAGTAAAGACCTTTTTTTGTGCCATTGTTTCTTCGGTGTGTCTGATCGGCATAGCCGGCGCGATCAACGTTTCCGTCGGCACCGTGACCGCTTCTCCCACACTGAATCTGCGCTCTGGCCCTTCTACCTCATCTTCGGTTTTAACATCGATACCGGCAAGTACGAAAGTTTTGATATACTCTGAAGACGGCCCTTGGATTTATGCATCTTATGCCGGAAAAGTCGGCTATGTGAGCTCCGAGTATGTGTCCATCGTGAAAAACGCCGAGGCCAATTTCGGCAGCGGTTTGATCACCGCCTCTTCCGTCAACCTGCGATCGGACGCGTCAACCGACGCGGCTGTTGTGAAGACCCTATCCCAGGGGTCCTCAATCGCGATCTGCGGGCTTAAAAACGATTGGTACAAGGTTACCGTCGGCGGCGTGACCGGATACGTTTCTTCCGATTATGTGACGACCGCCGTCGCGATGGCAAAGGACACCGCCGCGTCGAGCCAAGGCTCGGAAATCGTGGCTTTCGCTAAAAAATATCTCGGTGTCCGATATCGCTCCGGCGGGGCGTCGCCAAGCGGTTTTGATTGTTCCGGATTTACATATTACGTGTACAAGCATTTCGGGACTACCCTTTCCCGCTCTTCCTCCGCCCAATACGCGAGCAACGTAAATAAAATTTCCAAATCCGAGCTTGTGCCGGGAGATCTCGTTTTCTTTGCAAATCCCAAAAGATCGTCGAAATCCGTCGGTCATGTCGGAATCTACATCGGAAACAATTCCTTTATTCACGCAAGCTCCCCCGGCGACGTCGTCAAAATCACCAGCCTGTCCGACTCCTACTATCAGAGGTATTACATCGGTTCGGGCCGAGTGAAATAACTTTTGTAAGTAAAATGAAACATGAATAGCAAAAGCGGTGCGTATTTATGCGCACCGCTTTTGTCAGCTTGTCAAAAAAGTGGTTCCGGGGATTTTTAAGGGGCCGAGGCACCTTAAATTTTGATTTGTCCGGAGGCGGACATGCGCCGCCGAAGGACACTCTGGACAAAACACAGGTGTTTTGTCCGCCCCTGGGAGAGCCTCGAGAGGGAATGGGATTCCCTCTCGAAAGGCTGTCGACTTTATCGACAGCCTCACAAAAGCGGTGCGCATTTATTGCGCACCGCTTTTGCTTATGATGCTTATAGAGCACAAGCGAAAAAATTCAGGTGGTCTTTCGTATGATCAGTTCGGTGGAAGCCTCGAAATCCGTGCGTTCAACGGGTTCCCCCCTCATCAGCGCAATCAGCGTTTTGGCAGCCCACTGCCCCATTGATTCCGTATCGACCTTGACCGTCGTAAGTTCCGGTTCAATCAATCTGCTGATATGGCTTGCATCATAGCCGACAATGGCAATGTCCTGTGGAATTCGCATCCCCATACGTATCGCCGCTTTGATCGCGCCGACAGCGATCATGTCGTTTGTACAAAACAGTGCATCCGGACGATCAGGCATGGATAAGAGCGTAGAAACGCAGCCGCAGGCGTCCTCTACAGTGGGCTCAATCGACTGAACGAAGCGGTAATCAACCTTGATACCGTTTTTCTTGAGCACATCAATATACGCGTTGTAACGCTCAAAATAGACATAGGACGAAAACTTGCCGGCAATCAAGCCTATTTTCTGATATCCGCGCTGTATCAGGTGCTCCATCGCCTTGACCGCACCGCCGTAATGGTTCGCCCTGATGCAGATAATATCGTCGATTTTCAGATCATTGTTAAGCAAGACAACAGGGATTCCCAGCTTTTTAACTCCCAACACAATCTGCGCGTCAGTCTGGCCGGCAATGATAATGCCGTCCATCTGCCTTATCTTATAATTCCTGCCGTCTTGCAAACGCAGCTCGGCATCCGAGGAAATAAACAAGCTGTAATTTTCCCTATTGACAATATGCAGAATGGATTCCAGCACGGGAGAATAGAAGGGATTTGAAATGACGGGATACTGCTGTTCGGAAATGATAAAAGCAATATTATCCGTACGGCGGCGGACCATTGCCCGGGCAATCGCATTCGGCGTATATTCCAGGACCCGCGCGGCCTCAAATACTTTATTGCGCGTAGCATCGGGCACGGCATCGGGACACTGGAAAACACGCGAAACAGTGGACTTGGAATAACCGCACAGCTTTGCGACGTCAAGAATTGTACTTGCCATATTGCCCTCTTTTATGGAAATCATTTTAATTTTGTAAAAAGTATATCGGTTTTTGCTTGAAAAATCAAGCTTAGGCTGTCCATATGACTGAGACTTTTTCTGGTACACTCTGCCTGGGAACGTTACAATTCTTAGGACATATCATAAAGAAACAGCTTGTGTAAGATAAATTTTAAATGATATTTACTTATATTTTATTGATAAATCGACTTTTATGATGTATTTTGTTACTGGATTATGGTTGCCGATCTAAAATTCAGCAAAAATTAGCTCAAACTTTTGGAACGTTCCCAATCTGTATTTTTAATAATTCGGCAATGTTTTCCGCCAATTTCCATATGGAAAAATTAAAAACTCTGAGGAGGAGCACAAATGAACAAGGTATTGGCTGTTTTTCTGGCTGTGGCAGTCGCACTATGCGCTTTGGCGGGTTGTGCCTCAACCGCCCCGGTCCCCGTGTCGTCCGGCACCGACAAGAACGACGTATCCCCTGTGTCCGGGATACCTGCGGCGGCCGGAGAGGCCGACCTGCTGGACAAAGAATGGAACGATATTGTGACGCAGGCCAAGGAAGAGGGGCAATTGTCGCTTTGGGTATGGGGCGACGAAGCATTCTGGCGGCAGATTGCAGGCGAATTTGAAAAGGAATACGGCATTAAGGTAAGCATTATGGTTTCCGATAAGAACACCGTCCTAAACAAGGTTCTTGCGGAAAAAGACGGTAAGGTCGGTACCATTGACGTCATGGGCCTTCCGGGAGATATTATCAACACCCTGATACAGGCGGACGTTTTATATGGGCAGGTGCTGAGTGTAATGCCGAACAAGGCTTTGCTTGATCCCGTTCTCAGCGAACGCAACGAAGGTGTAAAAAGCAACAACATGTGGGTGCCCATTTGGAAGAACTATACCGCCATGCTGTATAACCCCGACAAAATCAGCAAAGATGAGCTGCCTCAAAGCTGGGATGAACTGGATGCCTGGATCGAGGCCCATCCCAAGCAGTTTGCATTCTGTATCCCCGAAAAGGGCGGTTCTGGCCAGTCCTTCATGCAGACGGTTATCACCAATACAACCGGCGGCCTGGAGCAATATATGAGCGATACCGAAGTAGACGCGGCAAAAACTGAAAATTGGGACGCCGTTTGGAAATGGATCAACGACAAAAAAGACAAGATTACGTTCACCACCTCAAACGCCGATTCACTGACGCGTTTAAACCAGGGCGAGGTCAGCATGACCGTTGCCTGGGACAGCAACGTATCCTCCGCAATCGCAGCCGGTGAGCTTTTTAAGAATGTCGGGTTCTATATGCCCGAGTTCGGGCTGGTGGGCGGCGGCGACGTGCAAACCGTACTTAAAAACGCGCCCCATCCCGCCGCCGGCGTCGTTTGGTTGGACTTTATGACTTCGGAAATCGGACAGACCGCCATGATGAAGGTCATCGGATGCTTCCCTGCCAGAACGGATATGTCGATGCTCAGCACGCTTCTCAGCAAAGAGGATCTGTCAAAGGCCGTCGAATGGATGCCCGCAATCTATAAGGCCTACTACATTGATGAGTTCACGAAAAACGTATTGATGAATTAATGCATCAATGGCCGCTAAAGCGTGGAGCACGGTATTAGGCCTGCCTCCACGCTTTAGGCAAAGAGCCCTCATATCAAAAAAATGATCAGGGACCGATCAATGGCAAGGAAGGACTATATTGTATGGCGTACAGACTGGCGGTCGAAGGAATCCATAAATATTTCGGTGAATTTCAGGCCTTAAAGAATATTTCGTTTGACATCGAACCCGGCAAATTCGTAACCCTGCTCGGGCCGTCCGGATGCGGGAAAACAACGCTGCTGCGCGTTATTGCGGGATTTTTGGAGCCGGACGGCGGCAGGGTTATTTTCGGAGGCCGGGTGATGAACGAGGTGCCGCCGAACAAGCGCAATACCGCCATGTGTTTTCAATCCTATGCGCTTTTTCCGCATAAAACCGTCTTCGAAAATATTTGCTTTGGCTTGCGCATGCGCAAGATTCCTGCGGCAAAACTTACGTCCATGGCGGAAGAAGCAATGAATATGGTGGATTTAAATGGACTCGGCGACAGAAAACCCTATGAACTGTCCGGCGGGCAGCAGCAGCGGGTGGCGCTTGCGCGCGCTGTCGTCGTGCGCCCGGATATCCTCCTTTTTGACGAGCCCCTGTCCAATCTCGATGCAAAGCTCAGGGAGAAAGTGCGCGTGGACATCCGGAATTTACAGCGGTCGCTCGGGATCACAACCGTATATGTCACCCACGATCAGGCGGAGGCGCTGGCCATCTCCGATGTCATTATAGCGATGAACAAAGGAGAGATCGTCCAGATTTCAGACCCCCGTTCCATTTATGACGCGCCGAAAACCAAGTTTGTCGCAAGCTTTATCGGCACGGCAAACATTGTGAAAAGCAGATGCACGTTTGCCGGACCTGGATATGCAAGAGTTGAGTGTCCCTACGGAGAATTCACTATCCCGGTGACAGGAATCTCCGCCGGAAGCGAACAGTATATCTGTATCCGCCCGGAAGACATGCAGCTTATCACAACGGACGAAGGGCAGAACCAAAGCGCAAACGTGCTGTCCGGCCGCATCGTGCACGCCGTATACATGGGCAATACGGTGGATTTGTTCGTGGAAGTCAACGATCAAATTGTCCGCGCGAGCGTTGCGAAAGACTATCACATTAAAGAAGGGGCATGGGTAAGCTTTGCCGTTGCCGGTGAGGAAATAAGAATCGTGGAGGATTAAAGTGCATTGAAACATAAAAAATTCGAATGGGGGTACCTTCTTCTGATCCCCGGTATCGGATATATCATTTTTTTTATCGTTACGGCCCTGTATGTGATGACGGTGCAGAGCTTCGGCTATTATAATTACACCGGCGCATCCGAATTTACCCTGCATTTTTGGAAGGAAGCGTTTGATCAGTCCTTTTTTGATGATCTCTGGTTTTCATTCAGAACGGCTTTTTTAACCGCGATCGTCAGCATTGCCGTATGCTATCCGTTGTCTCTGTTTTTGCAAAAGATGCCCGGGAAAAAAATCTTTTTATCGGTTATGAAAATACCGCTTTTTGTTCCGGCGCTTGTGG
The DNA here is from genome assembly GCA_002423435.1 of Clostridiales bacterium UBA6114. Taxonomy (GTDB): domain Bacteria; phylum Bacillota; class Clostridia; order Oscillospirales; family Butyricicoccaceae; genus UBA6114. Next base: position 38,573 of record DIWE01000024.1, read on the forward strand.
CATCGTTTATGATCATAAACATCATCGATTATCAGGGAATCTTGAATCAGGTGCTGCTGGCTCTGAATTTCATAGAAGAACCTCTGCGCCTGCGCAACGATCCTTACGGCGTCGGCGCACTGGCGGTCCAGATATGGAAAAACGTTCCGTTCCAGATGATGATCATGTATTCCGCCATTGAAAACATCAGAACGGACATCAAGGATGCGGCAAAAAATCTGGGCGCGAACAGGCTTTCTTTACTGACGCACATCATTCTTCCGATCTCGCTGCCCTCGGCGCTGGTCGCCGTGATCATGGTGTTTGTTCTGACCTTTAACGACTTCGCCATAGCAAAGACGGCCGGACCGCTCTATCCGACCTCCATTTCAAATCTGATGTACCTTCACGCATATACGTTCGGCGAATGGAACGCGGCTGCCTGCATCGGCGTAATGATGATGGCAACCTCCATTATATTTGTCATCGTTTACACGTATATCTACAGAAAGATCATAAAACATTTTTAAAAGGAATGGTCATACATATGAATCAAAATCTGGCGCCGTTTAAGCCGCTTACAAAAAAGCTGATGAAAACATTAGTGCCGTTTGCGGTCATATCCCTGCTGATCGTATGGATCTTTCTGCCCGTCATATACGCGCTGCTTTGGTCTTTGGTCAATCCGGACTATCCATGGTCCTATGATTCCCTTCTGCCGCAGAACATGTCCCTGTTTCAATGGGACTATGTGTTTCAATATACGACGATTGTAAAGTCCATCGGCAACAGCTTTATGCTTGCGGCAATTACGACTGTCGTCTGTTTCTTTCTGGCCCTGCCCACGGCGTATGCTCTCGGCAGGCGGAATCTGAAGGGGGCGGAGACATTCAAGGTCATCATGCTTTTGCCCATGGTATTCCCCGGCATGGCCATGAGCCTGTTTCTCGGCCGGACACTCTATGCCATGGGGCTCAGCGGAACCTACGCGGGCGTCGTCATGGCGCATACGCTGGTTTCCCTGCCCTACATGCTGCGCATCTTAGTAGTCAATTTTGAATCTATGCCGCAGGACCTGATCGACGCGGCGTCCAATCTGGGCGCGGGAAACCTGACAAAATTTACTGAAATCTACATGCCCATGATATTGCCCGGACTGATTGCCGGGGCAATTTTCACCTTTATTACGAGCATGGAGGAGTTTAATCTGACCTTTATCATCGGAGCGCCGGATATCACGACCATTCCCACGGTCCTGTATTCCTATCTCGGGGAAAATTTCCTCCGCACACGCGCTTCGGTCGTATCGCTGATCATGCTGATTCCCAATCTGATTCTGCTCATTATCACCGAAAAGAACATCAGGACGGAATACATGGGCGCGGCGCTTGGCAAAATGTGAATTTACCCAAATAATCATATGGAGTGTAAAAGATGAGAATTGATAAAGGATATAACGGGCGGCTTTGCGACATGCGGGCGAAAAAGGGTATCCTGGTAGCCTCCCACCGCGGGGCCGTCGGCATGGCAGTTGCGGACAACACACTTTTAAGCTTTGATATCGCGCTGCGGCAGGGGGCCGATATTCTTGAAATGGATATTGCAATGGCGCTCGACGGGGAGCTGTTCGTGATTCACGACGGGATGGAAAACCGGCTTTTGAATATAAACCGGAATGTGCAGGATATGTACGCCGACGAGATTCGTGAGCTGCGCTATTACACGCTCAACTGCACGCACACCGAGCAGCATGTGAATACGTTTGACGAGGTCCTGGAGCATTTAAAGGGCCGGTGCCTGATCAATCTGGATCGGTCGTGGGCGCACCCGGACGAGTGGAAAAAATGGGCGGCGATATTCAGGGCCGTCGGACGCCACAAAATGGAGGATCAAATCATATTCAAAAGCGCGCCGGAGGATAAATACGTTCGGTTTTTTGCAGAACTTGAAAAGCCGTACATGTATATGCCCATGGCAAAGATGCCCGAAGACGCGGAAAAATTTCTCCGCGCCGATATCAATGTCGTTATTGTGGAGGTACTTTTCGATCAGCCTGATTCGCCCATGGCCGATCCCGCACTGTATGAACGGCTTCAGGCCGAGCACATATACGTCTGGGGAAATGCAATCACATTGGGCGGCGAACATATCCTTTCGGGCGGTCACGACGATAACTGCGCGCTTTCTGGCGATCCCGACTATGGCTGGGGCTGGTTTGTCAGGCATAGGTTTGATATCGTACAGACGGACTGGCCTCTCGCGATGACTGATTATTTTACAAAAAAGGGGTATCACGTCAGGTAAGCACACATTCCCCTGTTTTCTAAACATGCTGTCTTTCCGTTCCGAAGGACTCTGCAAAACCGCCGGACAGGCGGTTTTTTTATTTTCAAGAGATTTCCGCGATCAGGAGAAAAAACTCGTCATACGACATAAGACAGTTCACGACCTCGAGAAACGCGTTTGCAGACAGGCGTTCCGGCAGGCAAAGCCTTCGGTAAAGCGCGCGCCGGAGAGAGGCGCTTTTTTCCTTCCCGAAAAGGCCGGCTTCATACAGGTCCCCTTTCGTGATCTTTTTTTCCTCTTCCCTTTCCCCGTCGACCGGAAGGACGCCCGCGCGCTTTACCGCGTCTATGATAAGCGCGTTGTCGACGCCCTCCACACCGAGCTTCCCCTCGCTCGACGGCTTTGCCTTGCGTTTTTCCTTGCCGAAAACGTCGGGGATATACGCATGCTTGATTTTTGAATTGTCGATCGATCCTTTTAAGAAGTTTCTGATAGCGAAGCCGGAACCGTCGGAGTCGGTCAGCACCAATATCCCCCGCTTGTCCGCCATGCGCCGGATCAGATTCAGTTTTTCAGCGTCCGAAAAAATGGAAAACCCCCCCGTTTCAATGACGGGGGCGTCGAAGATCTGTTTTACCTTGTTTTTGTCGTACCGGCCCTCGACAATGATGGCCTCTTTGATTTTGATCATGACCGCGCCCCTCGGAGGAAAGCGATGCGGATCAGAAGCATTTCGAGGACCCCCGTTTTATCCGCCGCCGTGCTTTTTAATTTCAGGTCGGCTTTTGCGCAAAGCTCGAGGCAGTCAAGGAGAGCGCCTAGGGAAAAGCTTTTGCACGAGGTTACAAGCTTTTCCGCCGGATAGGAGGATTTCATCCCCCAAAGCCGCTTAAGCTCATCGAGGCTCCTTCCCTCCTTCAGCGTAAGCCTCGCCGAATACAGCCTTAAGATCTGCCTCGTGATCGCGCCGGAAAGCAGGACCGGATCGTACTTCATCATGACAAGCTCGCGCAGCGTCAAAAGCGCCTTGTCGAAACTGCCGGCGGCGATCGAATCGGTCAGGTTGTAGATCTGCGCCTCCAGCGCTTTGGTTGCGACCGCGTCGATATCCTCACGCCGGATATCCGCGCCCTTTGCATAGGAGGCGACCTTTTCGACCTCGTGGACCAGCGTATTCATGAACGAGCCGGAAATAAAAATCAGATATTCCGCGTCCTTGGCGGAAATTGCCTTATTAAGCGCCGAAAACCGCCGGCAGACCCATTTTGTAAGCTCCGCGCTCCCCTGTTTCTCGAAATTGACGACGGACGCTTTATCGCGGATCACATCGCCGAGCGGCGAGGTTTTATTCTGGGCAAAGGAAATCGTGTCGTAGGATGCGATCAGGCAAAGGTACTCCGGCAGGTCCGAAAGGAGGGCGCGGACCCCTTCCTGCATCGCGGCCGGCGGCTTTGCGATGTCGAAATCCCGCAGGATCACGAGCTTATTCTCGTCCATCACCGGATAGCTCAGGATCGCGTCCGAAAGGCTGTCCAGCGTGACGGCGCTCCCTTCGAGCACGGTCAGGTTAAAGCCCTCGAGACCCTGCCGCACGATTTTTCTCCGGATTTCATTGATGGAATATTCCCTTAAATAGCTTTCCTCGCCGTAAAAAATATAAAACGAACGGAGCTTTCCGGTCTTTAAGGCTTCTTTTAATTCGTCGTATCCGTTTTTTTCTCTTTTTTGCATGTTTACCTCCGCAGTCTCAATCAGAAACGATCCACGATGGAAACGGTGCCGTTTACTGCCGTTGTGTAAAGGGCGCCCTTAAAATCGCCGAAGCCCGCTTCCGAACCGGGATACTCGTCGACAAGGACCATCGCCTTCGGACGGCAGAATTCGGAAATAAGCTTCACTGCCGCCGCTTCGGCGGCAGACGACCGGTCCATGATCAGAATATCGCACACTGCCTCTTCGTTTTGGGCGAGATGGGCCAAAGCGTAGCCGTTTTTTACCGTGGCGATCAGGATTTCCCCGTTTTTTGACGGCAGCTTTACGATGGCGCTGCCGTCCTCCGCGGGATAAAGCGTATAGGAAATGCTCCCCTCTTTTTGACGGGCCTGTTTTGAAAAGGTATATATCGGAATGCTATATTCTCCGGCGCTTTTTGTAATATCGCGGCAGACGTCGGACCCATCCGGCGGGAAAAGAATGATTTTTCCGACTGTATGCGTCCCGATCAGCTCCGAAACGGCGCCCGCGTGAAAGGGATCGAAGGAAGTGACGACCAGCGCGTCGATCCTGCGGATTCCGTTTTTTAAGAGGTAGTCGGTCGCGTAGTCCGCCCGATCGGAATATTTTCCGCTGCCGCAGTCGATCACGACGGCGTTTTTCCCGCAGGATACGACGATGCACCGCCCGCCGTAGTCGGAGCCTAAAACAGCGGTTTTCATCTCCCCTTCGCCCAGTTTTCCGGAAAACCATACGGCGGTCGAAAAGACCAGAGCGCACGCCGCGGCGGAAGAAAGCACCGCGCGCCTTTTGTTTTCAGAAACCACGTAGATAAAGACGGCGAAGTAGACAAACGCGGCAAAAATAACGAAAAACACATCGTCGGACGGGACGAAGGCGTACGGAAAACGCGACAGTCCGTGCAGGGCTTTCACAATAAAGCCGGTCAGAAGGGCCGGGGCCTTTATCAGAACAGCCGCGGGCGCCGGCAGGAAAAGGCCGAGCACCGCCGAGAGCAGAAGCAGCGAAAAGGCCAGGGATACAACCGGCAGCACCAGCAAATTGGAAAGCGGCGAGATCAGCGAAAATCTTCCGAAGTAGAGTCCCGCCAGAGGCAGGGTAAAAACCGACGCCGAAATCGTCGTCGACACAATGGAAAGCGCCGGATCAAAGACTTTTTTCGCATATTTCGGTAGACGGGATGCCGGAATCAGGAGTGCTTGATTCAGCGAATCGGAAAACAGAATGATCCCGAGCGTCGCGCCGAAGGACAACAAAAGCCCGACGTCTTTGACCGCGAACGGGTTTATGAGCAAAAGCAGAAAGAGCGCGGTTCCGAGAGAGGTCAGGCTGTCGGCCTCGCGCCGAAAGAGCGGCGAGACCAGCATCAGCATGTGCATCGTTCCCGCGCGGACGACAGACGGGGAAAATCCCGTGATCGCCATAAACAAAAGGATCACCGGAAATGTGATCCACTGACCCGCGCCGTTTCCGAAAATCCGCAGAAGGATCCCGGTCAAAAACGCGATATGCATGCCGGAGACCACCGCGATATGCGATGTGCCGGTATTGCTTAAGGAGACCTTAAGGCGCGCGTCGATGCCGCTTTTATCTCCGGTAATGAGCGCCTTCATCAGGCCGGAATTTTCTCCGCCGAGCCGGTCGATGACGCCACCCAGCTTTTTCCTGATCAGCGCGGGATAATACCGAAACGGAAGCTTACCCGCTTTCTCCACGCGGTAGCCGCCCGTCTGATACGCGGTCAAAAAAACGCCTTTGCCGCGCAGATACGCGGCATAATCGAAACCGGCCGAACTTTTCGGCAACCGGAGCTCTGCATCGCAGACGACGATGTCACCCGGCGAAAGGTCGGAAGACCCGTCCTCCACATACAGGGTGATCCGCGGAGATGAAATCAGGCTCCCCGCCTCGGGCGAAAGAAGCCGGGCGTCGGCCGACGAGTAAGTGATATCGCTTTCGGGATAAGAGGTGATTTCCGCCGCAATCTCGCCCTGATAGCCGTCTAAGGAGGCCACGGGCCCGTATACGGCCGCGCCGTAGGCAAAAAACCAGCCAGCGCCGGACAGCGCGGCAAAAAGGAAAACGAGCGCCTCTTTCCTCCCGAATCTGATAGTGGCCGCATAAATGCCGGTTATGCAAAAAAGCAGCATAAGGCACAGCCGGACCGCCGCGGAATATGGAAGCTGTGCCAGAAAAACAGATGCGGAAAAGACCGATGTGAAGAAAAAAAGCGGCCTTGACATCTTTTGTCCTCTCCCCGCTGCAGTCAGCCTTTGAGGCCCTTACCCCCGTCCCCTGCCTCTCGAATTAACCCGGAGGCCACCCGAGCTCCCGCCCGGCGAGAACATGAAAATGGATATGGAACACGGTCTGTCCCGCGATCTCGCCGCAGTTTGTGACAACCCGGAAGCCATCCTCGATCCCGAGGGAGCGGACGATTTTCGGGATCACCTCATAAATATATGCGACCTCGGCCGAATTTTCCGCGTTTACCTCCATCGCCGTCGAGATATGCTTTTTCGGGATGACCAAAAAATGCACGGGAGCCTGCGGGTTTATGTCGTAAAACGCATAGACCCGGTCGTCCTCATAGACCTTTTTCGAGGGGATCTCCTTTGCCGCGATTTTACAGAACAAGCAGTCGGACAAGCCGTTCGCCTCCCTACTTTATCATTTTTTCCACAATGCCGTCTACGGCGCCGAGCGCCGCATTCAGCTTTGAAACGTCTTTTCCTCCGGCGGTCGCGCTGTCCGGGCGTCCGCCGCCGCCGCCGCCGGCTATCTTTGCGACCTCGCGGACGATATTTCCCGCGTGCGCTCCCCTTTTGACCGCCTCCGGGCCGCATACGGCCGAAAAGCTGATCTTTCCGCCGCTTACCGCGGAAAGCACCGCGACAAGCGCCGGCTCCTTCCCCTTGAGTGTATCTGCAAGGGCGCGAAGCTCGTCGGCGGACAGCTCGCCCTCGATTTTCGAGGCGAGGATTTTAACGCCCTTTCGCTCCTCCGCTTTCTTCAGGAGCTCGTCCGAGCGGTATGCGAACAAAGCGCCGTTTAACTGGTCGATTTTATGCGAAAGCTCGTGGCTTTCCTCGATAACCTGGCCCGCGCGGCGCAAAACGTCCGCCGGCGTCGTCTTCAAGAGGCCCGCGACGTCCGCAACCTGTTTTTTCGCGTCCGAGAGCCTAAACAGGACTTCCCTGCCGACCGCCGCCTCGATGCGGCGGACGCCGGACGCGATCGAGCTTTCGGACAATATCGTGAAAAGGCCGATTTTCGACGTGTTGTCGAGGTGGGTGCCGCCGCAAAATTCAACCGAATAGCCGCCCATTCTGACAACGCGGACGACATTGCCGTATTTTTCTCCGAAGAGCGCCATCGCGCCGAGCTTTTTCGCCTCGTCGATCGGCATTTCCGAAACCTCGATCGCAAGTCCCAAAAGCGCCATGCGGTTTACCTCGTCCTCCACGGCGGAAAGCTCCTCATTCGTCATGGCGGAAAAATGGGTAAAATCAAACCGGATGCGGTCCTCGGTCACAAGCGACCCCGCCTGCTCCACATGGGAGCCCAGCGTGTTTCGCAGTGCCTTCTGCAAAAGATGGGTCGCGCTGTGCGCGCGCATGATTGCCCTTCTCCTGTCTAAGTCGACCGACAGCGTGACCTCGTCCCCGACGCTTAAAAGGCCGGACTTTACGACCCCGACATGAAAGAAGCGCCCGTTTGCCTCTTTTACGACATTGATTACCTCGACATCCGCCATCTTTGACTGAATCGTCCCGTGGTCGGCGATCTGCCCGCCGCTTTCGGCATAGAACGGGGTGCGATCGACGATCAGCGTCACTTCCCCGCCGGCCGCGCTCTCCACCGGCTGATTCTCCTGGATAATGGCAAGTATTTTGCCTTTACATTCCATCGTCTCATAGCCCGCAAAGCTTGTCGACGGTATATTCTCGATTCCGAGGTCCCTTGCCGTCCAGGCAAAGTCGCCGAGCTTTTCGCGCGCAGCCCTCGCGCGCTCCTTCTGCTCCTTCATGCGCGCCTCAAACGTGTCCCGGTCAAGCCGCAGGCCGGCTTCCTCCAAGATCTCCACCGTCAGGTCGACGGGGAAGCCGAAGGTGTCGTAAAGCCGGAAGGCGTCGTCCCCGGGCAAAATCGTGTTTCCCGCCTTTTTGAGGCCGTCGATCATTTCCGACAGGATGGAAAGTCCCGCGTCGATCGTTTTGTCGAAGCGTTCCTCCTCCATCTGAATAACCTTTTTGATATAATCCGCTTTTTGTTCGAGCTCGGGATAAGCGCCGCGGCTTTCCCGAATCACGGTATTGCAGACCTCATACAAAAACGGATGCTCGATGCCGAGGAGCTTGCCGTGGCGCGCGGCGCGCCTTAAGAGCCTTCTCAGCACATAGCCCCTGCCCTCGTTCGACGGGATCACGCCGTCGCAGACCATCATCGTGGTGCTCCTGATATGGTCGGTGATCACGCGCAGGGACACGTCCGCTTTTTCGTTTTTCCTGTACTCTACGCCCGCGATTTTGCAGATATGCAGCATGATGTTTCGGACGGTGTCGACCTCGAAGAGATTGCCGACGCCCTGCATGATGCAGGCGAGGCGCTCAAGACCCATGCCCGTGTCGATATTTTTCTTTTCAAGCGGGGTATAGTTTCCATGCCCGTCGTTTGAAAACTGCGTAAAAACGAGATTCCAGAACTCGACGTAGCGGTCGCAGTCGCAGCCGACCGAGCAGTCGGGACTGCCGCAGCCGTATTCCTCGCCGCGGTCGAAATAGATTTCCGAGCACGGTCCGCAGGGGCCGGACCCGATTTCCCAGAAATTATCCTCCTTACCGAGGCGTTTTATGCGGGACGGATCGACCCCGACGTCCTTCGTCCAGATGGAAAAGGCCTCGTCGTCGTCCAAATAGATCGTGACCCAGAGGCGGTCGACCGGGATTTCCATCACCTTCGTGACGAATTCCCAGGCCCACGGGATCGCCTCCTTCTTAAAATAATTGCCGAAGGAGAAATTGCCCAGCATCTCGAAAAACGTGCCGTGGCGCGCGGTCTTTCCGACGCGCTCGATGTCCGGTGTGCGGATGCACTTCTGACAGGTCGTGACCCTGTACGAGGGCGGTGTCTGCTCGCCGGTAAAATACGGTTTTAAGGGCGCCATCCCCGAATTGATCAGCAGCAGCGAATTGTCGTTTTGAGGGATGAGCGGTGCGCTCGGGAGCCGTAAATGCCCCTTGCTTTCAAAAAATGAAAGATACTTTTCCCTTATCTCGTTTAATCCCAGCTTTTGCATCTGAAACTCCATTACCGCCAGGCATCCTTTGTGCCGTGGTTGCCGCGTATCCAGGCGAGCGGCGCGCCGAATTCGTATCATTTTCTGGCAAAACCCTTGCCCTTAGAAATAATAGCATACTGAAATGCGTTGTCAATATCAGTTCCTTTTGCGCCGCAGGATCGCCATCGGTCCGACCTTTGCGGGGAGCCTGAGCCGAAGCTTCATTTCCGGGTGGGGAGCGCTTAAAATCGGGGTTAAATCCCCGTCGTACAGCTCCGTCACAGAAAATTCGCACGCGGGCTTCCGGGGCTCCAAAAGCTCCAGCGTGTCCCCCTTGAAAAAGCGGTTTTTCTGCGTGCAGAGCGCGAGGGCGTCTTCACCGCAAGCGTCGACGACCGCCGCGACGTCCCATTCCCGGATCGGGGTCGGGTCGGCGTAATTCTGGCCGACGTCTCCGCCGAAATAAAAACCGGTGTAATACTCCCTGTGGCTGACCTTCAACACCTCCGAGCGAAGCTCCTCCGGCAGAGGCCCGCGATGCCCCTTCTCATACAGGTCGATCGCCCGGCGGTAGGCGTTTGTCACGGCGGCCGCGTAATAGGCCGTCTTGACCCTGCCCTCGATCTTGAGGCTATTAAGCCCGGCGTCGGCCATCTCGGGGATATGGTCGAGCATGCACAGATCCTTCGAATTGAACAGAAACGTTCCCCTCTCATCCTCAAAAACCGGGATATACTGACCCGGGCGAAGCTCCTCGACGAGGCGGTATTTCCAGCGGCAGGCCTGGGCGCAGTTTCCTCGGTTCGGGTCCCGCGACGCCATATATTGCGACAAAAGGCACCGTCCCGAGTATGCCATGCACATCGCCCCGTGCGAAAACCCCTCGAGCGAAAGCCCCCTCGGCGTCTTGTCCCGGATCTCCCTGATCTCCGAAAGGCTCAGCTCGCGTGCCAAAACCACCCTGGAGGCGCCCAGCGAATGCCACATGCGCGCGCTCTCGTAGTTTACTACCGAGGCCTGGGTGCTGACATGCACGGGAATCTCGGGCGCGTATCTTTTTGAAAGCGCCAGTACGCCGAGGTCGGAGACAATGACGGCGTCCGCCGAAAGCTCCGAAAGAAGCTCCAGAAAGGCGGGCAGGGCTGAAAGGTCGCTGTTGCGGGGCAGGACGTTTAACGCGACATAGACCTTGACGCCTCTTTGATGGGCGTATTCGACCGCGTCTTTCAGTTCGTTATCCGTAAAATTCGCCGAGGCGGTCCGCATTCCAAAGGCCTTTCCCGCGAGATAGACCGCGTCCGCGCCGAAATGCACCGCAAATTTGAGTTTCTCCATGTCGCCCGCGGGCGACAGAAGCTCAGGTTTCATTGCTTTGCCTCGTTGAAAAGCTTTTCGGCTTCTTCAACGGCTTTATTGTGCTCCTCGAGCGTTTTTGAGAAGATATGGCTCCCGTCCGGTTTCGCGACATAGAAGTAGTAGCTGCTGTCCTCGGGGTTTAGCGCCGCGAGAATGCACTCCATTCCCGGGTTTGCAATCGGTCCGGGCGGCAGGCCCTTATGGGTATAGGTGTTGTACGGGCTGTCGATTTTGAGGTCTTCCTGCGTCAGCTGTTCCTTATGCCCGACGACGTATTGAATCGTGGCGTCGATGTTCAGATACGGATATTTGCTCGAGGAAAGGCGGTTATATATGACGCCCGCGATCCGTTCGCGCTCGTCCGGGAGCTTCGCCTCGCGCTCGATCAGCGACGCGATCGTGATCAGATCTTGAATAGACTCCCCGCGCTCCTCGGCCAGGCTGCGCATATCCTTTGTGACTTTTTTATTGAAGTTATCGAGGAATTTCTTCAGAACGTTTACCGCGTCGTCGTTTACATAGAACTGATACGTATCCGGGAAAAGATATCCCTCCAGCCGGTTGTCCGATTCCGGGAGAGCCTTCACAAAATCGTAGTCAAAATCATAGGATTTTACGGCATTATAGAATTGCTCCGGGGTACAGACCAGCTTTTCGTCCAAAAGCTCCGAGATCTGTTTGAGCGTATATCCCTCCGGTATGGTCACGTTGACCGTCTCGCGGAAGGTCGAGACTCTCTGCAGGGTGTACAGTATGGACCGGTAATCCATTTTGGAATTAAGCTCATATTTGCCGGAATTTAATTCTTTATCTCCGCCGACCGAAGCGACAAAACGGTCGAACAGAAACGCGGAGCTGATCACGTGATTCTTGTCCAGGATTTTTGCAATCTGCCACCTCGTCGCGTCTTCCGGGATTTCGACGACAATCGACTTATCCTCCTTTACGAAGGCAAAGATATCGTTTGCCGAGACAATGGCGATCCCCGAGAGGATCAGCGATATCCCGAGCACGACAAACAGATAAATCAGCACGGAGGCGTTGCTGAAGCTGGATTTGCTTTTTTTACGCCGACGGGAGGGCACGGGCCTCTCGGGACGGTCGTTGAAATCAAAATCAACGTGAAAATCGTTATTATTGCTCATTGGTTCACCCCGCAGATTATATTCCTTAGCATATCCGGATTTTAACGGACTTAATTTTTATTTTTGGCTGTGTCAAAGAAAGCATGCGCATCATAGTATGTTTCAGAATCGGAAAAAGGTGGTGAAACGCATGTCTGGTTTCGGCGGATTTGGTGGCGATGATTGTGGCTGCCTTTGGTGGATCCTCATTATTATCCTCATATTCATACTCATCTGCTGCTGCTGCAACGATTAAGCCGTCAGCAAATGAAAAAGCGTCCTAGAAATGAATAGCAACATAAACAGCAAAATTCCTGGAGACAAAATTGTTTCAAAGAGGCCTGCCGGAAAATTCCGGCTGCCTTTTTGAAATTTTTTTATGACCCCTTTTTTTATGAGCTTTTCAAGCGTGGAAAGCGCAAAATAAGAAAACAACAGAAAACAGAATAAATTAAAAACCAGAAAATAGCTCCACAGCCCGAATGCTGAAAATTTAAGCATCAGCGTATTCATTAAAAGGGAGTAAAGATTATTGAGACAGTGCGATATGACGGCCGGCCAGATGGAATCAAGCGTATAAGTCAGGTATGCGTAAAGGCAGCCGGCAATTAAAGGGCCGAAAAAATTATCGGCGGAAGCATGGATCAGGGCGAAGGAAAACGCCGACATCGCAATCGCAACGGTCGTTCCGAGATGCTCAAAGGAGGAAAAAAACGCGCCTCTCATATAAAGCTCTTCGGCGAGCGCCGGGACGACGGCCGCCGCCAAAACCGCGAGCAAAATCCCGTCGTCGCCTTTGACGGTAAGCGCGTCGGATACCGGGTTGGGCTGCTGATACAGGTTGATGAAGAAGGACGAGAGATAACTCAGTAAAAACGACAGAAAGGACACGGCAAAGGAGGCTTTTAAGACAAATGAGAGCGATTTTCGGTCAAACGGCTTAAGCCGCAGCGAAACCGGCTCCTCTTTGGAAAAAAGGATGACAAGGACGGTCGGAATCAAAAAAGCGAACAGCTCCACAAAGACCAAAAGCGAGTATTCGTTCTGGGAGACGTCTCCCAAAAGCCTGTACGCGCCGGTAAAAAAAAGGAAGACCAACGCGAGCGAGAAACCGGCCGCCATTGTTTTGCTATGCCTCATTTATGTAGAATACCTCCCCGCCAGATACAATGATATCCATTCCGACGTCGTGTTTTTCGGAAGGGATGGAATCAAACAGGCACGCGCAGGCGCAAAGGGCGACCTTTGCAAAGCGGGTGCCCTCCAGATAGCGGTCGTAAAAGCCGGCTCCCCTTCCGAGACGGACGCCGTTTTTGCCGCAGGCGACGCAGGGCACGACGCACAGGTCGATCTCTTCCTTTTCAACGACCGGGCAGTCGTCCGAGGGCTCCGGTATACGAAAGCGCCCTTCTTTCAGTCCGTCGAGCGACGTTACCTCCCGCATCACCATCTCATGGCGCCCGATAATCTGCGGCATGCAAAGCCTTTTACCGTCTCTCAATATCCGATGCATCAGCTGCCACGTATCGATTTCAAAATCGGTCGACGCATAGCAGCATACGACGTTTGAGCTTTTATACGGCGGCAGCGTCAAAAACACACGCAGTGCGGCGTCCGACTCTGCGCTAAGCGCTCCTCTTTCCGGTTTTATGCTTTGCGCCAGGCTGCGCGCCTGCGTTTTGCTGAGCGGCACAAGATTTTGCATAGCTTAAAACAACATCGCCCTTCTGATCGAGTCCGCTTTTTCCTTGTCCGCCAACAGCTCGACAAGCTTAAAGGCAAACTCGGAAGCGGCACCCGGACCGCGCGCCGTGACGATCTTCCCGTCGCACACGACCGCTTTTTCGGGAAAGACCTCGGCGCCTTTCAAATTGTCCTCATAGCCGGGATAGCAGGTCGCTTTTTTCCCTTCGAGCAGGCCGAGCCTTCCCAAAACGAGCGGCGCGGCGCAGATCGCCGCGAGGATGCGGTTTTTTTCGAAGGAAAAGCGGACGATGCGCCGAAGCTCCTCGCTTTCATACAGGTGGTCCGCCCCAGGCTGGCCGCCGGGCAATATAATCATGTCGACGCCGTCGGGCTCCACCTCGCCGAACAAGATATCCGCGACGACGGGCACCTTTCGGCTGCCGAGCACCGTTTTTTCCGGCCCGATTGCGACGGTTTTTATCGGTATTCCGGCGCGCCGCAGGACGTCGACCGGCGTCAGCGCTTCGATTTCTTCAAATCCTTCCGCCAAAAACAAATAGACCATTGTCGTGACCATTCCTTTCCGTAATCTTGAAGCTCGGATTCTATTCCCCTATGCTTGCGCAAAAATCAGTTGAACAAAAGGTTTAAATACGCTTTGTCCCAGTCAAACGAAACATCGGCCCATTCCGCCGCTCTCGCGCAGGCAAACGGCACGCCCCGGCCGCCTTCTTCCGCAAGCATCCACGCATCCGCGCCGGTACAGGAGCAAAACCTGCACATCTGTGCCAGGATTTCCCGATATGAGAAGCCGTCTTCCACCAGCAGCTCCTGCAAAACGAGGTTTTTCTCCCGGACGTACCCGAACGCAGCGGCAGCCATCCGCCCCGCTGCCTCGGCGCACAGCGCCAGAGCGCCGTTCTCCGCAAAATACCGGAAAATCAAAAGCGAGTCGTCAAGGCTTCGTTTTACATGGGTCCTTTGCCCCATCCGGCTTTCGTAGAGCACCGCGAACGGTTCAAGGTCTGCCTCTGTCATCGGCCGCACGGCGACGTTTCCCGCCGCCTCCGAGGCGCTCGATTGCTTTTTGCAGATTAAAAACTTTGGCTCATAGGAAAATTTCCGGTAAAAATCGAAAAGCCACTCCTCCTGCGGAATCAGGACGGAAAGGGGCCTGCCGTTTTTCCGGTCTTCGGAAAAGGAGGCTTCGAGAAGCGCCGCCATCAGCCCGCGCCTCCTGAATTCCGGCGTTGTGGCGGCACCGTAAATGTAAGTGGCTTTACATTTGTTTTCGCCGTTTACAAGCTCCGTCGGAAGCATCTGGAGCATAGCCGCGAGGGTATCCCCCTCAAAACAGAGGAGGGTATTATCTGCCTTCCACACATTTTCAAAAAACCACCCGCCGAAGCTTATGTCCTCCGGAAAGCATATATTCCAAACATTCCTGATCTGCGGCAGGTCGGAGGCTTTCGCGTACCGGATCGTCATTCTTTCGGCACCGCCCTGTACTTCATTAAAAGGAACTCGGGATTGTAGGATAACTTCGATTTGCGAAGCCCCTCAAGCCCCATGTCCTCTTCCCTGTTGATAAACTCTACATTCCGACAGTGCCGCTCGGCAAAAAGGCGGTTGATCATGGGATACGCGCCGTAGATGGTGTGGTCCGCCTTTTCGATCTGGATATCGACCGTGTCCTCGGACATCTGCGTGCCGAAGGAGTAGGCAATAATTTCGCCGTCGAGATACAAAACGCCGGTCAAAAGCGAGAGCTCGCGGCGGTATTTGAGCCCGGCGATCGCCGCGCACCTCTCGCCGCGCAAGCTTTCGTCGTCGCCGCATTCGTTCATGATGCACCATTTTTTATGGAATTCCAGGACGTCGTCGATATTGTCGTCGTCGATCTCGCGAAACTTATACCGGTCCGCGTTCTCCTTCATAAAGCGGTTGATGAAATTCCGTTTTGAATGCAGCTTCTTGCCCGACAGGGTAATCAGATCGTTTGCGCGGTAAATGTAATCGGCCTTATCCCGCATTTCCTCAAACGTAAATTTTCCGGGCATGGCGGCCTCTATTTCCGCCTTGATCTCCGCTGAAATCCCGTAAAGCGGAAAACTCAGGTTGTTTTGAGATGCATGCTCCAGCAAAAGCTGCAGGCCGTGCGCCATGTTCCCGAATCCGATCGGGGCGAGGTAATGAGGAGTATTCGTGTTCGTGCCGGACTTTACAAACAGGAAATCGTCCGCAAAACAAATTTCCGTTCCGAAATATCTTGACCAGATAAAAAGATCGGTAAAACAATGCTCGCA
The DNA here is from genome assembly GCA_002423435.1 of Clostridiales bacterium UBA6114. Lineage (GTDB taxonomy): Bacteria > Bacillota > Clostridia > Oscillospirales > Butyricicoccaceae > UBA6114. The sequence continues at coordinate 54,325 of DIWE01000024.1, forward strand.
CATGCGCGTATTGGTTGCTTTCAGATATCGATCGGCCTCCTTTTTATCATCAATGGTAAGCGGTTTAAATTGAAGCATCCGGTAAATTGCCTCCCAACAGTTTCATTGTCAATTGCGTTATTTCAGACTCAATATCGTCAATTGTTCGTATTTTTCCGTTTTTTGCGCAGGATATCCTGATCCATTTCCACTTTTCGCAAACGGACAGCGCCGTTTCATAGCATTTTTGAAGATAATCCTCGTCCGTTTCGTGGATATCGGCGGTTTTGCCTTCCCGGTTTTTTAGGAGCTCCTTTTCAGCTTCAAGCGGCATGTCTAAGAAGAAAACCGCGTCGGGGACCGGCAGGCCCAAAAGCCGGTATTCAAAATCGTAGAGCCAGTCAAGGTAAGCGCTCCGCTGTAAAGGCTCCAGCTTTGCTCCCTGATGGATCGCGTTTGACGTCACGTATCTGTCCGAAAGAATGGTCATCCCCGCCTCGTAGTCCGGCTGCCAGATCTTTTTATAGGATGCGTAGCGGTCCACCGCAAAGAAGGTCGACGCGGCGTAAGGATTTACATCCCCCGGTTTTTTGCCGAATTCGCCGTTTAAGTACATGCGGATCAGGGACGAGGACGGCTCGTCATACTGAGGAAAAGCAAGGCGTCTGAATTTGATCCCCATTTTTTCAAGATTTTTCGTGAGCAGCGAAAACTGGGTCGACTTGCCGGAGGCGTCGGTGCCTTCGAGAACAATCAGCTTGCCCTTCATTTTTTGATTTCCTTTATTTTAGCATATTTTTCGCGCATCAGCTTCTGGTTCCCGCAGCACATCTTCCCCTCCGAACATTCGCCGTAAGTACAGGAGGGGCCGGCTTTGGCAAACAGCGCGGGGGAAACCTCATAGCAGAGCGCAAGCATTTTCTCGGAAAGCTCCCTGATCTCCCACTGGGCCCTCATGCAGCAGCGAAGCCTGAAAAAATTATACAGCGAGCGGACGTTCATCGTGAGCATCAGCTTCGTCTCGCAGGCGTTCGGGAGCACGTATCGCGCGTCCTCGATCGCCATCTTTTCCGCGTCCGTCTTCGCTTTATCGGATGATACGCCGCCTTTGACCAGCCTTTCGTAATGCTTTTTATAGAGGAGGTCCGAAAGCACGTCGTAGGCCGCCTGATCCTCCTGCATCATTTTCAGGTAAACCTCCCTCGCCTCCGGGACGGCGTCAATCTCGGGAGGGATGACATATTCAAACGAGCCTTCCCTGACATACCGCTGCGATTTGACGCTGAACGAGGCGATGCGATGCCTCGTGATCTGCGCAAGCAGCGAGCGGGAAACGCCCTCGACCGCGAAAGTAAAGGATACGTGCTCAACGGGGCTTTCATGGCCGAGCGACATAAGCATCCGGATAAACCTTTCAATTTTCCCGGCGTCGAGGTCGTCTAAGAGATCCTGCGCCTTTGAAGGGGAATAACACATCTTCGCGGCCGCCGCGATCAGTTTTTCGGGCTCCGGCGTATGGGCGATCAGAGAAACCTGCATCATATATCCGCGCCACCTTTCAGGGAATTTTTTGCCGCCGCAAGCAGAAAGAGCGGAAGGCGCATCATGCGTCCGATCCTTTTAGGCTCCTTAATAAGCCGGTAAAACCATTCCAGGCCCAGCCTGATAAAAATATCGGGGGCGCGCTGTACTTCTCCCGCGAAGACGTCGAGCGAGCCGCCCAGCCCGACCATCAGCGCAGCGCCGCTTTCGTGCAGGTGCGCACGCATGAAGCGCTCCTGTTTCGGCGAACCGAGGCACACAAAAACGACGTCCGCCCCGGAATCCCTGATCGCCTCAAGCGCTTCCCCGTCGCTCTGAAAGTATCCGTCCCTGACTCCGCATACCGAAAGCCCCGGATGCTTTGTTTTCAGAAAGGCGGCCGCCTTTTCGGCGACGCCCGGCTTTGCGCCCAGCAAAAACAGCTTGTACCCCATATTCTTAAGGCTTTCGCAGAGCATTGACGCGAAATCAATCCCGGCGACCTTTTGCTTAAGCGGGGTTTTATAGATTCTGGAGGCATAGATCACGCCGATTCCGTCCGGCAAAACAAGAGAGGCATCGCCGATTGCTTCACAAAGCCCCTTGTTTTTCATGCACTCGTAGACGATTTCGGAGTTTGGCGTCACGATAAACCCCTTTGTCCCATTCCGGAGCATGTCCTTCACATAACGAACGGCGCCTTCGAGAGTAACATTATCAAAATCAACGCCCAAGATGCGTATTTTATCCAAACGAGGACTCTCCCATCGTCAAAGCTATTCATTTTATTTTATCCTATTTCGCCCGGTTCTTCAAGATTTTTCCGTCGGAATAAAAAAACCGCCCGTCAAATGATCCGGGCGGAATTTTTTTATGTTTTACTATTTGGGGCAGGGCGGTCTCTCCAGATCGCCGATCCCGTCAAGGGATTCCGGCGGGAAAAACTCGTTTACGGGGAATTTGAACTTCTCAAAGAGTGAGCATGGGTCAAGCGACGATCCGGCGCATTCCTTTTCGGGGAGACAGACATCGTATGCAGGCATCAGGAGCTGTATGTTCCGTTCAAGTTTAATGATGCTGAACTGACCGAGAGTTGCATAGAGTTCCTTTCCTTCGCCCGAGAGTACTATGTCGTCGTCAAAGCATGTGCAGATCAATTCCGGGATTTCCGCTAGTTCATTATCCGGGCAGCAGCAATGTTTTTCAACCAGTTTCACGGCCAGGATCACGGGATCCACCACTTCGACTACCGCAATCGGGAGATTGGTTCGCTCAAGCGACTGGATATCGTTTGCATTGGGCAGATAGTGGGAGCTGAAAATTTTTGCGGCGCCGTCCGAACCAAAGAGGACCGTACGTTTATCAAAGGTTGCAAGACCCGATACTTCCTGCGGCCTGCCTACTCCGCAAAACGCGTCGGCAGTGATCTTGTAGAAAAACTTGGCATCGACAGTGTAAAAGCCCCTGTTGAAGGGAACTGCCTCAACGTCGATGTAGCACCAGAGCAATTCGGCCTTGCGCGGTTTTACGTTGATTGCCCTGTCGATGATCGCCTGCGAGCATCTGGTCGGATACACTCTCAAGTCCTGCAGGCATTCCTTATCAGCACTGTATTCATCTTATAGGATTCAGGTTTACAGTTCCATTCCCGTGCTGGCCCTCCAAACTCCATTAGGCTATAGATTGCTAGTCGATATACGGCGCATTTCTTTACCAAACATTCCCGCTTGAATATTTTATAACTTGCTGCATATAATAAGACAGAACATTTGTTCGTGGTGATTGTATGAACCGAGTTATCTTGCATGCAGATCTTAACAATTTTTATGCTTCGGTGGAATGCCTCCATCGCCCCGGCCTGCGGGATAAACCTGTTGCGGTCGGCGGCGATCCCGAACAGCGCCATGGCATCATTCTCGCAAAAAATTACCCCGCGAAAAAATATGGTATCAAAACAGGCGAGGCCCTTTGGCAGGCAAAACAGAAATGTCCCGATCTCGTTATACTTAAACCAGATTTTAAACTGTACCTCCGGTTTGCACGGCTGGCCCGTCAAATCTATGCCGACTACACCGACCAAATAGAGCCCTTCGGCCTTGACGAGGCGTGGCTCGACGTCACCGGCAGCGCCGGGCTTTTTGGCGACGGCCAACATATTGCAGACGAGATTAGATCCCGTTTTGAATCCGAGCTTGGTATTACCGGCTCGGTCGGCGTCAGCTGGAACAAAATTTTTGCGAAGCTCGGTTCGGATATAAAAAAGCCGGACGCAACCACCGTCATCACAAAGGCTGACTATAAAGAAATAGTATGGCCCCTGCCCGTAGGCGATCTTTTGTACGTCGGCTCTGCCACTCGCCGCAAGCTTGAAGGCCGCGCGGTCCGCACGATTGGAGATCTTGCGCGGCTGGACCCAGCCTATCCCCGATACTGGCTCGGTAAAATGGGTGATGTGCTGCACGCATTTGCCAACGGATGGGATGATTCCCCCGTCACCGTTATGGGCGAGGAAGCCCTGATCAAAAGTATCGGCAACAGCACGACAACGCCGCGAGATCTCGAAAACGACGAAGACGTTAAAATGATCCTTTGCGTCCTATGCGAGAGCGTCGCCATGCGGCTGCGTGAACACGGCCTTGAATGCAGCGTCGTTGAAATCCAGGTGCGAGACCGTGATCTGTTTTCCTTTATTCGCCAGAAAAAACTAAGCCGCCCGACAAACCTCGCATCTGAGATCCATCGGGCGGCCATGGAGATCTTTCGCAATAATTATCGTTGGTTAAAACCGATCCGGAGCATCGGCGTCCGGGGTAGTGAGTTATCCCCGATCGGCGACAGCGTGCAGCTCTCCATATATGTCGATGAAGAAAAGCGAAAGAAGCTGGAACGACTGGAGGCTGCAATGGATAACATCCGGCGCCGCTACGGGAATCTAAGTGTCAATAGGGGGCTATTATTAATTGACCGCAGTCTTGGCTCAATAAATCCGAAAGACGACCATGTGATTCATCCGGTGGGATATTTCTAAATATTCGGAATTTTAATTCTGAAATGCGAACTTTAATCACGCCAAAATCCATCTTACATAGCATAATGTAGTGTGCATGTTAAGCACTATATTTTAATTAAAAGGATTGAATCACTATGTATGATGACAATTATTCTGAGCAAAAACATGTCCATGAAGTTCAAGGAAGCGTAGAGATAGCAGACAAGGATGACCCGCATTCCCACCGGTTTGCTACGATTTCAGGAGAGGCCATTCCATATGGTAATGACAGTCATTATCATGAGGTAAAATGCCGGACCGACTTTTTCAAAGAGCACTATCATGAATTTCGGACAAATACTTCCGTCGCCATTAAAATAGGAGAAAAGCACGTTCATTATCTGCAAACCGTGACAACGGAAGAAGATAAGCACAAACATGAGCTTATCGCGGTCACATTTATTGAAGACCCTACATATATAGGATAACAATTGTTAAGGGGCGGTGACTATACATGGATGAATATAAAAATCCCTATAAGTTGTATGTTGCGGTCACCGCCGATTATACCCCCGAAGGCGTCATATTACCTGTTTCCTTTGTATGGGAAAATGGTGTAAGATATACGGTAGATAAAATCATGGACATAAGGCATGCTGCAAGCCTCAAAGCCGGTGGTGCCGGTGTTCGATATGCTTGCATTGTTAAAGGAAAACCGACATATTTGTTTCTGGAAGATGATCGCTGGTTTATGGAAAGGAAGGGTTCCTGATGTGCGGGCGTTACTCAATATTCACCGAGGAAGAAATCATAGAGATCCGCGAGATCATAAGTGAGATCAACCAAAAGTTCGGCCATGAAACAAAGCTGAAAACCGGCGAGATATTCCCGACGGACACGGCGCCCATCCTTGCATTATCGGATAATAGCATCCAAGCGCAACCCATGACTTGGGGATTCCCCCGCTGGGACAAAAAAGGCGTGATCATCAACGCCAAAGCGGAAACAGCACTTGAGAAAAACATGTTCCGGGCCGCCCTTCTCGGCCGGCGCTGTGTCGTACCGAGTACCGGTTTTTATGAGTGGCAACACGTGGACGGAAAAGCCAAAAAGGATAAATATCTAATCCGCCTTCCCGATACAGCCGCGCTCTATATGGCCGGCATTTATAATCTGTTCCGGCGGCCGGATGGCTCGGAGGCGCCAGTGTTTGTCATCCTGACGACCGAGGCAAACGAAAGCGTCGGGCCCATCCATGACCGGATGCCGGTCATACTAAGCCGGGATGAAAAAGAGCAATGGCTAAGGGATACCAGCGGCATTGACCGAATATTAAAGCGGGCTGGGCCAGCCTTGATTATAAGCAAAGTATCTTAATTTAAAACAAAAAAGGAGGGGCGTTTTGCCCCTCCTTTAACTCGCTCTATTCGGTAAGTATGCCTGCGGGTTGTCCAGAATTATTATATTCTTCTACTATCGTTGAAAGCAGAAGTCCATATGTATACTTTCCATTGTACTGTTCTCCAATAAAGCAAATAACATTTTTTAAATCTAGCGGTGAGTATATGTTTATTGCTCTATTGTAAATTGGTTTTATTTTATACGCCAGTATTTTATAATACTCATCTGAAAACAACGCTTTCATTAGAAGTATTGCTTGGTTCTTGTTTAGACGCGGGATATATTCTACATATGGATAAATATTATCACCAAGGTAATTTAAAATACTTGCCACTCCTAATTGGCATTTCCCTACTGTATAGTTTTTAATTGGCCGATTAATAATCCGATTAATAATAACATCAATAAGCATCGCAATATATTCTGCAATTCTGAAATAAAGCGGTCTACATTTCGTTTCAATTAATAAGATCGAAACCAAAAGGCCTTTAGGAAGTTCATATTCCTTTTCTAGCACTTGTAATATATATATTGGTTTCTTGAAATGCACTATTCTCTTTTTTTGCGTTGCAACTTCCCATATATGAAACTTCATTTTTTATTCATTTACTCTATTTGAAGTAAACTATCAAGGAAACTATCGGCATCTCTTCCGCCAGTTTTGACAGATTTCCAGAGAACTTCTAAAATCTTTTGGTTTTGCATATTTCCATTCAATTTTTCTACTAATCTGCCAGCAAGCGCTTGAAAGGCAATCTCAAAGTATTGTGATTCATCTTTTTGGATATATGAAAATAATATAACTAATCCGTCATTTATTTCAGTGCAATATGATTCATATTCTTGTAGCATTGGCCAATTATATTCTTTGGCTCTCATATAAAAATATTTATTTGCGCTAATAAGGTACTTGCGTAAAGATTCATTTTTATTTTTTTCTAAATAGTCTGGAATTCTGCTCCATTTTATTTTTTCAGAACAAGTCAGTTCTGTAATTTTTTTAATTATTTGCTCATTATCATTTCTGTTGCTCATTATGAAGATCCTCCTCATTATGTAACATTGCAATAATGTCGTTGTAATCACTCATGATATCTCCGAACTCATATTTTTCAAGATCTCTTTGGATTTCAGACAAATAATTTCTAACCTTCTCCACTTTATGTTTATCTGCTTCTTCTAAATCTGGGTCTTGTTTTATGATTCTCGCAAATATTCGATCTGCCTCAGAAGCCCCTGTTAATTTATTAATTTTATCTTCCGACTGCATATATTTAATATTGTCACTTAATGTTTCGATTAATCCCATTCTTATTCTTCCAAAACTTTTTTGCTCTGAATATAGTTTTAGTAATTCATCAATGTCATTTGTTTTCTTATAAACCCAAATGGTAAAGCCTAAACCGATGGCGCTTGCGAAAAACCCCAAAATACCAATGACCAGACTAGCCATTTCCATTTGATTCACTTCCAGATGTATTTCATACTATGTCGTAATATTATAATAATTCACAGTTTCTGTCAATGAATCAAGTATACTTTGTACAACAATACTTCCTGAATTCGGTTAAAAACAATGGGAATATCTTTAAACTTTTTGGAGATGAGAAAGCGGGGTTAAAGCCCCGCTTTCTCAGTTATAATTCCACTCCCGCGCCGGCCTCCGCCGACCAGGTTACATCAAGCTCCGTTTTGATCGCCTCGACAAATGCCCGGAGCGGCACATATGTCACACCGTCGATCAGCTTCGCCGGGATCTGCGTCTCGCCCATTTTGACGGCCGTGTCTTTAATTGTTGGTTCCACCTGCTGGACCCCCTTCGTAAAAATAAAATACGCGGAATAGTCCTTACGAATATCCGAGTCAAGCGTGGCCGGCAGCACATATACCTCGTTACCGTATACCTGCGCCTTTCCCTTGCGCCATGATTTGTCATACTTTCCGGCGTACAGATCCGGGTCCCATACGACTATGTAAGGCGATTGGATGCGGCGCAATATGATAAAATGTCCGCCCGTCGAAAAGAGCCCCGCGCTGCCTCCCTTGGAGTTTGCGACGACGATCGCGCCGCTGTACTGCATGGCCGACAGTACGTCGTCGATGCTCTTGGTCTGCCGGACCTTAAGACCATACGTGACAGCAAGCGCCTTTGCCAACGCGATCATGTCCGTGCCCTCCGCGACGCGTCCGCCGCAGGAAATGGAGTAAGCCGCCGACTCATTCGGCGGCCATTTCTTTCCCGTCAGCTCCTCGACGACCATCGACGCACAGCATACCCCGCACCCGCCCGACTTCACCGTGGCGTCCGGATGCGCCGACGACGGGTAAGGCACCGACGCATAATTGTTTTGGTTGTAGTACGCCATATCAGCCGCCCGATTTCAGGTTTTTTACGGTTTCCACGCCCCCGGTCGCGGCCCATCCCAGGGCGAGGCCGTTTATTGCCTTGATCACAACGCCGGCGTCCGGGAAGGCGCTCGGGATCGTAACGCCGAGCACGGCCCCCAAGGCCCCGCAGATCAACGGTATATATTTGTTCGGCACAAAATCAAGGCTCCCCTTGATCAGCGCCCCAACAACATACGCCGCCACCGCGATCACAATGCCGTTTGTCAAAAAGAGCTCGCTAACATACGTCAATACCTGTTCCATGTCTTATTCTCCCTTCAATAATCGTTTTGCAAGACAGTAGATCTTGCAGATCTGCGCCCTGGTTGCAGGCTCGTCCGGGCGAAATGTGCCGTCCATAAAGCCGCTTACGATCCCGTCCTCCGCGGCCTCGTCGATAAACTCTTTCGCCCAGTGGTTTTCCGTATCTGTAAATGCCATTTGATCACCTCCCGCATATTTTTGTATGTCCACATCCTCCGGCCTCGGCAAAACAGGCAGGCCCCAGCCCGCCTTTGTGTCAAATCCCTCTGTGTTGATATCAACAGAGCAATCCTTCAAAAATTGGTACATCATTTTTCGGGCTAAAGGCTTCCCCGTTTTTTGTACAAATAAGTCATTGACGCAGGCGCAAAGCCCGACTAATGCCGGCGTCGCGCAGCTCGTCCCTGTAAACTGATAAAGTTTTCCTGCCGGGTGCTGGACTGATAGCCCCGTGAAAAAGCAAAAATCAACGAAATTGCTGGCGCTCGAATAGATCGCCGGGATAATTGTATTGCTGCCCCCCAAAGTGGCCCCCGCCGCCCCGTAAATATGTTCAGCGTCCAGCAAATGGTTATAATCTGTTGTTCCGTCATTCCCCGCCGCCGCGATAAATGTAAAATGCGGGCATTGCTCCAGCAAAGAATCATAGCCTCTCCCGCTCGTATTGGTCACGACTGACAAAAACAAAAGGTCAATACTATGCTTCGAAATATACGGAAGCGAAATTGATTCAAAGTCTTTTAGACTGTAGGGAAGCTGTACAATCTTTCTTTCCGGTGCAAACTCCCGGTGAATAAACGCCGTTTCATAGGCGTGAAATTCATCGAGCCCCGATGAATATTTATCAAAAAAAGGAGCGGAAACAATTCCGCCCAAGTCGCCCCAATCTTTGATATTAAATCTTTCCCCCGTCGCCGTCAGGCCGTGTTTGCCCGTATAGCCTTTGTCGTGCCAGTAAAGCACGCCGCAGTATTCCAGCGCCATTTTATTTTGCGTGACCATCTCTTATCCCTCCCTTGCGGCGTCGATCCGGGCGATCCACTTGTGCGCCTCTTTGACCGACTCCTCGACGCGAGTCACGCGCTCGGCCAGCATATCCATCCTCTGCCCCTGCGCGCGCACGTCCGCCCGGATATCGTCTACGCCGCGTTTGATGTACTCCACGTCGGCGCGCAGTCCGGCGTCCTCCATCGCGTCGAACCGCACCGCTCTCTTCCTTTCCTTTGCCCTGCCCGTCCACCCCAGCACCGCGCCCGACAGCGCCGACAAAACCGATACGACCGCCACTATGATTGCATAATCCATCTGCATACCCCTTCCTGATGATGTGTTTTGCGCATAAAAAACCCCGAAGCCGTTTGGCTCCGGGGTCACTTATTTGGTCTTGCTACTATTGAACGGATAATAAGTTAAGTTTATAATGAATAATAAAATATATTTTAAGAGGTGGAGAAATGGGATCTTGCGATACGATTTATTCAATTTATCGAGAAAATGCAAGAATTAAATGGATTGATAACGCGAAATCGATCGGAATCGTTTTGGTTGTTTTGGGTCACCTATTGCCAAATGATAATTTGCTAAAAACATGGATATATTCATTTCATATGCCTATGTTTTTTATTATTTCCGGGTTTTTATTTACTGTAAATAACTATGGAATTATTGAAAGAATTAAAAGGCGAGCTAAGACGCTTTTGTTGCCATATGTTATATATTTTGCTTTATCATTAATGATATATTTTGTTGCTGATTTTAATTTAGCAGATGTTGCCAATAAATTTATAATGCTTGACAGTTTAACAATCTGGAATAGTCCCTTATGGTTTTTGTATGTGCTTTTCTTTTCGGAAATACTATTTGCAGCAGTGCATAAACTAGCAAAAACAGATAATGCAAGATATATATACATAATACTGTCTGCATTTATAGGTTATGTTTTGTACGCTATCCTACCTATACGTCATTTTGCAATCGAAAAAATAATGCTAGGTTCATCTTTTTTGGCAATAGGCTGGTATTTAAAATCCAGTAAGATATTTGAAAAAATTCAAGCCGGCAGCAAGAAACTTATGATATCTCTTATATTAATTATTGTTAACGTTTTGGTCGGTGTAATTATTAACAAGCCAACAATTTCAATGTATGGCTTTGAACTTAATAATTACTGGTTATTTTTTATTTCGGCTATATCAGGAAGTGCTTTTCTTTTCTTATTATGCGACACGCTAATTCAAAGTAAATTAATGAAGATATATGCTTCAGGCACGTTATTTATCATGTGCACCCATTACATTGTCGTTTTTATATATAATAATATAGTTGATAGAAATTCGTTGCCATGGTATATAACAACCGCTTCAAGCATAATAATTACGCTTATTATTTTTACGATGTATATACCAGCAATTAAGATTGCAGAAAGATGGTTCCCTTTGTTATTGGGAATACATTATAAACAAAAAATAATAAAGTGATATCATTCAGCCACTGATTATAGTGGCTGAATTTTCAGGAAATCACATGCAAATTACAGCTTTATACCTCAATTGTTACCCACAGCGTGTCATTAATATTTATGTCGGCAGTTACAATCCTGATTTCCCGCATCGTATTGTCCCACAGGATGCTCACCGTGTTGCCGTTGACGCTGGTAACGCTAAGGCGATAAGGTAATGTACGCATCCATAACACCATGATTCCGTCAGCAAATCCTAAGGTAGAACCTGATAAATAAAAGTCCTTCATCCGGATGATGTTGGCTGATGCCCAAACAGTAGCCGTATATCGATCAGTTCCAAACCAGTTTGCAAGCGACGGAGTACCGGAAGCAATATTGATCTTAAACTGATATGTTTTGCGGTCCCATTGTAAGATCGGCTTGTTTATCTGTATACCAGTAAATCCTGCCGCGCACAACGCCGCATAATCACTATGCGTACCAACAACCGCCATAAACAACGGAACACCGTGCTCTCGGGCATAGGCGATGGCACTTGCAGAATTTCCGATCACTGTCCCTTCTCCCATGCCGAATGAGGTGCAGTACATTGTTACAATGTAATTGCCTTTAGCTATTGCTTCATCAATATGAGCAGTTGTTAATACGGCGTCTGTAGGCAGTACACGGGATAGCGTCACGCGTTTATTAAATGCACGTATTAAATCAAACGATGGCGATGGAAATGAATTAATAATTGTCCAATCGAACATGTCATATTTTTTAAGTATATCAAGAACTCCGGGCACAACCACATCCAAATAATTCTCTCTGATTGTTGCATAAGCAACCATACCGTATCTTTTACATATACGGATATAGGTTTCAAAATCGCACATTTTCGCGTAATGATCCCCGAGCTGAGACGATAACATGGAATATTCGAACGCCATGCATTGCTCATACGTCAAATCATGAATCAAGGTATTATTTGACGAGGAGTAATCCGTGATCCTTCCGTCAACATTAAAGGTTAATCCAGGGTCGTGACACATAACCAATTTCCCGTCAGACGTCGGTTGGACATCTCCCTTACAGGCATTAAACCCGAGCTTATACGCCATGATAAATTGCTCTGCCGAATTAATCGGTGCAGCGGACATATACGAATAAGCGATATTTAGTTCGCTGTTCCCAAATTTTCGAGTGTACACGTCTTTTCCAAGTGCTTTTCCCTGTTCCGCGCTCCAAGGCCTGTCTGCTCCGCCTGTTGTTACGTCGTTTACAACGCTTGCGGCAATCCGCACATCGGCCTGAGCGTCCGAATAAAGCCCTTTCCCGTCTTCTTTATTGACTTTCATTTCGAGGAGATCCGCGTGGGCCTCTGCGCTGCTATCATGCTCTGTTACCAGCGCCGAGGCCGTGCCCGCATTTTCTTTTCCTGATTCGGCCGCCGTGATCCGTTCCTCGTGATCCTGCAAAATGTCCGGGCTGTGCTCGATGATGTATTCGTTCGCGTTGATCCCCCGGCTGACGTATAGGGATATGATGTGGCTCGACCACATCGGCAACTCCGCGTCCTCCGGCTTTTCGCATTTGACGGCCATCAGCAAAGGGCCCGCGACGAGTACCGCCGCGGGCAGAGCGCATTCGAATGTTGTTTCCCCGACGCCGTACTTCGGTGAGGACGTCTTTACCCCTGTCGCCGTCTGGAATTTTAAGTATTTGTCGTAATCCCGGAAGCGTTCCGGCACCGTCACGGAGAGCATGGTTACGTTGTTCTCCCCCTCGACTCCCGCGTCCCGCCCCGATATCTCATACGACCGGTCTTCGTTGATTGTGATTGTGATCATGGCTTGGTCCTTTCCTTATTCAATCACCCAAATATTGGCATAAGCAGGAGTGATTGTATCAAACATGTTATCTTCGCCGGAATCTAGGGTAATTATTCCATTTGATGGATTATAAGAATATGAAAAGGATGGTAATGTATCATTGTCTATAGTCCTAAACTGGTTTAGTTGCACTATAAAATTATCGATGGTTAAACTTGAATAGTTTGACACTAAAGAATGGATATCAAAATAACAATATACCCAATTACTTGAACTAGTACTTTGTTGTCTCCCTAACGTAGTAACCTTTTTGACATTGCTTGAGCCAGCAACCCCAAAAATGTTCTTCCCCGATCTTATATTCTCAGCTATCAAATCGGCATCCCCGGCGATCGTCTGAATCCCGCTCAAATATTGCCCTGCGGAAATCGTCTGGTTGCCTGTGCCGGGCGTATAGGTCTGAGATCCTTTGCTTGGGATGCTTCCACTGACCAAACCGTTCTCCGTCCCGATGGTATAACCTGCCAAGACCTGCGCCGCTCCCGCTGTCCCGTACTCCCCCCCTTCACCCTGTAATATAAAATTTGTGCCATTGTAAATCAAAGTAAGATAGCTGCCGGCAACAGGTCCGGCCTTAACGGCGTTCCCCTTGACGTCCTTGATTGCCACGTTCCCCGCACTGTTTACATTCAGTGTAGCCCCTGCGGAAATCGCCGTGTGGAGTTTCAGCCGGAGTGTCACTCCGTCCGAAAGCGTAAGACCGGATATCGTCGCCGTCAGCGCGCTCCCCGTGCCGGAGGTGGTGACAGGTACGGCTTGCTTGAGCCCGTGCGCATCTCCTACGGTCTGGCTGTGGTCGTACGACGTCTTCCCCCGGTCCCCCCGGTAAGCCGTCGAAGACGTTTCCCCGAGTGCCAGGCTCTGCGAGATCTCGACGTAAGAAGACCCGCCCCAACGGTACGTCCTGTTCGTGTCCTGGGCGATGTAAATCTTCCCCGCCTCCCCTGTCGCCGGGAAAGAACCCATTGACGCGTATTCCAGTACATCGTCGACGTATGACGGAAGCTGCGCAGCCGGTACCCGCCCGTCCGAACCAAGCTCCGCGACTCCGTTCGCCGAGCCCTTCTGCGCCGTCGGAATTGCCCCGACATCCGAGGCCGTAATCGTGACGTCGGAGGAAAGCGCCTTGTTGTTTACCTTCCGCGTAGTCGGTACGCTCGCCGCCTTTGCCGCCGCCTCCGCCGCGTCCGCCTTGGCCTGCGCGCCCGCCGGCGTCTCTTTGGACGTCTCCAGCCCATGCAGCGCCCCGTCGATCACGGCGTTGTCATCCACGAAGTCCTGCCTTTTCGGGTATTCGTTCCCCTGCCATTGATTTAGCTCATAGTTTGGCGTCTTGTTGACAGACGGCATAATTTATCACTCCTCATATCTTGTACGCGCCATCGAAATAATCGATGCCAACAGCCTCAAATATCGCGTCCATCTCGGCGGCCGTCGGCTCGTTGCCGGCGCCGAACGCCTTGGTCAGGTCGATCAGCATGCAGTTTTTGACCCGCACGGCGTCCCATCCGGAAGCGCGCGAGTCCTTGACCATAAATTGGGCGTTTGCCGTGGCCGTAGCGGTTACGACCCCGGATAATGTTTGCCAATCGGTAGTAGGTGCAGTGGCAGCAATAATGTTGTCAGTGGCTGTGTCGTACAGCCTAATCCTGACATTGGTGGTGCCGGTTGTCGGCTTTGTGCCGGCCTTGCCATAATATTCATGATCGCTTATAACGCTGCGGTCGCCCTCGTAAATAACTCCATTCGCCACCGTGGCCGTAAAGGTGCATACGCCACCCGACACCGTAGGCGTGCCTGCGTTTAATGCACTCCACCCCGCAAACCCATTTGCAAAATTGCCGTTGCTGAGCATCTGTCCCAGGGTGTACATTTCGCATGTCTCAATCTCATCCCAGGTATAATTCAGGATATCCCACAAATCACAACTGCGGTTAAATCCTTCGAGGTCGTCCCATGTGTTGTAGAGCAAGGATAGATCCACAATCAAATTTGCCGGGACAACCCTTTTGAGTAAAGCGTCAACCTCGTCGTAAAACCCCTTTGCCGTCAACGCGACCCTGACCGTCAGTGTGTAAGTTCCGGCGTCAAGTACGGCGGTATACCCATCCTCGCCGCAAAGGTTCGCAAGCTTCTCCCTCAGCGCCGCCATTGTATAAGGCGTTTGTTCGTTAAACTTTACAAGGATGCGAAACTTCCTGGTTTCGAGGGAATCCGTTCCTTTCGACGTAATGTTCATGATCGATTCCCATCGTTTTGCCCCGTTCTCGGTCAGCGTCGTCAAAAACAGGTCGTCGGCCATTCCGCCCCTGGCGGCGTCGAAGGCGTCAAATTGTGCCTGCTCCGCGTTTGCAATTTCGGCAAAATCCCCGATATCCCGCAGGACCGGCGGCAGATAGTCGATTATTTTCAAAGCTGCGTCACCGTCCCCAGGATCGGAATCGTATTCGCAGCCAGGGCGAGATTCGCCGCCTCCCCGTTGATCGTCGTGCCCTGTATGTCCACGACGCCGGAAACGGAAAGAATGGCCTGTTCAATCCAGCTGACCCTGACATAGATCTGCGCGCTGTCCGCCCAGCTCGCGGCGAGCTCGGAGAGGTACCCGGCAATCGCTTCCCGGATATATGTTTCGACGTCGGCCCATACATACCCGCTCGAAAGCGTAATATCGGCCGCAATGTTGATTGTCGTGCTCGTCACCGCCTCGACCGTCACGACGTGCCCAATCGGTGCGAGCCCGTACCCTTCCCCCGTGCTTTCCGGCGGGTCCATCGTGTTTTGCACCAATGTAACCAGCTCAGTGGACGGTAACCCAAAATCCGAGGAAATGACTGTCAGCTTCACCGTTCCCCCGCCGTTCCACGCAGGCGTGACCTTGACGCCGCCGACGCCCGGAATCGCGTTTACCTTGTCTCTGTAGTCGTCCACGTTCCCGCCGAACGCCTGGGAGGAAATGTTCGAATAATACCTCTCCCGCAGCGCCGCATCCGATTCTTCGTCCTCGCCGGCGATCAGGATATCGGAAAGCGTCGCGCTCCCCAGCCCGGAAATGTACTCTACCGGGAGTAAAGCCCCGAAATAAAGGTTTCCCGCCTCCCCTGCCGTCTCGCAGGTCAATTTGAATATGCCCGCGCCGATTCGTTCCGTAACTGTAAAAACCAGCCCCCCGCCCGAAAAGCGCAGCCCTGTGGCAATGTCCATGTAGGCGCCCGGGGCGTCGAAAAACTCTCCCCGCCGGACGGCGAACGTCGCGGTATTGCGGTTAAGTCCCCGTTCCGCCGCCTTTTTGTCGAGATCAGAGCCCGTCGCCGTGTCCGCAAAACCCCTGTCCGCCGTCGCGTCCAAGGCGATATAAGCCTGCGCGAGCTGTGCCGCCGCGGGCGCGAGCGCGTTGTAGATCACCGAGCCCTCGCGCTTGTCGTAGCTGTCGCTAATAGACTCAAGCATTGCCGCCAGAATATTCTCAAAGTTCATACTCTCATACATTTGCGTTTACCTCCATGGTAAATGATCCGCTGTTTCCCGCGACCGAAAAGGTCACATTGACGCCGCTGTTGGTCCGTGAGAAGGCAAAATCGCTCACGCCGGTTATGCGTTCGTCCGCGCTTAAAGCGTCCTCAATGGCGCTCTGCAGCTCAGTCTGCACAAGATTATAGCTCCGTCCCTCCATGCCTTTTGATTCCACGCCGTAGTCGAAGCTGAATATCACATGCTCGTATCGCTCCGTGCTAAGGCATAAAAATACGGCCTGCCGCAGCGCGTCAAGGCCGTCAATCGTACCCGAGATCCGCTTCTTTTCAAAATCAATCCGCCAGGTTTTCGACGGCTCCCGGTTCCCCGCCGCCGCAGATGTCGCCGCTGGTGTCAGCTGCATATTACACCACCCTGTCCAATATCAGATAATCGCTCTTTCCCATGCTGATCAATATAACCTTATTCCCCGCAGAGAGTCCCGGCCGGATCACGGTTTCCCCGTGTCGAAGCTCGGTGACGCTCTCTGCCAGGCTTAAAAATTCGGAAGATAAAACAAGCTTCTGGTCGATCTTTACGCTTAAAGGGGAGGCGGATAAAACCGTCCCGTAATAAAGCTTCTTTTCGTAAGCCCTCGCCGCGTCGGCAGCGATCTCCCTGATCTGGTTATATAAATCCATATCAGTCTACCACCTTTAACGTCAGGTCCATCGTGTAGTCGTTTCCCTCGAACCTGTGTGTAGCGTCCTCGATCAAAAAGAATTGTTTGACGCTGAGATCGGATATCTCGATATAGACCGCCTTTCCCGCCCTGCAGGAAACGTCGCCCATGGACGAGAGTTTGAAGGATTTTCCCAACCTGTTCTTAAGCCCCGCAAGAGTCTCGCCCCGGGCGCTGACCATGGCGGCGTTGTACCCCTCGTCGACGATTTCAAAGTATTGTAGGACGCCCCATTTCGCAATGTTGGCGCTGTCCTGATAAATATATACGTCGCGGCCGCCGCTTTCCTTGTTGTCCCGAACAAGCTTGATCCTGTTGTATGTGTCGTCGTCAATGCTTTCTTTGTACGTATACCCCGAAAGCATGCTGTAATCGCCGAGCGCTATGGAGAGCCGCATGTCCTCGATGTTTGAGAGGGTCAGCTTTCCCGCGTCGTCATATAAAACGTAAGTTTTTTTCATGTTGTATGTCGTTTCGGAAAGCGCCTCGGTGATCATGTCGAGAAGCTTTTCGTTGTCAAACGACAGCTTTGGGATGGCGTATTTCGTGTCCGTGACCGGGCCAAGCGTGATTTTGAAATCGCCGGCGATCTGTTTTATGATCTCGGTCGCGGTCTTCCCGACAAAAACATAGGTGTCGTTGTACATCAGGTACCGCAGCTGATCGTAAGCGGTCGCGGAAAAGGTCTCCCCGTCGTTCGATTCGACCGAAAACAGATACCCGTAAAATATGACGTCGCCGTTTACCTCAAGCCTGATCATATCGCCGCAACTGAGTTCGAAGTCCGATTGAACGGAAAACTTGTCCCCGCCGAGGAAAGTAAATTCGAGGCTGCCGGCCCGCCCCGTCCTTTGCGTCTTCCAGGTCAGGGACGTCGCCGACAGCTCGAACACATTTCCCTTCTTGTCGTCGACCAACAGCTGGTATTCCATCGGCGCCAGATTTACCGCACTCACTGCCTTGCCCCCTTATTCCAGGCGTATCGTATCCCCGGGAAACAAAACGTCGCCCGGGCTCCTGTCGTTCAACAGCGCAAGCCCCGCGGCCTTGCTGCCGTCGCCGAGGTATTTCTTCGCGATGATCCAGAACGTGTCCTCGTTCTGCCTGACCTCGATCGTCGCGGGTACCGTCCGCCCCGTCGCCCGCTCCGTTTTGACGGATATCGTGTCCCCTGCGGACACCACCTTTGCCGGCCCGTAAAAAACATATTTTTTCAGCCCGAGCTTGTATCGGATCTCCCCGACCGCGCCGCCCGCCTCGGAATAGGTGAAACTTTCGATCGAAACCGGCCAGTTAAGCTCGACCGTGCCGTAAGTCACGAGCCGGATCGGGCGCAGCGTCAGGGCCCAATTCTGGATTTTCTCGACATAATACATCGGCTCAAAAAGCGCCTCCGCCGTTACGTGCGTCCTGTCCGCCGGGAAATATCCCTCGATATCGAGTTCCGGGAGCTTCAGTCCCCTAATGACGTTGATCTCCCCCGTGTTCAACAGGTCATATGTCTTGTTCGAGCCGCCTTGCGAGATCTCCAGCTTTTCGGGTAGGACGGGCAGTTCGATTATCTCCTGAAAATTGTTGAAGCCTAAAATGATCCGGTACGGATTCATCACCCAACCCCCATCACATACGCGCTCGACGCACCGATCTCAACGCTTAATGCCCGTTCGATCTTCGTGATCATGTCGTTTACATTGCTCTCGTTGTGGATGTCCCCGGTTGTGACCGTGACCGTCGGTGTCAGCGTCACGAAATTCTGGATGCTCTTCATCTCCGCGAGCTCCCGCATGGTCTTCAGGTCCTCCTGGGCGATGTCGATGCTGTCCGCCGTGGCTCCCGTGTTGGCCGCCGTGTCGGCCGAGTATTTTTCGAGGTTATCCATAATATCTTTTGCCCAAGAAGTTTTGTCACCCTCCGTCAAATTGCCGAGGTTGCTCTTAAGCTTTTCAAATGCATCTGCAGCCCCCTTCTCCCATTGATCGCCGATCTCGGTGCCGTCGATTTTCGTCATCCGTTCAATCGAAATTGCATCCTGCCCAAAAATCTCGTCTGTCCAGTCCTGCAACGACTTCGACCATCCACTTATTGCATCCTGAATGTTAGAGCCGAAAACTGCATCTATCGCAGATGCTACCGTGCTTAATAAGTCCAGTATCCAGGCAACCAGATCGTAAAAGAGACGGTATATTGCGGAAACCGGATCGTTAAATACATTTGCTAAGAATTCCGCGAAGATAGCCACTAAGTTATATAAATCAGCGAATAAATTGTATAAAAATGCATACAACATTCCGAATGTTCTACCCACTCCCGCAATAATTTCGGTCATCGTGCCTCCGCCTTCAATAAACGCGGTCACAAGCGCCGCAACGAGCGCTATCATCAATAGTAAAGGCCAGTTTGCGATAGCCCATGCTATAGCCATAGCAAGCCCTGCGCTTGTCGCCACAATAGCGAGCACAAGAAGTGATCCCATAATAACCTGACTGTGCTGCTGAACAAACTGCGTGACTTTCCCGAAAGCATCAATAATTTTAAGCGCAAAGTCGTTTATCGTTGAAAATATCACGCCAGCGCCATCTACGAATTTCTGGAACCGTTCAGTGTTGGCTATCTCGTTTAGTTTGCTGAGCACCGGATCAAAGGATTTTACGGCCTTATTTTTTATTGACGTCCAGATATTTGAGAATTTCCTAGGCATATTGGCAAATTTGGCTTCGATGTCATCTCCGGCCATAAACAAGGCATTCTTGATAACATCGGAAGTGATAACCCCTTGGGAAGCCAAATTCTTCAATTCGCCCATACTCACCCCCATATAGTCTGCAATAGCCCGCGCAACCATTGGCGCGCCCTCCATTATAGACCGGAATTCATCCCCCTGCAGACGTCCGGATGCCATCGCCTGCGTCATCTGGTACATGGAGCTTTTGGCTTCTTCGGCGGATGCTCCGGCAACCGTATATGCCTGCTGCATTAGTTTTGTAAATTGTATAACCTCATCATTGCTTTGAAATGCATCTCCGGCTAACAATCCCAGCTTTGACACCGAGGCGGCCATGGCAGTATATGACCCTCTTGACTGCTCCGCCGCCTGATAAACTTTCTCGTTCAACTGCGCCGTTGTCTGTGTACCATCATTGATCATGTCAAGCCGGGCCTTTGTGGATGCAAGGGTATCGGATACCCCCAGCACCGCTTTTCCCGTCTGCAACGTCGCGTAAGCCGCCACTATGCCGGTTATTCTGCTAATTAACCCATTGGCTGCCGTTGAGCCGTTGTTGATACTGTTATTAAAATTCTTCTGCGCCCTGTTGGCTTGATTAATCGGATCGTCCGTCTGCTGAAATTTATTGTTTAATCCGCTTACCGCTGTTTCCGCCTTCCTTATCCCACCTCCTGCCGCTTCAAACTTTGCCGCAGGCAACGATTCGCTCACGGATGCTTTCAGGTTTTCAAATCCTCCTACCAGCGTGTTAATGCGGAGATAAATTTTCCCGGCCGGCCCCGATAGACCATCATGTAGCTGCAGCGTGCTTCTTATTGTAGGCATTCTAATAATCACCTCTTAAATGGTTTGGCCGAGAACGCCCCTATAGGAGCGTTCCCTTTGCCAATTCGCCTAAATGCTATGGGCTGCGGCCGCATCTGGTATAATTATTACAACATCCGGTCCCTTAGAGATTTTTCGCTTAAGCTCTCCACGGCTTATCGTTTTGTCGGTGCCGTTTAGGGAATAGCCGCCCTTTCCATCCGAAACCCATGTCTCGGCTCCTTTCGGCAATGTATTTGCCGCGTCCCTCGCTGCTTTTTTTAATATATCCGACCTGCTTAACATATTCATATCTCCTTAAAAGGCTCTTTTATGGCAAAAGTAAAGCAACCACCTAACGATGGTTGCTTTTTGATGTATAATTGTTCAGCGCTATTTGGCTTTTACTGCCTTTTCCACTCGGCTGACCCATTCGACAAGGTAATTCGTAGCCCCCCGCGTTTCCTCCAGGGATTCGCTTAAATCACCTATTTGAGCTTTGACACTTTTAATTTCGTTTTCGATATTATCAAAACGCTTATCATGCTGGTCCAGCTTTTCCAGGATTAAATCCAGCTTATCCATCCGCCTCACCTCATGCTATTATATAACGTCCGGATAAGCGGCGCAAGGGCCGGCACTGCAAATGCCTGATACTTTTTAACAATGCCTTCGAATATTGCCTTTAGAAGATCAACCTCCAGAAGGAGGCCGCTTTCCCGTAATTTGACCGATATTGCACATTTCAATTTCTTTGCTTAATTCGTTTACGATTGAATCGTATTCCGATTTGCCAGTAAACTCGTATTCGTCTTCGTATTTACGCAAAATTTCGAGATACTTTTTATACCGTTCATTTTTCCCCTTTTGTGTTTTTAGTTTGTCCGCCTCCCCCATCATTTTTTGTAAGACTTTGTTAAAACTATCGGCTTCATTTTATCTTTAATGTCTAAAATCAATTCTGGAAGGTCATCCGAAACTTCAACATGTATCCCCGATTTCTTGGCTTGTTCCAAGGTGCAAACACTTCGCAAGGCCACATAGCATCTTGAAAAAAACGTCTCTATGTTTTCGGTCATTTCAATTATATCCAGCGACTCTTGAAGGATTCTCAGATCATTTTGAATATTTTCTTTCGTATAAGATGATCGCATGTCGTCAATTACATGTTGTGGAAGCTCATTAGGTATTATTTCTGACGTAATCTTGTAAGGGCTAGTATTCCGTCTAAGCCTTTGTCGGGGGAGCTTTTTATTGCGGTCTCTCCTCTCGCCTAATTTTATACGTGCGCTTTTCCCTGTTTTACGGCCACGGTACTTTTTAACAAAAACAGCGGTCAGGATCAGTATAAATATATCCGGAGCTATATTCATTTCCCATGGCAATCCCATAGATTTATTTTCTATCGTCGCGGCTATACAAGCAATAGACATAAGACCGGAAGCAATACTTGCTATAAGCCACCCCATTATTAAAATCCCCCCGCCTTCCCTGATGTTTCCATAATTATACATCATTCGCGGGGAGATTTCCATACCCGCCCGGGAATTTTACCTCTTCCGCCTCGCCTTCGCCGCCTCACGCTTCTCGTTTTCGACATTTAAGTCGATCGACGCGTAAATAAACGCCCGCTCGCGCTGCGACAGATCGAGAAGCGCGCCGGGCGTGATATTCAGCTTATGGAGGGCGTAGTGGGCGTAATTCGCCTCGCCGTCGCCCTCCTTGATCAGTTTTTTGCGTCGTCGATCAGCTCCGCCATGTCCTTGTCAAAGCCGTTGACCTCTTGCACCTTTTCCATAAGTGCCGCGTATTCCCCCGCCGTCAGCATCTTCTTGACAAGCAAGTCCGCGCCCATCACGCCGTAGCTGTCCTGCAGGGCGGCGTCGTTTAAGTCGGGATATACGACGCAGGCAACGACCAGCCTGCCCGTGTAAAGGTTGAAGTCCGTTTTCTCGGTTTCCATCCGCTTGTTCTTGACGATCTTGGTGCAGCTTTTTCGAAGCGCCTCGTTTTCCGTCTCGGAAAGCGCCCGAAGCTCCCACAAGACAGGGCTCCCGTCCTCCCCCTTAAAACGGTCCGAAACCGCGACCTTTATGTTTTCTATCTGTTTTGCATTCTGCATCAGAAATGCGCTTAACCCGCTCATAACACTACCTCCAAAATATTTTTGTAATGAGGGGGTATCGGATACCCCCTCGAAGAAATCAGTCGCTGATCAGCGTGGGTTTCCCGAAGCTGTCGAGGATGTCCACATCCTCAAAGGTGAAATCGACGTCCTCGTCGAGGAAGTCGGAATCGACGTCGAGCTTTGCCATGACAACGCTGTCCAGGTTCACGTCGCGCAGAATCACCGTCTGCAGGCCGACGGTGCTCGCCGGGTCCTCGTTTACGATCTGCACGTCGAAATACGTGTCGACCCCGCTTTTGATGTATTTCAGCATGATCTGGCGAAACCGGGTCGTCACATAGTAGATGTTCGCGCTGCCCGTGCCGTTCCATCCGTTCGCCCTGTGCTGCGTGCCGCGGCGGCCCAGGGTTTTGCCCTCGACCTTGCTTTTCTCTGCCGTCGCCTCGATATTGCGGAGATAAAACATCTCCTCGCGCGTGCCGTCGATGATCGTGTACGCGCGCCCCTCCGTGCCGTTTAAGGCGTCGGACAATTTCATAAAGCCCATCTTTAAGCCTCCCCTACCGTGATGGTCGCATAGATCTTTTCGACACTGTCGACCGGCTGCAGGTACGCAGTGAGGACCACGGCGTCGATGGCAGCTCCCGCGCTCACCGAAATATCGTTTTCAGGATCGAAGTTCTGTAAAGCGCCCATGGCCTCATACTCCGACGCAAGCCTGATCGCGTACGCCTTGATCGTGTTGCGGCCGTCCGAATCGTTGCCGATCTTTCCGATGTAGTAAAGGTCGCAGGCCTTTTTGATGTCGCCCAGGTACCCGTCAAGCGCCCGCAGCACCCGGTTTTTCGACAGGGCATAGTTTTTTGTGTCGCTGTAGGTGACAAGGGTGTTGATATCCTGTTCGACGACGATCCGGCCGTAGCTTTCGGTAAATAAAAATTCGCCCGCCCGGAGCGCCGCCTCGATCTCGGTGTTTGTGTATACCGTATCGACCGCGATTGCGCCGTCGTATTCCGTGTAGGTAAGCGACTCGGCGGCCCCGGCGCCGGCGGTCGCCCCGCCGACCCATGCGACGGCTTTCGTTTTGTCGATCACGGTACCGTCGGACAAAACAACCCCGTTTTTCACCGATATAACGCCCTCGTAATCCGCCGCGGCGTAGTCGGCGAGTACGACCTGGATTTTCCTGCCCTCTTCCTCGCGCATTCGCCTCGCGAAGGCCGCGGCCAGCGCCTTGGTTTCGCCGTCGGATACCGGCACCGCCATTGTGTTGAATGTCAAAGCCGCGGCCGTTTCCAGATAAGCGATATAGTTTGCTGCGGCCGCCGTTCCGTCCGTACCTCCCGTAAGCGGGGTGCCCGCCGTCGCCGCCAAAGTGCCCGTCCCTGAGAAGATGACAAAATCGTTGGTCGCGAGCTCCGCGATCGTTCCGACCGTCTGTGTCTCGATTTCCGCGAGCTCGACATAGGTCGTCACATCGAATTTTGTGTCGTCGTCGACATTGACCGCGACCGTGATCCTGATGTCGTTTCCCCTCGTTCCCGCGTATTTCGCCGTGATCGTCAGGTTTTCGGCTGTCGCCGTCGCTTTGACGCCGTCGGTGTTCACTCGGTATAAAAGGACCGTCCGCGCGTGCTTGAACGCCTCCCTTAAAAGCAAAATCTCATAGCTGTAATAGCCGAGCCTTGCAAAGGTATCCTCCCCCGCCGTAATCGTCATCAATGTGCCTTCCGGCCCCCAGTTCAGGGCAGCCGGCATGGTGAGCACGCCCCGCTCGCCGGCATAGGCGTCCTGTTCATTTTTTGCGACCACATTGATATAGACCCCGGGGCGGACCTTGTTCTGACTTTTCCATGTTCCGCCGGCCAATCAAACCACTTCCTTTTTCAAGAATTTTTCGATCGCAGCCTTTGCCTCGCCGATCGTGTATTCCCCGCCGGAGTCGAGCACAACGCCCAGAATCATCTTTTCCGTCCGGGTGAAGCGTTTCGACCCGCAAAGCTGCGAAAGCGTGAATTTCGGGGCGGCCGCCTCTCCGGACACCGCCCCCGTCTTATCCTGTAAATTGCTTTTAGCCATATTCTGCCTCCATATCAATATCCGCGATCAGCGTCGGGTCGTCCGCGCCGGACAGCGCGAACCAGTCAAACGACAGGAAGAAATGCAGTACGCCGTCGACGATCTCATACCGCGCGTTCGCGGGCTTTAATAAAGTCCTGCTCGCCTCAAGATGCTCGAAGATCTCCATCAGCGCGTCGCCCATGGCGTAAAGGCCGTCGTTTTGCTTCGCGCCCGGATCGGGGAAGTAATGAATATCGAAATCCGCGCTGCGCCGCCGGCGCCGGCCGATCTCCTTCGTCCCCGACGAGCTCAGAGCCCGCACAAAAAAGCAAGGCGCCTCAAAGCCCTGCCGGATCTCCTCGCCGTATATCGGAAACCCCGGATACGCCCCGTCGAGCTTCACGGCGATGGAGTTTTTGATCTGTGTGACCGTCATATTATCCTCCCAGCCTCTTCATCAGAAATTCCGTCACTTTTCTGTCGATGATCCGGGCTGCGTCCCTTTGGAGCTCCTGTTCGGAGATCGTCAGCATAAACCGCCCCGGCACCCACGCGTTTTTCAGCCGCTTGCCAATGGCAGGCACAAATCTTCCGACCTCCTGCCTGTGGCCATACTCGACATACGGCGCATATTCCACAGGATTGAAAATCGAGATTTCGTAAATGTCGCCTTTTTTTATAATATCTGTAACCTGCCAGCTTCTTTTTAGCGTCCCACCAACTTTTCCCGATCCGGGTGGATAATTCCCAGTCGGCGTTCGCGGTATAACTTTCGCCAACAGTCGCGCTGCAAGCGCCTTCTCGACCTCTATGCAAAGCTGTTCCCGCTCTTCCCGGATTTGTTCGAGCTGTTTTGCAAACTTCTTTAAGTCGTCAAACTCAAATTTGCCCCATTTGCTCACGCCCGCGTCACCCGCCGGGCCTTGACCTCTATGTGCGTCGCGTAAACGGACGGCTCCCCGGCCTGTTCGAAAGCGGCCGTTACCCCGTACTGCGTCACCGTGATTTTGCACCCCGCCGTTATGATCGCGCCGGGCGAAAGGAAGATCACCGCGTCGTAATCGATATCGTCCGTGCTTTCGGTCTGATTCGCGCGTGCCGTCGCTTTTGACACCCTGCACGCGCCGGAATATAAGGTTGCAGGGACCGTTTCCATCTCTTTCGTCACCTGGTTTTTGATGCCCTGGTAACCCGTTATGACGCAGGAGCCCTCAAACAGCTTTTCGACGGCCATCCTGGCGGCGGCCCGCGCTGCGGTCAGTCCGCCCACATTACCACCCCGCCTTCCGGAAGCGGTCGAGCTGCGCCATGTAATCCTTTAGGAACTTCATCGCCGGATTATCCGAAGTACTTGCGGCGGACCCGAACGACACCGAAACGTCACCCTCAGAAATCGATTTGACCGGGCCCGTAGCCGCGTCTTCCCCGCCCAGGTTCTGGGACCTGTACAGATCGATCGCCATGGACAGCACGACGTTTTCAAGCGCGGCCGGCACGGTGTCGATCCGGCAGTAGTTTTTTACCATGTCGCCCGCCTGTTCATACGCGAACTCCGCCAGGAATTCCTTGCTTTCGTCCTCCTGGATTCCAAGCAAGATTTTCAATTTCGGTACGCTCAAATCATCACCGCCTTTGAAATAGGGGAGGATAACACCTCCCCTGTGATATCAGCCTCGCGAAATGATACGGGCGATGGGAATCGCCTTGTGGTCAATGTACTGCTTGGTGCTCTCGCCATTGTGGACCAGAGTCCAGTTTGCTCCAGTCTCCAATTCGGCGGAGGTCGGAGATAGCTTGACCTGAGTGTTGCGGGTGTAGGAAATGCCAAAGGGAGCGAACGCCTTTCGCTGGCGGACATACAGAGTGTCCTGGCCGCCGTTGACCTTAGGATCGCGGTCCATCTCGTAGGAAACCTTTGCACCGATGTTCTCATAGTCGAAAGCGCCGTCACCGAGAACATACGTGGTGTACTTGGTGTAGGCAGGGACCTCACCGGCGGCCTCGACCTCCTCAATAGGCATGGAATCATCGATCAGGACGGCCCTGCCATTCCATGTGGCAATACCAAGGTCGCGCTGCACTCCCTGCGCATCAGTGTACTTCAAATAAGCCAACAGGCGCAGGTTTTCGAGGTTCGTTGCCACCGTAGAATGCATGATGGCGATGGTAAAGGCGGATTTGTTGTCTCCGCTGGCCTGCTGGATCGCGGTATTTAGGGTGGTAACTCCCGCGTGATTCTTGGGGTTACCGTCGCTGTCATCGCCGGCCTCAGCGGTAATATCCAGAGTGTGGCCGTTCACGAATTTCAGGTTGGCCGTTCCGGTCATGGAATAAATGCCCTTAAGAATGCTCAAGAGCGTGTCCTGATCAACGCCGTCCCAGTACTCGGCCACCTGTGCCGCAACGTTGTCCATGAAGTTCACGCCGCCAGTGATGTCGGTGGAGAAATCCTTTTCTGTCCAGCTCTTCATACGTCCGATCACCACGACGCCACGCTCAAAGGTGGTCGTGCTCTCAGGAACGAAATCAGTTTCGCCGTCATAGTTCTGCGGGGTGCCGCCGATACGACCGGTCATGGGGATCGTTGCATAGGCAGTACCGGTCTGGCTGGAAAACGCCTCCCGGATCTGCTGGTTACCCTTCAGGGCTCGGGACTTGATCAGTTCATTGCGCTTGGTGGTGGGAATCCGGTCAACGTAAGCGCCGAACGCCACCGGGTTAAAGCTCTTGCTGTCAAACTTGGTTTGAGTATACTCAGCCATATTTATCTCTCCTTGTTATCATTAGATTTTGATGCCCGGGTTTGCCGCCATGTAAGCTGCAAGCTCTGTATAGGTCATTTTGCTCAGGTCGGCTTTGCCACCAGAACCGTCGCCGCCTCCCGCTCCGCCGGTCCCTTCGACCGTTGTCGTCTCGATCTCAAACAGATATGGGTCCGACGTTTTGAGTGCGGCAAGATCGAGTCCGTCGATCGTGCCGTCGTCCTTCAGCTTCAGCTTTTCGGCGTCGATCAGCGCCTTGATCGCCTTCGGATTTTTCCCTTTTTCCTTCAGGATCGCAGCGTCAAGCGCCGCATTTAATTTGGTCTGCGCGATTTGTCTGTTAAGCGCCTCGGTGTCGGCCTTATACTTTCCCTGAAGCTCGAAAAGCTGTTTTTCGAGCTCGGAGCCTTTTCCGGCCGCCGACTGTAAGGTTTTGATATCCTTGTCGCGATCCGAAAGCTGTTTTTGCAGGCCGGCGATCTTATCGGTTTCCTCCTGGAGCCGCGAGCGCGGGACAAAGCCCTTCATTTCCTCCGAGTATAACCCGATGGCTTTCTCCGCTTGCTCGTCCGTAAGCCCTAATGCCGTAAGCTGTTCCTTTGTCATAAATCCTCCGCGCGCCTTCGCTTTGTTGTCGCGGTCTCGGTCCGCGTTGGGCGCTCCCGTTGTTGTCGCTGCGGGACCAGCGAAATAATGAGCCGTTTTGCGCCGTGCTCAGGGCATAAAAATACCGCCCTCCCGGCGGCCGAATGAAAAGCGCTAAGTTTCTTCTTCGAATTCCTCGAAATATCGATCGCGGTTTGCCATAATCAAACCGTCTACGACGTCGTATCGGATCTCCGTTTCGGCCGTCGCCTTATCCCGCAGGCTCATATTCCAATAGCCCGTCAGGTTTTCCCCGCTCTCGCAGAGCGCGACGACCGCGAGCCCCTTGATTTTGTGCTCGCTTAACATTTCAAGGGTTTCCGCCACGAAATCCGCATACTCGCTTTGCTTTTTGTCGCTGATAATGACAACCAATCCACCGCCTCCCTGTTTTTGGGTATAAAAAACCGCCCTCTTTCCAAAAGGCGGTTTTATTGCATTTCCCGGATATATTCTTGTGCGTCTTCCTCCGAAATGTCGTCGACCCTGGTGAGCATGGACGCGCTGCCGATTTCTTGCCCGTCATACCCGATTACCCTGTCCATCAGTATGTTGTCATGGTCTACCAGCCAGCCCTTGCCCTTGTGATAGATATATGGGATATGGTTTTCGATCCGGCCAAGCTGATTTAAGTCCTTGATCAAATAATATTGCACGTCCTCACCTCACTTTCTCAATGTCGACCGGCTTTTGAAGCCCGGATGAAAGGTTTTGCATTTTTGCCATTAAATCAATTGCCTCCGGGGATGCCTTTTCTTTTATAATTCTCCATTGCTCGTAAAGTTTATGCAATTGGCCGTCTTTCAGGGCGAAGCTTTCCGGCGTATGGTACTGAAGCTCAAACTTTTGCCCGTTCGGAGCCCTCACCGTGGTGTTGACGCCTTTATACGGATTCAAAGGGCTGAGCCACGTATTTTTTACCTCAATTGTATTGTATCCATTCTCTGTAAACTCGTCAATGGCCTTGAGCGTCTTTCCGGAAAGTTCTTTAGGCCCGGCCGTGTAGGTGTAGCGCAGGATATCCTTGACCTCGTACTCGTTGCTTTCCGGACTGAAATTTGACCGGATCTTTCGCAAATAAGAATCTTTTCCTTTGATCCGGTATTCGAGTCCGGCCGCCTTCATTCCGGCCTTCCCGGCCGTATTTTTGACTGCCTCCGTGATCTCCGGCTCATTCCGGACGGCCTTCTCGTAATAGGTCATGCCCCTGTATTGGGCTTTCAGGACGCCCCATTCCTCCGAGTCCGAATACTTGATGTCCCTGAACTTTTCAAACGATCCCGGAACGTTTTTCGATCCCAGGGCTGCTTTATATCGCTTGTAAGCCTCTTTGTCGGAAAGCTCGTTCCTTTGCATTTTTATGGTCCTGTCGACATTTTCTTTCCCGTACTGCTCTTCAATCTGCTTTCGCCACTGTTTGTAAGTCGTGTCCCCGCTCACTTTATAAGCTTTCCCATCGGGCCCCCGCGCGAAACGCTCGGTGTAATTGTCTTCGAAGTACGGTGCCGTCGTGCACCGGCACCAGGGATGTATCACCGGGTAATTGACGCCCGTTTGCTTATCGGAAAGCTTGAACACCTTGCCGTCGAGCTCCCCACAGATTTCGCAGGTGTGCAGCTCCAGCGTGGCGATAAACTCGTATTCCTCAACGCCCAGCTCCTCGTAGGCCGCCACGGACCCTTCGTTTGCGAAGTGCGCGCTCTCGGTCATGACCAGCCTGCCGGCCGCCGACTTCGCCACGCCGAAACGCTCCGTGATCTCCTTGATCGCCCTGTCCGGCGCGTCCCCGCGGATAAACGCCTGTGCAAGCTTCGACTGGATCTCGCTGACCAGCCTTTCGCGGTCGCTCCAGATCTTGGCGCTGAAATCGCTGCCGTCCGGCGCCCAGGGGTTTCTTAAAACATTATCGATCGTCCTTGTGTCGAGCTGTGCAAACGTCGATCCAATGCGAAAGCCCTTCTGTACCTCAAAGATTGTCTTATAGTAACTTTTGCTGTAGATGTCGCCCAAAACCGCGGGCATCCCGGCGTCGCGGCTCGCGGACAGTGCCTCGACCTGCTGCCGCATCTGGATTTGCAGGCTATCAAGCCGGCTGATCCGGTACCGCAGCGACGCGTTTTCGAGCTCCTTCATCCATTTGCCGTCGATTGCGTTTTCCTTGCCGTACTTTATGTACTGTTGGACCGTCCAACGAAACTCTTCGAGCTCCTTCGATGTCAGGAGCTTCCGGGCCTCCGCGATATCGATGCTGTTGTTTTTCGCGAACCGCTCGTAAAAACCTTCTATCTCGGTCTGGACGCGTTTGATTGCCTCACGGTATTCCCTATCGAGCGCGGCCGCGTATTCCTCGCCTTTTTGCAGGAGGCTCTGGTTCAGCTCTTCAAACCGGCGGGCCCAGTATTCCTTATTCGGCGTCGCCATCGCCGCCACCGCCCGGTGTCATTCTTTCGTACGAGCTGTACGCCTCGGCCTCTTCCCGTTTCTGTTTTTTAAGCTCCTTAATCGCCTGGTTTACGTCGTCGACATACGGATGCTTTGCCAAAAGCAACGTGTCCGGAACAAGTCCCTGCGACTGCGAGATGATCTGCACCGTCTCAAGGTCATTCGTGATCATGCTTTTGTTTGCGTCGAAGCGGACCAGGCTCGCGTCGTAAACCGTGTTGTTTTTCCGATTTAAGTCCTCGGTCAGGAACCAAAAGAATTCCTTCATGGCCTTTTTCAGCTTGACGATCATCTTATCCGATTTCAGGTCGAGCTGCGTGTATTTGAACTTGAGCGCGACGCCCGACGGCGCCGATCCGAAGGTTTCGTCGTCCGTGTCGATTGCCATGCCGAGATGGTAAATGTCCCGCCGCAGCATCTTAAGCCATTCGAGCCGGTCGGATACGTCCAGACTCACCTGCTGCGCCTGTATTTTCCCGTTCGGGTCGGAAACGCTCACGGCCTTGTTGATCTTAAGCTTTTGCTGGATCGCCTTCGCCGTTTCCCCGCCGTAACCCTGGATCATGAAATAAAGCTCGACAAGATCGATCTGGTTGTTTGTGCTGGAGCTGGAGATCAGGTTATAAGCATCGATCAGGCCCTTGTTCCGCGTCAGGTCGCTCATTTGCCGGCTGTTGTTGTAAAGCGGGATAAACGGCACCCGCCCCCATCCATGCCCCTCGCGCCTGACTTCCCGCTCGTCAATGCTCGTTATCCCGTACCAGTGCGGCAGACGCCGTTCGAATATGTACTCCCCGTTGTCATCCTCGGTATAATGGGACACATCCGAGGCGGTCCACCATTCGACGTGCTTTCGGATCACGTCGCCGCCCGGCCGAACAACCGCAATCTCATAGTACCGGATCATCTCGACAAGCTCTTTCTGGTATTGCGTGTCGTAAAGCGGAATGCAGCCCTCGGCCGGCACGATCACATACTGAAAATTCCCGCTCTTGTCATAATACACATGCAGCCATTCGACGCCCTTGTTGGAGGCGCCCGTTTCAAGATCGGAGAGGGTGTCGGAAAATTCCTCGTCCGACGTGACGGCCGTTATCATGTCCTCGAATGTTTTAAGCTCCGCGTTGTCCTCCGCGCCCTCCACCGTGACGGACGCCGGCCGGCCGCTGATATAAGCGACCTTCTGGTCGACGTGCTGCTGATGAAAATTGTGGACGTTGTGATGGTTCGAATTGTTCTCGTTTTCGAACTCCCGCCCGACGGGGTTGCCGTTTGCGTCGTCCTCGTAAATCGTGGACCTGCGGAAGTCGTGGCGGAGGATATCGTGATCCCCGTCGTAATACCGCTCCCCGATGGACATAAAAGCCTTTTGGGGATTCCCGGTGTCGTCCTCTATGATTTTTTTTATGATGTCGCTTGTGCTGAGCCTGCCCTCGACCGAAAGCTTTTCTTTGATCAGCTCAAGATCTGAAATATACAAATTCCCACCACCTATCGCACTTTCGTATTGATGATATCGTCCTGCAGGGCATACCGCGCGGCGTCGATGCTGTGGTTGTCGCGGTCCGGGTATTCCGCCTTGAAATTGCCGTTCGCGTCTGTCTCCAGTTCATAGCCGTAGAACTCGCGCCATGTATTCGGGCATCGCTCCGCATCGATAATGATCTCCTCCAGGTCGGACAGCCATTTCACGCCGTAGTTCACGCTGTCCGGGCCTTTCCGCGCGCCGCGCACCCGGAGGCCGTACTCATACATCTCCGCGATACTCTTCGGCTCCGCGCTGTCCGCGACGATCTCATGATTCGCTGCGTTTTCCGCCTTGACGAGCTGCGCCGCCCGGCGATTCGAAAGCCGCACCTGGTGGATCTCGTAAAAGATATACAGCCGCCGGCGCGTTTTATCGTAATGGCAGACCAGGTAATGGAACGGATCGGAGGCGTAGCCCCAGTCAATGCCGCGGCGTATCCGGTCAAAGATCCTGATCTCGGCGTCCGTGATACGCCGGTTTGTAAGATTCGTGAAGACCTCCGCGCCCGTGCCCGTTACCTTGCCGAGGTATTCGTGCTCATATGCTTCCGGCTTCGTCGCCTTCAGGTGCTCCGCGTCAATGATAAAATCTTTCCCGAGCCATTCGCGCGGGACGTCAAGATACGTGCTGTGATGACATACCGTGTCCGGCCGGTCCCACTGAACTGGATCGTTCACCCATACGCGCTGTGACTTCGGCGGGTTGTATGAATAAAAGACGGTGAACCGATCACCGCCTCTTACCACCGATTGCTGGATGCTCCGGATCTTTTCCGGGCCCTCGAACTCGTCGAGCTCTTCAAACCAAAGGTATTTGATATACCCCTTTGACACCTTGATCGACTTGGATTTTTTGACCTTATCCGCGCCCCGGAAAAGGATCACTTGCCCGGTCGGGATATAGGTCAGGCGCAGCGGGCTTACTGTCTGCCGCCACAGGTGCGACACTCTGAGCTTGTCGATCGCCCACACCAATTGCTCGTAAACGCTGTCGTGCAGGTTGACACCGTACCGGCGGAAAGCGACCGCGTTTGTATGTCTGCCCTCCTGCGCGTCCCGCATCATGCCGAGGATGATCTCAGTCCCCGCGAAGGTCGATTTTGTACTGCCGCGGCCGCCGTCGAGCTTGTAATACGTGTGCCGGTTTTCAACGACATCCCGATGTAAGCCGTAAAACACAGGGGCGATGATGCCGGTATACTTAACCTGAATCTTTTGGGATGTCATCAATCAACTGCACCCCCACATCGCCAGAGAGATTCACGTTGTCTGTGAACATCCCGAAATGCTTACCCAAGAGCTCCAAAGCCTTAAGCTTGTCAGCAATCTTAATTTCGCGTTCAACGCCTTCGCCGTCGGCCGTCGGTATTTTTTTAACCCTCACAGATGCAATCGCCGCCGTATCGTCGCGACGTGCATCAGCCTTGATCGTGGCATCTCCCATGTTGATAACATCATCCGCATTAACAAAGCCGATACGCGCCAGCTCCCGAATCACCCGCTCCGGGCTGACGCCTGTTCGCTTCGAAAGCTCGGCCATCGCCTCGGCAATCTTTGCCTTGACGTTTTTCGACGCGAGAAGTCTGGAGCCCTGTTCGCTCGCGGTCTTCGGGCTGTACCCCGCCCGGATCGCCGCCTGCGTCGCGTTTAGGTCGATCAGATATTCAGTTATAAAGCGCTCCTGCCTCGCCGTCAGCTTTGCCACCCTCGCCACCTCCCCCCGGGCATAATAAAAGCCGCCCTTTCGGACAGCTTCTCTATCTTAATTAAAACATAAAATAAAGCGGACATTCTAGGACATCTTTTTGAATCGCTTTGAGCCCAGTGTTTTCAATGCTTTGCTGTGCAATCGTCGAACATGCCGCTCGCAATAATTCATCTTTTCCGCGACCTGTTTCCATGACATATGAGAGAGATAATAAAATTCAAGGACCGTCCTATACCGGTCATCCTGGATCCGCTTGATCACCTTTCCGATCTCCCTTTTGATCCGGAGAAGGCGCCTGATATCCTCTCTGAGCTCCTGCGTCAGATCGCTCGCCATGACCGCGTAATCCAGTACCTTGTTTTTGGGCTGTCCGCCCTGCACTCTTGCGTCATCAAAATTGGCGGCAAAGGAAATCGTCGCGCTTTCGGCGACTTCTTCGAGATGCTTTATTTGAGCACGCTTTGCCCGGATCTTGACGTCGATCATGCGGGCCTGTAAAAGATACTCCTTTGCCGTCATCATGCTTCCCCCAGCTGTTTATATAATCGCGCGCGATTATAACGCGGGCACGTACCCGCGAAAACCCTAACATTTCTTAACATCTTTTTTGATCTCCCGCTCCGGAATAACATAATCCTTGGGCAGGACATACCGGACATACTCCATTGTCCCGTATCGGTTATGCGTCGTCTGCCTCTCGATCAGGCGCGCGCCTTTCGGTAGCTTGAATTCCCCTTTGCGCCTTACCCGCTCCGGTTTGGGCACAACCGGCTTTTTCAGGTTCCGCGACGGGACATATTTTTTTTCGTTTTTTTCGTTGAATGAATTTTCGATTATGTAAGTCGCCAGTTCCAGGAACTCTCCGTTTGCATCGTGATAAAGGTATTCGGAATGAACGTCGCCGTTCCCCCATTTTTCCCGAAGGATCGCAATCGCTACGTCGTCCATGACAATGTGAGCGTGCAGCCGTACTTTCTTCTTTGTTTTCGGGTCCCTGTCGCAGATGGCGTAAACATATCTCAGCGTATTCCCCGTCTGCCCGAAATACCATCTTCCGACCCGCTCCAGCCAAAGGCGCACAACCTTCGCGGCCTCCTTTTTCGTTCCCGGCAGATGCTCGTCGTCAAACCCCGCCGTCGCAAAAATATCGCTGGTTGTAAAATTGCAGTTTAATACGCTCGCCAGCCGTCTTGCCGCCTGTCGTAAATTGGCAAGCGTTTTTCGAATCGAAGTGTTTCCCTTTGTTTTTGTAGCCCGTATTTTTTTCTCGGCTGACCAGTAGGTCCCCAGTTCGGCGATCCTCCCTGAAAATCTGAATTGTTGCATCAGATACACTCCTTATCCCTCCATATAAATATGGTGCTAAACTTAGACGGAAATCGGGCCCGCATAAAGACGCGCGCGCGATATATATAATGTATAGGTGCTGACCGGCTTTTGCCCTTTGTTCGCGGCACGAGGTCACTCTCATGCCGCGCGTCAAAATGCAAAGGCTTGTCCTTAGTGATATAATCAGTACATTACTTAAAAAGGAGAAAGGTTGATATGATCATTACAACAACCCCCTCTATTGAAGGCAGAACGATTACATCGTACAAAGGCATCGTCATAGGTGAAGTCATAATTTTTACTAATTCGCTTACGCGCAACATGGATGTTGCGCAATTGAGAGAATCCAGAGAAAAAGCATTTCAACAAATGGAGCAAAACGCTAATAAGTTGGGAGCGAATTCCATAGTTGGAGTAGACATTAACTATGATACATTTAGCCCTGGAAATAATATAATGATAATCTCGGTCTCCGGCACGGCCGTAGTTGTTGAATAAGCGCCTCACTCAGCCTCAACGGCTGAGTTTTTTTCCCTTTCCTTCGCAAGCACCGCCTCTGCCTCGGCGCGGGTAAGGATCTTTAAAACCTCAACCACCGTACACCCGTCGTCTCCGTTGTTCTCTTCATCCGGTTCGAACCACGAGATGCGCGTGATCTCTTTTCCGCATTTAGGGCAGTAAAACGTATTATTTTCATACGGATTGCCGCCGTCTGTAAACTCCCATGCAAGGCCGCAGGAACAATCCCATGGTGTCTCTCCATCATCTTGTGACCATTCGCACGTTTCCCTTACCATGCACCGGCCCTCACGCTCGGCATTGCAGATGGCTTCGTGTCGTTCAATGGAAATGCCATCTGATTGCGCAGCGCGGAGTTCTATGTCTAACTCAACCAACTGCGTTTCCCTAATTTTCGCCCATTCATTTGGGTCCTCGTCCCACTCGAAATCTTCAGGTGCGTCAATGTGGGTTTCAAAAAATACGATATCTGTCTTGATTGCTTCTATGTCACGCATTCCATAGCCTCCAATTTTGCTGACACAAATTATGTAAACTCATTGCATTATGCCTATATCAATTGCTTGTGGGATAGAGTATAATGTATTTATCAATACGGAAAGGAGGTTCCATATAATTAATAATTCTAAGCAACAAAGTCAAAAAGATTTAGACGATCTGATCTTTGAAGACGAGGACTATTTCGTTAGTGAACGGTAATGGTCACTGTAACGGCTCCCAGGGTGAAAGGCTCCCTGGTATTTTTATGCCCTTTTTTGGTTTGTTGCCCCCTTCATCTCCGCTATTTCATCCTTGTCAAGGCAGCACCTCTGATATTTTTTCCCGCTCCCACAGGGGCAAGGATCATTCCGGCCGATTTTCGGGCCTTTTCGGATTCTGGTATATTTGAGAGTACCGAGAAAGCTGATATTCGGCCCTCTTACATTTTCATAGCGATATTTATTCACCTCCGCCAGTCTCCTTCTTGATGGTTGCCTTATGGCACATCGCGGCAACCTGTATCCATTCGGCAGCGGCATGTTCTGCGCGATCCTGCATTTCCTTCAAATCGCCGTTTCTGGTCGTTGTGCAGTCATTTTTTACATCGTGCCAGAATCTTTCAAGCAAGAACGCAAAACCGGTGGCGCAATCCGTTGCCTCCTGGAACTCCTCCAGAATGACCGCATAACTTTCATGAGGACCGTTGTTGGCCTTGCCGAATTTCTTGGCGGTCCGCTCATATTCCATAGATACGGTCGCCTGCACCCTATTCAAAAGTTCCTTCATCTGTTGACCTCCTTCACCGTCATGCTATCATCAATAATAGCCTCTATCCTGTCTAACCTGATCCGGAATTCCCGGTTGTCCCGCAGAACTACGCTTACTGGCTCGTTTCCGTCAATCACTCCGATGTAGATAACATCGGAAATGATCTTGTCAGGGCTGTTCAGGTTCTTGCGATAGTGAATTTTCATGATGCCTCACCCCCCTTCCGCCTCCTCCGACAGCGGTCGATTAGCAATAACAAAGCTGACAATTGCGTTGACCTGGTCAACGGAACAATAGCGTGTGATCGCTTTGTATATCGTTATGTTTTCTGCATTAAGCCGTTCTATTTCCTCCCGTAGCTGCCTGACCTCCGCATTGGCGATCATCAGGTCTGCCGCAAGATCAGATGCGTCGGGCGATATTATTCGTAGCTGTTCCACTTCCGCGATCAGCGCGGGGATGTCTTTGACACTATCATGGTACACCTGTAAGGCTTCTGCAATCGTGCCGCCCTCATACGCCAGAGCCGCCTCGCATCTTGCCTTGATCACCTGTAGGTCAAAACTATGTGACATAAAATCTCCTTTCAATGCATATAATGAACATACCTTACCTAATAAGGTGGTGAGCAATGATGAAAGTAATATTCATCATTATCATCTAATAGCGTTTAGATGATTCCGGATCCGAAGGCGGATCCGGGAACCCGCTATAAATTAATTAATAAAAGCATCGATAATATGAATCTGCCTTTCGGGGTGGTTTTTTTATGCCCTTTTGCTCCGGAATGCGGGGATGGCTCGTTAATTTAATCGCTACTCTCCGCTTTTCCCTCCTTCCAATCTGGGCATTTCTTCCCGGATTTAGGCCTATACGGTCTTCCATCTGCAGAACAGGCATCGCATGGCATTCCATTATCCCATCGGTCGTCCTTGATAATACAGTCCTCCAGATTCGCGCATGACCCGCACCAACAGGCGACGCATCCATCGATTGGCGCCGCTTTCAGAACTTTTGTAAGCTCCCCTTCACGTATTCCACACGGGATGACGCCCAGGATCACATATCCCGGAAGACAAAAGCGCTCGTCCTCCATTTTGTATGTAACCTTTTTCAGCACGCAACGCCCAGTATATCCGAGGCCAACCATATACTCATTTAATGCCAGATAATCCCCTACGGCATAAGGACGATCGTTTTTCCGCACTTCAAATGGCTTTGCCCCGGACACCAGATCCTCAAAAAACTCCGGCCAGACTTTTAATTCATGAATCATAGCTCCGCCTCACCTTCTGTTTCCGGTACCCGCACCGCGATAAACACCATCCCCCGCGTTTTCCCGCTCGATTTCCGGTAAAGCGCGGAGCGGACCGTATCGCGCGAAACCCCGCATCTTTCGGAAAGGTGCTTCGGGGAGTCCTCGACGACGAGGGGCAGCTCGTATTCATCCGCCGTGACCGCCATGTAAAGCACGTCTTTAGTCCTCATTTCCCATCCCGCTTTCAAGCATCAGCTGGTTCTTTCGATACGCCTCGTAAAGCGTCTGATCGTTGTCCTTAAGAAGCCCCGCAAAGAAAATTTCATCCATTTCGGCCTGTTCCGAGTCGAGATAAGCCATTTGCGCCTCGATCAGATCTTTTAGGATTCTCCACGCGACCCGCTCAGCCTGTTCCTTTGTCGGCCGAAGGTTTTGCTTTTCCATAACCTTATAAACGGCGCCCGCCTTGGCGGCCAGCTTAATGCCGCGCAGCCCGTCCGGCGTGTCTATCTGGAAGCATATCGCCGTGATCTTCCCGCCGGCGTCGTAATCAAACATGATTTTCCTGGCGCCGTGCTCGGCCAGTTTTTCATGAATCTCCGACACGGTTTTATTAACGTTGATCTTCGTCGTATAATTCAAAATCGGCATTTCTAACCTCCTTCAGGCCCTCAGCCCGACCGCGATCAAAACCATAAATGCATAGCAAGCGGAAATGATCGTCCATTTGACGCGCGCCGGCAATGCCTTCGCAGCCTTGGTCTTCTCAGGCCCGGCCCATGCCGGACCTGTTTTTATTGCGTAATCCTTTAAGGTCTTGTTTTCCGGGCCCAGCTCGGTTTTGATATTGTCCAAAAGTTTAATAACCGCAAAATATTCGTTCGCGACCCTGTTCGCCTCCCGCACGATGTCCAACTCAGGCATTTCCCGCACCCTCCTGCCCCAGGCTGTTGCGCATGGTTTCGAGCACGGCGCCCATTGCCTTGCGCAGCCCCGCGGCCCGCTCCGACGGCAATTTCAATGTGATTGCGGTCATGCGGTTCCATTCGTCCTGGAACATTTCAAAATGGACCTTAAACGCGGCGGTATCCGGATCGGCCGTCTTCAGCTGCGCCCGGAGGGCCTCCGCCTCTCTTTTGAGCTGCTCTGTTTCTTCACTCGAGGCGCCGGCGGCGTTTTTCAGTTTTTCTTCCATGGCCTTGAGCTCCGCTTCGAGCTTGTCCCGTTTTTTCTCGATCCCCTCAAGCTTTGCTTTTAGTCCGGCTTCCTTTTTCTCATAGGCTGACTTCGCGTCCTTTACCGCCTGATCCGCCGCGGCCTTGGCGGCCGCCTCGACTACGGCCGGGTCCGGCTCCTGCACCGCGACCTCGATCGGACGGGATTGGAGTTCCTTCAGTTCAGCTCTCAGTGATTGAATTTCATTATCGGCATCCTCGACCTCGCGCAATGTATTGTCATAACGCGTCGTGATATCCGAAATCTTCTTTTCCATCTCATGGTTCGATTCCTCAAGCTGTTCCTGCGCCTGCCGCGCCTCGTTAAGTTCTTTGAGCGCCTGTTGAAGCTCCCGGGTGCTCATGTCCTCGACATTGTTCGCTTCGGCGAAGCTTTCCCGCTCGTCGGCCGGTAGCGCGAGGAGGCTCAAAGCCTTGGTATAGCTCAGATTCCCAAGCGTTTGGGAATCTGCCTCCGGCCCAAAAAGGCCCAGCTGGGCCGCCCCGTATTCATCGAATATCCGCATAAAGTTGTTGGCCGTCGACTGCGAATAATCGACCTCGGTCCGGAGCCACTCCCCCCAGGACCCGTAAGGCACAAGCTCCTTTGCCTCCCGCAGACGCCGGCCGATCTCGATCGCATAACCCAGTACCATGCGCTGCGCCTGCCGGTGCAGTGTGCGAATCTCCAGCGCGACAAGATCCGCCGTCCTCGTTGCTGATATCTCGTTCATGCCGTTTGCGCCTCCTTTTTCACCTTAACGACCGGGTTTCCGTCCCTGTCTCTCTTGCTGCCGTCGTGCACCCAGCCAAGCCATTGGTCAAGAAATTCCTTAAATGCGGTCTTGGGCGACGGAGCGCCATCCCTTTCGTTTTTCTTTCCGTGAATCTGCCGGATTTCAATTTTTTTGCAGTTGTCTTCCGTGGTCAGCTCGATCGTGACAAACGGCGAGTCCGGAAAGTCAGCATACCGCAGGAAAAGGATCGTTACCGCGCCCTTGACATGCCGTTCAGCGTACCCTCCGACGCAGTGCTCCAGCACCTTCCCCTCCCGGACAATCTCGTTGACGCCCTCCGGTATCACAATTCGAATGCCGTCCATTTCGTACTCAAACTGACGTTTCAGCGCATCGTACCTTGTTTTATATCGTTTTACCGCCCGCGCATCCTCCTTGACCTTAACGGCCGCCGTCGCCTCGTCGTGCCTCTTCCGCAGGTCCTTCGGCATCCGGACATCATCGCGCCGAAGATCATACCTAAGTTTCACCGCGGCGTCGAGGTAATCGTCCCAGGTCTGCAAAACCGTCGATATCGGGACATACCCGTGAGAACACCCGGCGCCGAACGAATTTATGTAGTTTTCGGCGCGTTTGAACGTAACACCCGCGTTTATGACGCAAGAGCTAAGCTTTTCAAACTGCAGTTTTTTCCCTTCGATCCGTTTCTTTGTCTCCGCGAACTCTTTCAGCGATTGGACCAGCCCCCGCTTTTTCATGCGCCGGAAATCAAGAAGTGGGTCCAGGCTCATATCGGCCTCCCTGAAAAAGCTGTAATCATTTTTAGAGAGCCTGAAAAAGTCCGCCGGGTTCTGAGCGTTCCAGTCGAGGGCTCTTTTGTTTTCTTTCCCTTCGATGACTATATCGCGCAGTACCTGCATATGCCCAAGCTTCGCCAAAAACTCCATCTGCGGCCGGCGCGTGTATTCGGCGAGGTATTCGACCAGATATGCCGCCATGATGCCTCCCGGTTCATCAAAATACTGCCCTCCGATATAAGCGCCGTACTGATCGTTAAACCATTCGTTATACTGGCAGTACTGCATCTTGGTTTTCAGGAGATTTACTAGCCCGACGACTGCGTAGGATGTTTCTCGCTCATACATCCCCATGATTTTCTGGAACGGCTCGCGAACAGAATCCCGCCATTCCCAGCCTCCTCTACTGTAACGGTCTCCGAAATCGTTATAGGTCTGCCTGACCCACATCCCGCGTACACCGGGCGCGAAGTAATACCGTTTATACGGCTCAAAATTGATCGTCCCGCCGAGATCCTCGTCGTCAAAGTCTCTCTTGAGCCATCCTGCTTGAATCATAACTCCGCCGTTATACGCGGAAATCTGTACGCCGCGTATATGCGAATTGAGGCTGTTGAAATTTCTGAATTTCCCCATTGCTTGAAGCGTCGCAGACTGCCCGCAGCGCGGGCATGTACAGGGTTTCCCGTGTGTAACCTTAAAGAAATCGGGCGAAATCTCCTTTTCCGCCCAAAACCCCTCCATGCACGACGTGCAGACGCACCGTCTGACGCCCTTTCCTTCCGTCCGAAAGAAAACAAAATGCTCGAAATACATCCTCGCGTCATCTTCCTCTGCGGTTGTTAGGCAGCTCGGGAAATGCGCTAAAACATCAAGCTTTGTGATATCCGATTGAATCGTACACGGAATTCCTTTCATTTTCCGCTCCCCTCCTCACAGAAAATCCGCCAGATTCAGGACGATCCCCGAAGGCTTTTCGTCCTCAGCGCCTCCATCCGACGGGCAAAGGTCGATCGTCATATGAAACCGGATATCCGCGCCCGGGAAGTAAAACTGGACGGCGCGGCGGTAAGCCTCGAGGTCCGATATGCTGCCGCCGACTCCCGCCGTGACCGCCGCGCAGCAATCGGAAAGCGTTTTGTCCGACTGCGCGATTGCCTGGGCGAATTCATCATCCTGCCGCGCGAATTCCTTCAGCGCCTCGGCCACCGCGTTTTTGACCGCCGCGGCATGCTGTGATCCCTTGAACGTTTTCAGTTCGTCTTCTATTTTTTTTAATGCTAATTCCTTCATTTTGTCTCCTTTCCCTGCATTTTCCGTTTCTCCGCCATAACGAACTCATAGATCGCCCGCTCGGCAAACCCCTTTTCCGCAAAAACGATCCGGCGCTTTTGAAAATCCTTTTTGACCCGCCGCTGCAGCTGGTCCGGGTTCAGGCCCTGCCGATATAACGAGACGTACTCGGCTCTCAGTTTTTCGATCTCCTGACCGTTCCGCTTTCGGAAAACGGCAAAAGCGGCGGGCGCAACATGCCAGCGCCTCCTTACTTTTGCGCCTTTAATGATCCCGGCCCGAAGCGCGGCCGAAACCTGCCGCGTTGAAACCCCTAATAAATCGGACGCTTGCTTCAGGGTAAGCGCTTTGTCTTCGCCTTTCGGATCAGCTGCATTCATCTTGGCCCTCCCGGAACTCTTCCCGATCCCGGCCAGCCGCGCCCCGATCCTCCGGCCTTTCGCATTCGCAGACATGGCGCCGCTTCCCACACCTCATGCATACACCCTTTTTCGGCGTGGAAACCGGAACAAACCCTGCCTCAAGGCGGCACCCGTCGCAAAGTGTGTATATCTTCACGCCCGCCTCGCCTCTTTTCCGAAGCCGTTGCGGACGACGTAATACCTTTCAGTGATCCGGTCGATCCGCATTTCCCGCCATGTCGTCCGCCCGCAGAACGGGCACTGGCATTCGATGTTTACGATTCTCGCGCCGTTATCGATGGCCCGGCGTGCTTTCTTTCGCGCGAAAACGCCCGGCTCAAAATGCGCATAACAATGGCAGCACTCAACTTTTTCAATCTGGATATATGCCATATGGCCCTCCTTGTCTTTTGTGGTGGATCTGATATAATATCCTTGGCTATATTTTGCTGCCGCCTTCTGACTGTCCTACCAGTCGAGGCGGCTTTTCCTTCTTTTCCGCGGCATTCTGTCGTATTTGTCGCAGTCCTCCGCCGGGCATCCCCGCAGCCGCCCGGTCATTAACAGGTACCCGCAACAGGTGTCGTTTTTGTTTTGAGCGATCATCATGCGGTATTTGCACCCCTTGCATTTCAGCGGCGCCGGCTTTGTGATCATCAGGTTTTTGATCGTCAGAATCGCGGTGTCCCGTATGCCCATGGGTCAACACCCTTCGCGCGCCTTATTGGCCGCCACGTGCGCGGCAAGCTCCACGGCCCGCCGGCATGTCTCGTCGGAGAGTCTTATGTAAGCGTCCAGGGCGTCGATCTGCGTCTCGGCCTCATGCAGGAGCGCCCGCCATAAAAACTGCGGCTGAACGCCCGCGTCATGCAAGAGCCTGACGGAGATGTCGAACGCCTCGAAGATCAAAGGATCGTATTCGTTCGGGGTCGCCGTTCCCGTAATCATTTTGTTGACATCAACAAAATGATCGCTTTTGGTCCGGTACGCAGCTGCCGCGGCGGCCGCCGGGTCCTCGACGGCAAGGCCGGTTTCCGGCTTTAAGTCTTTAATAACCCCGTCCCGCCGGAGCTTATCTTTTACCTTTTCTCTGAGCCCTTCCGAAAGTGCGTTGTCCGCAGGCGCCTTGACCCCCATTTCCCTGTTCTCCTTTGCTTTTTTGGTTTTTGGATGCATTGTCGGGAGGCCTTCCCTCCGGCGCCAGCGGGAATAGGTTCCCCTTGCGATTCCCAACGCCGCCGCGCTCTCATAATCGCTTTTGCCTTCCTTATGGAGCCGTCTGGCTTCAACCTCGTCAAAATCAGCCTTGTTCATATCTGCCTCCGTTTCCGTTGTTTTGTACGGGCATCTTTCCACCGGCACAAGCCGGCAGTGCCCGGTGTCAAGCGCGTAATTACAAACTGTTACCCCGCCGAATGAGGAAATCGGCCGCCTATGGGCACAGCCGATACAGTATTTCACCTCCCCTGTTTTCTCTTTTTCGCCCATGTGGCTTTACCTCCCTATCAATCGATGTAGAATACATGCCCGCCGATCCGCGCGACCTCCCGCAGCCCCGGCTTGATATTGTCCGGGCTCCCTGTACAAAAATACAAGGCCCCGAGCGTCCCTGCGTCCGTCCCCTCGTCGAAAACTGCCCGGACGGCCGTGTATGCGTCCTCTGTGATCGGCAATGTGCCGAGCTGCCTTAACCCGTGGAACTGGCTCGGGGTGCAGACCTCCGCAACGTTTTCTCCAAACCGGCCGTCCGATAGCCTGTTAAAAATAACCTCGGCAACCGCCGCCATTCCCCCCATCCCGCCGCCCGACCTATCCTCGAAAAAACAGATCGCGGCGATAATGTCCCGCTCCGCGTCGGTAAGCGGATACACGGGCGCCGCTTCGGCGGGCTTGTCCGCTCCCGGCATAGGCTCCTTTCGAAAGGAGCTGGCGCGTAGCGCCTGAGGATTGTTTCCGATTTC
Source organism: Clostridiales bacterium UBA6114 (assembly GCA_002423435.1). Taxonomy (GTDB): domain Bacteria; phylum Bacillota; class Clostridia; order Oscillospirales; family Butyricicoccaceae; genus UBA6114. The sequence continues at coordinate 98,953 of DIWE01000024.1, forward strand.
CCCCTCCCCCGCGGCCTCCCGCCCGGCGTCGATGCGCCCCCGTAGCTCCGAAAGGCCCTCCTTGATTGCGTCGAGCTCGGCCCGGGACTCCGCGACCGTCACGTCAATCTCGTGCAGCTGTACCTGCACCCAGCCGGAAAACGCAAAGAGGATTAAAAATAAAACGGAGGCGCAGATCAATGCAGTATCAACTTTGATGTTCAGCCCCCGTTTTTCCTGTTCATGTATGTATTGCAGCGCCATATAGTCGCGCCTGTAGTTTTTACCCATCGCTGTCACTTCCTTTTATGATCTGCCTCTCCAAGGCGCCTGAGGAACCCTGCGCCTCACCGGCATCATGCGCTCGCTTAAATATCCTCTGCCGCCCCTCATGCCTGAAATACCCACCGCGCCAGCGCCATCGTGATCACCAAAGCGGCGGACCCGGCCACCATAAGGCGCGTAAGCTTATGTAATATTTCCTTTTTCATGCTTCCTCCAGGCTTGTCCATTTTTCGGTATGGCGCTTTACGCGCCTAGATCACGAGATCTTTCAGTTCCTCTTCGAGTTCGTCCGCCGTTTGGCCCTTGTATGTAATTTCAATCTCGTAGGGCGGCGCCGGCGTTCCCGGTTTGCGATAATTGACCGCCCGCGTCATATCGCGAAGGACTTTTGGCAGGTCCCGAGGGTCCCCGTGGATAATGGTCGCGTTTACGTGATACCCTCCAACGGTCATTTGCTTATACTCCGTGTCTCCCTTGCGCCAAGGAAATTTTCTTTGCAATGTCTCCTGGTCCGGCATATTATCACCCCGATCTATTACTATGTTGGAACGCTTGTACGTTATCCGGCTAAATTGATCACGCGCTGTCCTTTTCCGAACTATAAAACCTCGCCCAGTCGAAGCCGAGCGCTTCGGCTATTTTTTTTGCCGTTCTAGTCGGCACCTGGTAATCGCCATTTTCGATTCGTGTGTAATACGGCCTCGAAATTCCCGCTTCTCTCGCCGCCTTTTCCTGAGTTAAATCTAGGTTTTCACGGATGTCTTTTAGCCATTTCCGCATTGTCTCACCTCCGTATGTACTGTATCGTAACATCATGATAGTACTGTTTCGTAACATTGTCAATACCTTTTTTGGAATTATGTACTTTTTCGTAACCTCCCATTGTGTTACAATAAAGCACATACTATACTTAAAAAGGGTGAATTTTCCAATGTTTTCTAAAATTATTAAACAACTCAGAATTGAAAAAGGTTACACGCAGCAATATCTTGCTGATTATCTTTCAGTCAAGCGCCCCACATATACAAGGTACGAAACTGGTACTAATGAGCCAGATTACGAAACAATTCAGAAAATAGCTTCTTTATACGGTGTTACAGTTGACTTTTTGCTCAATGGTGAAACCGGGACAAAAAAAATAAGCCCATCAGATGATGAGCTTATTTTGGAAGCGCTGAAAGACCCGGAGCTCCGGAAGATAAACGAGAATTTAATTAAGCTTAATCCTGATCAGCTTCAGAAGGCGGACGAGTATCTTGATTTTCTTCTTGCACAGCAGAAAAAAAGGAACGAAGAAAAATAAGATACCCCTCCTTGTTTACCAGTTCCCGCGCCTTTAATATCATATTCCGTATTTTATTTTGGCGTTCCGTTTCCATTTTGAGCCCTTCTTTCTTTATATACGAGAGCTCTCCTATGCCGGCGACACAATTCTATCATAATTTACATATTTTTACAATTAATATTACAAAATAACAACGGGGGTGCAACGGAATGGATTTTATTGATCAACTAAAGCAGTTTTCGAAGCGCGTCGAATCCTTAAAGGACTCTATTGCCACTGAGGAAGCAACGAAAACCTCAATTATCATGCCTTTTTTCTCTATGCTCGGTTATGATGTATTTAATCCGCAGGAATTTACCCCTGAATACATAGCTGATGTTGGCATAAAAAAAGGCGAAAAGGTTGATTACGCGATTTTGCAAAATGGGGAGCCCGTTATTCTAGTCGAGGCCAAATCGATAAATGAGCCCTTGGAAAAGCACGATTCTCAGCTTTTTCGCTATTTTGGAACGTCAAAAGCCAAATTTGCGATTTTGACCAACGGGCAATTTTACAAATTTTATACCGATCTTGAAGAGCCGAATAAAATGGACGAAAATCCATTCCTTGAAGTCAATATTTTTGATATTAAAGAAAATCAGGTCCCCGAGCTAAAGAAATTTCATAAGACCTCGTTTGACGTCGCTACGATTTTTGATACTGCGTCACAGCTTAAATACGCAAACGAGTTTAAGCGGGTTATTAATGATCAGCTTCAAAGCCCGACCGACGATTTTGTAAAACTGTTCTTGAATTATGCGTATAGTGGTCGGCAGACACAAGTCGTAATTGAGCGCTTTCGTCCTATATTAAAAAAATCGCTTAACGACTATATTAACGAAACAATGAGCAATAAGATAAAGTCCGCGCTCGACAATGCGGAAAAGGTTACATCAACCACTGAGGAGGTGCAACCCGAACCTGCCGTTCAAATCGACCTGAAGCCTGTCAGCAAAATAACGACAACAGCGGACGAGCTGGAGGGTTATTTTATAATTAAAAATATTCTGCGTGAGGTCACTGATATTAACAATATCACTTATAAAGATACCGAATCATATATGAATATACTTTTCAAAAATAATGTCCGCAAATGGATATGCCGACTCTATTTCAATGAAAATCAAAAACTCCTGGTTGTCCCGGACGAAAACAAAAAAGATATCCGTTGCCCGCTCACAAATATATATGACATCGAGCAATATAAGCCTCAGCTTACCGAAGTATTAAATCGTTATTTATAAATAAAATACCCCGCCTCTAACCGGGGCGGGGTGTGATGTAGCAAGAAGGTGATATTTTGACAGCCGCGATTTACCTGCGCAAGTCCCGCGCCGAGGAAGAGATCGAGGATGCACTCCAGCGCCACCGGGAAACTCTCCTTGATTTTGCGAAAAAAAACGACATATCTATTACCCGGATTTATGAAGAGGTTGTAAGCGGGGAAAATCTTTACATGCGCCCGCAGATGCTGCAGCTTCTGGAAGACGTCGAGCGAGGTACATATGATTCTATCCTCTGCATGGATATCGACCGCCTCGGCCGCGGCAACATGGCCTCGCAAGGCGTAATACTTGACACCTTTAAAACGGCCGCCTGCAAAATTATCACTCCCCGCCGTATCTATGATCTGAATAACGAGCTTGACGAGGAATACACCGAGTTTGAAAGCTTTATGGCTAGGCGGGAGTATAAAATCATTACCCGGCGCATGCGGCGCGGGATCGTCAAGTCCGTCGAGTCCGGCGGGCATATCGGAGAGGTGCCCTTCGGGTATAAACGAGCTTTTAACGGCAAGCTGCCGACGCTTGAAATCGACGAGGAAAAAGCGCCCTATGTCCGCATGGCCTTCGATATGTATGTCAACCGAGGCGTTGGGTGCCAGATAATTGCGAACGCCTTTACATCTGCCGGATTGAAGCCAAAAAAGACGGACAGCATATGGGGCCGGACGACGATCCGCCGCATTCTAAGAAATCCCGTTTATACCGGGGTTATCGCCTGGAACAGATATCGGAATGTCCGCAAAAGAAACCCCAGCGATACCAATAAACAGGTCTTAAACGAAAAAAGCGAATGGATTGTTATAAAAGACGCGCATCCCGCCATCATAGATAAAAAGCTTTTCGAAGGGGCACAGGAGATCATGCGGAGTCATTCACATTCTTCATATTTTACCGGCGAGTTTGTAAACCCGCTCGCAGGTCTTATCTATTGTTCCGAATGCGGCAAACTCCTGCAGCGCCAACATCAGATCAGCAAGGAAAAATATCCACGTCTATTTTGCCGCACAAAAGGATGCTCAAGTGGTATCCGCCTCGAATTTGTTGAGACGGCCATAATAGACGCCCTGAAAGGTTCTCTGACAGAATTAGAGCCCAAAATTAACAATCAAGCTGCAAAAGACAATTCCGCCGTTATCCAGACTTACCAATCTGAGCTATCTAAGATTAAAACGCAGCGCAACAACCTTTACGATCTCCTTGAACAGGGCGTCTATACGATTGACATCTTCACTGAACGTTCCAACGCCCTTGCCATAAGGGAAAAAAACATCGGCGAAACGATCGCAACTCTTCAGTCAGATCCCGTACCTGTCGACCTGAAAGAACTATCCGAAAAAATCAAATATACAATTGACCATTATTTTCTGACGGATGATCCGAACCTGAGAAACATGCTCTTAAAGTCTGTGATTGAGAAAGTAATCTATACCCGAAAAAAAGACTATCCCTATCGTACTTTCGATATTTCCCTTGAAATAAAAGGCATATAAATTTTTTATCCCAAATCCTATAAGGTGATCACTGTGTATCTCTGCAGGAATCATATACTTTTTTTGTATGGATACAGACCGCTTCTTTGATATGATGAGTGCCCTGGACCGGGCCCGGTGCGACCTTGTTGTTGTCAGCCATTTAATTACCTCCTGTATGGATTTTGGTATTTGCTTCAATACCATTTTATGCCGAGATCTTTAGACGGTGAGCGCAAAATGTCATTTAAATGCGGAACGGATGATAAATAGAACCATGCTTCTCTCGGAGTGCAGATTTTCCAAATTTCACTCCATAGTCATTTGTTCGTATAAAAAAGACCCAGTCATTTTTTGACTGAGTCCAAATATTTTTCGCTTTTCGTTTTTCTTCCCTTTCGTTTTCAGGCCAAATCAAGCCGAAAATTTCGTTTGGCCATGTCCCTTCTTAAGTTTTTCATTCTCCCGGCTCAGACAAGCTCACTGATTTCCGGGATGGACAAAACCGCTCCCGGTCTGGTTACCGTAATCGCGGCGGCTTTTGCGCATAGCTCCAGCGTCTCAGGGATACTGAAACCATTGTATAATCCATATATAAAGTATCCTGCAAAGGTGTCGCCCGCCGCAGTCGTATCGACGGCGCGGACAGGATACGCCTTCTGTCCGATCTTTTTCGCCCCGTCAAAATAGATCGCTCCCTCTCCGCCCAGAGTTAATACAATTGCGGACGCAGGAAACATCCCGGCCATTTTTTTAAGAATCTGATCCGGTTCTTTTAGTCCTGTCAGCTGCTCTCCTTCCACCTCGTTGATGATAAAATAGGAGATCTTTTTCAGATCACATGACTCCAGCGCGCGATCATAAGGAGACGGGTTTAAGATAATAGTCATGCCCTTTCGATATGCGCAGTCGATGATATAATCCAGAAGATTGATTTCATTCTGCAAAATCAGCAAATCGCCTTCTTCGAAGTTTCGGAGCGTGGAATCAACATATTCCTTCGTAATCCGCCGATTACTGCCGCCAAACAGAAGGATGCAGTTTTGCCCTTGCCGATCGAGCTGAATGATCGCATGTCCACTTTTTCCGTCAACCTTTTCTATCAGTCCACAGTCTATTCCATGCCTTGCACAGACCTCCAGGAATAAACCTCCATCCTCACCGATCATGCCGGCCTGATAAATCGGAACGCCCGCCTTTGAAAGGGCGACGGACTGATTTAATCCTTTTCCGCCGATGGACACCTCCATATCAGAGGCTGCAAGTGTTTCCCCTGGAGTAACATGATGATCCACATGATACACATAATCATAATTCAGAGAGCCGAAATTCAATACTTTCATAAACTGGTCCCCCTTATCCCCATAGGTTTAATCGACCTATTTCATTCAGCCGTTCAGAAGCGCCGGCAGGACTTGCGTGATCTGAGGAATATATGTTACCAGCAAAAGTACCGCCACCTCGGCCACGACATAGGGAAATATCGCGAGGCCACCCTTGTCGAGCGGCACTTTGCCGAGCTTACAGGCGATAAATAAGCAAAGGCCCATCGGCGGGGTTGCGTGTCCAATCACAAGATTGATACACATAATCAATCCAAAATGGATCGGATCAATGCCATATTGAACGGCAATGGGCGCCAGAATGGGTGCTAAAAGCAGCAAAGACGCCGAGGCATCCATAAACGTCCCCATAAACAGAAGAAAAACGTTGACAATTAAGAGGAACATGACCGCAGTGCCGACATATGTTGCAAGAAAGGAACTGATAATCTGCTGGATTTTCAGCAAAGCCATGACCCAACTTAAAATTTTTGAACAGCCGACTATGATCAATATGGAAGCCGTCGTCTGCGCCGTGACTTTGAGCATGGGAGGAAGATCGGTCCATTTTACCGTCTTGAGCAGAAAAACAGATACAAACAGCGCATAAAGGACCGCGATAGCGCCCGCTTCGGTAGCGGTAAATATGCCTCCCAAAATACCTCCCATAATGATAAATGGCATTCCCAACGGAATAATCGCCTGTAAAAGAACGCTTTTGACTTCCGACTTCGTATACTTTTTTGTCGAATAAGGAAAATGATATGTTCTGTTCTGCAGGGCAACCACCGCCATCAGCGCAAAGCCCACCAGAATACCGGGGATAATGCCGCCGAGGAACATTGACCCAATGGATACATTCATCGTACAGCCATAAAGCACCATCAGAATGCTGGGCGGAATAATGGGCCCTATGCACGAGGAGGACGCGGTCACCGCAACCGCAGTCTCAGCCGTATAGCCCTCCTCTTTCATCGCCGGGATCAATATCCCTCCGATGCAGGACGTGTCGGCCTGGGCAGACCCGGTGATACCGCCGAAAAACATGCTCGCCAGGATATTGACATGCGCAAGCCCGCCGGGAATTCTGCCGATAATCAGCTGGGAAAGGTTCACAAGGCTTTTTGTGATACCGCCCTTATTCATAATTTCGCCAGCGAAGATAAAAAACGGTATCGCCAGCAGAGGAAAATAGTTGATTCCCGAATAGAGGCATTGCGGAATCATGGTTAACGGATTGCTCCCCGTCGACAGCAGTCCGATGATGCCGATGAAGCCGATTGCCCAACAAATGGGAATCCCTGCAAAAATAGCAGCAAACAATAGGATTATCAAAAATAATATAACCATTGTCCTGTCCTCTCAGTTATGCTTGATTTTCGCTGTTTTGATCGTTTACAATCTGTTCGTCGATACTTCTGAAACGGCATTCGCCATGCGCAATATCATCCAGCATGATCATAACTTCTTCAAAAAAGGCGAGCAATGAACCAATGGGAATCAACAAATAAAACATACGCATCGGCCACTTTAATACCACCGATTTCTGCATCCCCACTGTCGCAAGGAATTTAAATCCGGAATAGATAAAATAAAACAGAGTGAAAAACACAACCGCTTTCACGAGAAAATAGAAAACCATCTGTACCTTCAAAGGCAATTTTGAAACGACACCGTCGAGACTGGTATTCAATTTATCCCGCACACAGGTTGCCATGCCGATAAGCCCTATAAACAGCATGCCAAATCCTATGAGTTCGTCACTCCAGAGAAATCCGCTGAAAAAGATGTATCTGTAGATGACGTTGATAATTGTCAAAATCAATACGACAACCAAAACAGAAATGATGATGATCTCTTCCAGCGAATGTATGATCTTAACAATCCGAGCTTCCTTTATATTCTTCATGGATATGAGCATTCCTTTCCGTTACGCTTCAAGACACAAAACGACCACGAAAAAGGGATGTCATTTTGTGCATCTGTTGCGATTGCCCACAGGGGCGGACAACACACATGTAAACCTTGAAGTTTGAATTCTTTCAAACTTTACCTCCAGCCAGATTACCGGCTTCAGTAATAGCGGACAACCGTCCGGTTGTCCGCTATTACACAAAATTACTTACTTGGCAACAGCAGCCATCATCAAATCGTAAAGCTCACGGCCGGCAGGAACCGCTTTAAAGAATTCATCATAAACAGGTTTCGTCGCGTCAACGAACTTCTGACGGTTTTCAGGCGTGATCGTGTTGATCTGTACGCCGGCCTCTTCAAGCTTTTTGAGAGCTTCAGCATCGTATTCTTCGTAGTAATTCCACTGCCACTTTTCCCATTCGGCGCCGGCGGCATCGACAGCGGCTTTCAGATCATCCGGAAGGTTATTGTAAGTATTATAGCTGATCATAATGGTGCCCGGCTGACGGATCATTTCGGTAATGGAGAAATAATCGCAAAGTTCCTGGAATTTTGCGTCGTAGATATACGGGGCGGAGTTGTCGGCTCCGTCGACGACTCCCTGCTGCAGGGCGGAATAAACCTCGGTCCAACCCAGGGCGACAACGCCAAAGCCGCACAGCTCAAAGCCGCGCGCAATATACACATCCTGCAGCGAACGAACTTTCAAGCCGACACAATCCGAGGGCTCGTTTATGGGGCGAACCTTGTTTATAACGGAGCGGCTGCCTGCGTTTTCCATACCGAGCAGGCTGAAACCGACTTCGTTCAGATCCTTTTCCAGCACGGCCTGAAATTCCTCGTCCAAAAATGCCTTCTGCGCTTCTTCGACGCTGGCAAACATAAACGGCAGGCTGAATACGGACCAGCGGTCATTAAAAGAGGAAATGTCGGTCGCCGCGCACTGAGTAATGTCAATTGTCCCGGCCCTCAAGCCTTCCAGATTGGCCAGTTTATCGCCAAGCTGACCCGCGGGATATACTTCAACCTCAATGCGGCCATTGGTATGCTCTTTAATCAGATCGGCCATTTTCTGCATCATGATACCGCCTAAAGACTCTCCGGAATGGGTGTGGGCCATCTTAAACGTGTATTCGACCTTTATTTCTTCGCTAGTGGGGGAACCTCCAGGAGTGCTGTTGGCAGGTGTTGTGCCCGGGGCATTATCGTTGGCACAACCGGAAAACAATGCCATCGCCAGAGAAATTGCCAGGATGATGGAAAAAAATCTGCGCAAATTCATCTTACTCTCTCCTTTTATTTTTTAGCCGAGAAAAACATTTTGTAATAACAGCTCTTGCTGTAGTTTTTTTACAGGAATTTCAGATAATCGGCAATCTTCTCTTGCCGAGATCGCAGCAGCAACGCCGGCGGCCTGTCCAAGCCCCATGCATGCGGGCATAATCCTTGTCCCTCCCATTGCGGCGGGCTCAACAGAGATACACCGTCCGGCAACAAGGAGTCCCTCCGTTTTTTTCGGCAGCATGCAGTGATAAGGCAGGTAATATGGCTGTCCGGGAATAATGTCAAGAAACTTGGAATTTGTCCCGTCAGACGTATGATTTCCCACAAGCGCGTTGAAAACACATACTGTATCTTCATATTTCTTGTGCTCGAGCAGATCATCAAGCGTTATGGTGTAGCGCCCGTCGAGTTGCCTGGATTCCCTGACGCCCAACGTGGAGCCGGTGTTGATCAGATACGCCTGTTCAAAGCCGGGCATATAGTCCTTAAACACTTTCAGGCATTGGCCGATTCTGATACGGCTCATATCCTCGGCTTTTGAAATTGACCTTGCATTTGTTCCGTCCACCGCAGTGTCGCCGGAAATATTGAGGATCATTTCACCGTCTCTGACGGTTTCGTAGAAAAGTATGAACCAGTTCCTTAAATATTCAAGCTCCTGCGGCAATTGTTTGCCCTCCAGGACTTTGTCGATGCGGTATGCAAGGAAAGGGGTGACCGGCCAGTTGCGGGTAAAGGTAGTGCGGTATCCGGGGTTTACGCTGTAATGCTTTTTTAAGGCTTCTACATTCACGCCGCCGACTTTTGCAAGCAGAGTTACCGGATGTGTCTTTTCCGGGTCCGCATTGCGGCATCCTGCGTTCGCCATAAAGCAGATATCCGCGTCACCGGTAGCATCGACAACGGTTTTTGCCAGTATCGCCTGCCTGCCGCTTTTATTTTCCACGATCACGCCTTTTACCCGCGTGCCCTCCATAATGACGTCGGCGGCCCAGGTGTAATACAGGACCTCAAGCTTTTTCTCCTTTTTAATCAAGTCCACAATCACTTCCTTGGCTGATTCGGCATCGAAGAAGGTAAACGCTTCCTTTGTAAGCTCATGCCGGACCATTCCGCCGCGTTTTTGCAGTTCTGAAAAGAATTCCTGGGGAATGCCCCTCAAAACCATCTTCTCCATATCGTTCATACCAACCGTGGCAGACATAAGACCCGCTGTCAATAGCCCTCCAAGACAATCAAGCCTGTCGATCACCAATGTCCTCGCGCCGGCGCGTGCCGCGCCAAGCGCGGCAAACAGGCCCGCCGTTCCTCCGCCGGCGACCAGCACATCGTATTCGCCGTATATCGGCAATGCTTTTGACGGTTCCAAATAAGATCCCATAATCCATACCTCACAGTTATTATTGCCCGTCCGGATCAATTCATAGAAGCCAGCAGCTTTTCAACCTTCTTTTTATTTTCGGTGTCAAGCTCACCCAAAGGCTTCCTCGGGACGCCAACGTCAAGGCCTTGTGCCTGCAGAGTGTACTTGCAGATCTCCTGCCAGTGGGGAACGCCGTCCTCCTTGTCGTGGAAGAAGTAATCGATATAGGGCTGAATATTGGCTTGCGCTTTGATCGCCTTATCGACATTCTTTTCAAAACAGGCATCCAGCAGTGCGCGGCACTGGCGGGGCAAAACCGCCGGGAAGCCGGATAGCCAGCCATCGGCGCCGCCCAGCAGGCCTTCCATGGCGCAATAATCATGGCCATAAAACACATTGAGCTTGTCGCCTAAATGGAATTTCAGCTCGTGGACGCGGTTGGGATCGCCGTGCGCGGCCTTTATTGAATCGATCGTCCCGTCTTCGACAAGCTCAATAATCTCGGGAACGGTCATTTCATAGCCTGCAAACCAAGGATTGTTGTAAATCATGATCTGGATATCAAGCGCCGCACGCAGATCGCGGAAATGCTGCATGACGGCCTTCTTGTGAGGAGATAGATAAAATGGAAGAATCACCATAACGCCATCTGCGCCATGCTCCTGCGCGAACTGGCTCATCCTGATGGTATTTAACGTATCATATCGGCCGGTGCCGCAAATCAGAGGGACCTCACCGTCCAAATAGCTCGCTACATGAGCAATGATTTCTCTCTGCTCTTCCATATTCATGGCAATATTTTCGCCCGTACTTCCACAGATGGAAATGGATTGCGCACCGTTATCCAAAAGCCAACGCAGGTAAATTTCCATTCCCTTTTTGTTGTAAGTCTGGTCGGCATTCCAAATCGTCATGGAAGCGGGGCAAATTCCAAAGGGTTTTTTGACGTTTTCTTTCATTCGTGTGACCTCCTGATTACTTAAAATTTAAAATTTTTAATTTTAAATTTTTTATGTATTAAAAAAATATAAGCACACATGCGCGCTTATATCTTTATTGTCAATTCATTCGTTCGAGCAAATTTGTCAGGGCAAATTTCATATGATTTTTCATAATTTCTATCGCTGAATCGTATTGCCCTTTTTCAAACGCTTCAACCAATTCAAAATGCTCATTGTTTGCAAAGGCCTGCTGCTCTGTTGAATGGACGCCGAGTAAATAGTTCGCAACCATAAATTGGCCTTGCACTTTCTCATAAATATTTTGCAGACAAAGATTTTGTGATAAAATGATCAGCGTTTTGTGATATTCCAGATCATAGCGTCGCGACTGGATCACATCGCCTTCCAGAGTAGCTTCCTTACATTTCTGGCTTAATCTTTTCAAAGAAGAAAAATCGGTTTTAAAGGATCGCAATTCATTAATCGCTTCAATTTCCAAAAGCTGCCGGATTTTACAGATATTTTCGACCTCTTGTGAAGTGAAGGATGGAACAAAAAACTTTCCCGTACTGACGCATATCACCATTCCTTGCGTCTGCATGCATTTCAACGCCTGGACCACAGGGGTTCGGCTAACCTCATAGTGTCGGGCAATTTCATCAATATCAATCTGAGTTCCCGGTGTCCAAAGGCCCTCAATAATCGAATTGCGCATTTTTTCAAAAATGATTACGTCTAAGTTTTTTTTGAGTGACACTCGTACAACTCCTTATTTTCTGAATGATCTTATATTATCCCATAAGCTAATGAAATACAATTTGTATTTTAAATAAAAAATTTAAAATTTTTTATCTATTATGCCTGTTTCTAATCTGTAATTAAAAACAGGCGATTCATTTATTGTCTCATTTTGCATATGAAGTTCGTTAAACTCTGCCGACGGCAAGGTTTTCCAAAACGCTCTACACCGCCGCCTTCCATCCGCCCTTTCTGAAATGCGCCGTCAAACCAATCCATCGTATGAGATATCCGGCTAAGAATCCAAGCCATACTCCGATCAGATTCAAACCGAAACAGTAACAAAGAATCCATGAAATTATCGGCCGAAGAACCGTTGTGCTCCACATGGTCCATAAAGCCACCGCTTTCGTATCGCCCGCGCCCCGCAGTACTCCGGCATAAGAGGCGGAACCGGCGGTGCTTATGGAAGCCGCGCTTATGATCATCAGCACGATGCCCCCATATCTGACCACATCACTCTCGCTGCTGAAAGCTGCCATGATCTGAGAGCGAAACAGCACCATTGGAATACTTATGATTACAGCGGTCAGATAGGATAGATAAACTATGTATTTGGAATATCTTTCGGCCAGATCCTGTCTTTTTGCGCCCAGGCCCTGGCCCATCAATGCTGTGGCCGCAATCGCAAAGCCGTCGAATATGCAGCCTTCAAAATTGGCGATATTCATACAGATCTGATAGGTTCCAAATGCCATTGTGCCCAGTTTGGCCACAATCAGCACATAAAAAAACATGCCCAGCCGCTGAAAAAACTGCTCGCCGAACGCGCTGATCGCGATCACCTTGAATTTCTCCATCAGTTTATGATCCAAACGCCAGAATTCTTTGGACAAATGTAAGCTTAAGGAGCCGGACCTGTTGAAAGCCACCGTATACACGGAGATCAGAAAAGACATAAGGCAGCCCAGCGCGGTGGCAATCGCGGCGCCGACCACGCCGAGGCGCGGAAACCCCAGCTTTCCATAGATCAGCAAATAATTAAACGCCACATTAAAAAGGTTGGCGGCAACATTGCTGAACATGGCTATTTTTGTATTGCCCGCCCCCCGCTGGCATGCGTTGATGGTTAATCCCAGGGCCTGCACAAATTGACCTAGAACGATGATTCGGAAGTATGCCGTTGAAAGGCCGACGGTATCGGCCTCGGCGCCGCATACCAGCATGAAGCTTCGGGCAAAAAGAAAGCCCAAAAAATACAAAAATGCGCTGATAATCGCGCAAATCAATAAGAATTGATGCATGGCGCGGTTGGCGCCCTCTTCATCCCCCGCGCCGATGAAACGGCTGATCAAGGCTGTGGCGCCCACATTAACAGCGAGGATCGGCATCAATAAAATACGTTTGGGCTGCGAGGTCAGCCCGACTGCGGCGACCGCTTCAATGCCCAGAGCGGAAACCATCGCCGTATCCGTAAGATCGATCATTCCAATGAAAAGCGCTTCAAAGGCAGCCGGCCACGCCAGATTTGCAACGACTTTTATCATTTGGTTCCTTGTCGGCGATCCAAAGGTATCATATTTTCCCAATATTTCAGTTTGTTTCATTTTTCTTGTTGTAAATAGGATACAGCTTCATTGCGACGGAAAGCTGCTCGTAAAAACCTCCGTTTTGCTGATCAATATTCCAGATTTCTTTGATTTTATTGAGGCGATAGCGTATCGTATTTTCGTGCAGAATCAGCTTTTCCGCCGTAACCTTAATATTGCCGTTCTGGCGGATATATTCTTCGGCCGTGGGCAAAAGGCTGCTGTTATACTTTGCATCATATTCCAAAACGGGCAAAATGGTTTTCTGATAGAATTTGTAGTACCAGATATCTTTGAGGTGCGGGAAAATCACCTGATAGATCCCCAAATCCTCGAAGGCGGAGTAATCCCTCCCGGAAATTTCGCCAAACTGCATGGCATACATGCTCTCGCAAATACAAAGGTCGAGCTCGCTCAGCTGATCATGAAAGCTGCTGACGGCTATATGGAATTCGTCTTTTTTGATGCCGCAGCGGCACAGGATCTGGCTTATCAGGGCTTCCCTCTTTGCTTTGAATTCCGATGCGGTAATGATAAAAAGGATCCCGTCCTTATAGTGAAAAACCGAGCTGTACTTATCCAGAAACCGCTTGGCGTAGCCGATCTGATATTGTAAATGGGTATCGGACAGGTAGGTTTTGGGGCGGCAAAAGATACTGAAGCAATTTTCTTCAAAGAGCGAATTGAGCTCCATAGCCATCGACCGGACCATCGAAGCGCAAACGTTTCGCTCGGCCAGGGTCTGCAGCTTGATCTCCTGCGCCTCCAGGCTCTCCGATTCCTTGATGCGGTTTGCGATCTGCGTCACGATATTTTCAATCGGGCCGGAGGATTTATCGAATATCAGAATGGGGAAATTCATCTTATCTGCGTAATCGATCACATCCTTGCCCAGGCCGTCGTAATAGATATTCTTGATTGCCAGACCGCTCGCCTGGTCCTCGATTAAATATTCCACCGCCTTTAAGATTTCTCCCGGATCGTCCTTCGCAAAAAGCATGCTGGTCACGATAAAGGATTCCTTGTCAAATTTACATCTTTTGTGACCGCTTCTTTTCGCCAGATCAAATTCATAATCCAGCACATTCACCTTTTTTACCGGATTGTTAAGACCCCGGTTTCCCGCGATCAGATTGAATTTGCTGAATGTGCTCAGCTGCAGAATATCGAACACAGCGACTCCCATATGAACCTCCTTTTTCGGCGAGCGGCACGCCTTTTAATTGTTCGTGTGATTTTTCACACGAACCTCCCCATTCGTTTACTGAAAAGCCAGAGGATCATCCGGTAAACCCTCTGGCTGTTTTCAAATTTTTGTTGCCGGCGGCGTCGCGTAGCTGAAATCCCCGAATATTTCCGCCTTGGTCAGCTTTCCGTTGGCAACGTCTATGATCGTCCGGTACAAATCCTCTCCCGCCTGTTCGATCGAACGCTTCCCTTCCAATATGTCACCCGAGCAGAAGTCAATCATTTCCTCGCCCAGTATTCGGTCGGTATCGGGATTTCCGGTAACCTTCAAAAGCGGCATGACCGCATTGCCCATCGGTGTCCCCTTGCCGGTCGTGAAGATCATCAGGTTCGCGCCGCACATGGCGAAGGCAGTCGTCAAATACACGTCGTTGCCGCCGTGGCGCTCGTCGATAAACCATGCGCCCGGATAAAGCACCCTGCTCCCGACTTCAACAAAGCCTTGCAGCGGCGCCGTCCCCTGCATCTCGGAATTGCCGATCGCCTTTTCCGCCATGGTCGTGATCCCGCCCGCTTTGTTGCCGGGCGTCGGGTTAACATCCGACACGCGTTCCCCCGTGATCCGATACAAATCCTCGCAGTATTCCTCGACCATGTCCAGAACCCTGCAACCGAGCTCGTAACTTACCGCCAGATCAACAGTGTAGCTCTCGTCGCCCGGCATCCCGCGCACCCCGCCGCCGATGACCGAGCCGCCGTTTTCAATGATCAGGTCCGAGGCCACGCCCGCCGCCGTATTGGCGGAAATCGAGCTGGTCCAGTCGGACCCGCCGCTGTTCAGCGACACGACCAGTTTGGAAAGAGGAAATTCCTCCCTTGGCTGCGCGCCGGCCTCTTTCTTCAGACGCTCTACAATGGCAGCACCTTTTTCGATGGTATTTTTCATGCCGCCCTCGTCCTGAATACATAAATGATATACTTTTTTCGAGGCTTTTTCAATTTCTTTTTGTATTAGCGCCGCGTCGGTCCACTGGCAGCCCAGACTTACAAGCAGCACTCCGTACACGTTCGGGCTGCTGCCCGCGCAAATGAGGCCCAGGTTGGTTTTCAGAGCCTGGTCTTCAAATTCGCCGCAGCCGGTGTCGATGGTGATCGCCGCCACGTTGCAGCGGTCTGCAATTTTATGCACCGTGCTGTTTGCGCACTGAACCAGTGAGATCACCAGGACATAGTTTCGTATGCCAACGCTTCCGTCGCCTCTGCCGTAACCCATAAACGTCTGCATTCATAGACTTCCTTTCGCTCGATAACTTTTTGCATATTCGGTGCGGAGCTGCTCCGTGATATCGTCGACATTGTGGCAATGAACCCACTGGCCGGCCTCGATATCGGCGCTTGCCCGCCCGATTATCTTTCCGTATTTGAATACCATTTCGCCTTTTTGAATGGGCCGGACCGCGATCTTATGTCCCTTTTGTATTGCTTCCCGGGCCGGGATCTTTTGTTCTTTTATGGTGACCTCGTCGTTTTTTTTGACATCCTGTACAACGACTGCCACGTTGTCGGTTTCACTCATCAGCAGTGCTATCATAGTTATGACCATTCCTTTCCGCTTCGTTCAGCAGACACTTTAAAGGCGGATTAACTCATCCAGACGTTTTTCTTCCTCTCTTGCCGCGGCCGCGGTCCTGGTGGAAAACAATCCGCCGCAGCCGCACCTGAGCTCGGGAGGCATGCGCTTTTGCGCATCGACCAGCGCGTCGATCACCTCGTCGGGCGGGATATAGCTTTCAATGCCGGCCAAGGCCATATCGGCCGCGGAAAAAGCATTCGCCACGCCGGAGCCGTTGCGCTTGATACAGGGGATCTCGCTGTTGGCGCCGATCGGGTCGCAGATCAGGCCCATCAGCCCCTTTAAGGCCAGGGCCATGGCATGACAGATCTGTCCGCCCGATCCGCCGCCCAGATAAGTCAAAGCGCTTGCCGCCATTGCGGACGACACGCCGATCTCGCCCTGGCACCCGCCGCCCATACCGGACATCACCACCGATTTATACCGCATGACAACACCCATGGCCGCGGCCGCGAACATGGCCTCTACCAGGTTTTCATCCGAAAAGCCGTATTCCTCCTGCGCCGCGAGCAGGCATCCCGGCAGAATCCCGCAGGAGCCGCCGGTGGGAGCCGCGACCACAGTGCCCATGCTCATGCCGACGTCCATAACGGCCAGAGCCTTGGAAACGGCGCGGGGCAAAATCCCGCCCAGCGTTTTCCCCTCCTTCACGGCCCTTTGAAGACGTATGCCCGTGTCGCCTTTCGTAAAGCCGTAAAGCGGTTTGTTCACGCTCTGCAAACCCCGCTCACAGCTTTCGCGCATCACCTTCAGCTGTTCCGTCATATCCGAACGGATTTCCCCGACGGATCGTCCGGAGCGGACTCTCTCGTATTCAAGCGCAAGCCGGGGCACCGTCACGCCCGATTTGCGCTCCAGGCCGCACAACTCTTCGCAGGTTGTAAACAGGGCTTCATGCGGCACAAAGCCGTAGGTCAGGATCGGCTTTATACAGACTGTGCGGCGGACCCCGCTCAAGAGAGCGACCTTTTCCCGCAGGTCTTTTACCTCCTGCCCGCTCCCGTTTATATAGTACAAAAGCTCCTCGCCGCCACAGCTGCATCCGACCCGCTGGCGCTTTGTATCGATCATCTGCTGCAGCTCTTCCGTCAGATCCTTTTCAGACCACGCAAAGAGATATCCCTCGGTGTTGACCAGTTCCACGGGGAACCGGTCAACACCGATGATCTCAATCATGCCGCCACCCAACGAAACGCCACGGATGCAGCATTGCTTGCCTTCTCGCGTTGCGATAGTCACTTCCGCCGTTAAGCCGTTTTCCGGCAGCGGAGGGGCAAAGAAACCGACCTTTACCTCGATCCCTCTTTGCTTTGCGATATCCAAAGAATGTTTCATATCCGCCTGATCCAAGGAAAGCCCCAGGGCGCCGCCCAAAAGCGCCAGATGGCTCCGGCAGCCGGTATAGCCCTCGTAATGCCTTGGATGAAAGAGGATTTGAACGCTCCGGATCGCGCCTTCCACGAATTCATGCGCAACGGCGCCTATTTTTGCCATGCCCGCCGTGCCGGAGCTCGACGGGCCCAGCATAACCGGCCCAATAATTTCAAAAATACTTACATACATGTCTTTTGCACCTTTACGCCCCTTGCGATTCGCTTCGCATTTTTACAGCACGGCCGATATGCCGATCGTAATACAGGACATAATGCCGAGTGTCAGCAGGAATTTCCAGGTGGTCTTCCAATACTGAGGCAGGGTGCAGCCACAGATTGCCAAACCCGCGACGAGGATACTGCCGGTCGGGAAAATCATGACTGCCATGCCGCAACAGTGATGAAGCGCTGTAACGGCGGCTTCCGGGTTCATTCCCATCAGCTCGACCAGCGGAGCGATAACGGGCATCGTCAGAGCGGCCATGCCGGAAGACGAGGGAACAAGCGCGCCGAACAGGACCATCACAATGTAGAGAAGCACAACGAATATAACGGTGGGGGTACCGTTTAACATATTGACCAGCGCGTTTAAGATGGTGTCCAGAATCATGCCGTCCTGCGCCACAACCAGGATGCCCTTTGCAAGACCGATTACCGCGGCGGTGAACATGAAGTCCTTCATGCCGGTCAAAAAGCTGACGGCCATCTTCTTTTCGCCCATGCGGGAGACAATACCGGCAAACAGGCCGATCACAAAGAATACAGCGCAGATTTCGTCCATGTACCAATCGAGCTTCATGAGGCCGTAAACCATGACGACCAGCCCGATCACATAAACGGCACAGATCAGCTTCTGCGCGACGGTGAATTCATGGGCATCCATTTCGGCTGTTTTTGCCATGATTTCGTCGCGTTTTTTCCGGTCGCTTTCATAACATAGGGATTTTTCGGGATTTTTCTTGATGCGGTTTGCATACCACATCACCCATGCCACGGTGAGCGCGGTGTAGACGACCCAGGCGATCATCCTGAAATTGAGCTGGGGATTTCCGGTGATGCCGATGATGCCCTGGGACACGAGCACGCTGAACGGGTTGATGGTAGACACGACGCAGCCGACGCGGCAGCCGAAGAATACAATGAAAAATGCCAGAAGCGAGTCATACCCCATTTGCAGGCAAAGCGTTAAAAAGACCGCAAAGAAGGGGATCGCTTCTTCGCCCATGCCGTTTGTGGAGCCCGCGAGGGAGAACAGCACAAGAATGATGGGGATCAGCAAATAGTCCTTCTTTCCAAGCTTGCGGATCAGCGCGGATAATCCCGCCACGATAGCGCCGCTGGATTCGATGATTCCGAAAGCGCCTCCGACGACCAGGACGAAGAACACGACCTGCGCGGCCGCCTGCATCCCCTTTACGGGCGCCATCAGAATCGAGCCGAAGCCCTGCCTTAAATCGCCGTCCTCGGAGACCTTTTCCACACCTTCGTAACTGCCGGCCACGGCTACCGTGCGGGTTCCGATGGAGGTTTTAACCTCTTGACGCGCAAAGGAGCCGCTCGGGATAAACCAGGTTGCAATTGCGGTTACGATAATAAGAAAAAATACCAGGGAAAAGACATGAGGAAATGTAAGCTTTTTTTTAGTTAAAGTTGTATTTCTCATATTGTTTTCTCCTAATTTTTAATTTTTTATGTCAAAACAGACATAAATTCAACGCAGGACGGCACCCTTTAACACAGACCCCACACAGTGCTGGTATACGCTTAAGTAACCCTTCTTGGGATGCAGCTTCAGCTCCGCTTTTTCCATGCGGTCGGCCAGCTCCTCGTCGGAAAGCTCTATTTCCAGCGTGCGGCTTGGCAGATCATACCTGATGATGTCGCCGTCCTTTACGGCGCAGAGCGGGCCCCGCAGCGCGGCTTCGGGAGACGCGTAGCTGAAGCAGGCCCCGGACGCCGCGCCGGACAAACGGCCGTCTGTAATGGCGATTACCTTGTCGCGTAAGGGAGAGCCCTTCAATTCCGTTGTGAAATTATAGGCGGTTTCCGGCCCGGCCTTGACCCCTTGGTAAATAATCAGGACGGCGTCGCCCTCGACAATGCGGCCGTCGCGCAGCGCGTTTGTCGCGTCGTACACATTATGAAACACCTTCGCCCTTCCGCGGAAGGTGCCGCGCAGGCGTTCGGGCACGGCGGAAAGCTTTATGAACGCGCCCTCCGGCACCAGGTTGCCCTTGCACAGCGCCATCCCGCCGGTCGTGCTGATCGGGTCTTTAAGCGTATGGATCACCTGTCTGTCCCTTACCTCATGGCCGGCGATATTTTCACCCAGGGTCTTCTCGTTTACGGAAACGGTATCGAGATCCAACCGGCCTTTCATTTCATTGAGCAGGGCGCGAAGGCCTCCCGCCTTTTCGAAATCGGCCATGCAGTGCGGCCCGTTGGGGCGAATACCCAAAAGCAGCGGAATTTCATTGCTGGCTTCGGCATAAATCTCGCCGCAGTCCATATCGATTTCCGACTCGGTCGCGACGGCCGGCACATGGATAATGGTATTTGTGGAGCCTCCGATGGCCATGCAGGTTTTGATCGCATTTCTGATCGACGCCTCGGTAATGATCCTGCGCGCGGTGATTTGCTTTTCCCACAGCGTCATGACCTTTTTTCCCGCGCAGTAAGCGATGTCGAGAAGCTCATCCGATTCAGCTGCAACGGTGGAGTTGCCCGGGAGGCTCATGCCGATCGTTTCGGCAATGATGTTCATGGTGTTGGCCGTGCCCATCATGCCGCATGCGCCCGGCCCCGGGGCAATCGAATGGATCAGCTTATCGAACTTTTCCTGTGTCATTTCGCCGTTTAACACCTTCGTAATGCCGGCGCCGACGTCGATATAATCCACAGGCTCCCCGTCGAGCGTATTGGTGCGCATATAGCCTCCGGTAACGATGACCGCGGGCAGATCAAGGCGGCCGGCTGCCATCAGAAGGCCGGGCACCACCTTGTCGCAGGTTCCGATCAGGACCACCGCGTCCATCATATTCGCTTCGACCATCAGCTCGATTTCATTGACCAGCAGATCGCGGCTTGGCAGAATATACGGAGGCTTGACAATTCCGTCGCAGATATTGACCCCGTTAAACGAGAAAGGCAGGCCGCCCGCCTCAATAACGCCCCGGCGGACCTCGTCTGCGACTTTCTTCAAGTGGAAATGTCCGGGATTACAATCGCTCCAGGTATTGACTACGGCGATATGCGGCATGTCCAGCTGCTCGTCGGTGTAGCCGCAGCCGTACATCAGGCCGCGGGCGCCGGCATAATCCACATCCATATGGTCGGGCAGGTCGCTTTTTAACCGAGGTAACTTTTTGTCGTTTGCCATGAGCTATCCTCCTGTACTTACAGCTTATTTTGAGATGTAATTCCGGATTTCCTCCACGGATTTTCCTGCGATGCCCAGCTTTTCAGCAGTCCTGCCCTCTTTCCAGTAGTCGACACCTGTAAAGGCCTGCGCGATATAGATAAACGAATCGATCATCGGGGTTTTTACCCCTACTTCCCTTGCGATTGAGGCCATGGGTACAAATCCCGTCAGCACCTCCTCCGAGATAAAACGATGCTTTAAATCCGTCGGGCAGCTTACGCCCCTGTATGCGTCATTTTTCTGGATCGCCTCGTACAGGCTGTCGCCTTCCACATGGTAGCAGTCTTTCAGCCAATCCAAAAGCGACGGCAAGTCGGCGCGCAATACCCCGCAGACCTCCTTTCTCTCTGCGTCGGCGAGCTCCAGCAAAGCGGCGATATGCGGAGTGATCCCCTCGAGGTAATAATCGTAGCTTTCGCCGCTGTCCATGCGGTTGATGTTCATCAGCGTAGGAATGATGTGCAGAATCGCGCCGCCGCAGTCAAGGCTTGTGTAAAGCACGCTGTCCGCTCCTGTAAGGCTCGGAAAGACGGGCTTCATGATTTCCATAAACGGCGCGATGTCCCGGGCGGGCACCGTGGCCGCAAGCACACTGTTTTTGATACCGGAATGAAAGATCCTTCCCACATCCTCCACGCGGCACGCGTACATCAGATCGAGCGCCTCCGCGATGATCACGTTGGGCGGGTCTTCTCTGCTGCGGATGGTCTGCGACATCATCAGCGCGCCGCCCACCTGACCGGGATTGAGCATAATGATCTGCCCGTCGCGGATATACGGTTTGATTGCCTTCCCGACGGCTTCATGGGCGTCGGCCGTCGTGGTGATCATCACCACATCGGCGCCCTCCATGGCAAAGGCCAAATCGGCAGTCACACTGTCCGGCATGGCGCAGGCGCTGATTTTTCCCGTTACGGCAATTTTACCCAGCGCATTAATGCAGCTGATTTTCTTTTCGTCGATGTCATAAAGGCGAACGCGGTAGCCTTTCTCCGTCAAAATTGCTGCCATAGATTGGCCTCCGGCGCCGGCGCCAATAACGGCAAAATTCAATTTACGCAAAATAGTCCTCCTTGTTATCCTCATTTCAGAAATTGGACATGTACATATCTTTCCATAGAATAGCATCCGGACCTTTGCAAAAGCTATGTGCAAACTGAAAAGATTCGACATTATTTTTGTATGAATACACAAATATCCGTTTGCCTGAGCGCTTCAAAACAGAGGTTTGTTCATATTGTACAAGAGCAGCCCGGCCCTTTTTATTGAAAAGGGAGAGGACTGCAATCCATGGATTGCAGTCCTCTCCCGACCGTTTTTTGGGGCTTTTGATTACTTATTTGACACCGATCCGCACCCGGTAGCAGAAATCGGCGTCAAACTGCTCCTCTTTGAAAATATTGTTGATTTCGGTTTCAAATTCCCTCAAAGGCTGCATGATGGCATCGGGCTGTACTTTTAAGACCGCCTGCATGCTGCCCTGGCTGAAAGCAAGCGCGATCAGCCGCTTGGCAGAGCACCGTTCCCTGTTGGCGAATACGATTTCACGGGCAAATGAAAAATGTCCGCTGTTTTTTATATGTATTAAATGCCTGTCCTTGTTCCAGTAGATAAAAGCATCCCTGATCGCGGGGGTGGCCGACTCAATCTCGTCGATCTTTCGGACAAGCTTTAAATAAGCCATTTCCGCTTTCAGATTGCAGACCGGCAGCCAGTCACAGTCGTAAGCCAGAAAAATGCCTCCGGGCTTTAAGATTCTGTCGATCTCGCGCAATGTACTCTGAGGCTCCATCCAGTGAAAGGCTTGGGAGCAGGTCACAACGTCCGCGCAGGCATCTTCGAGCTTTATGTTGTCGGCATAGCCCTGAACAAACTCGACGCTCTTGCTGTCGCCCGCTTTTTCGCGGGCAACCCGGAGCATGTCCTCGTTGGGCTCCACGCCGACCGTGCGTTTGCTGACGTCGGCCCATACGAAGGTGGACAGCCCGGTTCCACAGCCCAGATCGACGACGAATTCCGGCTTTGAGCCCAGATATTTCCCGGCGATATCCATAATGTAAGAGGGGCATTGCGGCCTTGCGATGTCGTATATATTGGCGACCCCGGAAAACCTGTCCGCGTTTATTTGCTTTTTTAATCTCATACGTTCACCTGTAATTGGTTTTATAAGCTTGTTTATGCCATCCGCAAAAAGTATAGCACAGGAATAAAAAGAAAGCCATATGCAATATCAGATCCTGCATATGGCCTTCTCGATTAACGTCTTTTGCTCAGGCAATACCGGCAAGGGATTGGGAAAGCGCGCTGTCCTTTCCCGTTATAAACCTGTTTTGTAAAGAGGGATCGCTGTGATGACCGGCACTTCATATGGGTGCACCTCTTTGATCGCCCGAATGGTATCCTCCGCTTTTAAAGCTTTGCAGATTGCTTCGACTTTGTATTCCGCCTCGGAGGAGATGATGTTTTCCGTGCCGCTGTATGGCAAACTCCCTTCGAGCGGGCGCCAGCAGCCCGTCACCTCACAGTAAGAAAGACAGCAATCGTAATTTCCTATATGTCCGGCATCGACGCGCCGCAGGGCATCCCGCAGCACCGCCAAATGTGTTTTGGGTATGAATACTTCTATTTTGCAATATTCAAAATCCATCCTTGCTCCTCCTTTCAGATGACAGGTCCCATAGTATAAATGTCGATTGCGTTAAAATACCGTATCGCTTCGTTTTTGGTAGCTTTGCCGGAAAGCACCTCCAGCATAAAAGCGAAGGTTTCCTCGGCGACCTGCTCGATGCTTTTCTCGCCGTCGATGATACAGCCGGCATTGATATCCATGTCGTGAATCATTTTATCATAGGTATGGGGATTGCCGCAAATTTTTATGACAGGCATTGTCGGAAAGCCCTGGGGAGCGCCTCGTCCGGTGGAAAAAAGCATGCACTGGGCCCCCGAACACGCCATTCCCGTCAGAATTTCCGGCTCTCTGCCCGGTGTGTCCTTAATCCAAAGTCCCTTTTTCCCGAAGGCCGACTGTGGGTATTCCAAGATGCCCTGAATGGGTCTGGTTCCCGACTTCACGATCGCGCCCAGCGACTTCTCCTCGATGGAGCTCAGACCGCCGGCGATGTTTCCCGGCGTGGGCTGCCCTTTCCTCATATCGCAGCCCAGCGATTTCGCTCTGGTTTCCATGCTTTCAACAATACGGTAGATCTCCTCCCCCACGGCTTTGTTAATGGCTCTGCGCGAGAGAATATGTTCCGCCCCGATAAACTCGGTGGTCTCTCCGAATATCACGGTTGCGCCCAAGTCCACTATCCTGTCGGCAATCCGCCCGACGACACAATTGGATGCCATACCGGATGTAGCGTCCGATGCGCCGCATTTTATCGCCATTACAATATTGCTTGCGTCCACCGGCTCACGCTGAAATCCGGAAATCTGTCCATAAATGCGCTGGGCCACGTCTACACCCACCGCAATTGCGCGGGTGACCCCGCCCAACTCCTGAATGCGGATGATTTCAATCGGTTTGCCGATCCTCGCGATCTCCTCTGCCAGACGATCGGAGTCGGTGCCTTCGCAGCCGAGGCTGACCACAAGCGCACCTCCTACATTTGGACTGCATCCGAGCTGGATAAGAGTATCGGTGACCCGGTCGAGATCAGGCGGCAGCTGGCAGCAGCCCTGATGATGGAAAAATCCGACGCTCCCCTGCACCTGCGACACGATTGCCTGCGCAACGTCGTTGGCGCATACGACAGCCGGTATTACAGCCACGAGATTTCTTGATCCGACCGAGCCGTTTTTTCTAACATATCCCATAAATTGCATCAGATTACTCTACCTCCCCCCGCAGATCGCCGCGTCCCCGCATACTGTCCAGATTATGAACATGGACGTATTCCCCCTCCCGGACAGGCTTTGTTGCAACGCCGATCCGCTCCCCGTATTTATAGATTGCATCTCCGGGAGCCATGGGAACCAAGGCAATCTTATGTCCGTAAGGGATGTCCGAAAGAGAAATCAGCTTCCGGATGCCCCCCAGTTTATCCTGTATTGTTACCTCTGATCCGGTTTTTACCTCTGAAAAGACGGTGGCCACGTTGTCCCGGTCGTCCACCTTAAGCGCAAGACACTTTTCCATTTATATACCCCCGGTATGTTTTTCCACACGAAAGCCTTCAACGACGTACCTATTCTCCCGACACAAGCGACGCGACACCGTCCGGTATGACGACAACGCGCGCCTGTTCACCCTTTAAACGATAGGCGATTTCCAGCGCCTCATCAGGGCTTGACGCCGGTATCATGTTCATTTTTCGCACAATGTCCGGGTCAAGACGCGATGTCACCAGAATCAACTTATGCCGCTTCAGGATACGCGCATAGACCTGGGCACACCACATTTCCGGAATCGTTTCCTTCGGAGAGATCGCCGAAAGCGATTTTTCAATTTGCCCGGCACTGCCGGAGAGCATGATTTTTTCAAAATACATTCCGCCGATCCCATCCTCGCAGGCGGCGCACATAATGATTGCGCTGGAATCCTCGGAGCAAGCCTCCGCTGTAGCCGCCGCCTTGGGCGTTTGATAAAGGTTCTGGTCCAACGGATAGCCGCCGTTTCCCGTAACAATGATATCGCCGGTTACCCGCGGTATTTTTGAAAGGCTGCCTACAAAGGCGCAGCCCTGTTCATGCGAAAGCACCAAATCTCCCGCAAAAGCTGCGATAATTCTTTTATCGCCGTCCAGCGCGACGTTCAGCGTAAACTGCACATTGACCTTTTGCGCCGCATATACCATATCCTCATGAATCGGATTACCGCCCGTGACCCCGGCGATCGCATTTTTATGGGCAATCGCCAGATAGGAATGATTTTCCTTGATCGTCGTCTCGGAGCAGATTCCGGGCAAAATGCTCTTTCGGCCTCCTGAAAAACCCGCGAAAAAATGAGGCTCAATAAAGCCCTCCGTCACAAGCAGATCGCAATCCGCCGCCAGATGGTTTACCGCAAAATCCGCGCCGGACGGCAGTGTGCAGATTTTGCGCATATCCCTTTCTTCAAAAGCATTGTGCACTAATATCCGTTCGTTATCCACTACGGCGTCCCCGAACATTCTGCGCATCTCTTCCGGCGAAGTCGCGCGGTGCAGCCCCGTTGCAACCAAAATTGTGATTTCCGCAGAAGGGTTGCCCTTTCTGATTTCTTTCAGCAGGAGCGGCAGCGTGATCCGGCTGGGGACGGCGCGCGTGTGATCCGAGGTCACCAGGGTGACACGTCGCTTTCCATATGCAAGGCTTGAAAGTGTAGCCGGACCGATCGGCTTTCTCAGCGCATCCTGCACAATGCTTTCTTCGTCCCGGTCGCTTTTGTATTCGTGAAGGCGGGGATATAATACGGCCTTTAAGTTTTCTTCACGAATATGAAGATCCAATTTACTTTTCCCATATGGGATGCTGATGCTCTTCATGGAGTTCTCCTTATATCTTCCGCCCGGCCACAGGGCCATGGTTTTGTGCGTCAACGCGGTCTTTAATGCCATACTCGGGGATTTCCTATCCCAGGCCCGGCAATTCCGGCACAATTCGACGTTCCGGCAGCTCAGGGTCAGATATGGACAAAAGCAAAAACCTTATGCTTTCCTCTTTCTCTTTGCCAAAAGTGCACCTTTATATGCGGAATAAAGCAGGGACACAATTCCGGCACTTAAAAATACCAGGGCGATAGGGCTTTTGAAAAATCCCCAGAAGCTTCCGTCTGTGAACATCAGTCCGCGCCGCAGATTCTCTTCAACAATCGTGCCCAGGATGTAGCTGATGATAATCGGCGTGACCGGGAATTTCAGCCGGATCAGAATATAGGCGACAATCCCGCAAATCACCATGACAAACACGTTAAAGACTCTGTTGGTGCTGCCGAAGGCGCCTATGGCGCAGAGCACTACGATCGGCGGGAACAGATATGCCTGATTGATGCGCAGCAGCCTGACAAAAACGCGAATGCCAAGAAATTCGGTAGCAATCATCATGATATTTGCAATAATCAGCGCGAAAAACACCGCGTAAAACAGCTTTCCGTTGCTGCGGATAAACAGCGGCCCCGGAGTAAGCCCATGGACGATGAGGCCGCCAAGCAGCATCGCGGTGACGGGATCTCCCGGGATGCCCAGCGTGAGCAGTGGAATTGTGGCGCCTCCGATGGCCGCATTGTTGGCGGTCTCGCTGGCCACTATGCCGTCAATGACGCCAGTGCCAAACTTTTCGGGATGCTTGGAGGATTTTTTAGCCACCAGATATGCAAGAATATTCGATGTCCCACCGCCGATTCCCGGCAGGATACCGATACCGATGCCGATCAGGGCCGATCGGATAAAATTGACTGTCTGTCCGACAAATTCTTTCAGTGAAAAACCAAAGCCCCTGATTTTTTCTACCGTAATCCTTTCAAATTGAAATTTATTGATGCTTGCCTTCGTGGCCTCCAGAATCTCGGGTATTGCAAAAATACCGATCATGACGGCCACCATATCCATTCCGCCTGCAAATTCAGTAAAACCGAAATTAAAGCGCCGGGTACCGTCAATCGGAGAGGAGCCGATCTGTGCGAGAAACAGGCCAATGCAGGCGCTGATCAGCCCTTTGATCGGCTGCTCGTCCGACAGGGTTGCGACCAGCGTCAGCGAAAAGGCGGTTACCGCGAAATATTCCACGGGACTAAACTTGATTGCGATCTGTGCGATTTGGGGCGCAATTAATAACAGCGCAATGAAGCTGAATAATCCGCCCAGGAACGAATAGACAATCCCCGCTCCCAGCGCCTTTCCCGCCTCGCCGCGTTTGGCCATCGGATGCCCGTCAAAGGTGGTGGCGATGGAGGAGGGCGTTCCGGGAATATTGATCAGGATCGCGGTGATAAGGCCGCCCGAAATCCCGCCCACATACAGGCCGAGCAGAAGCGCAATGCCGGGCACCGTTTCCATTCCGTATGTGAGCGGAAGGAACAGCGTGACAGCCATGGTAGCTGAAAGTCCCGGCATGGCGCCGAATAAAATGCCTACCATAACGCCGCCCAGAATTAAAAGCAGCACGGGCGCGCTTATCAGGGACATAAAGCCTTCGACAACTATATTCTGCATTGTAAGAAAGTCACCTCTTTATTCGGATTTGGCCGAGCGGTCACACGGGCAGCATAACGTGAAGAACCTTTACAAACAGATAGTACATTGCGGTTGAAAAGCCTGCGGAATAAAGAACAATCAGCAGATAATTGCGCTTCTGGTTTAACAGCATCAAGGTCGTATGAATTATCATGTAAAGCGTGCTTGCCAGCAGGAAGCCCAGCTTGGATATCCCTATCGCATACAATCCCAAAAGCGCAAGGGTTACAATATCGAGATTGTTTTTGATAAGAGTCATCAAACCCTTGCCTTGCATGGGACGCTCCGCATTTTCTTTGGCATCGGAAGGATTCCCCTTGCGAAGAGACAGTACCTCCCTGATGATCAGGGCGAGTCCCAGTACTCCCATCAGCACCGCCGTCAGTTTCGGCATAAAATCAGGCCCCAGCGCGGTGTTGACGGATTTTTGGATAAAACCGGATGAATAGAAAATAACGGCTGCCAAAAGCACGGTGACAAAACCTGCGATCAGGTTCTGATATCTTTTCAAGCATTGCACCCCCAAATCAAAATCGAACGACAAGCCCTTGCAACGCCATTTTAGATTGCGGGCGGGTTTGGTCCCCGGCAATACCGGGCCGTATCCACTTTTTACGTGATATACGATCCTTAAAAAACCGGCCGGTATTGCAGCCTGCATTACAAAACGCAAAAGACGGCATAGGGTCCAAACCCGCACGGATTCTCAATTTATACAAACAACCATGGATCAGAAGGTATCGTTCTTCAGAGCGTCCTTCATGGACGAATAATATTCTGTCGCATCATCCAGATATTTGACCGCATCCTCACCCGCAATAAACGCAGGCTCGGCGTAAAGATTTGCAAGCCCGTCCTTGGCCGCCTGCGATTCGGATGCTGTTTTTACAGCCGCGTTAAAGATGTCGCAGATCTCTTGAGGAGTGTCTTTCGGGAAGGTAGTAAAGAAGTATTTCTCCATGCCTACCTCAAAGTTTGCGCCCTGCTCGAAAACCGTCGGCAAATCCGGCAGGAAGGGGCTTCTCTCGTTCCCAAGGTTTACCAGCGCCTTAATATCTCCCGACTCAAAATAATCCTTCGTCACCCCTGCCTCGACCACACAGACATCCGAGTGTCCGCCCATAAGCGCTGTAATCTGGTTTGCGCCGCCTCCGACATCCACCTTTTTCAATTTGGCACTGGCCGCCTTTTCCAGGGCAAGCGCGGCCATATGGGTATATCCGCCCACCTGTGTTGCAAAAATAACCTCTCCCGGCCTTTCCTGCATATCCTTGATAAGATCGTTTACGTCGTTATAGGGAGAATCCGCGCTTACCGCAAGCACCGAAGCCCTTGTCTTCACTGAAATGGCCGTTCCGGTGAACGCGTCATAGGTAATATCAATAAGGCCTGTGACGTAATTCAACAGCATGTTTGGCTGCATCCACAGCACAGTATAACCATCGGGATCAGCTTCCGCGACCTGGCGGGTGCCGATGGTTCCGCCAGCGCCCTCTACGTTGACCACAACAATGGAAACGCCAAGCGCTTCTTGGGCCTGCGCAAGGACTGTCCGCGCGTAGATGTCCGTATCTCCGCCTGCTTTATAGGGAACAATGACCTGAATTTCTTTCTTGGGGTAATCTACTTTCGGCTGGGTAGGCGTTTGTGTCGCCGTTTCGGAAGATACCGATGACGATGAGGTATCGGACGGCGACTTGTTTGGGCTGCAGCCGGACAAAATCATCAGCAGAACCAACAGCGCGGACATAACCGACATGAATTTTTTATACATTTTAATTCAGCCTTTCTTAATAAACAGTATTCCATCAGGTTTATTGGTCCGTTTAAGCATACGATCCGCAACGATTCATGGCAAAAAAGAAAAGAACGGAAAACCTCTGTGATATTCTGAAACGTTTTACCGGCATCCAGGCCGACAGGCAAAAATGTATACCTCCTTTCCGAAAAATATGTTACTTCTTAAAAGGCTGGTTTACAGGCCAGCTTGGACGTTTCCCGCTCAGCACCTCGTGAATGCCCTGCGCCGCGTGCAGCCCCATCCGATCCATGGCCTCATATGTAATCGCGGCATTGTGAGGAGTGATAATCACATTTTCAAACTGGAACAACGGGTTTGTTATTTCGGGCGGGTCCTTTTCGAGGAAGTCGAACGCGCCGCCTGCAATCACCTTCTGCTTGAGTGCTTCAACCAGTTCCTCCTCGTCAATAATACCGCCTCTTGCGGTATTCACTAGAAAAGCGGTGGGTTTCATCAGTTTTATCTCGTTTAAGCCGATCAGCTTTTTGGTTTCGGGAGTCAAAGGCATATGGACGGAAACGAAATCGGCCCGCCTCAGCACCTCCTGCATGCTGCCCTTCAATTCAACATACTCCGGCAGGTTTTCGGGCTTTGCATACGGATCATACCCGATAACTGACATTTCAAATCCCAGATGCGCTTTCTTTGCCAAAGAGGTGCCTATTTTCCCCAATCCGAGGATTCCCAGAGTCTTTCCTTTTAACTCCAGACTCATGACCCGATGACCGATATAGTAATCGTCCGCCCTGAAATGAAGGTCAATGATCCTGGAATGCTTTGCACAGCCGAGAATCAGCAGAATGGCCTGTTCGGCGACCGCATTGTAGTTTGAAAGAGGCGCGTTGGTCACCCATATGCCCTTTTTCTCAGCGTAGCCCACATCGATGTTATCCACGCCAACCCCGTGCCTTGCGATAATCTTCAACTTCGGAGCCGCGTCCATAACCTTCGCGGTAAGCTTTGCCGCGCGGATTAAAATAGCGTCACAGTCGGCCGCTTCCTCCATCATTGTCTGCTCGTCTGCTTTGCTGCCACGTTTGATCTGATAGCCTTTTTCCTCCAGATATTCCTCTCCGGGCCTTGTAATCTGCTGTGGAATCAATACGGTGTAGCTCATACGATTTACTCTCCTTCCGGCTTATTTAAAAATATCTTTCTGTTAATATTAAGCAGATGCTGCCGCATCGCTTCACAGGCTCCCTCTACATTTCTGTTTCTGATTTCCTTCAGTAAAGCCCTGATTTCCTCTTCGGATGAAGGAAGCCGCTCGGCATATCGCGCGTTGATCATTTGAATCCACCTGATGGAATAATGGTAGCCGCTGAGAATCCTTTTGATTTCCGTGTTCCCGCTCAGTTCCCATATTAAGTCGTGTACATGCTGATCCGCTTCCAGAACGGCTTTTCCCTTTCCCTCCGAGCCTTCCTCCATTCCGGAAATCTCGTCGTACAGCTTGAAAAGCTCATCCAGCTGCTCATCCGTAATTTTTGGGATGCCTATCCGCACCGCGTAAACCTCAAGCATGATTCGGATTTCCATGATATCCTTGATTTTCCGGTTGGGAAGCTCTGCCACAAAGGTTCCGCTCTGGGGTTTAATAACCACAAAGCCCTCCTGCTCCAGTAATCCGAACGCGACGCGGACAGGGGATCTGCTTACTTGATATTTCTGAGAAATCTTTTCTTCAGACAGCTTTTCTCCCGGCAGATATTTCAGTTCCAGTATCTCCGCCCTCAGCTGATACAGGAGCCTGTCGGCAATTCTTTGATTTGTTTCGGACAATATCCGTCCATCCTTTCCCTTAGGCAGGTGTATGAGTATAAAAGCAACACATACCTCGCCCAGATTCGTCTGGCGCTTGCATACCGTCTTCGTCCGGCAGACTTAAACGCCGCGTAAATCGCGCTCAATCCTCAAAAGGCGGTTATATTTGATGTTTCTCTCCAGAACAACGGGGGAACCGAGTTTTACCTGCCTGGCTCCGACGGCGACGGCCAGATCCGCAATAAAGTCATCCGCCGTTTCCCCGGAACGCATGGAGACGATGATGTCATAACCGCCGTCTCTGGCATGGTCATTGGTTTTTATAGCCTCGCTTACGGTCCCGATCTGGTTGATCTTCAGCAGAAGACCATTTGCGCAGTCTTTTTCGATGCCTGTTTTAAGCCGGTCGTCGTTGGTTGCAAAAAGGTCATCCCCCACGATCTGAATATCCGGAAGCGCTCTTTTGAGCTTGGCGAAGCTGTCAAAGGCATTTTCCTCAAACCCGTCCTCTATATAGCGAAGCGGATAACCGCCGCACAGAGCCCGGTACTCTTCCAGCAGCTGATCGTCGGTCATAAGCTCGCCGTGAAGGCGATATTTCCGACAGTCGGCGGCATACAACTCGCTGCCCACGACATCCAGGCCCAATGAGACATATTTTTCACAACCGACTGACCGAGCCGCGTCCAGCATATAGTCGAAAGCCTCCCGCGAATCCTTAAGCGGCGGGGCCAGCGCGCCGCCGTCCCATGGTATGTCCCCATACTTTTTGGAAAGCTGTTTTTCCAGAGCGGACCGCATCGCGGAAAGGGCCTCCAGCGTGTCCAAAAATGTGTCGAACCCTTCGATCACATACATATAGTCTTCAAACTCCAAGCCGGATGGAGAAAAGGAGCCGCCGGCAATTACCGTTGCTACCATTCCCGGAAGCCCCGGCTTTTTCCGGCCCCGACCAAGATAGCGGTATACCGGAAGTCCTTGACTTGCCGCGGCCGCCTTTGCCGCGGCGACGGATACCGCCAGAATGGCATTTGCGCCCAAGCGTTTTTTGTTGTATGTCCCATCGAGCTCGATCATCGTCCGGTCGACAGCCTGCTGGTCCAGTACGCTTTTACCGCGGAGCGCCGCCAGAATCTCCGTATTTACATTCCGCACGGCATTTCTTACGCCGTAGCCTCCATACCTTTCCTCACGATCGTAAAGCTCGAAGGCTTCATAGCTGCCCCGCGAGGTACCGGTCGGAGATGAGGCAACGGCAACGATTCCTTCCGAGGTGGTAAGCTCCACCTCCACTG
Source organism: Clostridiales bacterium UBA6114 (assembly GCA_002423435.1). Lineage (GTDB taxonomy): Bacteria > Bacillota > Clostridia > Oscillospirales > Butyricicoccaceae > UBA6114. The sequence continues at coordinate 132,073 of DIWE01000024.1, forward strand.
TCGGTCTTCCCTTCGCGTTTAAGATTTCGCGCGCCATAATTTGTTCAATCAGACATTTCATTTCTCAAACCCCGCCTGTCCGTTAAGTAAAACCACCCGCAAATTCATAACATTTGTTCCAGTGTTGCCTGTAATTACGGCACTTCCAAGCTTTAGCAGCAACGAGCCTGCGTCGTGGCCAAGCAAATATTTTTTAATAGAAAAGCCACGCTCCTTTGCCTGTTTGGCGGTAAGATTGTCGACAAGCCCTCCCGCCAAATCACATGGTCCGTCCGTACCATCCGTATCCACGCAGGCAAACGCGCTGGAAATATCGGGAGAAATCTTCATTGCAAAGCCGAGAGCCGTCTCCTGATTCGGTCCGCCCACGCCGAGATTCTTTTTGTCATAGACCGTTACGGTCGTTTCACCGCCCGAAATCAGTGCACACGGCGCGGAGAACGGCTGTCCGGTTTTCCCGATTTCATTGGATACGCCTGCCAGGACAATGCCGACATCCTTAGCCTCGCCTTCTATGGCGGATGAAAGGATATGGGGGACATATCCGAGCTCCATGGCTTTCTGTGCGGCAGCCGCGCAGGCCGTAGCCGGCTTTGCCAGATAGTGAATGGACTGATTCATGCCTGCAAAGGTTTTTACGGTTTCCATCGACGGATCGGCGCAGCCCTTTAACAGATATTCCCGGATGGATGCCGCCGTTTCCTCCCAAAGCTCATAAAAATGCAATACGTCGATAGCATCCTGAAAGGTGGATGGGTCCGGCAAGCACATATCCGGCCAGGGAACGCCTGGTGCTCCCGTATCCAAGGTCAGGGTAATAATGCGGGCCGGTTGTGCCCGCCTGACCGTGTTCCCGCCCTTTAGCAGGCACAGATGGCGCCTCACGGTATTGATCTCCACAATGGTTCCCCCGCATTTGAGAAGATCGTCGTTGAGCTTTTGCACAGCGTCGATGCCGATGCCGTCCGGCGTCATATTGACCAGGGAAGACGCGCCTCCGGTAACAATTGCAAATACCATATCGTTTTTTTTGGCGCGTTCCAAAAGCCCGCATATCCGCCGCGCCGCCACAACGCTTCTTTCATCCGGAATCGGATGGCTGGATTCTATAATGTCCACATGGGACAGGCGTTCGTTTGTACCGTCCTTCACAGCAACGATTCCGGCGGTGATCCGATCGCCCAGAACTTCATCAAGCGCTTTTGCGATTGGGAAAGAGGCTTTGCCAGCGCCAACAATATAAATGTTTTCTACCCCGAGCAGGTCATAGCTTTCGTCTTCCACCCAAAGTATATTTTGCTCCAACCGAACCATTCTCTTGGCCGACTGATAGGGGATCACCTTTTCAATGCCGCTTTCAACAATTGAAATCACATCCCTGCGAAGTCTGACATTCCCACCGGAACAAAGTTCTTCCTTGTTTTTGACAATACCCTGATTGTTGTCCATTAAATGCCCCCGAATCATGTACCTATATACACCACACATTTACAAACGGTTTTATGTACTTTCGCTCTTTTCGCCTAAAGCAATATTTTTACAACCGCCTTTTTTATCCTTTGCGCGCTGCCTGCGCTGCATTTCGGCTTATGCGCCTCCTCGGGAAAAAATATTCCGTAGTCGCCGGTGCGCAGAAGAAGGCTGCTGCATCCAGTGGGGTCCTTCAAAAAAACGATATCTTTCTTTTCGTTGTACTCCTCCAGCACCTCAAGCTCCTCCGTCTTGGCCACCTGAACGGACTCTTCCCCGCTGATCACATACTGGATATCCAGATAATGTCTGTGCGCTTCAAACCGGAGTTCCGACGCAGGGACGGTGTCATACTCCTGTATAAGTACATAGACTTTGTCTCCGTCTATCCGATAGGTACCCGGAGCAGTTGCGGAAAGGTCATTTTCCGCAATGAATTGAAAACCGCTTTTTATGCGCTCCCCAAGATAGTCGTATTTCCCCGCAAACTGAAGACTGCCTGCAATCATAAAGGATAACCTCCTCTTAAAAAATATCTGGGTTTTTCTCTGCTTAATCCGTCCAAACGAAGCCTTTGCGCGATGAGGCAAGCCGGAAAGCCATGCAATATTGCCTCATGCGATACTTTGACTACGCTTTCTGGCATCGGAAACTAACATGTCAGTTTGACTAACATGTTAGTATAATAACATGTGTGCCCATTTTTGTCAATGTAATGTTTAAAAATTTAAAATAAAAAACGACACGGCGGCTTTTGCCGCCGTGCCGAAACCTATTTGATAATTTTGCCCTTACGGCTTCATCAGGATCTTCGCGAGCTCCGAATCCGGGCCCAGGACCACGGTCTTCTCTTCGCCGGAAAGGGATTTTTTCAATGCCTCAAGCGAACGCATAAAGGCGAAAAAGTCCATCTTGTCCTGCGAATCGTAGGCCGCGGACAAAATGCGCATGTACTCCGCCTCGCCCTCGGCCTTGATCTCCTCGGCGCGGGCGGTGGCGTCGGAAACGATGATATTGACCTGTTTGTCGACATTGTTGCGCATCATGGTCGCTTCCGAGCTGCCCTCCGCGCGGTATTTCTCCGCGATCTGGTTGCGGTCGGAAATCATGCGCCGATAAACGGCCTGTTCGTTTTCCTCCGGAAGGTCGAAGCGCTTGATTTTGACGTCTAATACCTCGATCCCATACCCCGGCACCGCTTCCTTGACGCGGTCGGATATCTCTTCGCTTAAGGCGTTTCGCCCGTCGTCAGCGCTCTGAGTGACGATCTCCTCCTGCAAAAAGGTGCCGATGATGTTTTTCAGGGCGTTGTATGTAGCCGCGTCCAGGCGCATCTGCGCCTCGGCGATGGAGCCTATGGTCCGGTAAAAGGTCATCGGATCGGAGATTCTCCACATCACATAGCTGTCCACGCTCATGGCCTTTGAGTCGCTTGTGAGCACATCGGACGGGTTCAGATCGTACAGCAGGATGTTCTTCGGCACGGTGATCACGGAATCGAGAAACGGAACCTTCAGGTGCGGCCCGGCCACGCTTTCCACATGCTCGACCTTCGAAAAACGGATGACATAGGCGTATTCGTCCTCGGCGACCGTATAAAAAGAGGAAAACAGGACGCCGAGCGCCATAACGGCGGCGACGCATAAAGCCAATATCATAATCTTCTTTTTCATACTATTCGCCGCCTCCCTGCTGCTGTATATTTGCAAAGCTCTCAAGCGGCAGAAGCATGTTCACCCCGCCGCCTGAGGTATCGACATAAATCTTCACGCCGGGCAGCACGTCCTCCAGTGCCTCGAAATACATGCGCTGCCTCGTAATCTGCGGGTTTAGGTTATACTGGCGGTACATCGCCTCAAACATGACCACCTGGTTTTTGGCCTCGTTGATACGGTTTTGACGCAGGTATTCCGCGTTTTGAATCAGCTGGTCCTCCTGCGCCCTCGCCTTGGGGATATTCGCGTTTTCATAGGCCTTGGCCTCGTTGAGCGCCGTTTCCTTGTCCTGCTTTGCGGTTTCGACCGACTTAAACGCCTCGATCACCTCCGGCGTCGGCGCTTCGGCGTCCTGGATCTTGACGTCGATCAGCATCAGCCCGATGTCGTACTGCTCGAGCTCCTTGATGATGATGTCCTTGACCATGGCCTGGATCTCGGCCTTGCCCGTGGTGAGGATGTCGTCGACGCCGTAGGAGCCGATCACCGTGCGGATCTGGCTCTGCACCAGGCTTTTGAGTACGCTTTCAGGCGCCTGCGAGGCGTACAGGTATTTTACGGGGTCCGCCACCTTGTACTCTACAAAAAAATCGATGTTCACGATGTTGAAATCCCCGGTAATCATCTTGCTTTCATCAGACACGGCCGTGACCGATCCGTCGGATCCGGTTTTGTAGCCGATCTCGATCTTCTGCTGCACGTTCACGTTTACAAGGGTGACTTTCTGGATGCCGAAAGGCGCCTTGAAATGGATGCCGGCGTCCGTTACCGCGGTGATTCTGCCGAGCGTCGTGACCACCCCCTGCTGCTTGTCGCTGACGGTGTACCAGCAGGTAGTGGAGATCGCGGCAAGGAAAAGGAGCACGGCTGCCGCAACTATGATGCGCAGCAGTTTCTTTTTCATTCCGGGCTGCATGCCGATGGTGGATGCGTTAAAATCTTTCATTGGTCCCCTACTTTCTTTATAAATTCAGATGCTTTCCTAAACAGCACAGGGCGTGATGATCACAGGCGGGGGTTTCGTGGCAAACACTGCTTTTTATGCAAAATTTTTGCAATTGATATTATTGTACCATCCGAACCGCCGGCGTTCAACCGTTCAAGGCCGCAGATTTCGTTTTGAGCGCCATTTTCTCATATTCATAAAACACCGCGCAGGACGGTGCAGCCGATAATCGTCACTTTCCGCCCAATCGGGTAGGAGGCTGACCCTTAGTGGGTCAGCCGACCTCCCACGGAACCGTACGTACCGTTCGGTATACGGCTCTTCCCTTGTTTACGTGCTAACAGACTCGTAGTAATCGAGAAAATTGATATATCCAGCCTTCTTAAGCCGCTCCGCGGAGATGGCTTTGGCAATGATTGGGTTACTGGCGACACGCCAGTAACCTTTTCTAATGTTTGCACCTTCCCACGCTGCCCAATCCTTTATGCCCAGCTTCCTGAGCCTTGCGTATCGCGTCCTCACCCTTTTCCATTGCTTCCAGATCACCATGCGGATACGTCTCCGCAGCCATTTGTCTGTCTCTTTCAGCAGATTCTTCATGTCTGCGAGCTTGAAGTAATTTACCCATCCGGTTATGAACTGTTTGAGGTTTATCTTTCTCTGTTCATTTCCTATCCCGTTGCTTCGTGATGTTATCTCGCGTATTTTTGCTTTCATCCTGGCAACGCTTTTGGGGTGTACTCGTATGCCCGCGTCTCTGTTTCCGGTGATGTAGAACGCATAACCTAAGAATTTTACCTCGCCCACGTAGGCTGCTTCCGTCTTTTCCCTGTTCACTTTGAGGAACAGCTTCTCCTCTATGTACGGGATCAGATTCTTCAGTGTCCTTTCTGCCGCTCTTTTGCTTTTACAGAAGATGAGCATGTCATCCGCATAGCGGACGAACCGGTGCCCCCTTCGTTCCAGCTCCCAGTCCAGCTCGTTTAGGACGATGTTCGCGCACAGCGGGCTCAGCGGCCCTCCTTGCGGCACCCCTAATTCCGTTTCCTCGAATCTGCCGCATATGACCGCTCCTGCTTTGAGGTATTTGTGGATGAGGGATATTACCCGTCCATCCTTGATGCTTCTCGACAGTGTTTCTATCAGCTTGCTTTGGTTTACCGTGTCGAAGAACTTTTCCAAGTCCATATCCACGACATATTTGTACCCGTCGCGGATGTTCCTCTGACACGTTCTGATAGCATCGTGCGTGCTTCTTCCCGGTCGGAATCCGTAGCTGTTTTCCGAAAACTGCGGCTCGTAAATTGGCGTCAGTTCCTGCGCTATTGCCTCCTGTATGACTCGGTCTACGGCTGTTGGGATTCCCAACTTTCTCTTCTTCCCGTTCTCTTTGGGTATTTCTACCCTTCGTACGGGTTTCGGACGGTATTTTCCCTCCCTGATGGTCTGCCGGAGTTCCTCCCCGTTGTCCTTGAAATATTGCAGAAGTTCTTCCACGCCCATTCCATCGACGCCGCCTGCCCCTTTGTTCTTCTTCACCCGCTTGTAGGCTCGGTTTAGATTCTTAGGGCTTAAGATTTCCTCCAGCATTCCACCTTCCGGTCTGTCGGCATTGGTGATGTTGGTTTCAGTTATCCTGGAATCAGTTAGCGCTCCCGCATTTTCGTCGTGTTCCGCACTATCCTTTTGCGGCCAGCCATTGTCATTACAATGTTTTCTGCTTTCTTTGTCCCGATTCTCGGTAACATTCATTTACTTTCACCTCCAACGGTTCCGCCCTTCGCAGTACCGTCGACTGTACCGCTACTATGGCTTCGTCTGACTCCTCACTGCTAATCTTGTTTCAACCGGCTTCTGCAAATATGCTTCTGCCGTCCCTGAGGCCTCCCCGGGTAAGAGTACAGTCTTTCTCTCCATCTACCCGCCGCATTTACACAAGCTGTTTCCGTGTAGCTTTTGGACTTCGACTTGTATAGCAGTCTTATCCTCAGCTTATGCCTGATGCGGTTCCTGTTCGTCAGGCCGGAGATTCGCCGCCGCCTTCCTTCAGATTCCGCGTCGCCACGGATACCCTTGGCCTTGGCTAGACACTTCCCGCTACCGGGCGTGTTCGGGACTTTCGTCCTCTACACTGTACCCATGCCGGGCGCACTATAAATACGGCCAGCCCCCTTCTATGGGCCTGGCCGTATAGGATTCGTGTTTCATTTGTTTCAGGCGGACACACGCCGCACGTCAGGCTCCGGAAAGCTCCAGCAGCTCCTCCAGGCTCTTCCTGCCGAAGGAAAGCTTATCGTCGTTTACCACGATGGCCGGCACGCTCATAATGGAATACCTGTTCTTAAAATCGGGGAAACGCGCCACATCGATCATTTCCGCCTCGATCAGCGGGTTTTTCAGCGCCATTAGCTGCGACGCGGCCACCACGTCCGGGCAAAGCGTGCACGAGAGGGACACGCCGATTTTATAATTGACCTTCTTTTTTACCGACCGGATCTTACTAAGGGTATCCTCCCCGATCGCCTGACCCGGACCCGCCGCGTTGTACAGGGCCAAAATGAAGGAGTTGATTTCGTGCCCTCCGGGTATCCCGTGAAACTGCACGCCGGTGTAGGTCCCGTCCGGGCCTAGAACGGCGACGGTCGGAAAGATTGCGGCGTTTATCTCCTTTTCTCTTGCCGTGTCCTCGCCCCTATGCAGGAATTCGACCCGCACCTTGTCGGTCAGAGAGGCAAAATCGGTTAAAAACGCCTTGAGCTCCCCATCCCAATCGCTGCTCTCGTCCAGGATGGCCAACAGCGAAATCCTGCTTTCAAAACGTTTCAGGATGGGAATCAGCTGTTCCCGGAGCGCATCGTCGAAAAAGGAGGCTCCCTGCTTTGCGGCGGCGGGAGTTCCCTCGTCCGACAACCCGAGCCGCTCCTTCTTCTGCTCGACGTATTTTTCGGCGCCGGTCGCCGCAACTGCGCCGTCCGAGACGGCGGTGACCAACTGGCGAAGCTCCTTCGGGCGGATATCCCCCGCCGCGTATACGCCGTCTATGTTGGTGCGCATGTTCTCGTCGGTCGGGATATATCCCCTCTCGTCGAGCCGGAGCTGATTTGCGTATTCGGCGCTCTGCGGGATGTACCCGACAAACACGAACACGCCGAAGGTCCGGTCCTGTCCCGCCGCGTCGTACCGCCAGGTCTGCCCTGTCCTGTTGTCGATGAATTTCGCGTACCTCAAAACCGTGTCGCCGCCGACCTCCAGAAGCTCGGTGTGAAACTTCACCTCGATCTTGGGGTGCGAAAGCACCCGTTCGGCAATCGTTTTGGCACAGGTGAATTCCGGCTCCCGAGCGATAACAGTCACCTTTCTGGCATAGCGCGTCAGAAAAATCGCTTCCTCCGCTGCGGCGAATCCGGCCCCGATCACGAAAACATCCATGCCTGTAAAGAATTCGCCGTCGCAGGTGGCGCAGTATCCGATACCGCGCCCCCTAAACTCCTCCTCGCCGACAAAGCCCAGCTTCCGCGGCACGGCCCCGGTCGCGATGATCACGGCCAGCGCCTCATATTCGCCGTCGACGGTCCGGACCTTTTTGATCTCCTGCGTAAAGTCCACCGACTCGACCACCGCCTGCAAAAATTTCACACCGAAGCTTTCCGCTTGTTTGCGCATGGTCCGGCCGAGCTCCTCGCCCGAGATGTGCAGGATGCCCGGATAATTCTCCACCTCGGACGTGATCTTGATCTGCCCGCCGGGCCGGTCGCGTTCGATCACGAGGGTTTTGAGCTTCGAGCGGCCGGCGTAGATGCCGGCCGCCATTCCCGCGCTGCCGGAGCCGATGATAATCAGATCGTACAGCTCTTTCATGTATCTTACAATTTCCCGACAAGATCCAGGCTGGGCTTCAGCGTCTCGGCGCCGGGACGCCATTTCGCCGGGCAAACCTGATCGCCGTGCTCGGCTACAAACTGCGCCGCCTGCACCTTGCGCAAAAGCTCGGACGCCTCGCGGCCGATATTGTTGGCGTTTACCTCATAGGACACGATCTTTGCTTCCGGATTAATTACGAAGCTGCCGCGAAGCGCCATGCCCTCCTCCTCGATATAGACCTCGAAATCCTCCGCGAGCTTCGCGGTGGGATCGGCCAGCATGGGATACCCGATCTTTTTGATGGTGTCGGAAGCGTCGTGCCACGCCTTGTGCACGAAGTGACTGTCGGTGGACACCGAATAGACCTCGCAGCCGATTTTCTTGAACTCCTCGTAATGATCGGCCAAGTCGCCCAGCTCGGTCGGGCAGACAAAGGTAAAATCCGCCGGATAAAAGACGAAAACCGACCATTTGCCCAGAAGGTCCGCCTTGCTTACCTCCCGGAAGTCTCCTCCCGCAAAGGCCTGCACCTTAAAATCGCTTACTTCTTTTCCAATGAGTGACATATCGTTTCCTCCTTATAAAAAAATAAATAATATTAGATCGGCAAAACGCCGTATCCGCCTGCAAGAGATCAATTTACGCCCGCCCCGACCGGCACGCCGCGCATACCCCGCGAAACATCATCACGCGGCTCTCCACCCGGACCCCCGTGCACGCTTCAACCGCACGGTCGACCTGCCTGACGAGCTCCGACGGAAAGGTGCGGTCGGTGTCGAAAATCCGGCCGCAACGGCTGCACGACACATGATAATGCTCGTGCGCGTTCGGGTCAAAACGGTCGGGCGCATCCGGGAAAGAGAGTCTCAGAATCTCCCCGTCGTCGGCCATCAGGCCCAGATTGCGGTAGACGGTGCCGAGGCTTATTTGGGGGTAGGCTTTCCGGATTTCCTCATATACCTCCGCCGCGGTCGGATGATCCATCTTGGCGAGGGTATCCTCAATGATCTGCTTTTGTGCGCTGTATCGCCTGGCCATATTCCTGCTGCCTTTCATTAATAGTAATCGTTACTATTATTATATTCTTGAATTTATCAATGTCAAGCTTTTTTTATTAAATTGACGGACGACTGCAAAAAGCCGCGACAGTTTTCATAACCGTCGCGGCTTCCCCTTTATCTTTTTCGGCAGACACTATTTTATTTGGACCAGTTGCTCTTTTATCGGAGGACGGCTGAGCGCAGATATCTGCTGATTGACATAACGAATCATGCGGTGCCGTTTGTTTATCGGAATCGAATTCTTTTGCAGCGAAATTTCGAGATACAGCTGGATTTTCACGGTCCGTAAAAATTGTTGATACGGTTTTTGCCAGGAGTCCCATAACCGCTCATCCCATATAAAATGCTGAACGATTTCCGCCGCTTTCAAGTAGTCCTCAATATTTTTGATGCCAAAGTTGCCGGTTATGCTTGTACGGCGCAAGCAATAGTGATAATACGGTTTCTGCGTAATCGCAACCTTTCGGGCTCGTATCAGGATCTTTGAGATACTGGCAACGTCCTCATAATAGATGGGCGGGAACAAAATGCCGTTTTTCGTGAACAAGTCCAATCGATACAGCTTATTCCATACAAAAGCCGGAAGGTTCAGCAGTTTTAAGGAATTTTTGGCGGCTTCCTCACCGGACATATTTTTTTGAAGCGTCATCAGGGGGAAAGGAATTTTGAAACCGTTTTGAAAATCAAAAAAAAAGTTGCAGACAGCGACGTCGGCATTTTTCTTCTCCGCAATGCAAACCAGATCGCTTAAAAAATCCGGTTCGACGTAATCGTCGGAGTCGATCATTGCCAGATACTTGCCAGTCGCGACAGCGATACCTGCGTTTCTCGCAGCGCTGAGTCCCCTGTTTTCCTGCCAGATCGACTTTATAAAAGGCCATTCTAATTCATAGCGCCGAATGATTTCACCGCAGCCGTCCGGTGAGCCGTCGTTTACCAGGATCACTTCGATCGGCCGATAGATTTGCGAAATGATTGAATCGAGACAGCGCTCCAGATATTTCTCAACTTTATAAATCGGGACAACAATACTAACAAGCGGATCAGACATGCTGATTTACCACCTTGTTTTGTTTTTTATTATTATACCCATTCCGATGCCTTTATTCAAGTATTGGCGGGGTACGGAGCATATGGCGCTGACGGAGCGATGTTCCCCGCTTCATCATTCCTTGCCCGCCTTGAGCGCTTCGCTCATGGATATCCCGGCAAGCTTTCTTCCGCATAGCATTTTGGTGAGCTCGTAGACGAGCATGATCAGCACAAAGCTGATCAGAATATACATCGGGTTTACGACTATGGGCAGCACCAGATTGATCATTTCGCCGAGATAGCCGTACATGGCGTTTGCGGATATAAGCATCACGGGCACGCCCAGGCAAAACCCCGCGATAACCGCCGGCGTCGAGCTGTTCAGGATCAGCTTGCCCACTTCCCTCTTTTTGTACCCGAACACCTTGAGCAGGGAGATTGTCGTGTGGCTCTCCTCAATCATAAGCGATGTCACGAGAAAGATGATAATTGCGCCCATGAGTCCGGCGATGACCGTCATAAACACAACCATAGTGACCATCGGCAAGGCGATGTCGTCCATTGCGCTTGTGAGGTTTTGCAAATCTTTGACGCCCGAAAGCAGCCGTTCGTTGATATCCAGCTCACGCATGCTGAAAAGTCCGGAGTAGCTGTCTTCGGCCTGACCGGTCATGCCGTTTAGCTCGCTCAGCGGAATGTAGATAAACTGCCCGGCGTAGGTGTCTGCGATGCCGTCGATTCTAAGGCTGTAGGTGCTTCCATCCAGCTTGTTTACGAAGGAAATGGTGTCGCCGGGGCGCAGCTTCAGCCTTTGAGAAAGCGGCCGGGTAATGTTCACCTGGTCTTTCGGCAGCTCACTACTTTGCGTGTCGCGCAGCGTGATACCGGAAGAGTCCGGCGCGATTCCCGTAATATAAAATTCCACTGATTCGCGGCCCTCCGGATAGCAGCGGATCGCATTGAACGGCTCAGCGCCCTCGGGGATTGCGCCGTGCTGAATCTCCTTGAAGGAGTATTCCCACCTGAAACTGTACATTTCGTCCATTCCGCCCTTGAATACGACGTTCATTGAGTGATTGATGGTAAAGCCGAACAGCATGAGTACGGACGCGCCGGTAACCCCCAGCAGAAGGAACAAAAGCCTTGGTATGCTGCGCAGTTGTTCGCGAAGCTTAAACTTGGTGCTGAATTTGAACCGTTCCAGCCTAAACGAGCGCTCCAGAATGTTGACCTTCGTCTTTTTTTCATCGCCCTTCATCAACTCGCCCGCGGTCTTTTTAAGCTCCCTGTGTATGACAAGAAAGCCTGCAAGCCCCAGAAAAATCACGGGCATCAGCACTCCTGTCACAGCATTCAAGGGCGAAAGAGCAATACCGTTTGTGGGCACATTGTAATAGGATACCATAGCGTTGATGGCGGGCTTTATGCAGGGCAGCCCCATGAGTGTGCCTGCAACGCCGCCTATGGCGGCCAATATCAGGGGAATTGCCATATAGTGCCGGGTCAGCTCCTTGCGGCGGTAACCCTGGGCATACAGTGTGCCTATCACAACGCCATCGGCGCGCACCATGCGCCAGATCATGACGCCGAGAATGAGACAGCACAGGAGGAACATGGCGCTTGGCATGGGCACGCTCATGGTTTTGACGCCGGTAATGGACGCCCAGGGCATACGGATGCGTTTGTTGTTTATGGCGTCGACCCAGTCGGACAGGGCGTACCCGTTGTCCTCCAGGAGGCTGTGCAGGTTTGCCGCCTGTGCGTTTAAGTTCTCTCTGCCTGCAAAACGCACAGAGTATACCGTTGCGGTTCCCGGAAACGACTTAAACTCCTCCGCCGAGATCAATCCGACGCCGAAGCCGCTTGGCGGCAAAACATCATAGATATTTTTGAGGGCATAGATATAATGAGGCAAGGCCATGGTCCCCACTACGTTGAAAGTTCTGCCGCCGATCTCTATGCTGTCGCCGATGTTAAAGCCCTGAGCAGCGGAAAAATAAGGGTCGAGCAGGATATCGCCGGGATTTTGCAGACCGCGCCCCGATTTGACCGCAGGAATGTTTACCTTCGTACACGGACTGAGAAGCCGCAGCGGCTGCCCGCCCGGCAGCGTGACATCAAAGCTCTGATAAGCTTCGATCGCTGCGCCGGCCTCGCCCTCCAGCGAATCCGGATCCGCGATCGGCCTGTCGGTGGAAAAGGACAGGTCCTCCTGCATATATTCTTCCGCAAAGCCGCTCACCAGCTTTTCAAGATTATTCCCAACTCCTGTCGCGACGACAAAGGTGTAGCTGCCCAGAATAATGAGGATCAGAATACCGATGTAACGGCCCTTGTTTTCCATGAGGATACGCCATATCCTCCTTCTGAGAATCATCACCACTCAATCCTTTCCGCCGGGATAAGTTCAGTATTGTGCGCAGTTTCCGCCACCTCGCCGCTTCTCAGTCTGAAGACGGCATGCGCCATTCCGGCGATAGCGCTGTTGTGGGTGATCATCAGGATCGTCGTGCCGAACCGAGTGTTTACCTCCTGGATCAGCGACAACACTCCCCGCGAGGTGTCGAAATCCAGCGCGCCGGTGGGCTCGTCGCAGAGCAGGAGTTTTGGGTTTTTGATAATGGCCCGGGCGATGGACACCCTCTGCTGCTCTCCTCCGCTCAGCTCCCGGGGAAACCGGTTTTTCTTGTCAAAAAGCCCGACGGCCCGAAGCACTTCATCCAGTTCCAAAGGGTTTTTGCTGATGTTGGACACGACCTCGATATTTTCGGACACCGTAAGGTTCGGCACCAGATTATAAAACTGGAAGACAAAGCCCACGCTTTCCCGGCGGTATTCGACCAGCGCGTCGTCGCCGAGATCGGTAATGCGGACGCCGCCTACCTCGACCGCGCCGCTGTCCGCTCTGTCCACCCCGCCGATGATGTTCATCAGCGTGGATTTTCCCGAGCCGGAGGGGCCCAGAATCACACCGACCTGCCCCTGCCCAAGCTCCATGCTCACACCCTTCAGCACATGTGTTAATAAGCCGTTTGTATAACTCTTCGTCAGATCTTTGACAGAGAGAAACATTTCAGCACCCCATTCCCTTTCTTAATAATTCCAGCATTTGAGACAGTTCTCTTTGCATCGCCCGGCTCTGCTCCTCGGTCATCTTCTGTGTAAAATCAATGTACCTGTTCATCCACCGCTGCTTAAACCGTTCCGTAACGGCAGAAAAATATTCCATAAGCAGGTCGTCGTCGATGTCCTTTCGGACCGTGCCCTTCATTTTGCTGTTTTGCAAAAGCTTTTTAATATAAATATCCCCCACGTTGTACATGTTTTTAAGGGACGCATCGGTGAGCCCCGGTTCCCTGGCAATGGCCTGCATGAACAAGGCAAGCTCCCGTTCCTCATTCAAAACCTCGGCTTTAGAAACAGAGTCCTGAAAATACTCAAAAACATCCATATCGCCGATATGCATGCGCTCGTCGAGCTTTTTCATGAATACCTCAAGGCCCCATTCCGCGCAATAGACAAACAGTTCCTTCTTATCCTCAAAATACTGGTAGATGCTGCCCTTCGCCACTCCCGCGTTATCGGCAATATCTCCTATCTTTGCGCGGGCAAATCCGTTTTCAACAAACTCATGGATCGCTGCGCGCATGATGCGCTCCCGCTTGCAGTCCCGCAGCCGAAAAAAGGTTTCCTTTGGCATTTCATATCTCCTCAGCAAATGACTATCAGGTCACAAAAATGACTCTACGGTCATATTATATGACTGAGGAGTCATTTTTGTCAACAGTTTTCTGTGTGGCAGAAAAAACCATGCGGTTTTAACCGCATGGCAGACTGTAGACAAAGTACGTTCTTACGTCTTTTTTGAAAAAATGCGTTGCGCTTCGCGTGACCATTTTTTCAAAAAACACCCCGGCCCGCGCAATTCGTGCGCGAAACCGGGGGTATTTCGTCCTGAAATCTTCGATTTCGGGACGAATATCCTGTGGGGTATTGGATACCGCATGGCATCTTTAATCAAATTGCTCAATTCAGATGCAGTCAAATGTCTGCATGCACCTGCAATCTCTATACATTGTCGCTGTTCATCTTACTCTTGAATGCAAGAACGGCGATTGCCATAATGACAGCTGCGTAGCCGATCACCCACCATAAATCAGGGAAAACGGAAGAATAGCTGCCGGAAAGCGCGGCTCTTCCATTTATCTGTCCTTTTACTTTTATTGGGTCTGAAACAACGCTGTTTCCTAAAATCACCGCATTGGCCGTCGGTTTCGTAAGGCATGACAGCATTCGTGGTGGTTTTTCCGGCGCTGTTTACGCCCAGCAAAGCGAACAGTTCTCCTTGCTCAATGGCCAGATCAGGAATTTTACGACTGTTGACCCGAACTGCCTTTTGCTATTTCCCGTCTATCAGTACCTCGATCATAAGTGACGCACCCAACCGGAAACCATAAATGAAGCAGTCGCAGGCATATATGGAAGTTGATTCAGAATACAGCTTTTCCAGCTCCTCAAACCGCCGGGTGTCATCCGGTGACATTTTTCCGATGAAATACCGCTTTTCCCCGCTGATTTTTTGGTTGATGGCGCGGTACTGCGGGTCTCTTGGCACGATGTCCTCAAACGGGCAGATTCCATCGTCAAACAGCGATTTCAGGGTCGATTTCATAGGCTTGCCTCCGCGCTGAAAGCGCCGAGAAAGGCAAGCGTCTTTACACAGTCCCGCAAGCCCTGTATGTAGGCTTCATTAAGTTCAAAACTTGTTTTGGCCGTTTCGCCCTCATAGTGGCGGCGTATGGCGATACGCTCGTCCTTGGTAAGCTTGTGCAGCAGCTCCTCGGCTCTTTCGCCGCTTTTTTCCTGCTCACGGCATTGCTCCTGATATGCCGTGTTCTCATCCAACCGTTTCCAGGCGATTTCCAGCCGGGAGTCGATGAGTCCGTTTAAGATAATGCGCTCGCTGTTCGTCATATGATTCTCCTTTCACAGTCGTTCCCGACATTGCTTGAAAGGATCTGCGGCGCATGGTATAATATTTGCGTCGCATTTGCCTTCGGGCATCTGTCGGATTGGGGAAACGGCGTGTTACTCGTAAGGTGAGCGCCGTTTCCTTCATTTTTTGAGGTCATCATGCATTTTGTTAATCCCCCGTCTTACTACTTCAGCTTTCGATAGTTCCATTTCTTCGCTGCATTCTTCCAGCTTTTCAGAAGTATTATTATCAAGACGGATTTTCAAAACAATGTCTTTGGGATTATCAGTTGGACGACCTAACTTCTTTTTGCCCATTGTTCACCTCCTTTTTGTGGGCCGTTAATACAAATATATATTATCGGCCCACAAAAGTCAAGTCTAACATTGTCTCAATAGGCAAACTGGAGGATACAAAATAGTATCCTCCAGTTGCGGCGGCGGGTATATAAAGCCTCCGTCTCCCATCCTGCGTTATTTGTCCTTCACCTCAGAATATCTCAATCCCGTCCGGGGGAACCGAACACCGTGCCGTGACTGTCGACAAAAAGGCTGATAGGGCCGAGAATCGCGTCATCCGCAGTCTCGAAGGTCACCTCGTAGAACGGGCCGTCCGCATCGTAGCCCGTGGTAAACGACAGCATGCCCGCGAAGCGGGAGGAATCGATTTTCGCAATACCCGGAGCGTCAAAGTTCGTAATTGTGCCGAAGTCCCGGCCGTCGCGAACGTAAACCTGCGCGGCGCGGATAATCGCCGCTTCGGTCAGGTTTGAAGCCCCGCTTGCAAAAAGGACGGCGTAGTTTTCCAGATATTCCTCGGCGCCAAACGGCCCGATCGCGGTGATTCCCCCCTCTGTTCTGAGCAGCAGGATGCTCTTTTCCAACAGGGCGTTCACCTCGTCGGCAAAAGAGGTCATTTCGTTCACATCGAGGAGATTCGTGCCGTTTACGTCAAACTCGACCGTGCGGGTCTGCTTTAAGTTTTCACGTCCATTTTGGAGCGTAAGAAGCGTATAGCGGTAGGAGCATTCGCCATGGGACATCGTAGGATTGTAGCGCAAGAGATAGTCTTTCCCGTCCAGCGTGCAGAGGAACAAGGAATCCCAGCCGGTACGCGCCGTTGACATTTCCTCGCTCCACAGCTCAAAGCCGTTTGCTTTCAGCACGCTCAACACATAGAGGCCATCATCTTTCTTCGTTACGGTGACGGACTCGTTCGCTCCGTCGCCGTCAAGATCGGCCTGCGCGACGGCCAAGTGCTGCGGCCAGCCGATACCTCCGACCGAGGAGGTCGCGTACTTTCCCGCCGCCTGAATCAGCGCTCCGTCGGTATCCGGCGCCCGGATCAGCATCAGGTCGTCGCCCTCGGACAGCACCGCGTTGTATATGGCTGCGGCAGACCCCGTGCCGGTCGTTCCGGAGATGGACACGGCGCCCGTATAGACACCCGCCTCGTCTCCGTTGTAAACGGTAAAACTGATTCGCGCGGTCAGAGCGAGGGCCGGGCCGGCGTCCGCCGCTGTCGGCGACCAGTAGAGTGCGCTGCCTGCCGGTACGGTCAGGGCTTTGCCCTGCGGATATCCCGTACCGTCGTAATCGTCAAACCCGATGAGATATCCGCCGGTGCATTCGGCTTCGATGCGTGTGTACTCCAGATTGAAGCGGAACGGAAAGGCCGGGACGCGGGAACTGAGTACCGGCGCGTACTCCCATGTGGCGCCTGCGCTGCTTTCCGGTACCAGCGAATAGACGCTCCACATGCCGACCTTGCCGCCGTGGCGGTCGCCGAACCACAGCTCACCATCCATGTTGAACAGGTAGTATTGACTCGACAATTTCACGATCAGCGACTTGCTGTAACCGCTTATGTCCGGCGCACCGATTTCAAGCGGGAACAGGGCGTCCCATTCCTCCCCGCTGACCTCTTGCCAATCCCAACCGACCGGCGAGGAAATGGCGATGATATCGCCGGTCTGCTTTCTCATGATCGTAGCGCTGTCCTCTCCGATCAGATAGCGGCAGCCGCTGTCGCCGTCTGCAAACGTTGAGCTGAGCGGGTTCATGTAGAGGCAGCTTTGGGAGATATAGGCGGTGGCTTCAACAAAGGTGTAGTTTTCAGATGATGCTTCTGCATCGGCAACGCTCAGCTTGAACAGCCAGCGTATGGAACCTTTGGAACCGGGATATTCCACATCTGCATTGTTATAACCATAGGCCAGGTACACATCGCCGTTATTCTGCAGGAGTACATAGTAAAGCGTATCCTCAGTGATCAGGCTCCACGCCGCCTGATTATCCAGCCGCAGCCTTTCAGGGCCATAAGGAGCCGCAAGCCACCCGGCGGCACCGTCCGCCTCTCTGAAATAGTCGTCAAAAACCAGTGGAGAGAGGTGTTCTTCCTGTAAGCCGCCAAGCGAAATCCAACCGCTCTCTCCGGCCTCTTTTTCCATCAGTGCATAATCGGCGGCGAGGCAATACTGCGGCGCCGTATCCGGGGTATAGGTGAAAGAATAGACCGGATCGTCATAGACTACGGCCTCCACACTGTAGCTGTGGCCAAAGGGTTCCGGTGCATAAAGCCCGTCATCCTTCGGATTCGTCAGAAAGCACACCGCTACGGCAACGCAGGAAACGAAGGCCACGACGATGATCCAAAACGCCGGCTTCTTATAGTCCAGCACGTTTTTGATCCGTTCCTTGACGCCCACTTCGCCAAAGGCCAACGGGCAGGCGGCAATCATCCGATGCGGTATACTGCATAAGAGCAGCGCTTCCGAATACGCCTTTTTATCCTCCGATCCCATCTCTTTCACGACACGCTCGTCGCAGGCAAGCTCAACATCCCGGCAAAGCAGGATGTACGAAAGCCAAATCAGCGGATTGAACCAGTACACCGTCAGCAGCAGGAATCCGCCGGGCTTGATCCAGTGGTCGCGGCGTCTGATATGCGCGTTCTCGTGGGCGACGACGTACGTCAAACTTTCTTCATCCACGCCGAAGGGCAGGTAGATGCGCGGGCGAAGCAGGCCGAGAACAAATGGAGAAGTAACTTTTTCGCTCTGCCAAAGGTTATCCCGCAAAATGACGGCATCCGTAACACGGCGGCGCAGACGGACGTAACTGATGACGCTGTACAACACCAGCGCAGCCATGCCGATAATCCAGACAATGGAGGCGGCATAGGTGATGGCCTGCATCGGATTGACGCTTGCCCCGGCATTTGGGGCAAGGGATTCTGAAATGACAGGATTCACCGTCTGATTCAAAACGCTTATCCCACTGTGTATTGTCGGGGCTTCGGAGTAAAGAATATCCGGGCTGACGGTTTCCGCGCTTGGGATAAGGCTCAAAACGCTCTCCCATGAAAATGGACAAACCAGGCGTATTCCCACCAGCGCCCAAAGGAAACAGCGGATGCTCTTTGGCGCTTTCTGCAAAAGGAATCGCAATACAATCACGGCGAGGATCAGCCAACTTGCCGTGATGCTCATATTCAGGAGTTTTAAAAACAAAGCTTCCATTTTCAGCCCTCCCCGTATGAATCAATCATCCGGCGAATCTCCGCGACTTCATCGGGCGACAGGTCTTTGCGCTTGGTGAACGAAGCAACAAAGGCCGGAAGCGAACCTTCAAACGTCCTTTCCACAAGCTCGTCGATTTCAGAAGCCTGCACCTCATCTTTTGAGATAAGCGAAGTGACCGTGGCGTTTTCATTCTTTACGACGCCGCGCTCGGACAGGCGTTTAATAACCGTGTATGTCGTAGCCTTGCTCCAGCCGAGTTTTTCCTTGCAAAGTTTGACAAGTTCCGTGCTGTTTATGGGTTCATGCTCCCAGAGTATCAGGCAGAAGCGGTATTCACTTTCAAATACTTTCGGCGTTTTCATGTCGGCACCTCCGCAGGTCGAACTTATTAAACCTTACATATAGTCTAATCTATTCGACCTGAACTGTCAATAGCCTCTGGCGAGGTTCATGAACCAGTTGCAAGGGCTGAAAATATCTCCCCGCAAAAATCAAGGGATTCAAGGGGCTTGCCCCTTGGCAGCTCAGGCATGAGATGAAATGAAGCATATCTGGCTGATATGCTCAGACTGTAGACAAAGTATTTATGGGGATTGTGAAGGGGTCGAAACCCCTTCACTTTCGATTTGTCCGGAACCGGACATGCGCCGGTGGAGGACACACTGGACAAAACACATGTGTTTTGTCCGCACCTGGGGGAGCCTCGAGGGGGAATTGGATTCCCACTCGAAAGGCTGTCGACTTTGTCGACAGCCTCAGCATATCTGGCTGATATGCTTCACCCGACACTAATATTGTAGCAGGAATTTATACTTGCTCTTTTTTGCCAAACGGGATAAACAAATACGGTGTTAAGCTGCCAATAAATGCACCAAGCCAAAGATTTTCATTCACTCGATACAATAACTGAGGTACAAAACTGCTCCACTCAAAAATTTGAGACGCATACATGAAAAAGACAGCGCCCGGACCAGTTGTAAGGTTAAACGCCCATTGAGTTAAATTCGTTATCAAGCCAATAGCGACAATAATCGATGCGGAAAAGAAAATCTCTTTTCGAGTCATGTTCCGGAAAAAAACCAGGCCGCCAACTATAAGTGTCACAATAAATATGGCTCCATAGATTATAAGCACTCGTGTATTATCTGATGTAATTGTCCCATCTGGAAGCGTAACAATAGCAAATCGACCTATCAGAAAAACTACAGCATTAAAAGCAATCACACCTGCAACGATACAAAATAGCGGTACTTTCCAAAATGTTTTCTTTCTTATTTCCATAGCCTTTCCATCCCTCCGCCGACAAATTGCAATTTACTGTTCCTCCCGCTCAAAGATCAAATCCATTTCTTCGATATGGCCGGTTCCACGCTGTACGGCAGGAATAAACCCAACATATCTCCAACCTTCCTTTGCCCTCCTGCTAATAATTTGTTTGTATTCTTCCGTTCCGTATTTATTACCGGAAAGCATCCCCCAGCCGGAAATATCACTGACGACTCGCTCATATTCATAGATATACATTCAGAAATTCCTTCCTTCTAATTTGTAAACCTGCGTGCTATATGAATCATTCTTTCACTAACGCATACAATTTCATATCGATTATCATCCCGTTTTTAACGGCGTTTTTCTTCAATACCCCTTCTAAAGAAAAACCGGACTTTTCGAGGACACGGCAGGAAGCAATATTGTAAGAAAAAGGTTCCGCAAAAATCCTGATTATATCCGTCGTTTCAAATATCAGCCGGCTTACCTGCTTAACGGCGCTTGTTCCCAGTCCCAGTCCCCAATATGGCTCAGATAGATAATACCCCATTTCAGCAGTTCGGGAATGTATGTTTTCCCTGCGAAATACGCCGATGCTTCCAATCGCTCTATCGTCAACGGTTATGGCAAATGCATATGTTTTTTCTTTATCCGCGTCCAGCATTGCCGTTATAAATTCTTCTGCATCTTTCGCCGTATAAGGGAACGGCAGCCCGTCGCGTAAATTGTTTTGAATTTTTTTGTTATTTACCGCCTCGGCAAGATATGGCGCGTCCTCCATTCTCCAGGCACGTATTTTGCATTCCAAATGATTCACCTCTTATCATTCTCTGTCACGCATATTCACATTTTCATTATAGCTTGTCAAAAAGCAAAAATAAACCGGCAAATCTCACATCGGGATTTTGCCGGTTTCTTTGGAATAATAGTGGGAAAAAGATTTTTCTCTTCGGCCAATATGATGTACTGATTAACCTGTCAAATTGGAATCATGTCCTTAAATTATGTTAGTTAGGGAAAAGAATGCACAGACACACACAAAAATGCCGACGCCTAAAGATGCAAATGCAAACTTTTTTTGCTGTTTATCATAATATTCTTTTGCACTTATGAACTCCTTTAGTCCTAAGAAAAACAACAAAAGTGGCAGACCTATTTTTAACCCATATATGCTTGATACTGCAAAAACTGCTGCAAATAGTAAACTGGTTGATTTTAATATTTTCATAAAATTGCTCTCCTAAAAACAACCAGCAGCAAGTACTGCGACGTGTCCAAGCCCTGCATGATATCTCCGAACGACCGGGGGACCGCAATTATCGTCGCTTTGTTTTTGCTCATTGTTTTCTCCTTACATCTGAACAGGAATCGACTCATATGCTAGATTTTCCCCGGAGATAGAACGATAAAAGGCGGCGTTTGCCGCTTCCACATAAGGAATCAGCCAGAGGAATCCGATCCCAAGCGTCAGACCGCTAAGCAGCAACCACCCGATAAAACTGAATTCCAGGTAAAAGAAACGCCATTTGTTTCCACGCATCAATTCTTTTGAAAGCCCGATCGCTTCGTTTGCCCCATACTCCGGATGCTCGGCCATGATATAGGGGGTCATGGCATAGCTGAAAGACGCGATAATACCCGGAACGACCAGCAAAAGAGTCCAAAGAAAGACATACAGGCCGCGCAGAAACTGCATGCAGAAGCCTGCCCCGATACGGTCGAACTGAGAAAGCAGATCGCCAAGACAGGCATTCTTTCGATCGACAATTGCCAGATTAAATTTGGCGTAGCCAAGAGTCGCAGCGCCGCCGATGAAAATTCTCACAAGGACGTACGACAAGACGACGATCATGATCGCGGTCAGCAGCGGCTGCAAGACCGTACCGATATCGGACGACGTGACCCTGTTCAGGAATTCGCCGATCGAGCGGTTTGAAATCTCGAATTTCCCATTTTCAACAAAAGCAGAAAACGGGCTGCTTCCGTTTTCCAGGGTGGTTGCCATATGACGGTCATTGGCGGCGTTTCCGCCGCTGTGCCACAACTGGGCAATATCCGCGCCCAAAAGAAAGGCAACGAACCCGGCGCCGACCGCCAACGGCCATCGTCCCCGCAAGGAATCGCGGGCAATTTGTCTGAAATCGCTTGCGTATAACATATATTCTCCTTTAGTATCCGTTATATATCAAAGCAGGAGTTTTTCAGTCTTTTGGATGCCCCTGAAATACGCTTAAGACGACGGCATTCAGTATGATTGTAACTGCCAGAAGCAATACGGAGACAGCTGCTACCGCCTGAGAAGTATCCAGGAGAGCCGCCCAATCCTGTATCTTTATCCGGTGGTTGAGCTCAAAAATTTGCAGACAAAGCGAAAGGGCGCAGGCGCCGACGCTTGTTGTGGAAAGAATAGCCCATTTTTCGCGAAGAACCTTATTTTGTCGCATGAGACTTAAAATGGGGAGTATCCATGCGGCCAACCCAAAGATGAGGCTTCCTAAGTTTAGTAAACCCGACATAAGCGCAACTCCCAGTTCAAATTAGAATTCATCTATATCCCCTATATTCCAGCACCACTCAAATCCACCTTCTCGGTGATATCTTCTCCTTGAGTATTGTAAATTCTAAGACTGTCCAAATCCAAATGATTTGCTTCTATACGGCTGTCAATTTCCGTATAAACCAAAAAGCGTGTTTCTTCAGGAATGTCTGAACCGTAAGTAAATCCATCTAAAGTGAATGTAATGCTTGCTATCTCCAAGCTGGTATTTCTTCCGCCATACAGTAAATATTTTTTTCCTTCACTTTCTATAATTTCTTCTCTGAAATTGCCGCTTCCATAACCAAGCCTTTCGATCTTATATCGTCCAGTAACGCTTTGCGCTAAAACCACACTGCCTAAATCCTCGTCGATTTCAATCAGTAGATATTTGCTGTTCCCTAAGGTTACGGAATTATGTATTTTTATGGTGGGAGAATATTCAACGCTGTATCCCCGATTATAAAAATCCTTTATGCGCTCTTCCAAATTGCTGCAATCGGCTTCAATAGGAAAAGAAAAATGGTAAATAACCGCCATTACAGCCAGCAGCAGGACAGCTAATCCGCCTATCAGCCAAGATTTAATTCTATATTTATAGAGCATTTCGTGACCTCCCTATAACTTGAAATTTGATGGGGAGCATGCTCATAATCTTATGAAATAGGCCCCACAGATTTCACTATCAGCACAATACTTACCAATGCTAAAATAACGCAAACAGCAATAAGCCACTTCTTCAACTTTTTATTTGCGTTTGCAGCTTTATCTATCTTATCCGCAAAAATTGCTAATGCGATAGCCGGAATTAAGAATAGCCAATATAATTGCATGATAGGCCAGCTCTGTACTTTCATGAAAAACTCTTTTCACAAATATCCCATGCTCCGATTTACCAGTCGGATTCTAAAAACTATTGGCAACTCAAATTCGATTTGAATGCTTCCAATTATTTATAACAGGAAGTTACAAATCGGAATTTGCCCGTCTATTTGTATATGAAATCTGCCTGAATAACCTCTTGGTAAGCTTTATTATTATAATGCTTTAGGATAAGCAATCCTCTATATGTATTAAACCTTCCTTTTACGCCTGATTCAAGAGGGAAATGAATTTTGCCTGAATAACTCTTTCCTCTGTTGATGTAACCCTTTTTCAAAGCAGTTTTCACCAAATTCAACGCATCCTGCATTCGGTTGTCATATGGATGTTCAATATGTACAAAATACTCCAATGCCCGAAAACAGTCATATTTCCAACGACAGGGATAATGAAAGCTAGTCATATCCGAATGGATGACCTTGCCGGTCTTCAACGATTTGAACAGTTGCCGACTCAATAGATATTCCTGTCCTAAAGCAATCTGTTGCTTAATTTCGGACAAGCGGTAAGAATATCCATATTTTTCGTAATCAGTAAATGCTTCCAACACAGAAATAGTTGTATGCACGGAACCCACAGCAGAGCGGTTATGCACCGAATCCCAGGCACAATTCCAGCCGCCATCGTCCATTTGATGCGCCAGAATATAATCAACAATTTCATTTGTCTTAGAATCATTGATTTTTCCATAGCAAACAAGGCTCAACACCATTGAGGACATACACATATCCTGATATCTGGTTTTAGAAATTTTGCCGTGGTTATCCCAAAGACCATTTAGCACTTTTTTCGTGGCATCCTGATAGTATGGATGATCATAATGAACCTCCATATACTTTAACTCCAACAATGTGTATGTACTTGATATCCATTTGCGAGAATAGATACTGCCGCCCCACTCTTGCTCGACAGTATCATATAAATCCAGATACTTAGCGATATAGCCTTCATTGTTGTGGTTAAAGGAACGATCCAGCAAATACTTATTCGTCAAATGCTGAATAACGATATCACCCTCTAATAACCAATCAATTATTTGCATAAGCCTCCCTCTTCACTATATTCAAATTCCAGTTTGGTACGCTATAAG
>DIWE01000032.1 GCA_002423435.1 Clostridiales bacterium UBA6114
GGGTGTAGCAAAACGAAAATTTGCTGCACCCCCGTTTTATACTCTGAAACCACTTGTAACAAGGGAAAACAGCCGATGAAATCCCAAAGGCCGGCCCGAAAAACCGCCCTTATGTGGAAGAATATTCTGCTTTTTGCTGTTGTTAAGCCGTCAATTCTTCGAATAACTGTCTTCCGGTACGGTTTCGCTGAATCTTACTGTGCAGCTTGTTGATGTTGTAGCCCATCGCCACCAGGAGGATTTCCGTCAAAACCTCTTTTGTAAAGCAAATAAATGCTTGGCAAGTTTCCGAGTCAACCATATAAGCGTTATTTCCGCGCAATCGTTTGCATCCCAGGGTTGCTAATTCTGCTGAAAGAAAATGAAAGCGAAAAGCATATGAAATCATGAAACGGCTAAAAATCATCTGTTTTTCCCAAATTTTCAAAGTTAAGGACATAAAAGAATATGCATTGCCCATTTTCTTAAAATCAAAGCATGTTTGTCCATATTGATCTTGCGGCGTGGTTTCCGCTTGTGACGGAACAGGTATCCGGACAGGCATGTTGTGTATCGTTTGCGTATTAAACCTTTGCAATTTATAAAGCATAGTTTTATCATTTTAAATACAAGCTGAAGTGCAAGGAATAAGAATTTATAGAATTGAGGAGGAAAAAAATGAAAAAGTTTGTGTCGATTGCTTTGTCAGTGTTGCTCGTATTCGCCATGGTCGCGTGCACAGCGCAGACGAAACCCAGCCAGCCCAGTGCATCTGATAATACAGCAGCTCCCGATGAGTCAAGCAAACCCAGCAGCGAATCAAACAAGCCCTCCGGCTATCCTGGAACCACGATTTCATGGATCGTTCCCGCGGCTGCAGGAGCCCAGAACGATCTGATCACGAGGTCTCTCAGCAATTTCATTGATCTGGGCGGCAACATCGTAGTTGAGAACATCCCCGGCGCCACTCAGACCCTCGGAACCGCAGAGGCAGCCAATCGCAAAGCCGACGGCTGCACGCTTTTGACCTGCGCAAACGCCGGCCTTCTCCTTGCCTCGTGTACCACCGAGGTCACATACAGCCTTGACGATTTTCGCCACATTGCCATGATAGCCCCTCCTCTGACGATGGCGATTTGCGTCAGCGCCAAATCGGATATCAAGACCCCGGAAGACTGGATCAACTATATCACGTCCGGAGATACTTTCTATTATTCGCATGCGGCGGGCATAGGCGGACTCGGATATCTGGCATCCCTTTACTTTTTGCCGCAGCTCAACAGCACCGCGGGCAAGTTTATAGCATATAACGGCTCCGCTGAGGTCATGACTGCATTGCTAAACGGGGAAATCAATTGGGCGATTCTTGACCCGACCGACTGCGTAAGCCACATCGAAGCGGGTGAAATGCGAGCGATCTATCTGGTCGCGAATGAAGCCCCCGAAGGTCTGGCAGAGGCCCTTTCCGACGTACCGTGCATTTCCGAAGCCTCTGTAGACGGCATGGATTCGTTTGTCGGCCTCAAATGGATTTCTATTCGCAAAGATACTCCGGATGATGTCGTCGAATGGATTAAGCAGCAACTGAACGATACAATTCAGTCGGACGAATATAAAGAGTGGCTGAACACCTCCGGTTATGGCGAGGTCCGTACCTATTCCGAGGATGAGATCACCGGGCTTCTGAACAATGCGCATGATCTGTACTACATCCTGTTTGAGCAACTCGGAATGGCTGTAAGTAAATGATGCCTGTAAAGCATGGTTAGATGATGCCTGCCAATTCAGCACAGAATAAAGCGCTTGATTGGCAGGCTTTTTACAATCGCTGAAAAGGAGCCGTTATGAAAAATAAGGATTTACAGGATTTGACCGCTATGTCTCTGTTTTCTACATTCGGCATATTGCTGTACATATGGCTGATCCCCGGTTATATCAGGGTACTTTCGTGGGATACGGGCGCCGCATTTGACTCAAGATCTTTTCCGAAACTCATTGCTGCCGTAATTATATTAGTCGGATTGCTTGGCATAATACGTTCCGTCTCGCGTCTTTTAATAGAGCGCAGCAAGCGGAATAAGACAGATGTTTCTGAGAAACCCGCCTCCATCAACTTCCTGGTCTATATTATGCCGGTTGTGATCTTTGCAATTATTCTGGGATACTATTTTTTGTTTTCTAAATTTGGCTTTATCATTTCCACGCTGATAGCGGTGCCGGTATTGTTGATAGCACTGAAATGCAGAAAATGGCAATATTATTTATACGTATACATGTTCTCTGGCATTATTTATGCCATATTCAGGTATGTTCTGCTGATTTGGCTACCATAACAGAGGTGATGTTATGTTTTGGGAAATATTTAGTAATATGATATTGCCGATCAACATTCTGATAATGAGTGTCGGCGTGTCGGTCGGTATTATGATAGGCGCTTTACCCGGGCTCAACACGATTCTTGCAATCACGGTATTGCTGCCGTTTACATTCGGCATGGACTCAGTAACGGGTATGTATCTGCTTTTGGGCGCAAGTTGCGGAGGGCTGTTTGGAGGCTCCATATCCGCGATCCTCATCAATACGCCGGGTACGCCGGCAGCCTGCGCTACCATGATCGACGGATACCCGATGGCAAAGAACGGCCGCGCAGGAGACGCATTGCGCTGCGCTTTGATCGGGTCAACCTGCGGCGGGCTTTTAAGCGCGGTCGCGTTGTTATTTTTTGCTCCTTTGATTGCAAAGGTCGCGCTTAATTTCGCTTCCCCGGAATTTTTTGCGCTGTGTATTTTCGGCATGTCCACCGTAATCGGTATCTGCGGAGACGACGCCCTCAAGGGCATTATTATGGCGGCGCTGGGATTATTGATTTCCACCGTCGGCATCGATATTATCGACGGAACGCAGAGATTTATGTTCGGTAACCTGAATTTATTGTCGGGCATCAACAGCATTGTCGTTATGCTTGGCGTTTTTGCCATGTCCGAGGTGCTTGACAAAACGAGGAATAGATTTTCAAATGCCGAGATCAAAGAAACGACTATGGAGTACAGGAAAGCAACCATAAAAATACGCGACATACTGAGGCGCAGGAAGTTAATAATAAAGTCGTCGGTCATCGGTATCATTATCGGCGCCATTCCGGGAACGGGCGGAGCCCTTGCAGCGATGCTTAGTTACGATCAGGCAAAACGTTCTTCAAAGCATCCCGAAGAGTTCGGAAAAGGGTCTGAAGAGGGCGTAATCGCTCCGGAAACTGGAAACAACGCCGTAAGTGCGGCTACTCTTATCCCGATGCTGACATTGGGGATTCCAGGCGATGCCAGCGCTGCCGTCCTTTTGGGGGCTCTCACAATGCAGGGCATCACTCCCGGGGCAGCGCTCTTTACGGAAGATAGAGTCTGGGTTTACGCAATCATGGGCGGGCTGTTTCTGATTAATATAATCATGCTGATCGAAGGCTGGGTCTTTAGCCGCGCTTTTGTGAGCGTTACCCGTATTCCGGAAGTAATATTGCTCCCCTGCATTGTAGTGCTTTGTTTTGTCGGAGCGTTTGCTATAGCGAATAATTTATTTAATGTCCTCCTGATGCTGATATTCGGTCTGGTCGGCTTCTACCTGCGCAGACTGAATTTCCCTACGCCGCCGCTCGTGATCGCTCTCGTCCTCGGGGCAACCTTGGAGCAGAATTTAAGACGCTCGCTTATTTTATCGAAGGGCGGCTATTCGATTTTCTTTACAAGACCGATATCGTGCTGCATCCTTATCGTGGCCATTCTTTCGCTGTTCTATCCGACGCTAAAGCGGCTTATTGCAAAGCGCCGTGACAAAAAATGCACGTAAACTGATATCCCGTAAAAAAGGATTTTATTAAACCATATCTGTTTTTAATGAAAGTCGGGATCGGCTTTCAGGTCCTGACGGAACCGTTATACGACATAATCCGAGTGGGAAATGAAACTAGGAGGTTTTCTCATGCAGAAAAACAGACCAAACATACTCTGGATCTGCTCCGATCAACAGCGCTTTGACACTTTGGGCTGCTATGGCAATCAGTATGTAAATACGCCCAATATAGACCGGCTCGCAGAGGAGGGTGTGTTATTTGAAAATTGCTATGCACAGAATCCAGTGTGCTCGCCCAGCCGTTCCAGTTTTCTGACGGGCCGTTACCCGCATGTTACCGGTTGCCGCCAGAACGGCCAGCCTATTCATGCTTCGGAGCGCTTGATCCCAAAGATTCTTCATGATGCGGGTTATACGTGCGGTCTGTCCGGAAAGCTGCATCTGAATCCTGCGGCTCCGTATCGCTTCAGACAATCCGAAAATCGCATCGACGACGGGTATGATGTCTTTTTCTGGTCGCACGGCCACGCGCCGAAACATCCTGCGAATCAGTATCAGCAATGGCTGACCGAGAAAGGGGTCAAATACAAAACAGACGACTTCGCAGACTGCCGCTGGATTGAATTGGGGATGCCCGAGGAATATCATCAGACGACATGGTGCGTTGACCGGGCAATCTCTTATATAGACTACTGCAACAAATTCGATATGCCATGGCTGTTTTCCATTAACTTTTTTGATCCGCATTGCCCGTTCGATCCCCCTGAAAAATACCTCAAGCGATATCTCGATGATATTGACAGCATCCCGCTGCCCAATTACGTCGAGGGAGAACTGAAAAACAAACCGGCTTATCAGACGGAGCTCCATAAATACTGTGATCAGGACAGAAATCCGAACATTAAAGAACTTAGGGCCGAGGAGCTCACCGATCAAGAGCACCGTTATATCAAAGCCGCTTATTGGGCCATGGTCGATCTTATCGACGCTCAGGTTGGCCGTTTAGTGGAACATCTTAAGGTAACCGGAGAATATGACAATACGATTATCGTCTATATGTCGGATCATGGCGAAATGTTGGGAGACCACGGTCTATATTATAAGGCGATGAGCCTGTATGAGGGGGCCGTTCATGTTCCGCTGATCGTTCATTACCCGAAATTGCTTGCTCCAAAACGCTGTTCAGCAAACATGGAATTAATGCATATTGCCCCCACGCTTCTGGAGGCTGCGGGAATTGTGCCTGAAGTCGGTATGCAGACTACATCCCTGTGGAAAGAACTGGTGAATGGAAGTGAAATCCCTCCGGAAGATACTTTCACCGAATATTATAACTCTCTCTGCTGCACTTTTTCGGATCCAAGGCACAATTTCAGCACTATGATACGCAGTGGTAATTATAAGTTATCTCTCTGCCATGGAAGCTCCGAAGGCGAATTGTATGATTTAAGTACAGACCCCCATGAAACCTATAATTTGTTTAGCGACCCGGCATATGCTGAAATTAAAACTGAAATGTTGATACGTTTAAGCAATAAATTAGCTTGGACCACCGATCCCCTGCCGGAAAAGATTTGTCGTTTCTGAACGGATAAGGTTACCGCTGTCTTTCCTTTGGTACAAGCCACCAGAATATAAAGCCGAATGGCCGAAACAGGTCTAGGTCGGCGAATGGAGTGTTCGCTGCCGCAAAATCGGGTACACAGAATAAAGTCAGCTGTTTTTGATATTTGGAGGAAAAAATGAAAGCTTTATCAATCACAGGCGCAAAAGAGCTTGTCATGGAGGATTTGCCTGTTCCCGTTCTGACAAGGGGGAATGCCGTCGTAAAAATGGCCATGTGCGGTATCTGCGGAAGCGACCTCACGGCATATATGGGAACGAACCCGACGGTAAGGTATCCGATTCACGGATTGGGACATGAAGGAGTAGGCATCATAACGGAAATCGGGAAAAATGACAGGGGGCTGAAGGTCGGCGACCGTGTCGCACTTGAGCCCTATATTCCCGATCATACGTGCCATATGTGCAGGATTGGACGTTATAACAATTGTGTGGATATTCATGTCTGCGGCGTTCATAAGGACGGCATGATGTCGGAATATTTTTTGCATCCGGTTGATCTCATTCACAAACTTCCCGATAGCCTCGATTTTCGCCGTGCGGCGCTGGTTGAGCCGCTGACGATCGGCCTCCACGGTGCGGCGCGGGCTCATGTTTCCGAAGGCGAATATGTTGTGATCTTCGGCGTCGGTACGATCGGGCTTATGGCCGCATTTGCCTGCCGCAGCTATAAAGCGACCCCGATTCTGATAGATATCGTCGAGGAACGGTTGGGCTATGCCGCAAATAAATTGGGAATGCCATATACATACAATTCAAAAAATGGCGAAGTTTCCGAATACCTCCGCAAAGTTACGTGCGGGAAAATGCCGGACGTTATGATTGACTGCACGGGAGCTCCTCCCATACTCGCTTCCATGCATGATTACGTCTGCTATGGGGGAAGGATCGTATTGGTTGGGTGGTCTCATAACTCGGTAACAATCAATACGGTGAGATGCATGCAGAAGGAACTCGATATTTACACCTCGCGGAATTCCTGCGGGAAATTCCCGGAGGCTATACGTATTCTGAAAGAAGACAGGTTCCCAATAGAAAAACTGATTACAAAGGTTGTTAACCTTGAAGACACGGATGAAACCATGCAGGATATGGTCCTGAATTCCGGAAATTATTTAAAGGTAATTGTAGAGATCACAAAATGAGAGTGGGGTGGCAATTATGCTCGTAACAGCGAAAGAAATGCTTCAGAAAGCGTACAAAGGCAGGTATGCGGTTCCGGCGATAAATACACAGGGCGGAACATATGATATTATCAGAGCAATCTGCCTTGCGGCGGAGGAGCTTCAATCTCCCGTTATTTTGGCTCATTATATGAATACCGGTGCATATTCCGGTCATGAATGGTTCGCGGAGACGGCAAAATGGATGGCAAAGCAGGTGAGCGTACCGGTTGCCGTCCACCTAGACCACGGCGATTGCTTTGATCACTGTATACAGATGCTTCTTTTCGGGTTTACGTCCATCATGTATGACGGCTCGATGCTTACCCTGGAGGAAAACGCGGCAAAAACAAGCCAGGTTATTAACGCTTGCCATGCCGTCGATATTCCGGTGGAAGCGGAAATAGGCCAACTTAGCAGATTAACGGACCAAGGGGAAATCATGGGCAAAGCAAACGTTGCGAAGCCTGAATTGGTAAAAGAGTATCTTAATCTGTGCTGCCCAGATTCACTGGCAATCGGCATTGGGAACGCGCATGGATTCTATAAAGGGCCGGTTGAAATCCATGTCGATGTTTTGGAGAACTGTCGTTCGTTTACAGACATTCCGTTTGTGCTTCACGGATGTACAGGAATGGACGATGCTTTGATTGAGCGTTCTATTCAGGCGGGTGTGGCAAAAATCAATTTCGGCACACAGGTTCGCTGCCAGTATATCGAGCATCTTAAGGAGGGACTTAAAAAAGGCGTTGATCAGGGACATGCGTGGAGACTATCGCAGTATGCGTCGGATAAGCTAAAGGAAGACATTAAAGGGATCATTCGCGTTGCACATTCGGAGGGGAAATCATAACAAATGTGTTACCCCGTCTTCCGGTACAACTTAAGTGAAAACGATCCGCCCGGTTTTGAACGGCTCGGGTCAATCCCAAAACTAACGGCTTAACAACAGCAAAACAGAATATTCTTCCACATAAGGACGGTTTTTTTGGGATTTCATCGGCTGTTTTCTCTTGTTACAAGTGGTTTCAGAGCATAAAGCGGGGGTGTAGCAAATTTTCGTTTTGCTACACCCCTTCTGTCATATAACGATCTTAATAGAGCTTGAACAGCATCGACGCGATCTCCGAACGTTTGATGTTGTTGGTCGGGCGGATCGATCCGTCGGGGTAGCCCGCGATGATCCCGAGAGAAGCCAGGTTTTCAATATAGGGCTTCGCCCAGGAGGCGATTTGGGATGCGTCCGCGAAGGAGGTGTCGATTTGTGCGCAGCCCTGCGGCAGGGTGCGGCCCAGAATTGTCATCGCCTCCATTCTCGTGATGTTTGCGGAGGGAGTGAAGGCTATCTTTCCGTTTGACGTTTTGCCGAGCATGAGGCCTTCCTTGTAGACCGCCTTGACATAGGGGAGCGCCCAGCCGGGGATCTGGTCAAGGTCACTGAAGGGCAGCGCGGTATCTACGTAGGCATTGACGTCATAGCCCATATACTTTGCAATCATAACGGCCATTTCAAGACGGGTCGTGTTTCGCTCCGGCGAGTAATAATAGCTGTCGCCTTTGAGTTCCCCAGTGATAATCTTCTTAACCGATAAAAAGTCCACATAGGGGGACGACCAATGCCCTTTCATGTCGGCAAACGAGGTTTCCGGTATTTCTCCGATTGTAAACGCAATAGAAGTAATTGAGTAATTGCCGGAAATGTCCGTTGCTTTCAGAGTCGCGCGGTGCATGCCCGCCTCAAGATCGGGCAGATCGGCGGTCAGTGCGCCGGTGACCTGATCAAAGTTAAATTCAATCGGTTCGCCGTCGAGCTCGAGGCTTAACGAAAGGCTCTTCAAGGACAGCCCGCCGGTATCGGATACGGTCGCGGCAATCGTTGAGGTGTTGTCGCCCGAGCCGGGGAAAGAGGTGATTTCGACGACAGGCGCCGCGATATCCGAAAACGCCGTGTCGAAGCTCGCAATCATGTGGTCGAGATAGATTGCGCCGGAAGGCTTTGCGCCGCCTGCCGCGGTCAGGATGATGCCGGACAGCTTTTCAGAGCCGGACGGCAGGGGGAAGGACAGCTGGCGGTAGCCTGTAAAGTCGAGCACATAGCTTGTCGAGGACGGGAGGATATTCCCTTTTGAATCCGTGGTTTGCAGCGACAGAGTGTTTCCGGACCCATCGCCGTAGACCCAGAGATTGAGGTAATTCGGCTTTCCGTTTAAGGTGACGGCGCCGCTTGAGGGGACGATGCGGATGCTGCTCAAGGGTTCCGTTGCCGCGGCAAAGTTGTAGTTTATGGACAAAGCCCCGGTCCCGTACTTCACAAGGGCGTAGTCGGTTGTGGTTGAAACCGAGCCGCAGCCCACCGCAATCGCGCTGTCAAGGGCCCAGCTGCCGGCCGTATCAAAGTTACCGACAAGCTCGGGGGCGACGCCCACCGTGACGGGGATCTCTTCATAATATCCGTTTTTATAGGATACCCTTATGACGCCGGACGAGCCGATTGTGGCGCTGGCCGTAAATTTACCCGTCTCATCGATCGTTCCGATTCCACCCGTCACGGAAAAGGCAAACAGGCTGTCGTCGCTTATCAGCTTGCGCCGGCTGTAATACGCCGTGACGTCAAGGTCGACCGACTCCTCCGGTTTCAGCGACAGCGAGGAAAGGTTGTCCGAGCGGCCGGAAAGATGGATCGCAAGGTCGTCGATATTTTCCAGCACCTGGACTTTAGCGGTGCCCGCTTCGATGGATGTGGCATATGCCGAAATCTGTCCGCTTGCGGCGGTTTCCGCGGCGAAAAAACGTCCGTCTTCGACATGACCGGCGTTATCCGAGACGCTGTAACCGATGCCGTCCGGAAGGGCGGCCGGGTAGTATTCCGAATCCACCGCTTTTATATCGATCGGCACGGACGCGCCGGCAAGCATTGCGATATCATAGGGGTAAATGTAAAGCCGTGCGGGGGTATTCGTCGGCGCCGCCGTGTTGACAAGCATAATAAAGTTCGCGCATTTGCGCAGGGACCCGTCCGACGGCGAATTAGCGACCGACAGGGAAGAATCGCCCGGATAGACGACCCCGGTCGTCGTGGACCCGCCGCCGTCGAGGTTGATCGCCCAGACACATCCGAGGTCCGCCATGTGGCGGGCCAGCTGCGGCAGGGAGAGCCCACCCGAATAGCCCGTCTGGCGCCCGTCGACCGCAAAGAACAAAACCGTGCCGTCCTCCTTGATGCCGACCGCCGTATGCGGATTTAAATCGGTTTTTAAATTGCTGGAAACGGTTCCGTTCTGCACCAGTATGTCGCCCCCGCCGATGCCGTAGACAATATCCCTCCAGCGCGCGTCTTCCGTCGGGTTGACGCTCAGCTTTACTTCTTCTCCGGGCTTAAGGGCTTTGAGCTCGGCGACGCGCTCGGCGGGTCCCTTGGCATCCACCGTCAGCACCATTTGTCCGGGAGAAATCGCGGTGGAGGCGGAGGCTTCCGAAACGCTGACAACGGTAAGCATCATGGTATCCCCGATTTTTACCGGCTTGTCCTCCGTTTTCTGCAAAACGACGTTGACCCCTTTTGTTGAGATATGGGTCTGGGAGGAAAAATCTTCGGTC
Source organism: Clostridiales bacterium UBA6114 (assembly GCA_002423435.1). Classification (GTDB taxonomy): domain Bacteria; phylum Bacillota; class Clostridia; order Oscillospirales; family Butyricicoccaceae; genus UBA6114. The sequence goes on from DIWE01000032.1 coordinate 10,206, forward strand.
AGAAGATAGACGCCGGCGCTTGTACGCTCTTTATTGATGTACATGACCGGGATGGAAACGCCCGTCGCGGTTGACGCGACGCTCATCGAAAGGCGGGGTGGTCCGATGAAGGCGGAGCCGTCCGGCAAAAATCCGATTGCGTTTTGCCATGCGTCGGAGGATCGAAGAACACCCTCCGTAACGACAAGGCCGATCGGAACGCCGGATGAAAGTACGAAAAAGTCGCCGTTGATCCCGCCGACGGCTGTTTTCCCGGTACTTTTTATGTATGAGGTGACTTCTTTTATGTCCGAACGCCCGTAGAGCTTTGAACCGTAGGCGACAACCGGAGATACGGTGCCGCCCGGCCGGTACGCAAGGACAAAGGCGTTTTCAATTCCATATGTCTCGTGGTAGGCGGTGTAGGTTTCGAAGTCGGAATTGCCCGAAAGGGCGAGCGAGGTGCCGTAAAGCGGGTTTCCCAGGGTCGCGTAGGCGGAAAGGGAAGTGGAAAGAACAAAGATTGCTGTTAAAAAAGCGGCCGTGAAACGTCTGGTTTTGATGAGCGAATGCATATTTCCCTCCTAGAGATGTAAATAGATAAAACCGGGGCAAACATAGATACGGAAAAATTATGTAAATTAATTATAACATTCGATTCGCCTCATTCAAAGCCAAAACCGGAAGATACGCGCTGGGAAACTCTTCCGGTAAAATGGAAATATAAAGGGAAACACTATCTAGTTATTGACGGATGGGGAAGCAGGCTTGTTCCGAATATTTTAGGAAAAAAACGCGGTTTTCGGGAAAATATGGAGTTTTTTATGTAAAGCGGCCGGGCGGCATAAAACAAAGCCGCTATGTATCTTCCGGCCCCGCACCGCCCTAAACAAAAAAAGAGCGAAAGCAATGCGCCCTCGCTCCCGTTTGCTTATGTTTTTGACGGTGTGTCATGGTAAAATCGGCGCGCTGTCAGTCACGCCTTGCCGAAAAGCTTTACAAAGCGGTCCATCGCCTCAATGGTGTTTTCCCTCGTTGAGAAGGCGGTCAGGCGGAAAAAGCCCTCACCGTTTTTGCCGAAGCCCGCGCCCGGCGTCCCCGCAACGGCGGCGTTTGCAAGAAGGTAATCGAAGAAATCCCAGGAGGGCATCCCGTTCGGGCAGGAAAGCCAGATATAGGGGGAATTCGTGCCGCCCCAGAAGCGAATGCCGCATTTCACCATTGCGTCGCCGATGATTCTGGCGTTTTCGAGGTAATAATCGATGGATTTTTTCACCTGGGACTGGCCTTCGTCGGAAAATACGGCGGCCGCCCCGCGCTGCACGATGTAAGAAACCCCGTTAAACTTTGTCGTCTGGCGCCGGTTCCAAAGCTTGTTGAGCGAGATATCCTCGCCGGCGGACGATTTCCTCGTCAGGGCTTTCGGGACCACGGTGTAACCGCACCGGGTTCCGGTAAAGCCGGCGGTTTTTGAAAAGCTGCAAAACTCTATCGCGCATTTCTCCGCGCCGGGGATTTCATAAATTGAACGGGGGAGCGATTCGTCCCGGATAAAGCATTCGTACGCGGCGTCGAAAAGAAGCACGGCATTATGTTCGAGCGCGTAGGACACCCAATGTGAAAGCTGCTCCTTCGAATATACGGCGCCGGTCGGATTGTTTGGAGAGCAGAGATAGACGATGTCGGCGTGCCGCCCGTCCGGAAGCGGCAGGAAGCCGTTTTGCGCGTTTGCGTCTAAGTATTCGATGTGCCTGTTAAGCATCATGTTCGAATCGACATAGACGGGATAGACGGGATCGGGAATCATGACAATGTTTTCATTTGAGAAAATATCGGTGATATTCCCGATGTCGCTTTTTGCGCCGTCGCTGATAAAGATTTCGCTGGTGTCAAGGAAGACCCGGCGATGGCTGTAGTGTTCGGAGACGGCGAGACGCAAAAATTCATAGCCCTGCTCCGGGCCGTAGCCCCGGAAGGTGGAAAGCTGGCCCATCTCGCCGCAGGCGACCTTCATCGCCTCGACGACCGCAAGTGAAAGCGGAAGCGTCACGTCGCCGATCCCCATCCGGATGACCTTTTTTTCCGGGTGCTGTTCCGCAAATGCCTTGATCCTTGCAGCGGTCTCGGAAAAAAGATAGCTTTCCTTCAAATCCAGGTAGTTTTCATTCATTTTTGCCATAGTGCTCATCCAATCTGCCGAACTTCCCGGCTTAAGTTTATGATTCGTATCTATAAAATAACGTGTCCGGAGAGATCAAAAGCAATCAATAACGCCGTCAAAGACCTTTGTCGCGGGACCCTTCATCAGCACGGTGTCGTCCGGCATCCAGGTGATTTTAAGCTCTCCGCCCAGGAGAGTCACGGTGATTTCGCGATTTTTTTCGCACCTGTGATTTAATACCGAGGCGACCACAGAGGCGCAGGCGCCCGTCCCGCAGGCGAGCGTCTCTCCCGATCCGCGCTCGAAGACGCGCATTTTGATATGATCGTCGCCCAGCACCTCGACAAACTCGGTATTGACCCGTTCGGGGAAAAGCGGATGGTGCTCGAATTTCGGCCCGATGGTCTGAAGGTCGAGCGAATCGATCCCGCTCATGAATATGACCGCGTGCGGATTGCCCATCGAGACGGCGGTCACAAGATATTCCCTGCCGCCGACCGCAACCGGCTGATTGATAAAGGATTCCCTGTCGGACAAAACGGGGATCAAAGGCGGCGAAAGCTCGGGCTTTCCCATCGAAACCTCGACGGACTCGACACTGCCGTCCGCGACGCCGAGCTTTAAGCGTTTGTTGCCGCTCAGCGTCTCGATCGCAAGTTCGGTTTTATCCGTGATCCCGTTGTCAAAGAGGTATTTGCCGACACATCGGATCGCGTTGCCGCACATTTTACCCTCGGAGCCGTCGGCGTTGAACATCCTCATGCGGTAATCGGCTACATTCGACGGCAGAATCAAAACGATGCCGTCGCCGCCCACGCCGAAATGCCGGTCGCTTAAGGCTACCGAGAGCTCGCCCGGATTTTCGGGCTCCCTATGAAGGCAGTTAAAATATATATAATCGTTGCCGAGGCCGTGCATTTTGGTAAAGGACAGTTTCATGGCAAATCTCCTTATATGCTGCAATACTATTATTTTAATAGCTGCTCAGGCTTGTGTAAAGTCATTTGAATTATTTTTTCAGTCGGATCATTTTCCATTTGCCAGCCTATCTCCAACGTGGTAATATAACGGCAAATGGATTGGATAAAAACGGAATTATCGTTTTTAAAACGGGGGGTCAAATGTTATGGTTCAAAAAGCGGAAGACGAAGGGATTTTAAGGAAGATTTACAAGCGCTATCTGATCGATGCGATGGGCGCGATGGCGCTTGGACTGTTTTCCTCGCTGATTATCGGACTGATTCTGTCCCAGCTTTCAAAAATTCCCGGTCTTTCTTTTTTATCATCCGTTACCGAAGCGCTTAAGGCGTCGTCGCCTGTCGTCGGGTCGGCGATCGCGGTCGCAATTGCATGGGGTTTAAGGGCAAACGCCCTTGTCATTTTTTCATGCGCCGGCTGCGGTGCGGCGGGGTATGCCGCAGGCGGGCCGGTGGGGGCATTTATTTCGGCCGTGGTCGGCGCGGAGCTCGGGCAGCTGGTCTCGAAAAGAACGCCGCTCGATATCGTCGTCACCCCGCTTGTCACGATCGTGGCGGGGGGAGTGGCCGGCAACTTCGCCGGCCCGTATGTCCAAAGCTTTATGACATGGATCGGCTCCACCGTCAATATGGCGACCGAGCTTTCCCCGATCCCGATGGGCATCCTTGTGTCGGTCATTGTCGGCATGGTGCTGACGCTGCCGATCAGCTCCGCGGCCCTTTGCATCATGCTTGATTTAAGCGGCCTTGCCGCGGGCGCCGCAACGGTCGGCTGCTGCGCGCAGATGATCGGCTTTGCAGTCTCAAGCTTTAAGGACAACGGGTTATCGGGGCTTTTGTCGCAGGGGCTCGGCACGTCGATGCTCCAGGTCCCGAACATCATGCGGCGGCCGCAGATATGGATCGCGCCGACGCTCGCGGCGGCTGTTCTGGGGCCGTTTTCGACCACCGTGTTCCATATGACGAATGTCGCCGCCGGAGCGGGTATGGGGACAAGCGGTCTTGTCGGCCAGCTGACGACTTACGCCGCAATGGTAAAGGACAGCGCGCCGGGCGCCGTGCTCTTCAAGATCGTTTTGCTCCATTTTGCTGCCCCGGCGGTTCTGACGCTTCTGTTTGACCGGGCGATGCGCAAAGCGGGCCTGGTCCGCGCCGGCGATATGAAAATCAATCAGATGTGACGTACAGAAAAAGCGGCGGGCACAGCCTCTTAAGCATAAGGCAGGTTTTTTATAACTCCCGATACATGACCTTATGCGGTCCGACGCCCTCGATCATAAACACCTCATCGAGCGCCTCGAGGCCGAGCTTCTCATAATATCCCGCGGCCGAAACCCTTGCATTGCACCACCATAAGTCGGCGCCGCGCTCCTTTATAATCCGCTCAGCCTCCCGGATCAGTATCGACCCCGCCCGGTTACCCTGGAATTCCTTCAGGGTCGCCATTCCCCGGAGCTGGTATTGCCGGAGCCCGCGGAGCTTTTCATTGGAGCGCTGAAAAAAGGAGCCGATACAGATCAGGCGACCACTCTGGAAGCCTCCCAAATGGAACGAGGTCGCAAGCTCGTCGCCCGGGAAAACGCACGGGGGAAACGGCTGCCCATTTCTGAGGACGAGGCGCCTGATGGGGAGGACGTCCTCCTTCCCGATGATTTTTACGGTGTAATCGCTTAACAATGTCATCATCTCCGGATGAAGGTCAAATTAAAGAAAGGATCTTCTGGAGCGTTTCCCGGTCGTAACGCGAAAAGACGAAGTCGGCGCGGGAATAGTCCGTGTGAAAGGTATCGGTTCCGGAAAAAGCGTAGCAGCGCATCGAAGCTGCTTTTGCCGAAAGAATTCCGTTTAAGGAATCCTCGATCGCGAGGCATTCATCGGGTGAAACGCCGAGACGGGACGCAGCAAGCCGATAGATGTCCGGCGCGGGCTTCCCCTTTGCGACCTCGCCGCCCGTCGCAAGCGCGTCAAGATAAGGAAAAAGCCCGAAATGCCCGATGATGGAACGCGCAATATCGCTATATGTGGAGGTTGCGACGGCAATTTTCAGTCCGGCGCGCCGAAATTCCCGAATCCAGAATAAAACGCCGTCGATCAGGGGAAACTCAGGCGGAAGGTTTTGAAAGCTTTCGCAATAGACCTGATGGAGGCTTTCTTCAATTTCGGCGGCCGTTTTGTTTAGAGACGGGTGGAACCTCTTGATCCTTTCGGATGCGTCTTTCACATTGATTCCGGCGAACTCAGCCCGTTCGGCTTCGTCGGCTTTGATTCCGAGGGACTCAAAAAATTGCTCGAACAGGCCGGAATAGATCGGCTCGCTGTCTATCAGGACTCCGTCCATATCAAAGATGATCGCTTTCAGCGGCATAAGCATACCTCAACATTCCTGATTATTTATTAATCAAAGTCTTAGCCGGATTATCGTGCTCCGGCTGATCTGCGTCAAGCCCGCAGAATTGAACTGAAATTACAGTTGCATAAACGTTCCCGGAAGGATATAATCTATTCACAATCAGGCCTTAGCGGCAGGCGGAGGGTATGGGATGAGTCGGGAAGAAAGCTTTGTAATGGTGGCGGACACGGTCTGTGAGCTTAATAAAGAAGAATATGACAAGCACAACATGGTGCCCATGTATTTGAGTCTTGTCTTTGAGGGAAAGGGATATAAGGACGATTTCGGCGCTTCGATCAATGCAAAAGAGATCTATGCCAAGCTTCGCGCGGGGGCTATGGCTTCAACGCAGCAGGTCGACATACAGGCCTATTATAACGAATTTCCAAAGATCCTTGATTCGGGAAAGGACATCCTCTATATCTGTTTTTCTTCCGCTTTGAGCGGAACGTACAGCACGGCGTGCATTGTCGCAAAGGAGTTTGAGGACAAGTATCCCGGCAGAAGGATCTATGTTCTCGACAGCTGCTCCGCCGCCGGCGGACACGGCGTGATGGTGCGCTTTGCGATTGAACTTAGGGACCAGGGGAAAACCATGCAGGAAATGATCGATATCCTGGAACGCGAAAAGCATACGTTCTGCCACTGGTTCTTTGTCGACGACTTGAACTTTCTGCACCGCGGCGGCAGGGTGTCAAAGACGGCGGCCGTCATGGGGACGTTTATCGGGATCAAACCGATCCTTTACACGAGCGAGGAGGGAAAGCTGATCCCTTACGACAAGGTTCGCGGCAGGAATCAGGCGCTTAAGTATCTTCTGGACAAAATGATCGAACTCGGAGTCGACCTCGAAAATCAGGTCGTTTCCATCTCGCACGGCGACTGCATAAATGAGGCGGAGGCGCTTGCCGCGATGATCCGTGAAAAAGTAAAAGTAAAAGACGTCATGATCCGGATGCTCTCGCCCGTGATCGGCGCCCATTCGGGCCCGGGAACGATCGCTTTGTTTTTCCGGGGGAGAAACAGGGTGTAAATTTTTCAAGAAGTACATTCCGGTTAAAGAAGTCCGCGGCATAAAAAGGCTGCGGGCTTTTCTTTTGCACATCAAAACCCGCCCTTTTATGCTTAGGACGAGGTAATCATGGAGTAGTACTGATCGGCATAAAAATTGTAGTAAAATTTGTATTCTTCCGTGATGCCCTCGTGGGCGCGCTTAATATATTCATGCGGGTCAAAATCCTTGCTTCCGATTTTTGACTCAATCACATAAACGGCAATATTGGAGCAATGATCCGAAATTTTCTCGTAATTATGGATGACCTCCAGAAACGGGACGCCGATGTCAATGGTGCAGAGGCCGTTTTGCAGCCGGGTGATATGGCGCGTTTTCAGGGTTTCCTTCAGTAAGTCGATGACCTCTTCAAGCGGCTCGATGCGGTGTGCGAGGGAATAATCTTTTTTTCGGTAACACTCAAGAGTGAGCGCGATAATGTCTTCCGTTGCGCGGCGGATGACCGTCAGCTCGTTGTGCGCGTCCTCGGAAAAGGCCACGGAGCGCTTTTGCATCTCGTTATACTGGTCGATCAGGTTTTCAGCGTAATCGCCGATGCGCTCAAAGTCGGAGACGGAATGAAACATTTCGGTATACGCCTTGTGTCCTTCCTCCGAGAGCTCGTCGTGCTTGATGCCGATCAGGTACTGGCTGAGCCTCGTTTCCGCGCGGTCGAGAAAATGCTCGTTGTTCCGAAAACTCTCAAGGTCGGGCGACACCCCGTCGACCACGGCATTGTTTGCAAGCCTGACGTTTTCGAGCGCCTTTGCGCCCATCTCGATGATTGTTTTGCGGCACTGGTCGAGAGCGATCGAGGGAGTGGTGTAAAACCGCTCGTCGAGTAAGGCCATGGTGTCGTTTGCACACTCTTTTTTCGGGCGGATGGTTCTTTCGGCAAGGACGACCAGAAAACCGTGGAACGGGACGAACAACAGGGTGGTCGCGATATTGAAAACCGTATGGAAGTTGGCGATCGCGCCCTTTGTCACCGGTAAAGACCAGAAGGGAAAGCCGACAAGCGCCTTTAACGTGTAAATGCCGATCAAAAAGACGCCGGAGCCGATCAGGTTAAAATAGAAATGGATCATGGCAGCGCGCTTTGCGTTTTTGCTCGCGCCTATCGAGGAGAGAAGCGCCGTGACGCAGGTGCCGATGTTCTGCCCCAGGATGATCGGAATGGCGGAGGAATACGTCACGGCTCCGGTCGTCGCGAGCGCCTGCAAAATACCGACGGAAGCCGAGGAGCTTTGGATAACCGCGGTGACGAAGAGACCGGCCAAAACGCCGAATATCGGGTTTGAAAAAGTGAGGAACAGATTCTTAAATGCCGGGACATCCCTGAAAACGGAAACGGCGTTTTCCATAATGCTCATACCGACAAAGAGAATGCCAAGACCGAGAAGAATTTCTCCGAAGTCGTGCGCCTTACGCTTTTTTGAGAGCATAATAAACAAAAGTCCCGCAAAAACGGCGATATACGCAAGGTTACTCGGTTTTATGATCTGAAAAAAGAGGCTTTGTCCGATTTGCCCCGAGGAGTCGAGCCTTAAAAGCTGGGCGGTCACCGTTGTGCCGATGTTTGCGCCCATGATCACGCCGGCGGCCTGACGAAGCGACATGATTCCGGCATTTACAAAGCCGACCACCATAACGGTCGTGGCGGACGAGCTCTGGATGATGCCGGTGACGACGGCGCCCAGTGCAATGCCTTTGAACAGATTGCCGGTCATGAATTCCAGAGTCTTTTCAAGCTTTTCGCCCGCAACCTTTTCAAGGGCGTTGCCCATCAGCAGCATCCCGTAAATAAAAAGCGCGAGGCCGCCGAACAGCCTTATAAATGTCATAATATTCAAATATTTTCCACTCCCAAGACGGATTGACGCATATCAATATTACATGAGCTTAAGTCCGATGTCAACGAACGTAAAAAAATGGGATCAGAATTTATTTTAAAAAGCATGGAAAAAAGTTTATAATGTTTCATAAGATAAAGGCGCGAAGGAAGGTGGCGGTCTATCGGACCGGTTATTCTGGTGACGGCGGCTGCGGCGGTCAACCGCAGGGGGACAAGGGAGCACCGCCTGTCCGACGGTTATATTAAAATGATTGAAAAGGCGGGAGGCGTTCCGATCGTCGCTTTTTCGGCTGAGAAGCCGCTTTTGGAGCTTGGCGGCGGACTTTTGCTCACCGGCGGCGGGGACATCGACCCCCCGTTGTTCGGCGAGCCGCTTTCCTTCAATAATCTTGCGATCGACCGTGAAAAAGACGAGCTGGAGCTTTCACTTGCAAAGTGGTTTATCCGGAATGAAAAACCGGTGTTCGGCATCTGCCGCGGGATGCAGGTGATCAACGTGGCCCTCGGCGGAACCCTGTGGCAGGATCTTGAAAACCAGCTCGGCACCCTTCATGAGGATACGGCCCATGATGTTCTTATCGCGCCGGAAAGCGAGCTTCACGGGATGTTCGGCGGCAGGCTCCGTGTAAACAGCTTTCATCACCAGGCCGTCAAAAGGCCGGCTGACGGGGTGATCGTCTCGGCGAGAGCCGGGGACGGCGTGATCGAGGCGATCGAGCACAACTCTCTGCCCGTGTTCGGCGTGCAATGGCATCCGGAGGTCGCATCCGACGGCATGCCCGATATGACGTCTCTTTTTGATAAATTTGTCCGGGGAGCCGAAAAATGAACGTGCGGTATAAAACAATCAATCTGGAGGAAGGGCTGCCGACGGTCGATCAGGCGATCAGGCGCCTGACGTTTGAAATGATGCGCGCCAGGGCCGAGCGGGCCGTCGCGCTCAAGCTGATCCACGGCTTCGGCTCGTCAGGGACCGGGGGCAGGATTCGGGTCGAGGTCAGGAAATACTTAAACGTGCTCAAAAAACGCGGTGCAATCCGTCTTTTCATCGCGGGGGAAAGCTTTTCGATTTTTGACCAGGAGGCAAGAAAGGCGCTTGACATTTGCCCGGAGCTTCGGTCCGACCGCGATCTCGACCGCCACAACAACGGAATCACCATTTTGATTTTATAAAGGAAAGGGATCGTAAAATGATTAAGACAAAAGAAGAGATGAGAAACGAGACAAGGGAAAACGTAAGGGGCGGAATCGGCGCGCTGCAGTTTATAAATGTGTTTGAGCCGGATGAGACGTTTGAAAAATGCAGAATGTGCTCGGTGGTCACTTTTGAGCCGGGAATGTCGATCGGGGAGCATCCCCACGGCCCCGACGCCGAGATGTATTTTATCCTGGAGGGGGAGCTCACGGTCGTCGACAACGGCGTTACAAAAATTCTGAAGGAGGGGGAAGCGGCGATTACCGGCGGCGGAAATTCCCATTCGGTTGCCAATCGCTCGGACAAAACCGCAAAGATGCTCGCCGTTGTTATCCGCTGACCGGGAATACATAGCTTTTTTTAGCGGGGGATGTGACTCCCGCTTTTTTCTTTTTGAACGGCTTTAGTGGCTCGCTTTGTTTTTTCGATTGCATTAGATGGGATAAATTGATAAAATAATAAATTAAGCCGGGACAAGCAGTCTTTTAAGTTCATCCTGAGTAAACGTGAGGTGCGCCGTAACGTGTATCTGAAATCGCTGGAGCTTTCGGGGTTTAAGTCCTTCCCCGACAAAACGGTCATCAATTTTGGCGCGGGACTGACCTCGATCGTCGGGCCGAACGGATCGGGAAAATCAAACATCGCCGATGCCGTGCGTTGGGTCCTGGGCGAGCAGTCGTCCAAAACCTTAAGGGGCGCAAAAATGGAGGACGTGATTTTCGGAGGGACGGGAAAGCGCGGACCGATGGGTTTTGCGGAGGTATCGCTGACCATCGACAACTTCGAACATATCCTGAACATCGACTATACGGAAGTGACGATCACCCGGCGCTACTACCGGTCCGGTGAAAGCGAGTTTTTCATAAACCGCTCATCGGTACGGTTAAAGGATATCCATGAGCTCTTCATGGATACCGGACTCGGAAGAGACGGGTATTCGATCATCGGACAGGGCAGGATCGACGAAATCCTGTCCGTCAAAAGCGACGACCGCCGGGAGATTTTTGAAGAGGCGGCCGGAATTACGAAATACCGCTACCGGAAGGACGAGTCGGAGCGAAAGCTCGCCCTTGCCGACGAAAACCTCGTCCGCGTAAACGATATCATTGGGACGCTTGAGACGCAGGTCGAGCCTTTGAGAAAACAGGCAGAGATTGCAAAAAAATATTTGAACCTGCGCGACGAGCTTCGGGTTCTGGAGGTGTCGGCCTGGCTTGACTCCCTCGACAAGCTGAAAACCGGCCTGATCAAATCGAGGACCGATTATGACACCGTTGTAAACGAGCTTGAAAGAAGCCGCTCCGAGCTCGACCAGTTGTATAAAGAGGCGGAGGAGCTGTCCGAGCTCATGCACGCAAAGGACGCAGACATCGAGCGGGTGCGGCAGGAGACGGGCGAAATCGAGGGGCGCGCATCCGCTTATGACAGCGAAATTGCGGTGCTCAAGACAAACTGCAAAAATAATTCCGACAATATCGGCCGTATTGAAAATGAGATTTCCGACCAGTCCGGGCGCGAGGGCGGCCTTAAGGCCCAGATCGACGCGAAAAAAATCCGCGTTGAGGAGATCGAAAAAAGCGGGCTTGAAATCCGGGGGCAGCTCGATAAAATGCTTAAGAAGGCGCAGGAGACGGCTTCGATCTCCGGCGACCTCGAGGCAAAAATCAGCGCGCTTACGATCACGCGGCAGGAGAAGCTTTCGGAGGAGGCGGAGTTTTTAAGGACTCTGTCGGCGCTTGAATCCCAAAAAGCGGAGATAATGAGCCGCAAAGCAATGCTTGAGGACGAAATCGGGAAAAAAAGAGAAGCGCTTTCGCAGGAGGAGGAGAAAGCCTCCGGGTTAAACGCGGAGCTCCAGGAGCACCGGGAAAAGCTCGAGTCGCTTTCCAATATGGCCAAGGGCTTTGAGCTTAAGCTGCGCTCGCGCGAGAAAAAAGCATTCGAGTGCAGGGAGTCGGACCGGCAGACGGGAAACCTCCTCGATTCCCTGAAAAACCGGTATAACCTGCTTTCCGATATGGAAAAGGAGTACGAGGGTTTTTCAAAGGCGGTCAAAATGGTGATGCTCCAGAAGGAGCACGGCGCGCTTAAAAACATACACGGCCCGGTGTCGAGGCTTATTAAAACGTCGGACAAATATACCGTCGCGGTCGAGATCGCGCTGGGGGGCTCGATGCAGAGCATCGTCGTCGACCGCGAGGAGGACGCGAAGGCGTCTATCGGATTTTTAAAAAGCAACGATTACGGCCGCGCGACCTTCCTGCCCCTTTCCGCAATCCGCGGACAGGAGCTTCGGGAGGACGGGCTTTCAAAGGAGGACGGCTTTCTCGGCCTCGGGCACGAGCTTTGCGAGTACGGGCCTGAGTACCGGGACGTCATGTTGAGCCTCCTTGGGCGGACCGCCATTGTCAATCATATCGACACGGCCATCCGGATGGCGAGAAAATACCGTTACCGGTTCAGGATTGTGACGCTGGACGGCCAGGTGATAAACGCGGGCGGAGCGATGACGGGCGGCAGTACGGGGCGAAACTCCGGGATTTTATCCCGCGCGGCCGAGGTCTCGCGTCTTCTCGCCGAAATCTCTAAAAAAGAAAGCGAGAAAAAGGACATAGAGCGCCTCCTGAAGGAAGCGGAGCGGGAATTAAACGCCGTTTCGTACGAGATGGACCTGATTAAAAACGACCGGCGCGCCGCCGAGGACGGTGTGCTGCGCTTGGAGAGCGTGTTGTCCCAGCAGAGCGCGCTGCTCAACAGCATGAAAGAGTCGGTCGCCCAGCTTCTGGACGAGCGGCAAAAGCTTGAAAGCCGGCTCGAAACGGTGTCGGGGGATATCGGCGACGCCGGCCGGAAGGCAGACGAATGCCGGGAAAACGCGTCAAAGCTTTCGGAGGAGCTCGACGGGCTATCCCTTGGCAGCCGCGAACTTCGGGAAAAGCAGGACTCGATTGAAAAACAGATGGCCGGCCTTCGCTCGGAGGAGGCGGCGCTGAAAACGGAAAAAGAGACTCTTGAAAATTCCGTTTCAGAGCTTGAGGAGCTTTATACCAATCTGTCGAGCGACCGGAAACGGCGCGAGGACCTGATTTCGGAGCTTAAAGCGCAAAACGAGGAGCTTAAGAGGCAGATGGCGGAGACGGAGGCGCTGAAGGCGCAGTGCCTGGAGCTTGCCCAGAAAAAGAAGGATATCATAAAACAGATCAATTCGGAAAAACTGGTCATAGAAGGCGAAAGGGTCAAAAAAGAAAAGGAAAACCAGGCAAAAAACCGTGATATGCTGAATCTGGAGCAGGAGCGCTCGCGCCTCGAAAGCCAGAAGACCCAGGCGGAGATGGAGGAGCGGCAGATTCTGGAGCGTCTCTGGGAAAATTACGAGCTTACGCAGCTTACCGCCCAGTCGGTCAGAATCGAGCTTGAGAGCATGGCGAAGACAAACCGGAGGGTAAGCGATCTTCGCTCCGAGATCAAAAAGCTGGGGCCGGTCAATATCGGCGCGATCGAGGAGTTTGGCCGCGTAAACGAGCGGTACGAGTTTCTGACGGCTCAGCGCGACGATCTCGACAAAGCCAAAAAGGAGCTTTTAAAAATCATTTCCGATATCACGGCAAACATGAAGGAGATCTTTGTCCGGCAGTTTGCCGTCATCAACCAAAGCTTCGGCGAGACTTTCCGCGAGATCTTTGGCGGCGGATCGGCCGAGCTTCGGTTCGACGACCCCGACGACGTGTTGAACTGCGGCATCGACATCAGGGTTTCCCTCCCCGGCAAAGCGCTCAAGACGATCACCCTTTTGTCCGGCGGAGAGAAGGTGTTTGTCGCGATCGCGCTGTATTTCGCGATCCTGAAGGTCCGGCCGGCGCCGTTTTGCGTGCTCGACGAGATTGAGGCGGCGCTCGACGACGTAAACGTCTCGCGCTTCGCGTCTTACATAAAAAGGCTTTGCAGCACGACGCAGTTTATCACGATCACGCACCGCAGGGGCACGATGGAGGTTTCCGACATGCTTTACGGCGTGACAATGCAGGAGCGCGGGGTGTCAAAGCTTTTGGCGCTGAACATTTCAGAAATCGAGCAGAAGCTCAATATAAAACTGCAATAAGGAGCATACAGACGGGATGGGATTTTTCGACAGGATCAAAATCGGCATCAAAAAAACCAGCGAGGCCGTGTCCGGGCAGCTAAACGGTGTGCTGTCGGGCTTTCGGAAGGTCGACGAGGAGCTTTTATCGGAGCTCGAGGACGCGATGATCATGTCCGACCTCGGCGTTTCGGTGGCCGAGCGGGCAACCGAGGAGTTGCGGCGGCAGGCCAAAAATGAAAAAATAAAGAGCCGGGAGGACTTAACCTCGGCGCTTCGGTCAATACTGTTATCCATGCTGAAAGAAAACAGTGGCCTCGACCTTGAGAAAAAGCCGGCTGTCGTTTTAGTGATCGGCGTAAACGGCGTCGGCAAGACGACCACGATCGGAAAAATCGCCGAAAAGCTTACAAAAGAGGGGAAAAAGGTCATTCTTGCCGCGGGCGACACCTTCCGCGCGGCGGCCGCCGACCAGCTTGAGATCTGGGCGAAACGGACCGGGGCGGATATTGTCCGCGGGGCGGAGGGCTCGGATTCCGCCTCCGTTATTTTTGACGCGATCAGCGCCGCGAAGGCGAGGGGCTCGGACGTGATCCTTTGCGATACCGCGGGAAGGCTTCACAACAAGCAGAATCTGATGAACGAGCTTGCAAAGATCGCCCGCGTGATCGAGCGGGAGCTTCCGGACGCGTCGCGGGAGACGCTCCTTGTACTCGACGCGACGACGGGACAAAACGCGCTTTCCCAGGCGACGGAATTCAACAAGGCGGCGAAGCTCACCGGCCTTATTCTGACCAAGCTCGACGGAACGGCAAAAGGCGGGATCGTGCTGGCGGTTTCGGCCGCGCTCGGCGTGCCGGTCAAATTTGTCGGCGTCGGCGAGGGCTCGGACGACCTTCTGGAGTTTGAAGCCGAGGGCTTTGTCGGCGCGCTGTTCGAAATTTCAAAGGATTGAATTCATAAAGCTTTTGTCACAGGATAAAAAATTCGGAGGATGCGAACATTGCGGTTTGTTTTGGCGTCTAAAAATAGACATAAAATTTTCGAAATGCGCAGAATTTTGTCGCCGCTGGGTGCGGAGCTTTTCTCACAGGAAGAACTCGGCGTCGATTTTTCCCCGGAGGAGACGGGGGATACCTTTGAGGAAAACGCCCTGATCAAGGCTCGGGCGCTGTTTGAGCTGACCGGCGTAAGCGCAATCGCCGACGATTCCGGCCTGTGCGTCGACGCGCTTTCCGGCGCGCCTGGCGTCCGTTCGGCGAGATACTGCGAGGGCTCGGACCGCGACCGGACGGCAAGGCTTCTGGAGGTTATGCAAAACGTGCCGGACGGCGAAAGAACCGCGCAGTTTGTCTCGGTGATTGCCTGCGTGCTCAGAGATAAGACCTCGTTTTGCTGCAGAGGGGAATGCGAGGGCGTTATTCTCCGGGAAGAAAAGGGAAACGGGGGCTTCGGCTACGATCCGGTCTTTTATGTCCCGGAACACAAAATGACGTTTTCCGAGATGCCGCCCGACTTGAAAAACCGCATTTCCCACAGGGCGCGGGCGCTCTCCGGCTTTTTAAGTAAGCTTAAAGAGCATAAGTTGAAATAACGAATATACGCTCGCGCCGTTTTCCGCGCGAAACGGCGCGAGGGAAACCGATTCTATTTTCGCGCGGGGAAATGATGGAATATATGCTTTCTTCAAAAGATCGGGCGGCTTTGCGAAGGCTGGCAAACCCCATTGAAACGATCCTGCAGATCGGAAAGGGCGGGATCACGGAAAACGTGATCCGGCAGGCGGACGAGGCGCTTTGCGCGCGGGAGCTCATTAAGGTGCGCGTGCTCGAAACCGCGATGCTCACCGCTCGCGAGGCGTGCGGCGAGATGGCGCGGGCGCTTTCGGCGGAGCCGGTGCAGTGCATCGGGACGCGGTTTGTCCTCTACCGTCAGAGCAAAGAAAAAAAGATTGTCTTTTGACAGGGTGGGGACGTTATGAGTTTACGTGAGGTCGGAATTTTGGGCGGAACCTTCAATCCGATTCACAACGGACATATTTCCGCGGCGTTTTACGCGAAAGAATTTCTGGGACTTTCGAAGGTGCTTTTCGTTCCGGCCGGCATCCCTCCGCACAAAGCGCTTCCGGAAGGCTCGCCGAGCGCATCGCAAAGGCTTGAAATGACGAAAATCGCGGTGCTTGAACTCCCGTTTGCCGAGGTGTGCGACCTTGAAATCAGGCGGGAAGGGAAAAGCTTCACCTTCGATACGGTCTGCGAGCTTCGAAACCGGTATCAGAACACCGAGTTTTTTTTGATCATAGGGACCGATATGTTCTTAAGCTTCGACACATGGTTTAAAGCGGCCGAGCTCGCCGGGATCGCAAAAATTGCAGTGGTGCGGCGCGAGGACAGCGATTCCCTTAAGATCCAAAAAAAATCGGAGGAATACCGAAAGACCTTCCGCGCCGATATCACGATTGTGCCTTCCCCGGTCTTTGAGATATCCTCAACCGAGGTCCGGGAGGATATCCGAAACGGGAAAGGGGAAAAATGGGTGCCCCGTGACGTATTAACCTATATTACCGAGAATAAACTATATATTTGAGAGGTTTTAAGCCTATGGAGCTTTCTGCGCTCAGAGCGGAGGTTCGGGGCCTTCTCGGCGAAAAGCGGCTCAAGCATGTGCTTTGCTGCGAGTCGGAGGCCAAGAAGCTTGCGCAGTTTTGGGGAGCCGACCCGGATAAGGCAAGAATGGCCGCGCTTTTGCATGATATCACAAAAGAGCAAAACCGGGACGGACAGTTGAAGTTGTGCGAAAAACATAGTATAATTGTGGGCAGTGTCGAAAAGATGGAATGGAAGCTTTTGCATGCCATTACTGCAGCCGCGCTCGCAAAGGATGTCTATCATGCGCCCGTCGACGTCTGTGATGCGATCAGGTATCACACAACGGGCAAAGAGAACATGACGCTCTTACAGAAAATACTGTATCTTGCGGATTTTATCGAGCCTACGAGGGATTTCCTGGGCGTCGTAAAAATGAGAAAGCTCGCGTATAAAGATTTGAACGAGGCGCTGCTGTATGCCTTCGACTGTTCCATTTCGGAAGTGTTGAGACACGGTGGGATTTTACACCCGGATACGGTCAGCGGACGCAATTGGATTTTGAAAGAAGAGAACTTAAAATGAAGCTGTTCGGGGGTAAACCTAAAAACAAACACGAGAAAAACCCGGATAACCAGAAAACAGATAAAAAATCGGGGTTGTCAAAAGGGAAAAGAAGACTGCTTTTATTGTCGGTGATATTTGCGGCGGTGCTGATCAGCGCGGCCGCGATCAAGAGTATCGTCAAACCGCCCGAGGCTAAGCCCGATCCCAATCCGGTCAATGACGATAACGGCGACGAGACGTCCGATATCGACCAGGGCCTTGAGCTGACGGTGGAAGATATGGGGGAGCGGAAAGACGACTTCTTTACAATGGTCGTCGCCTGCACCGACGAGGATAAAACGCGCACGGATGCGATGATTGTCGCGGCTTTTGACGTGAAAAATCAGAAGATCAACATGGTGAGCGTACCGCGCGACACCTATTCGAAGGTAAACCGCAACTTAAAGAAGATCAATTCCGCCTATGCGGTCGGCAAGGAAACCCAGCTCATTAAGGAACTCAACATGCTTTTGGGGATACCGATCGACCGTTATGCGATTTTTGATTTTGACGGCGTCGCGCAAATGGTCAAGGCGATCGGCGGGGTCGAATACGAGGTCCCGTTCCGCATGAAATACGACGACCCGTCACAGGACCTTCATATCGATTTAAAGGCCGGGACGCAGAAATTGGACGGGGAAAAGGCGGTGCAGTTTCTGCGCTGGCGGGAAAACAATCCGGGAGTCAAGGGCGGCTACCCCGACGGCGACCTCGGAAGGATCAAAGCCCAGCAGGATTTTTTAATGACGCTTGCAAAAAAAATGCTGGTGCCGACCAACATTTTAAAGGTGCCCGAGATTGCCGCGGCGCTTCTGAACAATACGAAGACGGATTTTACAAAGGGCGAGCTTGTGTGGCTCGGCCTCGCGGCGGTCCGGTTAAACAGCGAAAATATCTCGATGCAGACCTTGCCCGGCTACAGCAAAACGATCTATGAGCCCGGAGTGGGCTTAAACCAATCCTATTTTTTCCCGGACAAGGGCGAGATCCTGACGCTTGTCAACGAAAAATTAAATCCTTATCTCGAGTCTGTGAAAAAAATTACGGTGGTTGACGTCGCCTCCCTGTCCTCATCATCATCGAAATCGTCCTCCACAAGCACTTCAAAGTCGTCGGACAAGGAGCAATCCGACACGTCTTCAAAATCCGAAGAACCGTCCAAAACCGGGACTTCCTCCGGAAACGCGGCTTCGCAGAAACCCCGGGAGCAGGAACCGGAACAGGTAACCGAGCCGCCGGCGCAGGAGCAGCCTGAGGAGCCGGTGCAGCCGCCGCCGGAGTCGGAGCAGGACCTCGGGCAGGGGGACACGTCTTCGGAAGCCGAAGCCTCTACACCCGAAAACGACGGCGGTCAGGGCGGGGAAGAGGAGCCGTTCGACGACTCACTGAGAGGCGAGGCGGAGGAATAAGCCGCGCCTTTGCACATCTTCCCCAATCGCTGCACGCGCAGGGCTTTTGAATATCATAACAATAACGATTGCAGCTTATGCTTTTTAATATTATCTTGAGAGCGAAAGGGAGTACATGGATGGACATCCTTAAGATACTGGAAGAAATCGTTCATGCGGCAGACGACCGGAAGGCGGTCGATATTTCGGTCATCTCGGTTAAGGAACTTACCGTGCTGTCGGACTATTTTGTCATATGCACCGGCACGTCGACGACTCATGTGAAATCAATCGCGGATTCCATTGAAAAAAAGCTGAAGGAAAAGCTCGAGATCATGCCGCACCACGTGGAGGGATACGAATCCGCGAACTGGATCCTTCTCGATTACGGCGGTATCCTTGTCCATGTCTTCTTAAACGAGGCCAGGCAGTTTTATCTTTTGGAGCGGCTCTGGAGCGACGCGCCAAGGATCGATATCAAGGAAATCATCGGGGAAAAGGCGGGCGACTGATAAAATGAAATATGATTTTGCGGCGATTGAAAAAAAGTGGCAGGACGAATGGGAAAAGGCGCATGTGTTTTGCGCCGAGGAGAATTTCGAAAAGCCGAAATTCTACGCGCTTGTCGAATTCCCGTATCCGTCCGGAAGCGGGCTTCATGTCGGGCATCCGCGCTCGTATACGGCGCTCGACATCGTGGCCAGGAAACGCCGCATGCAGGGATACAACGTCCTTTACCCGATGGGTTGGGATGCGTTCGGCCTGCCCACGGAGAATTTCGCGATCGCGAACCACGTCCACCCCAAAGAGGTGACGGCCAAGAACATCGCCCGTTTTAAAGAACAGCTTCGCTCGCTCGGGCTGTCCTTCGACTGGTCGAGGGAGGTCAATACGACCGACCCCTCGTACTATAAGTGGACACAGTGGATTTTCTTAAAGCTTTTTGAAAAAGGGCTCGCCTATAAAACGACCATGCCCGTCAACTGGTGCCTCTCCTGCAAATGCGTGCTCGCAAACGAGGAAGTGGTAAACGGCGTGTGCGAGCGCTGCGGGAGCGAGGTCGTGCGGCGCGAGAAAAGCCAGTGGATGCTGAAAATTACGGAATATGCCCAGCGCCTGATCGACGATCTGGACCTTGTCGATTACGCCGAGCGGATCAAGATCCAGCAGAGAAACTGGATCGGGCGCTCAACGGGCGCCGAGGTGGATTTCAAGACGACGGAAAACGATATCCTTCGCGTTTATACGACGCGCCCGGACACGTTGTTCGGCGCGACCTATATGGTTATGTCCCCCGAGCATCCGTTCATTGAAAAATGGGGGAAAAAGATTACAAATATTGACGAGATCATGGCATACCGCGAAACGGCGATGCGCAAGTCCGATTTTGAACGCACGGAGATCGCGAAGGACAAGACCGGCGTCGAAATCAGGGGCGTGCGGGCGATAAACCCCGTAAACGGCGGGGAAATCTCGATTTTTGTTTCCGATTATGTCCTGATGTCTTACGGCACCGGCGCGATTATGGCCGTCCCGGCCCACGACACCCGCGATTTTGAGTTTGCAAAAAAGTTTCATCTGCCGATTGTCGAGGTCGTCGCGGGGGGCGATATCGAAAAGGAAGCGTTTGTCGACTGCGAGACGGGAGTCATGGTCAATTCCGGTTTCTTAAACGGCTTATCCGTTGAGGAGGCCAAGCAAAGGATCATCGCGCACCTTTGCGAAAAGGGCCTCGGCACCCGGAAAGTAAATTATAAGCTGCGCGACTGGGTGTTTTCCCGCCAGCGCTACTGGGGCGAGCCGATCCCTCTCGTATATTGCGAAAAATGCGGATGGGTCCCGGTTCCGGAAAACGAGCTGCCCCTGAGGCTGCCCGAGATCAAGTCTTATGAGCAGACGGATACGGGCGATTCGCCGCTTGCGAAAATCACCGACTGGATCAACACCAAATGCCCCAAATGCGGCCAAAACGCAAAGCGCGAAACGGACACGATGCCGCAGTGGGCGGGGTCGTCCTGGTATTTTCTGCGCTATACCGATCCGCGAAACGACGACGCCCTTGCATCAAAGGACGCGCTGCGGTACTGGACGCCGGTCGACTGGTATAACGGCGGAATGGAGCACACGACGCTCCACCTGCTCTACTCGCGCTTCTGGCACAAGTTCCTTTACGATATCGGCGTTGTGCCGACCAAGGAGCCCTATGCCAAAAGGACAAGCCACGGCATGATCCTCGGTGAAAATGGCGAGAAAATGTCGAAGAGCCGCGGCAACGTCATCAATCCCGATGACATTGTAAAAGAGTACGGCGCCGACACGATGCGCCTTTACGAAATGTTCATCGGCGATTTTGAAAAGGCCGCGCCGTGGTCGACCTCCTCGATCAAGGGATGCCGGCGTTTTCTGGAGCGGACGTGGGCGCTTTGTGACACCATGGCGAAAGGGGACGTTTATTCCGCGAAAAACGAGGCGCTTATCCATAAAACCATCAAAAAAGTCGGCGAAGATATTGAAAACTTAAAGTACAACACGGCGATCGCCGCTCTGATGACGCTGTTGAACGCATTTTACGAAAGCGGTGTAAACCGCGCGGAATATCGGACTTACCTTTCCCTCTTGAATCCGTTTGTACCGCATATTACGGAGGAGCTCTGGTCGAGATGCGGCTTTGGCGGGATGCTCGCGAAAGCGAAATGGCCGGCCTTTGACGAAAATAAGACAAAAGACGAGGAAGTCGAAATTGCGGTGCAGCTAAACGGCAAGGTCAAATCGCTTGTAAGGCTTCCGGCGGATTCAGATGAAAAGGCCGCGTCGGAGATCGCGTTAAACGACGGGAAAGTGCAGGTTGCGCTTTCCGGCCTGCAGATTATAAAAACGATTGTCGTAAAAAACAGGATCGTAAACTTCGTTGTAAAGCCGCAATAGGAAATTCCCTCGCCGACTTGACATTGGCGCCGAAAATTTATATAATATTGTGGTAGATCTATTGCTGAGGTTCCAATTGCGCCGGATGGCGCACGGAGGGAGGGAAATTAGATGTCGGAAGTCCGCATTAAGGATAACGAGTCTTTGGACAGCGCATTAAAACGCTTTAAGCGTTCATGTGCCAAGGCGGGCGTGCTTTCCGAGCTCCGTAAAAGAGAACATTATGAGAGCCCAAGCGTGAAGCGCCGCAAGAAATCCGAGGCTGCCCGCAAAAACAGAAAAAAGTTTAAATGACATAAAAAGCCGCCCTAAAAAAAGGGCGGCTTTTTGCATCTTAAGAAGGGGTGTCGCAAAATGCATGAATATGCATTTTGCGACACCCCTTCTTTTGGTACTATAAAAGCGTATTCATTATCAGCCGGATAGTGAATGCGCTTGTTTTTATTATAATGGAATGGAACCGGCCTGACGGACACCCCCTGGGGCTCAGCGCCCGTAATAAAAAGTGTCAGCTGTCCATTCTGTTATGATGATTCGCTTAAGCAGGTTGGAAACACAAATGTGTCTTCCGTGTAACGAACCAAAATGAATCATAACAAGCATGTGACGGAAACCGGGAACAAGAAAATTTGGAGGTAGAAAATGATCAGCATTGGTATTGACGTATCAAAGAAGAAGAGCATGGCATTTGCGATGAATGAAAAAGGAGAGGTATTCATGGCTCCAACGGAATTCGAGCATACAGTTGAAGGCTTGGAAGTTCTGGTGGAAAAGCTTCGGGCTATGCCTCAACCTTTACGGGTGGTACTTGAAAATACAGGCTACTATCATTGGCCGGTCGTCAGCCACTTGCTGGAAGCTGAAATCTTCGTCTGTATTGTAAATTCCATCCTGATGAATAAGTTCGCCAAGGTGCAGATGCGCCCGGGCAAAACCGACAAACTGGATGCGGTAACCATATGCCGCTTCGGCCTCGCGCACTGGAACGAGTTGGTTTGCTGCGCCACATCCGGCGAAACACGCGAAACTTTAAGGCTATATTCCCGCCAGTACAGTGAATACATGAAAATGATGACACAACAGAAGGTCAATTTCGGCTGCCTTCTGGATAAAGTTATGCCTGGAATACAATCGCTCCTGTGCGATGAGGGCGGCCGCAGCAAGCTCTCAGACTTCGTTATTCAATTCTGGCATTTTGACAGGATAACCGCGAAAAGCGAGTCGGCATTTTCCGAGAGCTATTGCAAGTGGGCAAAGAAAAGGGGATACCATGTGAACGAGAGCAAAGCGCATGCAATCTACGCCTTGTCTCAAAATGGTATCCCCACGCTCCCATGCACAGAAGCCACCAGACTACTGGTTACAGAAGCGGCCAGAGTCCTCATTAGACTCGAGGACTCTGTCAAGCTTATTATATTGCAAATGGGTCAACTTGCAAGTTCTCTCCCGGAATATGACACAGTTATTTCTATGAAAGGCGTCGGACCCAAAACCGCGCCAAGGCTCATTGCTGAGATCGGGGACGTCAGCCGTTTTCATTCCGCAAAGGCACTCGTTGCATACGCCGGACTCGATGCCCCCCCGTTCCAATCCGGACAGTTTGAAAGCAAACGCAGAAAAATCTCAAAGCGCGGTGACAAATATCTCCGCAAGGTCGGCTATGAAATTATGTTGTCGCTTATGTCCTCTAAGCCAAAGGAAGATAACGCAGTTTATCTTTTCATGTGTAAAAAACGCGCTGAAGGCAAGTATTATCTCTCGGCGTATATGGCGGGCCTAACAAGTTCCTTCATATTTACTATGCCCGCCTCAGGCAGGTATACATTGCTCTTGCCATTGCAACTTATTCATAAGCATACCGGGGCTGCTTTTCCTCGTTGCCCCGGTATACCCGTTTCTTTTTCTTATTTTCTCTCTTGACTTTCCATTAGCAGGTTTTTTTATGCGGGGGTGAAAACGACGTTTGGCGGCTCCGCCGTAGTCGAGGTGACGGTGATTTTGGTGCCCGAGACCTTTCCCTTGTCTCCGAGGAGCTTCTTGATTGCGGAGACAACGTCGGAAGAGCTTGACAGCTTTGCGACATTGATCGTCGTATCATCGGAGGTATTGCCGAACAGGTAAACCGTATCGTCGATTGTAAGGGTATCTCCGAATTTAGGCACCTTTGCGACGCTGATGACGCAGGTGCCGAGGGTCGTATCCTCGCCGGTCTTCGTCTGCACGGCCGATGAGATGATGGAGCCTGAGGTGGTTATCTCCTGGGAATTGCCGGACGAGCCGATCAGCCTGCTCTGGAAAATAACGGTGGAGGTGCCGTTCGCCGTTGCCTTGAAAGCCGAGCTGTAAAACGCCTTCGCAATGTCGCTTGCGGGATCATCCTCGGAGATTACAATCCGGTCGTGCGCTTCGAAATCCGACGTTTGTCCGTTTACAGTAATGCTTAGAACCATGCCCTCGGTGATTTCGGGAAGCGTAAGCACAAACGTCTCGGCCTCGGCCGCGTTGCCCTCCGACTTTGTCACCGAAAAGAGCGTGCTGTCGTAGGTGATGGTCGGCGCCGTGATGTCTCCGCTGGAAACCACGATGCTGCTGCCGGAATACGAGGTCAGAAAACCGCCTGTGGTGCTGTCGGAGAGCTTCCTTTGCAGAAGGGACGCGGCCTGATCCGTCGTCGTCACGTTTGTCATCGGAATATCGTAACTGGTTTCAACATCGGAGGCCAAGGGGCAAAACCGATAGGTCTTGTTGTTGATTTTAAGCTCCACAGGGTCGCCGCCGACGACGGGAAGCGCTTTAACGGTAAGCGTGCATGTCCCGTTTTTCCGGTTACGGCCCTCGGTTTTCGTCACCGTCCCGAAATTGCTGCTGACCGACGAAGTGCCAGTGGTTACCCCGGGGGTTTTGTTTGCAAAGGTCAGCGCTTTGTCGGAGGCGGACACCGTAAATACCTTGTGGTCGGCATATGTCGCGGCTATTTCCTTCAGCGCGTCCGTCCTGCTGATTGCCTCATACTCCGTGCTCGTTTCTCCGATGATGAAATCTTTGTCCAAAATCGAGAAGGTGTCGCCGTTTGACGGACTTTTCATCGTGATCGTCCACTCGGCGTTTGTGCCGCTGCCTTGCTTGGTGCTGGAGGGGTAGATCGCCCCCGTCGTCTGCTGCTTTGTGATAGTAACCGTATAGGTTACCGACTGTACACCGTTTGACACAACGATGTCTATCGATTTTTGCGTGGCGGCAACGATGACGTCTCCGGAAGAAGATCCCGTCGCCTCTTTTTGATCGCCGATTTTGATGCTTTGTCCCGCGTCCGCCTCGGCCGTGATTTTCATATTCGTGCCCGATGTGTAGGCGGTATATTTGGTTACCTCCGGGTCAAAGGAAGTGGACAGGGGAACGGAAATTTTGTTGTCGCTGTTGTAAACGGACAAACCGGAGAGCACCGGCTCGGCAAGCTCGGCCATCGTGACCGTGTAGAAAGAGGTGTTTTTGCCTTCACAGGATACCTGAATGCGGATCGTCTCGTTCTGTTCGGTGTCGACGCTTAAGTATGAACCGCTTGCAACTTCTTCGCCGTTTACCGTGATCTTATAGCCTTCGCTGTCGTCGTCTTCGTTGTCGTCGGCAAGAGAGGGGTACACCCTGACGGTAGAGGCGTCCGAATAAGCCTGATAAGTAAGCTTCGTGCCGGAAAAGGATTCCATCGGAATCTCTTCCGAGCCGTCGGCGCTTTTTAAGACAAGCCCTTTAAGCTGGGCCGCCTCTCCGTAAGGCATCAGCGTGTTGTTCCCGACCTTGATCGGCAATCCGCCCGACAGCCTGATATTGTTGATGTTGACGATAATATCCGCACCGATCGTCGAGTCTCCCGAATTGACAAGGACATTTGAAAGGATGCCGCTGCCTGTCACAGTGGTCGGCGCGTTTAGGTTCAGTTCCGCAATGATGCCGTTTGCCTTTACGGTTATCTGGTATTTTTGGGAGAATGTCCCCGCTGAAAGCGTCAGGGAGGAGACGGTGCCCGAATCAACGGAAAGAAGTGTTGTCGGGTCGTCGAGCGAAAAGCTTCCGAAGTTCCCGTTTAAGGCGATGTCGGCGTTCGGAGCGTCGAATAAGAGATCGGAAACCCCGGCCGCGTCAATGCCAAGTCCCGCCGTGTCGAGTGTGCAGGGCGATTTTACATCGACTTTATTTGTGCCCGACAAGCCCTTTAAGGCGAACCGGACGCCGGATAAATAGCCTTCCGGATAACCGACTTCAAGGTTGCCGGCAAACGTCGCATCCTCCGCGATCACGCCGCCGTCGTTTCCACCGCCGGCGACAAAGGTCAGGCCCTTGACCGTGACGTTTCTCAGCGTGGCGGTGCCTGTCCCGATTCCCTCGGTCAGATAAAGGTTTCCTTCAACCGTCGCGTTTTCAAGCGTGACGCCCGAAGTGCTGATCGTCACATTTCCGGAAATGTTTCCGCCCACATAGCTTCCGGCCTTGTTGTAAAGCTCTCCCATGGCGCGCGCCAGAATGGTTGCCGCCTGCGCGCGGGAGAGCGAGGAAACGGGCTCGAAGTTGCCGCTTGGCATAGCGGTTACGATCCCGAATTTCTCAGCGGTCGCGATATAGGCCTTTGCCCAGGAAGCAATCGTGTCCTCGTCGTGAAAGCTCGCATTCCCGGTTTCAAGCGGAAGCTTTAGCACGCGGATCAGCATGGCGGCCGCCTCTTGGCGGCTGATGAATCCGTCGGGGTTCGCCTTTCCGCCCGAGCCGAGCATGTAGCCCATGGTTGCGGCCCTGGTGACGGCCTGGGATTTCCAGTCACCGGAATATGTAACGTCAGAAAAACGGGTGTCGCCTTCTTTTGTAAAACCGAACGTGCGGTTTATCAGCGCCGCGAATTCCGCGCGCGTGATGTTTGCGTCAGGGCGATAGCTTCCTTTGCCGTTGCCCTGCATGATCCCTTTTTCCGAGAGCAGAAGAATCTGGTCCTTCGCCCAATGCTTGTCGATGTCCGTAGCAGCGAGCGCTCCGGGCGTCATGGAAAGAAGCAGGGCGGTGATGAGAAAAAATGCAGCGATTCGTCTTCGCATTTTCGGGGTCCCTCCTTTGATGGCATGCCGTTTAAATTTTATCGTTAATTTATTATACAGTACAGAACCGCTTAAAAACAACATACTGAGACGGAAAACACCCCATAAAGTTCCAAAAAAGGAAAAAGATCCGCAAAAAATGAAGGGCTAAAAAAATACAGAACCCTCTTGACTTAAAGCGCACTCTAAATACTATACTAACAGTGGATCAAAAAAAGGAAGTGAGCTAATGGAATATACGCAATACGGAAAGACAGGGCTCCGGGTGTCGAGGTTCGGCCTGGGCTGCATGCGGTTCCCGCCGAATGAGGCCGACGCGGTCGAGATGGTCCGCTATGCGATCGACCACGGCGTCAACTATATCGACACCGCCTACGTCTACAAGGACAGCGAAGTCATTACGGGAAAGGCGCTTAAGAACGGGTACCGGGACAAGACCTATCTCGCGACGAAAAGCCCCATCTGGAACATCACAAGGCATGAGGACTTTGAAAAGTACTTAGACGAGGAGCTTGCGCGGCTTAAAACGGACCACATTGACGTTTACCTTCTGCACAACATGAATTATAATAACTGGGAGAAGGTCAAAAAATACGACGGCCTTACCTTCCTGGACAAAATGGTGCAAAAGGGGAAGATCGGGCACAAGGCCTTTTCCATTCACAACACATTCCCGGCGTTCCAGGAGATCGTCGACTCCTTTGACTGGGAAATGGCGCAGATCCAGCTCAACATTCTCGACGAGCATCAGCAGGTGGGCGTCGAGGGCATGAAATACGCGTCGGAGAAAGGGCTTGCGGTAGTTGTGATGGAGCCGCTGCGCGGCGGGTACCTCTTAAACAACGTTCCCGGGGAAGTGCATGAGCTCATAAGCGCCTATCCGGAGAAACGCTCGCTGGTCGAGTGGTGCTTCCGCTGGCTATACAACATGCCGGAGGTGACGGTGGTTCTGAGCGGCACGAGCACACTCGAACAGCTCAAGGACAACTTAAGGATATTCGGGCATTCGGCGGCGGACGTGATGTCAAAAGAGGATATGAGGCTGATCCAAAGAATCCAGGAGGCGTTCGAGTCGAAAAAGAGCGTGGGCTGCACCGGCTGCAGATACTGCATGCCATGTCCGAAGGGCGTCGACATCCCGGAAATTTTCAGGCTGTATAACAGCTACCAGCGTCTAACGCAGCATCCGATCGACAAAGTCGTGTACCAGAACACGACGGTCCCCTCCGGCAAGGGCGCGGACCGGTGTAT
Source organism: Clostridiales bacterium UBA6114 (assembly GCA_002423435.1). Classification (GTDB taxonomy): domain Bacteria; phylum Bacillota; class Clostridia; order Oscillospirales; family Butyricicoccaceae; genus UBA6114. The sequence continues at coordinate 37,727 of DIWE01000032.1, forward strand.
CTCCTGCGGTATCTGTATGCAGCACTGCCCGCAGGACCTTAAAATTCCCGAGCTGTTAAAAACGGCTCACGCGGAGCTTTCCAAATAAGCTGTATCCCGAAAGGGTGAAAAGCGGATGATTGTCTCATTGGTGCACTGGAAAAATCGCTATATCCCCGCGCTTAAAGAGCTCCTCTGCGAAAAAATTTACGAATGCCGCGACAGGCAGGAGGCGTTACGGGTTTTGCCGGACGCGGACATCGTCATCACCTTCGGCGGCGGGGACGGGGACTACGCGATCCCCATAGACGGGGAGATGCTGGCCGCCGCCCACGGTCTGCGGCTCGTCTTGAGCTTGAGCTCGGGCGTCGAGAAGCTGCCGATGCAGGCCCTGCGCGAAAAAAACGTTGCGGTGTGCAACAGCAGGGGAGCGCACGGGGTGTCCATCGCGGAATACGTGCTCGGCGGGATGCTCGTCATGAGCCACCATTTCCATCAGTTCCTGCGCAGTCAGGAACAGAGCCGCTGGAAGCCGATCGTAAGGGGAGAGGACCTGGAGGGCGGCACCCTGTGCGTAATCGGCGCAGGTAGCATCGGACGGGAGATCGCCAGAAAGGCCAAAGCCTTCGACATGAACGTGATCGGGATCAAAAGGCGCCCGGAACCCGTCTGCGGCTTTGACCGGGTCTGGGGCGCGGATCGGCTCCACGAGGCGCTTGCGCTTTCGGACTATGTCGTCATGGTCGCACCGCTCACTTCCGAGACCTACCACATGATGGGGGAGGCGGAATTCCGAAGGATGAAGGAGACGGCGATATTTATCAACGTGTCCCGCGGCGATACGGTGGACGAGAGCGCCCTGATCCGGGCGCTTACGGAGAAAACGATCGCGGGGGCGGTCCTCGACGTGTTTCACGAGGAGCCGCTGCCCCCGGAAAGCCCACTGTGGGGAATGGAAAATGTGCTGGTGACGCCCCATTGCTCGGGGCCGACGAAAAATACCCAAAGGAAAACGATCCGGCTGATTTACGACAATATCGTAAGATACAGGCAGGGCGGGGAACTGATCAATCTCTTTGCGGAGAATCAGACGTATTAACCATATAGTCCACATCATAAAAATCGCGGCGACTGTTTTGCAGCCGCCGCGATTCTGTCTGATCGCTGATTTTTACATATCATGCCGGGGACTCGAATACCGGCGTACCGTCGGGCAAATAATAACGGTCCCCTATATAGACAAGACCGTTTCTGAAACCGAAAGGCTCGCCGTCCTCTAAGGTGCCGAGCTTGTTTCCCTCCCAGTCCATCACGGCAAGCTGCGCTTCATCCTGCTGATAGAGGTAAAGCCCGCCGCCGTCGGGATAAACAGGGGAAAAACGGTAGTAGCCGTCTGTGCCGCCGTCGGAATAAAGACCTCCGAAAAGGCTGATCGTTTGCACCTCGCGCCCGGTCTCGTCGACAAAAGCGTAATGATCCGCGTTTTGGCCGTCCGACGCATGGGAAATCCAGCCGATATAGTGTCCGCTGTCGATTTCCTCAAACCGGTTTCGATATTCTTTAGAAATCGGCTTGCCGTCCCGGCCGAGCAAAAGATAAAAGCCGTTTTTGCTTGCGATAAACTGCCCGTTTCGGCAGCAGACGATGTGGTCGTAGTCAAAGTCCGTCAAAAGGCCCGTTAATCCGCTGTAAACCGCGCATTGCCCCTCGCCGTTTTGTACAATCGCGTTCTCCCCCAGCCGGTATTCCCGATTGGTCATAAGCGTGTATTTTGTCGTATCCAGAAAATCGGCTTTAATAACCTTCCCGTTTTGGTCAATGACATCCCAGCCGCCGTCTTGCCGCCGTACAACGGCCCTGCCGCCTAAGAAGTCGCCGGCATCCTCGTACTGAGGTTCAATCGCCAAATCCCCCGCGTCGTTCATATACCCGTATTTCTGATCCGCGATAAACATCGTCATCCCGCCGGACGGTATTCCGAGCTGCGCGTTTTCATAGGTAGCGCCGGTCTTGAGGTTTACGACATATACACTCGGCGCTCCGTCGTAAGTCAGCATGACAAGGTGGCCGGAGACAATGGCATATGAAAAATGGCCGCTTGTGCCCTTAAAATCGGAAAGAAGCGCCGCGCCTTTCCGATCGATGATATGTGTGCCCGGATTCATAATGTTCGAAGGATTGTCGAGGACCACTTCATATTCCCGGTCAAACGGATAGATATAGCCCTTTTCCTCTTTTGTGTAGTTATTACCTGATGAATCGATATAACCATCGCCATATGGATAGTATTCCGGCTCCGGCTTTTCATTCGGCTCCCCGCCGCCGTTTGCGTTGTACAGGCGAAGCATGGTCAGGTATGCCTGCTCGCGCGTGTATGTCCCCACGGGATCAAAGGCATTTCCCGGCACGCCCGTCATGATTCCCTGGCGGTAAACCCAATAGATACCATTTCGCGCAAAATTTTGAATCCGGTTTCCGTCGGAAAAGACATGCGGAAAATTTGAGGCGAGCGCCGATGCGCTCGCGGCTTCGTCGGCGATCAGGGACGTCAGTTTGTCCGCTGCGCTGTAAAGCATTTTCGCGGCCTCCTGCCGGGTAATCGGAGCATCCGGGTCAAAGATCCCATTCCCTCTGCCGCCGACGATACCGAGAGACGCGCAGAGCAAAACGTCCGGATCGTCGGTGTCGCCGAATACGGGCTCGGGGTCGGTGCCGCCCGGTGTGCCTTGGCCGACTGTCCCGGCTTTACCGGATAAATACCAGATATCGTACAGATTGGCGATGAGACGGCAGAACTCCCGCCTCGTGACGGGCGCGTCATACGCGTTTTGCAGTTCCCCGGGCACAAGGCCGAGCAATATCGCCTGCGAAACCTCCGCCTGCGCCCAGCCGGACGGCCCGCCCGGTGCTCCGCCGGCGTCCGCCGAAGAGGCAAAAGCGCCCCGAATCAATACAAAAAGTAAAAGAATGACAGATATGCCCCTTTTTGACATGCGATCACCCCGCTTTAAGTATCAGATACGGACCAAACAAGAAACGGTTATAAATCCGCGACAGCTCTCCACGCCTTGTCCGTCGCCCCCATCAGCCGACATTTGACCAGGAACCTCGGCAGGCACATCATATAGGCGATATCTCCCATGGAAAATCTCATCCCGAAGAAGAGGAGAAGAACGCATCTTTCGTCGAAGCAAAGCCTCTTAAGCGTTTGGGCAAATATACGGTGCCCTTCGGGCGGCCCGCCTTTTTGCAGATCCCCGGACAAAAGGCCACCCGGATTGTAAGGGGTTTTTTTTGCCGGGCTTCGGCAGCTCCGGCAAAGACGCCTGAGGCTTTGTATCTTAAATCGCTCGATATCGGATTTATCCCCGGCGCTTGCAAAGGAATCCGTGAATGCGTCGGTTACGGCACGTTCGGCTGCTTGCGCATCGCCCGTCGTCAGCAGGGCAAAGCTGTAAAGCTCCGTCGCGGTCGCCCGGTAGAGGAGCTCAAGCTGGTTTTGCGTCTCGATCTCAGTAAACAAGGTTTTACCTCCAAATAAAACGAAAAGCGGCAGCGGTTTCGGGTTTTACCGCCGGTTGTTACGACCTGTTGTCCACAAAAGACAATAACGACGCTTTAATGCAACACCATTGTCCATTTTTTTAGAAAAAAAGATAGGCTTAAAACCGCGCTGCGCAGTTTCAGCTTCCCTTCTGCTTATGTTATCGGCAGGGCTTTTCCGTTTGTTTATCATGGCGCAGACAAACAGGACGCAAAAACGCAAATGCATCAATATAAGGAATTTCCTGACGCCGGGGCTCGCAGGGCGCGCGGGGGGATAGTGCGAAGTGGGCCGGCGACGCCCACGTATGACGGCAATTCTTTATTGTGCTTTGTCGGCGGATGTAATATGATAAGACTGGCGGCCGAATGGTACGGATTTTAGCAAACAAAGAGGGAAAGACATTGGCGAGTGCAAATACGAAAACGAACGCGATGAGGATTCTCGACGGCGCCGGGATTTCCTATCGCCAGCACAGATATGATCCGAACGACGGGCTGATCGACGGGGTATCCGTCTCAAAGAAAATCGGACAGCCGGTAGAGAAGGTATACAAAACCCTTGTTGCCCGGGCAGCAAGCGGGGAATACCTTGTGTTTGTGATCCCCGTCGAACAGGAGCTCGACTTAAAGGCGGCGGCGAGGGCGTTCGGCGAAAAGTCGGTCGAAATGATCAGGGTGTCGGATATCAGCAAGGTGACGGGATATATCCGCGGGGGATGCTCGCCGGTCGGGATGAAGAAGGAATACAAAACAATATTGGATGCTTCCTACGAAGGACTGGAAACGATCATTGTGAGCGCGGGAAAAATCGGATATCAGCTCGAGCTTTGCCCGGACGATTTAATCGGGTTCATTGGCTGCGGCACCGCCGAGGTTACGGCGCGGCGCCCGGTGTAAAAGCGCTTTCGGGTAAGCCGGGAACGGGACGGAAAGATTCTTGGAAGCCGCAAAGGCATAAAAAGGCGGCCCGGTGAGACCGCCGGGCCGTATAGGCTTTGATTGAAGAAAATCGGCTTTTGGAGGGATTGCAATGGTTTTTCAGGACAAGGTGTGCGTTGTGACCGGAGGCGCCAACGGGATCGGGCGCGCGGTCGCCGAGGCGTTTCTTAGTAAGGGCGCGTATGTCGCGGTCATCGATGCGGATCTCGCCGCCGGGGAGCGGCTTGCAGGCCGGTACGGCGACAGGGTGCTGTTTGTCCACGGCGACGCCGCCGAGGAAAGCGCGCTCCGGGCATTTTCCGAAACGGTGCTCCGCCGGTTTCACCAGATAGACTGCCTGATCAACAACGCCTGCGTAAGCCGGAAGGGGATTTTGTCCGGATGCTCCTACGACGACTTTATGTATGTGCTGAGGCTCGGCGTCGCCGCGCCCTATTTCCTGACGAAACTCTTTTTGGACGCCTTCGCGCCGGGCGCGTCGGTCGTCAACATTTCATCGACCCGCGCGCTGATGTCGCAGCCGGATACGGAAAGCTATACCTCGGCCAAGGGCGGCATCGGCGCCTTGACCCACGCTCTGGCGATTAGCCTGAGCGGCAGGGCGAGGGTCAACTCCATAAGCCCGGGATGGATCGACACCCGCCTTTACCACGAGGGCGCGGAGTCTGCTCCCGAGCTTATTGCCGCCGACCACGGGCAGCATCCCGCGGGGCGCGTCGGCGCGCCGCCGGACATCGCGGAAACGGTCCTGTTTCTGTGCGGCGACGGCGCCTCGTTTATCACGGGCCAGAACATCGTCGTCGACGGCGGAATGACAAGGCAGATGATTTATCACGGCGACTGCGGATGGACTTTTCGGCCGTAAAGGCGAAGACCTTGCCGGATGGACACGGCTGCGGAAAAGGGTGCCCGCGGCCGCCCGGGTCTCAGAGCCGGTTGAAGCTGACAAAGCCGCCGCCGAGCGTGGTCGTTTGAAACCAGAGGGCGAGGTCGATTTTCTTGATCCTGCCGTCGTCGATAATCTCGGCGACTGCGGAGCTTGCGTCCTCCTCGAAGCTAAGCGAGATAATCGTGACCCAGTGCCAGGGATCGAGGCGTTTTTCGCCGCCGTTGCTCAAATTCAAGAAGGCGACGGGCGTATCCCTGGAAAGCGCCTCGCCGATAAACGCGAGCACACCGGGGAAGCCGGGGCGCTTCGACCGGTCCTCGGCAACGTCGACCGAGTCAAGGGAAAGGTCCAGCCCCTTTGCCTTAATGTAAGCCCATGCGCCTTTACAGAGGATTTCCGTTGACGGAATACCCCTGAGCGTCGGGGTCACGTATTTCCAGACCTCCTCCATAAGTATACGGCACTCGCGCTTTGTCAGCATGAAGCCGTAAGGCCCGGCTCCCGGACGCGCGCGGTTTAAATAACAGATAATGCCCGAGACGACGGACGGGCCGCAGCCCGAAAGGCGCTGCCACCGGGTTTTGTACCATATCTGGTTAAAACCGTAGCAGACGCTTTCGGTTTCTTCATCGACGACCCGAAACAGGTCCGGTCGCAGTATTGACTTGGTTGTCATCGGTTCTCCTCTTTGGTTTGTATTTATTTCAAGAACACAAAATCGCTGTATCATAACGCGCTGCGGTTAATCACTATCACTATACATTATATGCTGCCGCCATGGCAATCGATGGAGAAAAAAAAGGACGGGATCTTTATGAAGAACAAGGAAATTGACAATCTCTCAAGAGAGGATCTGCTCACACTGCTCGGGCTTTACGCGAAAAACTGGCTTGCCCTCGACGGGGTCTGGTTTCAGTCGATCGAGCAAAAATACGGTATGGAGGAAGCGGTCGAGCACGACATAAACGCGTGGAGACGTTTTACCGAAATTGAGGCCGACCGGATTAAAAAATTCCTGCGTTTGCCGGAACGCTCCGGCATAGAAGGCCTGAAGAGGGCGCTGTCGCTTCGGATGTATGCAAACCTCAACGAGGACGAGATCATCGAAAAGGATAATGTGCTCATCTATCGCACCCTTGACTGCCGCGTCCAGAACGCCCGGAAGAGAAAGGGAATGGAGTTTCATCCGTGCAAGCCGGTCGGCCTGGTTGAGTATACCTACTTTGCAAAGGCGATCGACGACAGGTTCGAATGCGAGGCGCTGAGCTGCTACCCCGACGTTACGGATCAAACCTGCAACTGTTCATGGAAATTTACTCTGCTTTAGAGATAATACAAGAATTACGGGAGTTTCATATGAGCGGCTTTATTTGTCCGGTCTGCGGCGGGGAGCTTAACGGGGACTTAAAGGGCCTGTCCTGCCGCCAAAACCACCATTTCGACCGCGCGAAAAGCGGTTATGTCAATCTTCTTCTCAAGAATCAGCCGAAAGCAAGGCGTCACGGCGACGATAAGCTGATGCTCGTCTCAAGGCGGGATTTCCTTAATAAGGGCTATTACAGGCCGCTCCTTGACGCCGTTTGCGAAACGATTGGGGAATATGCGTCCGACCGCATGAAAATTCTCGACGCCGGCTGCGGCGAATGCTATTTTACCGCGAGCATTTACGGATATCTGGTCAAAAACGGAATTGAGGCCGAGGTGCTGGCGGTCGATATTTCGAAGGACGCGCTGGTCCTGGGCGCAAAACGCAGCCGGGAGCTTGAGCTCGCGGTGGCGAGCGTATTCCGCCTGCCCGTTCGCGGCGAGTCCTGCGACATGCTGTTTTCCGTCTTCGCGCCGTTTGGTCCCGAAGAGTTTTGCCGAGTGCTGAAAAAGGGCGGCGTCATGATAAGGGTGATCCCGCTTGAAAGGCATCTGTGGAGCTTAAAGCGGGCGGTTTACGATGAGCCGTATGTAAACCGGGTGGACCGCTCTGTCCCCGACGGCTTTGAACTGGTGAAGAGCCGGGAAGTCCGGGGAGCGATCCGCCTGCCCTGCGGCGAAGACATTGAAAACGTGTTCCGGATGACGCCCTATTACTATAAAACCGGCGAGAAAGATCAAAAGAAATTGCAGGAGCTTCATGAGCTTGACACCGAGATCGAATTCGGTATCGAGGTTTACCGCAAGAAATAAAGGCATGCCCTTTTTGCCGGATGTTCACAGGTAAGACGCGCGGCAAAATATGGGCATGGCCTTCACTGTCCCGAAAACGCGGCTTTAGCGGCAGAGCGCGCAGGAGGCGCAGCCGCCGGGAGCGCATTCCGACATCCCGCGCGGGGTCCCCGTGATATCAAACCTTGTTCGGTCGAGGGGATAGACGTGTTCGTCCTCGCCGGTGATTTTCAAAAGCCCGCCGAAAAATTCAAATTTGAGCGGAATCGTGATAAACGCGTTTTCGTCGGGCCCGAACCGCCTTCTTACAGGGGCGAGACGGTCGGTTTCGCCGTCTTCTGTCACGGCCGTGATCCGGTCCGAAAAGGAGAACAGCGAGACGGGGTTGCCGGCTTCGTCGAAGACGAGCGAATTTTTGTCCGCGTTGATGCCAAGGGCGTTTTCATCGAAAGCGGTGAGCGCCCCTATTTTTGTCGTGACACAGACCGGCTCGGCAGGCTCTACGGACTTTATCCTGCCGTTTTCGTAGAGGGAGAACCCTGTTCTCACGGGGATTTCCCCGGCGGGCGTCGAAAGACGGATCACCTCGCCCGGAAACAGCGTCAGCGTCTTTAACCGTCCGCTTTTGTAAAAGTGCAGTCCGATGACCCGGGCTGAGAACATCCCGAAATCAAACCTGAAACAAAACGGGAAGGAGAGCTTTTTCTCGTCCTGCTCCGACCAGTAGCCGCTGATCTTTCCGTTTAGCGGGAAGACCCGCTTTACTTCTCCGCTTTCGTAAAAGGTGACGAGCTCGGCGGGAAATTTTCCGATCGGCGTTATGATCTCGGTCTGCGCCTCAAGCGCGACGCTTTTGATTTTTCGGTTTTCGTAAAAGGAGAGGGACTTTATAAATTTGCGCCTTACATCCTCTTCACCGTACTGAGGGATCAGATCGCCGCAGCTTAGGTGAAGCACGTTTTTCCGGTTGAGCCTGCACTCGTACAGGCTCCCGTCGGCGTAATAGCCGGCGCAGACCACGCCGGAGATTTCGCCGTATTCCGTCTGAAGCATCATGGTATCACTCCTTACAGACTTTTTTCAGAATGGTCGCCGTTACCTTTCCTTCGGATAAAACGGTTGAAACCGACAGATGCGGCTCGCTTTCGAGCCATGGCGGCAGGTGGCTGCAGAGCAGGGTAAGCGATATAAACGGCTTTTCCGCGAGAAACGGCCGGAGGGCCTTTTTGGAGGACAGTCCGGGGTTCTGGCTCTGCAGCGCGATAAGATCGAGGTAATAGTATCCGGGAATGTCCGTCTCCACGGGCGATTCGGGCAAGGCGGACACCGCCGTTTTGTTTTTTTCCTCCTCGATATCCCGCGAAATCGAATCGAGTATGGGCGGGGAGACCGCGTCGATCTCGAAAATGGAGAAGCCGAGCCGGTCGAAAACATTGTAAATGATGCCCGAGATTTTTTTCCCCGCGATAATTTTGCAGCTTTGGAGCTGTCCGGCGAGGGAGTTGATTTCCTCCCTGACCGCGCGCATGTCGCCCGCGCGGGAAAAATCGACGGGGATTTCCCGCGTTATTTCCCAGAAATCGGTATTTTTTTCAAAAATCGCGACGGACGAGCCTTCCGAAAGGGTCGAAACCTGTGAGCTGCCGTCGAGCACAACGGCGATTTTACCTTTCATATGCAAACTCCGATTCGACATAAAATGAAAGAGGGACACATTTAAAATTCATAAATGCGCCCCCTTGCGTACAATGTCAGTATAATCTTATTTGCCCGGATAGTCAAGAAAATGAATTTTAATTTTACGGAATAGCTATTTTTTACAAAAACAAGCCTCGTTTTTTGCACTATATTTACGATTTGATGCATTGCCCGGATTTTTGAAACCAGTTATACTAAAAGCATCAACTGACGGACGAAAGGGACAAAATTGAATAAAGACAAGGGGGTCTTTCACATCTCTCAGAGGTGTTCAAGACCCCCGTTTTTTATTATTTCATTTGCAGTTATAGAAAAGAGCAGGATGGAGGCTATATTTATGAGACAGGTCGCAATTTACGGAAAAGGCGGAATCGGAAAATCGACGACAACCCAGAACCTGACGGCGGGCCTGGGCGAAAAAGGCAAGCATATCATGATTGTCGGCTGTGATCCGAAGGCGGATTCGACGAGGCTGATTCTCGGCGGGCTTGCCCAGCAGACGGTCCTCGACACCCTGCGGGAAGAGGGTGAGGATATCGACCTCGAGTATGTGCTGAAGAAGGGCTTTGCGGGCATCAGATGCGTGGAGTCGGGCGGACCCGAGCCGGGCGTCGGATGCGCGGGGCGCGGGATCATCACCTCCATCGGCCTTCTGGAGAGGCTCGGGGCCTATACCGACGACCTCGACTATGTGTTTTACGACGTGCTGGGCGACGTTGTCTGCGGCGGGTTCGCGATGCCGATCCGCGAAGGCAAGGCGCGGGAGATTTATATCGTGGCCTCGGGCGAAATGATGGCGCTGTACGCGGCGAACAACATTTCAAAGGGCATTCAGAAATACGCCAACACCGGCGGCGTGCGCCTCGGCGGCATCATCTGCAACAGCCGCAAGGTCGACGGCGAGGCCGAGCTGGTTTCCGCGTTTGCTAAGGAGCTTGGCTCACAGATGATCCACTTCGTGCCCCGGGACAATATGGTCCAGCGCGCGGAGATCAACAAAAAGACGGTGATCGATTTTGACCCTGACTGCAGCCAAGCCGATGAGTACCGGACGCTCGCCGGGAAGATCGACGGAAACGACATGTTCGTAATTCCGAAGCCCTTAAAGCAGGACCGCCTTGAGGAGATCCTGATGGAACACGGCATTATGGACATTTAACGGCCGGGCATCTTTGATTCAATCTGTAAAGGGGTATGAAGAATGTTACTTGTAAGAGCCATTGTAAGACCCGAAAAGACCGGAATTATTTTGTCGGAGCTGCTCGCCGGCGGCTTCCCCGCCGTGACCAAAATGGACGTTTACGGGCGCGGAAAGCAGAAGGGGATCACGGTCGGGGAGATCCATTATGACGAGATCCCGAAGGAAATGCTGCTCGTCGTGGTAAACGACGAGGATAAGGACGACGTTGTTAAAATCATCCTGCGCAATGCAAAGACCGGCGTAAACGGGACGTTCGGCGACGGCAGGATTTTTATAAGTCCCGTTGAGGAAGCGTATACGATCAGCACCGGCAAAAAGGGTCTGTAAAAGGAGAATCCATATGAAAGAAGTCATGGCTTTGATCCGTCTGAACATGGTAAACCCGACGAAAGAAGCGCTCGCCAAAGCCGGTTTTCCCTCCTTTACCTGCCGCAAATGCCTGGGAAGAGGCAAAAAAAGCGTCGACGGGGCGGTCGTCCAGGCGGTGATTGATACGGGAGAGCTGCCGATGTCCCCTGTGGGGGAGCATCTGACCGAGGTGCGCAGGCTGATCCCGAAGAGGTTTTTCAGCGTGGTCGTCAACGACGACCAGGTGGAAAAAGCGGTGAAAACCATCATTGAGGTCAATCAGACCGGCAATCCCGGCGACGGCAAGATCTTTATCATGCCCGTCTGCGAAACATATAAGGTCAGAACGGGCGAGGGCAGTACCGATAAAATCAATTAGGGGGTGGGGGATTTGAATGAGAAGGCGAGAATCCTTGAAAAGTACAGCGCGAGAGTCTATAAAAACCGCAAGGAGCATCTGATTCAGGTCGAGGACTCCCCGAGCGCCCAGAGCATTTCAGCGAACACCCGGTCGGTTCCCGGCATCATGACCAACCGCGGCTGCTGCTATGCAGGCTGCAAAGGCGTGGTTTTGGGCCCGCTCAAGGACGTCGCGGTGATCACGCACGGCCCCATCGGCTGCGGCTTTTATTCCTGGGGCACGAGGCGGCACAAGGGAAAAGTGGAGGATGGAAGGAATTTTCTCCAGTACTGCTTCTCTACCGACATGCAGGAGCCGGACATCGTTTTCGGCGGGGAAAAGAAATTAAAACAGGCGATTTCCGAGGTCTGCGCCATCTTTCACCCGAAATGCGTCATGATCTGCTCCACCTGCCCGGTCGGGCTGATCGGCGACGACATCCACGCGGTCGCGGCCTGGGCGGAAAAGGAGTTCGGCGTCCAGTGCATCGCTTACAGCTGCGAGGGCTACAAGGGCGTCAGCCAGTCGGGCGGCCACCATATCGCGAACAACGGCCTGATGAGGCACGTCATCGGAACGGGAGACGCCCCGCCGGCCAAAAGATATTCGGTCAACATCCTCGGCGAGTACAACATCGGCGGCGACGGCTGGGAGACGTCGCGCATCCTAAAGCGGATCGGCTACGACATCGTCTCGGTCTTCACGGGCGACGGCAGCTATGAGGAGCTGAGAAACGCCCACACCGCGAGCCTGAATCTGGTCCAGTGCCACCGCTCCATCAACTATATCGCCGAGATGATGAAAACAAAATTCAATATCGACTGGTTAAAGGTCAATTTTATCGGCGTCGGCGCCACGATCAGATCCCTGCGCGATATGGCGCAGTACTTCGGGGACCGGGAGCTTAGCGACAGGACCGAAGAGGTGATCGCCGACGAGCTTTCCGAGATCTTCGACGACGTGGAGTATTACAAGAGCAAATTAAAGGGCAAAACTGCGGCCGTGTTCGTCGGCGGATCGCGCTCCCACCATTACCAGAATCTGCTGGCGGATTTCGGCGTTGAAACGGTCATCGCGGGCTACGAGTTCGCCCACAGGGACGACTACGAGGGCCGCGAGGTCATACCCGAAATCAAGGAGGACGCCGACAGCAAAAACATCGAGCAGATCACGGTGACGCCCGACCCCGAGAAATACAGGGTGGTCCTCTCCGAGGAAAAGGCGGTCGAATTAAAGGGAAAAATCCCGCTCGAAAAATACTCGGGCATGATCCGGGAGATGAAAAACGGCGCGATCGTGGTCGACGACTTCAACCATTATGAGACGGAGGAGCTTTTGCGGATCGTAAAGCCGGACATTTTCTTCTCCGGGATCAAGGACAGATACATCCTGCAAAAAGCGGGGACCGTTTCAAGGCAGATGCATTCCTACGACTACAGCGGGCCTTACGCAGGCTTTCGCGGCGCCGTCAATTTCGCAAAGGACATCACGATGGCGCTTTACGCGCCCGCATGGGGGTTTGTCACCCCACCCTGGAAACTTAATCCCACGCTCGAGGGGACTTTAACCGGAGGTGACGACTGATGCTTGACATGACGACAAAGGAAATGATAGACCGCAGCGGGATCATCATCAATCCCTGCAAGACCTGCCAGCCGGTAGGCGCGATCTACGCGGCGCTCGGGGTGCACAGGTGCATGCCCCACAGCCACGGCTCCCAGGGCTGCGTCTCCTTTCATCGGATGTACCTGACCCGCCATTTCAAGGAACCGGCCATCGCGTCGACGAGCTCGTTTACCGAGGGCGCGTCGGTGTTCGGCGGCGGCAGCAACCTAAAGACGGCCGTCAAGAACATATTCGACATCTACGACCCCGACATCATCGCCGTGCACACCACCTGCCTGAGCGAGACGATCGGCGACGATTTAAACGCGTACATTCAGGATATGGATATCCCGGACGGAAAATTTGTGATCCACACAAACACGCCGAGTTATGTCGGCTCCCATATCAGCGGCTTTTCCAACATGATGTGCGGGTTTATCAAGTACCTCTCGAAGTCGACGGATGCAAAAAACGGCAGGGCGGCCATCTTTCCCGGCTTTGTAAACCCCGGCGACATCCGGGAGGTCAAGAGGCTCGCGGAGCTCATGGGCGTCGGATACACGATGTTCCCCGATACAAGCGGGGTCATGGACGCGCCGATGACGGGGAAATACGAAATGTACCCGAGGGGAGGAACGACCATCCCGGAAATCGTCTCGCTCGGCGACTGCGACAGGGCGTTCGGCCTCGGCGTCATTACAAACGAGCAGCCGGCAAAGGACCTGGAGAGAAAATGCTCTGTTCCGTACTCGCTTTTAAGGCTCCCGATCGGCGTCGCCGCGACGGACGAATTTATATCGGCCCTTTCGCACTATTCGAAAAACGAGGTGCCCTATCCCCTCGAGGAGGAGCGGGGACAGCTTGTCGACATCATGCTCGACGCCCACCAGTATTACTACAAAAAGAGCGTGGCGATCTACGGCGACCCGGACACCGTGCTCGGGCTCACAAGCCTTGTGCTCGAGATGGGCATGATCCCGAAATACGTTCTGACCGGCACGACGAAGGAGGATTTTGTGCGCATGTCCGAAAGCCTGTTTTTGGCGTACGGCGTCGACGGCTGCAGGGCCAAGGCCGCGGGCGACCTGTTTTTGCTGCACCAGTGGATCAAAAACGATCCGGTGGACCTCATGATCGGCGGCACCCACGGAAAGCAGATCGCAAGGGCGGAAAACATCCCCCTGATACGCGCCGGCTTCCCGATCATCGACCGGTACGTCCATTCCTATATGCCGATCGTCGGCTACAGGGGCGCGATGCGCCTGATCGAGATGATATCAAATGCCCTGATGGATCAGCAGGACCGCGACTGCGCGGATGAAGACGTCGAAATAGTAATGTAATCACAGGTAACAAAGCTTATAGCGATACACGCCGCAAAGGAGCGAGCTCTCCTGGCGGCGTGTGTTTTTTAAGGAGGGAAATCCGATGCAAAAAAGCCAGATACTCGATGCTCGTTTAAGCTCGATTTTTGTCAAGGACGGCTGCCGTGACGCTGGGATCGCCTGCGATAAGGAAAGCGTCTCGGGGGCGGTGAGCCAGCGGGCCTGCGTTTACTGCGGCGCGAGGGTCGTGTTAAACCCAGTGACCGACGCGTTTCATATCGTCCACGGCCCGATCGGCTGCGCGAGCTATACCTGGGATATCAGGGGCAGCCTCTCGAGCGGCTCGGAGCTTTACCGAAACAGCTTTTCAACCGACCTGCGCGAAAAGGACGTGGTATTCGGCGGGGAGAAAAAGCTGGCTGCCGCGATCGACGAGGTCGTTTTAAAACACCGCCCAAAGCTGATTTTCGTCTATGCCACCTGCATCGTCGGCGTTATCGGCGACGATATCGAGGCGGTGTGCGCCCAGGCGGAGAAAAAGTACCATATCCGCGTGATCCCCGTGAAGGCGCCGGGCTTTTCCGGCACAAAATCGCTCGGCTACAAAATGGCGTGCAATGCGCTGATGGAGCTTATAAGGCCCCACGCGGGCGGCGGGGAACGAAAGGGGGTCAATATCCTGGGCGACTTCAACCTCGCGGGAGAGATGTGGATCATCAGAAGCTACCTCGAAACCATCGGGCTTCAGGTGGTTTCCACCATCACGGGCGACGCCTCCTACGAAACCCTGATCAAAGCGCCGTCCGCCGAGCTGAATCTCGTCCAGTGCGCCGGGTCGAGCACCTATCTCGCGACGATGATGGAGGAGGAGCTCAATATCCCGTATCTGAAGGTCAGCTTTTTCGGCGTCGAGGACACCACGAGCTCCTTAATCCGCATCGCCCAGGCGACGGGTGACGACGCGTGCGTTAAAAGGGCCGTGGAATTCACAACCTTCCAGAAGAGAAGGCTTCAAAGCTTTCTCGACCAGTACAGGCCGAATTTCAAGGGCAAAAAGGCCGCGATCTATGTCGGCGGCGGGTTTAAGGCGATCTCGCTGATCCGGGAGTTCAACGAGCTCGGCATCGAGACCGTGGTGGTCGGCACCCAGACCGGAAAAAAGGACGATTACGAGGTGATCGGCAATCTGGTGGGGGATAACGCCGTAGTTTTAGACGACGCAAACCCGTCGGAGCTCGAGATGTTCATGAAGGAAAAGGGAGCCGACATCCTCGTCGGCGGCGTGAAGGAACGGCCGCTCGCCTATAAGCTCGGCATCGCGTTTTGCGACCACAACCACGAGCGAAAGCACCCGCTGGCGGGCTACGACGGCGTAATAAACTTTGTAAAGGAAATAAACCTGAGCATCAACAGCCCGGTCTGGAAACAGAGAGGAACATCCATCATTGCCTGAAAAACCGGCGTAAACCCCATCAGCAAGGAGGGCCCTATGAACGCAAATCTCGTAAACCTGAACGTAAACCCGTGCAAAATGTGCATGCCGATGGGCGCCGTGACCGCCCTGTACGGAATCCAGAAGTGCATGTCCATCCTGCACGGCTCCCAGGGGTGCAGCACCTATATCCGCCGGCACATGGCGACCCACTACAACGAGCCCGCCGATATCGCGTCGTCGTCGCTTACCGAGGAAGGGACGGTTTTCGGCGGAGCGGGAAACCTCATAAAGGGGCTTGAAAACCTGATCAAGCTGTACAACCCGGAGGTGATCGGCGTGCCGACAAGCTGCCTCGCCGAGACGATCGGCGAGGACGTCCCCCGCATTATCCGGGATTTTTATAAGACCCACCCGGATGTTAAGGTCAAAATTATCCCCGTCTCCAGCCCGGGCTATGGCGGCACGCAGTACGAGGGCTTCTTCAGAGCCCTGCGCGCTGTCGTCGAAAGCGTCGAAATGGAGGGGGAGAAAAACAGCAGGGTCAATATCGTGACCGGCATTCTTTCCCCGGCGGACACCCGGTATTTAAAAGGCCTGCTAGGCCGGATGGGCATCGACTACATCCTGCTGCCCGACCTTTCGGATAACCTGGACGGCGTGCACGCAGAGGAATACGAAAGGCTCCCGAAGGGCGGGACCCCGATCCGGGATATCGCGAAAATGGCCGGGGCGAGGGCGACGATCGAGCTTTCCGCCTTTGTAAGCGGCGAATGCTCCCCCGGGGAATATTTAAGACAGCGCTATGGCATCGAGCTGATCAGGATGAACCCGCCGGTGTCGCTTCGGGATACCGACGCCTTTGTCCGGGCGCTTTGCAGGCTGGGCGGGGCGGTGCCGGAAGACCTTTCGCAGGAGCGCGGCCGGTTTTTAGACGCTATGATCGATTCCCACAAATATAACGCCGAGGGCAGGGCGGCCGTCTTCGGCGAGCCGGATTTTGTCTACTGCGTCTCGCGGCTCCTCTGCGAGAACGGGACCATCCCCGTCGTCTGCGCGACGGGCGGCGTATGTCCCTCGCTCAAGTTAAAGCTCATTCCCGACATCGAAGAGGCCGCAAGGCCGATGTTCGTGCAGAAATACGAAGTCCTCGACGACACCGATTTCGACGAAATTGAAAAAAAGATCCTCGACTGCGGCGCGAATATTTTGATCGGAAATTCCGACGGCCGCAGGATTTCGGAGAAATATGAGATCGAGCTTGTCCGCTGCGGCTTCCCGATCCACGACCGGACCGGTGGCCAGAGGGTCAGAATGCTCGGCTACGAAGGCGCTCTCGTGCTTTTGGACCGGATCACAAACACGCTTCTTGGAAATAAGGAAACCCGCTTTCGCAAGGAGCTGTTTCATCGTTATTATAGAGCTCCGGAAGGGGAAAGAGCCCTCTCGCTTCCCCTCCGGGACAAAAAAGCAAGGGCCGGCGAAAGGACCGAAACTCATCCATGCTTCGGCGCGAAGGCGGCGGACTGCGCGAGAATCCATCTGCCGGTGGCGCCAAAATGCAATATCCAGTGCAACTACTGCATCAGAAAATACGACTGTCCGAACGAAAGCCGTCCGGGCGTCGCTTCGAAAATTCTTACTCCGGAAGAGGCCTTTCGCAAATACGTCCTTGCAAAGGAAGAGCTTCCGAACCTGACGGTCGTCGGGATCGCGGGCCCGGGCGACGCCCTTGCCGATTTTGAAAATACCGGAAAAACGCTTGCGCTGATCCGGGAATACGATCCGGACGTCACCTTCTGCCTTTCGACAAACGGGCTTCTGCTCCCGCTTTACGCCGGGGAGCTGATCCGGCTCGGGGTGTCCCACGTGACCGTCACCCTAAACGCGGTCGACCCGGAAATCGGCGCGGGGATCTACAAATTCGTCGATTTCTGCGGGACGCGGTACGAGGGCGTTTCGGGCGCGGCCGTCCTCCTTGCAAACCAGCTCTCCGGCCTTCGGTATCTGACTTCGAAAGGCGTTGTCTGCAAGGTAAACACGGTCCTCTTGAAAGGGATCAATGAAGACCATGTGGAAGAGGTGGTCAAAAAGGCGAGCGAGCTGGGCTGCGAGCTTACGAACATTATGCAGCTGATCCCGGTAAGAGGGAGCGCGTTTGAAAGCCTCCCCTTGGTCAGCAACCGCGAGATTGTCGCCCTGCGCAAAAAGTGCGAGGTCCATATAAGGCAAATGCACCATTGCAGGCAATGCCGCGCCGACGCCATAGGCACGCTCGACGAGGATCGGTCCATCGCCTTTGAGGAGGGCTGTGCCTCCTGCGGAGGGTTTTCCCGCGGCGGTGAGGAAAAGGGCCCCGCGGTCAGGAAATACGCCGTCGCCTCAAAGAGCGGGATGCTCGTCGACCAGCACTTCGGGCATGCGGACGAGTTTTATATTTATGAAAGCGACGGCGAAAACGTCCGCTTTAAGGAAAAGCGAAACGTCAGAAAATATTGCTCCGGCGCGGAGCTTTGTGACGAGGAAATCGACAAAATGGACCTGATCCTGGGGGCGGTGGGCGACTGCGACGGGATCCTGGTCCTGAGGATCGGCGAGGTCCCGTTAAAACGGCTGAAGGATGCCGGAATCCCCGTTTTTACAACCTATGACAGAATCGAAAACGCCGTGGTCAAGGCGGCAAAGGGAGGATAAAAAATGGTAAGTCCCAAATACCACGTTTTCATATGCACGAGCTGCCGCACAAACGGTGCGCAAAAAGGCTTCTGCTGTTCGAAGGGAAGCGTCGACCTCGTCGAGCGGTTCATGGAGGAAATCGAGGATCGGGACCTGTCCGGCGACGTGATGGTGACAAACACCGGCTGCTTCGGCATCTGTAACCGAGGGCCGATTGCCGTCGTGTACCCGGAAGGGACCTGGTACGGAAACCTAAAGCCCGACGATATTGAAAAGATCGTCGAGCGGCACATGGAAAACGGGGAGGTCGTGAAAGAGCTTCAGATATAGCCGGTTTTTTATGGAAATACTGATTAATCCAGCGCGAGTGGATTTGCGAGAGATTTTTCGCCCATGCAAGGCGGAAAAGGCGAGAATATCCGTTGATATTTAAGTCTTTGACAACGAAACGGGGGCTGAAAAGATCCGAAATGCCGCCGTACTCGGATTAAATCAGTGTTTCCTTAGATGGGAGGAAGCGGTTTTGATACGTCTGACTGATATCACGTTAAGCTGTCTCGACGTGTATGACCCGACCGGAGAACAGCTTTCGCAACTGTGCGGCTTGCTCCTGAATATCGGCGCGGACTATACGGAGCTGTCGGTGAAGGCCTTTCGGAAAATGGGAGCCCTCCCGCCCGGCGGCAGATATATCCTACGGTGTGAAAGCATCATGCAGGCGAGGGAGTACCCGCAGTTCGGGACATATGTCTGCCACCGGACGGGCAGGTGCGCGCCGGCCGGCCTGATCTCGGAAATCCAGGTAAACGACATCCGGGAAATCCCGCTGCTGAATCGATACGGCAGCCTCCAAAGCGTCAGAATCCGGGGACTTGACGACGTGTTGAGCCACGACTACAAACCCGCCTTCCACGCCCTCCGGCAGAGCTTCCCGGGAAGGGTCCAGCTCTGCCCCGAAAACAGGTATCACTGCGCGACGGCAATCGCCGTCGAATGGCTGCTCGACGGAGGGAACGAGGCCGCTGCGAGCTTTGCCGGGATCGGAGGTTATGCGGCGATAGAGGAGGTGCTGATGGCGCTGAGGCTCGAGATCCGGCGGAAACCGAATTTCGATTTTTCCATTCTTCCCGGGATCAAAGCGCTGATCGAGGAGATCACAAAAGAGCCGGTGCCTGCGAGAAAACCCGTGATCGGGGAAGACATTTTTTTGGTCGAAGCCGGGATCCATGTCGACGGCATCATCAAGAATCCGAAGATATACGAGCCTTATCAGCCGGAGCTGGTCGGGAACGCGCGAAGGCTGGTTCTCGGGAAGCATTCGGGGAAGGCCTCGGTCAGACTGAAAATGAAGGAGCTTAGCCTCCCTGAAGCTTCCGCGGATGTCGCAAAGCTTTTGTCCGAGGTGCGCAGGGAGAGCATCCGCCTGCAGCGCAGCCTCACGGATTCGGAGTTTTTGAGCCTTTACAAGGCTGTCTCGCAAAATTTTGACGGCGGTGGTGACGATACATGAAAACCGAAAGATTTATAGTCGACACAACGTTGCGCGACGGCGAGCAAAGCGCCGGTTACGCGATGACGAAGGAGCAGAAGGTCTTTATCGCCTCGCTTTTGGACGAAGCGGGAGTTTACCAGATCGAGGCGGGCATTCCGGCAATGGGCAGATACGAGAAGAACACACTTTGCGAAATCGTGTCAAATAAAAAAAATTCCCTGGTCTCGGTCTGGAACCGCCTTAAGAAATCGGATATCAGGCACTCGATCGACTGCCGCCCCGATATTATTCATCTGAGCGTTCCGGTCTCCTATCCCCATATCTACCATAAGCTCCGCAAAAACAAGACCTGGCTCAAAAACAGCATGGTCGAATGCGTCGATTGCGCCCTGTCGGCGGGGTATCCGGTCACGGTGGGCTTTGAGGACGCCTCCCGCGCCGATCCGACCTTTATGCTCTCGCTTTCCGACTGCCTGAAAAAAATGGGGGTGGATCGGGTCCGGTTTGCCGACACGGTCGGGATTTTGACGCCGGCGAGGACCTTTCAGATGATCCAGGAATTGATGAGCCTTTCCGGCGTCGAGATCGAGATGCACGCCCATAACGACCTCGGGATGGCGGTTGCGAATTCCATCGCGGCCGCGAAGGCCGGCGCGAAATACATCGACACGACCATACTGGGAATCGGAGAGCGGACCGGCAACTGCGACTTCCAGAAGCTGATCTACGCGATATCGCCCGCGTTTGCATTAAGGCCCGATCATTTTGCCGCGCTGACGGTCGAGGAAAGGGCTTCACATATATTAAATAAAACCGAAAGAGGCGCTTGAAATGTTGAAAAAAAGGAAAAAAGCAATCGCGTTTTTGGCCGCCGGGCTTATCCTGCTCTTTGCGGCGGCCTGCACGTCCGCATCCCCCGCATCCGCCCCGGCCGATTCGGCGCCGGCGGCCGAGACGCCCTCCGCAGCCCCTCCCGCGCAGTCCGCCGAGCTTCTTGTCATGGCGGCGGCCAGCCTGACCGATGTGATGAATGAAATCGCCGACGGGTATATGGCGGAAAATCCGGGCGTCAAAATAACCTTTACCTTCGCCTCCAGCGGCGCTCTGCAGACGCAGATCGAGGAGGGCGCGCCGGCCGATATCTTCATGTCCGCGGCGGCAAAACAGATGGACGCCCTATCGTCGAAAGACCTGATTCTCGAGGAGACAAGAAAAGACCTCCTGATAAACGAGGTGGTGCTGATCGCTCCGAAGGACAGCGATAAGGGCATCTCGGCCTTTGGGGACGTCCTCTCCGCCAAGGTCGGAAAGATCGCGCTCGGCGAGCCGCAGAGCGTCCCGGCAGGGCAGTACGCGGAGGAGGTTTTCACCTACTTGAGCGGGCTTGACGAAGCCCGGGCAAAAGCGGTCTACGGCTCCGACGTCCGGCAAGTGCTGACCTGGGTGGAAACCGGCGAGGCGGACTGCGGCGTCGTGTATGCCACCGACGCGGCCTCGTCTGATGATGTCACGGTCGTCGCAATAGCGCCGGCGGAAAGTCATAAGCCGGTTACATATCCCGTCGCCGTGTTGAAAGATTCCTCCGAGGCGGATGCGGCAGCCGCTTTCCTCGACTATCTTTCTATGGAAACGCAGGGGGCGGTGTTCGAAAAGTACGGGTTTACGCTGAGCAAATAAATAAAGTCAATTACTCTTACAGACGGGCTTCCCGCCCGACTGTAAGAGATTTCGGACCGAATGATCCAACACCCCCCGGATCGTAGAGGAGGGAAAAATGCCGATGGAAATGTCTCCGCTTATAATCTCTTTAAAAACAGCCTCGCTCGCCACTGTGATCACTTTTTTTGCCGGTCTGTACGCCGCGCACCGGATTGTAAAGCAAAAACGCTTTAAGGGACTGATCGACGGGCTTTTTACCCTCCCCATGGTCCTGCCCCCGACGGTCGTCGGCTTCTTCCTTCTGCTTGTCTTCGGGAAAAACAGCGCGATCGGCCGGTTTCTCGCCCTTTTCGACGTCTCGGTCGTTTTTTCGTGGGCCGCAACGGTGATCTCGGCCGTAGTGGTTTCCTTTCCGATGATGTACAGGACGACAAGGGGCGCCTTTGAGCAGCTCGACATGAACCTGATTTACGCGGCGAGAACCCTCGGTCTGTCGGAAACGAGGATTTTCTGGGCGGTGATTTTGCCGAACTCCTGGCCGGGCGTCATGGCGGGCGCCATTCTGGCCTTTGCCCGCGCCCTCGGCGAATTCGGCGCAACCATCATGATCGCGGGCAACATCCCCGGCAAGACGCAGACGGTGTCGACCGCCATCTACCTGGCCGTGCAGGCCGGAAACCGCGAGCTTGCCTATCAATGGGTGGCGGTCGCCGTTTTGATCTCCTTTGCGGTCATCATGCTGATGAATTACTGGACCAACCGCCAGGGAGGCGCGGTCCCGAGATTTTATTGAAAGGAAGCGGGGAAACCGGTTTGTCTTTGCTTGTCGATATCGAAAAATCCCTTGGTGCATTCCGGCTTCGGGTCCGGTTTGAGGCGGGCGACGAGGTATTGGCGCTTCTCGGCGCGTCGGGCTGCGGGAAAAGCATGACGCTCAAATGCATCGCCGGGATCGAGAAACCGGACAGAGGCAGGATCGTCCTCGACGGCGAGGCGCTGTTCGACTCGGACAAAAAGATCAACCTCCCACCCAGAAAGCGCGGCACCGGCTATCTCTTCCAGAACTACGCGCTGTTTCCCAATATGACGGTGGAGGAAAACATCGCCTCCGGCATATCCCTCAGGGGAAGTCAGAGGGCGAAGACCGTTTCGGAGAAAATAAAGGCCTTCTATTTAAACGGCCTCGAGAAGCGGTATCCGCCGCAGCTCTCGGGAGGACAGCAGCAGCGCGTGGCGCTCGCACGCATACTGGCGTCTAACCCGCGCATCCTCATGCTCGACGAGCCCTTTTCCGCGCTGGACAGCTACCTCAAATGGCAGCTTGAGATGGAGATGGCGGACGCGCTCGAGCGCTTCGGCGGGACGACGCTGTTCGTTTCACACAACAGGGACGAGGTCTACAGGCTGTGCGATAAAATCGCCGTGCTCTCGGAAGGCGAAATCGACGCTCTCTGCGGGAAGTGGGAGCTTTTCAAGAATCCGAAGACCCTCGCGGGATGCCTTTTGACGGGCTGCAAAAATATTTCGCAAGCGATAAAGGTGTCGGATTATCAGGTTTTGGCCCGAGAGTGGGGGATCACCTTTGAAACCTCCGGCAAGGTCCCGGAAAACGTGCGGTATGTCGGCGTCCGCGCACACTATTTTAAGCCCTGCGAGGGCCCGCATGTCCCAAACTCCTTTGAGTGCAGGGTTTTGCGGGTGATCGAGGACCCGTTTTCCATGGTCGTCGTCGTCGCCAACAAAAACAATGCGGATGCCGGTTCGGCCTCCGGCATTCGCTGGGAGCTGCCCAAGGAGCAATGGCACCGTTTGAAGGACAAACCGCTTGTTTTGAGAGTCTCTTCAAATGACATTCTTCTCATGGCGGGATAAGATTTACAAAAGCATGGAAGCCCCGGCGATACGTTTGGGCGGCCCGGTTCGGGCCGCTTTTTTTATTTGCTCCGAACCTATCAATGCCCGGAACATATTATGTAGTAGGCGTTTTGCCGCCTGACGCAGCCGAAAACGGCTGGTTTTTCATCATACGGCCAAAACAGCCGCGACTTAAGGAGGAATTTTCCCCTCGGACGTCGTCAAGGCCGCATAAAAATGAGAGGTGTTAATTTCGGTGGAACCTGTGGAACAAGTGACCGTCGCGATCCTCGCAAAGGATAAAGCGCACGTTTTGCCCCTGTATTTAAGCCTGATTGAGAAGCAGACATATCCCAGCGAGAAGATCAAGCTCTATATCCGTACAAACAACAACCGGGACCATACGGCAGAGCTGCTCGGGGAATGGGCCGAAAAGGTAAAGGACAAATATTCCGAGATCTATTATGATTCGAGCGACGTCCCGGAGCCTGTGCAGGATTACACTCCCCATGAATGGAACGGCATGAGGCTTAAGGTACTGGGACATTTGCGTCAGGATTCAGTAAAATGGGCGCGGGAAAAGGGCACCCATTATTTTGTGGTCGACTGCGACAACTTCATTGTGCCGGAGACACTTCAGACGCTTTTAAACACCGGACTTCCGGTGATAGGACCCCTTCTGCACAATGCGGACGATCCGCGCAGCATGTATTCAAACTATCACCACGTCACCGACCAAAACGGATATTTCAAATCCTCAAAGCAGTATTACGATATCTACTATCAGGCCGTAAAAGGGCTGATTCAGGTCGATGTGATCCACTGCACCTACCTGATCCGAAACGAATATCTGGATCGCGCCTGCTACGACGACGGCAGCGGGCGCTTTGAGTATGTCATTTTCAGCGACACCCTGCGGAAAGCGGGCATCCCGCAGTATATCGACAACCGCCGCCTGTACGGAAAGCTCACCTTCTCCGACACGGCGGAGGCGTTTGCGTCGAAAAATATAACGATTTGATTCCGGCTTACTAACGCGCGCCCTCCGGAGAAACGGGGCCGGCGCCGTTTCCGATGTTCTATAAAATCTGGGTAATAAAATTAAGAATTTACTGTATTTGATCAATAAAGGGACAGTAGAACGAATTTTTGGTGGAAGCCAGCCAAACAACACGAATTTTACAGAACATCATGCCGCACGCAGAATAAGAGGGGCACATGATGTATCCGATGAAAATGATCCCCGCGTACAAGGATTATCTTTGGGGCGGGGAGCGGTTGGCCGCGCAATACGGAAAAAGTACAAAAATCCGCCCGGTGGCGGAGAGCTGGGAGATAAGCTGCCACCCGGACGGAAAAAGCCTTGTAAAAAACGGGGAATACGCCGGACGCTCGCTAGACGCGGTGCTGAAAGCGCATCCGGAGATGCTCGGCCGCGCCTGCGCGTCCGGCGTCCCGTTTCCCGTTCTCATAAAGCTGATCGACGCAGAAGAAAGCACGTCGCTTCAGGTGCACCCCGCCGACGAGTACGCGAAAAAAGCGGAGGGCCAGCCGGGGAAAAACGAGATGTGGTATATTCTTGACGCAAAGCCCGGCACCTCGCTGCTGATCGGATTAAAGCGCCCGATTTTCCGCGCGGAGCTTCGGGAAAGAATTGAAGAGGGTACCGTTTTGGAGCTTGTAAATTCCGTTTCGGTAAAGCCGGGCGACTGCTTTCTGATTCCAGCCGGCATGCTCCACGCAATCGGCGCGGGCGCGCTGATCGCCGAGATCCAGCAAAGCTCCAATGTGACCTACCGCGTTTATGATTACGGCAGGCGTGACGCCTGCGGAAATCCGAGAACGCTGCACATCGACAAGGCGGTGGACGTGACCGACACCGCCCTTACGGCCGAAAACCGTGCAAGCGGCGCCAAAGCCCGCCTGCGCGACGGCTGTATAAGCACTCCGCTCGCCGCATGGCAATGGTTTCAGACGGAGCTTCTCGATATCAAAAGCCATGCATTCTTAAAAAGCGGTGATAAAAGCTTTTCCTGTATTCTCGCGGCCGAAGGAAAGCTGTTTCTAAAATGGCGCGGGGATCGCCTTCCCTTAAACCGGGGGGAAAGCGTCTTTATCCCGGCGGGGATCGGAGAATTTGCGCTTTACGGGCAGGGAAAGGCGCTTTTGACCCGCCTTTAAGGCCGCGCACGGTCTGGCGGCGCCCTTAAAGCCTGGCGGGGGCGCCGCAGCCCGCACTGATTGTACATATCGACCGAAAAAACATTTCTATGAGAGCTGCCCACGCAGCGGTCTTGCCGCCCTGTCCGAAAACGAAGGGGAAACGGCTCTGAAATGGTTTGACGAAGATATGAGGCAATGTCGGGGGATTTTGAAAAAAAGCGAACAAGATCCGACAACGCTCCAAAGAAATCTCAAATTTGGAGGGTTCAGTTTGAAAATAACAGCAGTCATTATGGCCGGCGGCAGGGGCGAGCGTTTCTGGCCCAGAAGCCGCCTGAATTGTCCAAAACAGTTTCTCGCTTTCAGCGACGACGGAAAAACCATGCTGCAGCAGACCGCCGAACGCCTGCTGCAGCTCATCTCATATGACGATATGTATATCGTTGCAAACCGCGATTACCTGAGCCTGATCAACGCGCAGCTGCCGCAGGTCCCGGCGGGAAATATTCTGCTCGAACCCATGCCGAAGAGCACCGCGCCCTGCATCGGCCTCGCGTCGGCCGTTATCGGCAGAAAATATGGCGACGCGGTGATGATTGTCACCCCGTCGGACCACCTGATTCAAAACGACGGGCAGTACATCGAAAGCCTGAAGAAAGCGGTTGAGGTCTCAACGGCCGACAAAAACCTCGTCACCATCGGCATTACCCCCACCTATCCCGAAACCGGATACGGTTATATCCGGTTTGAGCCGGAGAGCGCCGGGCGGTTTGGCGAGTGTTCCGTGCAGCGCTTTGTGGAGAAGCCGGACCGCGACACCGCGGCCCGGTACCTGAAAACGGGCGAATACCTCTGGAACAGCGGGATGTTTGTATGGAAGCTTTCTACAATCATGGAGCGTTTTTGCGAGCTTCTGCCCGATATCCACAGCGGGATCCTGAAAATCAGGGACGCATGGGGCACTCCTTCTTTTGCACGCGTGCTTGAGGAATGCTATCGCGATTATGAGGCCGTGTCGGTCGACTACGGCATTATGGAACGCGCCGACCGCATCTTCACCGTGCCCGGCAGCTTCGGATGGGATGACGCGGGAAGCTGGTCGGTACTCGAACGCATGAACAAAACCGACGAGCGCGGCAACATGGTGCGCGGGGACGTTGTCGTAATCGGCGCCGAAAAATCCATCATTGTCGGAGGCAAAAAACTGATTGCGGCCGTCGGAATCCGGGACCTTGTCGTTGTGGACACCGACGACGCGCTTTTAATCTGCGGCAAAGAACACACGCAGGACGTGAAAAAAATCATAGAAAACCTGAGATACTTTAACCGAAGCGAGCTTCTGTAAAGGGAAATATCTTGTCGGAACGCTAGGCCCCCGTGAGGCTCATTCTATGGTCAGCACGCGGTACAGTATGGTGGCCATCTCCGCTCTTGTGATGCTGCTCGTCGGATGCAGGGCGCCGTTTGAGCCTTGGATCACGCCCGCCTTCACAAGGGAGGCGACCGCCTCCTCCGCGTAACCGGAGACCATGCTGCGGTCGGAGTAGGAGTCGAGATCCCCGGCGTTTCCCGCTCCTAAGGATTTCCCGGCGGCTGTCAGCGCGCGTGAGAGGATCACCATGGCGTCCTGCCTTGAAATGGCGGCGCTCGGCCGGAAATTGCCGTTTGAGCCGGAGGCTATGCCGAGCGCCTTTGCCGAGGCGATCGCGTCGTGGTAATAGCTTTGCGGCGGGACGTCCGGGAAGCTGTCGGAGGTGTCCGCGCCGAAATTGAAGGCTCTGCAGACCATCAGGATAAAATCGCCGCGGGACACGCTCCTTTGCGGAGAGAATCTTCCGTCGCCCGTCCCGTTGACAACGCCCGCGCGGTACAGGTACAAAACGGCGTCGCCGGCCCACGAATAGGCGTCCTGCATGTCGCCAAAGGGCCGCGAATCCTGCACCGTGACGAGAAGCTCGCCCTTATAGGCCGTGCCCGACGAGGTATAGCCGGTATAGGCTATAGTTGCCGTCCCCGTGAAATCCGAGGCCGGGATAAAGGTGACGTCCGAGAGCATGGGGGAGCCGTTTCTGTAATATTTTGTGCCCGAGGAGACCCTTGTGCCGTACTCCGATGTCGATCTGTAGCCGTAGTACAGCCTGCCGACGGACGTTGACGGCGGGGTGAACGTGACATAGGAGAGCGTCGAGCCCGTATTTTTGAGAAATAACGAGTTGAAATCGTCCGCGTCCAGCGTCAAGGGAACGTCCCGGTCGGTAATCAGGCTGAGCGTTCCCGCGTTTTTCGAAGCCACGTCGATTACGAGGGTACCGGCGAAGGAATCGCCGCCCTCGTCATATCCGGTGTAGCGGATGGTAACCGTGCCGGAATAGTCGGTCTTCGGTACAAAGCTTATGTTTGCAAGATAGGGGGAGGAGTCGGCATAGTATTTGGTGGACGACGACACCTTCGAGTCGTAATTTGACGAGGATGTATAGTCGTAATAAAGAGTCCCGTACGTCGACGAGGGGAGCGTAAAGCGGACATAGTAAAGCTCGGAATCCGTCTCATCTTCAAACGCCGCTATGAAGTCATCCTCGTCGAGCGTGACATAGGTGTTCATATCGGTTTCGTAATTGACCGTGCCGCCGACCCCTGTGCCCACCGTGACGACGACAGTTCCCGAATAGGAATCGCCGTCGTAATCGTACGCGGTGTAATTGATGGTGGCCGTTCCGCTGAAATCCTCCGCGGGGACAAAGGTCACCCTGGACAGGCCGGGGGAGGAGCTGCGGTAGTACTTTGTGCTGGCGGAGACCTGTGAAGAGTAGTTCGACGCGGAGGTGTAGTTGTAATAAAGCTTCCCGTAGGACGAGCCGGGGATCTTGAATTTCACATAGTAGAGCGTTTCGTCCGTCTCGCTCGACAATGCCTCACTGAAATCGGAGGCGTCAAAGGTGACCTTTGTGTTCATATTCGTATCGTAGTTGACCGTTCCGACCTCGTCTCCGCCCACCGCGATCTTGATTTTGCCCGTGTAGCTCGCGCCGGAAGCGGCATAAGCGGTGTATGTAACGGTAAACGAGCCGGTATAGCCGGTGTTCGGCACAAACGTGATGTTGTTCAGATAGGGCGACGCGTTGAAATAATATCTGGCGGTCTCGGAGACGGGCGAGCCGGTATTTGAGGAGGAAACATAGCCGTAATACAGCCTCCCGTAAGAGGATGACGGCAGGGTGAACATGACATAAGACAGCGGACTTGACGTATTTTTATAAAATTCGTCGAAAAAGTCGGTGGTCTTCAGCAAAAAGGGCTCATTTGCATCCGTTTTGTAGGTGAGCGACCCGGCGGTTACCTCGCCCACACTGATTTTCAGCTTTCCGGCGTAAGACGCGCCGGCCTTTGTAAAGCCGGTGTAGCTGATTGTCACCATTCCCGTATAGTCGGCGGCGGGAACATAGGTGAGAGAGGAGATGTCCGGCGTGGAGCCGTTATAGTAGCTTGTGCTCGCCGAAGCCTTTGTCCCTTTGCCCGTCTCGTCGGAGTAGTCGGAATACAGGGTCCCGCCGCCGCTTTTGGGCAGCGTGAACTTGACATACGACAACGCCGAACCGGTCACGGAAATGAACTCGTCGGCGAAATCATCTCCCGAGAGCGAAACAGCGCCGTTTTTGTTTATGGAGTAGGAGACGATGCCGCCCGGGCTGTCCTCGACGAAAATTTTCACCTTTCCCTTGTACGAGTCGCCGTCGGAGGTATAGCCGGTATAGGTGATGCTGACGGTGCCGGTGTAGTCCTCGCGGGGCACAAAGGTGACGTAGGACAGATATGGGGAGGAGTAGACATAGTATCTTTTGGAGGAGGAGACGGTGGAATCATAGCTCAGCGACGACGTATAGTCGTAATAGAGCCTGCCGTAGGTGGAGGAGGGAAGGGTGAACCTCACGTATGAAAGGTCCTCGCCCGAGGCGTCTAAAAACGCGCTGGCAAAGTCGGCCGCGTCGAACTGGACGGAGGAATTTTTATCGGCGCCGTAGCTTACCGTGCCGCCCGGAGTTTCCAGCACGGTAACGCTCAGATTTCCGGCGGTGCGGTCGCCTTCGGCCGTATATGCGCTGTATGCGATGTCGACGACGCCGGTGAATCCGGCCGCGGGAACGAAGGACACCGAGGAGATGGAGGGGCTCGTGCCTTTATAATATTTTGTGGAGGAGGAAACCGACTTGCCCTTTCCGTCGGCTATGCTGTAGCTTTCGTAGAGCTTGCCGTAAGCGGCGTCGGGAAGGGTAAAGGTGACGTAGGAAAGCGTATTGCCCGTCTCGTCGGAAAATTCCTCGGCAAAGTCCGACGGGTCCAGCGTGACGGGGATGTTTAAGTCGGTTTCGTAATAAATCGAGCCTGCGGAGACAAACCGGGCGGTGAATGAGGCCGGGTCCGCCCAGATCGCGGTTTTCACCGCAGCATCTGACGTCGCGGTCCAGGTAAAGGAGATTTCGCTGCCGCTGCCGGTGCTCTTTGTCGACAGGCGCAGGTTTTTAAGGCTGTCGTAAGGGACCACGGCTCCTGCGGACAGGGCCTTGTTCGCCGAGATGGCGGGGTATCCCGCGGTATCGTTTTTCGAGAGCGCAGCGGTGAGATAGAGATATCCGTCGGACGCGTCCGGAATCGTGCTGATTTTGATATAGGTGATCGACGCCGCGGCCGGCGAATAGGGAAAATGGGAAGCCGATATGGTCAGGGTACCCCCTCTCATGACGGACGAGGCGCGGTAGGAGGAAAGGGTCAGGCTTGCGGAGGAAACCGTAATGGTGCCCTCGCCGCTTCCGGAAAAACCGGCCTCGTTTTTAACGCGCCACTGAAAAGTGGCGGTTCCCGGGGATGTCCCGGTAAAGGAGAGGGTGTCGATCTGGGATGCGTCGAATGTTTTGGTGCCCGTAAAGGGTGCCGTACCCGCGTACCATGTGCCGTGCCCCGAGCTCGTCGGCTTGATTTCTATGGTGTTCAGCGCGCCGCCGTTTAAGTCGCAGTTATCCGTAAATGCGGAAAGGGAAAAGAAAAGCGTCGAGCCGGCGGATACGGATTCCGAGATTTCGCCGGTTACCGTCGGCGCGGACAGGGAGGACACCGTGATTGTCAAAACCGCCGTGCCGACCGGAGTCGATGTGTCCTGCCCCGCATAGGCCGTAACGTCGTAGGAGGCCGTGCCGCCGCTTGCCGCCGCGAACTTAAGCTCGGACAACTGTGAAACGCTTAACAGGGTGCCGAACTCGTAATCGCTGCCCGAGAGCTGAAGCTTGCCGACCGTGAGATTGCTGCCGGAAACCGAAATAAAGCCTAAGGAGGCCCCGTCGTTTTGTGAATATTTTGCCGTAAAATCGGAGGCGGAGAAGGAAACGGTTCCGGGGCTGAAGCCGGTTTTCCGGATGATCCCCGAAAATTCGGCCGGTACCGCGTCCGCCCGCACGACGCGCACATGGTAGACGGTGCTGTCCTTCTCGGCGTCCGGCCCGTCTCCCGCGCGATTGAAGGTCACGGTCACGTCGACGGGGTACTGGCCGATAACGGCCTCGGAGGCAGGTGACGCGACGACCGACTGATAGAGATCTCTGTTGTAGTCGATTTTAAGTCCGTTCGACAGGTCGACACGTTCTCCCTGGTAACTGTACGGCACGGTAAGCGCCACGTCCCGGCCGGCGCCGGAAAGCGTCGCCGTGTCGGTATCCCTGTGGCCGATGGACGTAAGCACCGTCTCGGTGGTTTCGGCCTGTGCCTCCGGAATTTGGCAAAGAAAAATCGCTGCCGTAAGCAATAAAGAAAACCCGCGTCTGAATAAATTCAATTTAGTATCCTTTCCCGCATATGGCCTCACAACGCCGGCTGCAGCCGGGGACAGGCCCTCGTTCGCGTCCGTTTTTTGCAGCATATCGTAACAACATATAAAGCCGCCTTCACCGGTTTCCATGTACCGGATGCCGGCTCGCGACAAAATTCTCCCTATTAAATCATTTCGTCAAAAAATTCCGTTTCTTTATCATTTTCGAACGTTCCATTTTTTAAACTTTGCAAATATCATATTACATGCATTCCCGGGCAAAATAAAGTAGAATTCATATAGAAGGAAGTGATATCAAATGATGCGTGAAGCTCCCAAAATGCAGGTGAAGTGCGGCGTCGAAAACTGCCGCTACAATAAATCGAAAATGTGCCATGCGGATGAGCTCGAGGTCAATACAATGGGCGACGGAAAAGCGGAGACGAGCGACGGCACATGCTGCAGCACCTTTGCAAACCATCAGACCACGTGGTAAAACCCCATCTTCCGTTTTAAGCGGATCTAAGATTTGGAATCGTCCCGGCCGGCAACCGCACGGATGGTTGCCGGCTAATTAATATCGGGGGAACTATAAGCTTATTTTTTGTTGATAAAGCGGGAAAAATAGGGTATACTTTAGCTGTATTTCGACATCCGGGCACTATAGAAATTTCGGTGAACAGCCCGGCCGATAAACGATTTTGCGAAAGACCCGCGGCGTGCCTTTGTGTGGACATGCCCCGGAGGAAAATGATAAAAGGAGGCGCCCATCCTGTGAATATCCTGGTCGCCGGTGGTGCCGGGTACATAGGCTCGCATACCTGTGTTTCGCTGATTCAGGCGGGACATACGGTCATTGTGGCGGACAATCTCATAAACAGCAGTGCAAAGACCGTTGAACGGGTAAAGAAAATAACGGGCAGGGAAGTGGAGTTTTGCCGGATCGATGTGACGGATGAAGCGTCGGTCGACCGGGTCTTCTCCGGGCAGCCTATCGACGGAGTCATCCACTTCGCAGGCTTTAAGGCGGTGGGGGAATCGGTCGAAAAGCCGCTTAAGTATTATTACAACAACATCGTAAGCACCATGGTTCTCGCCCGTGCATGCGTAAAACACGGGGTCGGCCGGTTTGTGTTCAGTTCCTCGGCGACGGTTTACGGAGAAAACGAGGTCCCCTTTGTCGAAAGCATGAAGCTGCGGCCGGCCACAAATCCGTATGCTCAAACGAAGGTCATGAGCGAGCAGATTCTCTCCGATCTCGCAAAGGCAAACCCGGGTCTGTCCGTGTCCCTGCTTCGCTACTTCAATCCGATCGGCGCCCATGAGAGCGGCCTGATCGGCGACGCGCCGGCCGGAATCCCGAACAACCTGATGCCGTATATCACACAGGTAGCAAAGGGAAAGCTCGATGTCCTGCGCGTTTTCGGGAGCGACTACCGGACGGTGGACGGAACGGGCGTCCGGGACTATATCCACGTATGCGATCTGGCCGAAGGGCATGTGTTCGCGCTGGAAAAGCTGAAGCCGGGCGTGCACATCTATAATCTGGGCACTGGCAGGGGAGTAAGCGTGCTCGAGCTGATTGGCGCGTTTGAGGAGGCCAACGGGATAAAGGTCCCTTATGAAATAACGGCCCGGCGGCCCGGCGATATCGACGAATGTTACGCGGACGCCTCAAAAGCCTTTCGGGAACTCGGCTGGTCCGCAAAGCGAAGCCTTACGGACATGTGCCGGGACGCGTGGCGGTTTGAAAAAAATTATGAGGGATAAGAATCGGCTTATCCCTTCATTTTTTGAGGGAATGCAGTATCGTAACGATTAGTTTTCTGATTTCAGACATCGAGGGGGACTGAAAAAACGATGGCAGCCAAAAAAAGCGGTGCGAGACAAAAAAAGAATCCGGTTCAGCCGCATCGCAGTTCGGATCACATCAAAATAGGCGCCTCTGCGGCAATTGCCTTTCTTGTCACAATGCTGTTGGCCGGAGACATTATAAAGCAGACCGCGCTTTTCATGCTTTTATTAACGGTTACAGTGGTATTGTTCGCGGACGCAAAGAAAGTCGGCGAAAACAGACTGTGCGCGCCTTTATACGCAATGGCGGCTTATGTGCTGATTAATGGAATTTCAACTTTTTATGCCCTGTCCGGGAAATTCGCAATCAACGAATTCGGCAAGATCTTGGTCTCGTTTGCAGTGTACATATTGATCGTTTTTATAAACGACGGGTCGTTTGCCGCGGTGAGGAACACTCTGACCGTATTTGCAGCTTCAACCGCCGCAGTTTCCTTTTTCAGCATCGAAGCGGCGTCGACCGCGGTCCTTTACCGCGTTCTTTGCGTTATATTGAGGCCGATATCGGATGTTTTTTCCTTTTACGGAGCGTTTGAGGAGGGCACCCGCATTTCGTCGGTGCTGGGCAACCCGAACGTGTTTGCGAGCGTGGTCGCGCTCGGAACGCTGTTTTCACTTTATCTTGTCGGCAGTTCAAAGGGCAAAAAACAGCAGCTTTTGAGTTGTATTCTGCTCTCCGTAAACGCGTTGGGGCTTCTTTTGTCCTTTTCCATGGGTGCGACGGCAATCTTCCTTTTATCCGCCGTCGTCTATCTTTTATTATCCGATGCCGGAAAACGCGGGCAAAACCTCGTGCTGATGGTTGAAACCGCCGTGCTCACCCTGATCATGACGGGCGTGTCGTATGTCGGGCTCGGGCGCGCGGGGCAAGCGATATCGGTTTTGCCGGTGCTCGCGGTCTTGTCGGAGGGCGTCCTTTTGTACCTCGTCCACTCCCATGCCGGCATCAAAGTGTCGGAAAGGCTTGCAAAAAGCGGCAAAAAGGTTTTGCTCACATGCGGAGGGGTATTGCTCTTTTTTGCCATTTATGCGGTGGCGGCGCTGAATCTGACCTCCCCTTATGACTTTTCGGAGGGGGAGGCCCTTCGAAGAGGGGCGTATCCGGCCGCGGGCGAGTATCAGCTGGATGTCGGCGCAAGCGGCGATGTAAGCGTCACGATAGAGTCGCAGGACCAAAAGCAGGTCATGATGCATACGTCCACCGTCCTTTATTCGGGGCCGGCGCAGGGTGCCGCTTTCACCGTCCCCGAAGGCAGCAGGGTGGTCTATTTCAATTTCACCGCCGGCGCCGGCACGAGCCTTTCCGAAGCCTCCTACGGCGCGTCCGGCGGGATGGTCGGACGAATCAAGTTAAATTATACGCTTTTGCCCGGGTTTATCGCAAATCGTCTGCAGGGCTTAAATGCAAACCAGAACGCGATCCAGCGCACCGTGTTCTTTGACGACGGGTTAAAGCTGTTTTATCGGTCTTCGCTTTTCGGCCTCGGCCTCGGCAGCTTCGAAGATGCGATCAAGGGCGTGCAGAGCTTCTATTATGAGACGAAGTATGCCCATAACCACTATATCCAGATGCTTGTCGACTGCGGGTTGGTCGGGCTCGGCCTTTTCCTGTTTTTGATCCTGTCCTCGGCGTTTCTCCTGATCAAGGGCAGGAAAAGACGCTCCTACGACGATATTTTCCCCGCGCTCTTTGCGGCGCTGGTGATGCTCTCGGGGCACTGTGCGGTTGAGGTCAGCATGTCGGCGGCGCCTTACCTTCCGTTTGCCTTCGCCCTGTTCGCACTGATCGTCGTTTGTTTTGGCGACGGTTCCGCGGCCGTGATCAAAAATAAGAAGCGCGCGTTTGCCGGGCTGAGAATCGGCACGATCGTTTTTTCCTCTGTTTTTATTTTGCTGCTCACCGGAAACCTGATCGCGCAGAATATGCTCAAAACCGTCACCGCCGAGAATCTTTATCAGCGGATGGATGCCGCGGTGAAGCTTGATATTTACGAGAAAAACGACTACCTGATCACCTATGTGATGAATTCGGTAAACAGCCGGGATCAGGAGGTGCAGAGCAGGGCCGACGAATATGCGGAAATTTTGTCCACGCAGCACTCGAATGTCATCCAGAAAGCGCTGACCAGCTATTATTTCGCAAAGGATAATTCCGACAAGGCATTTGAAATGGCGAGGTCGGCGGCCGTGTACACGGCGTCGGACCCCGACACATGGACCGCGCTGTTCGACAGCTTCGAAGCCAACTTTGACCCCACGGGCACCGACAATTTTACGGTTGTAAACCGGGTGCAGGACCAGAAG
Source organism: Clostridiales bacterium UBA6114 (assembly GCA_002423435.1). GTDB lineage: Bacteria > Bacillota > Clostridia > Oscillospirales > Butyricicoccaceae > UBA6114. The sequence goes on from DIWE01000032.1 coordinate 73,042, forward strand.
GATTATTATGTGCAGCATATTCTGGAGCTTTACGATATGCTTTTGCAGCATAACAAAGAAAGCATGGAGAAAATCAGGCTTACGACGAAAAACATGATTTTTCTTGGAAAAGTGCTGGAGATCAGGGATATGGACAGTGACAAACAATCCGCTGAAATATTAAACGTGCTGTCCAATAAGCTGTTTGACAGCGACTACGCCCTTGATTTGGACGAAAACGGTGTTCCCGATCTGATCGCCGGCGATATTAAAAGCGAAAACGGCCGGCTTACGCTGAACGGCACCGCAGAGCTTTCGGTAAAGCCGAAGCTGTTCGGCGCTTATAAACTGATAATCCGCAGCGACCGGCAGCCGGACGTGTCGACCGATTTTGCACAGCCGGATGTCCGGCCGGGTGCGGAAGCCGGGGAGACCGTCGCAACCTTTGAGCTGGTCCGAAACGGCGACGGGAGCGACAATACAGTCCGTCTCTCGGGGGAGAATATTACAATCAGCAGCATCGAGCTTTTAAGGGAAGCCTTGTAAAAGGTTTGGATCGACTAAGTGAATTACATGCAAAACAGGCGGCCATATCATGATCATGGCCGCCTTAAGGCTGTCGACAAACTCGACAGCCTTTCGAGGGGGAATCCAACTCCCCTCGAGGAGCACCCCAAGCGATTATAATCGCTTGGGGACCCCGCCTCCCCCAGGGGCGGACAAAACCGTAGGTTTTGTCCAGAGTGTCCTCCGGCGGCGCATGGCCGCCTTCGGACTTATCCCAAGTTAAGGGGCTCTTAACAATCCCCAGATATACTTTTTCGACACTCTGGGGCGGCCATATCATGGCCGAAAAAAATTTGCGCAAAAGCGTAAAAAAGGTGAAGAAATGAGCGTATCCAGAGTAAAGGAATTTTTAGAGAAGGCAGGGCTGATGGACGGCTATGTCGAAATGGAGCAGGGCACGCAGACGGTCGCGCTCGCGGCGCAGGCGCTTCATATCGAGCCGGGAAGGGTGGCAAAAACCCTGTCCTTAAAGCTGCCGGACAGGGTCATTGCTGTGATCGCCCGCGGGGACGCGCGGGTCGACAATAAAAAATTCAAGGAAACGTTCCACGCAAAGGCGCGTTTTCTGGCGCCCGACGAGGTGGAGGAGCTGACCGGTCATCCGGTCGGCGGCGTTTGCCCGTTCGCGCTTAAAGACGGGGTGGAGATTTATCTCGACGTGAGCCTTAAGGACTTCGATCCCGTCTATCCGGCGGCGGGGAGCGTCCATAACGCGGTCCGGATATCCCTTTCGAAGCTTGAGGAGGTCACAAACGGAACGTGGGTCGACATCTGCGGCTGAGCAAGGCGGTAATTTCCCTATGCTTAGGGGTTTAGCTTCCTGTATGCCAGAGAGTCATAATTCGTATAATGCTGCTGCAGAGCGTCAGCGAAGGAAAAGCCTCCGCTTAAAATCCGATCTTCCGTATCCGCATATGGAAGATGCAGCGGGCTCGAAAGATGCACGTAGTTCAGGTTGGCGCAGGTAGCGTAAATATCGCTGTCATAGAGGAACGTGTAGCGATAAAGCACATAGCCGCCCTGGCACTTTGAACCGAAGGGATAGCTCAGTGCGCCCAAAATCTGCGTGGAGTCCGAGGTGCCGAACATGCCGGCTTGCGTCATCACACCGAACCGGAGGTAGCCAAGCTAAAAATCTGCTAAAATCGCTGGGTTGAACAAATTCCTTCGGATATATTACGCCAGAGTAATGGAAGTCTATACAAAATAATTCTTCATAAGATATCTGGCTGAGCTGTCATTTGAGCTTGGCCTTTTTTGTCGTGCCCATTTTTAAATAGATAAACATGTAGTATTTTTTAAAATTTCCCCTTGACTTCGCTTAGCAGGTTTGCGGAGCAATTTGTGTATATGGGTCGTCTGTCGCTCGAACTTCGAGCCAACTTATCCCGAAGTGGTGGGGAACATACTTCTGGCAGGAGCATATCACTCTAACATAGCCACACATATTATTGTCGGTAAACAATACTTGATTTGTTGTCGGTAATCAACTATAATATACTTACTGGCAAAGAAGGAGGTGAACATGCCACAAAAAAAGCGGGGGCGACCTGTCGAAGAAAATCCGAAGAATATTCGTTTAGATATTCGCGTAACAAAAGAGGAATTGCAGATACTTGATGAATATTGCAAACGGAAAGGCGTTAAGCGCCCACAGGGTTTACGTGACGGGATAAAAGCCCTTGAAAAAATGTAAGAGAAGTGGCGCTACACTGGCAATTGTACTACGCCACTTCCCCCACCAACAGATGCCCTCGAAAGGGTCTGAGGCGTAACTATTATATCATGCGCCGTAAATCCTTTCAAGGCATGTTGGAAACAACGATGAAAGGACGGTTTTATGAGCAGTATTTTAGAGGAATTTGCTTACGGAAACATATCGCCGGAGGTGCGGTTTTTCAAGCGCGATTCCGAATACGGGGAGGGCCGCTGACATGAAAAGTATTTTGCGCGGCCTGTATAGCGGCGATATTATCCCGTGGGAACGCCGTAACCCGGACAGCGAAAAGCAGCGTGAAATCCTCCGTAAGCTGGAGGACGAGGAACGGTATTTCATGGCGAAAATGTCGCTGGACGATTGCCAGCGGTTTCAGGCGTTATCAAGCCTGCACATGGAGCTTTCCACCGCAGAGGAAGAAAATCTATTCTCCTATGCGTTCACCCTGGGTATGCTTCTGGCAATGGACGTGATGAAAGAAGCGGAGGTGGTTTTGGGTGGCTAAAACCCTCCTGCAACAGCTTTACGACGGCGAGATTTATCCCGCCGAACAACCTGTCCCGCAAAACCCGCAGTATCGGGAGCTTTGCCGGAAGCTGGGCGAGGAAAAGGAATATCTCCGGGAACAGCTTTCGGCAAGCGACCGGGAACGGTTTGACGCAATGGAAAACCTGTCCCAGGAGATTGAAAACCTGTACAGCTACGATGATTTTTCCTGTGGCTTCCGGCTGGGTGCGGGTTTGATGATTGAGGCTTTTATCAGCGGGAACGGGTTTTCCCGCGACAGGTCGAACATTACATGGAAAATCTGACGGGCAGAACACCACCCATCAGACCGTTACCCTGTGCAGTCCCTTGTAAACTGTACTTTCGTGTGTGCTAGACGATTCTCGTTCATTGTTGACCTCCTTTTAATTTTGATGCGGTCGCCAAACCTCATCAATTCTATAAAGGAGGTCTTGCATTTTCATCGCTAAAGTTTTTTCCTCTCACCGGCATTGTCGTGGTTATTCCGCGCAAAACGAAACCCGGAAAAAGATCCGCATGATGCGGATCTTTTCCGGGTTCATCATCAGCGGACTTGCATCCGCCGGGAGGATACCGTTTTTCGGCCGCGGGGATTTTGGGCGATGTTTTGCTCTTTCCCTCCGGTCAAGTGCTGATCCGGTCCGGTTTTTGCTTTCTGTATGCGATATAATCAGCGAGCAGGCCAGCGGCAACAATGAATATGCCGGCCAAATCCGTCCGCCATCCCGGGATAATCAGAAGCAGAGCGCCGATACAGTAGGAAAACCTTACGATTTTTGCGCATCTGCCAAAGGTGTAGCCTACGCCTCCGATCGCCATAAAGACGGTGCCGATCGTCGCGGTCAAAACGGCGAGCATCATCTCGCCCCCCACGACCTCCTGCCAGAGCAGGATCGGGTTATAGACGATCAGAAATGGGATCAGAAAGCCCGGCGCTGCGATTTTCATGGCGGTCCACGCAACCTGGAACGGCTTTGCGCCGGAGATGCCGGCCGCCGTATAAGAGGCAATGGCCACGGGGGGCGTGATATTGGAGATGCAGGAAAAATAAAATACGAAAAAGTGTGCGGCAAGCGGCGTGGCGCCCATTTTAATCAGTGCGGGCGCGATCACAATGGCAACCATAATGTAGCACGCCGTAGCGGGGAGGCCCATGCTCAGAATCAGGGAAGCGACCGCCGTAAGAAGAAGCGCAATGAACAGGTTGCCGCCCGACAGCTTCATAATATTGTAGCTGATCACCGAGCCGAGCCCGGTCATTGCGCAGACGCCGACGATGATGCCCGCCGCGATGCAGGCCATCATCGCCGTGAGAGCCGTTTTAGCTCCGGATGAAAGGCCGGTCAGGATCTTTTTCACGGTTAGGCGGTTTTTCTGGATCAGCCCGACAAGAACGGTTGAAATCATGCCGACAAAGGCCGCGAATGTAGGGGTATAGCCGCAGATCATGCCGACAATGATGACAAGCACAGGCACAAGCAGGAAGATCCTCCTCCCCATGTCCGAAAGAGGAGGGATCTCTGCCCGCGGAACTCCCATAAGCCCCAGCCTGCGCGCCTCAAAGTGGACCCAGAAAAAGCAGGAGACATAGTAGAGAAAGGCGGGAACGATTGCCGCTTTCATAATGACATTATAGCTGACCCCGAGGTACTGCGCCATGATAAAGGCAGCGGCTCCCATCACAGGAGGCATAATCATTCCGCCGGTCGATGCAACCGCCTCCACCGCGCCCGCAAATTTGGGGGCAAATCCGGTCTTTTTCATAAGCGGAATCGTAAAGGCTCCGGTCGTTGCCACATTGGCCGCGGCGCTTCCGCTGATCGTCCCCATGAGGGCGCTGGAGATGGCCGCAATTTTCGCAGGGCCTCCCGCCGACCAGCCGGCAAGCTTGGTCGCGACGTCGTTGAACAAGGCCGCCACGCCGCTCTCACCCAAGAGCGCGCCGAAGAGAACGAAGAGGAAGATAAAGCTGGAAGCGGTCTGTGTGGTAATGCCGTAAATCCCTTCGTCCACCAGATACATACGTATCAGGAAGCGCTGGGGCAGGATGCCGAAATGCTGGAAAATACCCGGTACGCGGTCGCCGAAAAGCGCATACAGAGCGAAAAAAACAGGCAGGACGGCAAGCACGTTGCCCACGGCCCTTCTGGTTGCCTCGAGCACCAGGAGGAGGGCCAGGACCGCCATAATATAGTCCATAACCGTAGTGGCCATCAAAGTGGAGGAAAAACGCATGGTGGTGAAGTAGGTGTATAGGCCGACGGCCGCGCCGAGGGCGGCTAAACCCAAGTCCAGCCACAGAATTCTCTTTCCTCCCGCTTTGGTGGGATAGGTAAGGAACACCAGGCAAAGGGTAAACGCCAAAAACATTCCGCCCTTTCTCATGCCGTCCATCATTCCCAGGCTGTTGCTCCAGATACCGAACAAAGCAAAAGCCAGCGACACCAGAAACAGAAGTTTCGTAAGCCAGCCGGGAGCGCCCGCGGGTGTGATCTCCATTTCCGAAAGGTCTGATACGGGGGTAATTCCCCTGATGGGAAGAACGATTTTTGCCTTTCCCACGTTTGCGTTTTCATCTGGCGCCGACTCCGGGGGTTCGCCCCGGGCCTCGTTTTTCAAACCGAAACCGGGCTTATTCAAATCAGATGAGTTCAATAACACGGTTAACCTCCTTCGTTATTCATGGCAATAGAATAAAACCCAATTGCTGTGTCTTTAAGCTCCTGGGTGCCGAAGGCGTCCTATTTCAGAAGCCCGAGCTCTTTGAGCGCGATTTCGGCGCCGGGATGAACCGGAATCCCGATTTTGCCGATGCTGTCCGAAGGCGTGTTGAAGCAGGGGTTGTCGAAGCTTGCCAATGTCCCGATGAGCCAGTCCTTGTTTTCGTACATGCACATGATCAGCCTGTAAGCAACGTCGTCCGGCATATCCGCCTTGACAACAAGGTAGGAGTTGTGTCCGACCGTCAAAAGGGCATCGGGCTGGTTGTCATAGGAATCGGCGGGAATATCCATTTGGATAAGCCAGTCGTTCTTTGCAAGAACGGTATCCACCTCCTCCTGTGTGAGGCCAAGCAGACGGATATTGCTGTTTCCGGTCATGGCGTCGGTTACGGCGGCCATCGGCACGGCGCCCGCCGCAAGCGCAAAATCGGCAAGACCGTTTCTAAGCGACTCGACGGACTGCGCTTGGTCGAGATAGCTGGGAACGACGTCGTTTAGGGTAATGCCGAAGGACTCCAGCAATGCCACCGTGGCTGTAAGCGTACCGCTCGCCGGACGGCCGGTGACGACCCGTTTTCCCCGGACGCCGCTAATATCATTGATGCCGGAGTTTTTATTGATCATGAGGTTATAGGGGTTTGCAAACATAGGGCAGAGAATCCTGAAATCCGGATGTGCCGAGCCCGCGTAATCGCCTTTTCCGTAATACGCGGCAAGCAGCACGTCACTCTGGATAAAGCCCATGGTGGCTTCATCGTTTTGAAGAAGAGTGACGTTTTCACCGGAGCCCGAGCTACTTGTGGCGGAGGCAAAATATCCGTCGATCTTCTCCTGCCAGAGCTGGGCGAGAGCCACGCCGCCCGAATAAAACAGACCGCTGGAAGTTGCTGTGCAGATATTCATTTTATATGTAGATGTAAGGAATTCCGGCGTGCCGTTCTCTTTTCCGGATACTGCAGTCGTGGAAGGGGGGATGTCGTTCTCGGAAGACGCGGCGGGCGGGGTTTCCTGAGAACACGCTGCCAGCGCAAGCACAAGTGCCGCTATCAATGCCAAAGAAAAAATTCTTCTGAATGACTTCATTTTATTATCCTCCTGTCAAATGAATAGAAATGAAAAACATCCCGGTTTTTCCGGCCTTCGCAGAGGTCTGCGGGCCGGTCCGCTTGCCTCCGTTTACACCTGCAGCCCAGGTTCAGAAATGGACCTCTGTCACCCTTTTTTGCCCACATTCCGCAATATGTGCAAAGCAATGGTGAATATGGACACCTGGATTTGAGCACTTTAAACAGAATATAATCCGGATATCGGAATTACGGTTCCATTATAGAAGAATCCAATTATCATGTCAAGCAATAATTACATAATATTACAAAAAACCTGAAAAACCAAAAAATTTGGCTTTTCAGGCTCAACATTGAAACCCTTATCATGATCTCATTTTGAGGTGCATTTGCGCTACAGCGCCCGGATTTCCTCGGCCGCTTCGTTTAGCAGCCTGAGAACCGTGCTCCTATACTGCGGGCTGTCTTTTTCCTCAAGGGATGCGACATTCATACAGGCGAGGAAATTGCCGCTTTTATCAAAAAGAGGAACGCAAATAGACATGGTATTGTCGTTGACCTCACTTAAGGAGATGCCGTAGCCCTTCTCACGGGTTGTTTTGACCTCCTGTAAGAGCTGCTTCTTGTCCAAAATGGTATTCTTCGCGAGGCGTTTAAGCTCCACTCTTTCGATATAATCGTACAAGAAGCTTTCCGGGCCGAAAGCCAGGATACAGCGGCCTACGGTGCCCGCGAAAAGGGGAATCTTTGCCCCGATTTCATGGGCAAACCGGATAAACTGGTTGTTGTTGAGAACATGGATGCAGATGCTGTAATCGCTGCCTCCGTGTACAGACAAAACGACCGTCTCATTTAACGCATCCCTGATTTTTTTCATGATCGGGTCGCAGATAGTGATCAGATTATTGCCTGTGGTCACGAGCTTCCCGTACCGCAGGAGGCCGAAGCTCATGCCATATTTTTTCGTTTTTTTATCCTGTACCATCCATCCCCGGGCCACCAGGGTCTGAACAATCCGGAATACGGTCGTTTTGGGGTAGCCTGTCGTCTCGCTCATCTTTTCGATGCTTTGGAAGAGGTCGTTACTGTTAAACGTCTCCAGCAAATCAATCGTTTTATTGAGCGTACCCAGCATGTCCTTATCTTTTTGAAGCAAACTAATCTCTCCTAATAATGAATAATAACGTTAAGGAAATACTGATTAATCCGGCGCGAGTGGATTTGCGAGAGATTTTTCGCCCATGCAAGGCGGAAAAGGCGAGAATATCCGTTGATATTTAAGCCTTTGACAACGAAGCAGGGGCTGAAAAGATCCGCAATGCCGCCGTGCTCGGATTAGATCAGTGTTTCCTTAAATGCTCTCAAGACAAATAACCTTTTCCCCGGCGCTTTGATACTGTGGTTTTATATTATAGTATTCGGCGCTTTTATGTCAAGTCAATTAAAACGGATCGGGCAGGGCGCGTCTGCTGATCAAAAAAGATTCTTGAAACGCCTTGACAAACGTTGCAGCCAAAGCTATTATGAATATATACGGAATATGGATTCCGAATAACGGAATTACGTGCCCCCCGGAAATCCGCAGTTTCGGTGGACAGAACGAGGAAAACGCTGGTTTTACCAATAATCTGCACTGGAAAGGGGTAATCAAAATGAATAAAGAGCAATGCGGCAAATTTTTTTCGGACGAATTATTAAAGGAGCTTAGAGAACAGATCGAATGCGTGGACCACGACCCTGCCGGCAAAAGAATTTATTTTGAAAACGCAGGAGGGGCGTTGACCTTAAAATCCTGCTGTGAAATTGCTGCGACCGCCAATAAAATTCCGGATTTTCCAAACCGTCCCACTCCGGGGGCAAAGCCGCTGCAGGAAATGCTCGACAAAGGGCTTCAGGACGCGAAGCTGACCTTCGGCGCAAAATCGGGGGCTATCCTCGCCGATCTGACCGTTTCCAAAGCGATCGGCACCATGACCGGCGTTATTATGAAATCGGTGCCCGGAACCAACGTTGTAACCACCGAACTGGAGCATCCCGCGACCTATGACTCCTGTATGCTCTACGGGGAATTATTCGATAAAGAGGTACGCGTGGCAAAAATTGACCTGAAAACCGGCGCGGTCGACATAGAAGACCTTTTGAGCAAAATCGACCGGAACACGATCCTCTTGTCTTTGATTCATGCCTCCAATATCACCGGCATATTAAACGAGATCGAGACCATCGTCACGGAGGCACGCAAAATCAACCCGGAATTACATATTCTGCTTGATTCTACGCAGCACGTCCCGCACGGGATAATCGATGTGGAAAGTTTGAAAATCGATGCCGCCGGCTATGCCCCCTATAAGATTCTCGGCAAGCGGGGACTTGGCATCGGCTGGATTTCCGACAGGGTGGCCCGCCTGCCGCATCCCCGCTTTCTCGAGGGCTCCGAAACCGAATGGGACCTGGGCGGCTACGAGCCCGCGGGTATGGCCGGCCTGACCCTCGTCACCGATTATGTCTGCCGGATCGGCAAAAAATTCTCGGACAAAACCGACAGGAGAGAGCTGTTTATTGCCGGCATGAATGCGATTGAGCTTCAGGAGCGGGCCATTATGTACAGAATGCTGCACGGCTCCGGTGAGGTGGCCGGGGTCAACGACATCGGAGGCGTGACCATCCACTTCGTGGATGACCTGACCAGGAGAGACTGCATCCTGCCCATGACGTTTGACAATATCGAGCCGGTCGACGCCGTCAGAAAATTTATCGAAAACGGCATCTATGTCTATCACCGCTCGCGCAGCAACAAAATGTCCAGGAGAGTTCTCGACGGCGTCGGGATCCCTTCGCTTGTCCGGGTTGCGCCGATGCATTACAACACCAAGGAGGAAGTAGACGCTTTCCTGCGGGTAACCGCTAAAATCGCGAGGAATGAAATCTGACTTTGCTGAAATGATTGGGGGACTTACATATGAACAGAAGCATTGAAATCGGGAGCGCAAAATCAGTCCAGGGTTCTCTTGCCAGAGGAGATCTCTTTGCCGGAAAATTTGCCGGCGGAGTCGAGGTGCACATCCCCGTCATGATCGCTTCCGGCTTAAATGACGGACCGGTCCTGTGGCTTAACGCGGCGATTCACGGCGACGAGATCTGCGGCGTTGTGGCCGCGCAGAGAATAATGAACGAGCTTAATCTTGCCGAATTAAGAGGCGCCGTGATCGCCACCGTAATCTCCAATCCCCTGGCCTATCAGGGCAGGACGAAACTTTCCCCGCAGGACGGCGGCAATCTCTGCGACAGTTTCCCTGGGGAAGAATTCGGAAAACCGACGGAAAGGATGGCCTTCGCCCTGTATCAGGGCATCAAAAAATATGCAGACTACCTGATCGATTTCCATTCCTGGGGCCAATATCACGACGCGAGCCCTTATGCCGTTTATAAGCTCAGCGACGATCCCGCGGTCAGCAGGAAGACGGAGGAGATCACGATGATGTTCAACTCACCCCTGGTCTGCATGCTTGACATCACAAAGCCGATGGATGAGCCAGCACCGGTCGGAGGGGCGCTTGACGTAAACTGCAACAAGGTCGGAATCCCCTCTTTCATGGCGGAGGTCGGCCATGCGGGATGGCTTGAGCCGGAGTGGATCGATTTTGCAAAGGCCGGGGTCCTCAATATTATGAAATTTTTGAAGATGCTTCCCGGCGAACCCGTTGCCGCGAAAAAACAGGTGGTTCTCTCCGCCCGCGAGATCATCCGGTGCAAAACTACGGGGATTCTCATTATGGAAGCCAAACCCCAGCAGCTTATCAAAAAGGGCGAGAGGATCTGCCATATCGTGAATGCATACGGGGACATGATAGAGGAGATCCTTGCGCCGAGAGACATTTATCCCATCAGCCTTCGTTATGAGCCCACCGTGAACGTCGGCGACCGCGTCGCATTTGTCGGCTCCGTATGATCAAATCAGAGTAAAAAACAACAAAAGTTAATGGCAAAGTCAGACTTTGCCATTAACTTCTCGGCAGATTCGGATAAGGGGGCCGCGAAGGCCGATTTGCATACTGTGTGACGCGCCTTCGGCAGAAGATGAGGCGGGAGGAAAGCCCGGACCGCTTGGTGCTGCGGGCCGCATTGCCCTGTCTCTCCGGCTTTTACCAGCGGCACCTTGTCTGATGACACCGCATTATCCCACGATCATCTCAAGATGGTGCTAAAAGGAAGGTTTAAGGCAATGATAATCGGTGTTCCTAAGGAAATAAAAAACAATGAAAACAGGGTGGCAATTACCCCCGCCGGCGTGGATGCGCTGGTGCGCGCGGGGCATTCCGTTTACGTTGAAAAAGACGCGGGGCGCGGAAGCGGCTTTACGGATGCGGAGTATGAAAAAACGGGCGCGAAAATGCTGGATACCCCGAAAAAAGTGTATGATATTGCACAGATCATCATCAAGGTAAAAGAACCGCTTCCGGCGGAATACGACTTGTTCCACGAGGGACAGGTACTGTTTACGTATCTTCATCTTGCCCCCGACCCGGAGCAGACCATGGCGCTCCTGAAAAAGAAAATCATCGGCATCGCCTATGAAACGGTGCAGCTTGCAAACGGCGTGCTGCCCCTCCTCTCCCCAATGAGCGAGGTCGCGGGCAGAATGTCCATTCAGGTGGGTGCGAACCTGCTTGAAACGATGAACGGCGGGCGCGGAATGCTTCTTGGCGGCGTATCCGGCGTGGAAAAGGCCAAAGTCGCCGTGATCGGCGGCGGCAACGTGGGCACGAACGCCGCAAAGATGGCGCTCGGTATGGGAGCACAGGTCGCCGTGCTGGACGTGTCCTCGTCGCGTCTTGCGTATCTGGACGATATATTCGCAGGCCATGTGCTGACGCTGATGTCCAATCCTCTAAATATTGAAAACGCGGTGAGAGAAGCGGACCTGGTTGTAGGCGCGGTGCTCATCCCGGGGGCAAGGACTCCGAAGCTTGTAAAAGAGTACATGGTCAAACAGATGAAACCGGGCTCCGTTTTGGTGGATGTAGCTATCGATCAGGGCGGTTCCATCGAGACAATCGACAGGATAACCACGCATGAAAACCCGTATTTCATGAAATACGGCGTGGTGCATTATTCCGTGGCCAATATGCCGGGGGCGGTGCCACGCACCTCCACGTTCGCGCTGACCAATGCCACCCTGCCCTACGCCCTGCAGCTGGCGGACAAGGGCGCGGAGCAGGCGATGCGGGATAATCCGACGCTTAAAAAGGGGCTGAACGTCTACAGGGGGAAACTCACGTACAGATCCGTCGCGGAGGCCCAGAACCTTGAGTACACTCCGGCAGACAGGCTGTTTTAAGCAACGCATCCACTCAAGGGATTTATGGCACGATGCCGAGCGTAATAAGATCAGGACGGGGGTGCCGCAAAATGCATATTCATGCATTTTGCGGCACCCCCGTCGTTATGTCCGTTTTCCGGCAAGTATCACGGGACGAGGACGGGACTTTGGCGGTACTCGTCGGCCGGCGCGTTTTCCGGCGCGGGAGAGGCCATGCAAAAAAGGGCGCTCGCCGTCCTTTCCAGCTCGAACAGCCTGATCGCGTTTGCGGATAACGTTTTGACATGCGCGGGCTTTACGACGATCGGGAGACCGGCGCGCTTTTTCATCTGTTTTAACAGCTCCTGTCCCCGCGCGTTGAAGGCGAGGACCCGGAGGTAGGGGGGAGGCGGCTCGGAAAGCTCCTTCGATATGCCGAGGTATGCCGAAAGGAGGATTCTCCGGATGCGCGAGTGGGCGTAGCGCTTCGTTTTCGCAAGCTCGCAGATCCGGTCGAAGGAAAACCCTCTTAAAACGGCGGAATAGAGCCGTTTTTCGAGACCCTCGCTCACATCGGGCAGATTCAGGTAATCCTCGGGCAAAAGCCTCTTGAGAAAGGATACGATCGAGCGATCGGCGTTTTCCAGAAACACGGGTGACGTGCCTTTTTGGATTTCCTCCCGCAAAATATCGAAGGACAAAGGCGGCATAAAGGGGGAAAGCGCAACGGACTCCCCGTTTTTAAGCAGCGAACGGAGGTAGGAGGCGGACACTACGGGCCCGTCGGCCCCCGCTGCGTCGTGACGGGCGCCGATGCGCGCGACGGTCAGCGGCTCGATCCGGGAACTTAAAAAAGTCAGCGCTTTTAAGTACTCGACGCCGAGAATGTTGTTCGGAGACGACAGAAGCGCGGCCTTTTCAGGCCCGAGCAGGGACGACACCGCGTTTTGGCGGGCTTTGGCGAACGACATGCCGCTTTGGAGCTCTTCCTGCAAAAGCGGCCGCAGATCGTCCGATAAAAGCGCGTCCGCGATCAGGCGCAGACAGCCGATATCCCCTGCCTCGCTGCCGAAGGAGAGGCAGTTGACAACGCCCGTGCCGTCTAAAAGCGAAACGGCTGCCTTTGCGAAGCCCTCGGCGGAGGACACGGCATAGGGCGTCGGCAGCTCAAAGACGAGATCCGCGCCGCACAGGACCGCCGCTTTGGCCCTTGCGTGCTTGTTCATGACCGCAAAGTCGCCGCGCTGGACATAATTCCCGCTCATTGTGCAAACAATATTGCAGTCGCTGCCCATGAGTTGCCTTGTTTTCGCAATATGCGACGCATGCCCGAGGTGAAACGGATTGTATTCGGCGACAATGCCGCAAACATTCATGGTTTTTCTCCAAAATTATGAATTATGGGTTGTTTTTTTTGCCAAATGGTTGTAAAATTTTGAATGGCTAATTTATTTTATTACAATATAAGGGCTGTTTCAACAGTACATTGAGGAGTGTCTTGAAAAAATGAATATTCTGGTAATCAACGCGGGAAGCTCGTCACTGAAATATCAGTTGTTTGATATGGAAAGGAACGCGGTTCTCGCAAAGGGACTTTGCGAAAGGATCGGTATTGACGGACGGATTAAGCACAGTCCCGCCGGAAAAGAGGATTATGTCGCCGATCTTCCGATGAAGACCCACGCCGACGCCATCAAAATCGTGACCGACGTGTTGATCGACAAAACCCACGGGGTCATTAAAAGCATGAAAGAGATCGATGCGGTCGGCCATCGCGTCCTCCATGGCGGCGCAAAATTCCATGAATCGGTTTTGATCAACAACAAGGTGCTTGACGCGATCGAGGAATGCATCCCGCTCGGCCCGCTGCACAACCCCGCGAATCTGACCGGCATCCGCGCCTGCGCGGAGGTTTTGGGGAAGAATTTTCCGCAGGTCGCCGTCTTTGACACCGCATTTCATCAGACCATGCCGGAAAAAGCGTTCCTTTACGCGATTCCGTACCATTATTATACCGATTACAAGGTCCGCCGCTACGGTTTCCACGGCACTTCCCACCGCTATGTATCCGCGCGTGCGGCCGAATTCATGGGCCGACCGGCGGGTGAGATCAAAATCATCACCTGCCATTTGGGCAACGGCTCGTCGATCGCCGCGGTCAAATACGGAAAATGCTGCGACACTTCGATGGGTTTGACGCCGCTTGAGGGGCTTCCGATGGGAACCCGTTCGGGCAGCATCGATCCAGCGGTTGTCGAGGTTATCGCAAATAACGAGAAAAAAAGCGTCAGTGAAATTTTAGAGATCTTGAACAAAAAGTCGGGCATGCTCGGCGTCTCGGGCAAATCCTCCGATTTCCGCGATTTAAAAGCAGGGGCGAAGGAGGGCGACGAGAGGTGCAAAACGGCGCTTGACATCTTTATTTATGCAGTGCGCAAATATATCGGCGCGTATGCGGCTGCGATGGAGGGCGTCGACGCCGTCGTCTTTACCGGAGGGGTCGGCGAAAACGACGTCACGACGCGTTACGAGATTTGCAAGGGATTGGACTTTATCGGTGTTTCGATCGATCCGGACAAAAACAAAAACGCTCCGCACGGCGCGGACGCCGAGATCTCAAAGGATGGGTCAAAGGCGAAAATCCTGGTCATTCCCACAAATGAAGAGCTTGTGATCGCAAGGGACACCGAGGAAATCGTTTTTAAACAGTAACGGATGTCCACAATTAAAGACAGCAAAAACCGGAAAGAAAAATTTCCGGCGGTGATTGGCGCTATCCGCTTAAACATCCGCCGGGGAAAATTCTTTCCGGATTTTTTTGCGTTATTTTTTACGTGCTTTCAATATGATCCCGCTCGCGGAACAGCAGAGAGATACACCAGAGGCCGGCGAGAGCTACGAGCGTGTAGATGATCCTGCTGGGCACCGAAGTTTGTCCGCCGAAAAGGTATGCCACAAAGTCAAAGCGGAAGAGACCGATGCTGCCCCAGTCGAGCGCGCCGATTATCACGAGAACCAACGATAGTCTATCGAGGACCATAAAAAAGAATCAACTCCTTTTTCTTATTCCTGCAAAACCGGAAATATTCCGAACCGTTGCAGATCTTCGAATTTAGTATTCCGCTTCGAATCAAAAATATGCAGACAGTTGGATTTTTTGCGCTATATAGGCAATTTCTTGCATTATTTCTAAAAAAAGTCAAGACCACGCTTTTTCTAGCGTGGTCTTGACTTTTGCAGCCTGTCAAAAAACCACGCAGCT
>DIWE01000023.1 GCA_002423435.1 Clostridiales bacterium UBA6114
TTACACAAAATTCGGGACGGTCTCATATAAACGATGAGAAGTACCGGAAGACCTTAGTCAATATTTTCATAAATGCAATATACCTTTACGACGATAAAGTAACTTTCATTTTCAATAGCGGGGACAGGCCGGTTACCGTGAACGATCTGTTGCTTGACGAGATAGCCGAAAGTAATGATACTTTCCAGAGTTCATCTTTGGTTGCGTACGCTCCACCAACTAAACCCTCGACCATTACAAGTGGCCGAGGGTTTTTACTGTTAAAAATATCCCACATATTTTTATAGGTAATACGAATCTTAATGGTTTTTTCTATCCATTCTTTTACCTAACGTGCAGTTTAATTTCAGAATCGCAGCAAGCAATATGTATCTATCTACTTGGGTTTAAAATATCGATATTTAAAATTATTCGCCTAATACTACGCTTGTCGTCAAATGGAATTATCAGTCCTTCTTTTGGTTCGTCTATTTCAGTAAAAGAAGTCTGGGGATTTGATTTAGTATTCTTCAGGGCGACATAAGTACCATAATCTAATGAATAAACATTATAACGTAATCCAGGATGGTCTTTGTCTGAATATCCCTGTTTCATTATATGGATTACTCGTGCATCAAATAATTTCATTAACATATCATTTTTCCCAAAGCTATTTTGCAACATAAATGAACGTGCTTTTTTATTTCCGATTACATCTTCGACTATTCGTGTTAGAACTTTATTCATATCAGAATCCAAGTTGCTCAATTTATCTCGTTCGTACCAATTTTGCGCTGAGTTTACAATAGAAAGTTTATCAATTTTTTCGGATTTTCGTTGTTTCGCATCAAAAAAAGCATCTCTAAATATATTAATAAAATCTCTTATTACTCCCTCGGCCGCTCTAATCAACTCATTAAAGACATCTTTGTTAGTAAACAATTTGCTACAAAGTGATATATAATCCTCAATATTATATGTTTTAACAAGATAATTTTCTGGTAGTTCACTTGTTATATGTTTATACAATATTTGAGAAAAAAGATTACTAATATTCTCAGGATTTCTATCGTATACATAAAAATCATCAATTTCTAACGCAATGGATACATCACCACCAAATTCAAATCCAATAATATCTTTGTCTGTTCGTAAATTAAAATTAGAACGATATTCAAGAGTGGCAATTTTTATAACAATATTACTTTCAGTCATAAAAGAACGTTTTAAAAATTCAGCTAGATATGGTTGAAGATCATGTGGTATTGAAGACCATTCATCTATAAGTATAAAAAGAATGCTCTTATCTTCATTTAAAAAATCTCTTATAGTTTTATTTACTTCTGGAAAAGTTATTGATTCAGGGCTATTGATTACACCTTCCAATTCATTACTAACTGAATCGTTGTCGGCAAAACTCAAGTGTGCTTTCAATGGATATTCTAAACCATAATTCGTTTGAGATGAATTTTCAGTTTTTTGTTTAAATGTAGTGGGATTGATTTTCTTTAATGTTAAAGTAATAATATCATTAAATTGCTGCAATAACATAAATTGTTTTTCATCGCATGTCGTATCAGTTAAATGGTTAAGCAAAGCATCACTTATGAGTTCAAGAATGTCCTGAAATAAATGAAGGCATCTAAATTGCAAACTATTAGAAACATCGGAAAAAGATGAAGTGCTGCCAAGATTTCTTGAGTCAATATATAAAGGTATATTTTTTGGATCCTCTTTTAAGGATGATGAAAAATATTTTAATATATGGGTTTTTCCTGTACCCCGTCGCCCATATATAATTTGATTATTAAAATTGTCTATCTGTTCTAAGATACCGGCATCAACAAAAGATAAAATTAATTTTTGTGAATCATTCTCTTTTTCTGATCTTAAAATCATTTTAGAGACAGCAGATGCTAACACTTGATCTTCGGTCATGACAGATAATCTCCCTTATTATGATACTGAAATTTAATTCTTAGTTTACTTGCTAATCAGTAGTGCCTTGACACTTATATCAAGTATACCATAAAATGGTACCATGATGTTCAAAATGTACTTTCCCCCCTGCACTAAAACAACGTTTCCAAAAAAAAAAGAAAGCGGTCAAGATTTAGGTCTATGCCACTTTCTTTTTAATCTTTCGCCGTTAAAAGCTACAAATGCAGAATTTGGGCTGATCGTCTTCAAAAATGGAAACAAAACAAATGCTTCTTTTCAGGCTGTACGCAACGTACAAGGTGCTTTCCGTGTCGGAATTGACGGCGTCCAACGATCCGCACCCCACAACCAGATCGTCCACACCCTCAAATACCCCTTTGGGGTAGAGCACTCCGTCATATTCGTCGGGAAATACCCTGTACTATTCCGCCATCAGAAGATCAGCGTTTACCTGTGGTTTCCCTATGTAGTATTGAACGGCGAGGTTGGCAAACTCCTTTACCCTGTTTGCGTTTAATTCGTTTTGATTCAAAATTACATCCCTACCGCCTTTCTGTATTGTCTGCAAATTGTCGCGATGTGTTCCGTAACGCTGAACGTGTACCCCGTAGAAATGTGCTCAAAAGAAAAAGCCACGTTGAAGATGACTTCAACGTGGTCTTTTTCAGGTCAACTGCACGAAAAGTTCGGAATAGTTTTAAGCGGACTTTTTAGTTTTAAATTAGCCCCACTTTTTGAGCAGAGTTAGGATAAATCCTTAAGTCCATATCAAAAGATCGCGGGCATATCTTCCCGTAAAATACCAGTAGCATAATAGTTATAGCCAACCACTATGCCTTGCCATGGTCTTGCATATTCTTCCAGAATCAATCCGGTATTATCATTAAATCTTGACCACAAATCATAAAGCATTTTAATCGGCCGTTTTTCATCAAACTTTGTAATTCTTTCCTGTTTATTAACGGTTTCCAACCAGTTTAAAGCAAACGCCTGCTTTTCAACGCCAAGGTTATTCGTATCGCATATTTTGTCCTTTAAATCCAAAATAGAAGTGCCATTCAGACTTTTTGTATGCTCTCCATCATAGATGCCGCGGCTTTCAACTAAAATGAAAGGGAATAAGATCGGTCTAAAAATTGGACCATAATAAACGCTACCGGATCCATTCGCTCCAATATCAATATTTGTCCAATAATATCCTTTTTGTTTAAATACCCTTTCGTCTGCATTTGTCCTAAAAGAATATTTCGTTAATCTCATAAACATTGCTTCTTTACAATATATCACCCCGGTATTATCCGGTTTATCAAAAGTTCCGATGGCACCTTCGACAATTCCTTTTAACATGCGATGATTTGTCAAATCTCCTGTAATACAATTTAAACCATACTGATTGCACATTTTTGTTACAAGTGTCGGATCTAATAGATTCAATCTACAGATAGCGATATCAATAGCATCGATCGAATTGTCGCGAAGGCCGTATTGACCGCCGATAATCGCACATAAAGCCGGATCGCCTTTGCTGTCGTTGAAAACTCTTATCGTTCTGCAATGATCTGTGTTTCCTTCCCTTCCAAACGCTTCCACATCCTCCTGATCGATATCGGCGGTGAGCTTGGCGAGACTTTCAATATGACTTTGCATTCGCTGCTTTGCCGTACCCAACATGGTATAATTGTCCAGCTCCACGAATTGATCGGTATCCGGGTCATATTTATAATTAATCTTATAACCGTCGCTGAGACAAATGCCTGCATCCTTATCGCATACGATGCTTTCAAACCCATAAAGTCTGCTGTCCGCATCTTCGAACACCCTTGTAATTTTTCCGTCCATCGCAATCCTATTTATATAAGGCTTAACCGATCCGCCTTTGCTTTCGGGATTGAACACATATGCTTCGCCGCCCATTACATAGACAAAATCACCTTCATGCAGATTACTTCTTATTTGTCCGACGATGCTTGTGTCAATGTAATCCTGTTGAGATTGATCGATACTTATGGTAAGATTCTTAAAATCGCTGTCGGAAAAAGAGACAACCGCCCCGGACAAATTATCAGTAATCGCTACTAATTTGATGCTCTCCGGGTTTTGGAATTTACCTCCGGCTATATAATTTAATGCGGTCGCGATTGGATCTATGTAGCTTGTGGAATCCTCGGAGGGCAGAACTTTTTGTTCTAAAGCATCAGCCTCCGCTTGTGTATATCCTATGTAAATGCTCTGTGTCTCCCCGTTCCAAATTACCGAACTGCCGAAAGCCTCACTTATTGCTCTGACCGGAACAATGGTCCGGCTGTCTTTATTAACCTGTGGCGGTACCGGCAAAGCAACCTCGGTGTTTCCTATTTTCATCTTTGTGCTGCCAACTTGCATAACGATTTTTTTATCGTCTTTTTTTATTGTGACGGCGCGGGTTTCCTCGTCCCAGGTAACGTCCGCGGCCATGGCCTCTGATACGAGCCTGACCGGCACCATAGTCCTGTCGTCAATGATTTCAGGTGCGGTATCGGCTGTTTTTTCGACTCCGTTTACCACATAATCTTTGCTGCCGATTTTAAGTATGATTTTATCACCGATGGAGCCTGTTTCATCGCTGCTTTCGGCCGCAATGATATTGGAAGGCTTTTGATCTAAAAATCCGTCTGTTATGTCCTTATAAACGGCAGATGCCTGAAATCCAACGGTAAGTATCGCCAAAGCGGTGAGCGTTCCTACAATTTTACTTTCCATGAGCCATACCTCGAAATTCAAAATTTTAGTTCTAGCAATAATAAATTCTAGCGGTATATCATTATTATATTATTTTTGTCACGGAATTGTCAAATTATAGCAAATGACAATTGCTTTAACAATCCGCAGAGATCGGCCACCGCCGCCTCCACAGGCCGGTTACGCGAACGATCTGGTACTTGATGAAACAGCTGAAAGTAATAATAGTTATAAACCGCTTAATTTAAGTAACTTAGGATTATTTTTATTATGTTCAGGGGTATATATGGGTAAAATTATTAAAGACGGCTTTCACTTTATGGAATATGTTAATTCGGGACTGATTCGAAAAACAAATGATATTCCCGAATTCAAAAACGAATTGATTACGCTTAGCGAGTTAAAAACGCATATAGAAATGTTATCGCACTGGAGCAATAAACTCAGTCTGAGTATTTTCAATTAGCTCGTATTTTGATAAAATGAGTTGACCTGTTGCTGCAGACTTATACGATCTGGGTGTGAAACTATTTCCCAAAATCATGGCAATACTAAAAATAATATGCTTCAAACAATACCACAGTACAAAAGGGAGATCCCATTTGGAAGCAAAATCAAAACTCATTCTAATAAAGCTTTTACACACGGCAATATGGCTGTTTTATGTTCTTACCATACTATATACTCTCTATGCGGCAATTATCGATAGAATTGATTTCTACTTTTTGATTGCCGTTTGCTTGGTTCTAATTGAGGGTGTAGTTTTACTTATAAATGGCTGGCGCTGTCCCCTCACCCGGATTGGAGAGCAGTATAGTAAAGATGTTTCAGTTGGCTTTGATATTTTTCTTCCCAGATGGTTAGCGAAGCATAATAAGACAATCTTTACGATAATATTCTCAGCAAGCATAATCCTTGCTATATATAGACTTCTTATTTGATGTCTATGAATTGCTTTTTATCAGCTGAAATCTTCTTGGCATCAATGTACCTAACTTCTCACTCAAATAACAGGCAAAAGGACTTGAACCCTTGCGGTGTAGGTCCTTTTGCTTGTGTAACAACATTTTTTTGATATATTTTTTTGATATATATATTATATTTTGATATATTATATATTGATTTATATAATACCATACTAACGGAAAATATACTTTTCTGTTTCAGTAAGGGAGATTTTATGATTGACGTTCATGGCATGACAAAAAAATATGGCAAGCTTACGGCCAATGACGACATTACCCTGTCGGTGGGCGGCGGCGAGCTTGCCGTGCTGCTCGGCCCAAACGGCGCGGGCAAGTCAACTCTGATAAAATCTGTTTGCGGTCTTCTTCGCTTCAAAGGCTCCGTTACCATCGGCGGGCATGAGAACCATACGACGGAGGCGAAGCGGCTTTTGGGGTATGTGCCGGAGTTTCCCGTGCTGTACCCGATGCTGACGGTGGCGGAGCATCTGGAATTCATTGCGAAAGCGTATCGGCTTAACGCCTGGGAGAAAAAAGCGGAGGAACTGCTCCGCCGATTTGAGCTGGACGATAAAAAGATGAAGCTCGGCAAAGAGCTGTCGAAAGGAATGCAGCAAAAGGTAAGTGTGTGCTGCGCCCTCCTTCCGCAGCCCAAGGCTGTCATCATGGACGAGCCTCTTGTCGGTCTTGACCCGCACGGGATCCGCGAGCTGAAAGCGGTCATTTCGGAGCTCAGGGACAGCGGCTGCGCCCTCATCGTCAGCACCCATATGATCGAAAGCATGGAGGAAAACTGGGATATAACCTACATTATGGTTAAGGGCCGGATCGAGCGTGTTTGCCGCCGCACGGAAATCGAGGCAAACCAAACCCTTGAGGACGTCTATTTCGCTATTACGGAAGGAAAAAGCCGGGGGGATGCGCCATGAGCAGCCTTATTTTCCTGCTGGCAAGGAGCGCAAAAAACAGCCTTCTGGAGCTTTTGCGAAAACCGGCGAAGCTTATATTGTGGATATTTGTCATTGCAATGCTCGGAGGCGTTTTGATCCTTTCGATGTTCACGCGCCAAAGCGCGGGCAGTGCCCTTGACATCGTTTGGCTCAAGGGCGCTCTTTTCCTGCTCATTGCGCTTTTTGTTGCGATCGCCATACAAAAGGGGCTGTCGAACGGCGACGTCATTTTCGACATGAGCGACGTCAATTTGCTGTTTGTTTCTCCGGTCAGTCCCCGGCTGATATTGATGTATGGGATCGTCCGCATGGCAAAGATGGCGTTTTTTGCGGGCTTTTTTATCCTGTTCCAAAGCAATTCCTTAAGTACCGGCTTCGGCGTCGGCTTTGACGCGGTGCTGCTTTTGCTGCTCGGCTTTATCCTTGCCGTCTGTCTTTTGCAGATTCTGTCGCTTTTGATATACAGCCTGACAAACGGGAACCCCGCGCGAAAGCGGGCGGTCCGGCTGATTTCCGTCCTGGCCTTTCTTCCGTTGATCGCCTATATCGGGGTACAGCTTTTAAGAACCGGCGATCCGCTTTCGGCGCTTGATAACACGCTGCGTTCGCCGTTTGCAGCCTGGACCCCGGTGGCAGGCTGGGCGTCGGAGGGCGCGGTTTCGCTGATTACCGGCGATGTGGGAAACGGATTTCAGTTTTTCGGGCTGCTTGTGCTTTCAGGGGCGCTCCTGATCCTGTATATCGCCCTGAGCAATCCCGATTATTACGAAGACGTGCTGGTTGCCACGGAAACCGCGTTTGAGAAAAAGCGTGTCATGTCCGAAGGGCAGATAAGCACGGAGGCTTCCTCGACGAAAAAAGTGAAGGTTTCGAAAACCGGCATCGGCGGTCTCGGGGCAAGCTCTATTTTTTATAAGCATCTGCGGGAATCCTTCCGTGCAAACCGCCTTGGCCTTTGGGGACTGTCATCCGTCCTTATGGTACTCGGCGCGGCTTTGTTTTCCCTGTTCCTGCGCGGCGAGAGCGGCGGGATCTTGATCCTGCTGCAAATCCTGATGTGGACACAGATTTTTCTTATCGGAACAGGGCGCGGCCTGAAAGAGCTCTATATCCATTATATTTACCTGATTCCCGAGGGCTCTTTTCGCAAAATTGTCTGGAGCAATCTGGAGATCGCGTTTAAGGTGCTGGTGGAAAGTCTGGCCATTTTCTGCGTCGCAGGTCTTATCATAGGCGAGCCTGTTTTGGTAATTTTTGCGGCCATTGTGATTTATACGCTGTTTTCTTTCTTGCTGCTGGGCGTAAACTATCTTTCGCTGCGCTTCACGGGCGCGGACATCAGCGCGGGGCTCCTGATTGTCATTTACACCATTGCGGTTATTATAATCATGCTGCCCGGCGTGATTGCCGCCATCATCATCGGCAGCATGTTTGGCGGGATGGGCGTTTTGATTGGCTATGGAATACTGGCGTTATGGGAATTGATTGCTGCACTCGGCTGCTTTGCGCTGTCAAAAGGGGTTTTGCACCATTGCGATATGCCTGTGATGAAAACCAGATAGCATGGTAAAGTAATCGACACGCTATTCACGGGAAGGGAGAACTGCTCGGCTATTCGGGCTCGACGGGTTCATTCGCCTTTTATTACCTAACTTCTCACAATACTAGCTTAGAAACGTCAAGATTTCTGAGCTTGTTTTACTTTTAGACTTTACCACATTTCATAGGTTTAAAACCCAAGAAAGCCGCCCCTCATCTGAAGGGGACGGCTCGTGCTGTCAAATATCAATCCACTAAGCCTTCTATCGCGGAGGCTCTTTTTTCTTTCCGCTTCTAGTGCAACACTATAAAAACCATTTTCTATTGCAGCGCCGCACAAGCCGCAGCAACGTTATTGTATTTCTACATATGAAGCAACGAGATATGGAATACTGATGTCGTTTCCCAATACGGCTCTGTATGTTTTGATCCCATTAAAGACACCGTATACTGTAACCGTATCATTTTCAAGAATGCGGCCTTCATTGTCAGTATATTCTATTGGATGATATTCAACATATAAAATATTGCCCTGGCCAATATCAATTCTGAGGATTTGATAAGGAAGACCTTTCATAGATTGCACGACTTCGCCGGTAAAAGTCATTTTATTATCTGTATATTTATTTGGATATCTTGCAAGCTCTTCGTAGTCATAAGCAGAACATGAGGCGATAAAATCGGCTTTTTCCTGCGCCAGCCACTCGGAACGAGCAGTCTCAACCTCAGCATACTGTTCCTCAGCATCTTCTCCGATTGCTTCAATATAAGCGTTTGTTAATGTTATCGTTCTTAAATAAATAGAATCGACAATGCCGACTACTACAACCGGGTCATTATCCTGGCATTCTTTTCTGTCAGCAACATCAAAGGAGACTGTACCAAATAAAGTATCGTAAATTTCTATAGTATACGCCGAATCATTTTTTGTAAAATCATGGATTTTCCCAGATAACCGGATATATTTCCCTCGATATTCATCAAAATTATTAAACAACGTTATATAATTGGCAGAAATAATTTCATCATCTGAGGGTATGTATAATTTGTTTCCCTCAACAGAATTGACAAGGGTGCTTTCATCTATTTCTGTATCACTTTGTTCTTGAATATGAGCAGACTGCATGCTATCATTAAAATCTTTCCGGTGGGACATATAAACGCCGATAGCAGTAATGCCTATTAATACTATCACGAGGGCCTGCACGATTTTCGGCTTTATAATCTTAACCGGAGTAACGCTTTCCTCAGATACCCATGGATCCGCATTGTTTGCTTTGGCCTGCTGATCATCCTGTGGCAATTTATTCCCACAATGACCACAGAAGTTATTTGTATCATCATTTTGAGACCCGCAGTATTGGCAAACCTTCATTTTTTCAGATCACCTTTTTTCTTTTTATTGGGTGCTCTAAGATAATAGAATAATACAAAATTTTCCGCAATGCAATCTATCAATGTTTAAAATAAAAAAAGAGGGAGCCAAAAACTAACACCCTGCTTTGCTCTCATACTATAAGTTGTCGCCGCCTGATTTTTTTACAACATTTCCAATTCCTTATCGGTGGCTTTTTGCTTGCCCGCGCAATGTAAAAAAAACTTTACCGGAAATTAAAGAATTTATAACAAATTAAAAACTGTCTTTTAACATTTTCCTGCTAACCTATAATCAGACTTTTTCATTTTTTTCTCCCTCCTTTTTTAGCAAAAGTACCGTCCCTCGGCAATCCGGAGGACGGCACTTTTGTCCTTGTCTTAAGAAAACGATTATAGCGAGAAAACCTTTTTAATCTTAAAGAACCATTTATATAAGGACATGACAATATAAAATAGTGCCGTAATAGTAATCCATGTCCAATACCAATTCCAGGAATGATATTTAATGATCAGCGTGTGTTTCTCAATGAAATATTCCACTATCGTAATTGATGAACTAAATGATATATAATAAAGAATTTTTGCCTTAAGCGGCTTGTTATCGGGATAGTGGATAATAAAGAAAATGATAATGACCGGTAATATAAAATACTCGAAAGAAAAGCTTGTGGCATTTGCTTTAGACAATTCACGCACCGGGTATTGAATTAAGCCAAGCTCTACAACGGTAAGCCCGATAGTCCATGTGAAGAACTGTGTCATTAAGAAAATGAAGGAAGCTTGGGCTCTTTTTTCTTTTGGGATGAACCAAATCGATATAGCTGAAATGATCCATGCGCTAACGAGAGCTATTTTTTCATTTAAATACATAGCATCATACACCTATTAACCGATCTGTATTTTTTGAAAACCATTTGATATAAAGATGA
This sequence comes from Clostridiales bacterium UBA6114, assembly GCA_002423435.1. Lineage (GTDB taxonomy): Bacteria > Bacillota > Clostridia > Oscillospirales > Butyricicoccaceae > UBA6114. The sequence continues at coordinate 10,399 of DIWE01000023.1, forward strand.
CAAAGGCCAAATTGAAGCATAAAGCTGATATATAGTCGGATCAGCTGAGACTGTTTTGTCCCTTTGATAAAATCCTCCAAACCGGTATATACACTGATAAAATAAATAAACCACACAACGGCAGAAACAAAAATTATATAATGCAATATCTTTCTGATGACAGCGGATTTATTTGGATATGAGACCATATACCACGCAAAAATCATTGGATAAAATATAAAATTCTGTATAAAGCCACCTTGGGTTGCTTTTGTAAATTCTCTGACCGGAAAAGAAATTGCGTCAATTTGCACCAGGATATTAATAGACGCCCAGGTAGTTGCTTCAAGTGAAAGGAAGCTCAATAAGGCGAGCCTGTATTTTGTTTTCGGTATATACAAAATCGATACAACAGAAACCACGCCAACAGCTATTTGAATAAAATGTTCAATAGTCATATACATCGTTTCCTTAACATATTAGATTGTTGGACATTATTATTGATGCATTTGGTAATTTTTTATGTAAACAAATTAGCATGATACATTATTAAATAAAAAAAGGGCTTGCGCCCTGTTTTTTTATTTTGACTCATCTTTCATTTTTTATCAGTTTATGAGAAATACTAAAACAAAAAGTTGAGGTGTTTTTTATGGCTGTCGCGCACAGATCCGTTATCTCTTTTGGCCTGGTGGCAATCCCCATTGCAATGTATACCGCCATACAGGATAACGATATCCACTTTAACCAGCTGCACAAAGAGGATAACTCCCGTATCCGGTATAAAAAGACCTGCGCCCATTGCGGCAAGGAAATCGGAGCGGACGACATTATAAAAGGTTACGAGTATAGCCCCGATCAATATGTCGTTGTCACCGATGCGGAAATCGAGAAAATAAAGACGCAAAAAGAAAAATCCATCCAGATCCTTCACTTTGCGCAGCTCAATCAGATCTCCCCTATTTATTATGAAAAGACGTATCAGGCGGCACCCGATGCCGGAAGTGAAAAAGCCTTCGAGCTGCTCCGCGCGGCGCTGATGGCGGAGCAGAAAATCGCCATCGGGAAAACCGTACTTGGCACGAGGGACACGCTTATGGCTATCATCCCCCGCGAGGACGGCATACTGATCTCAACCATGTTTTACGAGGATGATATCAAAGCCCTTCAAAAAACCTACAACAAACCCCAGATCGCCGAACAGGAGCTGACAATGGCCAAGACCCTGATCAACTCGATGGATACCCCTTTCAATCCTTCGGAATACAAGGACGAATATCAGGCAAAGTTAAAAGAGCTTCTGGAAACTAAGATCGCGGGAAAAGAAATTGTCGCACCCAAAGCCGCCGAAGCGCAAAATAACGTGGTCGACCTGATGGATGCGTTAAAAGCCAGTGTCGAACAAAGTAAGCAGAAACCCGCTAAAACAAAGAAATCCAAAGGGGCATAAAGGTAAGTAATTATAATGGCTGCAACACTTCAAGAATACAACCGAAAAAGGGATTTTGAAAAAACCGGAGAGCCTGAGGGAAGAACGGAAAAGCCCGGAGAACAGCTTAAATTTGTTGTCCAGCACCATATAGCCCGCAGGGATCACTTTGACTTCCGCCTCGAATGGAACGGCGCTCTTTTAAGCTGGGCGGTACCCAAGGGACCTTCCTACGATACCCGACAAAAACGGCTCGCCGTGCAAGTGGAGGACCATCCCCTGGAGTACCGGAACTTTGAGGGGACGATTCCGAAGGGCGAGTATGGCGGCGGAGTCGTGATGCTCTGGGATGAAGGCCACTGGGAGCCTCAGGGAAATGTGGATGAAGGGCTCATGGCGGGTTCGCTCAAGTTTGTCCTGAAAGGAAGAAGGCTCAGGGGAAAATGGGCTTTGGTCCGCATGAAAGCGAAAGCGGGCGAAAACGGGAATAACTGGCTTCTGTTAAAAGAGAAGGATGAATACGCCAAAACCGACGACGTGATTTCCGGGTTTACTGCCAGCGTCAGGACCGGACGCACCATGGCGGAAATTGAAGAGGGGAAGGACGAAAAAATTACGAGAAACCCCTTCGATAAGGCCGACGTACAGCTTGCCAGATTGGTAAGCGCGGTCCCCGAGGGCGAGGATTGGCTCTATGAGCTGAAATACGACGGCTACCGGATTCTGGCGTATCTGGAAGGCCGCAATGTTCAGCTGCAAACCCGGGGCGGCATCGACTATACGAATCGGTTTCAGGGTATCGCAGATTCCCTCATCGACTGGGCTTCCGGACGGGCGATGGTCCTTGACGGGGAAATGGTAATTACGGATGCTAAAGGCAAGACGGATTTCCAGGCCCTTCAAAACTATATGAGAAATCCCGAGGGTAAAAAAACCACCTATATCGTCTTTGATCTCCTGGCATTGGATGGCAAAGACTTAAGGGGAGACCCCCTGATCCAAAGAAAAGAAACGCTTGAAGCGCTTATGAAGGATGCGCCTAAGAGCCTTTACTACAGCAAACATATGAAAGGGAATGGAAAGGACAGTATCTTTGCGGCCTGTCAGGCAAACCTGGAAGGGATCGTAGGCAAAAAAGCCGATTCGGTCTACAGCGGGACAAGAAACGGCGATTGGATCAAGTTAAAATGCGATAAAAGGCAGGAATTCGTCATCGGAGGATATACGCTTTCCGACAAAAAAACGAGCGGGGTAAGCTCGCTTCTCCTCGGCGTCTATGAAGGAGCGGAACTGAGCTATGCCGGACGCGCCGGAACGGGCCTGACCCAAGGGAGCATGCAAGAGCTTGAGAGCAAATTTGAAAGGCTGAAGCGGGACGCGGCTCCTTTCAAACAGGCGCCGGAGCCCAGAAAAAATGAAAAAATAACCTGGCTTGAGCCTGTGCTGGTTGCGGAAATCAAGTTTGCCGAATGGACCGAGGATAATCTGTTAAGGCAGGCAAGCTTCAAAGGCCTTCGGACGGATAAGGACCCAAAGGATATAAAAAAGGAAAATGCGGATGCTGAAATTCAGTCGGATGAAAAAGAAAAACAATCGCCCGCAAAAGATTTGGAGAGAACGATGAACGCAAACGATAACAGCATCATCATCGACGGGATCAAGGTCACCAGCCCGGACAAGGTGATATTTCAGGATCCCGAAATCAAAAAGGCGGATGTGGTCCGGTATTATTCAAAGGTGTCGGAGCGCATGATGCCGTATGTAAGCAACAGAATTCTCAGCATCGTACGCTGTCCCAAGGGAATATCCGATTCCTGCTTTTATAAAAAGCATCCCGGCCCGGATAACAAAGGGATCGTCACAATACCGATCATAAACAGCAGCGGAGAGACGGAAGAGTACTTCTATATCGAGAATGCTTCCGGGCTTCTTCGCGAGGCACAGATGGGCACGCTGGAATTTCATACCTGGGGAAGCCGTGTAGACGATCTTGACAAACCGGATATGATGGTTTTTGACCTGGACCCGGATGAGGGAATGGATCTCGGGAGGGTGCGCCAGGGTGTGAAAGATATAAAAAGTCTCCTTCAGGAGCTTTCGCTTAACTCATTTCTCAAGACCAGCGGGGGCAAGGGATACCATGTGGTTGTCCCGTTCAAACCTACCGTTTTATGGGAACCGTTTCACGATTTTGCCCGGCATATCGCCGAGGTGATGGAACAAAAGTGGCCTGACCGCTACACAAGCAATGTCAGGAAGGATAAGCGGAAAAACAAGATCTTCATCGATTGGATTCGAAACGGCAGAGGTGCCACAAGTATTGCCCCCTATTCCATACGGGCGAGAAACGGGGCTCGCGTTTCCATGCCCATCACATGGGAAGAGCTTGACACGGTAGCTCCCGACGGCGTCAATATGGCGGAGGCGCTTAGGAGAATCGGCGGCAGTGATCCGTGGAAGGATTTTTTCCAGTTGAACCAACGGCTGAAATGAGCGGTTTTTGGTTTTACACGTAAGCACTTTTATACTTCATTTTTGGGAAACGGCATGATACGTCTTCTTCCGATCGAGTCATAAATGATCCCGGCATCGCCGGCCGACGCCAGATCATAGCAGTTCCTGCCGTCTATTACAATCGCTTTTTTCATAAGCTTCGCGTATTTTTTAAGATCAAATTCTTTAATTTTTTTCCACTCGGTCAATATAAGGCAAATATCCGCGCCGCGGATCGCGTCCTCTATCGTGCCGCAGCAGTTTAACTCATCGGGATAAAGCGCCTTGAGTCTATTACAGCCTACCGGGTCCCAGACATTGATCTTTACCCCTTCTTCCAATAAAATGGCGATATTCTGAATAGACGGGGCGTCCCTTAAATCGTCGGTATCCGGTTTGAAAGTCACGCCCAAAACAGCGGCCGTCAATCCCTCAAGGCTCGGGTAATATTTCCGGGCCTTTTTTATAAGCCGGATCTTCTGATTTTCATTGACTTCAATGGCGGCTTTCACAGTTTTAATCTCATAATCGTGATATTTGGCCAGCCAGTGCAGGGCTTTTGTGTCCTTCGGGAAGCAAGAGCCTCCATATCCGATGCCTGAGCGCAGGAATTTTTCTCCGATGCGGCTGTCCATCCCCATGCCATAGGCCACGGTTTCGACATCCGCGCCGACGATTTCACATAGGTTTGCGACCTCGTTGATGAACGAAATTTTCAGGGCAAGAAAATTATTTGAGGCGTATTTGATCATTTCGGCGGAACGCTGGTCGGTGACAATGACCGGCTGGTTAAACCCTTTATAGACCTGTCTCAGGATTTCCTCGCCCCGGCGGGTTTTCACTCCGAGAATGATTCTCTGCGCGTGTAAAAAATCATGCACCGCCGTGCCCTGGGATAAAAATTCAGGATTCGACGCGACTTCAATACGGATGCTTTTATCGGTTTTCGTTAAAAACAGCTTGTCAAGCTTATCGTTTGTACCCATCGGTACGGTTGACTTTACGACGACAACGCAGTCGTTTTCGGCCGCGGCTGCGATCTGCTCAGCCACGGTATAAACCTGCTTTAAATTTGCATAGCCGTCGCCGCGCTCGGGAGTGCCGACGCATATGAATATCACTTCGGCGCCCTTGTATGCCGCTTTGTAATCGCCGGTGTAAGTCAGCCGGTCTGCGCAGCTTGCCATCAATTCCTCGACCCCGGTTTCAAAAATCGGCGATTTGCCGCTTTTTAAGAGCGACAGCTTTTTTGCGTCCGCCTCCACACACGTAACCTCATGGCCGGAGCTTGCCAGGCATACCCCGGTAACCAAACCCACATAGCCTGTTCCCGCAATGGATATTTTCATCGTATGCTCCATTCCGCCGTTCTTCTATCCGGCAATGTTCCGGACTTTACGAAGTGTCTTTCGGGCCGCGGCTTCATAATGCGCCATCAAACCGTCAAATATGAAATCCCAGCTTCTCTGTTCTGCCGTCTTGATTGCGCCGCGGCGTATTTTTCCCCGGAGCCGCGGATCAAGCATCTCTGCGATCGCATCGGCAAGAGATGCTGCGTCGCGGTAATTGCACACAAACGCATTTTCGCTATGCACGGCGTAGTCCGTTACTCCCCCGGAGTTGACGCAGATCCCGGGCAAACCGCATGCCATTGCTTCCAGCATCACGTTGCCGAAGGTTTCGGTACCGGATGGAAATACGAAAACGTCGCTGCTTGCATAAATCCCGGCAAGCTCTTTACCTTGCTTTGCACCGGTAAAAACCATATTGGAAATTTTCAGTGACGAAAGCTCATCCAAATAGGGGCCGTCTCCCGTAAACACAAAAAGGACTTTGTCCTTATGCTTTTCGTTGATGATACGAATGCTTTCCAAAAGCGTATCAAGCCCTTTTTCCATGGCAATCCTGCCGACATAAAGGAAGATTGTTTTACCTCTGCCGCCAAGTTCGTTTCTTACGCGATCGGAACAGTAATCAGGATTGAACCTGTCAAGATCGATTCCGCGCGACCAGATATCAAGCCGCTCAAAGCCGTGTTTCTCAAGCTCGGTCAACGTATTTTCGGAAGGGCAAAGATTTACCCCGGCAAAGCTGTGAAACCATTTCAAATAGGTCCATAGCGCTTTACTCAGATAATTCAGATTATAAAAATCGAGATATCTGTCATAATTCGTGTGATAAGACATCACGATCGGCAAGCCCAGCTCGCGGGCCGCCCGAAGACCGCAAAAGCCAATCCCGAACTCAGTGGCAATATGCACAGCGTCCGGCCGGAAAGCGTCCAGTGTTTTCAAAACCTTATGAAGCGGAGGATACGCCAGTCTGCATTCAGGATAAATAGGCGGCGCTATTCCCTTAAAACGGACAACAGGATATTTTGATTGACCGCATTCCTCCCTGTCGTAATCAGGGGCAAAAAAAATGTGTTCAATGCGGTTCTTGGTCAGATATTTGTTTAAATAATGAAGCGTATTCGTAACGCCGTTGATCTGGGGTGAAAATGTATCTGTAAAAAACGCAATCCTCAAAGTAATCAGCTCCTTCTCGGTTCTTTCAGAATGATATGGTTTTTATATTTTTCATATATCCGTATAGCGATATATTCATTTGATCGCCCCACATATTAATCATATATTACCGGCTGTATTAAATACGATAAAGAGCAGGTAAAATTATTGTCAAATCTTATATTGACGTTTAACAGGTGTGATCCAAATATTGCATAAAGATATGTATAAAGCCTGCAGTCTGTATACACAGATTGCAGGCTTTATCTCAACATTTTATAGTATAAATAAATCTTCGATGATAAAGGCTAATAAGCAAAAAGAAATGAATTGTAATTTAGCAATTGAATTATGTATAACGAGGTATTAATATGTTTCATTCCCGGCAAACAAAATCTGATAGATATACATCTGAAAATTCATCAGATCACAACGCGGCAGGCAATCAGGAAATTGGAATCGAAATTTTAAGGCAACTGTTTCAAGACAATGAGGATATCATTTTCACTAATATAAGCGTGAAAAATAATGAAAACATGAGAATCACGGTTATATTCGTCGACGGCATGGTCAATTCGAAGATGGTAGACGATGACGTCTTAAAACCGTTGGTTCAAGAAGAAATTCTGGGCAAGGTGAAAACCGAGAAAGCACTCATTGATTTAATCATGGACGGAGCCATATATCATTGTCAGCGCAAACTGCGCGATAAGCTTGACGATTGTGTCGGCGATCTGTTAAGCGGCTCCGCCATTCTGGTTTTTGATAATGCAAAAGCGGCCGTGACATTCGGGTTAAAAGGATTTGAGAAACGCGGCATTACCGAGCCGACCAATGAAAATGTGCTGAAGGGTTCAAAGGAATCGTTTATAGAGGTATTGCATGTAAATACGTCATTAATACGCCGAAGATTACAGACAAGCGATTTGAAAATAAATCAATTTAATATTGGCAAGCGGTCTCAAACCACTGTTTCCATTGTATTTATTAAAAATCTCGCAAATCAGACAATCATTGACGAGGTAAAACAAAGACTCCATCGGGTCAACATCGACGGCATTATTACGGCAGGCCAGATTGAAACGTATTTACTTGATAACAAATGGTCCTTTTTTCCGCAAATATTGTACACCGAAAGAGTGGACAAGTTTTGCGCGAATATTCTTGAAGGCAGAGTGGGAATTCTGATCGACGGATTACCGATTGCTTACATCGTACCGGTTGATATCAGTGCGTTTTTACAGGCTCCCGAGGATTACGCACTGCATTATATTCCCAGCTCGTTCTTTCGTTTTTTAAGATTTGTAAACTCGTTTGCATCCCTGACTCTGCCGGCCTTTTATATATCGATCACAACATTTCACCAGGAAATGATCCCGACAAAACTGGCGATTTCAATTGTGCAGAACAAGGAAGGCATCCCATTTCCTACTTTTATAGAGGTAGTATTAATGCTTTTGGCTTTTGAAGTGCTTCTCGAAGCGGGCTTGCGGCTTCCAAAGGCAATCGGTCAGTCCGTCTCGATCATCGGCGCGCTTGTAGTCGGAGATGCCGCAATCACAGCCAAGATTCTATCGCCCGGAGTCGTTATCGTAATCGCCGCGGCGGGGATAACCGGATTTATCATACCGTCTCAGGACATGTCAAATACGATCAGGCTTTGCAGATTTCTCCTTGTGGGTTTTTCGATCATCGGAGGATTATACGGCGTAAGCATCGGTCTGATTCTTATTGTGTATCATCTTTGCACCTTGGAAGTTTTCGGCGTTCCTTATCTATCGCCGTTCGTTGCAAACGAAGGGAAGAAAATACTAACCGATACGTTAATAAGAATACCGTGGTTCAAAATGAAAAACCGGCCTCAGAACATCAGCCCCGAAGACGTAAACAGGCAAGGTGGTTAGATGAGGAAAATCATATGTTTCCTGTTGATTTTTTCAGCAACTGCTCCGCTGTCCGGATGCAAGTCGGACATATTCCCGGCCGGGAGAGAAATTGATCAATTCGAAATGGTCCAGGTTGTCGGGATCGATAGAAGTGCGGAGGACCCCTCCATGGCGGAGGTAACCTTTATCAGTCAGATTGAAAGAGGATCTTCGGGGAAGAGCGAGGGGGGTATAAGGCAGGTTACTGTCAAGTCGTCAACCGGGCCGACTGTTTTTGACGCCGAGCGAAAAATCAAAGCGCATTCGGATAAACTCGTATTTTTAGGCCACGTGGATTTTTTCATTATCGGCGAGGCGGCGGCTGAAGAAGATTTTACAAAATACTTTGATTTTATCAATCGCGACCATGAAATGAGGCTTTCACCCAAGGTGTTTATCGCCAAAGGCTGTTCGGCCAAGGACCTGATATTTAATACCAGCAGCAGTGATAAATTTATTATGGACCGGTTGAAAAATATCGAATTCGACCGCGCCCTTTTAAGCAATATTGACCAGGTGAGAATTATTGATGTCCAGGGCATGCTTGATAATACGAACGAAGCCACTGTCATTCCGGCATTGAAGCAGGAAAGCATACGAGATGAGTTTTTTACCGGCAAAACGCCGAAAACAGACCTTGCAACAGGCGGATACGCGGTTATCAGGGATTTCAAGCTTGTTGGATATATCAGCGATATTCATTCGCGGGGTTATAATTTTCTCGTAAATAAAGTAAAATCCTGTCCGGTCAGCGTAAAAGATTCTTCGGGACAGTATGTGGGGCTGGAGGTTATTCAGTCCAAAACGAAAGTGGAAGCCCATTTTAACGGCGATCGTCTGGAAGGGATCACTTATAAAACAAATGTTATGAGCAATATAGAAGAGCAGCAATCCAGAGACAACATTTATACCCAAAGCGCGCTTTTGGATTTGGCTTCAAAACAGTCCGAAGCAATAAGAGCCGAGATGATTGAAGCGATCGACCTCTCCAAGGAATTTAAGACGGACTGTTTCGGTCTTGGACAGGAAATCAGGATGCATCACCCCTTAAAATGGGAACATATCAAAGACAACTGGAGCGAAATATATCCGGATCTCAAAATTGATGTCGTGGTGGAGTCGGAAATTGAAAGAACGTACGATATCCGTGAACCAAACGGGTACCAGATGGAGAAATGATGATGCCGGAACTGATGACGTTCTTTATTATATCGATTCTGATCAGTATCTTTGATATGCGATCAATGGCAAAATCCGGATCAAAGAAGGAAATCATCCCCTATCTCGTATTAATGCTTATATCGGGAGCCACGGGATTTCTGTATTTTACGGACCCATACCGCAAAAGCATCGTATATTTTATATTAAATATTTTTCACATTCAGGGGTGATCCAATGCTGGTGGGAAAAAACAAGGTCACAATCCGTCAGGCTTTTATTATATTTATCGTGTCGACGCTTTCCCCGGCGATCCGGCTTTTTCCGACCGACTGCGCAAGGCTGGGAGAAGAGGCCGCCTGGATCGCGCCCATAATAAGCGCCGTGCCGCTTTTGCTCATCTGCGTTGTTTTGAACGCCTTTTTTAAAAATCAAAATGCAGCGAATCTGGCTGATGTTTTTACCCTCTCCTTAGGAAAAATTGCGGGGAAAACAGTTATTTCTTTTTATTTATTCTGGTCTGTCATTTTGTATTTTCTTTATATCCGATATTATGTGGAAAGGCTTATGTCTTCTCTTTTTCCCAATTCGGACATGAGATTCTTTATTATCACGATAATGATTGTAGTATATTTAGCCGCGCGCGGAAAGATCGAGGCTTTCGCCCGGTTCTCCGAGCTTTCATTTTTGGTCTTTACAGTCGTTTTGACCATTTTCTTTATACTTTTGATTCCTAATGTGAAAATGAGCAATCTCTTCCCGCTTACGTATCACGATATTATACCGGCGGCGAAAGCAACTTATCCGGTCCTGGGCATTTGGGGATATATTACTCTTGTTTTTTTTCTCGGAGAAAACATTATGGACAAAGACCGGATAAATAAAATTTATAAGAAAAGCGTCCTTTTTATTGCCGTCATGGCCTCTTTAACAGTCCTGTTTGTTGTCGGCTCGCTCGGCTATAAAGTGGTTCAAAGGATGTCTCTTCCCTTTTTTAATGCGACAAAATTAATCACCGTCATGGAAACGCTGGACAGACTTGAGTCGGTATTGCTTGCCATTTGGGTAGTGGCTGATTTTATCGTAATCACTTTATTCGTAATTATAATAATGCACATAATGAAAAGTCTGTTTTCCGTGTCGGAATCAAAATATTTTGCTTCTCCCGTCATATTGTTTGGATATGTCGGAAGCCAGTTTTTAACCTCCAACAGATTTGAATTTGAGCTGTTTTCAAATACTGTCGGCCTGACGGGCAATATAGTAGTTTGCTTTATTATACCGGCCATTGTTTTAGTAATCGGAAAGCTGCGAAGAAAAATCTGAACGGTACCGTCCGATTAAAAAGGTATAGCCATGGGATTTGCTAAAGATCACTTTTCTTCTTCCAGGACAGCTTCAGGTAGCGGTACCCGTTCCTCCCGCGGTTTCGGGATCAGATAGGTCAGAACGGTGGTAAGGATACCGGCGGCAGCCACGATATACATGGCGCTCATGAGGCCGTAAGTGTCGGCCATCTTGCCCAGGATGGGAACCACCACGCCTCCCAGGCTGATGGCGATTCCAAGGGTAATGCCGGAGGAAAGGCCGATCCGGTTGGGCAGAAACTTTTGGCCAAGGGCCACCATCGTGCTGTATGGCCCGTTGATGGTAAAAGCGAGGGGGATCAACATCAGAGTAGCCAAAATAACGCTTTTGGCGAAAAGGAATATGGCTAAGAACGGAATAAAACCGGTTGTAAAGATGCGGATGATCCGATTGAAGCCAAATTTGTCGGCCAAACGGCCGCCTGCCAGGGTAGCCAGAGCGCAGGAGACGGAATAAACACTTAACCTGAGGCTGCTGTCCGCTTCGGGAAGGAACAGGATGCCCATGAAGAACAGCGGAATGAAGGTGAGCATGCCTTGCGCGATAATGGAGCGGGCCACGACGGTGGCCGTCAGCTTGCCGAAGGCGGGCCAATCGTCTTCGGGCGGCGGGGCGGCGGAGTCGCCGGCCGATTCGGAGAGAGCTTTTTTCTTTTCGGCCATCTGCTCTGAAAAGCGGTTCAAAGCGGGAATCTGGGTCAACACCACGACAGCCATGATTGCAGCCGGAATAAAAAAGAGAACGGTGCCCTTAAGTCCCAGCCACGGGATAAAAGTAGCGGCCATCACCGGGCCGATGGAAAAGCCGATGTTCCCGCCCACCGAGAAAATGCTCATTCCGGTTCCTTTTTTGGAACCGGAAACGAGGTTGGCGTTGCGCCCGCCCTCCGGATGAAAAATGGCAACACCGATGCCGCCGATTGATATGACAAGGAACATAGCCCAATAATTATTTAAAAAGCCGAGCAGGGAAACGCCGATGCTGGACATCAGGATGCCCAGGCTCATGAGCCATGGCCGGCTGTATTTGTCCCCCAGATAGCCAAAAAGAGGCTGGACGACAGAGGATACGAAGTTGGCCGCGAAGATCAGTCCTCCCGCCGCCGTATAATTGAGTGTGCCGCCGGCCACCAAAAAAGGAATTATGGCGTTTAATGCCCCTTGGTTTATATCGCAGCAAATGTGCGCGATCATCATCATATACCTTAAGCGATCAGCTCTCATTGAATTATTTACCTTCTTATACTAAAATAAAAATCCGGAGGAAAACCAAATGCCTGTGGCACCCCCGGCAGCCGGCTCAGTGTTGCCGTGACCGTTTTTGAACAAAGCTCTGGTAATTCACATTCAGCTTTATAATGGTATTTTACCATGGTTCCATAAAAACTCAATAAAGTAAAAGCGCTCTTTTGCAAAAATATTCCTTTTCCATAATAAATCTTAAAAGTGCCAGGAAAAGGGTCTTGACTTTTGGAGTTATCGGATATACTATAATATCCAACATGATATTGTGAAACCTATGAGGCGAAGATCAAACCGTTATATGCGCCTGCAGAGAGCAAGGGATGGTGGAATCCTTGCGGAAAAGCACAGCGGCAAATGGATCGCCGAGGGAATGGTGAACGGGCGTTTGGCTCAAGTATCCGGACCGCAAGCCTGCGTTAAAGGCAGAGAATGTTTTTGCATTTTCGTAAAAGCGGACCTTTCGGGGTCAATTAAGGTGGTACCGCAGGAGTTGACAGCCCTGTCCTTTTTTATAAGGACGGGGCTGTTTTTATTTATATATCATTTTGGAGCTATTCACAGTGGAGATTATTTAAGAAATATTTGTTTTAAAAAGGGTGATTGAAATGGCGGAAAAACGCGAAATGACAACGGAAAAAACATCGAGCTTCAGCATTTCGGACCTGATTCTGGTGGCGGTGCTTCTCGCGGCGGGTGCGGTTTTGAAGCTCTGCGTCGGAAGCGTAATCAACTTTTTTGGCATGAAACCGAATTTTATTATCGCGATGTACTGCCTTGCAATATTGCTGATCCGTCCGGGCAAAACCTCCGCGGCCATCGGCCAGGCGGCAATCATCGGCATTATCGCCGGCGCGATATGTCAGTTTCTCCCCGGCACGCCGTGGCTCAATTTTATCTCCGAGCTGCTCGGCGCGGTCTGTATGGCGCTGCTGATCAGGATTCCCATGAAAATCGGAAAATTAAATCTTACGACGTCGCTTTCGACGTTTCTGTCCACGGTTGTCAGCGGCGGCACCTTCGTCGTATGCCTTTTCCTGTTTTTGGACGCGGCGGCGTCAAGCCTTGTGGCGTATGTCCCGATTGTGTTTTTTACGGCGCTCATTAACGCGGTTATCGTCCAGCTTCTTTATATCCCGCTTAAAGCGGTTCTCAAAAAATAATTTGCTCGGGTGTTTGAATGATTGTTATTGACGATCTCACATTTCAATACGAAGACGGGGATCAGAACGCTTTGCGGAATATCTCGCTTAAGATCCCCGACGGCGGATTTTTAGGCATTATCGGCCCGTCGGGCGCGGGCAAAACCACTCTCTTAAATGCGATAAACGGGATTATCCCCCACCACTACAAAGGGGCCTATTACGGCTGTGTTTCAGTCGAAGGGAAAGACACGTTCGACTTAAGCCTTACGGATATGAGTCTTTTGGTGGGCACCGTTTTTCAGGATATCGACAGCCAGATGGTAAACGCCGTAGTCGAAGATGAGCTTCTGTACGGTCTGGAGAATTTCGGCGTGCCGCGGGAAGAAATCGAGTCGCGCATCGAGAATACCCTCCGGGAAGTCGGCATCGGAGATTTGCGCCACCGCGACATCAGCACTCTGTCGGGAGGGCAAAAACAGAAGGTCGCCATTGCGGCCATCGTCGCCCTGCGTCCAAAAATCCTGTTGCTCGATGAGCCGACCGGAGAACTCGATCCTGTAAGCAGCCGCCAGATATTTTCCATGCTGCGGAAACTGAATGAGCGCTATGGTATGACCGTCGTGATTGTGGAACAGAAAATCATGCTTTTAAGCGAGTTTGCAAAGGACCTTGCGGTAATGAAAAGCGGCCGGCTTGTATTTCACGGCCCGGTGCGTTCGGTGCTCGGACATTCCGGGGAGCTTACGGAAATGGGCGTCAACTGCCCGCGTGTCGTCACCCTTTCAAACGCCATGAAGGCGGCCGGTATTTCAAGCGGCGAAATCTGCATCAATGTTGACGAAGCCGAGCAAATGGTCAGGAAGGTACTGCAATGATAAGGTTCGACCATGTATTTTTCGGCTATGATTCCGCCGGTTCCGCTATCGAGGATGTTTCCTTTGAAATAGAAAAGGGAGAGTTTGCCGCAATCATCGGCGAAAACGGCGCCGGGAAATCCACCGTTTCCAAGCTGATCGACGGACTGCTAAAGCCTCGGTCCGGTACGGTTACGGTGGCGGGAATGGACACGGCGAAAACCAAAACGAGCGCGCTTGCAAAACAGATCGGGTTCCTCTTTCAAAACCCCGATCGCCAGATCTGCCAGAATACGGTGCGCCGGGAAATCCGTTTCGGGCTTTCGCTTGTGAGCAATGACAAAGAAAATATTGATGCGCGGGTAGAACGGATGATAGAAGAGTTCGGTTTCGACGGAGATAAGGGCCCGTTTACTCTCAGCCGGGGAGAACGCCAGCGCGTCGCGCTTGCTTCCATTATCGCCGTAAAGCCCGATATCCTGATCCTCGACGAACCGACGACGGGACTCGACTATACCGAATGCATGCACGTGATGAACATTGTGCGTGAGCTGAATAAAAACGGCGTCACGGTAGTGATGGTTTGCCACGATATGGAGGTTGTATTGGACTTCGCCCGGAGGATACTGGTCCTTTCCCGCGGCAAACTGGTCGCGGACGGGAAAACGGCCGATATCTTTCGAAACGCCGATGTGATGAAACGGGCTTCCCTGATGCCGCCGCAGATCACGGAGCTTGCGATCCGGCTCGGAGGCGGGTTTATAAACGCGGATTCCGTCGCGGAAATGGTTTCGGCGGTCGAGAAAAGCAGGGGTGCCGTATGAAAGGGATCTTTGAGTATGTCGCCGGGAACACGATCATCCACCGCTTGAATCCGGTCAGCAAAATATGCCTTGCGCTTTGTATCTGTGTCGCCGCATTCGCATCGGAAAATATCGTTTTTCTCGTTGCGCTGCTTGTACTTAACCTGATGATCGGGGCCATCGGCCATGTATTTGGGAAAGCCCTCGCACTTTTCACCGGCCTCGGGAAGATCTGCATCTTTTTGTTTGTGCTGCAGCTTATCTTTATCCGCGACGGGAATGCTTTGTTTCTGTTCGTCACCGATTACGGAATACTGGTGGCGGCCAAAGTAGTCCTTCGGCTGATGGGCGCGTGTATTCCGCTGGCGCTTATGCTTGCCGTAACACAGATGAACGACCTTTCAAACGCGCTTGTAAAGGTTCTTCACTTGCCATACAAATACGCCTTCACGCTTTCCACCGCCATCCGGTTTATTCCTTTGTTCATGGAGGAAATGTCCGGCATTATGGAGGCGCAAACCGCGCGCGGCGTCGAATTTGACACGGGCGGCTTTTTTAAGAAAATGCGGCTGATTTTGCCCTTATGCGTGCCTTTATTGATGATCTCCGTCAGAAAAATCGACGGCACCGCGGTATCCGCCGAGGTGAGAGGCTTTCATCTCCGCACGCGAAAATCCGGATATAAAGCATACCCGTTCGGCGCAGCCGACATATCGATGTTATTCTTTTGCGCGGCGCTCATTGCCGCAGGCATTATTTTATAAAACAAAAGGTGATCCTCGTGAAAATGACCGAAAAACAATTTGATCTGATTAAAAAACAGCTGAAAAATCTGACCTCGAAGGAATGCTTTTATCAGAAAAAGCTGGAAGGCATTGATATTGATGCAATCAAATCGCAGGAGGATTTTGAAAAGCTTCCGTTTACCTGGAAGGGCGATTTAAGGGACGCCTACCCGCTTGGGCTGCAGGCGGTGCCCGACGGGCAAATCGTCAGGATCCATTCGTCCTCCGGAACGACCGGTATGCCGGTGATCATTCCCTATACCGCGAAGGATGTCGAGGACTGGGCGATCATGTTCCAGCGATGCTATGAGATGGCGGGGATCACGAAGTTTGACCGCATCCAGATAACCCCGGGATACGGCCTGTGGACGGCCGGCATCGGGTTTCAGGCCGGGGCCGAGCGTCTGGGCGCAATGGCGATTCCCATGGGGCCGGGCAACACGGATAAGCAGCTGCGCATGATGGTGGACATGAAGTCAACCGTCCTTTGCGCGACCTCGTCATACGCGCTGCTTCTCGCGGAGGAAATCGCCAAACGGGGCATCCGTGATAAAATCCGCCTGAAAAAAGGCGTTATCGGCTCTGAACGCTGGGGCGAAAAAATGAGGAAAAGGATCGCCGGCGAGCTGGGCATCGAGCTTTACGATATCTATGGGCTTACCGAGATATACGGCCCCGGCATCGGCATCAACTGTGCTTTTGAATGCGGTATGCATGTGTGGGACGATTATCTTTATTTTGAGATCATCGATCCCAAAACAGGCGAGGCGGTTCCCGACGGCGAGGTCGGCGAGCTTGCGATCACGACTCTGAAGAAGGAAGGTGCGCCGCTGATCCGCTACCGCACGCACGATCTGACGAGATTTATCCCCGGCGAATGCCCCTGCGGCAGCAAGTATCCGCGGATCGATACGATCCTCGGCCGCACGGACGATATGGTCAAGGTCAAGGGCGTCAATATCTTCCCGAGCCAGATCGACGAGCTGCTCAGCCGCATCGAGGGCGCGTCAAGCGAATATCGGTTTACGATCGACCATGTCGACGGCAGAGATATTTGTACTCTTTCCGTCGAATGCGAAAACCGACATAATAAAGACAGCCTTGAAACGGAGATCAGAAAAAATTTCAAGACGCAGATCGGCATCGGCATCGATGTCAAACCGGCAGCGGTCGGAGAGCTTCCCAGAAGTGAAAAGAAAACCGCCAGAGTGATCGACAACAGATAATTGTTGAACTCCCCTAAATAAAAATGCACAGATCCTGCAGTCTGTACGCGACAGATTGCAGGATTTTATTGTGAAACCAATAACTGAACCGCTGCAATCCAACACTGTAAAGCCATAAACATTTACAACCGTTTGTTATGGTTTTTTAATCATACGCCCCGCTTTATATCAAAGCATAAAATAAAGCCGCCGCGGTTGCATAATCTGCTTTGAAATGATAATATTTTGTAGGGGAATCTTTCTAGATAGTGAAGATTTAGCATGTGGGGGTTTTACATATGGCTATTGTTGAAGTCGTAAAGTATAATGGGACACCGGATGTGTTCGCATGGAAATATCCGAGCGAGGAGCTTGGCACGTGGACACAGCTGATTGTAAACGAATCGCAGGAAGCGATCCTCCTAAAGGGCGGAGTCGCCCTTGATATATTCGCAAGCGGCAGGCATACGCTGGACACCGCCAATATTCCGCTGCTGAATAAAATCATCAATCTTCCGTTCGGCGGCCGCTCCCCTTTTACCGCGGAGATCTGGTATGTCAACAAGGTTTTTTCCCTCGACATCAAGTGGGGAACGGCGTCCCCCATTCAGCTTCAGGACCCAAAATACGGCGTATTTGTGCCGGTGCGGTCCTACGGGCAGTTCGGGATCAGAATTGACGACTCGAAGAAATTCCTGATAAAGCTCGTCGGGACATTGCCGGTTTTCGACAAGACAAATATCCTCAAGTACTTTCGCGGCCTCTATATTACAAGGGTAAAGGACACGATTTCCTCCTATCTCATACATAAGCAGATCAGCGTTCTTGAAATCAACGCGTATCTGGACGAAATATCGGATTATATGAAGGAACGCTTGGAGCCTGTCCTTGACGAATACGGCATCAAGCTGATCAATTTCTATGTAAACGACATCAATGTCCCGGAAGAAGACCCCGCGGTCAAAAAGCTCAAGGATGCCCTGGCAAAGCGGGCCGAGATGAACATTATCGGCTACAATTATCAGCAGGAACGTTCCTTCGATACGCTGGAGGGGGCGGCCACAAATCCGGGGACGGCTTCATCCGGCTTTATGGGGGCCGGCATGGGCCTCGGCATGGGCGTTGGCCTCGGCGGCGCGCTCGGAGGACAGTTCGGCGGCATCGCAAGGCAGATCAACGTCAGTGCGACAGAGGCAAAAGAATGCCCGAAATGCCATTCCGGCATGGACAAGACGATGCGGTTTTGTCCCGTCTGCGGTTTCGATACCCAAAGCTCCAAAGCACAGAAAAACGATGATGTGAAATGCAGCGCCTGCGGGGCGGTGTTTGGTAAAAAGGCGAAATTTTGTCCGGAATGTGGCAACAAATATGATCCATGCCCGAAGTGCGGCGCCGATATGCCGCAGGGCGCCTTAAAGTGCGACGTCTGCGGGTATGAGGCCCCGCCGCTTTGTCCGCATTGCGGGAAGCCTCTGGGGAATAAGAATCAGAAATTCTGCGCCGAGTGCGGCGGAACGCTTGTAAAAAAATGCCCCCATTGCAATGCCGAGGTCGCGGGCGACCCGAAGTTTTGCCCGGAATGCGGTGGAAAACTTTAACCAGGCGGGAGGAGGATATTGATGAGCATCAGACGAAATAAAATAACCGCTGTAATCGGCGCGATTATCGTCTCGGTAACACTCGTTGTTTTTTTCATGATCACTGAAAACAGGGAAAAAATCGATTGGACGGGGCTTATTTTCATCTTGGCAGCGGAAATCGGCCTGTTCGGCGGCTTGATCGGGGCGGATATCGAAGCGGGGCGCTCATCTTCTCTCATGCTCCGGTCCGGCGCTTACAGTGTCCTGGGCATTTATGCAGTCACCGCAACCTCGCTCTCAATTTTGTTTATGTCCGTTTCCTCCTTAAGAGAGCATATAAAGCTGTTTGTCGCCGCCCAAATCATTTTAATCGCCGTCGCGGCGGCAATTTTGCTTCTGCTGATCGCGAGCAGCCGGTCCGTTTCGGAAAAGCATAGCGCTGCCGAACAATCCGTCTCAAAAATGCAGGCTTTCATCGGCAGGGTGCTGGCAATGAAGGAAGACCCGAAAAATTCAGCCTATGCCGCCAGCCTTAGTGAAATTTATGAGACGATGAAATACAGCGACGCATCGGCTTCTTTGACAGGGGATGATATGATATCCCAAAAAATCGCCGAATTGGAAACGCTTTTGTCGTCCGAGGCGGATGGCAAAGGGGAAAAGGCGTCCTCGATCATGGACGATATCCTTTCGCTTTTGAAGCAAAGATCGGCGGAAATGAAAATCTCCAAACACGGGAGGCTGTAAGCGATGAGTGTAACTACCGGTTCAAAATCGGCGATCATCATAAGCTCCATTATCAGCAAACTGGAAATCGTCGTGGGCGGACTTCTTACCTTTTTTTTCGGCATTGGCCTAATCGGCTGCCTGACTGACGAAAGCCTGAACAGTGCCGGTACAATTATTGTGATACTGGTCCTTCTCCTGCTCTCAATATTTTTGTTATACAGGGGAATCAGGCGCGGCAGGATGATCAAGCTTTTTAAGAGCTACGTTACCAGGCTTTCAACCGACGCCACGCATTCCATCGACCTTTTGGCGGAGGGTACCGGCACTTCGGTCGACGTCGTGAAAAGAAATCTTCAGCAAATGATCAAAAAAAGGTATTTTGCCAACGCATATATTGATACGCAGCAAAACCGCATTGTCTTTCCCCAGCAGGCGACGATTAAAACTTCCGTGTCGGCGGAGCCTTCCGCAGCGGGTCCCGATACGGAATATGAGACTGTAACCTGCAAGGGCTGCGGAGCCGCAAATAAAATTGCGAAAGGCTCCGGCGGCGAATGCGAATTCTGCGGCTGCCAGCTCAAATAGGAGGGTTAAGAAGTGCCTGATAACAAGGCTTTGGCAAAATCCGGCCCGTCATGGGGCACGGTAATCGTCCTGCTCATTTTGTTTTGGCCTGTCGGGCTGTTTTTTCTCTATAAAAAGCTGACTTCCGATAAAACTGCAATTTTAAGAAACAGCCAGGTGCTCAGTATTTACGGATGGGTACTTGCGGTCATAGGCATACTGTATGTGATTCTTGGAGTTGCGTCATCCGCTCGGGAAACGCAGGATATGGCCGCCACGATAGGCGCGGCCTCCTTTATCCTTCTTTTCTTTGTGGGCGGCGGCTTTCTCATGATCGCCAAGGCAAACAAAATGAAAAAGACCGGCAACAAATATAAGAGATATATTGATGCCGTTGCAAATCAGCGTCTGACCTCAATCGACCAGATTGCCGCCGTGATTCCGGTACAGTACGAAGAAGCGGCAAGCGATCTGCAAAAAATGATCGATATCGGATATTTTGAAATTGCCTATATCGACATGGCCCGGCGGGAGCTCATCATGCCCGCAAGACAGCCCGTTTACTCAGCATCGGCTTCCGCGCCTGGTGCGGGGGCGCGGGCAACCAAGGCCGTGAGATGCAAAAGCTGCGGAGCAAACAACACGATTGTCGTCGGCGCGGCAAATGAATGCGAATTCTGCGGTTCGCCCCTGGAATAATAAAATATCCACCGAACAAAAAGACGGCTTCCGGTTATATTCCGGTCGCCGCCTTTTTTGCTTTCTCCTGCTGTTTCAGCACAACAGCCCTTTGTATCCGCGTGCAAAAATCAAGTCCGCAGCCTCGCCTTTTTTACGGCGGTTTTCCAGCCGTCGTAATACCTCTGTGCCGTGTCCTGGGGCATCTCCGGCTGATACAGGCGTTCTCTGTGCAAAAGCTTCTCAATATCACGAGGCTTTTCCCAAAGGCGTACGGCAAGTCCGGCCGCAAACGCGCTGCCGAACGCCGAAAGCTCTTCAATATTCTTCTTTTCTACTGTAACGCGCACGATATCCGCTGTAAACTGCATCAGCAGCTCGTTTTGCGTCGCGCCTCCGTCTACGGACAGCTGCAGGATCGGACTGCCGAAATCCGCGCGGACCGCTTCCATGATATCCGCGATCTGATAGGCTATCGCCTCAATACCGGCCCGTGTCACATGGTATTTTCCCGCGTTTCTGAACAGACCGCAGATGCATGCGCGCGCATCGTCATCCCAGTAAGGCGCTCCCATGCCGGTAAATGCGGGGACCAGATATACCCCCTGATTATCGGGAATTTGCCTTGCGTATTGCTCCGCCTGCTCCACCGTTTCCAGAATCCCCAATGAATCCACCAGCCATTTGAGGGTGTCTCCGCTTGCGTTTACATTTCCTTCCAGCACATACTGTATGCGATTGCCGATCCCCCATCCGACGGACGTGGTCAGGCCATTCATGGATGTCATCGGCTTGTCGCCGACATTTATCATTACGGATGTTCCCGTGCCGAACGTGGCCTTTCCCATTCCGGGAGCAAAACAGCATTGCCCAAAAAGCGCGCTGTGCGAGTCCCCCATGATTCCAGCCACGGGAACGGGCGCATCGAATATTCCTTCCATTGTGGTAACGCCCGCCACGGTATCGGAAAACAATACTTTCGGGAACCGGACCATGCCCAGGCCGAACAATTCAATGAGCTCCCGGTCCCAGCAAAGCTTATGGATGTTAAAAAGCTGCGTCCGCGAAGCGTTGGAATAATCCGTCACATGCTCCCCAGTCAGCTTCCATAAAAGCCAGCTGTCCATCGTGCCGAAGCAGATTTCCTTGCCGGCCGTATCCGTATACCGCATGATCCATCCGGCTTTTGCCGCAGAAAAATAGGGAGAAAGCGTAAGTCCCGTTTTTTTGTAAATATCATCCGCGCGGCAGGCAATATGCGGCTTTCTGACAAAAGAGGCGGCGCGGTTGCATTGCCAGACGATCGCGGGGTATAAGGGCTTGCCCGTGGCCGCGTCCCAGAGCATTACGGTCTCTCTCTGGTTTGTCACGGAAATGCAGGCGACATCCCTCCGGTCGATGCCGGAAGCCCGCATAGCCCTGCGCGCGGCTTCTATGACGTTACGATATATCTCTTCCGGGTCATGCTCCATCCAGCCGGGCCTCGGATGGAGCTGCGCATGGGCAATGCTCTCTTTGGCGGCAATGGCCCCGGCCCGGTCGAATATGACCGCCTTGCTTGCCGATGTGCTCTGATCAATGGCCAATACGTATTTCATCTGTCTCCACTTTCCCGTATCATTTCGCAGATATGATCGGAGGTAAGCCCGTAATATGCAAACACCTCGCTGGCCGTTCCCGCGATCACCGGTTCATCGGGAAGTGCGAGTCCCGTCACATGAACGGGGCACCGCCGCGCGGCCGCTTCCGCCACCGCGCCGTACAGACCCCCGTTTATGCTGTGTTCCTCTATGGTATACAGTTTTTTCGTCTCCTTGGCCGCTTTGACGATTTCCTCCTCATCCAGAGGTTTTATTGTATGCATGTCGAGCACACGTACCTTGATTCCGGAGACCTCGAGCTTCCGTGCAGCATCGACGGCGGCGCGCACCATCTCGCCGCAGGCAATCACGCAGGCGTCGTTTCCCTCGCGCAGCCGCGTGCACCTGCCGGGGCGATATCCCGTATCCGTTCCCTCGAACACATCCTCTACCGGACTGCGGCCGATGCGCACGTAAGCAGGTCGGGGATGCTCCATGAGCTCGCGCATCACGGCGGCGGACTCGAAACGGTCGGCGGGCAGAATAACGTCCAGATTTGGGATCGCGCGCATTGTGGCGATATCCTGCACGGAATGATGCGTCATCCCGAGCGCGCCGTAGCTGATCCCCCCGCTGATGCCCAGAAGTACGACCGGGAGCCTGGAGTAGGCCACGTCCACCTTGATCTGCTCGACGCTCCGCGCGCTTAAAAAAGCCGCCGGGGAAGCCACGACGGGCTTTTTCCCCGACGCCGCGAGCCCTGCCGCGACACCCACGATATTCTGCTCCGCAATCCCGATCTCCACAAAGCGCTCCGGATAACGTTCGGCAAAAGGGGCAAGCGAGGCCGATCCCCTGGAATCGCTGCATAAAACAACGATTTTATCATCCCGTTCGGCGAGTTCGAGCAAAAGGTCGCAGATCGCCTGCCTGTTTGAAACCGTGTTTTTCATTTGCTCATCGCCTCCCTAAGCTCCGCAGCCGCCTGTTCCATCTGCTCGGCGGACGGTACGCCATGATGCCATTTCGCCTGGTTCTCCATAAAGGATACGCCTTTTCCCTTTATTGTATCGGCAATCACCAGCTTCGGCCCATGCGCGCCGGGAACCGACAGCTCCCGGTACAGTGCTGCATGGTCATGCCCGTCCACCTCGACGGTCTCGAAGCCAAAGGCCTCCCACTTGCGTTTAAGCGGCTCCAGCGACATGACCGACTCGGTTTTCCCGCTGATCTGCAGGCCGTTTCTGTCGATGACAGCGGTGAGATTATTGAGCTTATAATGCGACGCGGACATGGCGGCCTCCCAGACCGAGCCTTCCGCCTGCTCGCCGTCTCCCATCAACACGAAAACGCGGTAGGGCGCTTTGTCCATTCTGGCGGCCAGCGCCATGCCCACGCCCAGCGAAAGGCCGTGGCCCAGCGCGCCCGTGTTTACCTCAATGCCGTTTACTTTATTGTTCGGATGCCCCAGAAGCTTTGTGCCGAACCGGGAAAACGAGGCTAAATCCTTCCGCGGGAAATAACCAAGGTCGGCAAGCATCGCATAATAGCACTCGACCGAGTGCCCTTTGCTCAGAAGAAACCGGTCGCGGTCCTTCCACCCGGGGTTTTTGGCGTCCAGCCGCATCACGCCGTAGAACAGAACCGCCATAATATCCGCTTCCGACAGCGAGCCTCCCGTATGTCCCGTTTTCCCGTTATAAATCATATTCACGGCGTCCAGCCGGATCTGATATGCTTTTTTTCTGATTTCCGCTATTTCCATGGCGCATCATTGCCTCCAAACGCCTGTTTCCTCATGACTGTTTATCGTCCGGGTCGTTTTCCCGGCATGCCGCCCTTTCAGCCGTGCAGGCCGTCGTAATATTCGAATGAAACTCCGAACAGCTCCGCGAGATACCTAAGCTCGTTCGTCCAGTCGCCGTGAACCAGCACGTAGTGGTGCCCAACCGTGTTCTGCAGAAAACGGTCGATATTTCCGGCAAATTTCAGCCCGAAGCCCGGCCACCTTTGACCAAGCACTTCCTCCGGGTCCACCTCACGGGGGCACGTAACCGCGGTCGCCGCATGAAAGCGCAGCGAGCCTTCATTTCCGCCGACGCGCAAAATAGTCACCGTTTCGTCCGGCTTAAGGTCAAAACGGACGCAGGCGCCGCGCTGCTTGTCCGCGCCCTCCGTCATATACCTGCGCGCGACCCCTTCGTCGGCCGTGCAGGACGGCGTGGGCCACAATTCGACCGGCTGGCTGCGGTCGGCCAGGGAAACGGGCGCCGTCCCGCAATTAAAGAAGGTGATCCTATCCCGCTGCGCGCTCAGTCTCGCAATATCCGCAAAAAACACCTTTTTCCCCGTCAGCTTGTTCAGGATCAGCATGCTTAACGCGGCCGGCAGGTCCGCCTCACACGCCGTCATAATGCCGTCCTCGTTCAGCAGGCATGTGGCCGTGCAGGCGGCATATTTATACCCGTATATCTCCGAAGCCATTTCAGGCATGCATTTGTTGGCAAACACCTCTATGTCGTAAAGCTCCTTTAAGCGCTTAAACGCCAGATACATCTTTGCCTGGGACAAAATCGCGTCCGGCGCGATTTTGTCTTTCGTATTGGGTTCCTCCCATACCACGCGGTCAAAGCGTTTTACAAACCGGTCCGCCACCTCTTTCGCCTCGTCGTCGGTGACATTTTTCATTTCCGCGAAAACCTGAACGGCGTCATACTGGGGGAAATCCACGCCAAACACACGCTTCCACGAAAACTCGTTTACCTGTGTCTGGTACATCATCATGCATTTTCCGCCGATCGTGGCTATTTTTTTGTTCTCGATCGCATTTTTTGTCCAGGCAGCCTTGCCGTAAGCGATGATGCGCCCGAGGTTTTCCTCGTCGCGCGCCGGGCCGTATATATAAAGAAACTTCCTGCCCATCTCCTGCAGCACATAACGGATCTGAAGGGATGCCCCGAAATTCCCGTTGGCGATTTTATCGGATAGACCATACAAAATAAACGGCGTATGAATCGCCTGTACCGCCGATATGACGTGAGAGGAAAAAATCCATGTGCCGACAATAAAAACGATTGCATCCGCGCCGCCTTGCTCCATGCTTTTTGCCGAACGGATAATATCGTGTTCGTCGAAAAGAACGTCATCGGGAAACAATGCCTCTACCTCGGTATTTTTCTTTAATATTTCGCGATAATCCTTCAGCATTTGCCGGATTTCATCTTTCTGATGGTTAACCTTTGCAACCGCGATAATACCGATAACAGGTTTCTGATGATACATATTATGTGCCTCCACTTACAATTAATCGTGCTCTTTGACTGAACAGGTCAGTGAAAAAATAAATTTAGGCAATCGATTGCAGAAAATGCGCATATCATACCTCTTCTTCTGCGTATCCGAAGCGGCGTAAAAATATTGAATGTATGCCCGCCTCTATTCCTGGATTACTTTTCCCAAGCTGCTTTCGCGTGCGATCAGCTCCGGTTTGAAATAAAGGTTCTGCGAGGGAAAATGCCCGTCGTCACGCATTTCGGACATGCGGGTAAACAACATTCTTGCGGCCACATCGCCTATTTCCCCTTCATGCATATTCATGGAGGATATGCCCAATATGCGGCTGATCGAAAGGTTGTCAATGCCGATCAGCGCCATGTCCTTTGGAATATTCCCTCCGAGATCTCTGATCGCGCGCCAGCAGCCGATCGCCTGCAGGTCGTTGGAAGCGCAGACAGCGGTGGGCCGGTCGGCCGTCATCTGGAAAAGCCTCCGGCCGGTATTGTAGCCGCTCATCTCGGAATAATCGTTCCAGAACACAATGCTTTCGTAATAATCGATCCCATTATCGCGCAACGCGTCGCAATAAGCGTTATAGCGCTGCTTATAAACCTCAATGCCTTTTTTGCCCGCAAGATATGCTATTCTCTTATGACCCATGCGCACCAGGTGGCATACGGCGTCATATATGCCCTGATAGACGTCAATGGAAACCGTGTCAAACGGATTGTCGTCGCCTACCCAGAGATTGTTGCACATCCCGCACAGCACAACCGGACTTAGTGAATTGCAGATTTCGTCCCTCAGCTCCTGCGCATAAGAAAAATGCACCAGAAACAGACCGTCAATCACATTTTCCTGCAGCAGGCGGACAGCCCGCATTTCTTCCTCATGCAAGCCGTTGGTATAATAAAGAACCATGGAATACCCGTTGCTTTTTGCAACGAAAAGCACCGCCTCGATCATAGCGAAGTAGATTTCGTTGGAGGTATCGGGTATGGCAAGCATAATAAGCCCTGTTTTTGTGGTCTTCAGCGTCCTCCCGGCCCGATTCGGAATATATCCGAGCTTATTGACCGCCTGAATGATCCGGTTTCTTGTCAGGTCGTTAACGTATCCTATTGAATTTAATGTACGGGACACCGTGCTGGAAGAAACGCCAGCAAGTTTGGCCACATCATAGATTGTGCTTTTTTTGTTTTTTTTGGGCTGCTCATCTTTCATTTTACCGTGCCCTGACCCCGCTTTATGTCAAAATACTTTACTTGTGATGCTTTTGGCGGAGTGCAACCGCATCCGCTTCGATTTGCCTCCATTGCGCTTCGCTAAACACCCGCTGCCTGACCGTGCCGTCCTGAAAAGCGAGCATATAGGTAAGCAGTACCCGAAGCTTATTTTTTGAGTAGCCAAGGGCGATCGGACGTGCCTTTATTGTTTTGGCATCGGAAGGTGCTGCCCGCATAATACAAATCGACCTTTTGCCCCGATGGTCCCGCTGCACATTCAGCACAACGCTTTCCCAAGGAATCGTTTTCTCCCTTCCGGCGATAATCCCTCCGGAAGAAAGGCGCACCACGATGTGCGCATGACAGACGCCGAAAAGCACATATAAAAGGACCGCCAGGCATATCAGCACGGTAAAGGCAAGAAATATCCATGTATTTTCGGTATATTCCGTTCTTTGCGTAAACTGCATCCACAGCACCAGCGCCAAAACAACCGCGGTCACAGCGGATAGAACCGCTCCAAATACGCTGATACCAAATACCCTGCGCATTCTATTCCTCTTTATTTCCATTTTTCCGTGGGAGGTTTATATCATAGCTGCAACGCGGCTATGATATTGTCCTTCTTCGGCGGTTGCCGTGTAAAAGCGGCGAGCCGAAGGGACATAAAATCAATATGATGACTGCTTCGCGGTTATTATATCATAGCTGCGTTGCAGCTATGATATATTGGCCATCTTTCGCGGTTGCGGCGAAAGCCGTGAGCGAAAGGGCCTTAAAATCGATATAATAGCCGCTTTGCGGTTTATTATATCATAACAGGTATAACCTTATCAACAGGTACGCTTTGTCAACCGTACAAAGGCGAAAGCAGGCTAATTCCGGCTATTTCTTCATCTGTTTTCTCGTAAGCTCGGTCTTTTCGCGGTTTGCCTTCATCGAAGCCGGGTCGATCACCACGCCGTACTCGTTGCGGGCGGCATCGACGGAAATATACCCGTCCAATACGTCCGTTTCCACACGCCCGATCTCCCGTTTAAGCGGATCGCCCCATCCTCCGCCTCCCGAAGAGCGTATGACGATCCTGTCGCCCGCCTTTACCTCGGTCGAAGAGGATACGGCCGTGCCGTCCTGCATTTCGATCATGCAATAATCCACGCTTCCGCCCTTGCCGCCGTAAAGACCGTAAGGCCGGATTCCCGGGCGATTTCCGAGTGCGGTCACAGCCATATCGGAGGTGGCGGCGAGCTCCCGGGTAATGCCGACGCCGCCGCGGTATTCCCCCGCCCCGCAGGAATCCGGTATGAGGGCATACCTTGTAACGCGCAGGGGGTGTTCAAGCTCAATGATTTCAATCGGCGCATTTGACGTGTTGGTCATATGCGTCTGATGCCCGTCCGCGCCGTCGTCGTTGTATTTCGCGCCTCTGCCGCACGCATAGGTCTCGAGGTATGCGGAATACCGGCCGGTGCGCGGGTCGAGTCCCACGAATTTGCCGCTGGGCCAATGCCCGTCGCACGCGCACGTGCGCTCCGGTACAATCTGCGAAAGCGCCCCGATTACGACATCCGCAATGCGCTGTGAGGGCGTGCAGGTGCAGGAGCCCACCGCATGCGGGAATTTCACGTCGACCATGCTCTCCTTTTTCGGATGTATCAGATGAATCGGGCGGTATGCTCCCGCATTTGCCGGAATGTTCGAGCCCAGAACGGATTTTACGGCGTAATATACGGCCGAATGCGTCAGCGACCAGGGTGCGTTCACACCGCCCTTGCCCGGCTCGGCGCTGCCCTCAAAATCTACGAAAAGCTCGTCTCCCTTGATCATGACATCGGCATGTATTTTGAACATGCCCTCGCTTATGCCGTCGTGCTCCACATAATCCTCAAACGACGCCTGCGTATCCGTTATGCTTTTTATTGTCTGGCGCATTCCGCGCTCCGAATAATTCAATATTTCCTCAAAATACTCCGTAAGCACCGCCGGCGTATATTTTTCCGCAAGCTCGCAGATGCGCTGCACTCCCCTGTAATTCGCCGCGGACTGCGCGGCAAGGTCGCCCCGCATCTCGTAGGGCGTGCGCACATTGTTCGAAATGATTTTAAAGACCGACTCCTGCGCTACACCTTTTTCAAACAGCTTGATCGGGGGGATGCGAAGACCCTCCTCGAATATGGTCGGCAGACTGGACTGGATCGCCGCGCCGCCCACGTCGACATGGTGCGCCATATTTCCGACAAAGGCAATCAGCTCCCCTTTATAAAACACCGGCTGGAACAGCATCACGTCCCAAAGGTGCGAGCCCATGCGGTAGGGATCGTTATGGATCACGACGTCGCCGTCGTACCATGCGGAAGCGGGATATTCCTGGAGCACCGCCTTAATCGTCTGGCACATCACTCCGAGATGTACGGGGACAAATTCGCCCTGCGCTATCATCTCTCCGTTTTTGGTGTACAGCGCGCAGGAGCAATCCCGCCTGACCTTGATATTGGTGGAAAAAGCGGCTCTTGTAAGGTATACGTTCATCTCTTCGGCAATCCAGTACAGGTTGTTCACCAGTATCGAAAGCGTCACCTGATCGACATTTTTCATCGCTTATGCCTCCCTCTCGATAATGATATTGCCGTATGCGTCCACACGGGCGATGTCCCCGGGCAGAACCAAAATGGTGGAAGCGTATTCTTCGATAATGGCGGGGCCTTTCAAGAAGCTGCCCTTTAAGAGCCTTTCACGCTGATATACCGACGTTTCCATAAGCCCGTCGTCAAAATATACTTTTCTCGAGCCTTTTTTTGCTTCCTCCGCGTTGTTTTTGAGACTCGTCTCTTCCTTAAACTCCAGCTTTGGTATTACGCCGATGGCGGAAAGCCGGAGGTTCACAAAGGTCACTTCCTCCTTGTCCAGCGTATACCCATAGGTGCGCTGATGCAGATTCTGGAACTTCTCCGCCACAGCCTCCAATTCGTCGCTTGAGCGCGCCTGTATCGGGACCGGTACGCTCAGCTCCCATGCCTGGCCCGCATAGCGCATATCCGAAGTGCCCGCGAGCATTGTCTCATCCTTGCCGAATCCCTCCTGCGCCAGATGCTTCCCAGCTTCCTCCATCATCTGTTCAAATACGCCGTTATAGTCCTCGATGCTCATGCCGCTTACGCGCTGCATCACCGTGCGCACGTAATCGTAGCGCACCTCGGCCATCTCCGCGCCGATGGCGCTGAAATTGCCCGGATACGGCGGCACGATAACGCGCTTCATGTTGAGCTCCCTTGCGATAGAGGACGTATGCAGCGACCCCGCGCCTCCGAAGGAAATCAATGAAAACTCGCGCAGGTCGAACCCTTTCTGGGTGGAAATCACCTTTACGCCGCCGCACATGTTTGCATTCGCGATGCTGATAATGCCATGGGCGCACTGCTCCGCGGACAGGCCGAGATGCCCCGCGAGCTCCTTTTGCACCGCCTGTTTTGATTTTTCCGGAAACAGCTTTTTTTCGCCGCCTAAAAACGCATCTGGGTCGAGCCTGCCCAAGAGGAGGTTTGCATCGGTCACGGACGGGCGCAAGCCGCCCTGGTTGTAACAGGCCGGGCCGGGAATGGCGCCGCAGCTCTCGGGGCCGAGCCTGAGCGTGCCGCCCATGTCGATCCACGCAAGGCTGCCGCCGCCGGTCCCGATGGTATGCATTTCAATCATCGGCACCTTGACGGGAAAATTTCCGATTTCCCCGTCTGTTGTGAGGCGTATTTTGCCGTGATCGATCAGCACGATATCCGTGCTGGTTCCGCCCATGTCGAGCGTTATCACGTTTTCGTCGCCGATCAGCCTGGAAATATATATGCCGCCCAAAACGCCGCCGGCCGGCCCGGAAAATACCGTATGCACGCTGCGGTTTGCGGCGACGTCCGCGTTCATGATGCCTCCGTTTGACTGCATGACGTGCAGCTTGGGCCGGATGCCCAGCGCATCCTTTTTCTGCACCAGATTATTGATGTACTTCTGGACTTTCGGCATAAGATAAGCGTTTACGGCGGTGGTGCAGGTGCGTTCGTATTCCCGGATTTCCGGCAACGTCTCGTACGAGATGGAAACAGCGGCATCCGGCATTTCTTCCGTGATGATCCGTTTCATTTTCAGCTCATTTTCGCCGTTTTTGTAAGAATTCAAAAAACAAACCGCGACGGATTCCGCGCCACGCGCCTTGATTTTTCGCAGGACTTCACGTGCGGCATCCCCGTCCAGCGGTTTTTCCACTTCGCCGGTAAACAGCACACGCTCCGGCACTTCAAATATCAGATGCCTCGGAATGGGGGGCTTGGGCCTCTTTGCCCAGAAATCGTACAAATTCGGGCGTCTCTGCTTGCCTATTTCAAACACGTCCCGGAAACCTTCGGTGGTGATGAGCGCGGTATTCGCGCCCTTCCTTTCCAGCAGCGCATTCGTCGCAACAGTCGTGCCGTGGATAAAATATGTGATCTCATCATACCCGATGCCTACCTGCCGGCAGATTTTCTCAACGCCGGCAATCAGGCCCTCCGATTGATCATATGTGGTGGACGGAACCTTTGTTGTATGAATTGTTCTGCTTATGTCGTCGAATAATACAATGTCCGTAAACGTTCCGCCAACATCTACGCTAAGCCGATAGCCCATAATCGTACCTCTCCTTGATATTTATCCTATCCGTAATATCCGTGCGGATATAAAGCCGCAAAAGGGACAAAAAAATCAGACACAGTCGCCATGCGGCACCTCATGCCGCTTAACGACGGGCCCCTGGGATCTGCCTTTTCCGGAAACACGCGGGTTTTGGCCGCGCGTTTCAGATTGTAGACAAAGTGTCTATGGGGATTGTGAAGGGGTTCCGACCCCTTCACTTTTGATTTGTCCGGAACCGGACATGCGCCGGTGGAGGACACACTGGACAAAACACGTGTGTTTTGTCCGCACCTGGGGGAGGCGGGGTCCCCAAGCGATTGTAATCGCTTGGGGTGCTCCTCGAGGGGGAATTGGATTCCCCCTCGAAAGGCTGTCGACTTTGTCGACAGCCTCAAACGCGCGGGTTTTGGCCGCGCGTTTCCGGAACATCGGCCTTTATCTCATATCCTGTACGATCTGGTACAGGTCGGGAGTGTCCCAATAGCCTTCCGCCTCAAGCTTGTCGGCCAGCGGAGCCATTTTCTCGATCCAGGGTTCCTTGTCGGGTTCAAAGAACTGTCCGCCCTCCGCAGAGATTTTTTCCTTGTCGCTGAGCCAGGAAGCTTTGATCTGTTCGGAATACCATAAAGCCGTTTCATCCACGACTTCCTGCAGGATCTGCTGCAGATCCTCCGGCAGCTTTTCCCATGTTTTCTGGCTCATGGCGAATGCCTCGACCGGATACGCATAAGCAAGCAGCGAGATGTACGGAGCCGCTTCATGCAGCTTCATCGAATAAATCGATTCATAGGTGGCTTCTCCGGCATCCACGACCCCCTGCAGCAATGCAAACGGGTATTCGGACCATGCGACGATGGTGGGAACCGCGCCGAGCTGGCGGAAATTCTTTTCCCAGATTGGGATATTGGGAACTCGGAACTTGACGCCTTCCAGGTCTTCCGGAACCAATATCGGTTTTTTCCCGAATATGGCGCGCGGGTTTTTCTGGAAGCCGAGGCTTACAATATGTATGCCGAATTCGTTGCTGAGCTTGTCAAGACTCACCTTGAACGTATCCGATTTGAAAAATTTCTGCACATGCTCCGCGCTTTCAAACGCAAACGCCATACCCAGGATGTTAAAATCGGGGCAATAGTTTGCATATATCTCGGAGGAACCTATCATAGCGTCCTGCAACCCTACCTGGACGTTTTCAAGCATTGTGTTCTCATTTCCCAATTGCTCGGCCGGATACCATTCCGCGATCAGGCGCCCGCCGGAACGCTCTTTGAGCAATTCCTGGATTTTTTTTGCGGCCATGTTCTGTGGATGCTCCACGGCAACCGCACTGCCGATTTTAATGGTATATACCTGCGTTTCGTCTTCCTGCTCCTGCTTATTTTGTGCCGCCGGAGCGCTGCATCCCGTAAACAGCAACGCGGAAAGCGCCAGCACGGCAACGATTGAGAGAATCCCCTTTTTCATTTTTATCCTCCTTTTTTATATTGAACGGTTCCATGAACCATTCTCATTTCAGACCGCACCACTCTTTTTATCCCATTAGCGTAGGCACCCATAAGGTGACCATGGGGACATACGTTACAATCAAAAGAGTGACAACCAGGGGAATGACCAATATCATGGTCAGTTTTAAAGACTTTTCAAAATTCGCGTTGGCCACCTTGCATGCCGTGAAAAGCGCCGGTGCCATCGGCGGGGTAAGACATCCGATTGTAAGGTTTAATACAGTCAAAACGCCCATGTGCACCAGATCTATGCCCATGGAATTTGCCAGTCCCACAAGAAGAGGCGTCATCATTACCAGTATGGACATATTGCCCATAAAGCAGCCCATAATCAGCATGATCACGTTGAGCACGAACAAAAGCAGGAATTTATTCTGCACAATAAGCAGCGCGTTTGTCAGACTGCCCAAAACGCCTCCCGTGATGATCATCCAGTTAAAAATGTTGCCTGTAGAAATCAAAAACATTGTCATTGCGGTGACAGACAGCGTTTTTTTCAGACTTAAAGCAACGACTTTGGCATTCATTTTCCCCTGAACGATTGCGAGCACTATGATATACAGACCGGCGATGCAGCCGCATTCCGTAGGCGTAAATACACCCGACATAATTCCGCCGATCAGAAGTATCGGCCCACCCAAAGCGGGAAGTGTATGCCATAAGGATTTCATTACCTCTGTTACTTTTGCTCTCGGCAATGTTTTAACCGAGATGCTTTTCCCCCGTTTTGCCTGGATGGCGATCATCACCATGAGCGACAGCCCCATCAGGATTCCGGGGACAAGGCCGCCCAAAAACAGCGACAGCGTGGACACCTGCGCCAGGTATCCGTACACCACCAGATTGATGCTGGGCGGGATGATCGGGCCGATTACCGAAGAGGCTGCGGTAACCGCACAGGAATATTCGAGATCATAGCCCGCTTTTGTCATCGCCTGTATTTCCACGTTGCCCAGTCCGCCCGCGTCCGCCTGGACGGAACCCGACATGCCGGCAAACACCATGCTCGCAAACACGTTTGCGTGCGCGAGGCCTCCGGGTATATGTCCGAGCAGCTTCTCGCAAAAATCAAATATTTTATCCGTAAATCCCGTCTCGTTCATGAACACTCCGACGAAGATAAACGTCGGGACGGCCAAAAGCGTATAGTCGGCAAAAGATACCGCCGTGCGCTGCGCAAACATGATCAGGCTGAAATCCACCTGCAGACAGTACAGCAGTGTGGATATCATCATCGCGAAAGGAATGGGAATTGATGCGAGCATTAAAACCAGGAAAAGTGCGAAATAAATCCATACCATCGTTACTGTGCTCAATCCAGGCTCACCCTCTCTTCCGCCAGTCTTGTCGCGTCTTCTATCAAAATTGTTTCAAATACCCGAAATGCGCCGGCGATCAGCATGGAAATACCCATGATGACTACGGGGAGGGCGAAGTAAAAGCTTCTGTTAAAAGGCATGCCGCCGACCGGCTGCGTTGCTTTCTGCAAAAGAAAAAGCTCGTATCCGTATTTGGCAAGCACGCCGGCAATGATAACGACGATCAGCTCGGAGACCAGGAGAATAAATCTTTGCATGCGGGGGCCCGTGTATTTTATAACGAACCCAATCATTGCATGCCCCTTTTCCCAGTACACGACAACGACCCCCAGCGCGGAATACCATACCATCAGCGCAATAACGCATTCATCCACTCCGTAAAGCGGAGCATTGAATACATAACGCAATATAACCTGAAGCATCATCAGCAACATAAAAACTGCCGAAAAAATAACGCATATCCACTGTTCCAGCGTAATCATCCTATGTACCGCGGATTTTGCCCTGCCAAGAACCCCGTCATGTAAAATATGTGTTTGTTTCATACATTTCCTCCAAAGACTATCTGACTTCGCAGACAAAAACGCCTTTTGGCTCCCGTATCCAGGCATTCAACTATTCGATATAAGGGCATCCCTTCTTCTCTTCCATGATCCTCTTATGTTCCTCGCCGAGCTCGTTCCACGGGATTACCAGGTCCACCCAATAGCTCATCTGGCCAAAATAACATTGCACGGCCCGCGAAAGCTCACAGTAATCCGCATAGGTCTTTACATCCTTAAACGCCACGGCCGCCCGCATGGACAGCGCGAGGGAATCCGGCATTTTATAATATTCCTTGAAGCGGTTTCCCTGAAAAGAAAGCAGCTCGCTTGCCAGGTTTTTAAGCGTTTCCAAATCTCCCTTTTCCTCTTTTGCATAACTGTAAAGAATAAAAAGGAAATAAGCCATTGCATTTGTGTCGCCCTGTGCATAAACGTCAATCGTCAGATTCTGATTTTTTGCACCCTTGCGCTCAAGCAGCAAATCAATATCTTCCGGCTGATCAACCCAGCCGTCGTTGATGCGGGCTTTGATTTCCCTGATCAGTTCGTTCATTATTCCGCCGCCTCCTCAAATTCCATTTTTACGATTTGTCCCTGGTTCTTCCAAATCGCCTCACATATCTCCGTCAGCCTGTCCATATACTGCGGCTCGATAATTGCAAAAAGATTTGAATACCCGAGCGGCTTCATATCTCCATACCACATGCATACCGTTTGCCGGAAATTGAAAAACGCCACATGCCCCGGCACGGAATAGGCCGGGTTTTCTTTTTTGTCGTACTCCGCGGGTATCTGGCAAAATACCTCGTTGTCACAAATTTTTGCATGGTGCATCCTGGATTCAAAAGGCAACACCTTGTCCAACGCGGCGATTGTTCCCGGCGCGTCCTCTTCCAGGAGTCTGGCATAGATCACATCCCTGCCAAATGTCATTTTCAGTTTTCTCAACTAAGCTCGCCTTCCTTCATATAATTATTATTTGCCGAAATAATAAAACCGATTTTATATATATCTCAAAATACCCATAGTCATTAAACCTTATTATTAGTAGAGATTATTCAGATTCTTATCATTGATACTAATATGATTAACTGCAATTATATGCAACCGATTTCACATTTGATTAAATATATTAAACAACAAAATGCCTATTTTGTCAATGATTTCTTCTAAAGATTTACGGTGAAATAAAAGCGGCCTCAAACCTGTTTTGAGGCCGCTTTTCCCAATGGATAACGCCTGCAATCTGTCCGATGCAGAATGCAGGCGTTATCTATATAGACAAAATTCAGATGGTCAGCAAACCGGTTATCGTCCGGCGGAGCGTCACTCCCGGAAGTAATCGTTTGCATATTTGTTGAGTTCCCCCAAAGTCATTTCCAAGGCGTCTGCGCGTTTCATCCAGCCGCCCCAGACCTCCACGCATTTTTTTACGGCATATCCGAGCTCGATAAAGTCCTTTGTCTCGATTGCGTTTAAGACCGCCACATGCGTTTCATAGCCGGATTCACCATTTTGCCCCGACTGATAATTTCTTAAAATAAGCGGGCCAAACAGTTCAAACACGAACAGATACACATCCCGCATCACGCTGTTTTTCATTGCGTCGGCCAATATATAATGAAACTCCTTGTCGAGCTCGTACAGTCTGTCGCTGTCATCCACGCCGCTTCGGATAAATTCCAGCATTCGTGAATTCGACTCCCTCAGCTTGTTCAGATCACTTTCATTGCAGTTGCATATAACCAGGCGCAAAACAGCCATTTCAATCGATTCACGGAAATCGCAGAGCTCCTTAAAGGCCGTATCCTGAAGCAATATCTTGAATATCAAAGGGCTGATAAAAGAAATCTTATTCGGGTTTGACAAATAAGTGCCGTCGCCGCGCCTTATTTCCACAACCTTGCTGGCCTCCAGAATCTTGACGGCCTCCCGTACGCAGCCGCGGCTTACACCCGTCAATGCACAAAGCTCCGGTTCGGTCGGAAGCTTTACGCCGGCGTAAAACTTTTTTTTGACGATTCCGTCGAGTATAAATTTGATTACCTTATCCGTGCGGGCCGAATTTACAGAATTATTATGACCATTGATATCCATAAAACCTTAACCGCCTAACAAAAATACGTTCCGGCCATCCAATATCATTTGAGATTATCTCATATCAATTTGAAATAGTCAATCGGAAAAAGTAAAAATATACCAAAAACCAGGCTTCTACATATGATGTATTTTATATTTCCGCGATAAACAATTTTTAAAATTCATATGATGTTGATAATCGGCATATATTAAAAATTAGGGCAATATCGCTCAATTCCCTCATGTCTTGTCTGTCAAATATTATCTATTTTATAGAATTTTTTAAGTATATCGAGGCACATACATCATATCGATATAATGAATTAGGAAATTTATCCATATTGTAATTTTGTCCATGGCACGTACATATTAATTGCAGAGGTGGTACATATGACGATTCAGGACTTAAAGCGCACAGCAAACCAACTGCGGAGGGACATTATTGAAATCGCTTATAAGGCCAACGGCCCATCTCATCCCGCACCGGCCTTATCCTGCTGCGATATCGTAACCGCCCTTTACTATGAAATTATGAATGTCCGCCCTAAGGAGCCGAACTGGCCCGACCGCGACCGGTTGATTCTCTCGAAGGGCCATGCATGCCCCGTTGTTTATTCCGCGCTGGCGAGAAAGGGCTTTTTCCCTGTGGAGGATCTGATGACAATCCGCCACACCGGATCACACCTGCAGGGGCATCCGGACATGAAAAAGACGCCGGGAATCGACATGACCAGCGGCTCGCTGGGCAACGGGCTCTCTTTGGGCGAGGGAATGGCGCTGTACGCCAAGCGCAACCGAAAAAAGTATCAGGTATTCGTCATTCTCGGCGACGGGGAGCTGCAGGAGGGCGTGGTCTGGGAGGCCGCCATTTCGTCCGGCGCGTTAAAGCTGGACAATTTGATCGCCGTTGTCGACTATAACCATCTGCAAAGCTGCGGCTCGGTCGAGGAAATCCTGCCCATGGAGCCTCTGAGAAACAAATGGGAGGATTTCGGCTGGAATGTGCTTGCAATAAACGGCCACAACATGGAGGAAATCGTAAGCGCCCTGCAGGTTGCGGTCAACTATTCGGGAAGACCTACCGTGATCATTGCGCACACGGTAAAGGGAAAAGGCGTGAGCTTCATGGAGCACGACAATTCCTGGCACCAGCGCATCCCCAGCGACGCCCAGTATATTAAAGCGATGTGTGAATTGGAGGCGGAAGCGAAATGTCTGTGATCTACGATAAGATAAATACGCGCGAGGCCTTCGGCATTGCGCTTTCGGAATATGCGCAGACCGATGAAACCGTATTTGCGATCGGGGCCGATACGACAAAATCGATGGGACTCGTTGAGCTTTCAAAAAAGCATCCGGACCGGGTGATCAACAACGGCATCGCCGAGCAGAACATGATGCTGATGGGTGCCGGAATGGCCTCCTGCGGAGCAAAGGTTTTTGTCGCGACTTACGCGCCCTTTGCGTCCATGCGCATGCTCGAGCAGGTGCGCACGTACTGCGCATATCCCGACCTGGATGTGAAGATCGTATCCGGCCTAAGCGGGCTTTCAGGCGCCATAGAGGGCGTAACCCATCAGGGGATCGAGGACGTATCCATCCTGCGCAGCATTCCCAATATGATTGTCGTGGTTCCCGCGGACGCGGCCTCGACAAAAGTGATCACGAAAAAAATCGCCCAGTGCAAAAAACCGGTTTACTTAAGGCTTGGCCGCTATAACGTGCCGAAGGTCTTCGACGACGATTATACCTTCGAGATCGGCAAAGCGAACATCTTAAAGGATGAAGGGAGCGACGCCGCCATCATATGCAACGGGGCGGCGGTCGACCGGGCGATCCGGGCGGAAAAGCTCCTGTCCGAAAAGGGTTACAGAGTTTGGCTTCTGGAAATGCCCTGCGTCAAGCCCATCGACGAGGAAGCTATCATAAAAGCGGCGCGCAGTACAAGGGCCGTGGTGACGGTGGAGGAAAACACGGTTATCGGCGGACTGGGCAGCGCCGTGGCGGAGGTGCTGAGCGAGAAAGCGCCGGTGCTGCTCAGAAGAATCGGGATCGACGATGAGTATACCGAATCCGGCCCGCACGAAGAATTGATGGATAAATACAACCTGCACCCCGAACATATCGCCGCGGTGACGGAAGAGCTGATTTCTCTTAAATAATAAATGAAACAAGAGGATTGAATGATGAAAGCGATTATCAAAACAGGGGCCTTCCCCGGGATCGAATTTGCCGATATCGAAAAGCCCGCGCCCGGGCCGGACGAGGTGCTGATAAAGGTGGAGGTATCCGCGATCTGCGGAACGGATATGCATTATTATCACTGGGACCAGGGCGGCCGGGATTTTGCGGAGAAGTTTCATATAAAGTGGCCTTTGGTACTGGGGCACGAGTGTTCCGGGACCATAGTCGAGGTCGGAAGCAACGTCAAAGACCGCAGCGCGGGTGAGCGGGTCTCACTCGAGACCCATATTCCGTGCGGCACGTGTTATCAGTGCCAGAACGACATGCCCCACAATTGCGCAAACATGACGGTATACGGCACCAATTATAACGGCTGTTTCGCCGAATATGCGCTGGCACCTTCAAAGGTGGCGTTTGTGCTGCCCGACGGCGTGTCGATGGAGGAGGGCGCGCTGCTCGAGCCGGGCGGGGTGGCCATGCGCGCGGTCGAAGAAGCGCAAATAAGGCCGGGCGATACCGTTGTAGTCAACGGCTGCGGCCCCGTCGGACTGCTCGCGGTCATGATACTGAAAGCCGGCAACCCGGCAAACGTCATTGCGGTGGATATCGACGATTTCAGGCTGAACCTGGCGGAGAAGCTGGGCGCGATAACGATCAACGCAAAAAATCAGAATGCGGCCGACGAAATCCGCAGGATCACGGCTTTGCGCGGCGGAGCGGACGCCGTGATCGAGTTAAGCGGCGCCGCGTCGGCCTATCAGACGCTGTTCGATTTTATACGTCTCGAGGGCCGGCTGGTTACGGTGGGACATCCGGGAGGGGCGATACCGATCAATCTGGTAAAGGACGTTAATCTGAAAGGATTGCAGATTAAGGGTGTGTTCGGGCGCAGAATATGGAGCACATGGTGGAACCTGACGGCGCTGATTGCCTCGAAACGGATCAATGTACTCGACATCGTCACGCATCGTTTCGATTTGTCCCAATGCGAGCAAGCGTTTAACCAGGTAACCCGCGGTTCGGGGAAAGTACTCTTCTTAGCCGGAGCATGATGCTCAGGCTAAACAGAAAGTCGTAAACGCCACGTGAAGAATCCAAAAATATAAAATGAAGGGAGAACAACATGAAGAGAATCAGACGTATCCTTGCCGTTTTTCTGGCGATATGCATGTTATCGGCGCTGACGGCCGGCTGCGCAGGCAACGCACCCGAAAAAACGCCCGCATCGGCAACGGCTCCCGCATCACAAGAGACATCATCAGCGGCAGGCTCATCAACCGAAAGCTATAAACTGATTTTTGCGACACATCTTGCAGAGGACCATCCCATCACCCAGGCGATGTACCTTTTCTGTAAGCGCTGCGAGGAACTGAGCGGCGGCAGGCTGACATTCGACACCTACATAAACTCCGAGCTCGGCGATCCGACGGAGGTGATCGATCAGATCCGCATCGGCGTTGTGGACGGCGGCTGCTTTACCACCGGTCATATGGCATATTACAACGATAAGTTAAACGCCACCATGTGGCCTTACATGTTCGAGAGCTATGAGCACGCCACCAGCGCATATACCGGCAAGGTCGGCGAGTACATGAAAGAAATGGCCCAGGACGCCGGCTTCAAGGTGCTCGACTGGATGTACTACGGATTTCGCAACCTAAGCTCCAACAAGCCTGTAAACAAAGTTTCCGATATTGCCGGCCTAAAGCTCCGCGTTCCTTCCGAGCGGGTCAATCAGCTGACGATGTCGGCGTTTGGCGCGGTCTGCTCCACCATAGCGTTTAACGAGCTGTATCTGGCGCTTTCCCAGGGGGTTGTGGACGGCGAGGAAAATCCGATCGCGACGATGGATTCCGCCAATATCCAGGAAGTGAACAAGTATATCGCAATGATTGAATACACATTCTTTACCACCGGTCTGCTAATGAACCCCAAAAAGTGGGAATCCCTTCCCCCGGACATCCAGGAGATCATCATAAAGGCGTCCGCGGAAGCGGCAAAGTATGAGCAGGAGATCTTCGTTGACACGGAAAACAAGATCGTCGACAAGTTCAAAAACGACTATGCCGTGACTTTTACTTACCCCGACAAGGATGAATGCATTGCGGCGGCGACGCCCGCTCTGGAAGAACTGAAAAAAGACTATGATCCGGCGTTTACCGAGGAGTGGCTTTCCCTGATTGAGGCAAGCAAGACCAGCTGAATGAAAAGTAAATGCGGATATCTGCCGGGCTGTCTGGCATAGGCAGACACCCCGGCAATTCGCGTAGTTGCGGAGGTTAAGTATCATGCTTATAATCCTTTTGTTTATCGTGCTTCTGGCGCTCGGTGCCCCGGTTTTTGTCGCTATGGTACTCGCATCTGTCGCATATATTTTGCAGACCGGCAATCTGACTCTGTTTACCATGGCCGCGCAGCGCATGTATGCCAGCGTAAATTCATTCACTCTCCTCGCGATTCCCTTTTTTATATTTGCGGGGCTTCTCATGAATATGGCCGGGGTAAGCAGACGCCTGTTTTCGTTTGCAAACGCGCTGGTCGGCCATATAACAGGCGGGCTTGGACATGTCAATGTCGTGGCGAGCATGTTCTTCGCGGGCATGTCGGGGTCCGCGGTCGCGGACGCGGCAGGTCTCGGCACCATAGAGATAAAAGCAATGAAGGACGCGGGTTTTGACGACGGCTTCTCCGGCGCGATCACCGCGGCCTCGAGCACAATAGGCCCCATCATTCCCCCCAGTATACCGATGGTTCTTTTCGGCGGCCTTACCAGCGTATCCGTCGGCAAGCTGTTCCTCGGCGGCTTCATCCCCGGCCTTCTGATGGGCTTTTCGCTGATGCTGATGGTATATTTCATCGCCAAAAGGAGAAATTACCCCGTTTCCCCCAAGGCAAGCGGGAAAGAGATCTGGAAAGCGTTTTTGGATGCGCTGCCCTCTCTGCTCATGCCCGCGATCATCCTGGGGGGCATACTCTCCGGTTTTTTTACCCCTACGGAGGCGGCTTCCGTGGCGTGCGCGTATGCGCTGTTTCTCGGCATATGCGTTTACAAGGAGATAACCAGGGAAAACCTGTGGCTTATGCTCCTTGAAACCATCAAAAATACCGCGCAGGTCATGGCAATCATCGCCGCCGCGGGCCTCTTCGGCTGGATAATGACTTATCAGGGGGTTCCCGCCGCAATCATAGAGACGATATGCGGCATGACGGAAAGCCGCGTCGTGGTTTTGCTGCTTATCAATGTCATACTGCTTATCCTGGGCTGTTTCATGGAAGGAAACGCGGTGCTGATCCTTACGGTCCCGATCATGGTGCCTATTGCGCAGCAGTTTGGAATAGACTTAGTCCATCTCGGCGTTGTGATGTGCCTGAATGTCATGCTGGGCACCATCACGCCCCCTGTCGGGATGTGCCTCTATCCCGTTTGCACATTGGGCAACATAACGCTCGGCGTGCTGATAAAAGAAATCATTCCGTTTTTGATCGCGTTGATTGCGGCGCTTTTGATCGTTACATTCCTTTCTTCCCTGACTATGACTTTGCCCACGCTTCTGATGGGCTGACGGGAGGCGGTGTACAATGATAATGCTTCATAAAATGCTTGGCAGGCTGTCGAAAACGCTCGAAATTCTTTCCGCGGCGGGCCTAATCGTATTGTTTGCCCTGATATATCTCCAGATGGCCGGCAGATATCTCGGGCTTTCCAAGTTAGGCTGGACGGATGAGTTGGTCTCCTGCACCACCACATGGATGGTATTCCTCGGCACTTCGTACCTTACCGAGCGCGGCGGACATATATCGATCAACCTGTTTGCGGATTCTCAGCACGGCATCAGGAAAAAGCTGCTGCTTATGCTCATTCAGATGATTAATATCGTATGCGGCACAGCCATTATATACAGCGGCTACATATGGATTGGGCAAACGGCAAACAAGGTTACCCCCTATCTGCAGATAGAGTATAATATCTGGTATGCTGCCATCCTGGTATTCGGCATATTGTCTACGTTTTTTTCGGTTTTCAAGCTGATCGATGCAGCGGCGGCGCTATTTGAAAGGGAAGCCTGAAAAATCAGAAAATATGCGGCATACTTTTCTTGAGCCGGTTTCTTTTCGCTTGACAGCAGGTTTTTTTCCAGTATAATGCAGGCAAGGGACAATCCGCCTTGACGGTTGATGGCCCCCTGCCTGCCGCTGACCATAATAGCCCGGACTATTGGAATCGAAAAATGCATCAAACGGGGTTGCCGCGGGGCGACCATTGCGGAGTGAAATCTATGACCGAATCCGACCAGCATTTGAAAAACAGATTTTTGGAGCTTGCCCATAGGGCCTTCAGCCGTGAATGTTACGTCTATTCCGAGTTTTTGACCACAGCCGAGCAGGATATCCTGTGCGGTATGGCCTTTGACAAAAGCTCGGCGCCTTTTGCCTTAAAGGGCGGCTATGACGCGGCGGAGCGAAGGCTCGCCTGCTTCGGGGACGAGTCGCTTTGCGGGTATTCGGAAGACCCTCCCATCGTCTGTATCCGCATATCCCCGGTTTCGGAGAAATTCGCGGACGAGCTTACGCACAGGGACTTTCTCGGCTCCCTGATGGGTTTGGGTTTCAGACGGGCTGTCTTAGGCGACATGATCCTAAACGAAAACTCGGCCTACCTGTTTTGCCTCAACTCGGTTTCGGGCTATATCGCAGAGCAGCTTGCGAAAGTCAGGCACACCGCCGTTCGATGCGCCGTGGCGCAGGCGCCGGATATCGCGGCAGCGCCGCCGGAGCCGATCCCGATCAATATCGCGTCCGAACGCCTCGACGCCATGATTGCCGCGGTATACAAGCTTTCCCGGGATGAGAGCCAACAGCTGATTTCACAGGGAAAGGTGTTTGTCGACAGCAGGCTTACGGAAAGCTTGAGCTTTTCCCCGAAAGCGGGCAGCGTGGTATCCGTGCGGGGCTTCGGACGCTTTCTCTATGAAGGGGTCGAAAGGGGAACTAGGAAAGGCCGCCTCAAGGCCTCCGTCCGCGTATTCTGACGAATGATTTGCGAGGTGTAATACCGCTTCTGGCTTGTCACCCGGTTCGATTAAACTGTCACCGCGTTTTTTGAGAGAAATATAAGCGAGTCTGCCGCAAATGCATATCAATGCATTTTGCGGCAGACCCGCTATTCTTTTACACCTGCTTTCAGCATAGAACCGATTTGTTATGCAAATAATTATTTGATAAAACGAACAAAACACAAAGGGGAAAGCCATATGTCGTTTCGATCAAAGGCCGTTTTCAAATCTTTGCTGTTTGCAGCCGTATTGGCATTAAGCCTGGCGGGTTTTAGCGGCTGCAGCTTAGCTGAGCCGGATGGTTCCGCCGCTCAAAACAATTCCCGGGACGCTTCGGGAATATCAGCCGCGGAAAGCAATGATGCCGAAAGCGTTTATTCATCCGATGCTGTAAAGCAAAGCTTTACGGATTATATTGCGCTTCTGGGTCTTACAAGGGAGGAGCTTGTCCGCGCCTTAAATGAAGAACCCGTGTCCATCGACGAAGGGGGGCTGGAATTTGAAAGAGCCGGCATCAGAGTATGGTTTGACCCCGACAGCTTTACAAAGGTCGAGCAGATATTTACCAATCGCAAAGATATCGACTTTAATGGGGCAAAAATCGGCGACCCGATCAGCAGGTTTAAAGAAGTGTTCGGGGCTCCGGTCAGTGATGAAAACGGGGACGCTCACTTCAAATACAACGATATCTTCTTATCAGTAAATTATGACACGGCGACCGAAACTACGGTTGCCGCCTATATCCTGAAAACCGATTTCTAACGGCAGATGTTTTGCTGCCGTACGGGCATCAGACGCCCGGCGGCAGCTTATCCTCCATCAGACTGCGAAGGTCCATGGCGTTTCCGTCTGCGACAAACGTACCGTCCCCGTTGGCATGAAACGTCCTGCGTTCCTTTCGCTCCTGATCGATCCATGCGC
Organism: Clostridiales bacterium UBA6114; assembly: GCA_002423435.1. Lineage (GTDB taxonomy): Bacteria > Bacillota > Clostridia > Oscillospirales > Butyricicoccaceae > UBA6114. The sequence continues at coordinate 55,187 of DIWE01000023.1, forward strand.
GCACCCCCTGCAGCACGAAAATGTCGTGAGGCTCCAGATAGTCGGTTACGCGGCACTCGAGGCAGGCGAGGCACTCGGAGACCAGAGGGGCCTTTACCTCGGCCGCCGGCAATGCCGTCAGGCCGAATTCCCGGAACTTGTCCACCTTGGCGCCGGAGCAGTCTCCGATTTTGACCGTCTTTTCCGCAAGATCGATCGTCGGAATCGCAAGCACGCATTCCTTTGTGTGCGTAAGCGCTTTAAAGGAATAATTCCACGGGCCGGTCGTCAGGGCGATCCGCGGGGTAAAATCCAGTACCATGTGCCATGAAATTGTCATGATATTATTTCTTTCCTTATCGTTTGTAGTGACCAGAATCACTGGTCCAGGCTCGATCAGCATAAACGCTTTTTCAATCGGAAGCTCCGTCAGCATAACGCCCACCCCTTTCTCATCATCTGGTATAATAACCGCTTGCGGTTATTATATCATAGCTGCAACGCAGCTTGTGATATATTGTCCGTCTTCGGCGGTTGCCGCGTAGGCGGCGAGCCGAAGGGACACAAAATCTCTGTATAATAACCGCTTTGCGGTTATTATATCATGTGCTGTATTTTTCCCGCGCTATTTTTTGTCGTTAAGAGGAACCATCCGATATGAAACAAAACGAGCGGAAACCGGCTTTTATAATTGCGGTTTTGTTTGAAATCATTTTTATCTATGCATCCGCCGTCAGTATCGCACAAAAGCAATGGAGCATTCTGGGCTTGTCGCTGGTTTCGATGATATGCCTAACCCTGCCCTTTATCATTGCGTATATTGCCGATAAAAAGAATTTGGCGCTTCCCCCCGGCTTTCAATTGATCGCGCTGATTTTTCTTTTTCTCACTCAATATCTGGGAGAAATAAAAAACTTCTATAAGATATTCTGGTGGTGGGACCTGTTTCTTCACGCCGTATTCGGAAGCTACGCGGTGATCATTGCATTAACTCTGATAGAGGGTATTTTCATACGGGGTCTAAAAACCACAAACCGGCGATTTCATCTTTTTGCCGCCCTGTTTGCGTTTTGCTTTTCCATTGCCCTCGGCACCCTCTGGGAGCTTTTCGAATTTGCATCGGATTTCCTGTTTAAGACCCACTTGGTCAAGGGCGGACTGGACGATACAATGACGGATCTTCTTGCAAAAATGCTTGCCGCCTTTCTTACCTCGGTTTTCTGTTATCTCCGCAGATTGAAAACACGGCATTGAGACGGACGATCATTGAAATCATACCTGTGCTCAGCCGCAAAAGAGGCCATTGTATTGCCTGGATATCATGATACAATGGTAGCGGAAAGGAATGGTCGTAACTATGATCCGTAACGAAGTGCTTGATGCCATCCGCGCGCGCAGGAGCACGCGCCAGTTTCAGAAACGGCAGATTGAGCCGGAGCATCTCAATGCGATCCTTGAAGCCGCCACATGGGCTCCGAGCGGAAGCAACAGCCAAAGCTGGCTGTTTACCGCAATCCAAAACGAAGACGTCCTGGCAAAAATCAATGAACTCGTGCGCGAGGGGTTTCGGCATTACATTCCCGACGACGACTATCTCCCCAAGCACGCGGCCAAAGCTCGCGCCCAAAAGGAAAATTACCATTTCTTCTACCATGCACCCACGCTCATCATTGCCTCCAATCGGCCAAACTACCAAAACGCCATGGCCGACTGCGCGCTTGCGCTTGAGAACATCTTTCTGGCAGCCCATTCGCTGGGGTTGGGCAGCTGTTACATCAATCAGCTGCACTGGCTCGGAAACGATCCAAAAGTGCGCAGTTATCTTTTCGAGCTGGGGATTCCCAAAGAGCACACCATCTGCTCGGCGGCTGCAATCGGATATATTGAAAAGGAGTCGAGCGCCCCGCAGCGCAAGGAGGGCACCATCCGTATTATAAAGTAGGTTTGCAGCACTCTTTGACGGACTGTACGTGATCGGAAAGGATAAAGCCAAATGATGATAGCCACGGCGCAAATCAGGCTTTACGCCCCGTTTGTGCACTCACTGAAGGAAAAGCGTATGGTGGTAAAAAGCCTGATTGCAAAAACGCACAACAGGTTCAATGTTTCCGCAGCGGAGGTGGACGAGCAGGATATCCACCAGACGATCGTGCTCGGAATCGCGATGGTTTCCGAAACGGTAAGCTTTGCGGACAGCGCGATGGACAAGGTGATCTCCTTTATTGAGCAAAACACCGACGCGCAGATCACGGATATCCAGCGGGAATTCAGATAAGGAGCCGATATTTTGGACGGACGGACAAGGGCAAATATCAGAATCGGCGCACTCGTCGACATCGTGCTGAAAAAGGATCAGCCGACGGGCGCGTTGACGCGCGGTCGTGTTAAACGGATTCTCACAAAAAGCCCGAACCACCCCCACGGCATCAAGGTCATGCTGGAGGAGGGCGACGTGGTGGGCAGGGTACAGAAAATCCTCGGGGAATAAAATATTCCCTTTTCGCTTTTTGCGGCATAAAACATATCAATCCAAAAGAGGGTAGGAACTTGATCAAACAGATTCTTTTTGATTTTGACGGTACCATCGTCGACTCAATGGGGCTTGCGTTGCAAATATTAAACGCCATGGCGGAAAAGCACCATTATAAAAAAGTGACCATGGAGGATGTACATACGCTTAAAAAAATGCCTGTCACAGAGCGTTTCAAGAAAATCGGTTTGCCGCTTTATAAGTTACCGGGGATGTCCGTGGAATGCATGGCGATGTACCGGCATCGGATCCACGTCTTGAATCCTTTTGACGGGATCAGGGAGTTAGCGTTGTTCTTAAAAAAGGACGGATATGGTTTATCCGTCTTGTCTTCAAATTCGGTTGAAAATATCGCCGAATTTTTAAAGAGAAACGATCTGGAGATTTTCGACCATATCTTTTCCTCCAATAATCTGTTCGGCAAGGATAAATCGATCAAAAGGTTTATCGGTCAATTCGGTTTAAGAACAGACGAGCTCGTCTATGTCGGAGACGAGCTCAGAGATATTGAAGCGTGCAAAAAAACAGCGGTGAAAGTCGTCGCGGTGACATGGGGGTTTGACCCTCTTTCCCTCTTGAAAAGCGGAGGACCCGATTATATTGCAAATACGCCGGAAGATATTGTTGCGGCGATAAAAAATATTCAGGCGGGCGATCGCATTGATAAAAAAGCCAGCATAATTTCGTGATCGAAGCCAAGTGTGAAAGGAGGCCTTTGATGCCCCCTTTCACACTGTAGGCAAAGCATCTATGGGGATTGTGAAGGGGTCGAAACCCCTTCACTTTTTTTGTCGGGCAACCGGCGAAAGCGCCGGTTGTGGGATTGCAATGAGATATAACCTGTTTTAGGCATAGGAACCATTTAATATGCAAATAATGATTCTCATAAACCGGGCAAGAAGGTGACACATGTTTTTAACGGTTATGGAAATTCCCGCCGACGTAGGCGTTCAAAGGCATTTGACATCGATTCATATCGACGAGTGGCTGCGCGACGACGTGTTCCAGCTCAGATGGTGGCTCCTGCTCCTTTTGCTGGCGTCCTTTTTATATTTATGGTGGAGATTCGCCGACAAAAAAAGGCTGCCCGAGATTGTGCTCTATGCGGCGCTGACAACCATTGTTGTCATGGCCAAGGTTGAGTACGGGGAAGAACTGGTCCTTTGGGATTATCCGACGGATATCATCCCGATATTCCCGCCGCTGACATCATTAAACCTGATCAGCCTGCCGCTCATTTATTCGCTCGTCTATCAGCATTTCAGCACAAGAAAAGGTTTTCTGTGGGCCACCGCAATTATCACGGCAATTATTTGCTTTATTTTAGAGCCGCTCATGGCCTGGGCAAAGCTCTATGAGCTTCTCCATTGGAAATACTATCTGAATTATCCGCTCTACGCATTGACGGCGATCATCGTCAGAGCGGCGGTTATCAAGATCTGCGGCATTACGGAAAAAGCCGGTCAACATTAAAATATAAAGGATGTCGCACATGCAAGTAATCGTATTGGAATTACATGAAGCAGCGGAGGTCCAATGGCGCCTGACATGCGTCCGCTTTGACGAATGGCTGCGAAACGACCTATTCCGCGCCCGGTGGTGGCTTCTTCTGCTGCTGTACATCGTGTGTGCATACGTATGGTGGAAAACGGTGGACAAAGCCAGATTGAAGGAAATCGTTCTGTACACGGCGCTGATCATCATTATTATTTTGTCGCTGGACGAACTGGGCGAGGAACTGACCCTCTGGGATTATCCCGTAGATATATTCCCGCTGTTTCCGCCGATATCAGCCATCGATTTTGCATGCATGCCTCTTATATATTCGCTGATTTATCAGCATTTCAGGACATGGAAAAGCTTCACAATCGTGACTTTCGCGATGGCCGTTATTTTCTGCTTTATCTGCGAGCCGATATTTGTGCTCCTGGGCATTTATCAGCCGCTTACATGGAAATACTGGTACGGGCTGCCGATCTATTTTTCCATGGCGCTGGGCATCAAAGCGGCGGTCATTCTGTTTTATAGAATCGCGGAAAAAGCCGGTGGGAAGGCGCCGACTTAAAACACTGGGCACCCTGAAAGAGTGCCAAATAACGTATTTTAAAGGGATTAAAATGTTCAGAATTATTTTAGTAATGATCATTATACCGGCATGTTATAAATGGGGCAATTGGAGAAACTGGAAAGAGTATTACCCGACCATGCTCTATTATATTATCGGGGATTTATCCTATAATGTTTTGTTTCACGACAAAATGCTTTGGGAATTCAGGAAAATGATCAGCCATACCTTCAGCGATTATTTCGACGCATTTTTCATCGCTCCTTTTGCAATCATCATTTTTTTAACCCATTTCCCGGTTAAACTTTCTAAAACATTGCTTTATACATTCTTCTGGGCGTGTTTGTTTACTTTAGTTGAATTTCTCTCTTATGTATTGGGTTATATCATATATGCAAATGGGTGGAATATTTTCTGGTCCTTTGGTATCTACTACTTTTTGTTCCTGCTGCTAAGGGTGCATTATCACAAGCCGCTTTTGACGTGGCCGATATCCCTTGGCCTGGCCGTGGCAACGCTCGTCATATTCAAGGTGCCGTTAACCAGTATTTAACGGAAATCAAGAAGCTTAAAGTATATACCTGAAAGGAATTTATATGTCCCCTTCATTTTGGAGCAACACGATTTGGTATGTTTTGCTGGGAGCCTCCAGTGTTGTCACAATGATTTTCGCGCTTAAACAATCCGGAAACCGCAAATTTACTGTAGCGTTTGCTCTGGCAATATTTGGCCTTGCTTTACTGATTGAATCGGTGCTGGGGATTATGCTGAATGCGTATGTTTATTATCCCAAAATCGTTCGCGATCGGTTCCAGGATGCGGTTTTGGGCAATATTTTTTCGCAGACCTCGGTCGCCGCCACGTCTGCTTTGACCCTCGCATATGGGCTCTCAGCCGGATGGTATGTCATCATTGCGGCAATTTACTTCTTTATTGATATTTTGTTTTCAAAGCTGGGTGTTTACGAGCATCACTGGTATAAATCCATATATACATTCCTCGGCTTTATTATTTTGCTTTGGCTTGTCCGAATATGGCACGGCAAATTCCTAAGCTCGCGGAGACCCCTCCTCTATTACCTGACCTTGTTTCTGAGCACCTTTTCGGCAGCTTTGGAAACGATTATTTTGCCTTTGAAATTAACGAAAACTCAGATTTTTCAGATTCGTTTTTATAACGACATGTCGAAAAACCATACCACGACCGCCATTTTCTATCTGATGATATTAATCACTATCCTGATCCTTATTCACAGACTGCGGCTCCACCGGACATGGACGGCAGCTTGCTTTGTTTTTTTATTTCTCATTCAATATGTCCTGTATCGCAGCGGCATCATTTATTTCAAAGAAGGCTGGTTTACAGCGGCAACTATAACCGATCTGTTCGGGGTGTATCTGTGGATTGTTCTTTCGGATCGTTTTCTGCGCCAAAGGCCCGCCGCACCCGACAGGCCGGAAATATAAAGGCAGAGCAAGACTAAACCGGCACCAAAATGATGCCGGTTTAGTCTTGCGCGCCGGATAAGTTTAATTACATAGCTGCGATACTTTTTATGATAACCTTATCCGGTTTGGAATACTGCCCAATATAAGCATGACGCTTAGGGCTAAAAGCGATACGCTTATACATGGGAGTATTTGATTGAATCCTAAGCCAAACATTGACAATAGGATACAAATCTCAGCCATTAGAATGATCCTTGTCCGCTTTTTGTAAACTGATACTTCTATCCGATCCAACGGTTTGTTTCTGGCTGCCACAGGTGCGAGAACAAAAATGATTATTCCTGCTGCAAGTGCCACACTCAAACAAATAAGATTCGTCCAGGAAATGAATCTTATTGCCAAAAGTACTGCCGAGGTAAGCACTATAGAGAGAAAATAGCATTGCGACTGCGTTTTGGCATGATACCCACCTGCAAAAGAACGCAAGGGCAGATAGGCTATCATGAATAAGATGCTTTGCCACACCATTCCAAGAACAATGCCGATTAACATAGTTGTCAGTATGTTGATAACGATCAACAATCCCTGTTCCAATCCGTAGGTGTAAAGCTCCTTATCTTCCTTATTGATTACTCCGGCATTAATAAGCTGGTTTACGACCTTTTCAAAAGGGACGGCCATTTAAAACTTGCGGAGTTTTTCCGCGCCTTTCGGCATTTCAGGTTGATGGATAAAACAAATGCAGTTCGTATTAGCATTTATTGCCGTGACCAATAATCCAAAGCTTGCGACCATACCGCCCAATTTAATAAGTAGACCTTTCACAGCCATCACTTCCTTTCATTCATACATTCCTTTTGGCAGTTATAACCTATCACAAAGATTGTCCTTGTGCCGGAAAATGGTAAAACTGATATATGTTTTTGGTAAAACTTAAAGTGCGTCAAAGATTCAACAATTGTGCGCTCCATTATTTCAGAGAGCTTCCCGCGCCATCTGCTTTTTGGATGTACTCCTTAGATATCAGGTTTAATCATATTGTCGGGTTCATCCGTATCGTTTTCGGGAAACCGGGGCGGCTCGGGGAGGTCGTCTACCTGCATGTCGAAATTAAAAGACAGATCGCTTTCTTTTACCCAAAATACTTCTCCGCCGGGGAAAGAGATTAACGCCCATCCGTCTTTTCTTTCATCAATGAACCCCGGTTGATTTTTTTGTCCAATTTTATTTCCGTTAATACCATCATAAACGGTTACATCGTGTAAGTTCGCCTGGTTGGCTTTTTCAAATAAACTTGTGTCATAACTGATTGCTGTTTTATCTACTTTTCCTCTGATCAGTTGAGCATCACCATGTGGCAGCATGATTCTGCATGATGTATCATCTTCTTCTATAACCAATACAATATCATTTTTATGTAATTGAAAACCAGTTAAAGGGCTTACCCCAGTTTCATAATCTTGAGGTAAAACATATCCGTTCGATATTTCGGTATCCTCCGTTATAATAGCGGTTTTTCCGTCATATGATTGGGTAACCAGGCTTTCGTCCCCCTCCGGCCCTGTATTATTGGTATTGTGATAGTCTGGGTTCACACAGCCAGTGAGAATTACCATAAAAAGCATAAGAAATATCATAACGATATTTTTTCTCATGGAAACCGCCCCTTTTGTCTAATCAATAATCTATCACAAAAACAATCTTTGTGCCGAAAGATGGCAAAACTAATATACATTGAGGGCAAAATTTAAACTCTTACTTCACTATCAGCGGGGTTGTAAATCAATACGTCAACACAGAAGGTATTGTCCGCATGTCTTATCTCCATTGCGCCGTTATACTTGTCAATGGATTTTTTCACGCTTTCCAACCCGAACCCATGATTTTCCGCATCCTTATGGGTGGTTATCAATTTATCAACTCCGTAGTACAGCTTTCCGTAGAAAGGATTGGCCACACTGATATAAAGTACGTTTCTGTCAAGCTCAACGGAAACCTCTATTTTTTTATTTTCCTTTAGCTTGGATGTCGCCTCTACGGCATTATCAAACAGGTTTCCCAAAATGGCAACCAAATCGAATGCCTGAATATTGAGTTTCCGGGGAATATGTAAATCCAGCTCAACATTGATATCCTGTCTCTTCGCTTCATGTACTTTATAGTTTAAGATGCTGTCGATTTCCGTGTTGCCCGATTTGGCATATTCTTCAATATTATTGATCAGATTGAAAGCGCTTTGCAGATATCGCAGGGCAAAGGAACTGTTGTCTTTTTCAATGAATCTCTGCAGTGCCGATATATGGTTTTTGATATCGTGGCGGAGTATTTTAATATTTTCCTGCGATTGATTTATAATATTCAGCTGTTTTATGTAAGCGTTGTTTTGCTGCATCAAAAGATTTCTCTCCATTTTCTCCTGATAAGACTGGAGCAGAATATCATATAAATAAAATACGAAGATGTTGATCAAAAACAGGATTGCGATGCTTAAAAAGATTTTTACGAGATTCTCGCGATTTCCCTCCGTCATCAAAATAAAAGTGGAAAATAACGTCCCAAGGGGAATAACGAAGACCGCAATCCAGTGCAGCGGCGGGATATAATTTTCCGTTTTAATCATTTTAAGGTTTGAAACCACCAAAACAACAATATAAGACAAAATTTTACTGATGATTTGGGCGAGGATTAACTCTAAATCAATCCCCTCGACAAACGTATTTAACTCTAATATATTTAATATAACTATAGTAATTGTTTCAACAGAAATCAGTATTGCATATATGTAAACAACGGCATTCAATCGTACTGTCCAAGTTGAGTCGTAGTTTAGCGTCAGGAGGAAAAACATGATTAAGTTGCTGACCAGATTGACAATAGGGATATTAAAGGTTATGTAGACGATGCCGATTACCAAGAAATATAATACATATGACGTAAGTTCAACTTTTTTGCTTTTTTCACGGGGGCCAAAGAAGATATGCATAAACCTGTAAATCGTATAGGTCCCGAATATATTCGATAATAAGTAGATAAGGTTATAGTAAGTCATGACTTTGAGCCTCCTGCCGGCGTCGTAACAACCTGTTACTGACCGGCTTTCTTTGGTGTTGGCTGATTGGCAGCATTGTTTTATCAGACATTTTTACATATTCATATTGGTATTCGATCACATGAAAATAATTGATGAGATACGATTTGTGAATTTGGATAAAATCTTTGTCTTTCAGCTGTTGCCCAATGTCCGAAAGCTTGCCGTAAAATTCGCGGACTTCGCTCTGCTTAACTATTTTTATCTTTTTGCCGGAGCTTTCAAAATACAGGATCTCTTTTACAGGAATTTTCACCTGTGTATGACCGTTTCTGAATTCAAAGAATTGATTGCCTTTCCCGATTAAATTTATAGCCTTTCTTACCACTTCCTCTATTTTCTGCGGCTGAATGGGCTTGATTAAAAAGTTCAGCGGCCTGATTTCAAAAAGCTCCATTGCATAGCTGTCTTTCCCTGAAATGTAAATGATGTGAGTCGTTTCATTATTCATTTCCTCCCTGATTTTTTTGCCCACTTCAATACCATTTAAAGTTTTGAATCCAATGTCCAGGAAAATTAAGTCAAAATATGTCCCGCTTTTAAGGAATTGGTAAAGCGCTTCCCCCGAGTCGAATACATCGACCTCAATTTTTTCCGGAAGCACTTTGCTCAATGATAACAACGTGTTCTCAATCTGCACACAAATTGTATTGTCATCATCGCACACGGCAATATGTAACATAGTTTACCCCCAGCCTGAAGTAGATTGCGTGATAACTTCATGCTAAATTATAGCATATTCAGGAATATTTTGGATCTGAAAACCGTCAAATACAAAATGAACCGGGTATGTTCATTTTTTTGAACATGCCCGGTTCATTTTTACGATCTGCACGGCTTTGAAATATGATCAGTCGTCCAGCAGCACCTTTACAACGATCTTCCTGACCCGGCCGCCGTCTCCGATCAGCGGCATATGGAAATCATGCGGATAGAGCAGCAAAAAATGTCCCGGCCTCATCGGCATCAGCGCAACGTCCCGGCCACGGCCCTCATAGAATTCTATGTCTCTCTCGGCGTTATAGGGAACGGAAACCTCAAAATCCTTGTCCAGTGAAACACCGATCGTTTCGCTGCCTTCAACGCAGTATTGAATGTCCGCGTAGCGCCTGTGGGCCTCAAATTGCCGCTTTTCGGCCGGCTCTGTGGAGCGCTCCTGCACCATCGCGTACACGCCGTCGCAGATCTCATATCTGCCCGGCGCCTGAGAGCTGTAACCGAGTAAAAATTCAAACGCCTTTTTATATCTTTCGTTTCGCTCATACAGCGCATGGTTTTGGGTGGAATCGTAAATCATGGTTTACACCGCCTTCATATTTTTATGTGGAATACCCTTCGCTGCGTCGGAAGCTTTACCCGATTGGCAACGGCACAATCTTCCTTTTTTAGGATATCGCCACAGCGGTGCCGTTGTCAAGTGTGCCCACGAGGGAATCTCTATGCTATTGTATGTCCTGTGGTCTACCCTGCATGCCAAACGCAGATTTTTTTGAACCCGCAGCAAAAACGCTGTCCTGGTTTCTTTGTTTTATGGTACAATTTAAGGAACATCTGAAGCGATCTAAGCGGCAGGAAAGGATGATTTTAGTGGACACCTTACGGCTCGGACGAACGAATATCTCAGCTTCCAAAAGCGGATTCGGCGCTTTGCCTATCCAGAGGATCGGCTTTGGCGAGGCTGCCGCCCTCCTGCAAAAAGCATACGACGGCGGCATCAATTTTTTTGATACCGCAAGGGCTTACACCGACAGCGAGGAAAAGATCGGCCGCGCCCTTTCGGGCGTGCGCAGCCATATTTTTATCGCGTCAAAAAGCCAGGCCAAGGATAAAGCGTCGCTCTTCCGGGATGTGGAAACCAGCCTGAGACTTCTGAAAACCGATGTGATAGACATCTACCAGCTGCACAACCCCGCGGCCCTTCCCGATTATGACGACCCGGACGGGCTCTATCAGGGACTTGTCGAGGCGCGGACGAAGGGGTATATCCGCTTTATCGGGCTATCAAACCATCGGCTCCATCTGGCGATGCAGGCGGCGAAAGACCGGCGCTTCGACACCATTCAGTTTCCTTTAAGTTCTCTCTCGTCCGAAGAAGACTTAAAGCTTGTCGACCTTTGCAGGGAAAACGACATCGGCCTGATTGCCATGAAGGCGATGTCCGGCGGGCTTATAACCAATGCAGCCGGCACCTTTGCCTTTCTGCGCCAATTTGACAATGTCCTTCCCATCTGGGGTATCCAGCGGGAACGGGAGCTTCTGGAATTTCTTGAGCTTGAGAAAAATCCGCCCGTTCTGGACGATGCCTTGCGGGCAGCGATCGATAAGGACCGCCGAGAGCTTTCGGGCTCGTTTTGCCGGGGCTGCGGATATTGCCAGCCCTGCCCGGCAAAGATCCCGATCGAGACCGCGGCGCGCGTTTCGTTTTTCATGGCGCGGGCGCCTAAAGAAAGGTTCCTGACCGACGAGTTTAAGGAGCAGATGGAGCGCATAAAAAATTGCATACACTGCAACCACTGCAAAAACCGCTGTCCTTATGGGCTCGATACGCCAAATTTATTGCAGTATATGCTGGGGGAATACAATAAATTCTACGCCGCACATACGTCCTGACCCGGCCTGACGCCGGACTTAAAAAGGACTGCCCTGAAAACCAAAGGGCGGCCCTTTTTTGTTTTATATATCCCACTGAGCAAATCAAAATTGCCAAAACCCAAAGAATGTGCGGGTACACGACTTAATAAAACCCGGGAATCTGACGATAAATAGTATAGACGAAAATAAAAAGCGCTTTTATGTAAGGGGACCTATTTATGATGTGGAAAGACAGCCTGTCAATCGGTATACCCGAGATTGACAAACAGCATAAAGAGTTGTGCGACAGGATCGACGCCCTTTTCGAAGCCTGCTCGAAAGGTAAGGGCCGAAACGAAATTACAAATACGATGGATTTTCTGGAATCGTACACAATAAAACATTTCTCGGACGAAGAAAAGCTTCAGCTAAAGATAAAATACCCGAATTATACGCAGCATAAAGCCATACATGACAATTTCTTAAAGCAGGTATCCGAGCTGAAAGAGGAGCTTAACAAAACGGGCCCCACGATTGCGATGGTCGGGAAAATCAACCAGTTGATCGCCATGTGGCTGGTAAACCATATCAAAGCGGTCGATACCGAGCTTGTGAAATATGTAAATCAGTAATTTTCCGCGTTCCCACAACAGTAATGCCGACAAATCAGAAAATCTGACGCCGGTATTATAATAGATAATTGCCCCCCTCCTTATTCGCCGCCCGCAACCGGGCGGCATCTTTTTTGTGGCATATTCCCTCTTGCGCACAATTAATCTCTCGTCCGACGGCCATCCTGTGATATAATAATCCGGCGAAAACAAGACGGTTTAAGGGGTTACGATTCCGATGCATACGAAGCGAAATTCTTCCGCGGCGAACAGACCGCTTTTCCTTTTTCTGATTGCCCGCGTCTTAATCGCCCTCGCCACCCAAATGCTCACCATTGCCGTCGGCTGGCAGATGTATGCGCTGACCGGATCGCCGTTTTATCTCGGGCTGATCGGCCTTGCGCAGTTTTTCCCGATGTTTCTGCTCACCCTTGTCGTCGGCTATGCGGCGGACCGGTATGACCGGAGAATCATCATCTGCATCTGCCAGATGGTCGAGTGCGCGGCGGTCCTTGTGCTCGCTTTGGGAAGCTTCCGGGGTTGGTTAACCAAAGAGGGCATCCTTGCCATCGTGTTTCTTATCGGCTCCGCAAACGCGTTTTTAAATCCGTCTTTGCAGGCAATGCTGCCGAATATCGTCCCAAAAGAGCTTTTTCCGAACGCCGCCGCCTCGTCCACCTCCGTATTCCACTCGGCGGTCATCGTCGGACCCGCGCTCGGGGGAATGCTTTACTCGCTGGGGCCGGAGGTCGTATACATCATCATCGCCGCTCTGGCGTTTTCGGGCGCCATGCTCGTCCTGTTCATTTCATTCATCAAAGGATATGCGAAAGCCGAACCGGCGACGATCCAAACGATATTCAAAGGCATTTCCTTTATCAAAAGCAGGCCCGAAATCCTCGGCGCAATCTCGCTTGACCTTTTCGCCGTGCTTTTCGGCGGGGCGACCGCCCTGCTGCCCGTCTTTGCCGACACGGTCCTTCACATCGGATCGTTCGGGCTGGGCCTTCTGCGCTCGGCTCCGGCTGCGGGAGCCATGATCGTTTCCGCTTATCTCGCGCGAAGGCCTCTTCAGACAAAAGTGGGACATAAGATGTTCGTCGCCGTTGCGGTATTCGGGATTTCCACCGTTTTATTCGCGCTCTCCACCTCCCTTTTTCTGTCGCTTGCGATTCTGGTCGTCATGGGAGCGGCCAATGTGGTAAGCGTTGTGATACGCTCCACGCTGATACAGCTTATGACCCCGGACAACATGCGGGGCAGGGTAAGCTCGGTAAACTCGCTCTTTACCGGCACGTCAAACCAGCTGGGCGAGTTTGAATCGGGGCTGACCTCGGCCTGGTTCGGCGTTGTGCCCGCCGTCGTGATAGGCGGTATCGGCACCCTCGTTGTGGCGCTGTGGTGGATTAAGCTGTTTCCCGGGCTTTACCGCGTCGACCGGTTAAAGGCCGGGGAAAACTGACGTTCTTTGTGTTTTGCATATCTGTAAGTGATTAAGTAAATTCGTGCGGCAAAAACTCCAGCAGCGAGGCCTCCATTCGTAACGAGGCTTCGCTGCATTTTTTTCGCATCTTGTCAAATGAATTCTGCCTCCCGACGCCGCACTTTTCGGCTAAAAATTTAAATAAAAGCAAACGGAATTTTTCGATTTGTTAATAATACCGTATGTGAATCCGCCGGAGTCAAGAATGCTTTTAACAATTGCAAGCCCGAGTCCCGTGCCGGTATTGCTGCCGTTTTGCTTTCTGTAATACCGCTCGAACAGATGTTCAAGTTCCTCTGCAGACAAACTATTTGAGACCGTATTTTCAATCTCCAATCTGTTTCCTTCTGAACGGGCCATGCAAACGGAAACGGACCCCCCCTGATTCACATAGTTAAATGCATTCTGCAATATGTTGTGCAAAACCCGTGACATGCGTTCCTCATCGAAGAAAATACTAAGGTTCGGCTCAATACTGTAATGATAAGAGACACCGTTTTTTTCCGCTGTCAACGCATAGATCGGGCAAATACTCTCTGCCAACGCGGAAAAATCAAAGGATTTGTACTGAGGTTTATTCATTTCGCTTTGGAGATAAGCATAATCGCGCATATCGTTGACCAATTTTTTCATATATGCAGTTTCCGAGAGTATGACATTTGTATGCTCTCCCCGCAGCGTCTCATCAGCGCCGGACACATCCTGAAGAATTTCGGCGTAACCCTGGATAATAGATAGCGGAGTCTGTAAGTCGTGCGACATGTTATCGAATAATTCGCGCCGCAGAACCTCTACCTTTTGAAGCTTCGAGGCAAGGTCGTTTATTGAATTGCTTAAAAGGCCAATCTCATCGCTGCTTTTTAGTACGGCCCTCGTTTCAAGCTTTCCTTCCGCAAGCTTTGACGATACTTTCTGAATATGGCGGATAGGTTTCGAAAACAGTCTGGCAATAAAAAGCGCAAGGATTCCGCCAACCGGAATTAGTATTAGCGCAATAAGCACGAATTGGCGGAGCATAAAACGAGTGGTTTCAGACAGACTTTGCTCCGGCACCACTACAAAGGCATATGTTCCCCTGTGGTTTAACCCGATGTTTTGCCATATCAGATCGTATGTAATATTTGTGCGCGGATTTAACACCTTCTGCATACCGTTTTGCTGCTCATACCACGGTATGCTTTCTAAAGTGTGCATGATCGTCTGCGCGTTAGGCAGCATATCCGATCGGTAGAGTATACCCTGGTCCTTCGAAACAATCAGAATTTGGCCCCTGTACAAGTTCTCAAGCCGAGTAGCCGCCGTAACAACATCCACCTGCATATCACTGAATTCCTGGGCTATCGTAATCTGCGTTGTGGATATAAACCACTTTTCGTAGGCGGGTTCAAGCCATGTTATGAGGCAAAGCGCCAGCCCGGCCATTGTAATTGCAAGAAAGCCCATAAATCCCAGCCAGATTTTAATAGCAATACTTTTCATTTTTATCAAAAACCTATTCTTAAACTAAGGCTGTATCTCGAATTTATAACCGCTGCCCCAGACGGTGACGATATGCCTTTTATATGGGCCTAGCTGATCGCGCAAACATTTAATATGCGTATCGACCGTACGGACATCCCCATAGTAATCATAACCCCATACCGCGTTAAGAAGGCTCTCTCTTGAGTGTACTTTCCCCGGATTTCTGATAAAAAAAGCAAGCAGGTCGTATTCCTTCGGTTTAAGCCGCAAGCTTTTTGAATCAATAACCACATTATGGGAATCTAAATCCACCTTAAAATTATCATGTTGAAAAGAGAACTTTGCGCCGGTTGCTTCCGAACGTTTTAAGAATACTTTTATGCGCAGAAAGAGCTCCCGAAGGCTGAAGGGTTTGACCAAATAATCGTCCGCGCCAAGCTCAAAGCCAAAAAATTTATCTCGTTCGTCGCTTCGGACGGTCAGGATAATAACCGGCACGTTGCTCACGCGCCGAATTTCATGCAATGTAGTCCAGCCGTCCATTTTCGGCATCGTAATGTCAAGCACCACAAGGTCTACCGGTTCATTTCCCAAGATATCCATCGCTTCGGCTCCGTCGGACGCCTCAAGAAAACGGAAATCCTCGCTGCCGGCATATTCGCGGATCATCCTTCGAATCATGGGTTCATCGTCAATCAGTAAAAGCGTACTCACGATCTTTCTCCACTTTTTATTTATTTGCATCGGCAATCAGCATTAAGTGAATTGCGCCGGGTTCTCAAAAGGGATATGAGCAAAATCTCCAAACTTCCATAACAAAGTTCTAACAATTTTTTAGTAAAATAAGTATGTTACAAATTTAACATATTGAGGGCGGTTCATAATTGAAAAGCTTATGGAAAGGCTTCTGGCAGCTGGCGGATCCGAAAATCTGGGTCGCTTCTACCATCCCGATGTTTATGGCTTTTGCGTTTACGTTCCCTGAAAGACGAAAAAATTCAGTTTTGTTTTTTTTGCTTTCCATTATTGCGATCTATCTGATTGAAATCGCAAAAAACGCATTAAACGAAGCGGTGGATTACCTTTCCGGCGCCGACCGGCTTATCCCGCCCGAGAACCTTACTCCCTTTTCCGGAGGCAAGAAAACAATCACCGGAGGCTTGCTCACGGTAAGCGAGTCCGTAATAATTGCTGTTTGCTGCTACGGAGCCGCAGGAGTTTTAGGGCTTCTCATCGCATTTCTTTGCGATTTTAATGTCCTCTGGATCGGGATTCTGGGCGCAGGCCTTTCCATTTTGTACAGTCTCCCCCCTTTTAAGCTTTGCTATCGCGGTTTGGGAGAGCTTGCGGTTGGTCTCACCTTCGGCCCGCTGCTCGTAGCCGGAGTCAGCGTGGTTATGACGGGATTAATCGATATAAAGGCTATGGTCTGTTCCATTACCCTGGGATTTTTTATCGCTGATGTGCTTTGGATCAACCAATATCCGGATTACGAGGCAGATAAGGCCGCCGGCAAAAAAAACGGAGTTGTGCGCCTCGGCAAGGAAAAAGCGTGGATTGTATTTGCGTTTATGTTTGCATCGGGATACTTAACTATGGCAGCCGGTGCAATCCTTATCCATCCGGCCTTTCTGCTGACTCTTATAACCGTCCCTATGTCGGTAACGGCAGTCCGGAATGCACGCTCGGAATATGACAATATTCCAAAGTTAATCAAGTCGAATGTCTTAATGGTTAAAATCTATCAGATTACCGGATTTCTGATGATTATTTCTTCGATAGTTATACGGTTATTTCCCCTTTAACAAGTTTATTATACCGTAACGGTATACAATTTCAAGACAAAATACGGAGGGAAATTATGAAACACACTTTAAGCATCGCACTGTCACTGTTCATATGTCTCACATTCATCGCCTGCTCGGCATCAAAACCCGCCCCGGCTCCGTCATCCGCTCCCGCATCCGGCACCGACGCAGTTACCTCGGCGTCGATCGTAAACGATAACGCGGCATTTGAAAAAGCGATCGGCAGCAGCGGCACCTGGATTATCGCAACGTTAAACGATTTGACGTTCGATAAAGAGCTTGTGCTTGACGGAACATTCAAAAACGGCAAGAAGGACGATAAAGGGAACGATGTTATCCAACGAAAAATCGCGCTTTATACGCAGGACGAAAGCCGCAACGTCACAGCAAGGTTTACGCTGAGTTCACCCAAGCTGACGGTCAACAGCCCCGAGGCAAGCATCCAGCACGGAACGTTCAAAGGTGATCTCTACGTTTCGGCTGAGAACTTCCAGCTTGTCGACACCAAGGTTGACGGGAATATATATTTTACAACCGATGAGGCAAAGTCCACCTTTAAGATGGATGAAAAAAGCTCCGTCACCGGAAAACAGGAATTGCAAAAATAAAATCGCTTTCAGACATAATTAAAGTGAAGGGGCAGAGCCCCTTCACTTTTCCCGAAAGATATTTGATTTCGGACTACCGCGCAGGCTCAAGTTCTATACCGCCCGTTTTATAGCCGCCTGTCATTTTCCGCGCAAAATGCGGTCGGAGTATTTTTAGATTTATACGCGCGGAGAAAAGGCTGGTAACTGTGGGCAAAAGAATTGTAATCCTTGGCGGAGGCTATGCAGGCGTTCTTACTGCAAAAAAGCTGGAAAAAAAATTAAAGAAGCGCAAAGATGTTGAAATTATTTTGATTGACAGCCATCCCTTCCACACGATGCTTACAGAGCTTCACGAGGTTGCCGCGGCACGTGTGGACGAAGAGAACATCAAGATCGATTTTAAGAAAATCTTTTACGGTCGAAGGATTAAATTCGTTCTTGATACAATTAAAGATACTGATTTGGACGCGAAAAGGCTTATAGGCTTAAACGGTGAATATACCTATGATTATCTTGTGATCGCCTCCGGGTCAAAACCCACTTTTTTCAACGTTGCGGGCGCTTCCGAGCACGCGTTTACGCTTTGGAGCTATGAAGACGCGGTAAAACTGCGCGAACACATATTGCGTATGTTCCGCACCGCGGCATGTGAGAGCGACAAGGATTTAAGACGCTCTTTGCTTTCTTTCGTTGTAATAGGCGCGGGCTTTACAGGCGTTGAAATGATGGGCGAGCTTGCCGAATGGGTACCGGAGCTCTGCGATAAATTTATGATCGGCCGAAGCGAAGTAAGGCTTCTTTTATGCGACGCGCTTCCGAGGGTTATGCCTGTGTTACCGGAAAAGGTGGCTTCCAAAGCGAAAAAGCGTCTTGAGAAAATGGGCGTGGAAATAACGCTTGGTGTGTGCGCGTCCGAAATAACCGCGAGGGCCGTAACGCTCGGCAAAGAAGCTTCCACGGTTATTCCCTCTTGTACGGTTATATGGAACGCCGGAGTCGAGAGCTCCGATGTCGCCTCTGGAATAAAAACTGAAAAGGTTGGCCGCGGCCGGATCAAAGTTGACAAGTATCTGCGTATTCCGGAACGTGAAGACGTCTATGTAGCGGGCGACAACCTGTTTTTCGTGCCCGACGGAGATAAAGCGCCCGTCCCGCAGATGGTGGAAAACTGCGAGCACTGCGCCCCCGTGGTGGTCAACAATATCTTATACAGTCTTGGCTTGAGGCCGAAACTTGAGGCTTTCGATCCCAAATTCCACGGAATGATGGTCTCGGTCGGCAGCCGATACGCATGTGCCTATGTGGGTTCGCATAAGCGGAAGATATCGCTTTGCTCCTTTTTTTCTATGATATGCAAGCATTTTATCAATATCCTATACTTTGTTCAGGTCGAAGGCTTCAATAAATGCTGGAGCTACGCAATGTGTGAGATATTCAAGGCCAGAAACCGCCGCAGCATCTTCGGAGGATATTTCAGCAACAGCGCGCCCGTATTCTGGAAGGTTCCGCTGCGAATCTGGGTCGGTTTTATATGGCTTGCGCAGGCCTCCCATAAGTTCTTTACTCTGCTTTCGACGGGGGACAAGAGCGCGATATTTCCGATCACTTTCCCCGCGTCAACCGCGGCTTCCGCCGCGCAGTCCGCGGTTGACTCCGTTTCCGCCGCAACGAATATTGCCGCCGAAGCGGCTGTAAATGCCGTTTCGTCCGCGTCGCAGGTGGTAGAGAACGCCGTAAGTCAGTCGCTTACGGGATTGCCCTTTTTTGACAAGCTGATTGACTGGGGCTCGAACTGGAATGCAGTGGCCACTCCCATCCCGCATTTTATGAAACCCATCGTCGACTGGGGGCTTCTGACCTTTATCAAACCTATCAACGAGCCCTTCCAGGTATGTATGCTGGCACTTCTCTTTTTGATTGCGTGCAGCTATATAACCGGCACCCTGATGCCTATAAGTACGGTTTTGAGCGGCATTGTTTGTATTATGATTTACATGTCCGGTTTAGCCGGGCGCGAAATAATATGGCTTTTTGTTTCCGCCATAGTGCTGTTCGGAAATTCCGGAATGTCCTTTGGGCTCGATTATTACCTGATGCCTTGGATTAAAAAAAGACTCAAGAAATGGAGATTCACCAGAAAGTGGTATTTTTATAATGACTGATTTTCCGGGAGTATTCGCAGATAATAATGCCGCAGATTTATTTAAGAGCTTCTCGGAAGAGCTGAGCGAAGCTGAGAGATATTTAGAAAGCGCGCTTTCAGGTATGCCTTCGAATCTGAGCGACCTGTCTTCTCATCTGTGCGCTTCGAAGGGCAAATTTTTACGTGCCGGTCTTCTTATTGCCTCGGCTAAGTGCGGAGAATATGAAAGGCAGCGCGTTCTCCCGCTGGCCGCAGCCGTTGAGATACTGCATCTTGGCAGCCTTGTGCACGACGATATTATTGACGACGCGGACATAAGGCGGGGAAAAGAAAGTCTTCAAAAGAAGTTCGGGAAATCTGCCGCCGTTTTTACAGGGGACTACCTTTTCACAATTGTATTTTCCCTTGTATCAAAATACAATCGCGACCGCATGGAGGATATCTCAAAAGCGGTGCAGAAGATTTGTCTTGGAGAAATTCTGCAGAATCGGTATCGGTATTCCTATAACATAAGCATTACGCGCTATTTCCGGATCGCAACGGGAAAAACCGCCGCGCTTTTTGCACTCGCAATGTATGCGGGCGGCAAGGAAGGCGGTCTTGACGAGCGGGCCTGCCGGGCTCTTGGACGGGCGGGCGGATACGCGGGGCTTATGTTCCAGATAGTAGATGATTGCCTGGATTTTAATCTGCCCGGCGCAGTGCCGGATAAAACGGCCTTTAAGGATATTGCCGAAGGGGTGGCTTCTCTTCCCGTGCTGCTTGCATTGAAAAGCACCCCCGACCTTCTCAATGTTTTACACGGTGCATCAAATCCCGCCGAAATCAGGAATGCGGCCCGGATCATCGAAGATGTCGGCGGGCTGGAGCAGGCACACAGAATTGCCGTTTATTATTACGAAAAAGCAAAAAAACAATTAAATATCGTTCCGGTTTGTTCAGGCACGCAGATTGTCATGCATTTGTTGGAAAAATGCGTAAAAAGGATAAAATAATTAGCGTGGGGAAATCCGCCGCAGCACGAAGGGGGTGTCCCGAAATGCATATCCATGCATTTCGAGACACCCCCGAACCACTTGTAGACTATAGCTGAAACCTTGACTTAATAGCATTGGGCGAAACGCCCCTCTTTTTTTGCAAAAACACTTATTTCCCGGAATAGTAATTGATCAGGCTGCCGCTTAAAAGGAGCTTTGCCTCTTCCTCGGACAGATTGTCGATCGCGAGGGTGATCCGCTCGGCGCCGCCGCCGTGCAGCAAGAGGGCGGATACTTCCGTCTCGCCGTCCGCAATCGCCTTTCTGATCCCGTAAACAAAAAGAAAATCCTCGCGCTCGACCTTGTCAAAAAGCCCGATCGGGACAATAAACGGGATGATTCCCCAATTGATCATATTGGAGCGGTATCGTTTTGTCGCGTACTCCACGGAAAGGTTGGCAAGCCCGCCGAGCACCCTCTGACATGACGCGGCCTGCTCTCTCGCCGAGCCGTCGCCCGGCTTTACCGCGCAAACCGCGCTTCCAAAGCCGGTGGATTTCAGAAACTGCCCAACGGAGTCAAAGCGCCCGTCGGCGTCCATCACCCTTTTGCACAAGGCGCCGAGCTCCGCCGGGACCGGCGCGTTTTCCCCGACGGCCTTTAGGCGCTGCGCCTCAAGCGATTGGAGGGCGTTTGCGCTCGCGACATACTGCGGGTCGCGGCGCGACAGAGTGAAGCTCGCCATTTTCATAGGATTGGAGCGATAGGAGGACGCGTCGCCCGACGGGATCAGTTCATCCGTCGTCGTAACCGGATCGGTGATGACGGATGAGATTTTCAGCAGGATATGCTCCTGCAGCTTAAGCATGGGCGGCCAGTCGGCGATATTGGGGCCGAACCGGAGACCCTCCTGCGGCTTCGGCTTGCCGGTCCCGTAATACACCGTCTTTTGATACGAGACGGGATCGAAGTGGTACGCGGGCGTATCCGAATCGTAATCGACATCGGTCGCGGGGGTGAGGAAGCCGCCGTTTGCGGAGGTGGCCGCCACCGAGCGGGCGTCCATCAGCGCGACTGAGGCGAGCTGCCCCTCCTTGGGCTTCGAGCCCTCGCGGTTCGGGAAGTTTCTGGTCGTGTGGCGGATGGACAAAGCGCCGTTCGACGGCACATCCCCCGCGCCGAAGCACGGTCCGCAAAAGGCCGGCTTTATCACGGCGCCCGCGCTGATGAGAGTCTGTATCGCCCCGCTCTTTAAAAGCTCGAGCAAAACGGGATTGCTGGCCGGGTAAACGCTCAGGCTGTAATATTCGTTCGGAACGCTCTTGCCGTTTAGGATCCTCGACGCGTGAATCAGGTTTTCAAAAGTGCCGCCGGCGCAGCCGGCGATCTCCGCCTGATCGACCCGCAGCCTTCCCCCGATGATCTTGCCTTTTAAGTCAAGCCTCAGCTCGGGGTTTTCGATCTGCTTTTGCGCCCGCTTTTCCACATCGTCAAGGATATCCTCAAGATTTTCGTTCAATTCCCGGATGGAGTAGACATTGCTGGGGTGAAACGGCAGCGCGATCATCGATTCGAGCCTGCCGAGATCGATATGTACCATCCCGTCGTAAAGGGCGAATTCGCCCGGTGAAAGCTCGGCATACGCCTCCGGCCTGCCGTGGATCCCGAAAAATTCCTTTACCTTTTCGTCGGTACGCCAGATCGAGCTTAAGCAGGTCGACTCCGTGGTCATGACGTCGACTCCGTTTCTGAAATCGACGGAAAGCTGGGAGATCCCCGGCCCGACGAATTCCAGCACCTTGTTTTTGACAAAGCCGCTTTGAAACACCGCCCCAACGAGCGCAAGCGCCACGTCGTGGGGCCCGATGCCCCTCGCGGGCTTTCCGTCGAGATAGACGGCGATGACCTTGGGAGGGGCCAGATCGTAGGTTTTGCCCAGAAGCTGCTTTACGAGCTCGCCGCCGCCTTCCCCGATCCCCATCGTTCCAAGCGCGCCGTAGCGGGTGTGGCTGTCGGAGGCGAGAATCATCCTTCCGCAGCCGCTCATCATTTCCCTCGCGTACTGGTGGCAGACCGCCTGGTTCGCGGGCACGAAAATCCCGCCGTATTTCTCCGCGGCCGACAGCGCAAACATGTGGTCGTCCCGGTTAATGGTTCCGCCGACAGCGCACAGGCTGTTGTGGCAGCTTGTCATGACGTAGGGAAGCGGGAAGCGGTCAAGCCCGCTCGCCCGGGCGGACTGGATGATCGAAACGGAGGTCAGGTCATGGGACATCAGCGAATCGAATTTTATCTTGAGCCTGTCCTCCCCGCCGGATGTGTTGTGGCGCTGGAGAATGGAATAGGCGATCGTGTTTTTCCTGCCCTCGGATGCCGTTGGGACCTTTTTATCCTTAAAAACGGGGGAAAGTGCCTCGTCTGTGTCCAGGATTTCGTTCCCTTGGTAAAGCCAGACCGGACGGTCGGTTATCGTAATCATTCAATTTCCTCCTTAAATCTCTGCCGAATCGGCCGCATGCAAGCGGGCGGCTTTTGCCTGTCCTTGACCGGGCCGTCATTTAATAATACCATGCTTTTCGGAAATAGAAAATAGCTGTCCGCAAGTCTAATGGAAAACAAATATTGTTATTCGAGCTCTTTGCGGATCAGCTCGGCGCATCTTCTCGTATTGAAGATCCCGCAGGTGCAGGGCCTGCCGATGATTTTCGCCGCTTCCTCCGGCTTAAGCTTCCCTTCCCTCACCTTCCGGCAGACCGATTCGACGAGCCTGCTGCCGACCAGCGAATGGCCGCACATCGTCGTGATCTTCAGGGTCTCGTCCTTCGGGAGCAGCGATTTTTTTCCGTAAATGCCGAGGGACAAGGTGGCGGTATGCGGCTTTAGCCCGCACCTGTGCGCGATCCGGACGACCTCGTCGATAAGCCCGCTCACCACGATGGAGATGCCGAGCTTCGCGTCCCGGATTTTGCCGAGCACGCCCTCGACGGCGCTGCCTTCGGAAAAAGAAACGATAATGCCGTAGGCGTTATCCAAACTCTTCTTATATTCCTCCGGCTTAAGGCCGCTTATAAAGCTCTTCCCCGAGTGGCTCGAGCCGAAATTCACATAATCCTCCGACAAATAAATATCCAGGATCTTTCTTAATTTTTCTCCCGGATGCTCCCGGTTAATTCCGCGGGCGCACCTGGCGTAAATACAGAAGTCGTTTTTCAGATCCTCAACCGTTCCGAAACGGTGCAGCGAATGGCTCATATCCCTATGCCTCCTCTAATCGATCAGCGGGCGTCCAAGCCCCACGTTGATTTTCGCGTTGGGCCGCACTTTGATGCCCATCGCCTCGAGCTTTTTGATCACGGGCAGCTTCCCGCCGCCGTCAAATCTGCTCACAAGGCCGACGGAAACGACGGTGTCGACGTCGTCCAAAAGCGGCAAAACCGCGCCCAGAATCCTCTCTAGCTCATCCTCCCCGATCCTCAGCTCGACTATGGCGGAGAGCACCTTCTCGTTTACGAATTCCCGCTTAAAGCGCCCGGACCCGTCCTCTTCCAAAAGGCCGAAAATCGGGTTGTCCTCAAGGATGGGGATCCCTATTTTCCGCACGGCCGTCGTCACCTTTTCAACCTCTGTTAACCTGGTCCCCGTGCAGGGCCTGCCGAATTCCAGCAGAAGGCCGTACTCCCCCCTGCCGAATTTCCCCGTGACGTCGTTGGTTTTGGCCTCCTCCGTTCCTCTCCCCCAGGCCTTCAGATTCGGATGCTGAACGCTCGGGTCGCTGAACTGCATGCGGATCGCGCGCGGATATTGAAAGCACTCCTCCGGCATAAAAATTGCGTGGACCGGGCATACATCCGCTCTTAAGCAAACACCGCAGTCCACGCATTCCTCTTCATTGATTTTACAGATGCCGTCCGTTTTGGCTATACTGTTTACGATACAGTAGTCGACACACCGGCCGCAGCCGATACATTTTGCAGGATCAATCCTCATGTCCTGGCCTCCTCTTGTTTAATTGCCATCATTAACCCCCTGTTTCGGGAGCGAAAAGTCTTTTCGCGCGCCCACCCAGACTAAAGTGCGCACAAAAGGACTCAGAGAAATTCCTTAAATTCGTCGATTCCAAATATCCGCACGTCATAAAGCCCTTTGGCAAGTACCGTCGCCTGCTCTGAAAAAAGCTCCTTCAGCTTTGCGCCGTACCCGTTTTTTGTCTGTATTTCAATATCCAGCGGCGTCCGACAAACCTTTCCGATCCCGACTGCCTCCCTGTAAAACCCACTTAAATCCGCGTCCGCTTCGTTTTTTCTGACGAGCACGTCGATATCGGAATCGGGCCTTACGTACGGAAGCGACGTCACGATCCCGAGCGCCGTCGAACCGTAAACGCCGAGCTCGACCCCATTTTCAAACGCGGCCTTATAAAGCCGCAAAACCGCCTCTTTTCGAGGCGGGTCGCCGTATTTATCCATATCCCGTACGAGTTCAAAAGGGGTGATTGCTTTTAAGACGCCGTTTCGGGGGATCTTTGCGGCGACGCGAAACCGGCAGCCGTCTATAAACCTGTAAGATGAAAATCCCGCCTCGATCGTATCGGGGCTTCGCTCTTCCTGCCGCTTGACGATCGCAGGGATCTGCCCCGGACCCGGGCAAAGGATCAGCTCGTCGATAAAGCGCCTCCCCGCCTCCGGGGCCCTTTCATACGCGGACCTTCGGGCAAACTCCGCGCCCTCGCGACTCAGGAAGAGGAAATCATGTCTTTGGAGCATATCCATGTTAACCTCCATTCGCTCCGCGCACAAACCAGATCTTGAAAACTTCCCAAGCGAATGGAGGTTATTGGCATGTGCCGCGGTTGCCGCTTTAAGGCGAGCGGCACGCCTTTCAATTGTTAGCGTGATTTTTCACGCTATCTTCCCTTGATCCATGAGGGATCGGTCTTCGGCTGGGACTGGTAGTCAAGCTGCGCTTTCAGCAGGGAATCAAACAGGCGCGTTTTCTCGGGCGTATCGATGACGGCGGGTTCCTTTCGGCCTTTGCCGAAGGAGAGGGAGAGGATCGTCCTATCCCCTCCGGCCCGCAACTCGGGGGACACCCTGACGATTTTCCCCTTGATGCGCAGAATGCTTCTTGCAAGCCTGCCGGCCGTTACCGGGCTTTGGGCGGTCGTCTGCAAAACGGTCACCTCATAATCCGGCTCCGTTCGCATACGTGAGTAGGTGATGATCTTCCCTTCGCGGTTTAAGACATGGCCCTGCTCGGACAGAAGGAAGCTGTCCCCCGTCGGAAGGCCTCCGACAATAAAATCCTTAAATTCGCTGCCCTCGCGGGAAAGCAGGGTGATATCCCCCCGCAGAGGAACCCCGTCAAGCGCGAGCCAGCCGAACTCCTGGCAGCCGTACAGGTCGTGCGCCCTTCCCCCGACCGAGTCTAAGGCGGCGGGGAAATCCGGGTCCAGCGGGGTCCCGGCGGCGATAAACGAAAGACCCTTCGGCAAAAGCTCCAGCATGTCAAGTCTCCGGGCGTCCTCCAGCGCGGCCCTTAGAAAGGAGGACTCCCCGATGACGGCCTTCGGCCTTTCCTCACACATCGCAAGGAGCAGCGCGTCCCGGCCCGAGCGCCTGAGAAAAGACCACCGAAGGCCGTATTCGTCCAGCGCCTGCCGCGGAAAAACATTCACAAGCGGCGGATAGGTAAAAAGGACCAGATCCCCGCGGTTTATGCCGACGCGCGAAAACACTTCCAGGGAAGCCGCCACCCGGTCGGGGATTTCGGGGTGGGTCACCCCGACGATGTTCTGAAAGGCCGTTGTCCCGGTCGTGATGGCGACATAGGCGAGATTGAAGGGAGTGTGGATTTCCTCGATGACATGGGCGCTTGTCGGCCCGTAAATTCCCTTGTCCCGAAGGCTTCTTCTCGGCATTTCCTCCAGAGTGGGAGCCGTGCCGTAAAGCTCTATCATCTCTCTGAGTTCTTTCAGTTTATCCATAGTATCCCTTTTCCTTCAAAAGTTCGGATCTGCGAGGACCGAAAACGGCCTGTCTGCGCGGCTTTGCGTTTTCCTTACATATAATCCTGTTCGATCTTAGAAAACTCGGCCCGCATTTTCTCAAGCACCTGTACGCGGGCCGTCCTTCCGCCGCGCTCGGCGCCCAGGCTTCCGCGTCCCCAAGGGCCCGCCTTCTCCGAGGCGCCCTCTAAGTTGAGCTTATAGATTTCGTCGATATGCCGGGAAACGGCGTCGGGCATGTCTTCTATACTTTCGACAATTTCCTCGATGCCTCCCAGGCGGTAAAAGAAGTCCGCGCCCGAGGCGAAAACGGGATTTGTCCTGGACAGGCCGGTCAGGGTTTCCACGTCGAGCTTCGTGATGCGGGCGATGCTCGTGATCGGCATCACATGGATCATCGTGCCGAAATCCGCGGAAAGGGAGAGGATGTGGTCGGCCTGCAGTCCGTGGCAGAGAAACGCGCCGCTGATCGCCCGCCCGATGACCATTGCGATCACGGGATGGCCCTTTTGCCTCGCCTCGGCCAGAGCGAGCTGATACGCCCCCGTCGCTTTGTTCATGCCGACGATTTCTTCTATTTTGCCGGGGCCGTTTCCCGGCGTGTCGACGATCAGCACCAGGGGCCGCTTTTTCGAGGCCGGCTGGTCCCGGTCCGCCTCAATCGTTTTATAAACGGCGATGGCCATTTTATACGCTTCCTCCATGCCGATAACGCCGAAATAGACCACCGGGAAACGCGGGTTTTTTGCCTTTGCGTCGATCGATATGACCGTGACGGCCCGCCCCTTAAGCGTTCCCGTTCCGATCACCGCGGCCGGGCCGAGCGCTTCGTCCTGCCGATAGTCTCCGATCACGTTTTCCACAAAAGAGTCCCGGTCCAGAATGATGCCGATGGCCTCTCTTCCTTTTCCGATCATCGTTTTTGCCGCCATTATGAACGATTCCCCCTCTGCCTTATCACCGCGGTGTCCATAAATTCCCTGTAAAACAAATCGGGAAGTCTTTTACTGTCCCGGTTTCCGAAATACTCCCAGAGATCCGTCGAATCCTTCGGGCCGAGCTTTACCGCCAGATCCACAAGCTCGAGCTGCTCGCGTACAAGGTCATAGGAGCCGATCACACGGCATTTCTGCAGCTCGGCGTATGAAAGCTTCAGCACCTCGGCGATTTGCCTGCGGAAGGCGCCGATCGAGTCTTCCACCAGGAAAGCGCAGTCGCCCATGATGTATTTGTGTTTGCCGCCGGTCGTGCGGTAGATGAGCGCCCTGTCGGACGCGTCAAACTCGCTTTTGCCCATGACCTCCTCGATCACCTCGGGTCCGGTCAGGCCGATCCTGCCGAGCTCGCTCATAATGACCGCATCGGTGGCGACGCATACAAAGCCCATGCCGCCGAAGCAGCCGACCTTGCTTCCGACCACCGATATGACGGGCAGCTTGCCGCGGCATTTCTGGATCAGTTCCATCACCTCGGCATGTGCCAAAAGTCCGGCGTTGGCCTCATGCAGGCGCACTCCGCCCGTCTCGAAGGAAAATACAATCGCGGGAATCCGGCTTTCAAAATCATCCGGGAATTTTTTGACGATTCTTTCATACAGATCCAGGGCCAGAGTAAAAATGCCGGCTATTTTCGCTCCTCCGACTTCCCCAACGGCCCCGCCGATGAACCTGCCCTCCTGGGATACGACGAAAACGGGCCTTGCGCCGACTTTCCCGACGCCCGTCACGACGCCGTCGTCGAACGCCACCGCCTCTCCGAGCACGGGGAGGTGAGGGCTCGTCATCCGGTCGATCGGGGAAATCAGTTCCTCAAAGGAGCCCCGGTCGACCACGCCGTTCGCGCGGTCCCGGGCGGTTGCCTCGTAAAAGCTACACTGTTGCAGCTGCGACCACTTTGTCATTACTCGTCCCCCCTCTGCGCCTCGATCAGCGCCTGTTTGAGCCTTGCGGCGACAATAAAGGGCGTCGAGTTGTTGTCGTTGATCTCTATGTCGACGTCGTAAAGACCCGTGTCGTTTACAAATTTTCTTAAAACCTTATCCCATACCTCGTCAAAGCCTTTCACGGGGGTTAGAACCTTAACCCTCACATCGCCGCTTTGCGCCCGACGCCGCATCAATACCTCCATATCTCCGGAACCGACAACGCCCGTGTGGGACCAGTCCTTCGGAATGGAGACGAGTTTTGCGTTCGGCCGATAGGAAAAGCAAAGTTCCTGAAGTGCCATCTTTATGACCAGTCCTTTCCGCTGCGCTTTTCGGCACAAAACGACCATGAAAAAGGGATGGTCATATTGCGCGTGTGTCGCGGTTGCCCGCTTAAGCGAGCACCACCGCGTAAATTTTGAAGTTTGAAAGCTTTCAAACTTTTTCCCTCCTTTTTAGCCCGGCTACCAGTTTCTGAACCTTGCGGGCGGATTGTAAAGCCCGCCGGACCACTTCATAAGCTCCCGCACGTTCTTCGCCGCGAGCATGCTCCGGTTCGCCCGGGCAATGTCGATGCCCAGGTCTTCCGGCGTCTTGACGATCCCCTTTGCGCGAAGCTCCTTTGTTTCATCCGGCTTTGCCGCAAGGCCGATTTCGGTGTAGCCGGCGACCGCCCGGATCGCCGCCATCCGCTCCTCAAGGGACGCGCATTTGTGCAGATAGGCGATGCCCTCCTCGGTGACGATGTGCGTCAGGTCGTCGCCGTAAATCATCACGGGCGGGATCTCGAGACCGGCCTTTTCGTAAAGCTCCCAGGCGTCGAGCTTCTCCACAAACCCGGGTTTGAGCTTTTCCCGGAAGGTTTCCTGGAGCTGGACGACAAGTCGCTTGCCCCTCGGCAGGTCGCCGATCAGCTGATCCTTAAGGCCATACTCGCCGCCGCATTTGAGCCACGCGTCGGTAGAGTGGCGGCGTCCCTTCGCGTCGCAGCCCATGTTCGGCGCGCCGCCGAAGCCCGCGATGCGCTCGGCGACCGCCGTGCTGCTGTTGCCGTATTTGTCTATCTGCAGCGTTCCGCCGATGAACATGTCGAGGGCGTAATGCCCGGCGACCTGGCTTAAGGCGCGGTTTGAGCGCAGGTTGTCGTCGGGGCCCGTGAAGAAGATGTCGGTGCGGTTTCTGATATAATCGTCCATGCCGAGCTCGCCGCCGAAGCAGTGGATGGATTTGACCCATCCGCTTTCGATCGCGGGGATGAGCGTAGGATGGGGGTTTAGGGAGAAATACGAGCAGATCTTCCCCTTTAAGCCCAGCTCCTCGCCGTAGGTCGGCAAAAGGAGCTCAATGGCCGCGGTGTCGAAGCCGATGCCGTGGTTCAGCCTCTGCACCCCGTATTCGGCGTAGATCCCCTTAATGGCCATCATCGCGCGCAGCACCTGGGCGTCCGTGATCATCGCCGGGTCTCTCGTAAACAGCGGTTCGACATAAAAGGGCCTCGGCGACTCAACGACAAAATCCACCCAGTCCGCCGGGATATCGACGCGCGGCAGCCGGTCGACGATCTCGTTGACCTGTGCGACGACGATCCCCTGCTTGAATCTGGTCGCCTCCGCGACGATCGGGGTGTCCTCCGTATTAAAGCCGGTGAACAGATTCCCCTCCTTGTCCGCCTGGAAGGCGGCGACGAGCGCCACCCGCGGCGTCAGATCGATAAAATATCTTCCGTACAGCTCGAGATATGTATGGATCGCGCCGAGCCTGATTTTTTTCTCCTGGACGAGCTTTGCGATTTTGCCCGACTGGGGGCCGGAGAAGGAAAAGTCGACCTTGTTCGCAATACCCTTCTCGAAAATCTCAAGATGGCTGTCAAGCGAAAGCGCAGACTGCACCATGTGCAGGTCGTGCACCTTTCCGACATCCACCTTGCAAAGGCATTCGGACAAAAAATCCGCCTGCTTCTGGTTATCTCCCTCGACATTGACCTTGTCGAACGGCTTGATCACAGTTTCCAAAAGCGCCACGGCATCCGACGCATCGACAATCTTCCCGAACTTCACAAGCGGAATCGCCGCCGTGATCCGTTCGATTCTGTCCCGTTTCAAACTGTCCCAACGCATATTGACATTGTTTTGCATAAAAAACTCCATTCGCTCCGCGCACAAATCAGTCATCAAAAAACCCCGCAAGCGAATGGAGGTTTTTGGCATGTGCCGCGGTTGCCGCTTTTCGGCGAGCGGCACGCCTTTTAATTTTAGCGTGATTTTTCACGCTATCCCTTCCTTGCTGTTTAAGCCTCTTATGCTTATGATGGAAGCGGACGATTTTTACAAGAAAGACAACAAAAAACATAAGGCCGAGCTTAAAACCCGTCTCTTCATTGATTCTTCACGCTGTTTTACTGTAAAAGCTCATAAAAACCAGGCTTCCGGGTACTTCTATATGTGCATGATTCCAAGCCCGCATCTTTCATGGCCGGTGATCGGATGGATGGACGACTCGCCGAACATGGCGACGGCGACCCAGTGATCATCCCTGACAATGCCGATTTTGAGCGCGATATTCGTCGAAGAGGTGGTGTTTATTAAAACGCCCCTTTTCGCTTCCTCGGCTGCGTGCAAAACCGCGTGGATGTCATGGGGATTTTTTTCCGCCAGGCCTTCGTTTAAGCTTGCTCCGATCACGGCCCTGTTGATTTTGTCCTGAAAATCAACGTCGGACTTGCCGCCGATTTCGGTGACGACAAACCGGATCTTGTTCTCCTTGTAAATCCTTTTCAAATGGGACTCGTCGCTTAGGTTTCTCGTCAAGGCGAGCAAAAGCGCGTTGTAGCCCACCCTGGTTCCCGCTTCTTTAAAAACCGACTGAATTGCGGACATCTCTTCCAAGATAACGCCTCCTCAAACTCTCAAATCCTCAATAATATAATGGTTTTTATTTTTTATATTATATAACAATTATCCCGGGCAATTCATGAAATTGTGCGACACCCCCGCGGGGAAAGTTCAATCTGTTTTTCCGGCGACATGCGCGCCCTCGGGGTCCCCAACAAGTCTATAGACTTGTTGGGGTAGATAAAAATTCCATAACCCGCGCCAAACGGGCGCGAAACCGGGGGTCTCGCGGCTTTAGCCGCGTATCCAGGGGGTATTTGGATACCCCCTGGAGCAACTGCCGCATGCCTGAACAATGGATACTCTGTATGTTAAAATAAACAGTATCTGCAATCACTCGCCTCCGCAATGCCGACAATCCTGATATTCATTATTGACGGACCAGTACGAACAGGACATCGCCCGCCTCAACGTTCGCGTCCTTTGATACCAGGACCTGCTTTACCATCCCCGAAACCGGCGACACAATCGAATTGCCGAATTTCATCTTTTCCATCGACATCAGTACCTCGCCCAAATTGACCTTCTGCCCGATGCGCACCGTCAAATCCCGTATCCTGCCGGGCATGGGGCAAACCACCATGATATCCCCCCGGCCGGACAAAACGCCGGCACACGCGGAAGCGGGTGCTGCGGAGGCGGGCGCGTTACAGGCTTCGGTTACGGCATTGCCTTCGTCGACCAACTCAATGGTCGCGTCAAACCGTTCCCCGTCGACTACCACCGAATATTTCATTCTAACGGATTCCCCCAGTTTTTTGTGATTCATTCCCCGCGACGCATCCAAGAGAACGAGAAAGATGCGAAAATCCCGAATTCTTTTAAAATACAAAAAGGATACAAAAATAGCGTACTTTTGTATCCTCGTTCTCTCGAATATGTAATTTTACGCGATGACGGCCTAAACTCAAATTCTCAAAACACAAATAAACGCGCGCTTCGCCGCAAGCGCAACTTTTATGTTTTTTATATTACGCCATAAAGCCGACAGAGTCAATAGCTTTTTGTTATTTATACGGTGGAACTTTTTGTCGCCCGGAGGAAAACGGAGGCCCGGCATATTTCTTGTGTAGGATTCCGCAGAACAACGGTTTTTTGCTTTCAAAAAGCAGATCCTTGCGGTACCGTGAGAGAAAAGCCGCTCCTAGCCGCTGTATAATTCAGTTATTTGTTCAATAATTTTCACTGCATTGCCTGCGCCGTCCTCCGCGCGCAGCTTTTCGCCGATACGTCCGGCATTATCAATGATTTCCCTGTTGCCGACGGCTTGCGCGATAGCCGCGCTGAGACGCTCGGCATTTAATTTTTTTCGCGGTATCGGCTTTGGCCCGGCACCCAATTGGTACACACGCTCGCCCCAATAGGGCTGATCCCCGCCAAACGGCACTACAACCGTAGCAACGCCCGCGCGCAGTCCGGCGGCCGTCGTTCCCGCTCCCCCGTGGTGGACAACAGCCGCGACATGCCGGAAAAGCCTTTCATGGGGAACAGACCCGACTTGATGGACATATTCGGGCAAATGCTGCCCCTCCAGGCCGCCCCATCCGGCGGAAAGCAAAGCGCGCTGCTTCGTTGCGCACAGGCTTTTAAGCACAATATCAAGGATCTGCCCGAAAGAGCTGCCGACCATACTGCCAAAGCCGATATAAATCGGCCGGCTCCCCGCTTCCAGAAAGTCGGAAAGCGCCTTGTCCGGCTCCCAATCGGGCTTCGGGTCGCAAACCCAATATCCGGTCAGGTACCTGTTTTCGTCCCATTCGGAAGGCTTCGGCGCGACAAGCGGACTGTACGCATAAAGGGTGGGAACGGGCTTACCGTGCAAGCTCCGATAGGGGAAAGAAAAAGGGCGTATTTGTGGAAGGCCCAAATCCTCCCGCCAGCCGTTGAGCAGTTTTCGCGTCGAATGCGTCCAAAGCAAATCGCCGCAGGCAAAGGTGAACCTGTTATAGATAGGGCCAAGGGGTACGGCCGGGGCCGTCATCGCGGGGAATTCCCCGGTCGGGTCCGCCGGGAAGAAGAACACGCGAAAGCAGGGAATGTGAAGCTTTTCGGCGACATGCCATGAAACGGCGCCAAGCAGCGAGTACAGGATCGCGTCGGTCCCCTCGCAGGCGGTGACGATATCAGAGAGAAATTTATCCTTTACGGGGTTGAGCAATGTCTCAAGATTGCGGAAATACTGAAACGGCGAAACAGCTTCCCCGATCAACAGCCGGATCACCTCGGCGGCATCCCCGGCAAGCGGCGCATATTCAAAGCCCTCAGACCTGATATATTCTTCAAACTTGCGAAATGCGGCTATCCTCACATGATGTCCCCGGCTTTGAAGCCGCTTCCCGAGGGCAATGAATGGGTCGATATCTCCCTGAGAGCCGATTGTGATGATGCCATATTTCATTTTCCGTCCCCTCTCCACTTGCCGGGGCCAATTTTCCCAAACTGCCGAAAGGCAAATTCAGTATTTGCTCCAAAGTCAGCGCTTTAAGCGCAAATCGAATATCAGACCTGCAAAAGATATTCTATAAATGGATTTTAACACTCCGAATGGTGCAAATCAACGGCTTCGGGCGGATTCATGATAAACCGACACGGAAGAAAGACATCTTCAGTTTTTGCCCGAACTCCCTCCCACAGCATCCCTGTTGTGCCGATCACCATGCAATACCTGTTTTACAACCCACGCCGCAAATTATAGAATATAATCGCCGCCAAGCGGCCATAGGCAAAATCTCTTTTCTTTTGCCCGTGATTCTTTTATAATAAAGGAGGGCCTGAAATGAAAGAAAGGCTGAAATCCGTCGAGGAGGTCCTTGACGCCTTCACAAAAATAGGCAAGGCACCCGGAGTCGTCGGCATCGACACCTCCGGCTGGGAAAGCAATAAGCTCCGCGAGACATACGGCGATAAAACGGCCTGGTACATGCTCTACAATCCGCCCTTCGGCGAGGTGCTGCACTCGATAACGGACCTGGGCGAAAAAGGCCCGCTCTGGGAGAGCTTCGCCATCGTAAAGGGGTTCGAGACAAGCCACTGGCTCCACTTTTTAAGCGAGGAATTCCCGAACGGCATGCCCTGCGAGACCGACTCTCCCTGCAAACCGGACGAGTGTTATAACCGCAAGTGGTTTGCCTACCGCATAAAGGACATGACGCCCTATCTCATGCAGGGCAAAAAAATTCCTGAATTTTACGACGGCTGACCGGTGGGCCCCGGCAACGCCGCGGGGGGAAATTGGCGGATGAATCTTCTGAATATCCAGTACTTTGTGACCGTGGCCGAGGAGCTGAATATAACAAAAGCGGCCAAACGGCTGATGATTTCGCAGCAGTCGCTCAGTAACCATATCCTGCGCCTCGAAAAGGAACTCGGCGTGCAGCTTTTTAACCGTTCGCCGTCTTTGAGCCTCACGTACGCCGGGACCCGGCTTCTCCGCTCCGTAACGCAGATCCTGGACTTAAACCGTCAGATAGCCGCCGAGATGGACGACATCAGAAAACACAAGCGCGGCCAGCTCACCGTCGGCATATCGCACACCAGAGGCCGCGTGTTCCTGCCCAAGATCCTACCCGATTTCATGGCTTCCCACCCCTATGTGGACATCTCGATCGTTGAGGGCGGTTTCCGCCTGCTTCAGGAGAGCCTGCTCCACGGAAAGATCGATCTTTTCGTCGGATTGGCCCCCATCCTCCTCGATGAGGTAGAGACCGTTGAAATCCTTCAGGAGCGCGTTTTTCTCGGCGTCCCGCATAAGCTGATGACCGAGCTGTTCAGCAGCGACAGCGAAGCAAAGATCAAACAGTTCTCCTCCGGTGTGGATGTAAAGGCCTTTTCCGGCTGCCCCTTTTTGATGCAGCCTCCGGGCAACCGGACACGCACCATATTCGAAAGACATATCCGCCAGAACGATATCAAGATCAGGTCCGTCCTCCAAATGGAGTCGATAGAGACGCTTTATGAGCTTTCCTGCGCCGGCATGGGCATAACGGTGTATTCGGAGATGTTCGTCGAATATCTCCGAATGTTCTCAAAGGGCCCGGCCCCGGTGCATTTTTTCCCATTAAACGACCCGGCCACCCTCGGCACCCTTGTCATCGCCTATAACAGGGAGCATTATCTCTCCGACGCCGCGGCCGAATTCATCGAGGCGGCGACGGACGTGTTTCGCCGCCTGAAAAGCGAGGTCGGCTCCGACCTCTGACAAAACCGACAGCCTTTCGAGAGGGAATCCCCTTTCCACAGATCAAAAGACGCGCTCTATCGCTCTTTCGGATATTCCGAAAAAACATGAAAGACGCGCCTTGGTATGAAACAGCAGAGAAAATCCCCGTTTTTGCCTTATGGCGATCACGGGGATTTTGTTTGTTCAGTCGGGTATGTATTCGGCTATGTCAGATAATTTGCAATCAAGAATTTTACAAAGCGAATTCAGCGTATTTGTAGAAACCGATTGGTTATTTTGTAACCGCAGTAATGTTGAACCGCTGATATTTTCATCTTTGCCTTTATTCCTCAGTGTATAGGTTGTCGCGCCTTTTCTTTTCATCGTTTTCCATAGCGGGGCGTATGAAATCATTTAATTCACCCCTTTACTTTTCTCAATTATGCCCTATAATGGACATATATGGTATGCTCAATATTGGGCATAAAGAAAAAGTAAAGAGGGGGTGAATTCAGTGTTTTGCCTAACCCTCGGCGACCATGCAAAACCAAAAACACAATATATAGCGAAAGCTGGCATAGCTTAGATGCCATGCCAGCCCTACACAGACAAGTTAAATAGGGGATTTTGCTTATTCAGTCGGGTATGTATTCGGCTATGTCTTCCAAACGGCAATCCAGTATTCTACAAAAGTCTTCAATCGTTCTCATACTCAAATATTTGTTTTTCCGCATCCGGGTTAAAGTATTAGGGCTTATTTTGTACTTTTCCCTCAATGTATACGTCGAAATGTTCTTACGCTTTATCGTGTTCCAGAACGGATCATAACTTATCATAAAATCAATCACCCCTTGATTTTATGATAAATGGTATTGCACATAGGACGTATTGTTCTCCCAATCGAGTACAGAAAAGCGCTCAACATCAAAGAACAAGACGAAATAGACTTGATTTTAGAATCGGATAAGATTATGCTTCAAAAGCCTGTCTCCGGTTGCCATTTTTGTAATTCGGCTGTAAACCTTGTGCAGATCGGTAACGAATATGTTTGCAGGCCGTGTATAGAAAAATTACATAATGCAAATGTGGGCAAAGCGCTTTATTCTGAGAGAACAGACTAATCTGCAATATTGCGGATACGCACACCACAGGCAATTTAAGGATAGGCTCTGCGCCCGAGTGGATAAGCATTTGACAGTCTAAAACGCAGCTTGATGCCCCGCTGTGCGCGGGGCATCAGCTGCGTTTTTTATCTTAGCTTACGTAAGCAGCGCGATAATCTCTTCCGGCGTTTTGCCCGCAAGCCCCAGATTATCCACCGAGCGGCCGGTCTTCATATAATCCGTGCCGCAGAGTATGCTGCCGAGCAGGATAAAGGCGTCGACGACCGGGGTGGGCACTCCGAAGGCCTTCCCGAACGAGGAGATCGGCACAAACCCGCAGGCAATGTCCTCGACCACGAAACGGTGCGAATAGTTTTTCGGGCTTTTGGTCCCGACATACGACTTGTTTGCCTGAAGCATGTTGTAAAGCGTGTCCTCCCGGAGGCTGTACGCGTCTTTCAGCCATGTGCGCAGGGATTTCGGGGCCGCCCCCATGGCCGCGGCCACCGCGAGCCGCTCCGAGTCCGCCCGCTCGATGAGCTCCGCCACGCTTTCGGTGATACCCTCCATATAAAAATCAAAGGAGACGCCCGCGTCGATCTTATTGGCGCTCATGACCGTCGGTATCACGTGGAGCAGGCAGCCCGTGCCGGACAGAGTGGAGCTCAATACGTTCGGCGCGGCCTTGAGCTGCGGATAAAAGCCGCCCAGCGCCTCCACGATCTTTGCCGCGTTTTCCGGCGGGATGGAGGCTATGGACGCGCTCTTTTTCACACCCGTCACAAAGATGTCCCCGGGCGCGTTCTGGCGGCAGCCGTAGATCAGCGTGGGGCATTCGCCGACGGGCGGCAGCTTAAGCACGCCGCATGCCGAGAGCACGTTCATCATTTCGAGGCAGCCGCCGGCATGCCCGGGACTGAGTACGATGATCTGCTCCGGCGTGACAAAGGGGGCAATCGCTTTTGCGACGGCATGATGGGCGTCGGTCGTCGTGACAACCATGATGATGTCCGCGCCGCGCACCGCTTCGCCGGCATCCGACGTGACGAGCGCCGGCCTCCCCTCCCCGCCGAGCGCGCCGGAGAGCTTTATCGCGCCCGCCGCTTTAAGGGCCGCGATCTTCCCCTCGTCGATATCCTGGAGCCTTACGGGGTACCCCTCCATTGCAAAATGCGCCGCCATGCACTGGCCGCCGCTCCCCGCGCCTATCACCGCTATGATCTGCTTTTTCATTGCCTTTCCCCCCGAAGCGTTATTTACGTGTCGTTATTAAAATCATATCATTCATTTTTCGCCGTGTAAATACAGCTCCTGCGGGCAAATATCCCAAAAAAACAGAACTATATTTCGTCACCACAGCATTGGTGTTGTGGCGCGTAAAATACGTTTGGTGTTTGCGCGGGTCAAAAAACGCTGTTAATATAAAATCAAACGATAAATCTCAGCATTTCATCCTCAAGCCTTGTATGATATGCCGAAATCATCAAAACCGCGTCTCTTTTTTTTACGATTTTGCCCCGCGCCATGGATTTCGCCACTCTATTCCGGTTGTGACAAAGGAGGAGGAAAATGAATCTGTTGCTGATGAATCCCCACGAAACACAGGTCGTCCCCCTGATCGCGGACCCTGTGTTTCACGCCACCTGTCCGCCGTGCGCCAACAGGATCTTCGACGCCCACGGCATAAACGCCGTCATGCTGCCCATCAGGGTGCGTTCCGGCGAGCTCCCCGATTTTATCCGATTCGTCAGGAAATATCTCAAATGTCCCGGTTTTATTCTCTCGACGCCCCTGAAACAGGAGATCATTCCCCTGCTCGACAAAATTGACGATTATTCGAATACCTTCCGCGAAATCACCGCGGTGCGCATAAACTCCGACGGCTCCCTGGAGGGCAGGGGCTTCGACGGCATCGGCGTCGTCGGCGCCATCAGGGAAAAATACGACGTTTCCGGCAAAAACATTATGATGATCGGCGCGGGCGCGATCAGCGGGGCCATAGCGGCCGAGTTTGCCTTAAACGGCGCCAAAAGTCTGACCATCTTAAACCGTACCGTAGAAAAAGCAAAAGCGGTCGCGGATATCATCTCCCGGAGCACGTCCATGCCGGTCGGCTACGCGGAGCTTAAGCCCGAAAACGCGGCCGCAGCTGCCGAGACCGCCGATTGCTTCGTCCAGGCGACGAGCCTCGGCAGCCTTGCGAGTCCTTACGATTTTGAAGACCTTTCTTTTATGGAGCATTTCAGAAAGGACGTCTGCATGCTCGACGTCGTAAACAACCCGCCGGAGACAAAGCTTGTAAAACGGGCGATGGAGCTCGGCTATAAGCCCATGATGGGCTTCGACATGCAGGCGGTCGAAACCGTGGCCATACTCAAATTCATGTTCCGGATGGACATCGGCAGCGAATACGTGGAAATCGCGCGGCAGTCCATATGCGCCCATGTCGGCTACATACGCAAATACTGAACAAAGCCCCGCCGAAACCCCGGTTAAGAGAAGGAACTAACCGTTCCAAAAATATAAGGAGGATTATTATGAGAGTGAGAAAATTTGCGGCAATTCTTCTGGTTCTCGCAACGGCATTATCTCTCGCAGCATGTTCCGGCGGCTCTTCCGGCACTACGGCTACCTCCGCGCCCCCGTCCTCTGCGCCCGCGACATCCGCCCCCGCGGAAGCGATCCAGTGGAGACTCGGCACCACCTGCGTCGATCCCAAGGCCAATCCCGACTGGAACGCCTGGGGCCTCACCATTCAGAAATTCTGTGACGACGTAAACGAAAAGGCCGCCGGCCGTCTTGTGATCACCCCCTATTATAACTCCGTCATCGGCGGCGACACCGAGCTGTTCCAGGCCATGGTCAACGGCGAGCTCGAGGTTTATTACGGAAACGGATTTTCCACCTTCGACCCCCGCTTCGCCTGGAAGGGCTTCCCGTTTATCTGGGACGACTATGAGGACATCAGAAAAAACCTCGGCAATCCGGACGGCGAACTGTTTAAGATCAATTCCTCCATCATGGCCGAATACGGCGTCAAATGTCTCGGGCAGGGCAGCGGCATGGCCCGCGGCCTCGCAAACTCCGCCCATCCCGTAAAGGTTCCCTCCGACATGAAGGACCTCATCATCAGGACCTATGAGGATAAAGTGGTAAACAGCTTCTTCGGCGGCGTTTCCACCATAGCCGTCATGCCTCCCACCGAAATCTACACCGCCCTTCAGACCGGCACGATAACCGCCACCGAGACCTCCGATACCGTCTTTCTCATGAACAAATATTATGAACAATGCAAATATTTCACTTTGCTCGACTGGCAGATTTCCCTTTTTAACTTCATGGTCAACGACGAAATTTACAACAAGCTGCCCGCCGATCTCCAGGAGATCGTATGGAACGCATCCTGGGATGCCGTCGCCTATGAAAACGAGCTTCTCGACGACTTCCGCGCCAAGGCCAAAACCGCCATGCAGGAACAGGGCGTCGAGGTCTATGAGCTTACCGAAGCCGACCGCGCCGAATGGGTCAAATATGCCCGAACCCTCGACAGCAATCTTTCCGAGCTCATCGGAAAAGACCTGTTCGATCAGATCATGGCCGTCCTGGCCGATTGATTTTTCCTGATTGTGTCCGGTCCGGAGGGCGGTCTCCATATCCGTCCTTCCGGTTTTCCGGTCCCTCCCTTTTCTATGCTGAAAGGTGGTGCTCACTGCGTGGATCTTCTGAAAAAGATCGACAAAGTCGTTAAAAAAATCATCGAGAATGTCTGCGGCACAATTTTTATGCTGCTCGCCGCAATTATCATAGTCACCGTCATATCCCGGTATTTCCTTCACCTCAATCTCGGGGGATGGGAAGAGCTTCCCACCATGCTGATGGTCGCTCTGGTCTGGATCGGCTGCATCCTTGTCGCCAGAGAGGACAACATGATCAAAATCGACCTGATCCATATGGTGATCAAATCGGAGCGGGTAAAACAGGCGATCAATCTTGTAAACCTGATCCTTTCCTCCGCGATAACGATCTATTTCGTGCCCCTTACATATCAGTTTCTGCAAAATTCGATCAAGCGCGACCTGCGTTCGGCCGCCGTCGGCTTTCCGATGTGGCCGGTTCACGGCCTGCTGTTTGTCGGCATGACCGGAATGGCAGTCTATTTCGTCATAAACGCAATCAAAACAGCGAGGGGGCTCACGAAATGGTCATAGGCGTGTCGGTCCTTCTGATACTCGTACTGATCTTTTTGGGCCTCGGCGTGCCCCTCAGCTTTATGATAGGCTCCGTGTATTATGCGATAGTCGGCCACAACAGCGTCGGCAATTTCGCCTATAACGCATACTATTCCATCGGCAACTCGCCCGCCCTGCTCGCCATTCCCCTGTTTCTCGCCGCAGGCGCCTTCATTGAAAAGAGCGGAATCGCCAAGGTGCTGATAGATCTTGGCGATCGGATGCTATACAAAATAAAGGGCGGCATGACCGCCACCATCCCCCTGGTCTCCTGCTTTTTCGGAGCGCTTTGCGGGTCCGGTCTCGCCACCGCAAGTGTTCTCAGCAATATGATGACCCCGCCCCTTGTGGAAAA
Source organism: Clostridiales bacterium UBA6114 (assembly GCA_002423435.1). GTDB lineage: Bacteria > Bacillota > Clostridia > Oscillospirales > Butyricicoccaceae > UBA6114. Next base: position 96,606 of record DIWE01000023.1, read on the forward strand.
GGGCTGGGACAAACGATATGTCGCGGCGCTTATCGCGGCCTCAAGCCCGTTCGGCTATATGATCCCTCCAAATATGAACGCGATTTTGTACGCCACGATCACCACCGCTTCCGTTGGCGCCCTGTTTCTCGCCACGGTCATTCCCGGAGTGCTGTGGGCCTTCCTTTACCTTGTTATAAACCGCCTGGTCTATCAAAAATGGTATCACCCCGAAAAGACCGGCCTGTACGCCGGCATGTCCGAGGTCGAGATTGCGGCCGAGCGCCAGAAGGGCATCAGCACGTGGCGGATCGTGCGTTCCGCCATACCGGCCTTTATCATGCCGGTGCTTGTGCTCGGCGGCATCTATACCGGCGTTTTCACCGCGACCGAGGCCGGAGCCGTCGCCTGCCTGTATGCGGCGATTGTCGGCGTCTCTATCTACCGCACATTCAAGATGTCGCAGATCCCCCGCGTTTTTGCGACGAGCGCTTACAATGTGGCGACTCTGATGCTGATTATCCCGATGACCACCATATTCACAAGAATCCTCATCATGAACAACGTCCCCGAAATGGTCACCAATTTTATCCTGAGCGTTTCGACAAACCGCATCGTCGTCATCCTCATCATCAATGTGGTGCTCTTCATCGCGGGCTTCTTCCTCGACAGCAATATCCTGCTGCTCGTGTTCGTGCCCCTTCTCCAGCCGGCGGCGCTGGCACTCGACATCTCGCTCATTCAGCTTGCCGTCATCATCTTCGTCGCGATCGGCATCGGTTCCGTTACGCCCCCGATGGCCATGTGCCTGTTCGCCGCTTCAAAGACGACCGGCGTTCCCGTCGTGGATATGGTTAAGCCCATTCTTCCCTTCATCCTCTTCGCGGCAATCCCGATCATGCTGGCCGTGTCGTTTTTCCCCCAGCTTTCCGAATGGCTGCCCGGTCTCATATATCCAAGCATCAGCTGATTTTTTGGAAAGAAGGCTTTTCTTAATGGATCTTGTCATCAAAAACGGACGTATCGTCGACGGCACCGGCGCGGCGCCGTTTACAGCCGACATCAGGGTCACCGGCGACACGATCACCGCCATAGGCAGCATTGACCCGCCGGACGGCGCGCAGGTCGTCGACGCCGCGGGCAGGCTTGTCATCCCGGGCATGTTCGATTCCCACAGCCACGACGAGGGCGGCCTGTTCGACGAAAAATACGCCCATCTGCGCGTGGTGCAGGGCATCACCTCGAATATCGTGGGCCAATGCGGGGCAACCCCCGCCCCGAACTGCGAAAAATACATGGAAGGGCTCCGCGCGATTTATTTCGACCACACCGGCGGGCTCAAATTCCCGTGGGAGTGGACGGATGTGAAGGGCTACCTCTCCGCCGTCGAGCGGTCGGGGCCGTCCTATAACATGGAGGTGCTCGTCGGCCACAACACCCTGCGCATGTGCGTCATGGGCGCCGAGGACCGAAAGCCGGACAGCGGCGAGCTTTCGGCCATGAAGGATCTGCTCGACCGGGCGCTTTGCGACGGCGCCGTCGGCATGTCGCTCGGGCTAAACCTGCTCCCCGGAAAATACAGCGACACCGAGGAGATCGTCGAGCTTGCAAAGGTGCTAAAAAAGCACGACGCCCTTCTTTGCTCCCACCGGCGCGGAGAGGGCTCGATCGCCCTCGAGGCCATAGAGGAGATGCTCGAGGTCGCGCGGCGCACCGGCGTGCGTTCGGTGCTCTCCCATGTAAAGGTGATGGGCGCGCATAACCGGGGCAAGGCCATAAAGGCGCTTGCCATGATAGAGTCCGCCATAGCCGGGGGGCTCGACATTTCCTTCGATGCATACCCCTATATCGAGGGCTTTGTCCAGCTTTATCAGCTCTTTCCCCGCTGGGTCTGGATGTCGGGCTCGGCGAAGGTCATGGAATATCTCTCCGACCCGGAAAGCTGCAAAAAGATCATCGCCGAGGTGGAGGAAAACCCGGCCTCGGACTGTTACTACAACCAGTCCGGCGGCGCAAAGGGCATCCAGGTTAAGCAATGCCCCGACCCCGAATTCAACAATAAGACCTTACGGCAGATCAGCGGGGAAACCGGCGTCGACCCGCTTAAGTCCGCCATAGATATTATCCGCAGGTTCGGTCCCGGCGTCATGATGCTCTGCGACCTGCAGGACAGAGAGGAAAATTATCTGATCATCACCCACCCGCGCTGCATGATATGCAGCGACGGAGCGCCCAATCAGGTCAGCAGCCATCCGCGGTATCTCGGAAGCTTTGCCCGCATACTCGATTTCTACGTAAAGGAAACCGGCCTGCTCACCCTTCCGGACGCAGTCGCGAAATTTACCTATAAGACCGCCCGCTGCTACCGTGTCGCCGACCGCGGCGCCATAAAGGAGGGCTTCAAGGCCGATCTCGTCATCATAGACTGGGACAATTTCCGCGACAATTCCACCTTCGACGCTCCGTCGGCAAAGGCGACCGGCATAGACTACGTTTTTGTTAACGGCGTTCTCGCCGCCAAAGACGGCGTGTTCATCGGAAACGCCGCCGGCAGGGTCATAAGAAGCTCCGATATCAAATAACGGCATAAATAAAACCCCAACGGTCCCCGTTTTTGCGGGGGCTTGTAAAAGTGCGCTTAAAATACTACAAGTCTTCATTTGAGGTGAGAAAGTGAGCTATAAAATTGGAGTAGACGTTGGCGGAACGTTTACGGATGTCTGCCTGTTCGATCAGGACACCAAGGAGGTGAGCGTCCATAAGCTTCCCTCCACCCCGTCGGATCCGTCCGAGGCCATAGCCGACGGCATTATGCAGATCATGGAGCAAAACGGCATAACCGCCGAAAGCGTCGTATACCTTGCCCACGGAACAACCGTCGCCACCAATGCGACGCTGGAGCGCAAGGGCTGCCGGACCGGCATCATCACGACCCGGGGCTTCGGGGACTTAATCGAGCTTGCGCGGCAGACGCGGCCGTCGCTTTACGACGTTCAGGTCGATAAGCCGGTGCCGATCATCTATAAGCGTTTCAGAAAAGAGGTGGACGAACGGCTCCTCTACAACGGCGAGGTGCTGAAGTCCATCGACCGCGAAGAGGTTGAAAGGGTGGTGGACGAGCTCAAAGCGCTCGGCGTCGTCTCCTATGCCGTATGTCTGCTTCACGCCTATATAAACCCGGTCCATGAGAAGATCATCGCCGAGGTCATAAAAAAGCGTCACCCCGAGGCGTATGTCTCCATATCGAGCGACGTGCTGCCGGAATATCGGGAATACGAGCGCATGAGCACGACCGCGCTGAACAGCTACATAGGCCCGATCGTCGGCAGATATGCGACCATGTTCAAAAAGCGTGTCCGCGATATGGGCATGAATCTCACGCCGTATATCAACCAGTCGAACGGCGGCCTGATGTCCATTGAAACCACCTTTGATCATCCGATCCGGACCGCCCTGTCCGGCCCCGCCGCCGGCGTCTCCGGCGCAAACTATATCGCCGCGGCCTCGGGCGTCAAGAATTTCATCACCTTCGACATGGGCGGCACCAGCACCGACGTCTGCCTGATCGAAAACAACTCGCCCAGACAGACGACCACCAAGGCCATAGCCGACTTCCCCGTGCGCGTACCGATGACCGACGTAACGGCCGTGGGCGCGGGCGGCGGCAGCATCGCCTGGGTGGACAGCGGCGGGATGCTCAAGGTCGGCCCGGAAAGCGCCGGCGCCGTTCCCGGCCCCATCGCCTATTCGAAAGGGGGTACCCTCCCGACGGTGACCGATGCAAACGTGGTGCTGCACAGGCTCAATCCGGAGTATATCCTCGGCGGCAGGATGAAGATAGACGAGAAGTCGGCTCTGGAAGCCATCGAGGAACAGCTCGCGAAGCCCCTCGGCATGAGCGCTCTGGACGCGGCCCGCGGCATCATCGCCGTCGTCAACTCCAACATGGCGCGTGCCATCCGCATCGTATCCGTGGAACGCGGATACGACCCGCGCGAGTTCGTCCTTATGGCCTTCGGAGGCGCGGGCGCTCTCCACGCCGCGTCCGTCGTAAAGGAGCTCGGCATCCGCCGCGTGATGATCCCCTCGAATCCCGGCATCCTCTGCGCCATCGGCCTTTTGGCCTCGGATATCCGCTCGGACTATGTAAGGACCAGTATCCTCAAATTTGAAGAGGATAATCTGGAGGTCATGAACCAAACCCTGGAGGATCTTGTGGCGGAGGGCATGCGCTGGCTCGAAAAGGAGAATATCCCCGAAAAGCAGCGCGTCATCGTAAAGCGCGCCGATATGCGGTATCTCGGCCAGAATTTTGAGCTTTCCATCGAAATCACCGACGACAGAATCGATGCAAACACCATAGCCGGTATTCACAGGCAGTTTAACCTTGAGCATAAGCGCGAATACGGCTATTGCCGCGAGAACGCGGTCATACAGGTGGTGAATTTCCGCGTCACGGCGCTCGGCCGTGTGTCGACAATAAGGCTTAAGGAGCATCCCTTCGGGGGAAAGGACCCGTCCGCCGCCGTGATCGGTCGGAGAAGCGTGTATTTCGAGGAAAGCGGCGGCTTTGCGCCGACTGAAATATACGACCGCGACAGGCTCGGGTGCGGCAACGTCATCAACGGTCCGGCCGTGATCGAGGAGATGTGCGCCACCGCCCTTATTCCGCCGGGATATACTGCGGAGGTAGACAAATACTTAAATATCATGATAGCGTGTCCGGACGCACACGGGAGGTAATCGATATGAACAATCAGAAAAAGGTGGATCCGATTGTCGTGGAGGTGCTGAGCAACGCTTTCATGTCCGTCGCCGAGGAGATCGGCACCATCCTTATCAGGACGGCCTATTCCACCAATATCAAGGAAAGAAAGGACTGCTCGTGCGCCATTTTCGACGTCGACGGCACGACCATAGCCCAAGCCGAGCACATCCCCGTGCATCTCGGCTCGATGCTCGGCATCGTTTCGGAAATAAAGAAGAAATTTCCGCTCGATTCGATGCGTCCCGGGGACATGTTTATAGCCAACGACCCTTACACCGGCGGCGGCAGCCATCTGCCGGACATCACCGTGGCCTCGCCCGTGTTCTATGACGGTGGGATCGTCGCCTTCGTCGCCAATATCGCCCACCATTCCGACATCGGCGGCCGCGTAGCGGGCGGAGCCTCCGGCGACAGCACCAGCATCTTTCAGGAGGGACTGCGCATTCCGCCGGTCCGGATCTTAAACGCGGGCGTCCTCGATCAGGACATCATGGACATCATCATGCTGAACTGCCGCACCGCCTTCGAAAGGACCGGCGATATCCTGGCCCAGGTCTCCGGCAACACCATCGGCTGCAACAGGATGGTCGACATCCTGAACAAATACGGCAAAGAGACCGTGCTTTCCGGGATGCAGGAGCTTGTGGACTACGGGGAACGAAAGATGCGCGCCGGTATCGCCGCTCTGCCCGACGGCGACTACGAGTTCGAGGACTGGATGGACGACGACGGCATCGACATCGGCGTACCTTTCAAGATCAAGGTAAAGGTCAGCGTCAGGGGCGACACCATACACCTTGACTTCACCGGCTCCTCAAAGCAGGTCAAGGGCGCCATAAACGTCGTAGACAACGCGCTCAAGGCGACGGTCTACTATGCGCTCAAGGCAATTGTAGACCCGACGCTGCCCCCGAACGGCGGCTTTTACCGCCCCATCACCATCTACGCCCCGGAGGGCTGCATCGTAAATCCCCTGCCGCCCGCATCGGTCGGCGCACGGACCGATACCTGTCAGCGTGTCGCGGATGTCGTCTTCGGCGCTTTGGGCCGGATAGACCCGAGAAAAATCATGGCCGGCTGCTGCAGCGTCGTACAATCGGTCGTCATATCGGGCCACGACGAGCAGAGGAACAAATTTTTCGTCTATCCGGAGACCGTCGGAGGCGGCTTCGGCGCAAGATACAACAAGGACGGCCTTGACGGCGTTCAGGTGCACGTGACGAACTCCTCCAATCTGCCGGTCGAGTGCCTGGAGAACGAATATCCCCTGCTCGTCGACCGCTACGAGGTGCGCAAGGACTCCGGCGGGGCGGGCAAGTTCCGCGGAGGCCTCGGCATCAGGCGCGACTACCTGATGATACAGGACGCACTGTTCGGCTCCCACGCCGACCGCCAGCACATTGCCCCCTGGGGGCTCTGCGGCGGAGGGGACGGCGCGGTCGGCGCTTTCGTGGTAAATCCCGGCACGCCGGAGGAATACCGTCTCCCCTCCGGCCGCGTATCCGATTTCCCGCTCAAAAAAGGCGATATTTTAAGCGCGCTCACCCCCGGCTCGGGCGGCATGGGCAACCCCCTCGAGCGCGACCCCGCGATGGTACTCGACGACGTTCAGAACGGAAAGGTCAGCCCCCATAAGGCGCGCGAGCTCTACGGCGTCGTAATCGACGAGGCCATAGAGAGGGTGGATGCGGAGGCTACCGCCGCTCTGCGCGGATCAATGGCCGGCTGATTTCGGGGAAAGATACAATAGCTCCCGATTATGTAAAGGGGCGCGCCGCAAAACGTTTTTGAAAAAACGGAAGGCGGCGCGCCCCTTTATCTCTTATTATCAATTGTCTGCCCGGATGATATCCCTTTTCCAAAGGGGTTTGACCGCGCGGCTTTTCAGCGGCGAAGCATCTCCTTGACCTTTCCCGCAATGCTTTTCCCGGTCAATCCGAATGCCTCCATAAGCACGTCCGGATCGCCCGACTCGCCGAACCGGTCCATGATCCCGATCATTTTAACGGGAACGGGACAGTGCTCCGCCAGCACCTCGGAAACCGCGCTGCCCATGCCGCCCATGACCTGATGCTCCTCGACCGTCACAACCGCCCCGGTCCTGCGCGCCGACTCGACGATGGTCTCCTTGTCGATCGGCTTTATGGTGTGATTATTGATCACTTCCGCGCTGACGCCCGCCTTCTCCAGTATCCTCGCCGCGACGAGGCTTTCATACACCATGGCGCCGCAGGCGATGATGGTGACGTCCGAGCCTTCCCTGCAGCAATACGCTCTGCCGATCTCAAACGGCGTGTCGTCGTCCGTGATGACGGGCACCTTCTCCCGCCCGAAGCGGATATAGACGGGTCCTTCGATATCCATGCACGCAAGCGTCGCTTTTCTGGTCTCCGTCGAGTCCGCGGGCACGATGACCTTCATGTTCGGAAGGCATCTCATCAGCGAGATCTCTTCCAGCGCCTGATGGGTCGCGCCGTCGGCTCCGACCGAGATTCCGCCGTGCGCGCCGCCCAGCTTAACGTTTAGGTTGTTGTAGCACACGGTCGTCCTGATCTGATCCCACGATCTCCCCGCGAGAAACACGCCGTAGTTGCAGACAAACGGGATCTTGCCCATCAGGCTCATGCCGGCCGCGATACACATCTGGTTCTGTTCGGCGATGCCGACGCTGATAAACCGCTCCGGGAATTCCTTTTGGAACCAGTCCACCCTTGTCGACGCGGTGATGTCCGCGCCGATTGCCACAACGTCCGGATTTTTGCGCGCCGCTTCCACCAGTCCCAAGCCGTATCCGTCCCTTGTCGGCACCTTTTTGGGGCTGTCCAGATCAACATTCAGTCTGTATTTTAACATTACAGTTTTCTCCTCCATTAAAATCCAAGCTCATTAAGCGCGGTTTCAAGCTGCTCTTTATTTGGAGCCGCCCCATGCCATGAGCTCACGTTTTCCATAAAGGAGACGCCCTTGCCCTTGACGGTATGCGCCAAAATCAGAGTCGGCTTGCCTTTATATTCAGCCGCGGCCATAAACGCCTTCTCGATCTCCTTTACGTCGTGCCCATTGATTTCTACGATATTCCAATTAAAGGCTTTCCATTTGTCGGCGATCGGCTCGATGTTCATGACATCCTCCACCTTGCCGTCGATCTGCAGCCCGTTGTTGTCCAGAATGCCGCAAAGATTGTCAAGCTTGTAGTGCCCCGCCGCCATGGCCGCCTCCCAGATCTGGCCTTCCTGGTTTTCGCCGTCGCCCATCAGGCAGTATACGCGGTTATCCTTTCCGTCCATCCTGGCGGCGAGCGCCATGCCGACGGCGACGGACAAGCCCTGACCCAGCGAGCCTGCCGACACGTCGAACCCGGGAGTCTTGTGCATGTACGGATGCCCCTGCAATATGCTCCCGTATTTTCGCAGCGTCTTAAGCTCCTCCTCCGGAAAGTACCCGCAGTCGGCAAGCACCGCGTATAAAGCCACGCAGCCGTGCCCTTTTGACAGAACAAACCTGTCCCGCTTATCCCAGGTCGGATTCTTCGGGTCGATGTTCATGATTTTATTGTACAGCACCGTTACAATATCAATGCTTGACAGCGCGCCTCCCGTGTGTCCGGATCCCGCCTCGCAGAGCATTTTGAGAATATCCGCCCTGAGTTTATTTGCTTTTTCGCTCAACTGGTCTTCATTTAAGTTTCTAAACATCCATATCCCCCTAAACTATTTTCTAAGCTATTGTCCGTTTTCGCCGCCCACTCCCCCTTTAAGCGTGAAACCAAGCCGCCTCGGCAACGCCCGTGTAAGCTCGGTCCCCACCTGCAGGAGCGGACTTCGTATACCCTTATCTGCCAATCAACGCGGCGCTTATGATCTTTGCCGGAGTTCTCCAGTTGAATTTCATTGTATTTTCAGCTGCTTTATTTTGTTGCTCTGCCGGTTTGAACATGCGGGTCAATTTGCATGAATTGGATCGTTTGCCTTTTTCATCAACAGCATAACACAATCGATAATACACAGGCAATGCTTTTGGGGGATATTTTTTTGAAAAAGTTGCATTAATGGGCAAAAAAGGCGAAATATTGTCATTTTTTTGTCACTCTAGTTTACATTTTAACAATTTTCACATATAATAAATGGTGTCGAATCGGGCAATTCAAGCCCAATCGGAAGGACGGAATGAATGAAATGTTGCATATCGATCTGAAGACGCAGGTCTGTTTTTTCTCCGCTTTGGCTTACAAAAGAGGATTGGTCTGCGGTGCCGGAGGGAATATCAGCGCAAGGGAGAGCGACCGGATCTATATCACGCCGACCGGCTGCTCGCTCGACGATTTAAGGCCGGAAGATCTGGTTTCGGTCCGTATGGACGGCACCTATGAGGGAGACGTCCGGCCGTCCATTGAAACAGCTCTTCACATAAAGGCGTACAAGGCCCGCCCCGACATGCGCGCGGTGATCCATCTCCACTCCTATTATTCCATTCAGGTCGGCTTACTGTGCCGTGAGGGGGACTTAAGCGCTATGCCTCCTTACACCGGGGCCTACCTGATGTCGGCGGGAAATGTGGCTATCACTCCGTTTTTCAGGCCGGGGTCGGCCGAGCTCGCCGACGCGGTGGCCGAAAAGCTGAAGCAATCCCCCGCCGTGCTGATGCAAAACCACGGCATCCTTGCCGCCGGCGCCGATTTGAGAAAGGCGTTCAATCTCTGCGAGGACGTCGAGTTCAACGCCAGAATGCACATGGACATGAAGGGCGCCGGTGCGCTTACAGATGCGCAGATCGCGGACGTCCTGGATCATTTAAGCCATTGAGATCGCAGGACAAATGGTAAAATTTCCTTTTGATAGCGGGCGGCAATTGATAAAATACTAATTATCTAAGTATTTGATCAGGAGGAGCTGTGAACGTTGAAACACAATCCGGATAACCGCAGTGACAATGTGGAAAATATTCAGAAAAATATCGACGCGACCATCCGAAACATTCATCTCGCGGACGAGGCGATCGAAAAAAGCTCGGACAAAAAAATGAAACAAGAGCTCGGCGACAAGAATGTGCGGAGGCAGCACGCCTTAGACGCCATGCGCCACGAGATCAAGGATGAAGCGGACCACCGCGACAGCATGAAATAATCCTTCTCCCATAAACAAGAACAGGGGTGTCGCAAAATGCATGGATATGCATTTCGAGACACCCCTGTTCTTTGTTACAGACGACGATGCCAAAATACAGGCAGAGAGGTTTTATTCCAAGGGATTCTTCATCGGAGTCCCTCCGCTTTTGGGCAAAACCCTGCCCGGATGTTTGGCGATTTTCATAGCCTGGGACCAGGTATCCCTCATCTCTTTTGCAAGGATGAGAAGCTCTGCAAGGATACCCGTATCCTTCTTTATATTTGCCTCGGTCAGCCGCTTTACCATATATTCATACATCGATAACAGGCTTTTGGAAACCTCGTATTTCATGTCCAGGGTATTCTCGAAGTTTAAAAGGATTTTTTTTGCCCTGACTATATAATCGTGGGCCTTGCCCATATCCTTTCCAACTATGGAAAGCTGTGCCTGCATGATCCATTTGATCAGCCCGTTGTACAGCATGAGCGTCAGTTCCTCCGGGCTTGAAGTAAATATGGAGGTTTCCATATATTGCTTACATGGCGTATTCAGTGGCATTTTTATTCCCCCATAAAGTTTCTTATCTCGGTAAAAAGGCCTTAAGAATTAAGGCCTTTTTACCGGGAGTGTCGACAAAGTCGACACTCCCCAGGGGGCATCGGATATCCCCCGAGACACTATGCTACTGGAGCAGCTGCAGAACCTGCTGGGGCTGCTGGTTTGCCTGCGCGAGCATCGCCTGGGCCGCCTGCGACAGGACGCTGTTCTTTGAGTATGTCATCATTTCGGCAGCCATATCGACGTCTGCGATCTGGGATTGCGCGGAGCTTAAATTCTCCGAGGCTGTGTCAAGGTTATTTATGGTGTGCTCGAGGCGATTCTGAACGGCGCCGAGATAGGAGCGCTGTGACGATACCTTCTGGGTGGCTTCGTCTATTACCGAGATTGCAACAGACGCACCATCCTGGGTAGAGAGGTCCAGATTTGTGATGCCGAGGGCGTCCGAACCCATGTCTCCGATGCTGATTTTCATGGTTTGGCCCGCGTTGGCGCCGATCTGAAGAGTGGCGCGACTGTCAACCAGCTTTGCGTTCTTTGCCGCAGTGGTTTCGGCAAAGGAGGACAGAATGTCGGAGGCGTCGGTTTTTTTATTGCCTTCCGCGTCGGTGACTTCAAAAGTTAAGCCTTCGACAGCCCCCGCATATCCGGCTGTGCCCGAGGTAACGGTGATGTCTCCGCTGTCCAGGGCGCCGGTGGTATCCGTAATATTGCCCAAAAGAGTTGTCAAGTCGGTAGACGAACCCACCGTTACCGAGGCGGTTTGCAGTTCCCCGTTGACCGCCCATGAGATATTGATGATGTCGTTTTCCTCGATGCCAAGATTAGCGCCGTTGTCGTCCGTAAGGGCGGTAAGCAAATCGGTGCCCGTTGTAGAGGACGAAAGCGCGGTATTGGTCAGGACATTCGCCGCGTCCGCCGCGACCTGGCCGCTCATCGAACCGTCAAGCAGGTTCATGTTGTTAAACTGCGTGGTGTTGCTGATACGGTCGATCTCGTCGATCAGCTGGGACATTTCATCCTGAATGTTTGCTCTGTCGTCATCCGTGTTGGTATCGGAAGAAGCCTGGACGGCGAGCTCCCTCATCCTCTGGAGTATGCTTTCTGTTTCCGTAAGGGCGCCTTCGGCGGTCTGGACCATTGAAATACCGTCCTCCGAGTTGCTGCTTGCCTTGTCGAGGCCGCGGATCTGCCCCTTCATCTTTTCGCTGATGGCAAGACCCGCCGCGTCGTCCGCGGCGCTGTTGATGCGAAGGCCCGAAGACAGCTTCGCGAGGGAGCTGTTGGTCGCTTTCTCGTTTTTGGAAAGCTGGTTTAAGGTGTTTAAGGCCGCGATGTTGCTGTTGATTCTCATAATCAATTACCTCCTTGCATTTTTACGCGGACTTCCTTTTCCGCGTTTGCCGGTTTTATATAACAGACGCTCAGGCTCCCGGGAAGCCGTACTGTCTATCATAACTTTGGTTTGACCGGAAAGACCCCGGCCTTGTTGGAACTGAAGCATATAAGACGCTGCATCAAAAAAATAAAAAGGGCCGATCCGGCGTTTTCTTCCGGCATCCTGCCGGCGTCGACGCGCAAATCAGCCCATCCCTGGTCCATTATTATAAAGGTTATTCCGCCTTTTTGGGATTTTCCTGCTCGTATACTTCGCCCCGCAGGATTCTTATTTTTTCCGGGGCATCTATGGCAAGCCTCAAATCGCCTTTCTCGCTTTTTACCACCTTTACCATGATACTGTTATCAATGATCACATACTCACCGGGTTTTCTCCCCAACACCAGCATAGCTCTCCTCCTTGACGCCTCCGTTTTTCACTTTGCGCCCCGGACTTATGCAGTATCTACACCATCAGGAAGCTAAATTCTCAGACGGGTAAAATAAAAAACGAGCCGCTTTCCCAATTTTTTGCGTCCTGCAAAAAATCCCGGAATTGTAAGCCCGTCCCTGATATATTTACTCAACAACTTTTATTCGATTGTCTATATAATATATCGTCCGCTTTCCCCCGGGACTTAACACTTTTTTTGATTATTTTTTATGGTTTGCACCTTTGCAGCAATTCATATTCTTTTGTCGATAAAGTATCCAAACCGCTGAGGCATTTTCTTAAAGAATTTGTTCCGCATGGGATTTCTGCTCAGTTTGAGCTTCTTTATGTCGCCGGCAATATCGCTTTTTCGGCTTTCGGCTTTTTCCGCGTTGACACCGTTGATACGGAGGATATTCTGAACCAAAGAGTCGATTTCCTGCTCCTTTTTGATGATTTCGTCGTCTTTGTCTTCTCTGAAAATTTCTTTGGACAAACACATGATTTGCGCGAAGCTTTTTATGGATTCCCCGCGCTCTTTCAATAGCTTTTCCAGTAAATCGTCATCCTTGCTTTCGAGGGCCTGTGACTGGGCTATTGTATTTTGATGTATGGATTCAAGGATCTCCCGTTTTTTTTGCAGGAAATCCGCGTACCGGAGAGCCGTCGAATTCATAGTAACCTCCATTCGCTCCGCTTAGCGCACAAATCAATCCTTTAACCTCACAAGCGAATGGAGGTTAATGGCATATGCCGCGGTTGCCGCATTTTTGCGAGCGGCGCGCCTTTATTAAAGGAATCGTGTGATTTTTCACACGACTCCTCCTATGACAGGTACGACTGCAGCGCGCTGATCTGATTGTTCATCTGGTTCAGATACGTTTCCATAAGGGAGTACTTGTTATAGTAGTAGTCCTCCTTTTCATCGAGCCTTTCTTCCATGGCATCAATTTCGTCGTCATATTCGTCGATTTGTTTTGACAAGGTGTTGGTATATTCCGTACCGTCGCCTACAAGCCCCGCCTTTTCAAGCAGGCTTCCTTTTTTCCCGTCAAGCCCCGTATAAGTGGAAATATTGTCCTGCAGGATGTCGTAGAGCTTATATGCGAGGCCTTCTTCACTGGTTCTCGTGCTTCTTTGGGAGGACGTAAGGCTGCGTACGGTCGATGTACCCGGATAGGAGGAAGACTGCCGGGAGAATAAATTCATCACTTCTTCCGGGTCGGATTCAATGGCTTCTCTCAGCGCGTCCTCGTCGATTTCCAGTTTCCCCTTATCCTGATAATTACCGCTTGTCGTGATTCCTATTTCCGTGAGATGTGTGGAGACTCCGCTTACGGACTGATACAGGGCCGAGCGCATGCTGCTGAGAATGCTTTCCAGAGTGGAGTCGTTTTCCAGCAAGCCTGTTTTCGCTTTTTTCTCCCATGCCTCAATCTCATCCTCCGACATTTCCTCCTTCTGGTCATCGGTCAAGGGGGGATAGTCCCTGTCGTAATCTTCCGAGATTTTTTCGTTGATGCTTTCTATCAGGCTGTTATAATCGTCCACAAAGCTTTTTATCTGGTCATAGATCGCATCCGTGTCCCGGGATACCGATACCGTTTGTTCCTCTGTGCTCTCCGCCTTGAGCGTATAAGTCACCCCGTCGAGCGTTATGGTATTGCCGCTGCGGGTAACCTTTTCGCCGTCTATGGTGGCGACGGCGTCCTCGCCGGCGGTATAGCTTGTGATTCCCGCGCCCTGCAAAAAAGTACTGCCCGTTTCGCTCAGGCTGATGCCGTTTGCCGTTCCGGTGTCGTCCGAGATAATGGAAAAGCTGTCGCTCGTTTGGCTGTACTTCATTGTCACTCCAGCATCCGAGCTGTTTATTTCCGTCATCATTGCTTTTAAGGTGGTGCTTTTGGAAAACTCGAAATCAACGCCGTTTATCGTGATATTGATATTGCCGTCCGAGTCAAAGGCGAATGAATTTCCCAGTCTGCTTGCAATGGTCTCCAGGGTGTCGGTGGTATCCAAATAATTTGAAAGGTCGTCGCCGCTCGAAAAGCCCAGGGCAGACAGCGCACTTTTGCCATCGCCGCCGCTCAGAGTGATTGTCCCCACTCCGCTTCCTTCCACTTTGGAAATGGTGAGGTTCCCCGTCCCGTCGCCGTTTGTATCCGAGACCGTCACCTTTCCGCTTCCCACCGCCTCGTCGATTGCTTCCTGCAGGCTGTCGATATCTGTAATGCTGTCGTCGAGAGTGACGGTTGTTTCGGTCCCGTCTATATTCAGCACAAAGCTTTTCCCGGAGATGTCGCTGAAATCCGCGGCTGACGATCCTGTGATAGCTTTTGTAACGCCTGAGGAACTTTTATAGGATGCGGCGGTTGCCAGATTGCTCACCACAACCGTATGGGTACCCGCTTCGGCATCCGAGGCCGCGGATACCGAAACGACCGATTCGTCGGTGGATGTTACGGCATACTGTTCATAAATCGATTGGGACAGCATATTGCTTGATGAGTTTGAATAATTGAAATACTCATCGCTAAAAGCCCGAAGCTCATTGATAACCTCGCGGTAAGCGTCCTGCTTCCATTCCGCAAGCTGCCGTTTCTGGGTAAGCTTATTGAGCGGCTGCTTCTCCGCTTCCATCAACTGTGACACGATGCTGTCAACGTCCAATCCGCTTATCAGTCCGGTAATGCGGTTTGAACTGGAATAGCTGGTTGTACTGCTGCTGACTGAAATACTCATGCCGTACCCCTCCTGAAAAATTACCTGCAGCTTTCAAACTGCAATTGTTGAGAAATATCAACTTTCCCCGGACAGGAACTGTACTGTTCGGCCGTTATCCAAGATAATCCAGCAATGTGTTTTGGATCACTTTTGCGCCCGCGGACAAAGCGGCCGAATACGTTACCTCCGCGCTTGCCAGTTTCATACTGGCTTCGGAAAGGTCCACTTCATCGTTTGCCGAAAGCAATTCGGAATAGGTCGTATAGTTATCCTCCAGGCGACTTTGCGTCAGCTCGACATAACTGGCTCTCGTGCCGAGATTCGATCTCGACGCCAGCAGCCTGTCGATATCCTGATCCAGGTCGTCCAGCAAACCGGACAGATCCAGCTCGCTCGTTTCGACAGTTACTTCCGCCGGCGGGCCTTCGCTGTATGCCGCAGTCTTATATTGCGTTTCTCCGCTAAGCGCCAGCTGGATTTTTGCCAGGGTATTGAACAGACTGTCGCTTCCCTCGCCGAAAATGTCGCTCCCCTCGGAATTGACGGCGATGCTGTTGCTTTCTCCCAGTTTATAAAGGATATTCTCGCTGTCGTCGTCAGTGGACGTCATGCCGTCTGAAAAGCCGAGCTCTCTTACATCCAGAGTGCCGCTGCCGATCGATATGCTGCTGCCGTCCTGAACCGTAAGCACGATCTTGCCGTCATCCTGGCTGACTTTAATTAAAGGGTCGACCTCTCCGCTTCCGGAAGGGAATGCCGCGCTGATCTTGCTCTGAAGCTCGGTTACGAGAGAATCGATATCGTAGGTGATCCCGTCCGTCAGGCTGATGGTGCTGCTTACGCCGTCCAAGGTTATGCAAAAATCAAGAGCTCCGGCTGCCGCCGTAAAGCTTTCGAATTTCGCCGATTCAAGCTCCGGCTGCCCGCTGATTTTGTCCATATTGTTTAGGTAAAAGGCCTCAAGGTCGCTGTCTGAAACCGAAGCGGAAACCACGGCGCCTAAGGATAAATATTTTCCGTTGTACGTGACCATATCGCCCACATCGGTGGAAACGATTTCAAAGGGCGCCTCGTCCGTACTGTAGCCGGCAAAAACATACTTCCCCGCATAGCAGGAATTGGCAATTTCGATAATCCCGTTTTTCAGTTCTTCAATTTCCGTATTGATATTGCTTTTGTCCTCATCGGTCAAGGTTCCGTTTGCCGCCTGTACGGTCAGGTCTCTGATTTGATCAAGACTGTCTTTGACCTGTTTTAAGGCGGTATCGCTGAACTCCATCCAGGAGCTCGCGTCTTCCGCGTTTTTTTGCTGCTGCGTAATTGCCGACAGATAGCTTTTGATCTTAAGAGATCTTGCGGCGGTCACGGGATCGTCGGAAGGGACCTGCAGCTTTTTCTGGGAGGAAGTCTGATTTTGAAGCTTCGAAAGCCGGACGAGGTTCCTGTTGATGTTTCGGATGGTGTTTTGGACCATCATGCCGTTGGTAATCCTCATGTTATCACCCTGTTTATTGAGATTTGTTTCCCGGCTGCCTCTTTATTACCAATTCGCGCCCAAGGAATTGATCGTCACGTCAAGCACCTCGTCCATGACGCTGATTACCTTGGCAGCGGCATTATAGGCCTGCTGGTATATGACAAGATTTGCGGCTTCTTCTTCCGTGGACACCCCGGATACGGAGGTCCTGTTGTCGTCAATGTGGTCTAAAACGTTTTTGCCGCTGCTCTCCATTTGAGTTGAATAGGATACCGCAACTCCAAGCGTTGTCAATATGGAGTTGATATTGTCCTCGGGAGTGCCGTTTGCAAAGACGCCGCTGTCTTCGAAGATCTCCAGAAGGCCGCTTAAATTATCGCTGTTCTCAGCTTCTCCGCTTACGGATGCGGCGGCAATTTTATCGACATCATTTGCCACGTCCGAGCTTAAGGATATATTGGCGGCAGTGATATTCGCGTAAATGGAATCCATGTCGGAACCGCTTTCCATCAGTTCGGCCGAGGATATTCCGTCATACGTAAAGAATCTTGTCCCGGTGCTGTCGTCCGAACCCACGCCGCCGGCATGTCCGCTGCAGTATGACTCGCCGTCTGAGTATATGCCCTCGTTGAATGCTTTTGCGAGGGTCCTCGCGAAGGTGTCGAGCTGATTCATATAATATGGAATCCCTTTGTACTCGCCACCTGCGCCGGTCCCGGTGCATAAATCGATATAGCCCTTGATTTCTCCGCCGCTGAAGGTAACGTCGTTCCCGGTTCCGGCCCACCGTACGGCATAGGTCCCGTCGCTTTCAGAGCCGTCGCTCACTTTGTAGCATTCGAGCTCGTTTGTTTCAAAGTGATTGACAAGGTTCGTGCCGTTTATTGTGATGCAGAATCTGAGATCCGCTTTACCGTTTGATAATATCCCCGCCGATACTTCGCTCACCTCGATATCCGCAATGGCGGACAGCTTGTCCACCAAAACCGTTCTCTGGTCACGCAGGTCGTTTGCCGTGCTCCCGTCAAGCTCCGCCTTATAAATCTGCTGGTTCAAAGCACAAATTTGCTTTGCGTATGAGTTGATCTCATCAACTTTGGACTTGATGGAATTGTTGCAGTCGTCGAGCAGATCCTGAAGGGTCCCGGCCATATTATTTAAGTATTTGCAGAAAGATTCCCCCTGCGCTGTTACGGAAGATCTCGCGGACTCTCCGCCGGGATCGGTGGCAAGCTCCTCCAGAGAGGATATAAAGCTGTTCAGGGTGTCGGCCAGGCCGTTATCGGAAGAGGCGTTCATAACGGCTTCCATTGTTGAAAGAGTTCCGCTTTTGGCGCTCCATTCCCCATAATTGGAATTTTGATCCCAGTAACGGTAGTCCAAAAACACGTTTCTGATTTGTATAATGGACGTAATACTGACACCTGTGCCCACCATGCCCGATCCGTCTCCCGTTTTGAGGGCTTGGGAAGCCTTCTGGGAAACGACCTGTCTTGAATACCCCGTCGTACTCGCGTTACTGATGTTGTGACTGGCTGTGTTTAAGGCGACCTGGCTAGCGGTCAGGGCCCTTACGCCGATATTGATGCCGAAAAATGAATTCACTTTATTACCTCCCGACCAATCCCATGCTTTGAATGACAGTTTCCAGCATATTGTCAATCGTGTTCATAAGTCTTGCGCTGGCATTGTACGCGTGCTGGTATTTGATCAGATTCGTCAGTTCCTCGTCCATGGATACTCCGGACAGCGCCTCCTTGTTTGCCTCAACCTCCTCCACAAGGGTGGTCTGGCTTTCGACAAAGCTCTCCGCCTCCTGTCCCTCGGTGCCGACCCAATCCACCAGCATGGAATAAAAATCGCTGACGTCCATTTTCAAACCGTCGTATTGAAAATATTCCGTGTCGGTGAAATCGGCGATTCCACCTGCAATCGCGCCGTCGTCGGACCCGCCTATGGAGGATGCCGCGATTTTGTCGGTGTCGTCCAGTTCGGGGTTCACCTGTATGTTGCCGGCCTCAAAGGGAAGGCTGTCGTCGATTTTTACAAAGAAGTCAGCTCCGGTGCTTCCGTCCAAGCCTTCTCCGCCGCTGTGGATGGCATTGACCTTTCTCGCCAGAAGGTTTATCAGCATGTTGAGGCCCATGCGAAGCTCCGTGATCAGATTTTCGCTTTCCCCCGTAAAGTTATAGCTTTCGGAATCGGCGTCCACGTCGGCTTCCTCATCCCCTGATTCCGCCAGAGACTCGGTTTCGTTTCCTCTTGACTCGATCAGGCCGAGCAGCATTCCGCCCTTAAGCTTTACTTCCTTGCCGCTTTCTTCCCAGACGACCGTGCTGAAAGAGCCGCTCCCGCTGTCGGATTCACAGGCGAGCGTGTTAAAGCTTGTTCCGCTGACCAGGCTGATCCCTCCGACTGAAACGCTGTACATGCCGTTTTTGTCTTCGGAAACGCTGATATTCACATAATCCGCAAGAGTATCCAAGAGGGAGTTTAACTCATCCGTGTAATCGTTTGCGTTATCGGTATTTGCTTCACACAAAGCGATTTTTCCATTCAGTTCGGCAACCTGTTCGGCTATGGAATTGATTTCATCCACCATGGACTCGATTTGGGAATCGAGGTTTTCCTGCATCTGGCTAAGTTGGCTGTCAAGCTGATTGAACATATTGACCAGTGAGCTCGCATACTCAATCAGGGAGGCTCTTTCCTCCCCGCTCGTGGGATCTTTGGAAACCTCTTCCCATGCGCTAAAGAAATCGTCTATGGCGGTCTGTATGCCGCCGTCGTCCGAGAGGTCGTCCATGACCGCCTCAATATCCGAAACCGTATTTTCCCTGATCTGCCAGTAGCAAAGCGTGCTTTCCTCTTTTCTGTACATATTGTCCAGGAATATGCTTCGCACTTGTCTTAACTCTGCGATTCCCACACCGGTGCCTGTCTGGTACCTGCCGCTTTTCAGATAGGCCGCATCGCTCTGGATAACCTGTTGGCGCGCGTAACCCGCGGTATTTACGTTTGACACATTGTGAGCGGTTGTATTCAATGCCTTCTGGCTTGTATACAACCCGCTGGTTGCAATGGAAAGGGTGGAAAAGGTTGAGCTCATTTTTTCCCTCCTCTTTAAGCATAAGAGGCAAATCCGAACCCGTTTTTGAGGGGCAGGATTCCGCCATTGCCGCAGAAAAGCACATTGCCATACGTCGGTATTGCCAATGTGCTTTTCCTTGCACTGACAAAATCCTGCTCCCTCAAAAATCTTCGACCTCTATGCTCCGATTTTTGGTGGATTTCAAGGCGACCGACGACGGCGGGCTGGCGCCCGCCGGGGTCCCCAACAAATCCCGATTTGTTGGGGTGGGTAAGAGAACAACGCAAAAAGACGCCTAAGGCTAAGCATAGAGGCGGGTTCGGATTTGCCTCTTATGCTTAAGCAAAAGCCGCTTTACCGCCTAAGCGCTATCGTTTCATATTAATAAGTGTCTCCAGCATTTCGTCCGAAACGGTAATGATCCTGCTGTTTGCCTGATATCCTCTCTGGGTAATGATCATCTGGCTGAACTCATAGGAGAGGTCCACGTTTGACATTTCAAGGCTTCCCGAGGATAAGGTGCCGTTAGCCGCTACCCCATTGGTGAAATCGCCGGAGTTGACCGTTGCCACGTAGTAATTTGTCCCTGCCTTTTCAAGCCCGGAAGGATTGTCGAATTGCGCGAGCGCGAGCATACCGAGCGGCTGCTCCTGGCCGTTTGAATACACGCCCATAATAATTCCGTTGGAATCGATCGAAATATCCTCCAAGGTCCCGGCGCCATATCCGCTTACATCTCCCGTCTGTACGGAGCCGTCGCCGGATGTCGTGGTGACGTTGGAAAAGTCAAGCGTAACGTCAAATGAGGCTGCGCCTGATGAAGAGTCGGGCGTCAGAGTAATCGTCGGGGTATAATCAGAATCGTCTTCCACAAGCTTGCCCGAGCTGTCAAACGCAATGTATCCGCTGTAGCTTGATTCCGTTTCATCGGAGGCGTCCCCGACGCTGTAGTACCAGGTGGTGATAGGGTTACTGGAATCGGAGGAGTCCACATAACATTTTGTAAAGTTGACCTCAACATTGTGGCTGTTGCCCAGACTGTCGTAAACAGTCATCGTTGCGGTATACTGTACTTCGGGATCCGAGCCAATGTCGGTGGACCCGGAGCCCAGAGGCTCCTCGGATGAATCGAGGGTTCCGGTGAATGTGACTGAGTCCGTTGCCTTTGCGGCGATCGTTTTTTTGCTGCCGTTAACGCTGTCGGAATAAATATTAATTGCAGTAACACTCTGGTCGGTATTGAATTTATAGGAGCCATCCGACTGTTTTGTTCCGCCGTAATCCACCCATCCGTATACATTCAAACCGTCGCTGGTGGTGAGGTTTCCGTTTTCATCTATTGAAAAGTTGCCTGCCCTTGTAAACATATAGGAACCCGTTGTGCCGTTCCTGACGATGAAGAATCCGTTTCCGTTGATGGCAAGGTCGGTTGAATTGCCGGTGCTTTCGGTACTTCCCCTTGTCATCAGCGTATCAATGGAACTGACTGTTGTCCCAAGGCCGATCTGCATGCCATTGCTTCCGCCCCTGCCCGTAGTGGAATCCGCCGCGGTGGCGCTGCGCAAGGTCTGGCTGAAAATATCGCTGAAGGTTACTCTTCCGGCCTTATAGGCTACGGTATTGATATTTGCAATGTTGTTGCCGATTACATCCATCTTTTGCTGGTGAGCTTTAAGCCCGGAAACACCGGAATACAATGATCGCATCATAATAATTGCCTCCTCATATAAGGTTTTGATCAGGTGACGCTATAGATTCCGTCAATGGGAACCTTAACGTTGTTCAAGGTTACCAAAATGCCGCCGTCCTCTTCCGTTACCTCGCTCAGTATTGCTGTGACGGGAACTACTTTCCCCGTATCGCTGTTTGTGACCGTCACACTGATTTCCTCTCCGATGTGTTCATTCAGATAGTCCGATTTGCTTTGGGAGCTCTTGTAATCACTGGAGGTAATGGAATTAAGCGTACATGTTACGCCGTCGACCAGCGCGTAATCTTCATAGGTGCCTTTCACTACTCCCGATACCGTACCCGCCACGCTGATCACGTCAAGGCTCTCTGCATCATAAATATATCCTTCGCATGTCTTTCCGATCATCGCGGACAAATTATAGACGGCCGCCCTGTCATAATCGTAAACATTGGTGATGTCCTCCAGTTCCACGTCTGTTCCGTTGACTACCAGCGTGGCTTCCCCGTCGCTCATTTTGACGGAATCCACGATTCCCTCAATTGCGGATGTCGAGCCGGTGCTGTCAGTTACTGTGGCGGTGACGTATTTCCCGGTCATGGTAAGCGCCTCCATGGAAGAAATGCTGGCGCTCATATTGCTCATCTGCTCTAAAGTGCTGAACTGTGCCAATTGAGAAATATACTCCGTATTGTCTGTTGGGTTTAAAGGGTCCTGGTATTTAAGCTGTGTGACCAGAAGGTTCAGAAAATCACTTTTGCCCAGCTCATCCGATGTGTTTCGGCTGGAAGTGGTGCTTGAGGTTGTATATGACGTGCTGCCAACTGAACTGACACTCATTGCCTTTCCTCCCGATTTTCAACAATTTTCGCCATTTTTTTCCTAATTCGCATCGTAACAGCCAAATGCGGAATAATTGCCAAAAGAAAATGATAAATTGTGTAGAATTGTGTAGAATTATGAAATTTCAGGCAAATAAAAACCCCTGACGGAATATTGTCCATCAGGGGTTTTTTATTGTCGTTCACTTTTTGTTTGTTTCAGGGATTACTGAGCAGCCTGTATCCATATCCATATACGGACTCGATTCTCAGAAGATCCACTTTCTTGCGGATTCTTCGAACAAGGTCGTCCACCGACCGGTCCGATCCGAAGTGCTCATCATTCCAAATATATTTTAATATCTGGTCTCTCGAAAAGGTTCTCAGGGGGTTTTTGGCCAACAGGAGTAAAAGATCAAACTCTTTTGAGGTAAGATTGATAATGCCGGTATCGGCATCTGTATACACCAGCCGGGATATTTCATCAATTTTATATGGAGGGATGTGATAAACCATCATTCTTTTTGAGGTTTCAGCATGTTCATATGCGCGTTCCAATATTTTCTTTGCGCGTATTACCAGTTCCTTCGGAAGGAAGGGTTTGGACAAATAATCGTCACAGCCCATTTCCAGTCCGATCACCCTGTCGGTAGTGGAATTTCGCTCGGAAATTAATATTACAGGTATTTTGGGGTATTTTTCTTTTACCTCCTGTAATATCTGATAACCATCCACGCATGGAAGCCAGCTGTCCGTGATCCACATATGCGGACACCTGTCAATATATTTATATGCCTTTTCTCCGCTCAGAAAAGAAGTGATCGTCCATCCTTCCTTCTGTAAATATAGAGACAGCAAATGATTTAAATGGGTATCGTTTTCCGCCAGGTAAACCTGAAACATTGCTGATTCCTCCAGCTAAAACATACATTCATCTCCTCCTGAGATGCAACATGATGATTGACAAATTTGTTTTTAAGCGCCACGTCATAATCATGTTGCTCTGTATCCATACAATTTTAAAATATTTAATTTTTGTATACGGACTGTACATACAAATAATTACTGTCATCATAATTTCACCAGGTGTTAATCATGTGAATTCAGAGTGAAATATTATAAAATTTTAAATCGAGTGAGTGTCAATAGAGGAAAATACATCATCCCGCCATCATAAAGAAAAACACATTTGTCAGATGCGGATAAAACATGCGTTATAAAAAAACGGCTGCGGCTTATGGTCCGCGGCCGAATTTATTTGGCCGTCATTTCCAATAAAGGAAAAAACAAGCAGATTTCATCTGCCTATAATACGGGCTTCACATTGCAGTATTTTAATAAACTTAGCCGAAGCATGATAATCATTTTTTTACTTCAAACGCGTCAGAAAAAACATTTTAAAAGAAAGAGACAACCAGTATGATGAAAAAAATTTTTGCTTTATTGATGTGTGTGTGTTTGCTTGCTCTATCGGTTTCCGCGGCCGAAACGACAGCCGATACAACGCTTCTGGGACAGGTAACGGCAATTTCGGGGAACAATGTGACCTTGGCAATTGGAACGCAGAACCAACCGGACGCTTCGGGAGGAACTCCGCCCGCAGCGCCTTCGGAAAGCGACGCCGATAAGCCTGAAGCGCCGCCGCAGGATTCTTCAAGTGTTCCAAGCGGCGATACGTCGGAAAGTTCTTCCGGCGGCTCGGCGCAGCCTCCATCCGGCGGTCCCGGGGGCGGGCATGGCGGTCTGACCTTGACCGGTGAAGAAAAAACGGTTACCATTGCCGACGGTGCGGACATCACGATCGAAAGCATGGGCTCATCTTCAACAGGCGCTTTATCGGATATTGCGGTGGGCGATATCCTGTCGGTAACGCTTTCCTCCGATACGGTCACCGCCGTTACAATCAGGCGCATGGGCGGCGGCAAGCAGCCGACGGCAGGCAGCAGCGCCAAGACCGCTGCACTGACGAGTTCATCCGTGCACGTAAATGGCAGCAGCGTGGCTTTTGAAGCGTATAATATCGACGGCAGCAACTATTTTAAGCTGCGCGATCTGGCGCAGGTACTAAATGGGACAGCCAAACAGTTTCAAGTGGGCTACGACAGTACGAATAAAGCCATCACCCTCACAAGCGGCGAAAGCTACACAGCCGTGGGCGGCGAGCTGACGGCGACAACAAATACGGGAAGTGTCGAAGCGGCGCTTTCAAGTTCTTCGATTTATCTTGACGGCACGAAAATAAACCTTACGGCTTATACCATCGGGGGAAACAACTATTTTAAGCTTCGGGATGCAGCTGAAGCTCTGGACTTTGGCGTGACCTGGGACAGCAGCACAAGCACAATCGGGATCGATACAACGACAGGGTATACCGCGGAATAAAGCTTTCGGTACGGTTGGCGCCAAAATATTATAACCATGCGCAACGCGATGCAAAAAACTGAAATTCTGCATCACGGGGCTGTCTAGAATAGACAGAAAGAACAAATCGAGTGCCTATCCGGCACTCGATTTGTTCTTTCTAATTTGCCGTGTCGCGGCCGTGGTTTGATACGAACTGAGGACTCAGGCCGCGCGGGCCGCCGGCTTTGATCACTGTTTCAAATCCGAGGTCACCCTCTATGCCCTCCATTTTACCGCCGGCGATCAGCGCTGCGGCGGTCTGTAAATCGTCCGTCCCAAGCTCCCTGGATTTCTCTTCGAGCCACCTTTCATTCTCGCCCGCCTCATAGCCGGGGCCGTTGAAATAATAGCTTTTGGCGCGGACCGTGATGCGGACGCTCCCGTCCTCCTCCGGCGAAACGTCCGCCGCCGTCAGCAGATAGAACATCCTGTCGTGGTCGAGGCCGCCCTCCGGCCACGGAGAATAATAGCCGTCGCCATAGTTTGCAAATTTCGGATAAGCCTGATGCGGCATCTCGTCATAGCGGCCTTTGGCGGCAAACAGGCTTTTCACGGCCGTCTCCATGGCGCCGTCGCTCATCTTTTCGGGATAGCGCATATAGGACAGCACATAAAAGACCGCGTCGGCAAAATTTGTATAGCCATAGGTATCTTTATAACGGGTCGTTTCAAAAAACGACTCGTAGCCGTCCATGTCCGGCAGGTAGATCCATCGGTAATCCCTTGCGAACAGGTTAAAGCGTTCCCGCATTTCGTCGGTGATTCCGACCGTCCCGCGCTCGTCGATTACGCTTTCCACAAAAGCAGCGCCGCTCGGATAATCGACAACCCGCGTCTGTGCGGGTCCCTCCGCTTCAAGCCTGTCCAGAAGCTCCAACGTCGCGTTAAGCGTTCCCTGCCCCTCTCCGTCGGGATAGATCGTGCCGAGATAGGTCCGCTCGCCGCCGGTGTTTTTGGCGACAAGATAGGGGCTGCCCATGCTGCCTTTCTCCAAAAGCCAGCCGTCTTTTATCTCCATCCCGCCGGCGAGCACGATTCTTTTCGGGTCTTTGGGCCGCATTCGATAGTTAAGCTCGTAGGCCTCGATGACCTCGCCCTCATAGAGATCGTCGAAGCTGTCGGTTAGCTCCAGCTTTGTGATTTCGGCGTCTGTGAAGTTGGTGCCCTGGTAGATAAAAACTTCACTCGATACATATTCGTTTGCTTCAATATCCTGCCTGATCATCGTCCACGCCTGCCGCACCAGCGGATCGGGGTCATTCAGCCCCGCCTCGAGCTTTGCGCCAAGATCCGCTTTCGCCCCAGTGAAGGTGCAGACCGCCGCCACCGCGACGGCGAGCAGGGCGACAATCAGCGCAGAAACCATTGTTTTCGGATTCTTTGCGATCAGGTTGATTCTTTCCTTGAGCCCGCGTTTTCCGGCCGTCATTGTTGTCGCGGCGCACATAAGGGCGGCTGAGGCGGAGCTTTGGGAAATGATATCCACAAGAGTGCGCCCGTAATCAAGCCGGCTGTCCTCGCCGAGGCGCTTTATCGCCGCCTCGTCGCAGGCGAGCTCGCAGTCGGTCCTGGACAGGATCGCCGCCGCCCACACCAGCGGGTTAAACCAGTAAAGCACAAGGCACACGCCCCGGAGCATCGACCAGGCGTGGTCTTTGTGCGCGAAGTGGCAAAGCTCATGAATAAGCACGTGGCGCGCGGTTTCCGCTGAAGCCGCGGCCCTCGGCGTCAGATAGACGGCCGGCCGGAAAAACCCGAACAGGCAAGGCGAAGGGAGAAAGTCCGCGACGTAGACCGGCAGAATGCAATCGGCAGCAGGATAAATCCTGCGTGATTTTCGCAGGCTTTGATAAAAGCTCATATTAACCAGCGCGAACCACAGCGCAACGAGGATGCTTCCCCATATCCAGACAGTTTTGACAAGGTTTTTCAAATAGATGCCGGTGGTGTTTTGAGGTATTCCGGAACTGTCCTCGGGCAAGCCCGATTCCGCGGCCGGAAGGGAATCCGAGAGAGCGGATGCATCGGCGGGTGCGGACGGCTCCGGAGCAGCGTCGCCGAGGTCGCCGGAGATCCAAACAACGCGGCTTGCTATACCGCTTTCAACCCCGCCGGCCAGATTCATCACGCTCAGCGAGCTTCCAAACAGTGAGAAGGGCAGCAAAAGCCGCAAAAGCACCAGGCCCCACAGGGCGTATCGCAGCCGCCTGCCGATCTTTTCCCGGGTCAGGAACCGGATCGCGATGATGGCCGCGATGAGCACGGATGAGGTAACGACGGTCTCGATCATTTCCGCATCTCCCTCCCGGCCTTTTCCAATATCTCATAAAGCTCGTCGATTTCCTCCCGGTTAAGCGTCTTCTGCGCAGCCATGGAGTTTACCATCATCCGGAGGCTCCCGCCGTAGACCTTTTTCAGAAAGCTCTCGGTTTCCGCGGCCGCGGCATCGCCGCGGGCAACCGCGGGGTAATACTCTCTTGCCCGGCCGCCCTCCTCAAAATACACCGCACCCTTTTTCTCCAGACGCGAAAGCATCACAAAGATCGTATGCTTGGTCCATGCGGTATCGTCCTTAAGCGCCTCCACAAGCTGCGCAATGGTCCGCGGGGCATCAACCCAAAGCAGGTTCATAAGCCTCCACTCGCCGTCGGACAGATTTAGGTTCTTTTTCATGGTTCACCTCAAATACGTGGGTAACATCCGTTTACCAAAGCATACCATATCCGGTAAACATTTGTCAACCGAAATTTAGGCAAAAAAACGTATTCCGTTTCGTCGGAATACGTTTTTTCCCGTTTACTGCTCATTTAATTGATTTGGGTAAAAAGCCCCTCCGCGGGAGTATAGGGAAGCGCTTGTGCCTCGGCGACGGATTTAAAGGTCAGCTTTCCCTTGTAAACATTCAAACCTTTCATAAGCGCCGGATTATCCTTCATCGCCTTTTCCGCGCCCTTGTTTGCAATCTGGAGAGCATAAGGCAGGGTGGCATTCGTCAGTGCGAACGTCGACGTTCTCGGAACCGCGCCCGGCATATTCGCCACGGAATAATGCACAACGCCGTACTTGATAAAGTACGGATTCTTATGCGTCGTGATCCTGTCGATCGTTTCAATCGAGCCGCCCTGGTCGATGGCGACGTCTACAAGCACGGAACCCGGCTTCATCTTTTTGACCATGTATTCCTTGACCAGCTTCGGCGTTCTTGCTCCCGGAATTAACACCGCGCCGATAACCAGGTCCGCCTCTTCCACCGATTTCTCGATGTTTAACGGATTCGACATCAATGTAAGTGCATGCCCGCCGAATATGTCGTCAAGATACGTAAGGCGCGCGGCTGACACGTCGAGCACGGTAACCTGCGCGCCCATTCCAACCGCCATTTTAACCGCGTTCGTTCCGACGCTCCCGCCGCCGACCACGGTGACCTTTGCTTTTTCCACGCCGGATACTCCGCCGAGCAGCATCCCGCGCCCGCCGCTTATCGACTCGAGCAGATGCGCTCCCACCTGAATGGACATCCTGCCCGCCACTTCACTCATCGGGGACAAAAGCGGCAGCGCCCCGTTAGCGAGCTGTACGGTCTCATAAGCAATCCCAACTACTTTCTTCTTCAGAAGCGCCTGTGTCTGCTCGGGGTCCGGTGCCAGATGAAGATATGTAAACAGGATCTGCCCTTCGTGAAGAAGGTCGAATTCCGCTTTCAGGGGCTCTTTCACTTTGATAATCATTTCTGCGATATCAAATACCTCTTTCGCAGTTTTCAGGATTTTTGCTCCGGTTTTTTCATATTCTTCGTTTTTGAAGCCGCTTCCGACACCCGCATTGTTCTCAATGTATACGGTATGTCCATCCCTGACAAGCGCGTCTACTCCTGCAGGCGTAATCGCCACTCTGTTTTCATTATTTTTAATTTCTTTCGGAATGCCAATAATCATTGCTGTTTCTACCCCTTAATAAAAGAATTTTTAGCTGAAGAAAGCTCCTATACCGTTTGCCATGACCTTTACACTCTTTCCATACCAGGGAAAGGGTTCTCGCCTGGGATAGGAGGCTTTAAGGGATTATCCGAACTTATATCGGAGGCGAGACACAACGAACACTAGATCTCTATGCAGTACCGTTATTCGGGAAATCTTTGAGAAATGCTCAAGAGATTTGCGTCATATCCCCGCGCTTTGCCATCTCATTCGCCTCCACTCGGACCTTTATGAGTACCTTTTTCACCTTAGTCCCAACAAGCGCCCTTAAATGGGGCATATGTGCATCATTGCGAAGAAATACAGTAAAATCACCTTTTTCTAAAAACAATGTGTTATTGTATTGCTTTTCGTAAAGATGCACGTCTGTCATCACTAAGCGCGTAAAGGTCGCATCCTTCATGCGACTTTTGTCTGCATACGCGATAAACTCAAATCCTTCGCGAATATAGTGTATGTCTGCATATTCTAGATGCGTTTCCATCTCGCACTCGTCTACTGTACGTGTGTCGTATTCCTTGATCAGCGCATAAAGGTCGTCTCCGATGATGGAATACCTTCCAGGCTGCATTGTTGAAAAATTCGTATTCTTTATATATTCAAAGCCCTTCTGAAATAATGGCCCGAGAAAATAGTACTGCTCCGCGTTGTCGACCACGTCAAAAATCATACTAATTAACCTTCCTTCAGTCCTCTTTCCCGACTGCGTCGCCCTATATCTCGCCATTTGCGATCCGGGCGGTCACGCAAAGGAATTGGTCGATTTCCTCCGTGTTATGAAAATGCATGGGTGATACGCGGATGATGTTAGGTATATTCGCTCCGTCCAGTACCCGCTTTGACATCTTATTGCTCCGGGAACGGTTGAAGACATAAATGCTGTTCTCAATAAATTTTCTGGCCGCGTCTACAGCCTCGATGTTGTCAAAGCTCATGGGCAGGATACAGTCGCGCTTTGTCAGATCATCCATAAAATAAATATGTACGCCCTTAAGGTTGCTAACGCCAGCCGCTTTGTCGCTTCCGTGGAGCATCCGGTACATAATCGCTCGTTCATGCAGTTCGATGGCGTGCATACCGGCGATAAGAAGTTCCCGCCTGTCTTCCGCTTTGGAGAAATGTGAGCCTATCCAACAGATATAGTCGTTGATCATAGTCAGGGCAGCCATACCTGCGGGTTCATATCCGCCCAGATCCCAATCGTTCGCGGCACCCTCTACAAAATGAGGGTGCGGCATCGATGCAACCCGTTCGGAGAGCCAGCCGATTCCGAGACCGCGCTTCCCGAGTATTTTATATGGGGCAAACCCGGCGGCGTCAACCTGCAGGTCCTCCACGTCTACGGTACCGTGCGGAATGTGCTGCGTACTGTCCAGAAGGATATAAAGATCGGGCTTTATTTTTCTTGCTTCTTTAATAATGGTCTTTACATCGTTGACCGTGCCGAGAATATTCGACGCATGAATCAGGGAAAGAAGACATGTGTCCGCGTCAATCTTCCGCAGGAGATCTTCCGTGTCGATCATTCCCGTCTTCCGGTCGATGCCGGCGGCCCGAAATTCTTTTTTAAGTAGGCCTGCGCAGTACCTGCAGGCGTCATAAGTGGCAGGATGCTCCAGCTCTGTCGTAACGACATTTGTCCCTGGCACATTCTGCATGATGACTTGAGTCATCGTAAAGATGGACTTGGAGACCGTCAGATCCGCGAGGATCGAGCCTGATTTTGCACCAAAAATAAGCTTTGCGTCCGCAATACCGTCGTCGATCAGCTTTTGAAGCGGCTTGGCCGCCGGTGTCGGCCGATTCGGGTAATCGGGGACCTCGTTTGCAGTTTCGGCAATCCTACATATATTTTTTAACGTAGGAGCGCCGCCCGCGTTTTCAAAATAGATCCGCTTCCCGTCCGTATCCTCTCCCACCATTGTAATCTGCTCACGGATTTTTTCGAGCAGATCGCCTTGAAAAAACTTTCCCTGTTGTTCAATATTCTTATCCATTTTTTATTACCTCTTGTTTTTTCAGAATTATTCACGAAAAAAATGCAGGGCTTTTAATCAATGCTTTGTCCAGCCGAACGCAGGATTTCCCGATAAGACACGCGCGTTTTCGCACGCCTATTCCCTGCAGCGGTTCTATGCGATATTGCTTGGTTTCTTTTCTTTATTCTTTTTGAAAATGATCCAGTCAAGCATAAAGGTCGCGGTTATGAGCACCATGCCGATTATATCGGTAACATATCCCGGGTCGATGAGTAACAGCGCGCTGATGATATAGCTGAGTCTCAAAGGCATCTTGATTTTGTCAAAGCTTCGTCCGGCACCGGCTATTGCCATAAAAATAACCCCGGTGACAGATGTGATGATCACTATGATCAGATGTATTGGCTCTGCGTTTTCAAACAGAATGATCGGATTGTACGCGAACAGGAACGGGACGATAAATCCCGGCAAAGCGATTTTCATTGCCTGCCATGCCACTTCGAAAGGCTTTGCATCCGCAAGGCCCGCCGCCGTGTAAGACGCAACCGCGACCGGTGGCGTGACGTTGGAAAGGCTGGCGAAATAAAAAACAAACATGTGGGCCGCTATCGGCGCCACGCCCATTTCTATCAGCGCGGGTGCGACGATCGTTGCAACCAGAACGTAGCAGGCCGTGGCGGGAAGTCCCATGCTTAAAAGCAGGCAGGAGAACGCCGTGAGTATCAGCGCGAAAAACAAACTGCCTCCCGAAATGGCGACAATGTTGTAGGTCAGAATCTGACCTATACCGGTCATGCTGCAAACCCCAACAATAATTCCGGCCGCGACGCACGCTATGGAAGCCGTAAGGGCAGATTTGGAGCCGTTCGAAAATCCGTCAACAATTTTTCTCAAGCTCAATCTGTTCTCCGGCTTTTGGATCAGACCGGCAAACAGGCACAGCGCCATTCCGAACAGCGCGGCAAAAATCGGCGTGTATCCAAGCACCATGCCAAAAATAATGCCCGCGAGGGGCAAAAGCAGCCAGATACGGTGCTTCAGATCCGCCAGCTTCGGTATCAGTTTCCTATCTTTCCCCCTGTGCCCAATGCGAAGGGCTTCAAAATGCACCCAGAAAAAGCAAGATAAATAGTACAGGAAGGCGGGGATCAGGGCTGCCAG
This sequence comes from Clostridiales bacterium UBA6114, assembly GCA_002423435.1. Classification (GTDB taxonomy): domain Bacteria; phylum Bacillota; class Clostridia; order Oscillospirales; family Butyricicoccaceae; genus UBA6114. The sequence continues at coordinate 128,149 of DIWE01000023.1, forward strand.
CATGATGCGGGAATAGGGCACATTCAGATATTGTACCATCAGGTAAGCAGCAGACCCCATAACGGGCGGCATAATCAATCCACCTGTTGACGCGGTCGCCTCCACAGCACCCGCAAATTTATTTGCGAATCCCTCCTTTTTCATCATGGGAATCGTAAACGCTCCGGTGGTAGCGACGTTTGCAGCAGCGCTGCCGCTGATCATGCCCATCAGACCGCTGGAAATAACTGCGACCTTCGCAGGACCGCCGGCACTCGCGCCCGCGATACGGTTGGCCGAATCCGTAAAAAATTGGCCTACCCCGCTTCGCTCCAGTACCGCCCCAAATAGAATAAACAGAAAGATATAGCTTGAGGCGATCTGTGTGCACAGGCCATAGACGCCTTCGCTCACCATATACATGCGCATGAAGAAACGCTCATATGAAAACCCGTAGTGGCCAAATGCTCCCGGTATCATGTTCCCGAACAGCGCGTAACAGGTGAACAGAAGCGGCAGAATAGCCAACGCATTGCCAACGACCTTCCTCGTCGCCAGAATGACCAGAACAAATGCCAGGATACTCATGAACAGATCTACCGCTGTCATCTCTAAAACGCCGGTCTGAAAGCTATCCGTTCTGAAATATGTATAGAGACCGACCGACATTCCCAGTATGGCCAATATAACGTCGACCGCATAGATCCGTCTGCCTTTGATTTTCGTGGGATACAGCAAAAATGACAGTGCAAGGACGAAGCTTAAAAAAATGCCGCCTTTTTTCATTAGGTCCATCTGCAGAAAACTGTTGGTCGAGAGCCCGAATATTGCAAAAGCAACGCCGATCCCGTATACGATTTTTTTGAACAGGGGAGTCCCCGTCGTATCCGCGACCTTGCCATCCGTATCCTTCAGATTTGCAAGCGTTTCCCCCGCCAGCTTTTCAGCCGCGGCATATTCCTCCTTGGTCATCACATACGACTGTTCGACGGAGCCGGAACGTTCGGCCTCTCCGTTATCGTTATTTTCGTTCTGTGTTTTGTTCATGTACTTTAGCCCTCCCTGTTACTGGAAATAAAGAGGGGCAGACCAAGCATTTTTATTGTTCCGTATGCCCAGTATGCCCCTTCTTATGTTTACAGTTCTACTACTTTATAAGGCCAAGCTCTTTAAAAGCCTTTTCAGAACCCGGGTGCATCGGCACCCCCGTCATCTCAGCCGCTTCCACCGGGTTTTTCAATGCCCAGCAGTCAAAGGAATTGAACGCCTTGATCAGCGTATCCGTGTTGCTGTAAATGCATTTTGTCAACTGATAGGCATCTTCCTCCGGGAAATCCGCCGACACGCAGATATATCCGTTATGCGCAACCGTCAGATAATCGTTCGTCTGCCCGTAATACGTCCCTGCGGGGATTGTTACGGACGACAGCCAGTCGTTTTTTTCCAGAATGGTGTCGACATCGCTCTGCGTCAGTGAAAGCAGAACAATATTGCTTGTCAGGGCATCTACAACGACGCCGAACGGATATTGGCCAACCACAATCGTAAAATCGCAGAGCCCGTTACGCATTGCTTCAATGGATTCAGCCTGTCCCACATTGCTTGTCTTGATATCGTCGAATGTAATTCCAAAGGCGCCCAGAACGGCCTTATGTTGATTGTATGTCCCGCCGCCGGCGGAACCGACAACCACATTCTTGCCCTTGACATCTATTATGGTATTGATGCCGGAGCCTTTTCTTATTAGAAAATGATATGGGTTAGTGGTCACCGGAGCTAATATACGAAGATCTGGCATTGCCTTGCCCTCATACTCGTCTTTCCCCGTATAGGAGTTGATCATCACATCGCTCTGCAGAAGCGCCATGTTTGCCTCCCCTTTGGCCAGCATCTGCAGATTTTCCTTTGAGCCGGAAGATGCAGACGCCGAAGCGCTCGTCCCTGGTATTTTTGTAACCCAAAGCTGTGTGAGTGCAATTCCCGCTGAATAGAATAGCGAACCCGTAGTAGCCGTGCCCAGATTGATTTTAGTGGACAGCTTTGCGACGGATGGTGAAGCTGTTACCGCATTTGTACCCGATTGGTCACTCTTACCCGTGCAACCAGTAAGGCAGACAAGCACCATCAGTACGGCGCAAAGCATCGCAATCACGCGAATCTTTTTCATATACTTCACTCCTTTATAAATTTACGGATCCCTCCGTGTAACCAACAAAAGCTATGCGGTCAGTCGGGTTGACGGAAGGCTCGTAACGCAACGAGATGGGGTATAAGTCCGCCTTCGCCACAATAGTGTCGATAACATCTCCGTATGCGTTCAAGATGGAAGCAATTCTCTCGCCTTTCCTCACAAGCTGCTGCGGCTTGGCTTCGACAACGGCAACGCCGTCTCTCTTGCAGCGCAGAATTTCGCGGGACGTAAGGACGATCTGATCCTTCGCTTTGATCACTTCACCGTCCAAGACTTTTAAATACCTCAGCACATTGCGCGTGCCGTTAATCGCAAATTCTATATACTCCTCTTCAAGCCAACAGGAATGGCCGCATTCCGCCATAAAAGAGGGGATGCCGATTGCTGCGCATTGCACGTCGAGTGCTCCGCCCAGTGGCGAAGGCTCATCCAAGGGCTTTGTAAGATCGAGCTTACAAACCACATGGGATCCGAAAACCATGGCCATTTCCTCAGTCTTCCGGCTTACCTCGGGATTGTCGCAGATTTTAAGTACGGCGTAGGGCCTTGCATCGTGCCACATGCCCCAGCAGTGATAATCGATCAGGCAGTCCGCGTATTTTTTGATTTCGGCAAACAATACGAACGCCATTTTCTCCGTAATGGTGCCGACCTCTTTGCCCGGGAAAATCTCGCAAAGGTTTCCGCCGTCCAGTTTCGTTTCACGCTGTTTATCCTTAAACGCAAGAGGATTCGACATAATGGTGGAAATTATGGCGCCTTTTACTTCTTCCGGTTTGAGTTCCTGCATCAGGCGTTGATTTGCGACGATGCCGTTGACTTCGTTCCCGTGTATGCCGGAGTTCAGCCAAACGGTTGGGCCATCCTGCGTGCCGTTGATAACAATCATCGGTATGTAGACTTCAACGCCGTTTGCAAACTCACCGACAAAAAGCTTGCCTCTTACCTTTTGCCCCGGTCCGGCAATGATATTGCCGACTTCAATCGTCTTTTTCATCCCATGAGTCTCCTTTTTATTTATATTTTTCAATTGCAAAGAGGAACAGACTTCATCATAAAAAGTATCATGCTCCCCTTTGCAAAAGCATACAAAAAGGTTCGCAGGTACACCTAGGATAAGAAGCAACCTTAAAAATGCTGACACAATGCGCTTGTAGCCGTTTAATCAGGCTTTATTCCTGTGATTTCCGATGTCCTTATAGCCTCAATGGTTCTATGCTTGGCTTCCTGTATATGATTCCTCAGCCTTTCCTGTGCCAATTCGAGATTTCGCTCTCTTATTGCCTGAATGATTGCAATGTGTTTTTCACACGAAATTTGAAATAACTCCGGAATCCCCCTTGATATGTTTTTAATCACATTGCTCTGGATATCGAGGGTATTCATGAATTCCTGGAGCCTGTAATTACCGCTGCCCTTAATTATCGCCGAATGAAGCGCAAGATCTGCCTGGAACATTTTTTCGCGGTCAAAACCCGAATCCTGCTTGGCGTTTCGAAAGTTCTCCTCCAGCTTGTCCAGCTGCTCGTCGCTCACGTATCGTATCATGTTCTCAAGGGAATAGACTTCAAACAGTTCCCTCAGCGCATAAACCTCCATGAGATCCTTTTCCGTAAAAGCCGCCACAAACATTCCGCGACCCGGATAATGGTTTACCAGACCTTCGGCCTGCAGAATACGCAGCGCCTCGCGCAAAGGCGACCTACTTATTCCAAGAGCCTTTGATATGCCTATCTCAGAGATTGGTTGCCCGGGTTTTAGTTCTTGCGTCAGAATTGCATTGTACAGATAATTATAAACATCGCCTCTATTGCGATCTAACACTTGCTTGTCCTCCTGTTACATAAATTTTTTTGAAGTGTTACTTTTTTATTATAATATATCTGTACAAACAACACAAATACAATATGTAGACACTTATTACATATCCAGTCAACAGCCTGTCGACAGCTAATCGACATAATGAAGTATAGGTCAAAATTTTGAAAATGTCAAGAGAATTATTATAAAGTTGAACAGCCATCATCATTCATGAGCGAGAGGAAATTGACGGGGTTATGCTGCAGCAAATAATGGTCCCGGCATCGATGACTCACAGGGCGGCTCCCCGCTTCAGCATATACGGATCTCTTTCATCCCTTTGGGCCCCTTTTCATCACACCTCGATTCCTATACTTGTGCGTCGAAGAAAAAATAAAGTATAATAGCCGCAAAGCGGTTATTATACAGAGATTTTGTGTCCCTTTTGCTCGCGGCTTTCGCCGCAACCGCAAAAGATGGACAATTATACCATAGCCGCTTTGCGGCTATGGTATAATAAAGTTAAAAAAGCGCTTTAATGCGGTTGATTTTTTAAAAAATTTCTTTCAAAATTGTATATGAGTATCGCTTTCGGTATCTCAAAGCTCCTTTTGCAGGGACCCGCTGATCGTTTCATCATAAATCTATGTGCTTCCAAGGCCGTTATGCCAAATTTCCGCCGTTTCCCGTCCGGCAGTCAAGCGAAAAAAAGCCGGCCTTTTCAAAGAGAAACCGACGTTGAGGGAGACTTTCCCCTGCCGGTCTTATTTATCACATATTTTTCGCATATTGCTTAGTTCAGCGGATATTCATATAAAAAAACAATCGGGAGGTAATCAAAATGAAAGTTTTGCTGATCAACGGAAGTCCTCATGAAAAGGGCAGTACGTACACCGCGCTTTTAGAGGTCGCAAAGGAAATTGAAAAAGCCGGAATCAAAACCGAGCTGTTCCATGTCGGCACAAAGCCGATCCGGGGATGCATGGCCTGCGGGCAATGTCGGACCAGTCAATCGGGCCTTTGCGCCTATGACGACGCCGTAAACGCCGGGCTTGCAAAAGCCAAGGACGCCGACGGCTTTGTTTTCGGTTCGCCCGTACACTTTGCCGGAGCCTCCGGAATGATGACTTCCTTTATGGACCGCTTTTTCTACGCCGGACGGGCCGCGTTCGCCTATAAGCCCGGCGCGGCCATCGTCGTCTGCCGCAGAGGCGGCTCGACCGCGGCCTTCGAACAGCTGAACAAATACCTCACCATTTCAAGCATGCCGGTCGTGTCGTCGCAGTACTGGAACATGGTCCACGGCAACTCGCCCGAAGAGGTCGTGCAGGATCTCGAGGGCATGCAGACGCTGCGGACGCTCGGCAAGAACATGGCGTGGCTCTTAAAATGCATCGAGGCCGGTAAGAACTCCGGCGTCCCGCTGCCGGAAAAGGAAGCGGCGGCACGGACCAATTTTATCCGCTGAAGCCGCCCGCCGGATCAGACCAAATAAAAAAACCGCCCGAAATGCCGCATCCCTTTCGTTCGGCACGCCCTTTTTGGCATGTCGGCTTAAGAGGTGAATTTCAGGCGGTTTTTTCCATAAGCATAAGAGGCAAATCCGAACCCGCCTCTATGCACCGCCTTTCGGCGTCTTTTTGCGTTGTTCTCTTACCCACCCCAACAAATTCCCATTTGTTGGGGACCCCGGCGGGCGGGCGCCAGCCCGCCGTCGTCGGCCGCCTTAAAATCCACCAAAAATCGGAGCATAGAGGTCGAAGATTTTTGAGGGAGCAGGATTTTGTCAGTGCAAAGAAAAGCACATTGGCAATACCCACGTATGGCAATGGGGTTTTCTGCTTAAGTGGCGGAATCCTGCCCCTCAAAAACGGGTTCGGATTTGCCTCTTATGCTTAGTCCAAACCCGTGCGGCACAACTGCCCCGCTCTCCTGAATATACTGGATGTAAGGGGGACTGTTTGCTTATTGACGCCTCCGTCCGATCATTGCTTTTCTGTTATACTTATAGGATACGGAAAAGAGGTAACGAAATGCCTGACTATAAGAAGATGTACTATATATTGCTCAACGAGACAGCAAAGGCGATCGAAGGCTTGGAGAAGGCGCAGCAAAAAACGAAAGAGCTTTGCTCGGAGCTTCAGAACACGTCCGAAAGCCCGGAACCGGCCGAGGGAAAAGAACTTCGGGATCAGCCAGAGCCCCCATCGGCCGAATAGATGCAGGGTGACGGGATTTCAACTACATTAAGCCGCCATATTCGATTAATTGAATATGGCGGCTTAATTTTTTAAAATCTCTGAAAATTGATGTAACAGTTTCCTGAAAAATTAATAAATTGATACTGAGGTGAAAACGGTGGACACAAGAGAACTTTTTGCAAGATTGATCAGATGCGAGGCGGAAGGCGAGGGAGACAGCGGGATGAGGGCCGTGGCTACTGTGGCCATGAACCGTGTGAGGGTGCCGTACGGCGAGTACTTCACTGTGTGCAGGGGCGACCTGCGCCGGGTGATTGAACAGATGTGCCAGTTTTCGTGCTATAAGTCGGTGATATCCGGCGCCCCGAATTACCAGAACGTCTGGGCCATATCGCCCAGGGGGATCGATTACCAGATCGCCGACTGGGCGATGAACGGCGGAATCCATACCGGGGCCGGCTCGCTTTCCTTGTGGTACATGAATCCCTTTCAGCCGCAGTGCCCCGATCCGTTTCCGTACAACGGTACCGGCTACTGGTTTACGAGAATCAATCAGCATTGCTTTTACAATCCCACAAACGCGTATGCCCAAACATAAAATACTGTGAGGTGTTTTTTCCGCTATGAAAAACAACAATATCAACTGGGTCGGAAACAAGGTCATTGATCAGGGCGCGTCGCATCCGTCCTCCCGCCCGCAGCCGCCCGAATGGTCCTTTTCGGATAGTCCGCCGATCATTTCCCCTACGCAGCAAGGTGATACCACAACTCCCGGGCGCTTGACAAGCCCGTCCACGAGCACGCCTCCTCCCCCTCTGGATTTCGCGGGCCCGGGCCGCGGGGAGATCCAGCCGGGTCCGCCCCCGACTACGGATATCAACTATATACCGGGTTATCTCGCGAGCAACATAGGAAGAAACGTAAGGGCGGAATTTATCGTCGGCAGCTATCAGTATACCGATAAGACGGGCAGACTCGTCGCGGTCGGCGTCAACTATTTCGTGCTCGAGGACGTCAATTCCCGCACCCTGATCATGTGCGACCTCTATTCGGTCAAATTCGTCACCATCATCATGTAATACGCCCGCAGTCTTCTTGAAAAAACCGCATTACATAACAAAAAATCACCGTTTTGGTGATTTTTTACTTTACGGCTGCCCCCGGTTTTTGTCCGGATGACACTTCGGCGGCTTTAATTTAAGCGCGCACATCCGGGCCCGCTGTCCGCCGTGATCGGCTCGATCTGCGACTTTGTGTATTTTGCGATTTCCTTTAAGCGCACCATGTCCGCATAGTCGGACACAAATGTGTAGGAGGTCCCGTGCTTCTTCGCGCGGCCCGTCCGGCCGATCCTGTGCACGTAGTACTCGTTTTCCTCCGGCACGTCGTAATTGAACACGGCGTCCACATCGACCACGTCGATGCCGCGCGCCGCGACGTCGGTCGCGACCAGGATCTTAAGCTCCCCTTTGCGAAACGCCTGCAGCATCCGTTCGCGGATGCTTTGCCTGATGTCGCCGTGGATGCACCCTGCCGCATACCCCTTGCCGCTTAAGTCTCTTGAAAGCCGTTCGACCCTGCGTTTGGTGTTGCAAAACACGAGCACGCGCTCAAAGCACCCGGAATCGATCATCCGTAAAAGCGTATCGGCCTTTCCACCTTCAGAGGTATTGAGGCTGTACTGAAGAATATCGGGCTTGTTCTCCGGGTCCTCGGGCACCGTCACCTCGACGGGGTCGCGCTGATAGACCCATCCGATGTCCATCACCTCGCGTGAAATGGTCGCCGACAAAAGAGCGAGATTTTTGCGTTTGGGCATGCGGTCGAGAATCGCCGTGACCTCCTTGTAAAAACCCATATCGACCATTCGGTCGGCCTCGTCGAGCACCGCCGTCTGGACGCCGTCGATCCGGATCGTCCTTCTCCTCAAATGGTCCAAAAGCCTGCCCGGTGTCGCGACGACAATCTGAGGCCGCTTTTTCAGCATCGCAATCTGCCGCTCGATCGGCTGGCCGCCGTAAATGCACACGATTCTGATCTCCCGCTTAAATGCGGCAAGGTCCCGAAGCTCGGAGCATATCTGCAAAGCCAGCTCCCGGGTGGGCGCAAGGATCAGCGCCTGCACCTGCTCGTTTGACGCCTCGATATGCTCGATAATCGGCACCCCGAACGCGACCGTCTTGCCCGTACCTGTCGGCGCCTTGGCGACGATGTCCTTCCAGGTCATAAGCGGCGGAATGGATTCGGCCTGCACCGGCGTGCACGATTCATACCCTTTCTTTCTGACCGCCCTTAAGACCTCCGTCGATAAATTCATCTGCTCAAATTTCGTTATTTCCATCTTCTCCTCTAAACATCTTCTTTTGCAAAAAGGAGAAAGCATAAAAGCTTCCTCCCCAAAGTCCCTTTTATCTTCGGTATGACATATTTCCCTGTTGCTTTTTGTCCATTTGCTTTGCGGCAGCCGGGGCGCCTTGCCGGATCGTTTTCAAAACCCTGGATCAGACTTGGACAACCTTAATTAAGAAAAACCCATTCGTTTTTGACTATTTAGTTTAGTTTATCACAATTCAGATAGGGATACAACAGAAATTTGTGGGTAAAGCGGCCGGATTCCTTGAAAAGGCCTTGATCTGCGATTTCTGCGGACAAATTTCCGGTTCTTCGTCAAACACTGCGGGCCAAAAGACGAATATTTCCACCCAAGAACCCGGTTGTTTTTATCATTGCTGAACTCGAATTCATCAATGATAAAAAAAGTTCCCGGAATCCTCTGCTTTGACCAAAATTTATAATATTTATTTATAAGAAATGATGATTTTTAAAAAATATCCTCTGTTCATATTGATTTTGCCGAGAAAATGGATTAAACTAATATCAGTAAATATTGTTCAGCATCGTTGAATAAGATTCACTATACATGTAGGATGGGTGAGTTATGAAAGATATTGTCAAGGCCCCCGTTATCCATGATGACGCGATCAATGAACCGGCCTGGAAGATCAATTCGGTGGCAAAATGCATCCGTGTTTTAAAGTGCTTTACCGATGTCAGCCCCGAATGGTCCCTGACCCAGCTTGCGCAGAAGCTGTCCATGCCGAAAAGCACCCTGCTCAATATGCTCAAAACGCTGGAGATGTTCGAGCTCATCGTAAGATCCCCCGTAAACAATACATATCACCTGGGGATAGAGCTTCTGGAAATGGGCTACAGTGTCCGCAGCTCTCTCCCGATTTTGCAGTATGCCATTCCCCTTCTCGAGGAATTACAGGAAAAAACGGGGAAGATCATTTACTTTACGATTCCCAAAAACGGGAAAATCCTCTATTTGGAGAGCATCTACCCCGGGAAAAGAAATATTCACTATTCCGTAACGGGAAAAACCCTTCCGATGCATTGCACCGGCTGCGGAAAGGCGATCATGAGCCACCTTCGGCAGGAGGAAATCGATACGATTATCAATCATTACGGCCTGTCCCGTTTTACGCCGACAACCATTACCGATTATCATCAGCTGATGGAAGAGCTGCGCATCACAAGGGAAAGAGGCTATGCCATAGACTTGAGCGAGGAAAGCTTCGGCGTAAAATGCGTCGCCGTGCCGATTCTGGCAAGCAACAGGGTATTGGGGTCGATCAGCGTTTCCGGCTCCAAGATGAATATGCCCGACGAAATCCTGCCGAAATATGCAGAGCTGCTGAGCGTGGTGGCCATACTTATGTCCGCGAAGGCGGATCTGTTTCCCGAGTGTTCCCTTTTGCCCAGAGATTATTGAATGACATTTATGTAAAAGCGGAAGGAGTTTAAGATGACCGTACAGAAAGAGATTGACCAAAACAAAGTGATTGCCATCTGCCGCAGGATTTACGGGGAGGATCTTTACAGGCTGGCCGACGCGCTCGGCCGGGGAGGGATCCGGCTTATGGAGATTACCTTTGATCAGGCGGACCCGGACTGCATTGCAAAAACCACGCAAGCCATCCACATGCTGGCCGACAAATTTGAGGACAGGCTGCTCGCGGGAGCGGGAACGGTTCTCACTAAAGAGCAGGTAAAAGCGGCGCTTGATGCCGGCGCACATTATATAATCTCTCCCAATGTGGATGTCGAAGTAATTTCGTACAGTAAGGAGCTGGGCCTCATATCCATTCCCGGCGCCATGACTCCCAGCGAAATCATAACCGCTCATAAGGCGGGCGCGGATTTTGTCAAGCTGTTTCCATCCGGGACACTGGGTTTTTCGTACATAAAAGACATTCTGGCCCCGATCAGCCATGTCAGGCTTGTGGCGACCGGCGGCGTCACCGAGGACACGCTTTCTCAGTACCTCGATCTCGGCTTCGCAGGCGCCGGTGTCAGCGGCAGGCTTGCCGACAGGAAGCTCATCAAGGAGGGGAATTTTGAAGAAATTGAAAACAGGGCGCGCGCTTTTATGAGCATTGTCGACAAATATACCGTCAAAGCATAACAAACAGAATCAATGCGTGGAGGATAACTTGCAATGAAAAAAGTTGTGGGATTCGGCGAAATCATGCTTAGGATGAGCCCGCCGGGCTATCTGAAGCTTATTCAGTCGGATACCCTTCAGACAAACTATACGGGGGCGGAGGCCAATGTCTGCGTTTCGCTCAGCCGCTTCGGCCTGGATACCGAGTTTGTAACGAAGCTCCCGGCCAACGATGTCTCGCAATGCGCGGTGGCGACTTTGAAAAAATACGGTGTGGGAACCGGCCATATCACATACGGCGGCGACCGGCTGGGCTGCTATTTTCTTGAAAAGGGCGCATCTCAAAGACCTTCGAAGGTCACCTACGACAGAAAATATTCGGCGGTCTCAATGGCCGAGCGAAGTGATTTCAACTGGGACCAGATCTTTGAAGACGCGCAGGCCTTTCATTTTTCCGGCATAACGGCGGCGCTTGGGAACAGCCTTCCGGATGTGTGTATGGACGCGTGCCGGACGGCAAAGCAAAGGGGCGTCAAGGTATTCTGCGACTTAAATTACCGGAAAACCCTTTGGACGCCGGAGCAGGCCAGGGAAACGATGGGGTCCCTCGTCGAGTTCGTCGATGTTCTCATCGGAAACGAGGAGGACGCCGAAAAAGTTCTGGGCATCAGGCCGAAAAGCAGCGACGTAATCGGCGGCAGGCTCAATCAGAGCGATTATGAGGATGTCGCACGCCAGATTTTCGAGAAATTCGGCTGCGAAACAATCGCCTTTACGCTTCGCACCAGTCTTTCGGCCTCCGACAATAAATGGGCGGGAATCCTTTACGACAAAGGCAAAGCCTATCATTCCAAGGAATATATGATGCACATTGTCGATCGCGTAGGCGGCGGGGATTCTTTTTCCGCGGGTCTGATTTACGGTGTGGTAAACGGCTTCGAGCCCCAGAAGACACTTGATTTTGCCGTCGCGGCGTCATGCCTCAAGCATGCAATCGAGTTTGATTTCAATCTCTCCACGATAAAAGATGTGGAAAATCTCTTAAACGGCGATGGCTCTGGGAGAGTCCAGAGATAATTTTATATATATAACGGAGGAGGAAAACAATGTTTACTAAGAAAAGAGCCGCTGCCATCGTACTTGTCATCGCTGCTGTTTTTACGCTTTTAATGGGTGGGTGCCAACAAAAAACCGAAAACACCCCCGCCCCGGGCAACACATCCGCCGCCCCGTCCGATACCTCGGCGCCGGCCGAGCCGGAATTTGTTTTTAAAATCGGGCACGATCAGCCGGAAAACCATCCGTATCAGAATTTCGCCGTCACCTTCGCGGATGAAGTCAAGAAAGCAACAAACGGCAAGGTTGAAATCGAAATTTTCCCCGGAGCTCAGTTGGGCTCCGAAGCCGCCATGACCGACAGCGTCCGCATGGGGACCCTCGATTTTGTGATCAGCACCACCGGTAATTCATCCTCTCTTCTCCCGCGCATCGGCATTATGGGCATGCCGTTCATGTATGAAAACGGGGACCATGCGCTCGCCGTCAGCAAGGACGAAGGACTGCTCCAATACTATCAGGACATTGTCCGCGAGGCGGATGTCGGGATCGAACTGCTGGCGTTTGCCGCGAGCGGCCCGAGAAACATTTATTCGACCGTGCCCGTTACGTCTCTCGAGGACCTCAAGGGCTTAAAAATCAGATGCCAGACTTCTCCGATCGAAGTGGAGGTTTGGAAAGCCCTGGGCGCCATTCCCACGTCCATGCCTTTTGCGGAAATTTATACGGCACTGCAGACGGGCCTTGTAAAAGCCGCCGAAAACTGCCCGACTTCCTACGTCATCAACAAGCACAACGAGGTCGCCCCTTATTATGTAAAGACGGAGAACACCTGGATGATGCACCCGATCCTTGCCTCATCCGCCACGCTCGAAAAAGTGGACGACGCGGCCAGGCAGGCCTTCTATAGCGCGGCAAAGGTCGCTGCGCAGGCCATTTACGACGCGCAGCAGGTCTCCGATGAGAAAAACCTCGAGGAAGGCATCGCGGCCGGTGTGAAGTATACCGATACCATCGACAGAAAACCCTTTATGGATGTCGTTATCCCGATTCAGGACAGGTTCGCCAAAGAGCTTGACACCCAGTATGCCCTTGACAGGGTCCGCTCCCTTGCGCCCTCCGCCGCAAAATAATCAATCAATAAAACAAATAGCTGTTTTGACATCTTGGCTGCTTAAATATCGGTTTTAAGCAGCCAAGAATGTAAAAAGGAGGCAAATATGCCGGGAAGGTATTTGGATCAATTTGTGCTGGGGGAAACTCATATAACGCCCGGCCGCACGATAACGGAAACGGACGTCACCATGTTTGCCGCGTTAACCGGCGACTACAACGAGATCCACACAAGCGAGGAATATGCAAAAAACTCCAATTTCGGAAAAAGAATCGCTCACGGGCTTCTCCTTCTCTCCATTTCCCACGGTCTTATATCCAGGCTGGATATGATAGACGGAACCGGAATCGGGTTTGCGGAAATTGAGGACTGGAAATTTAAAGCGCCTGTATTTTTTAACGACACGGTTTATGTCAAAGTAACGGTCACCGAAATCAGAAACAGCCGCACAAAGCCCGACAGGGGCATATTAAAGCTGTTTTTGCAGGTCGTCAATCAGCACGACCAGGTCGTGCAGGAAGGCACGAAAGTACTTATGATGAAAAGACTTCCGGCGAATGGACAAGGATAAGGAAGGGACATTCAGATGTTAGAAGGAATTAGAGTATTGAGCTTCACTCACTTTATGCAGGGTCCGGTCGCGGCTCAGATGCTGGCCGACTTCGGCGCCGAAGTCATCAAGGTGGAAGCGCCTTCCGGCCCGTATGAGAGGACCTGGGCGGGCATGGACGCCTTTCACAACGGAATGAGTGATTGCTTTCTGATAGCCAACCGGAACCAGCGAAGCCTGTCCGTCGATATGCGCGCAGAGGAAGGGCGGGAAATACTAAACCGCCTGATTGCGAAGACCGATGTCATTCTTGAAAATTTCCGGCCGGGTGTTTTGGAGAAATACGGGTTCGGCTATGACCAGCTCAAAGACAAATATCCGGGCCTTGTGTATGCGTCCCTGTCCGGCTTCGGGCCGACCGGACCCTACAGGAGCCGCCCCGGGCAGGACATGATCGCGCAGGGCTTGAGCGGCCTTGCCTCTGTAAGCGGAAGAAGCACCCATCCCCCCGTCACGGTTGGCGCGTCCGTGGTGGACATGCACAGCGCGGTTTTAGCCGCTTTCGGGGTCGCCGCAGCCCTTTTGGACAGCAAGCGGACCGGCAAGGGCCATAAAATCGATTCCTGCCTCTTAAATGCCGCCATGCATCTCCAGCTTGAGATATTCGGCTGTTATTTGAGCAAAGGCTATGTTTTCGACAAGCTTCCCACCGGCGCCGCCACACGGACGTTTGAGACTCCCTACGGCGTTTATGAGACCGCCGACGGTTATATCATTCTGTCCAAGACCCCGATCCCGAAATGCCGCATTCTTTTCGGGGCGGAATATTTTGAAGGCTTTCAGGATGATGAGATCTATACGAGGCGGGAAGAGATCGACCGGATCGTATGCCGCGAAATGAAAAAGAAACGAACCGCCGAATGGGAAAAACTCTTTTTAGAAAACGACTGCTGGTTTTCCAGGATCAACGAATACGACGATGTCGTCAAAGACCCGCAGGTGATCCACAACGGAATGATCATGGAAATGGACCATCCTGTGGCGGGAAAGGTAAAGATGCTCGGCAATCCGCTTATTGTCGACGGGGAAACGCTGCCCGTGCGCATCTACCCGCCGCTGCAGGGCGAGCACACTGTGGAGATCCTGAAGGAATGCGGTTACACAGATCGGGAAATCGACGATCTTCTGGCAAGGAAAATTGCCATTTGCAAGGCGCAAAGCGAAAAATGAACGGGGGAATTTCCGTGGAGAGTGATAATCGGGTCAGCCTCGAATATTTAAAGGGCGGTGTCGCGCAGATCAAACTCGACAACCCGCCTCTGAATCTGACAACGGTCGGCATCATGCGGCAGCTTGAACGCATGGTCATACAGGTGGCGGACGACTCCGCCGTCCGAGCCGTGATCATTACCGGAGCGGGTGATAGGGCCTTCTGCGTCGGCTCGGACATAAAGGAATTCCCGGAAATCAGGGATAATTTTGTCGAAAAAAAGCTCCGGCGCGAGAACGCCGTTTTTTCCAGGATCGAGGCCATGCCGAAGCCGGTGATCGCGGCAATCAACGCGGCCGCGCTGGGCGGGGGCTGCGAGTTCGCCCTGGCCTGCGATTTCAGGGTGATGGACGAAAACGCGAAAATCGGTCAGCCGGAAATCAATCTGGGCACCTTTCCGGGAAGCGGCGGGGTGTTCCGCCTGCCCAGGCTGATCGGGGCCTCCCGGGCGATGGAGATGCTGTGCCTTGGAACGGTCCTTACGGCGAAAGAAGCGCTGGAAATCGGCCTCGTCACAAAAATCGCCCCGGCCGGAAAATCGGCCGAGGCCGCGTATGAACTCGCGTATATATTATCCCAAAAAGCCGCCTTTGCGATTTCTTGCATCAAGGAGGCGGTGCACGAGGCCCCCCTGCAGACATCGGCGGAAGGCGTCGAATACTCTCTGCGTTTGAGCGAGGCGATTTTTAAGACTCCGGACAGCGTGGAAGGCGTCAACGCGTTTTTGGCAAAGCGCAAACCCAAATTTACAGGTGCTCCTGAGTAAACGCGTTGTTTTAAAGGGATTTTTATACACAAAGGAGTGGACGTTACATGGCAGACAGAACCCCGCGGCCATATTTGTTAAAATTGGTTTCCATAGGCAATAAGATTGAATCCGTGCAGATTTTTATCGGTATTTTCTGCGTCACCAGTTTTTTGGTTTTCATAACCCTGGACGTCGCCGCGAGAAGCATTTTGAAACCTATTGTATCGGCGCAGGAATTTGCTGTATTTTCCTATATCTGGGCGGTTTTTACGGGCGGCACCATCGCGTATCGGAAGGACAGCCATTTTAAAATTGACGCTATCGTCAATCACCTGCCAAAACGGATTCAATCAATTTTCAATGTAATTGACTCCATATTCGGCATGATTTTTGTCTACCTCCTGATCGGACCCGGTCTGGAATTCGCGCTGATGGGCATTAAACGGGTATCCAACCCTTCGGGCGTCCCTTTGATCGTCCCCACCATCGCCATTCCGTTTTGCGGTCTGTTTCTCCTGTTTTTTTTGGTTGAGCGTCTGGCCTGCACCTTATCCAGCTGGAACGTCAGGGCAATCAGACAGTGCCTTGAGGGAAATGCGGGAGGTAGCCTGAAATGAATTTGATTGTAATTTTGTTCATATCCTTTTTCGGCATGTGTCTGATCGGGGTTCCCATCGCGTTCAGCCTCGTATTGGCGGCTTTTTTTACAGCGATTATGATCGGGCTGGATCCGGTTGTCATGATTCAGCAGATGTATATCATGCTGGACAGCTACACATTGCTGGCGGTTCCGCTGTTTTTGATGGTAGGCTATGTGATGGAGACCGGAGAAATCACGCAGCGTCTCGTGGATTTTGCGAAAAGTCTTGTCGGGCACATCCGCGGCGGTTTCGGACATGTGAACATTGTCGCCGAAATGGTGCTTTCGGGCATTTCCGGCTCCGCGACCGCTGACGCCGCGGCTCTCGGCGGAATCATGATCCCGGCCATGGTAAAGGAAGGATATCCTCCTGCGGTCGCCGCCTCCATCAATGCCGCCGCCGCAACCAACGGCCCGATCATACCTCCGAGCATTATGATGATCGTATACGGCGCTTATGCCAACCTGTCCATCGCGGTCTTGTTCATCGGCGGCGCCGTGCCCGGCGTCATCCTCGGCGTTGCCTTAATGGTTTATGTCTATATATATGCAAAGAGACACAATCTGCCAAAAGCCGAGCGCATGTGCACGTTAAAAGAATTCTGGCATTCATTCAAGAAGGCTTTCCTTGCTTTGATGGCCACAGTCATCATTTTTGCAGGCATCATCGGCGGCTTTTTTACCGCCACGGAAGCCGGTATGGTTGCGACTTTGTACTGTCTGTTTATTTCCGCTTTTGTTTATAAAATGGTGAATGTCAAAAGATTGATTTACATACTGGAGGGAACTCTCGAATCAATGGCGGCTCCGTTGATGTGTGTGGCCGCCGCCGGCGCTTTCGGCTATGTAATGGCCTATTTGAAAGTTCCAAGCTATGTCCTGAAGCTGGCGGGCCCTATCGCCGGTTCTCATTTTGGAGTACTGTTTTTCATCACGGTTTTATATCTGATTCTCGGCACCTTTATGGATGCGACCCCGGCGATCATCATTTTTATGTCTGTTGTCCAATCCCTTGCAAACTCGGCGGGACTCAACCCGTATCACGTGGGCGTGTTAATCTGCTGCGTCTTATGCTTCGGCTTCATCACGCCTCCCTACGGTCTTACCCTGCTCTTAAGCTCCGGCATCGCAAAGGTGTCGACCAGCGAGGTCATATATCATTCGCGATGGATATTTTTTGTCATGCTGCTCGTAACTCTTGTGCTGATATTCTTCCCCGAAGTAATTCTGTTCCTGCCGAGGCTCTTGGTTCCCGGCGCCATGGGCGTTTGACCTTTTTGCAGAATAAGAGGGTATGTAAAATATGCAGGAGCTTGTTTTATCTGAAAGACGCCCCGACGGCGTGGCGATTGTCACCCTGAATAATCCGCCGCTGAATCTTCAGACGCTCGGCCTTATGCGCGAGCTGGAGCGCGCAATCATGGAGCTTGACGGGGACGACGGCATCCGCGCCGTCGTTCTGACGGGCGCCGGCACAAGGGCTTTTTCGGCGGGTTCCGACGTCAAGGAATTCCCCGCGCTGCGCAAAAACTTTGTGGAAGAAAAGCTCCGTCGGGAAAACGCCGTATTCAGCCGGATTGAAAATATGAAAAAGCCTGTGATCGCCGCAATCTGCGGCGCGGCGATGGGGGGCGGCTGCGAGCTTGCGCTCGCCTGCGATTTCCGGGTTATCGACGAAACCGTAAAGATCGGACTGCCCGAAATAAACCTCGGCAGTTTTCCTGGAAGCGGCGGCCTTTCGCGCCTGCCGAAGCTCGTCGGCTATACTAAGGCGATGGAGCTCATGTGCCTGGGTACGGTGCTCGATGCCGGGGAGGCGCGCCGCATCGGCCTTGTAAACAGCGTATCCGCGCAGGGAAGGGCGCTGTCCGACGCCTGCGAGCTGGCGCACAGGCTGTCAAGGCAAGCCCTTTGCGCGATCCGCTACATAAAGCAGGCGGTCCATGCCGCATCCACGCAGACAAGCGCCGAGGCGGTCGAGCTGTCCCTGCGCCTGAGCGAAAAAATCTTTCAGACAGCGGACAGCAGGGAGGGCGTACTCGCGTTTCTCGAAAAGCGCCGTCCCGTTTTTGAAGGCGCACCGACGGATTAAACGGGACGGCTGTACCTTTTCTCCTGCGGCAAACCATTTATTATCTTCCGGCGAAGCATAACACCATGTACTGTCGCCGGGGAAAGGCTTGATATGAAACAGATTAAAACCGACGTGCTGGTGATCGGCGGCGGCGGAGCCGCCGCCAGAGCGGCGATCGCAGCCTGCGGCGCGGGAGCGTCCGTGCTAATGGCGCTCAAAGGAAAGCTCGGATCAAGCGGCGCGACGACTTATACAAACTGCGAGATCGCGGGCTATAACGTGCCCGACGGCGCAAAGGACCCCTCGGACAACCCCGAGCGGTTTTACGAGGACATTATGAACGCCGGTATGGGCATGGCGGACCCGGAGTTGGCGCGGATTCTTACAGAAAACGCTGAAGACAGCTTTCGCGATCTCGAGGAATGGGGACTGCGCTCCGAAAAAGAGGGGGATCGCTACCTCGTCATGAAGGGCTGTTTTTCCACCCGCCCCCGCGGCCATATCATCAAAGGGCACGGCGAACCGATCATGCGCGCCCTGATCGGCCAGATCCGGCGGCGTATGGATATTTCGGTTATGGAAAACGCGGCGGTGATCACCCTGATAACGAAGGACGGCGTGTGCGCAGGCGCCGTGGCGCTGGACGAAGCCGGTGAAACGGTTTTTTTTAGCGCCAAGGCAGTCGTTATGGCCACGGGCGGCGCATCCCAGGTATTTCCCCGGAATCTCAACCCGCCGGACGTCACCGGCGACGGCTATGCGCTCGCCCACCGCGCCGGCGTAAAGCTAGTCAATATGGAATTCATGCAGGCGGGCATCGGGTTTTCGTATCCGGTCGAGAGCCTGTTCAATACGTATCTCTGGGCGGGTATCCCCAAGGTCGTAAACGCTTTGGGTGAACCCTTCCTCCATAAAAACCTGCCCGAGGGGCTTACCGACCGCGGCATCATTAGGGAGCACCGCAGGCATTTCCCGTTCAGCAGCCGGGATCACTCAAGATATGTTGAGATTGCCGTGCAGCGGGAGATCGCCGAAGGCCGCGGCACCGGGCGGGGCGGCGTTCCGGTAAGCTTTGCGCATTTTACCCCCGATTATGTGGACGGCATCCGGGACGACAGCTGCCTGCGCGAGCTCTGGCCGACGGTTCTGGAGCATTTTGGGAAACAGGGGGTCGACCTTCTGCGCGATCCCGTCGAAATATCCTGCTACGCACAGGCGATCAACGGGGGCATCCGGATCGACGAAAACGCCATGTCGAGCCTTCCCGGCTTATTCGCAGCCGGAGAGACCGCGGGCGGCCCCCACGGCGCCGACAGGCTGGGCGGCAATATGCTCCTTACCTGTCAGGTCTACGGAAAGATCGCGGGAAACGCGGCCGCCGCCTTTGCCAAAGCGCAGCGCCAATTGCCCGCGGATATGCCGGCCGCAGAATCCCAGAGCGCTTTTGCCTTTTCCATTCTGCGAAAAAAGGCAAACATCGGCGAGCTTGACAAAAAATTAAAGACGTCTGCTCAGAATCACCTCCTGATCCGCAGAAACGAAAAGGGCCTGCTCCAGCTTTTAAGGGACACCGAAGCCATCCTGTCCGAGCTGGCGGCGGCGCCCGCCCATGATACGCCGGAGCGTGGGAACATGGCCCTTCTGAATAAGATCACTTCCGCAAGACTGATGGCTAAGGCCGCCCTTTTGAGGAAAGAAAGCCGCGGAAGCCATTATCGGGAGGATTGCCCTTTTACCGATGATGCGAATTATTCCATGCAGATCACAGTATAGGCCGAGAAACCGGGAATATACGTTTGAAAATGGGGGTATCGCAGAATGCATATTCATACATTCTGCGATACCCCCTCCGTGCTGCGCACGCCGCTGCGGCGGATGTCCCCACGCAAAAGAGGGCATCAAAGGCCCCCTTTCACACTATCCCCCGCGCCCTACAGGCCCCGGCCACAGCAAATGCTTTATATTTATGCGTTTTGCGACGCGCCTGAGGCTATCGACTTTGTCGACAGCCTTTCGAGGGGGATACCTCCCCGCCAAAGTCCCGTAATTGCAATGGCCAGCCTGACATTTTGTGTAGCAACTGTGTCAGGCTGATTATTTTTGCGTCTTTTTCGTTAAAAAGCCTCCCTTGTTAAAGGGAGGGGAACCGCACCAGCGGTGGAGGGATTTCTTCATCAAGCTATCAATAATACGCGCATACTCCATTGAAATTTCCTGAAATCTCATTGTTTGGTATCCTGATAACGGTTAAATATGTTTCGATATATCCGGTCCTGATATTATCCCGCAATAATCCGACTTCCTCATAATCAGGAATCCCTCCGGCGCTTCGCGCCACCTCCCTTTAACAAGGGAGGCTTTGCCACGGCTATCCACAAATGCTAAGACCAACTAACATGATAGTCACGAAAACCTGCGTCGTTGGATAAACGAATACGATGAATATGGAGAAAGTGGGTGCCGCAAAATGTATATTCATGCATTTTGCGACGCCCTGATTTCAGATTGTAGACAAAGTGTCTATGGGGATTGTGAGGGGGGTCGGAATCCCTTCACTTTTGATTTGTCCGGAACCGGACATGCGCCGGTGGAGGACACACTGGACAAAACACATGTGTTTTGTCCGCACCTGGAGGCGGCGGGGTCCCCCAGCGATTGTAATCGCTTGGGGTGCTTATCGAGGGGGAATTCCCCCTCGAAAGGCTGTCGACTTTGTCGACGGCCTCAAATAAGCGACGGATTCCGCCGCTCATTTTTTCAGTCCCGAAGCTCCGGAAATACCGCCCCAAGGCTGTCGTGTTTCAGCGCGTTTTGAAGCTCCGGCAAGATTTCCCTGACCGCGCACAATAAATATTCGCGCAAAAAACCGCTTTCAATATCCAGCTCCTCCATAAGCCGGCCCGCGGCGTTTTTAAGCGCGGCGTAAAGCTCTGTCCTGCCGAGGCGGCTCAGCATTTTCGAAAGCCCCTCCCTGTCGCTGCCTCGGATTTCCAGACGCCGCGCGCTGTGGCCGAGCAGCGCCGAGCCCAGCGAGTTTTTCAAGACCAGCAGAAAGATATTGATCAGCAGCTCCCGGTGCCGCCTGTCATAGCCGTTTAAGAGCATCCCGATATCCGTCTCCGAAAACTTCCGGCAAAACAGGTTTTCATAGTACAGCTTTTTCAAATACCCGCTGATGTATTCGATCCCGGCCGCCTCCATTTTATCAAGGCACAGGGGATAATCGATCGCCGCCGTTATTTCATCCGAGGCAAATTCCATATCGTACGTTTTGAAAAAGCCGGGAAGCGCGCGGTCGATCGTGTCGTTATAGGCAATGTTGTCCGTCCGGAGCCGGTTATTCTGCACCATTTTAAGCATCACCCTGGCATCCGCGATCTGTTTTTTAAGCAGCGGCCTGCTCTTTTGGTAAAGCTCCGTCATCTTTGTGTTTTTCAGGGCTAAAACGCGCTCGTCGTCGTCGCGCAGGCTTTTGAAATAAAGACCGATCGAGAACAGGGCGGACCGGATCAGGTTTTGCGCCGTCTCCTCCCTGACCGAGCTGCTTTCTCCGCCGGTATAGCGCTCCACCTGCCTTTTCAAAAGCTCGATCATCCGGAGCCGGATCAGCTCGAGCTCCGCCTCGGACAGCAGGTTTAACCGGCAGGCCTCCTGAATGAGAGACGGGACATACTGCGCGTCATTAAGCCGCATACCGTCGGCCGATCCTTGCTTTGCAAGGGTCCCGCTCATTCGAGCTCCTCCCCTTCCCGCTCCTCGTCGCCGTAATCGGGGCATTCCCCGGAAATGCCGGAGCGAAACTCCCGCGCAAGGTCCTCGAGCTCCCTGCCCCGGAGCAGCTCGACCGACCCGCCGCAGCTTTCATCGAAGCTCTTCTTCATAAATGAAATCAGCTCGTCGTCGGACAATCGATCCGAAGACTCGTTTTTATAGTAATAAAAAATATCGATCAGCTCCCCGAGCACCGCCGCATATTCGCCCTGCGAAAGAAAAGGCGAATCGCAAAAGGCCAGAATCAGCTTGTTGACGAGCCCTCCCCCGAATTCAATGCGCCCGTTCCCGGCAAGGGCTTCGTTTCGGGTTTCGAGCAGCGCCACGGCGTCCGGCTGCGACAGGAAAAGGCCGTACCTGCCTGTCTTTTTGTTTAAGGCCACAATTTCAGAGACCGCCTGCATCCTCATAACGGGATTCGAAAGCGCAAAATCATTTTCCATATCCATGCTCCTTAAATTTATTAAAAACACTTGACAAACCGGGCCATTCGTGCTATGATATATATGTGAAGATTTAATATTTTTTACATCTGGCATAAACTATATTATACCATTGGCCGCTCGGTTCGGTCAATGGTTTTTTTGTCGGTTTGTTTTGGCAAATACTATTTAAAAATTGTTGTTTTGCGATATAATATCCGTAAAACGGACTTTATTGATATTGAACACGGGGTGAAAAAATGGACCGGGAGAAAATGTATTCATACATTCTGGATGCCTTCCCTTATGAAATCGTGTTTGCCGACAAGGACCATATTATCCGTTACATGAACCGCGAGGCCGAGTATCGGTATTACATTGTGCGCGGGTACAGGGAGCTGATCGGGAGATCGATCCTTGACTGCCATAGCGAAGAAACGGGACAACGGATCGCCGGGGCGGTCGAACGGATGAAAAACCACGGGGATGAGGAGCTGATCGGATTAAACGAAAATAACGAAAAAACCTATCTGACACCCGTCCGCAATGAGGACGGCGAGCTGATCGGCTACTTTGAGCGTTTTGAAAAAGACACGCAAAAATAAAACCCGCCCGGAAATTTATAAAGCTTAAAACGCATTAACCCCGGAATTATCGGTGCCTTGCCTGATGTGCAGGGCGCCGATGATTCCGGGGTTTTTCCATATCCGTTCGGCGTCAGGCCGCGGGACTTTCCGGAGTGCTCCTCAGAAAACCTTCTGGGTCAGGGCGATAAAATCCTTGGCGGCGTTCGAGAGATACCTGTCGCGCATATAACCGACGACAAGCGTGCCGACGGTATCGGGCGAATTCAAGGGAAAAAAATCGACGGGCGAGTCGCTTTCCTGGGTGAGATGAAGGCTCAGGTTTTTAATAAACATCTCGGGATAGACGGTAATCCCCATCCCTTTCAGGCTAAGCGCGAGAAGGGTTTCAATGTTTTCCGTTTCCAGAATGATGTTGGGCTTTACATTGCACTCTTTTAAATAGTGGTCAAAGATGGTCCGGGTCCTGTTTCCGGTGGTCATCATCAAAAACGGACTGTCCTGAAAGGGCGTCACGTCGGCCGCTTCGGTAAATTTGCCGCGCATAAACTCCGTCCTTTCGCCGAAGATAGACTTCATGATTTTTTTGGGGACTACAAGGAAAAGACGCTCGTGCAGGATCTCCACCGTCTCCACCGCGTCGAGCAGGATGGGCGCGAACCCGATCAGAAGGTCGATGCGCCCGTGAAGCAGCATATCCTCCAGAGCGACGGAATTTCCTTCCTCAAGCGTGATTTCAATCAGCGGATGCCGTTCTTTAAATTGCGGCAGGATATCGGGCAGAAACGCCCTGCCGCGGGTGTGAGATACCCCGAGCTGCAGCCTGCCGCGGCGGTGGTGGTTAATGTCGTCGATCTCGCTTTGGATCTGCCGGTGCAGGTCCAGTATGCCGGTCGCTGCCTTGACCAGCCGGGTGCCCGCGTAAGTAAGCGTCAAGGTCGGGGTGCGGCTGAAAAGCTGCGTCTCGTAATATTTTTCAAGCTTGCTGATATGGTTGCTCAGCGCCTGCTGGGAAATAAAAAGCCGCTCGGCGGCGCGGGTGATGTTAAGCTCCTCCGCCGCAACAAGAAAATAGTACAAATTGACCAGATTCATCGCATTTTTCCTCCCAGAATCAATTCCTGCCCCCACAATGTTTTAGTTGTGAGCTTCACATCTATATAGATGAATGCATTGTACTACCATTACAGTATAACAAAGCATGGAAAAAAACAATATTTCTTTAAAAAATAATGGATAATCCCATCCGGGTGCCTTGTCGATCAAACGCGGGGGCCACGGACGAGCGGGTCAGTCGGTTTTTTTGAGGGGGTGCAGCATCTTTTGGCAGTTTTTTTCAAAACTCCCAGAATTTTCACAACCAAAAGGATGTGACATGCATCACGCAATATCTGTTTTACCTTGTGACGGAGCAATGTTAAAATGAAATCGGAAAGAAAATTTGAGCATCATTTCCACAAATTGGAGGAGTACGGATGTCCGTTTCCACTCAAAAAAAGCAACTGATACTGAAGACCGAATGGTGCAAAGGCTGCGGTATTTGCGTGGCTTTTTGCCCGCAGTCGGTTTTAAGGCTTGAAAACGGCAAGGTTATCCTCGCAAACGCACAAAAATGCATCGCCTGCGGCATGTGTGAAATGCGCTGTCCGGACTATGCGATCTATTTGCGGGAGGGGGCGGCCGCTCTTGAGTAATCCGGTATTGATGCAGGGGAACGAAGCTTGTATAGAAGGGGCAATTGCCGCCGGGATGCGGTTTTTCGCGGGCTATCCCATCACGCCGTCGACGGAAATCGCGGAAAGCGCCGCGCGCAGACTGCCCGAGGTCTCCGGAAAATTTATTCAGATGGAGGATGAGATCTCCAGCATGGCGGCCGTGATCGGCGCGTCGGCCGCGGGGCTTAAGGCCATGACCGCGACAAGCGGGCCGGGCTTTTCCTTAAAGCAGGAAAATATCGGTTACGCCGCGATGGCTGAAATCCCCTGCGTAATCGTCGACGTGCAGCGTTCGGGGCCTTCGACGGGACTGCCGACGTCGCCTTCGCAGGCGGATTTGATGCAGGCCCGCTGGGGAACCCACGGCGACCACCCCGTGATCGCGCTCTCGCCCTCCTCCGTCGAGGAAACTTATCGGCTGACCGTCCGCGCTTTTAACCTCGCCGAGGAATACCGCACGCCGGTGATCCTTCTGATGGACGAGATCATCGGGCATATGAGGGAAGGCGTCGCGCTCCCCGCACCGGGCGAGCTTGCCGTCACAGACCGCAAAAAGCCCTCGCGGCAGGAATTGGACCGGCCGGCGTACTTTGTGGCGGAGGGGTCCTATGTTCCCGAAATGTGCGCGTTCGGCGAGGGGCAGCGGTACAATATTACCGGTCTTGTCCACGACGAGTGGGGTCTGCCGACATCTTCGGCAGATAAGGCAAATAAGCTTTGCACGAGGCTGATGAAAAAAATCGAATGCAATTTGGATCATATCGTAACCTGCGAGGAGCGGTGGCTTGAGGACGCCGACGTCGCGGTGGTATGCTTCGGCGGCACGGCGCGCAGCGCCGCGGCGGCTGTAAAAAAAGCAAGGCAGCACGGCATCCGCGCGGGCCTTTTCCGTCCGGTCACCGTCTGGCCTTTCCCCGCCGAGCAGCTTAAAAAGCTCTGCGGCCGGGTCCGGCGTATCGTCGTTGTGGAACACAATTACGGGCAGATGGTCCTCGAGGTCGAGCGAATCGTCAAAAACAGCTGCAGCCTCTCCTTTATCGGCAGGGTTGACGGAACGGTCATCGCGCCGGACGAGATATTTGCGGCGATCAAGGAGGAAAAAACCAATGGCGAGCGCGTTGGTTGATCAATATTTTCGGCAGCGGGCACTTCCGCATATCTGGTGTCCCGGATGCGGCAACGGAATCCTGATGCGCGACGTGGCCCAGGCCATCGACAATCTAAAGCTTCAAAAAGACAAGGTCTGCATCGTCTCGGGCATCGGCTGCTCGGCGAGGGCGGCCGGCTATATGGACTTTAACACGATCCACACGACCCACGGCCGCGCGATCGCGTTTGCAACCGGTATCAAGCTTGCAAAGCCCGAGCTCACGGTGATCGTGCTGACGGGCGACGGCGACGCCAGCGCCATCGGCGGAAACCATCTGATCCATGCCGCGCGCCGGAATATCGATCTCACCGTGGTCGTGTTCAACAACAGCATCTACGGAATGACGGGCGGCCAGTATTCGCCGACCACGCCCCACGGGGAGTTTGGAATGACGGCACCTTACGGGAACATCGACCGGGTTTTCGACATCCCGGCCCTTGCCCAGGCCGCGGGGGCGACTTACACCGCGCGCGGGACCGTCTACCACGTGCCTCTCACCATCAAACTGATCGAGGATGGGATCAAAAACAAAGGATTTTCCCTTGTGGAATGCGTGACCGACTGCCCCACCTACTACGGCAGAAAAAATAAAAAGGGCGGGGCGGTGGAAATGCTCCGATGGCAGAAGGAATGCGCGGTCAATGTGAAGGCGGCGGCCGCGATGAGCAAGGAACAGTTGCAGGGCAAGCTGATTATCGGCGAGCTTTACCGCGATACACAGCCTGAATTCACGGAACAATATCAAAATTTAATCAACAGATTGGCGGGGAATGGCTATGAAGGATAAAATGCAGCTGAGACTGGCGGGCTCCGGAGGGCAGGGAGTGATTTTAGGCTCCATTATCCTGGCGGAAGCGACTCTGATGGAAGGCAGGAAGGTGGTGCAGTCGCAGTCCTACGGGCCGGAGGCGAGAGGCGGCATGTGCAAGGCGGAGGTCATTGTCGACAGCGAGCAGATCGATTATTCAAAGGTGGAAAAGCCGGATTTTCTGCTGGCGCTTACGCAGGAGTCGCTGAACAAATACGCGCCCGAGGTTTCGGAACAGGGGATCATTATGGCCGACGAAAGCCTGAACATCCCCGGTTCGGTCCGGGCGGACAACGTGGTGCGCGTACCGATATTAAAAACGGCCAGGGATGTTGTCGGCAAAGAGGTTACGTCCAATATCGTGGCTCTTGGAGCGATCAACGCGGTACTCGGCCTCGCGTCCGAATCGGTTCTTGAAAAGGCGGTTATGCTCCATGTCCCCGGACATACCGCGCAGCTGAACACGAGGGCCCTTAAGGAGGGTGTAAAGCTGATTAAAAACAGCGGCAAAAAGGCGCAGGGCCGCAGAATATCTGCGTAAACAATTCAATTTTCAAAATCCCATTGTGTAGCTTCCGCTTAAATAACCATAGCATATGTACAAAAACGACCATTCTTTTTCATGGTCGTTTTGTGTCTTAACGCGCAACGGAAAGGAATGGCATACCCATGAAAATACACGAATACCAGGCCCACGGCCTTTTAAGGCAATACGGCGTGAGGGTGCCCGAGGGGCGGGTCGCCTTCGACTCAGACGGAGTGTATAAAGCCTCATGCGCGCTCGGCGACGGCCCTTTCATCTTAAAAGCCCAGGTCCACACCGGCGGCAGGGGCAAGGCGGGCGGCATCAAACGGGCAGACAACCCGGAGGAGGCCGCATCTCTCGCGCGCGGGATGTTCAACCATCGGCTCGTAACCAAGCAGACGGGGCCGGAGGGGAAGCTGATCACCCGGGTGCTTGTCACGCGCAGCGTGGCGATCAAGAAGGAATACTATCTGAGCTTTACGGTCGACGGGGCGTCGGCCGGAGTTGTGATGCTCGCGTCGTCCGAGGGCGGAATGGAAATCGAGGAAACGGCTGCAAAATCCCCTGAAAAGATAATCAGGGAATCGATTGACATCACCGTCGGGCTGCGCGAATACCAGCTACGGCGCGTGGCGGCGCGCATCGGCATTCAGCCGGAGCTTTTCAAGGGCTTTGCAGCCATGGCGTCGGGGATCTACCGGCTGTTTATCGAAAAGGACTGCTCGCTCGTCGAAATAAACCCGATGGTGGAAACGGACGAAGGCTGCCTTCTGGCCCTTGACGCCAAGATCACCTTCGATGAAAACGCGCTTTTCAGGCATGAGGATATTTTAAGCCTGCGCGACTTAAGCGAGGAGGACCCAAAGGAAGCGGAGGCCGCGAAATACAACCTAAACTATATCTCCTTGGACGGCGAGATTGGCTGTATGGTCAACGGAGCCGGGCTTGCGATGGCGACGATGGACATCATCCGGCATTTCGGCGGAAGGCCGGCCAATTTTCTGGATGTCGGGGGAAGCGCGACCGCCGAGAGGGTGGCGGGCGCTTTTGGCATCCTGCTGTCTGACGGCCATGTCAAAAGCGTACTCATCAATATATTCGGCGGAATCATGAAATGCGACATTATCGCGAAGGGGATCGTTGCCGCCGCGGAACAAATCGGAGTCGGCATCCCGATCGTCGTCCGGCTGGAAGGGACCAATGCCGAGCAGGGTCGGGAAATCCTCTTAAAATCGGGCCTTTCGATCATTTCCGCCGATACGCTCAGGCAGGCCGCCCAAAAGGCTGTGGAAATTTCACGGGCACGGGAGGTATCCGCATGAGCATCCTGATAAACAAGGACACAAGAGTGATCGTCCAGGGGATCACCGGCTCCCAGGGGCGTTTCCATACCGAGCAGATGCTCGCCTACGGCACGCGCGTCGTCGCGGGCGTGACGCCGGGAAAGGGCAATACGAAGGTTTTGGAAGTTCCGGTGTTCGACACGGTGGAACAGGCCGCGCTTAAGACGGGCGCGAATGCCTCCGTTATTTTTGTACCGCCGGCCTATGCCGCCGATTCGATTCTGGAAGCCTCCGAGGCTGGGCTTGACCTGTTGGTCTGCATCACCGAGGGAATCCCGATTCTGGATATGGCGCGGGTCAAAAAATACCTGCAGGGCAAAAAGACAAGGCTGATCGGCCCCAACTGCCCGGGCGTCATCACGCCCGGGGAATGCAAGATCGGCATATTGCCCGGAGCCATTCATAAAAAAGGCGCAGTGGGCGTCGTTTCGCGCTCCGGGACGCTGACATATGAGGCGGTGGGCCAGCTGACCCGCGAGGGCATCGGCCAGTCGACGGCCGTCGGCATCGGCGGCGACCCGATAAAAGGCACGGGGTTCATCGATATCCTAAAGCTGTTCAACGAAGACCCGGACACGTTCTCGGTTGTGATGATCGGCGAGATCGGCGGAACGGACGAGCAGCAGGCGTCCGAGTGGATCAGGCAAAACATGTCGAAGCCGGTCGTCGCGTTTGTCGCGGGGCAGACGGCGCCTCCGGGACGACGGATGGGACACGCGGGCGCGATCATTTCCGGAGGGAACGGAAGTGCTGCCGAAAAAATGGAGGCGCTGCGCAAAAACGGCATCGTGGTCGCCGAGACGCCCGACACCATCGGCGAAAAAATGGTCTGCGCGCTGAAGGATGCCGGCATTTATGAGAAGTGCTTGTTATAACGGCGGGAAATAACCCAAGTACTTATCTATCCGCCGGACCCGGCGGATATTTCATGCCCGGCTTATAACAGGAGCGACAAGGAGAAACTGTATGAAATTTGACGGATACGCGATCCTCCTGAATCCTTTTTTTCTTACCTTCGTAACGCTGTTCCTCGGCGTTTGGTTCGGCGAATGGAAGCGCATGGGGAAAATGAAGTTCGGCGTCGGCGGGCCGCTGTTTATCGGAATTCCCCTGGGATGGCTGTGCCACCGCGTCGCGTCCTCCATCCCGGAAGGCGGCTCGGGCTATAAAGCCGCCCAAAGCTTCCTCTCATCCGGGGCGGTGCCTTCGGATATGCGCAATCTGGTGCTCATACTGTTTGTCGCCGCGATCGGGCTTTTAGCCTCGCGCGATTTGAAGCTTGTGCTTAAAAAATACGGCGTGCAGTTTGTGGTCCTCGGCGTTGTCATCACGATTGCCGGAGCGGGTCTTTCCTATCTGTCGGCATTTGTCATGCCGGGCTCAAACGTCTTCGAAGCGTCCGGGATTTATACCGGGGCGCTGACCAGCTCACCGGGGCTCGGAATGGCGATGGAGTCCTCCGAAAAACAGGTGCTTGCTATGGCTGGAAATTTCGACTCGCTGAATGATGCGCAAAAAGCGCGGTTTCTGCGGCTTTATGATCCTTCGGGGACGCTTACATCCGATAATGCGGGCGCAATCGACAAGGACAAGACGGACCAGGCTGTGAAAACCGCCACGGGCCATGTGGGGACCGGCTACGCGGTGTCCTATCCGTTCGGAATGCTCGCCGTGATTCTGGCAATGCTTCTGATTCCCAAGCTCTGCCGAATCGACGTGCAGGCCGAGCTTGAGGCTTACCGCCGCGAGCTTGCGCGGCCGGACGGCGAAAAGGAGGCGCTTATCAGCGTCCCCTTTGAACTGAAGTCGTTTGCGCTTGTATGTACGGTCGGCTATCTCGCGGGCATGGTGGAAATCTATCTCGGCCCGCTCGGCTATTTCAGCCTCGGCTCAATCGGCGGAGTCCTTTTGGTTTCCATCGGACTGGGAAGCGCCGGAAAGCTCGGCCCCTTCCACTTCCGCATGGATTCAAAGGTGCTCGGGGCGATCCGCGATCTGACACTTGCGTGCTACATAGGAATGATCGGGCTGAGCTACGGATACCAGGTGGTCGACGCGTTGGTCGGCTCCGGCTTATATCTCGCGGCCGCCTCGCTGATCATCGCGTTTTTATGCATTGCCATCGGTTATCTTCTTGGGCGGCGCGTCTTCAAGCTCAACTGGATCCTCCTCTCCGGCGCGATCTGCGGCGGAATGACCTCGACACCCGGCCTCGGCATGGCGATCGACACCCTCGAATGCGACGACCCGGCGACCGGATATGCCGCCACCTACCCGTCCGCCCTGATCGGCATGGTCCTTTTTACGAACATCATGTACAATTTGTAGGCCAGCCTTGATTGAAGGGGTGTTTTACCCCTTTCACAAGTCCGAAGATATTTTTGCGGCAGACGGACATGATGTGACCTCACCACATAAATAAGTCCGTCCTCATGGCCATCTGAAAAAGAAGTCAACCGACAATCGCCGGTTGACTTTTCAGAGTGTCAAAAAAGTATATTCCGGGAATTGTTAAGGGGCCGAAGCCCCTTAACTTGGGATAAGTCCGCAGGCGGACATGCGCCGCCGAAGGACACCCTGGACAAAACCAACGGTTTTGTCCGCACCTGGAGGAGCTTTGAGGGGGAATTGGATTCCCCCTCAAAAGGCTGTCGCGTTTTTCGACAGTCTCAGAAGTCAACCGGCAATCGCCGGTTGACTTCTTTTTTCGCTGTATGTCTTTATCGTCACAGCAAAGCGTATTGCTCCCGGATCTGCTCGAGCGCCCGGAGCAGGGTGGAACGCGGACAGCCGATATTCAGTCGGACGAAATCCGCTCCCTGGGGCCCAAAGCCGTCTCCCCGGCTGACGGCGACTTTGCATCTGTTGATAAAGAAGTCGGCCAGCGCGTCGTCCCTCATGCCCAGTCCTGTGCAGTCCAGCCACATGAGGAAGGTGGCTTCGGGAGGCACCAGACGGATGCGCGGCAGATTTTCCCGAAGGTAGCTGTCCAAAAGCTGCGCGTTTCCTTCGAGATAGGGCAAGAGCTGCTCTAAGTAGTCCTCGCACTCCTCGTAGGCGGCCACATAGGCCGGAAGGGCAAACGCATTCTGCTGGATCGAACGGTTGCTTTTGAACCGGGCCTCCAGCTTTTTTCGGATCTCCCCGTTGGGTACGACAATACCGGAGCCCCGAAGACCCGCCGTGTTAAAGGTCTTTGAAGGGGCGTAGCAGGTGACCGTATTCTCCCGGAACCTGTCGTCTAAGGATGCAACCGGGATGTGGCGGTTTTTAAACAGCATGAGGTCCGAGTGAATTTCGTCGCTGACCATGATGACGCTGTTATTTAAGCAGATTTCCGCCATGCGGCGCAGCTCCTCTTCCCGCCAGGCGCGGCCCACGGGGTTGTGGGGGTTGCACAGGACGAACAGCTTCGCCCTGGGGCTCTTCGCCCTCTGCTCCAGATCGTCGAAATCTATGCAGTAGCGGCCGTCCCGGTAAACCAGGCTATTGTACGAAATCACCCGGTTATTGTCCCGTATCGCGTGGCCAAAGGGGTGATAGACGGGTCCCTGTATGATGATTTCATCCCCCGGCTCGCTGAACGCCTGTATCATGGTGTTTACGACAGGCACCACGCCGGTGGCGAAAATAATCCACTCGGGATCAAGCTGCCAGCCATGTCGCTTTTTGATCCAGTTGACTGTGGCGGTATAGAACTCCGGGACAACATAGGTATAACCGTAAATCGGATGCCGTGCCCGCCTGGCCACGGCGTCAACCACCGGCTGCGGGCAGGGAAAGTCGGTGTCGGCCACCCACATGGGCAGGGCGTCCCGATTGCCCACACGTGGGCCTACATTATCCCATTTGGAACTCTGCGTGTTTTTCCGGGAAACGACCCGGTCAAAATCATATACCATTGGGTTACTCCTGTCGGATGGAATGATTGCTTCTGATGCAATTGCGCTTTATTATTCCTGCCGAAGCAATGACAGCAGCTTCAGCGCCTCGTCGGCGGTGGGCATATCTATGCTGTTGACCGCGTAGTGGGCGTAGCGCACCGTGCCCTCTTCGTCGACGATAAACAGGGCCGGAAGCTGCTGCTCGTTTCCCTCATACTTCCCGTGCACAAAGCCGAGTTCCTTTATTTTGCGCTTCTTTTCCGCCAGTTTTTCCACCTGCACGGGGTCGGTGGGGGTGCGCGCCTCCTTGGAAGGGGCGGCGCGGACCTCCAAAAGCTCGTATAGCTCCATGTCGGTGTCGCAGATAATGTCGAATGGTATGGCGGCGTCTTTCAGGTCCTCCCGGACGGTCTGGGGCTCGCTCTGCATCACGACAAAAAGCTGAGCTCCCAGCCGGCGGAATTCCTCATAGCGCTGTGAGAGGACATGGACGTCGTAACGGCATGTGGTACAGCCTATGTACCGCAAGACCCAGAGAAGGGTCAGGGGGTGCCCGGCAATGGAGTCGTAAATACCGACTCCGTTACGGTAGGCAGTGTTGAAGGTAAAGCGGGGAAGTTTGTCGCCGACTTTCAGTCTTGGCATAAGTTCACCCCCCGGTATTCACAGGCAGAGGGACGGATTGGCGCGGGTGAACCACTCGCTGCCGGTTTCGGTAATGAGCACCTCGTCCTCGATATTGTAGGTGTGGCGTTTGGAGCTGTAGAAGGGGGTTTCAATGCACATGATCATGCCCGGCTCGAACACCCGCTCCTCCTTTGGGCTGATAAAGGGGTATTCCTCCCCCGCAACGTCGCAGCTGATGGAGTGACCGAAGTGGCCCCGCACGTATTTCGGCAGATTGATCGCTTTTTCAATGCCGTGGAACAGGTCGCACATTTTGACCCCGGGGCCTATGTTTTGCACCGCATATTCATAGCCTCTCCACAAAGCGGCGTAAAGCTCCTCCCGCTCCTTTACGGTCTTGCCTCCGACGGCGTAGGTGCGGGCCAGGTCGGACTTGTAGCCGTCCGCGTAGGGACCGCCGTCCAGCCGGACAAGGTCGCCCCAGTCCAGCCGGAATTTGCCGGGGAGCCACGCGGGTGAAAAGTGTTCGCCGAAGGTATGGGCCTGACTTAAGTTGTGCATGTCGGGGCTCTCCTCGAGGCAAAGCTTGTGAAACAGCAGGTGGACGTCGGCCGGGGTCATGCCGGGCACGGTCATGCGGGCGGTCTTGTGCATCACCCGCTCGGCAGCCTGGGCGTTTAGGCGCAGCACCTCGATCTCCCAGGGGGTCTTGACGGTTCTCGCTTCATTCATTACCTTGGTGCAGTCGACCATGTTTTTCTCTCCGAAGGTTTCCCGGAGGAAAAGTCCCGCCTCGTAGGCCAGCCACTTGTATACCGCGCCCACCTTAATACCGTCTTTTCCGCCCGTGATAAACTCGGAAGCCATGCGATAGGTCTTGTTGAGATCGGGCTGGACCTCCTTGGTCATGCCCTCCCTGGCAAAGTCTTCAATGTAGATCCACACCGGATAGGCGACGATGCTCACCCCGGGATCGCAGACGGTGTCGGCGACCTTTTTCTCAAATTCGCTGCACACAAGGCCCACCTTGCCTTCGGAAGTGACCACCGACACGGTGGCTCCCGTTTTTCCCGACCGGTAAAGGTTGCGGGAGCAAAGCCCCGTGGTATAAAAAACGTCGTGGGGTGAGGTAAGAATCAGGGCGTCGAGCCCCGCCTTTTCCATCTGCTCTGTGATCCTCTTGATAATGGCCGCCTGATCGCGCTTTAATGCCATCCTGTTCACTCCTCTTTTATCTTGAGGCGCCCGATTATCCGCCGGGCGCCCTTATATGCTTCAAAGATCATCTATTTGATGAGGCCGACCTCCCGGTAGTACCGCTCCGCTCCGGGATGGAAGGGGAACAGCTGGCTTTCGAGCACGTTTTCCCGTCTGCCGTATTCCCCTGCCTGCGGATGGGCGATCGTAAGCTTGTCGTTATTTTCGTCGATGGTTTTGACCCAATCGTAAACCATCTGCTCATCCGCGTCCTTGGGGCAAACGTAAATGTTGCGTACGGCCAGGGTTTCGGAATCCTGCTCGGTGCCGTAAACATCCTTCCCGATGGTGGTTTTGATAAAATAGGGGTTGACCTCTATGATCTTGTCCCGGATCTCGTCGCTCATGGTCAGCACCCGGATGCCGTTTGTAAGCGCCAGGTCGGCGATGGTGGAGTTGGGCACGGAGGTGACGTGCACGCCGTAATCGATGGTGCCGTCGCCCATGTTATTGACGATATCCTTGATCTGGAGCACGGTAACGCTTTTAAAATCGTCCTCTTTGAGGCCATAGGCATTAAGCAGGATGGGCCAGTAATAGTTCGCCATAGTGCCGGAAGCCACGCCGATACGCTTCCCCTTCAGGTCGGGAAGCTCCTTGGCTTCCAAGCCATCCCGGGCAAACTGGGTGATCGTGGTGAGGTTGCCGCTGGTAATATAACGGATGGAGTCCTTGGTAGACGCGTCAAATTCCCGGTTGCCCTCATAGGCGGCCAGAGCAACATCGGACATAGCGCTGGCCAGCTGGGCAACCCCGGAATGAATAAGGCGGATGTTTTCCAAGGCGCCGGTGGTGATCTCGGGCTTTACCTGGTACTCGGGGTATTGGGCGCTGAGTAAAGAGCCCACCGTGCTTGCGGTGATGTATCCGACGCCGGTGGAGGTGCCGCAGCCCACATTGATGGTCATGGGGGTGCGGACCACCGCGTCGCCGGAAGACGATTGGGCGGGGGCGGTCTGGCCGGAGGAAGTCTGGGTAGACGACGGCTGGCCGGGTCCGGCCGAGCAACCCGTACAAAGCACGAGCAAGGCGGCAATAAGTATCCACAACAGTGACTTTTTCATATTTGTACCTCCCTTAAATTAAAGCAAGCTTATCGCACGGCCTGCTTTTTTCGGTCAAAGAGAATCGCCGTGACATGGACCAGGACGATGATGACAATGCCGGTGATATCCGTCAGCGGATTGGGGTCGATGCACAAAAGCGCCGCTCCGAAAAGAAAAATCCTTTGAATGATATTGATAGGTGCGCCGATAATGTAGTTTTCCGCGGCACAGGCCAGGCTGTAGATGCCCACCAGAGCCGTGATCAGGCAGAGGATGATTTCGCCCGCATTGCCGAAGCCGAGCAGCACAGGGTTATTGACAAACATGAACGGCAGGATGAATCCCGCGATAGCCAGCTTGAAGCCCTTGTAGCCGCATTTGCTGGGATTGCACCGGGCGATGCCCGCCGCCGCATAAGAAGCGAGGGCCACCGGCGGCGTTACGTTGGAAGTGATTCCGAAGTAGAACACAAACATATGGGCCGCCATGGGCACAACGCCAAGGGCCATAATGGCGGGCGCCACCAGGGTGCCGAGCACCAGATAACAGGCGGTGCTGGGAAGCCCCATGCCGAGGATCAGGGCGGTGATCATGGTGATGATCAGAAGGACGTTGAGCCTTCCTGCGGCGAGGGCCACCAGCACATTGGAAAGGCGGTAGGAAAGCCCCGAGCCTAGAACCGTCGCAATGATGACGCCCACAAGCGCGCAGGCAATGGCGACGGAAGTGCAGCCTCTGCCCGAGTCCAGCACGATCAGCTTGAGCTTCTTGAGGCTCAGGCGGGTGTCCTTGTCAAAGCAGGAGATGAATACGGTAAAGACCAGGGTGTAAATGCCCGACCGGGTGATGGACAGCTTGGTCACGCTTATGAGGATGATGAGCAGCACCAGTGGCGAAAGGAGGTACAGTTTGCGAATGATCGTCTTTAAGTCGGGTACCTCGGATTTGTCCATGCCGCGAATGTGGTTTCGGCGCGCGTAGAGATCGACCATGAACATGATGGCGATGAAGTAGAGGAGCGCCGGTATAATGGCGGCCTTGACCACATCCCAATAGCGGACCTGCAGCACCTCCGCCATCAGGAAGGCGGCGGAGCCCATGACAGGGGGCATGATCTGCCCTCCGGTGGAGGCGGTCGCCTCCACCGCCCCGGAAAATTCAGGGTCGAAGCCCATCTTCTTCATCATGGGAATGGTGAAGGTACCCGTGCCGATCACATTGGCGCTGGCGGAACCGGAAATGGACCCGAATAGAGCGGAGGCGACGACGGCCACCTTGGCGGGCCCGCCCCGGAATCTCCCGAACAGGCAGGTGGCGAGGGAGGTCATGTAGTCTCCGACACCGGTAGCGTTAAATACCGCCCCCAGTATGATGAACACCACGATAAAAGTGGCCGAGGCATTTAAGGGCGTGCCGAAAATGCCGTCGGCGGTATAAACAGTGAGATGGATATACCGCGTATAGGTAAATCCCGCATGCTTGAGCAGCAGGGGCGCATACTTGCCGAAAAATGCGTAGGCAACGAACAGCATCGCCACTATGGAGAGCACGGGGCCGATCCTGCGCCATGTCGCCAGGAGCAATGTCACGATAAGAATCGTACCGAACACGACATCCTGCACGTATGTGATCCCGCCCCGGAGCTCGTATGCGGGGGATATGTAGTAGATGTAAGCGGCGCTGGCCATCCCGGCTACCAGAAGGATGATGTCCATAGCCTGAAGCGCGGGCTTGCCCTCGTCCTTGTCAAACAGGCCGGAAAACAAAATACCCAAAACAAGGCCAAGATGGACGGATTTTTGCCCGTTTCCCGGGATCACTCCAAACAGCGCGGTATAAACGTGGAAGCAGACGAATACCAGCGCCAGCGCAAAGTTTATGCGTTGCATTACCTTTTTCAAGAACCGAAACACCTCTTTCCCGGATTATTCGAGCGCTTATGGGATCAGACTGTCTATCAGTGCGTGCATATCGCCGACAGATTCCAGATCCTGCATCATCTTGAAGGACTGCTCCACCCGTGACGCAGGCAATAACATAGATGCCAGCATCCTGTACTTCTCCTCCACTTCCTTATCGCTCATGGGGTTTTTTTGGGGGTGGCCCTTTGAGTAGGCCACCTGGTTTGTATAGCGGGAGGTATCCTTCATAACGATAGTCACTGCGTTTATGTCATCACCTCTCTTTTGCGGCGCGTGCTTGATTTTTCGCAGCATCTTTGCGGTCTCGGGGTCGCGGACGCGGCTTTCCTCGTATTGCTTTAAGGTGATCTCACCGTCCATCAGAGCGACGGCAATGCCGTAGGCCAGGGAATACCGCGCTTCCAGATCCGTTTTGGGCTCCAGATACCGGTAGGTGGGCTTATCGGGCTGCAAGTCGACCAGAACGCTTTCTACCTGATCTGCTTTTATTTTATAACGCCCGATGAGCTGGAGCACCGCGTCGTAAACCTTGTGATGGGCCCAGCAGTTGGGATAAGGCTTGATTGTGATACCCGGCTCGTAGAGCCGGAACGGCTTGCCTAAATCCTCGACCATAACGGAAATGTCGTATTGCCCGGGGCCGCACAAAGCGTCCATCAGGCCAAATTTGCCCTCCAGGGGACAGGGGTCCACCCGAAATCCCCACTTTGCAAGGTGTGCGGCGACCACGCCGTTGCGGCTGGCGTTGCCTGCGTGCAGTCCCATGCCCATGCTGCCGATATTTTGGCTGAGTCCCCCTCCGGTAGTAGCCGCAATGCCCACGGCGTTTACCGCCTGTTCCAATGTGAGCCCCATCAGCTTGGATGCCTGGGCAGCGCCGGTTACCGTTCCGAAAAAGCCGGTCGGGTGCCAGCCCCGGACCCGCATCTCCCACGCGTCTTCGGTAACGGCGTTGAGACGCTGGAATACGTCGTAGGCCAGTACTTGGGCAGTGAGGGCCTCCTTTCCGCTGATTTCGTACTGTTCACACATGGCTAGAAGGCCGGGCACCACTGTAGCCGAGGGATGGGAAGGACCTGAGTCGTCGAAGCAGATGGTGTGAGCGAGGATGCCGTTGGCAAAAGCCACATTGTCGAGCGTTGTCTTCCTGCCGGTGCCGATGACCCGGCAGGGGCCGGTCGTATGTATGTCGTCAAAGTACCGCTGCACGATCCTGGAACGTGGTATCGCCGCTTCCGCCAAAGCGGAGCCCACACAGTCAATCAGGTGCTTTTTCGCCAGCGCAATCACGTTTTCCGGGATGTCGGCATAGGTCGTATCCTGTACAAACTGCATCAATTGCTTGGTTGGATTTTGCATAGGTGCATGTCCCTTTCCTGGTATTTTGTTAGGAAGTTTGAGATACTGGCTCACCGGGTCAACTGCTTTCCGCGGCAAAACGGCTGCCCTGGGTTTGCTTTCATATGTCAAATTTAGTATAATGCAGTTGTGCATATATGTAAAATATATGTATTCTACACATATCCATCGAAATATTCGATGGATAACTCAGATGTCCTTGTTATTTTAAGTATGTAAGGATGTGGTCTGATTGAACCAAAGCGATTGGAACATGCTGGCCGTTTTAAATGAGGAGCGGAATCTGACCCAGGCAGCGGCGCGGTTGTTCACCGCCCAGTCCTCCCTCTCCTACCGGATCAAAAAGCTGGAGGAGGAATTCGGCGTTGCCCTGTTTTCCAGGATACCGCGGGGAATTGTCCCCACCGACGAGGGGGAATATCTGATCCGTTATGCCAAGGAGATGCAGCAGAACCTGCGAAACATGAAGGAGAACATTCAAACCATGCGGGGAAAAATCCAGGGAACGCTGCGCCTGGGCGCCACCACGGCTTTCGCCTACTACAAGCTCCCCGAAATTTTAAAGGATTTCCGTGAGCTTTACCCCCACGTTGAGATATTTCTCAAGGTGAGCACCAGCCAGAACGTCTACCGAATGCTCAATCGGGACGAGGTGTCTCTGGTCATCGTCCGGGGAGACCACCCCTGGCTTGAGGAAAAGCGGCTTCTTTCCGACGAAGCGGTATGTCTGGTCTCCAAGACACCCATCGATATTCCCGACCTCCCCAACCATCCCCAGATTATACACCCTACCTCCGGGGTATTTGATATTACCCAAAAATGGTGGCAGCAGAACTTCAGGGTGCCGCCCCATGTCAGCATGGAGGTCAACAACCTGGATATCTGCCTGCAAATGGTGATGCAGGGGCTGGGGTGGTCGGTGATGCCGATGATCGGCATCAAGGACCGCTCCCATCTGTATACCGAACCTCTATTCTGGTCCGACGGTTCTCCTTTGCACCGTCAGACATGGATCATGCTGCGCAACGTCACCATGAATTCCATTGTAGTGCAAACCTTTATCAAGTTTGTGGTGGATTTCATGAGGAAATAAGGAGCAAATGCTTGAAATACCACGGCGGCAAAAGAATTTGTTCTTTTTGCCGCCGTGGCAGTCACTCACTTGCAAGGCCCCTCATCGCCGGATTGTTCATCAGATTTCCTCTGTAGTCGAAACGCGAGCCGTGGCAGGGGCATTCCCACGTCCGCTCGTCGGGGTTCCAGGAAAGCTCGCACCCGAGATGCGGGCATTTTGTCGAGACGGCAAACGTTTCCCCCGCTTCGTTTTTATAGACTCCGACCTTCCGCCCGTCATATTCCACGACGCCGCCGTGGCCTTTTTCGATATTTTCGAGATGCTCGGCCGGAATCTTGAACAGCCCGGCGGCAAGCCCCGAAACCGATTTGGCGCCGTCGACCGCCAGATTTTTCATGGAGGCTTTCACATGAAAGCGCTGGGGGGAGAAAACCTCTGAAAACCTGTTTTCCTTTCCCGTGATCATATCGGACAGGATCATTGCGGAAACCATGGAGCTTGTCATTCCCCACTTCTGAAACCCGGTCGCCACATAGACGTCCGGCATCGACTCCGAATACCGGCCGATATACGGTATGCCGTCGACGGGCATACAGTCCTGCGCCGACCACAAGTACCTCTCGGCCGCGGCCGGGTACCATTCTTTTGCCTGTTTTTTCAGCCCCTCATAGATGCCGCCCTCCCGGTTTTCGCCGGTCCGATGGCTTCCTCCGCCGAGAATGAGCAGATCTTCATAATTCCGGAAGGAATATCCGTTTTTATCCGCGTCAATATACATTCCGTCAAGCGTCGGCGCGTTTTCAAACGCGACGGCATAGGAACGGTCCTGATGCATTCTCATGAAATAATAGCCGGGAACGTTGATAAAGGGGTAATGGGTGGCGACAACGACAGCCTTTGCCTGCACCTGATTCAAGTCCGTAACGACGATGTGGTCCTTGATTTCCCGCACCATCGTATTTTCATAAATTTTAAGCTTTTCGGAAAGCGGTCTTAAAAATTTCAGCGGATGAAACTGCGCCTGGCCCGAAAATCTCACGGCGCCCGAAACTTCAAACGGCAGCTCGGTCGTGGTGACGTACTCCGCGTCAATCCCGAACATCTGCGCGGCTTTTACCTCATCTTTGATCTTCTCCGAATCGTCAAGGGAATACACATAAGCGGGCTTTATCTCAAAGCCGCAGTCGATCCCGTTTTTTTCGATAATTTCTTTGAATTCTCCGATTGCCTTCTGATTTGCCCCGGCGTACTGGCTTGCCTTTTCCTTACCCACATCGGACAAAAGCCTGCTGTAAATCAGGTCATGCTGGGATGTTATCTTCGCAGTTGTGTTTTTGGTCATCCCGCCCGCCGTTTCCGCCGCTTCGAGCACAATCGTGCGCGCCCCCTGCGTGCTTAGCAGATAAGCCGTTAAAATGCCCGCCATCCCGGCGCCGATCACCACGACATCCGCCGAAAGGTTCTCGTTTAGCGGCTCCCTTCTCGGCAATGTACAGCCCGCGCTCCAAACCGACTCCATATCCATCATAGCTCCGTAACCGCTGTTTACATAATGCCGGCGCAAAGCCCAAATGTGCGATGCTCACGCGACATTAAAACACGGTTGCC
Organism: Clostridiales bacterium UBA6114; assembly: GCA_002423435.1. Taxonomy (GTDB): domain Bacteria; phylum Bacillota; class Clostridia; order Oscillospirales; family Butyricicoccaceae; genus UBA6114. Next base: position 169,316 of record DIWE01000023.1, read on the forward strand.
GCTTCATTGCGGCTAAGCGGCCCGCCGAATTTTTTTATGGATAAAATCTTACCCGAACACTTTTTTTAGTGATATCGGATTTAGTTTTGCCAAAACATCAGAATATATCTATAAAACTGCAAATTTTGACCGCACGAGACGATGTTTTTCTCCTTTTTTTGCGATTTTTTCCGATATGGTTATCATATTGAACAAATTTCGCTGACAAATCATACCAATTTTTTGGTTATCATTTTTCTTTTTTATAATTGACAATTTTTGCATTTTTTGGTAATTTATTAGTAGCAAAACTGATGAAAATCAGTGACGCAAAGCTACAGGGTCTACGTCCTTTTTTCAGGATATGACAGCCAGTTGCCGTTGCCCGATGCGCTATCGGGTGACGGCTTTTTTGCTTTTATCATGTTTGCAATCTTTTTCCGAAGGGACGGGCCCGCGTTTGAAGAACGATTTGCCATATCAAACCGAAAATCACCGCGCGGTGGGGTTTTATCCTGCGACAATTATATGTTTTTTATAAGGCAGGCCGGCATCGTTACCACGATGTCGGTTTGGTATGTCCGGAGGTTTTCTTTGGGTGAGAGGGGATTTTAGCATACATAAAAACGCACGCTCATATGAAGCGTGCGTTTCAGACTGTAGACAAAGTACGTTCTCACGTCTTTTTTGAAAAAATGCGTTGCGCTTCGCGTGACCATTTTTTCAAAAAACCGATTAAAATCTCTTTTTTGGGGAATTTATTTCCCCAAAAAAGCCCTTAACCCGCGCCAGACGGGCGCGAAACCGGGGTTACTCAAAGGGGTACTGGGTACCCCTTTGAAAGCGCGAAGACTTTGTCTTCACGCTCAAACGCAAGCTCATATGAAGCGTGCGTTTTTATTCTAGGGAAAATTATATCTATTATGATTTCGCATATTCGATTAATTCTGCGATGTTCTTCCTGTCCGTAAAGTCCACAGGGTGGTCGTAAGACTCGAGCATCCCTCTCTCATCGGGCGTTTTCACTTTTTTGCGCTTCAGCGTCCGTTTTAACAGTGTCATCAGGAACTTGTCAAGCGGGCGAAGCCTGCTGTAGTCGAAACCGCCCCGCAGATAATAAAAACGTATCATTCTCTGCTGTTCTTCGGTAAAGTTTTTGTTTCTGACCTCGTTGATGACACCCTGTCTCAAAGGTGAGGCTCCGCATGCATAAACGATCACCTTTTTCCCTTTCAGGCTGTCCAGATTCTGTTTTATGAGCTTTACGCCGTTGATGCCGGCCGCGTATAAGCCGCCTCCGTATACGATGGTGTCGTATGCGGCCCATTTTGAAGCATCGGCCTCCGAGGCTTCAAGCAGATCCGCCTCCAGCTCCTCGGCGATCCACTGCGCGTATTTTTTTGCAAAGCCCGCTTTTGACCTGTAAATGACGATCGTCTTCATATTTGCGACCATTCCTTTCCAACACGACCTAAATCCTGAAGGCTGCTTGGAGCTTAAATATACGATTTTACCGATAAATCCGGTATCTATAATAACCTGTTTTTCTGAAATAAACAATATGCTTTTTCGTTCCGCCTTGACATAAAAAGCGAGAAATGTTACCATCAATTTACAATTGTGAAAAGTAAAGCAGGCGAAAGCCTGCGGCGCAAAGCTATAGGGTCTAAGTCCGTTTGGATATGGCTGCCAGTTGCCGCTGCAAATGATTTTGCATGCGGCTTTTTTTATTTTTGATTTGTTCAGCGGATATTAAATAATGCACTTTCCCCTTCCTGTTGTCCCCCACGCATGATAATAAAAATCGCCCCGGATGCGCATAATATCATTTGCACGCGGTATTTCAGGATGCGTAAGAGGGGTTTATGAAAAAAGCGGCGATCATAGGGGTTTTATTGCTGGCCATTTCCGGCTCGGTCTTGGCCGGCACTCTTGCAAGCTACAACACGGTGATTGACAATCTTGCAGGCGGAAATGTTTCCGCAAGAGAGTTTATTCTTCTGGAGGAAGGGACGGACTCCTTTGGGACCGACTTCAGGATTGCCCCTTCGGAATCGGTTTCATGGCGGTTCGCCGTTAAAAATTTTAACGGCGATACGGTGTCCGAACAGGCAATGAGCCTTGCTTTTCATATTGAGCTTACCGCGGCGGGCTCAAAGCAGGCGGTAAACCCGCTCGTTGTGACCGTCAGGGACCAAAACGGCGCCGTTGTCGGCGCGGGAACGGGGACGGGCAAAATCCCATTTATGTCGTTCCTTCCGCCCGGCCCCGCCGGACAGGCTAAAATATACACCGTTACCGTGGAGTGGCCGTCTGATAATGCCGCTGACCCCGGTTGCGCGGGAGAGGGGTTTGGGACCGCGATAAATGTTTCGGTCACGGGAGTCGAGATTGCCGAGGACAGGGAAAAGGGATAATGACCTTTCCTTTTCAATTTGATACTGTTGCAAACGCAGGCAAGACTACCGCAAATAGCAGTTGTCTTGCCTGCGTATCGTTTTATCGCAAAACGTGTGGAATATTCCCGTTTGTCATATGTACCGGCCTGCAATATCTCCGAAAATACGGGCCAGCTCGGGATCAAACTGCGTCCCGGCGTTGCGGTAAAGCTCGGCGACAGCCTCGTCCACGCTTATCGCTTCCCTGTACGCTCTGCTGGCGGTCATCGCGTCAAAGGCATCCGCCACCGCGAGAATACGGCACATCAGGGGGATTTTTTCGCCCGCAAGCCCCAAAGGATATCCCCCGCCGTCCCAGTGCTCATGATGCGCGAGAATGCATCCGGCAACCTCCATCAGATCCGTCGTATGCCGGACAATGCGGTATCCGATCTCGGGATGGCGCCTCATTTCCTTCCATTCCTCGTCCGTCAGGGGACCGGATTTTCGCAGGATGCTCTGGCGCACACCGACTTTGCCGACATCATGAAGCATCGCCAAAAGAGAAAGCTCGCTTTTCTCCTCGGAGGAAAGCTTGAGCTTGTCAGCCAGCAGGCCGCAGTAATCCATTACCCTTTCCGCATGGTTTTCCGCCTCGGGGCTTCTCTCAAAAAGAATCGCGAGGAACGTTCCGGCGATATCGTTTCTGATGCCCGTTGCCTCCGTAAGCTTCCGGCAGCATCTCCATTCCTCGGCCTCTCCCGAAGCAATATCCTGAAAGACGGTGATAAAATATTCGTTCTCCGGGGAAAAAGCGGTAACTTTATAAAAATCCCCGAGAAAATCAACGTAACGGATGGTTTCCTGCGTTACCCCCGTCAGCGCCACAGTGCCGCAGAAATCCACCCAATCGGACTGATCCGTCGAAGCCCCCGGAAAAATCTTAGACGCCCTTTTCCCCAAAATCGACTCTCTGTTTAACCCGATCATTTTTTCAAAGGCATGATTTACGCTCAGGACAACGTAATCCTTCGCTTTTCCCCTGCTGTTTAATATGATTTTCTGATAGGCATATCTTAAAGGGATCTTTTTTACCGAATCCTTCACTACTTTTCCTGTCGTTTTTAATCATTCCTTCCGTATAACTTACGGCGCCGGAGGCCTGAGAACACGAGTGATTCATATCAGGCGCATGAATTACAACTTGAAAGGTATAAATCAATTATATATGGAAAATAATATAAACACAAGTGTATAAATACCCTTACGGTTTGTTTAATGCAATATTCATAATTGATAAAGTTATATTAGGGTGATTAAAATGGAAATAGATTATGCACAATTGGGTAAAAGAATCGCAAAACGACGCAGAGTATTAAACCTGTCACAGGGTGAAGTCGCGGAAGCCACCGGATTGAGCAACAACTATATTTCCAATATCGAAAACAATCATTCAATCCCAAGCATTGAAACGCTGATGAAAGTCTGTAAAGCGCTCAACACAACGCCGGATTATTTTCTTTTGGGCATTTTTAAGCAGGTTGACGACAACGTTTTCACGGAAATCAGTGAAAAAATCAGACTCTGCAACAAGCAAAAGCTGAAATTGATCAATCATTTTATAACCTGGGTGATTGACGAGCCGCTTTAATTGAATCGCTTACCAATTTTCAGCAGCCCTGAAACCCCGTAAAACGGGGTTTCCTTTTTATGTGATTTTCTCTCTAACCGCGGCAAAAGCGGGCCGGTCGCGGATATTGTTGCGGTGTCAAAGTATAAAATGCGCAAAATCTGGAGAGTTTAATAGAGCAGATAGCCATTTCCAGAACGGATTTTATTTTTCGGGGAGGATTCCAAAACATGAAAAAGAAAACAATAATGCTGTCGATGATTCTGGCCGCGGCATTATTAACATCCTGTACAAGAAACACCACGCCCTCTACCACCACTACAGTGCCGGGTACCACAACCCCGGGCACGACAACGACGGCGCCGGGTACGACTACAGCGCCGGGCACCACAACGACTCCGGGTACCGATACCGTGACGTCCGCGTCAATCGTCGACAACAACTCGGCCTTTGAAAATGCCATCAGCAGTACCGGCACCTGGATCATATGTCTGACGAAGGATCTGACCTTTGACAAAGACCTTACGCTGGACGGCGAATTCAAAAACGGAAAGAAAGACGACCAGGGCAAGGACGTCATACAGCGCAAAATCGCTCTGTACACACAGGACGAAAACCGCACCGTCACCTCCCGGTTTACGCTGACCGCGCCGAAGCTGACGATCAACAGCCCCAACGCAAGCATCCAGCACGGGACGTTTAAGGGCGATCTTTATGTCTCCGCAGAGAATTTTGAGCTTGTCGACGCCGCTGTTGAAGGCAACGTTTATTTTTCCACCGACGCTGTCAAGAATTCTTTCAAAATGGATGCGACGAGCTCCGTCACCGGAAAGCAGGAAATAAAGTCCTGATCTTGAAATCCCGCTCTTTCTGAATAAAGGCGGGCGGCCGGCTTAAAACAGGTTCGTTTTGATGCTCTTAAGGGGTGTTGCGAAATGTGAGGATATGCATTTCGCGGCACCCCTGCTTTTATCCGTCATCGCAAAGCCGCCGCTGCGGCGGCAAGGATAATCAGCGGCAGCATCATGACAACGAAATTCTGCACGCTCAGCGGGAAGGTTTTCTCCTTCGAAGGATGCTTTCTGAAAACCGTTATATTTTTTCGTACAACCGGGAAAACAAGGAACGCGGCAAGCACATACGGCGGAAGTACCCTGAAAGCGGCCGCCGCGACAACGGCCCCGAACGAGGCGTAGTATAACGCCGCGAAAAGCCTCAGCGACGTCTCCCCGCCGATGTAGAAAGGCAGCGTAAACCGGTCTACCCGGACGTCGGCCTCGACATCGCAGATATTGTTCGCGAGCATGATGTTTGCGACTCCGCAGACCGCCGGAGCGGTGACGACGCCGAGCTTTGCAAGGCCCGCCGCATCCAGCCATATCTGAATAACGGCGCCGTTGAAAGACAGATAAATAAGGCTATGCTCCGGGGCGTTTATCAAAACGACGAGCAAGGGGATAAAAAAGCCCATGAAAACGCCGGAAAAGACTTCTCCGAGCGGCATGCGCGAAATGGGGGCGGGGCCGAAGGTGTAAAAGATCCCGATCGCGAAGCATAAAGCGCCACAGATAAGCACGACAAGCCCGGTGCGCAAAGCCAGGGCCAGGCCGGCCGCCGCAGCCGATATGAGCAGGACATATAAAATGAGCTTTGCCGCGGCCTTTGTAAACTGAAGCGGTTTCCGGTTCGTTTTGGTGTCGATATAGTTGTTGAGGGCCGTCGTCGCCATGTCGAAAAGCAGCATCGAGGCCAAAAAAAGGAGAGTGTTTCCCGCATCTATCCGCTCGTAGGCATAAAGCGTATAAAAAACGCCCAGCAAAAAAGGCAGGACGCTTGCAATCTTTGTTTTGATTTCCACATAGCTTAAAAACCGTTTTACGATAATAATCACCTACATCTGAAGGCCGCCGCTCACCTTTTCCAGAACGCGCGTCAGAATGAGCCGGTTATTTTGGCACTCCACTCTTTCGATCAGCTTTTCCGCCTTCTTAAAATATCTCCCGGCCGTATCCATCGCCGCCGCGACGCCGCCCGACGAAACGACCTCCGCAATGATCTCCCGGATGCCGGATTTTGTCGGGGCGCGGCCCGCTACGCGCTCCCGAAGCCTCGGATTTCCGGCGAGCGAGTAAATCAGGGGCAGGGTCACGACCCCGTCCAAAAGATCATGCTTTATCGACTTTCCGGCCGTTTCAAAATCCGCCTGATAATCCATGCAGTCGTCCGCGATCTGAAACAGCATGCCGATATGATGTCCGATGCGCCCCAAAAGGCGCGCCTGCTTTTCGCTTTTTCCGCCGATAACGGCGCCCGCGTACATGGACAGCGAAAAAAGCGCGGAGGTTTTGCCCGCGATGATCTTCAGATATTTGTAAACGCTCAGATCTAAATCCCTGTTATGCTTAAACTGGCGCAGCTCTCCCAGACAGATCTTGGTCATGGCCCTTGAGATATCCCGGAATTTTTCGGGGTAATCGGCGGAGGCCTCGGCCACCATCGCAAAGCATTTGCAGAAGAGATAATCGCCGCAGATCACGGCGGTCTTCTTGCCGAATTTTTTTTGGACGCTCGACCTTCCCCGCCTTGTCTCGGAGTCGTCGATCACGTCGTCGTGCACCAGCGTCGCGAGATGCAGAATTTCAAGCGTCGCCGCGGCGACGACGGCGTTTTTAGGGATCAGTCCCTCCCCGTCCATCGCCGAGGCGAGCAAAAGCATGGCCCTTAAATTTTTACCTTCCTTAAGGGTCAGATACCGGGTCACGTCCGAGATGAGCTCGTCCGACTGAAAAAGCGTTCGGCGGATCAATTCTTTCGCCGCGTCAAGCGAGTCGTCGAAATTCAGTTTTTCCGTCACTTTTTCAGTCATTGTACAGATAGTACTTCCGGGCGAAGCTCACTTTCTTCCAGTGTTTTTTAAGCCACGGCATGACGTAATAGTCGAGCCCGAAAACCTTGCCTCCGCCGATCAAAACGGCAACGGAGGCAAAAAACATCCACCACGTGCCCAGATACAATCCCGTCGTCGTAACGAAAAGCCCCTGCAGAAAGATGGATAAAAGCGACGCGATCGTTGTGAAAAGCCCTCCCATCAGTAAAAGGCCGACCGCGATTTCCGCGAGCACGATGACGACCTGGAAAAAGACCTGGGCTCCTTCGCTCTTTAATATGAAATTGTTGTTGAACCAGTCGATAAGCCCGATCTGAAACCTGATCGCGATATCGGTGGTTTTAATGACGGTCATCCTGATAAAGCCCAGGACGTTCCAGTCTAAAATCAGGCTGCCCGTGGCCGCGGGCGCCGCCGCCCCGCCGGAGGTCGTCGCGCTCGTGACGGCGTCGCCCGCGGGCGTGCCGGTAATGGCCTGCGCAAACAGGTTGCCCGCGCTCTGTAAAAACACCTGCAGCCTGGGCGCGTAAAGCCATCCCTCCGCGATTTTTTGGATGCCTTCATAGACCCAGTACGCGCCGAGGAACACGCGCAGCGGCACCAGCAAAAAGCTCGGCGTGCGGTTTGAAAAATGCCCGCCCACAAAGCTGCGGCAGTCCCTGATCGTGAAAAATTCGTGGTGGATATAGCTCCACACCTTGTTCCAGCCCAGAACCTGGACAAAATACACGATATTGATAAAATGCTTTACGAACATCGAAAAAAACGAGGGCAGCGCGATTTTTGTCTTTGCGGTCCCGACATGCGCGAGGCCGTAGCGCCCTCCGATGCTCAGCATGACCCCGTGGAACTTAGGCTCGTAACCGCGCATTTTCTCTTTTTTGGTGATTGCGGCATAGAGGTTATGCGCGACCGTTTCCGCGGAGCTTTCGCAGTTTTCAACCATTTGCGGCACCGGCTCCTTTTCGCCCTTCGGGATATAAAACAGGTTGTCCCCCGCGACAAAAACGTCGTCCCTGCCCTCGGCGAGCAAAAATTCGTCGGTTTTGATCCTCCCGCGCTTCGCCTGCGGGAGGCTTTGCGACTGCTTTACGACATCGGCGCTCTCGATGCCGGCCGTCCAGATAATGGTCGCCGTCTCATGCCGCTCGGTCCGGTCGCCCTCGCCGAGCTCCACATATCCGTCGCCGACCGCCTTTACCCCTGTTTTCAGCCTGACCGAGACACCCATCTTTCTGAGCCTTCTCCGGGCCTTTTCCGAGAGCTTTTCGGGCAGCACAGGCACCACCCGGTCAAGCATGTCCACATTGACGATCCTCAGCTGCCCGCGCCCGATCTCAAACACGTCGCAAAGGATGCGCGCCCATTCGGCGAGCTCCCCCACCATTTCAACGCCGGTGAATCCGGCGCCGATCACATAGAAGGTCAGAAGCTTCTGCCTTTTTTGATCGTCCGTTTCGTTGACCGCTTTTCGGAACATGTTAAGGATATGCTCCCTGAGCTTTACCGCGTCCTCATAGGACCACAGCTTATACGTAAATTCCTCCGCGCCCGGGATTCCGAAGAAGGTCGGCTGCGAGCCCGCCGAAAGCACGAGATAGTCGTATTTGTAGCTCGAGTTTTTGCCGTTCAGCACCTTATTTTCATAATCGATCGACGTGACGGTGTCAAGCTTTACTTGAACCCCGCGGCCCGTAAAGACGCGCTTTAGGCTGATTTTGACGCTGTCCTCCTCGACGCGGTGGGCGGCCACCTCATGCAGCTCGGTGAGCATCGTATGGTAACCGTTTTTATCGATCAGTGTTATTTTGACATCCTTGTGATTTTTAAAGCGCCTGGCGAGTTTCTTTGCCGTCAGTACTCCCGCGTATCCGGCGCCCAGGACCACAATATTCTGTTCCATCCTTCATCCTCCGAAGTCCGGCCTTTTATGATATTTTAAGCATCCCAGCCGTTATTTTTTAGCTTTTGTTTTTTTCGTCCGATTATGCATTTTGGGGGGCATGCAAATGCCCGCCGCGAGTTTGTGTCGCGGCGGGCATTTTTTAAATTTTGTGTGTGTAAAAGCCGGACAGATTAAAACCGGTTGTAAAGCCTGTACAGGAAAACGGCGGTCTCGGCCCTTGTCGCCTTTGCCAAAGGGTCGATCCTCCCGCTCACGCCTTCGATCAGCCCCGCGTCCATAAGCGCCGCAATGCTCTCTGCGGCCCAGGGCGCGATCTCATCGCCGTCGTTTAATGCCGCGAGGACATCGGTGTAACCCGAAACGTAAAAGCCTTTGTATCGTTTAAGCGCGCGCACGGCCAGTGCCATCATTTCCTGCCGGGAAATGCTTTTCGCCGGATAAAACCTCCCGCCGCCCGTCCCTTCTGCGATTCCAAGCTTTTTCGCGGCTCCGGCCGCCTCCGAAAATGCGTCCGCCGCATGGACGTCGCTGAAATTGGAATCGAAGCTTGCCGAAAGGCCCAGCGCTTTTAACAGCATGTCCAGAAATTCCGCGCGGGTAACGTATCCGTCCGGGGAAAATATATTCTCGGACGTGCCGCAGGCGATCCCTTTCGAGGCCAGCACCTCAATCGCCCTTTTGGCCCAGGTGCAGCCGTCAAGGTCGGAAAACTGCTTTTTCACAGAGGCTGCGGCATATCCGCCGAAGCGGGTCGCGGTGAAGCTCAGCTCCCCGGTCCCGGCGTCGTAGCGCCCGGTCGGAACAACCGCCGCATCTCCCTGTCCGCCGACATACAAAACAACGATGTGCTCCGGGTCCCGAAGCTGCGCCGCGGTCGGCGCATAGGGTATCAGGACCCGGACGGGGAAATCGGGGTTTTCCCATTCGGCTTGTCCGCCGTCGATCGTAAGGCTCAGGTCCAAAACCGCGCCTTCGCCCAAAAGTCCGAGTACGTCTTCCGGGAATGCCGAGCTGTCGCCGCGGCCGACGCCCACGGCGGCGGTTTCGCCGCCGCTTTGCCCTTTCAGCATGCCGGTCGGGAGATATATCTCACCGAGCGGCGTTATCAGCTCGATTTTTTTGCCGTCGCCCGAGGAAAGGCTTTTACAGGGAAACGCCGCTTTATATCGCCTCATCTCCTCGACAAACGGAATTGTCACCGAAACGGTGTCCCCCGTGCTCTCAAAAAGTTTTGTAAGCACGTCCTCGCTTACCGAGACGGACACAGTGCGGGTCTCCGCGTTCAGCGACACGCCGAGGGTCTCATTCCGTGAGCCTCCGACGGCGCTTGCCTGCGGCGGGGTGCCCACGGACGCATGACAGACAGCTTCGCCCGAAGGCGGCGCATCTTCGCCGCCCGCGGCGGTATTTCCCACAAGCAGCAGCAAAATTATGCACATCCCCAAAAAACGGACCGCGTATTTTCCCCTTCCTTGTGATCTCATCCGGCTTCGATTCCTTCCATATCCTCAGATTTTTACGTCATGGAAATTACATATTTTCCCATTTCCATTGCAATTATATATCCGAAGAATAAAGAATTTTGTTATCTATTGATGCTTAGGCAAAAAAATGGCGCCCGCCAATATGCGGACGCCACAGAGTATATTTTTATAGATCAACGATCCTTTTTGTGTTCCACCGCCGCTTTTACAAATTCGCGGAACAGCGGGTGCGGCCTGTTCGGCCTGCTCTTGAATTCGGGATGGAACTGCACGCCGACGAACCACCGTTTTTCCGGGATCTCAATGATTTCAACATACCATCCGTCCGGCGACAGTCCGGAGAGGGCCATTTTGTTTTTCAAATAGCGGTCCCGGTATTCGTTGTTGAATTCATATCGATGGCGGTGCCGTTCAAATATCATATCCGATTTGTAGGCGTCATACGCCTTCGAGCCCGCCTGCACCTTGCAGGGATACTGCCCGAGGCGCATCGTCCCGCCCTTTTCGGTCACTTTTTTCTGTTCGGCCATGATGCTGATGACGGGGTTTTTCGTTTTCGGGGAAAACTCGCTCGAATGGGCGTCCTTCATGCCGAGCACGTTTCTCGCGTACTCGATGACCGCCATCTGCATGCCGAGACAGATGCCGAAATACGGGATGTCCTTTTCCCTCGCATACCGGACCGCCGAAATCTTTCCTTCGATACCCCTTTCGCCGAAGCCGCCCGGCACCAGGATGCCGTGGACGTCGCCCAACAGCTCGTCCGCGTTTTTATCGGTCAATTCTTCGGCGTCGATCCATTTGACATCGACTTTTGCGTTTGCCGCGATCCCTGCATGGTTTAGGCTTTCGGTCACCGAAAGGTACGCGTCGGGCATGGAGTTATACTTCCCGACAAGGGCGATTTTGACGTGGTCGGTGCAGCTTTTGATCCGCGCGACCAGCTCGCGCCATTCCGCAAGATCGGGCTCGGCTTTGGTAAGGCGCAGCTTTTTGCAGACGACCTTCGCGAGGCCTTCCTCCTCGAGCATCAGCGGAAGCTCGTACAAAGACGGAGCCGTGTAATTCTGGATCACGCATTCGCGGCCCACATTGCAGAAGAGGGCAATTTTTCGCCTTGTCTCGGGATCGATGATATGCTCGGTGCGGCAGACGATGATGTCCGGCTGGATGCCGAGTGAAAGAAGGGACTTGACCGAGTGCTGCGTAGGCTTCGATTTAAGCTCCAAAGAGCTCGAGATAAACGGAAGTAACGTAACATGAATAAAAAGACAGTTGACGCGTCCTACATCGAAGGAGATCTGCCTGATCGCCTCCATGAAGGGCTGGGACTCCATATCGCCGACCGTGCCGCCGATTTCGGTGATCACGACGTCAGTGCCCCTGCCCACTCTGCGCACCCTGTCTTTTATTTCGTCCGTTATATGTGGTATGACCTGAACGGTCCTTCCTAGATATTCGCCCTTTCGCTCGTTCGACAGCACCTCCCAGTATACCATGCCGGCCGTCACGGCGGAGTGGGCGTTTAGGTTTTCGTCGATGAACCGTTCGTAATGCCCAAGATCCAGATCGCATTCGCAGCCGTCGTCGGTAACAAATACTTCTCCGTGCTGCAGAGGGCTCATCGTTCCCGGATCGACGTTTAGGTACGGATCGAATTTCTGGATCCTGACCTTTAACCCCCGGGCTTTTAATAGTCGTCCCAAAGACGCCGCCGTAAGACCTTTTCCGAGACCGGACACGACGCCTCCGGTCACAAAAATGTGTTTTACTGCCATCAAACTAGCCCTCCTGAAAAATATATCAACTATAATAGTTTAAGTTCTCCGGCAGATGATGTCAAGGGTACAGCGCCGGTTTTTCTGAAAAAATAAACTGATTTTTTTACACGCTGTTTACGAAAATTTCTATTGACAAAAGCCTCGCTTTCAGCATATAATGCAAACAAACACGATGAATGGAATCTGTCTTTTGTCAATGCGTTTCAGAGAGCCGCCGGTTTGGTGCGAGGCGGTGCGGATACAAAAGCACATATCGTCCGGGAGTGGAGAGCTGAAACGGTTTTCCCGATTAGGCCGCTACGTATTGCTGCGTTAAAGCAAGAAGCTTGTTGGAGCTTCGAGACGGGCACTTTCAGTGTCAATATGGGTGGTACCGCGGGTTAATCTCGTCCCATTATGTTGGGATGGGATTTTTTTTATATTCTTATCCTGATTTTATTCAAAATGATTAAAGGAGGAGCAGGGCATGGAATTTAAGATTGCGGAGGTCGCCGAAAGAATACGCACCTTGAGAGAAATTCTGGAAATATCCCTTGAGGAGATGGCGCAGGTCACCGGCATGTCAACCGAGGAGTATCAGCGATACGAGTCCGGGGAATGTGATTTTTCCTTTACGTTTCTGTTCAACTGCGCAAACCGCTTCGGCGTCGACCTTACCGATCTCGTCTCGGGCGAGGAGCCCCATCTGTCGGGCTATTCGCTTGTCCGCCGCGGCCAGGGCCTCGTGATCAAGCGCCGCGAGGGATTTCAGTATCAAAATATGGCTTATCTGTTTAAGCATAAAATGGCGGAGCCGTTTATTGTAACGGCCCCATATTCCAAAGAGATGGAAAACGCCCCCATCGCCCTCTCCTGCCACGCGGGTCAGGAGATGGATCTGATCCTTTCCGGCACGCTTCGGTTTTATCACGACGGGCATGAGGAAGTATTGAACGAGGGCGACTGCGTCTACTACAACTCCATCCGTCCGCACGGTATGGTGGCAGCCGGCGGCAAGGATTGCGTCTTTCTCGCCGTCGTAATGAAAAAAGATTGATTACCGGAGGATTTTACCATGGATTTACTTTACCAGAAATATGTAACGGAAACTTACGACCGGCGCGGCGTGCTCAAGGATTTTAAGGTAAACCTGCCCGAATGCTTCAATTTCGCCTACGACGTTGTCGACGCGCTGGCCTTAAAAAAGCCGGCCAGCACCGCGATGATGTGGATAAACGAAAAAGGGGCGGAGCATCGGTTTTCGTTTGCGGAAATGAAGGAGCTTTCCGACAAGACGGCGAACGTGCTCCGCGACGCCGGTATCAAAAAAGGCGACGCGGTCATGCTTGTCCTAAAGCGCCACTGGCAGTTCTGGACCGTCATGACGGCGCTTTGCAAGATCGGGGCGCTCGCGATCCCCGCGACCCATCTTCTGACGGCCCACGACTATGTCTACCGGTTTAACGCCGCTTCCGTCAAGGCGGTCGTCGCGACGAGCGACGGGGATACGTGCGATTCGATCGACGAAGCGCAGAAGGACTGCCCCTCGCTTACAGTGAAGCTGGTTGTAAACGGCGACAGGGCCGGCTGGGGAAGCCTCGACACTCTCGTGGAGCAAGCCTCCGGTCATTTCGAGAAGCCCACGGGCGCCGACATGCCGCAAAACGGCGACATGATGCTTATGTACTTTACCTCCGGGACCAGCGGCCCGCCGAAAATGGTGTGGCACGATTTTACGTACCCTCTCGGCCATATCGTTACGGCGCGCCACTGGCACAACGTCGTTCCCGACGGGCTCCATTTGACGGTTGCCGATACCGGATGGGGAAAAGCCGTCTGGGGCAAGCTGTACGGGCAATGGCTCTGTGAGGCGGGCGTTTTCACCTATGATTTCGATAAGTTCAATGGCCACGATCTGCTGAATATGTTTGCGAAATATAAAATCACAACGTTTTGCGCCCCTCCGACGATCTTCCGCTTCTTTATCAAGGAGGATCTTTCAAAATTCGACCTGTCGTCCCTTACGTACGCCACAACCGCGGGAGAAGCCTTAAACCCCGAGGTGTTCAACGTATTTTATAAAGCGACCGGCCTGAAACTCATGGAAGGCTTCGGCCAGACCGAAACCACGCTCTCCGTATGTACCACCGTCGGAATGGAGCCGAAGCCCGGCTCCATGGGGAAACCCTCTCCCGGCTACACCGTGAAGATTTTTGACGACATGGGCAACGAGGCTCCCGCCGGCGCCGCGGGCGAAATCGTGATCAGCACCGAAAAAGGCAAGCCGGTCGGCATGTTCGGCGGCTATTACCGCGACCAGGCCCGCACCGACTCGGTCTGGCACGACGGCTGGTACCATACGGGCGACGTCGCGTGGTGCGACGAGGACGGCTATTTCTGGTACGTCGGGCGCACCGACGACCTTATTAAATCCTCGGGCTATCGCATCAGCCCGTTCGAAATCGAAAGCGTACTGATGGAGCATCCCGCCGTTATGGAGTGCGGCGTGACCGGCGTGCCCGACCCCGTGAGAGGCCAGATCGTAAAAGCGACCGTTGTCCTTACAAAGGGCTACGAGGGCTCCGACGCGCTTGCAAAGGAGCTCCAGGAGTATGTCAAAAAGAACACGGCGCCTTATAAATATCCCAGAATCATCACTTTTGTAAGCGAGCTTCCGAAGACGATCAACGGAAAAATCCGCCGGGTGGATTTAAGGGCGGATCAGACCCCTCACAACGTTATACCGGACTAAAAGAATATCAAAACAGATAAGGATATGGACGTTAATAAAGCGGGAAAGGTAAATCCTTTCCCGTTTTCATTTTTTATGGTGCCATATGATACCAAAATAATCATTTTGCGCTGCCGTATGATACGATATTTTTAATTCTAATTTATCGTGAGGTGTTTGATAATGAACGAAAAAACCTGTGAAAGCTGCGAACACTACATACCGCATTACGTTCGTATCGGCAGAAAATTTCATAAAATCGACTTTGGCCATTGCGTTTATCCGCGCATCAAAAACAGGGATAAAGCCACAAAAGCCTGCGAGCATTATACGCCCAAAAAATAAGCCTTCCCCCTAAACCGCCGCAGGCCATTGAAAACTAATGTTTTCAATGGCCTGCGGCCCTCTTTGATTTGTTCAGTAGAAATTAAGTAAAAAATTAAAATGACCGAATTATCCGAATTAAATATGATAAAGTTATATTAAACAGAAGGCAGGGAAGTTTTCCTTGCTTTTCTGTTTTTATTATTTTTTAGGAGTGATAGAAATGAGGGCGAACAATGTAAGGGAGTTTTTACGGATGCTTGATCCAAAAGATGCAAGCTATGGGATAAAGAGGCTGTCAGCCACAGACAAAGACCAATTAAAAAAGGCTATTTGCAGCAGCGCCTCGAAGTTGCCACGCGGATATTCGGAAGCAATTTCTGGGTTTAAAAAAACGGCAACATCACAGGCAATGCCGTATATTGCAGACTTCTTCATAAAAAATCCAGGCTTTTACGCCGAATATCTGATCAAAAGCGAGGTCTTATATCTCCCTTTGAAATTAAAAGGGCTTACCTTAAAGCAGATACTGGAACAGTTAAAGCCTGTGAGCATTTCCAAATACATCTTGAAATGCTCAGATTCAAATCGGTATTACGCTCATGCAACAGGGATGCTTCGTCAAAAATTGGGAATGAGTAAAAGCGGCAGGTTCGACAAAGATACCGGACGAAAACTTTATACGAAAATAAAAGGTCGGCTTCCGAAAAAAAGGGGATATCTTGCAAGCGAAGTTAATCCAGACCTGCTTTTCTCGAGTCATTTTGAAGAGTATGTCGTCTATGTGGACGCGAATATCTGGGGGGCTTGTAGCCTAGACGTAAAATATTATGCTAAAGACACTAATATCGTTTGGAAAGTGAAAGAAATCAGAGATATCATAAAGAAGAAAAGCGGCAGGAATTCGGCCGATGCAAGGATCAATGATGAGCTACTACAGTTTATCATAGAATGTATGGCCGGTCATCAGTCATTTGAACCTTCGAATTCTAGCATGTTATTGGAAAATGCGGCCAATACATTTCGGATAAACAAAATGATAAACTTAGATAAGGGCAAAGATAGGCAACCGGTGCGAAATATCGATTCGAATTTTATTAAATCTGTTACAACGACTTATACTGGTTGGGATGCATGGAGAAAAATAGTCAGCATTGCATTTGACATCGGATTAAACGCTGCAACGATAGGTCTAATTATTTCTGCAATATCAGGAACAACAGCAATAACAGGGCCGGGCGGTATTGCTGTCGCAACTGCAGAGGCCGGGAAATTTGTCGACAGTGCAGTGAGGATTTCATATGGCTTTACCTTGTTAATATCTGCCATATGTTATACAATGAACGACGGGGGTTTTAACTTTACCGTAAATACCCTTAATAATTCCAATAAGCTGATTGATACACTGATTAATCTGCCAAGCGTAGAGCGTATAAAATAGAAATCAGGGGAGAAATGCTATGGGTGAATTAATAGCAAATATTGTTGTCATGATATCAGGAGCTATAGTCCTGATATGTATTATTCCAATAATACTTACGGCAATCAGGGCTGTACGGAACAGAAAAAATATGACAAAACAGATCTTTGGCAAGATTTATAAAACAAATGTCACTTGTCTGATAATAATTCTATTTTCCTCATTTATTGGTTCGGTTTTAACAAAAATTCTGGGGGCGGAAACGACCGTTAACATTTTTTCAGTATATCTTGACGCCTTATTAACATTGCTATTAAAAGCGTGGCCTGCATTGGTTCTTGTTTATGTTCTTAGACGGCGGTTAAAAAATTTCAAAGATGAGTAAAGCCCCAAGCCGTTCGTTGGGGTGGGTTCGAAGGGGTATTGGATTCCTCTCTCGGAAATTCTATAATATCAATACTTTAAGCGCTATTTTGTGTAACAATCGTGTCAGACTGAAATGTTTGTGTCACTCTTCGATCTTTTCATAAAAGCCTCCCTTGTTAAAGGGAGGGGGACCGCCGGAGCGGTGGAGGGATTCTTTCACCAGCTTGTCTATATATTCACAAACCCCTCTGAAATTACTCGAAATTTCATTGTTCGGTATCCTGATAACGGCTAAATTATATGCTTCAATACGCTCGGTTCTTATTTTATCCCGCAGCAACCCGGCTTCCTCATAATGCTGCGACCGTCAAGCTCAATAATAAGCTTAGCGCTCGCGCAATAAAAATCGACTATATAATTGTCAATAATTTTTTGCCGCAGAAACCTTACGGGATAGCTTCTCAGAAAATCGTACCACAGACGGCGCTCTTCTTTTGTCATGCCTTTTCGAAGAATTTTGGCGCTATCGGTTAAGTCGGGATTATGCTTGTATTTCATGCGAATCCCTCCGTCAGGCTTCGCCTGGCACCTCCCTTTGACAAGGGAGGCTCAGACTGTAGACAAAGTATCTATGGGGATTGTGAAGGGGTCGCCCTTCAAATTTTTGTTTATCGGATATAATATAAGTTTACCATATTTATACGGTTTTGTTGTTATCATCTATTATTGGTGTATCCATAAAAAAGCTCAAAGCAAATCCGCGGATTTGCTTTGAGTATTAGAAAAGGTTGGAGGTTCGCGAGTCAGAAGCCGGAGCCATGCTCAAACGGCCTTTTTTCTCTGACAAACGAACTTCCAACCTCAAAACCGCGCTTTTCCCTGAAAGCGCTTATCTGCGCAACCGGGAGAAAGTACGGCCGATCTTCATTGGCTTTTGCGGTGCGTCCGGTTATACAAGCTCGATGATCGACATCTCGGCGCCGTCTCCGCGGCGGGGGCCTGTTTTCAGGACGCGGGTGTATCCGCCGCTGCGGCCCTCGTATTTGGGGGCGATCTGATCGAACAGCTTCTTTACGACGTCTTCCTTGGTGATGAAGGTCATCGCCTGTTTTTTCGCGGCCAGATCATTCTGCTTGCCCAACGTGATCATCTTTTCGGCGAGGGACCGGACTTCCTTCGCCCTTGTCACCGTGGTCTCAATTCTGCCGTTCTCAAGCAGAAAGGTCACCATCGCGCGAAGCATCATCATGCGGTGGTTGGTCGGTCTGCCGAGTTTTCGGGTTCCGGGCATTTTCCTTTACCTCCTTAAAATTAAGGGTTCGTATATCTGGGGACATGCCTGTTTTCAGCCGATTGAAAACAGGCGCTCCCGTTTTCTTTTTATTCCTCGCTTTTGGCGAGGGAGAGGTTCATCGCGGCCAGTTTGTTCATCACTTCTTCAAGCGACTTGCGCCCTAAGTTCCGCACCTTCATCATTTCATCCTCGGTCGTGTTGACCAGGTCCTCAACCGTATTGATCCCCGCCCGTTTTAAGCAGTTAAACGAACGGACGGACAGGTCGAGCTCCTCAATCGTCATTTCAAGCACCTTGTCGTGGTGCGTTTCCACCTTTTCCACAACGGTCGAGCGGGAGCTGATCTCCTCGGAAAGATTGACAAACAGGCTTAAAAGGTCGGTCAGTATTTTTGCGCCGAGCGAGACGGCGTCGCGCGCCGATATGGTTCGGTCGGTCCAGACTTCAAGCGTCAGTTTATCAAAATCGGTCATATTGCCCACGCGGGTATTTTCCACCGAATAATTCACCTTGTAAACGGGGGTATAGATGGAATCGACCGGAATGACCCCGATAATCTGCTGTGCCGGCTTGTTGCGCTCCGAGGACACATAGCCGCGCCCATGGCTTAGGGTAAGCTCCATGGACAGCCTCGCGTCTCCCATCAGCGTCGCAATATGCAGCTCGGGATTTAAGATCTCGACCTCACTGTCGGCCTTGATATCACCGGCCGTTACCTCGCCTTCCCCTGCGGTCTCAATATATACGGTCTTGATTTCGCCTTCAGGGCTGTGCAGCTTTGCGATAATCCCCTTAATGTTCAGGATGATCTCGGTAACATCCTCTTTCACACCCGGAATCACGGAAAATTCGTGCTGAATGCCGTTGATCTTAACGGAAGTCACGGCGGTGCCGGGCAATGATGACAGAAGAATACGCCGGAGCGAATTTCCGAGGGTTGTTCCGTAGCCGCGCTCAAGTGGCTCAACGACAAATTTGCCGTATGACCCGTCCTCCGCTATTTCAACACAGTCAATGCGGGGCTTTTCTATCATTAGTTGATACCCTCCTTTAATTCCGAGCGGACGTATGGTTTACGCCGCGCTTTTTGAAAAAACGTCCGAGGGCTGCCTTACTTCGAATAGAGCTCGACGATGAGATGTTCTTCGACTTCAAAATCAATTTCCTCTCTTGCAGGCAGCCTGATGACCGTTGCCTGGCCTTTTTCCGCATCGACATCGAGCCACGCGCAGACAGGTTTTCCCGAATTCGCCTCGATGACATCCTTCATTTTATCGATCGCCAGACTCTTTTGAGTCAAGGCGACGATATCGCCGGCTTTTACAAGATAGGACGGAATATTCACCTTTTTGCCGTTTACCGTAAAGTGCCCGTGGCGCACAAGCTGTCTCGCCTCCGCCCGCGACATCCCAAAGCCCGCGCGGTAAACGACGTTATCCAGGCGGCTTTCCAGAATCCTCAACAGATTCTCGCCGGTGATGCCCTGTTTTTTCGTCGCCATATCAAAATATTTCTCAAACTGGCTTTCAAGCACGCCGTAATATCTCTTTGCCTTCTGTTTGGCGCGGTGCTGGACCCCGTATTCCGAAAGCTTCTTTCTGCCCTGGCCGTGCTGGCCGGGGGCGTACGCCCTGCGGGAAACGGAGCATTTTCCGGTATAGCAGCGTTCGCCCTTTAAGAAAAGCTTTTCGCCTTCCCTGCGGCATAAACGGCATACCGCGTCTGTATATCTAGCCATTTATCATTACACCTCCTAAACTCAGACACGTCTTCTTTTCGGCGGACGGCAGCCGTTGTGCGGGATCGGGGTCACGTCTTTGATCATGCTGACCTCAAGTCCCACCGCCTGAAGCGCGCGGATAGCTGCCTCGCGCCCGGAGCCGGGACCTTTGACGTAGACCTCCACAGTCTTGAGCCCATGCTCCATCGCGGCTTTTGCGGCCACCTCGGCAGCCGTCTGCGCCGCAAAGGGCGTGGATTTGCGCGAGCCTCTGAAGCCGAGCCCGCCGGAGGACGCCCAGGACAGGGCGTTTCCGTTTGTATCCGTAATGGTGACAATCGTGTTGTTAAAGGAGGAGCGGATGTGGGCCGCGCCTTTTTCAATGTTCTTACGCTCGCGGCGTTTTCTGGTTGCGGTCTTTTTCTGTTGTACAGCTTTAGCCATTTATCCGTTCTCCCTCATTTCTTCTTATTTGTGATGGTCTTCTTGGGACCTTTTCTGGTTCTCGCGTTTGTCTTGGAACGCTGTCCGCGCACAGGCAGACCTCTCCTGTGGCGCATGCCGCGGTAAGAGCCGATTTCGACGAGACGTTTGATGTTGAGCGCCGTGTCCCGCCTTAAATCGCCCTCGACATGGTATTCACGGTCGATGAGCTCACGAAGCTTCGCGATCTCATCATCTGTTAAATCTTTGACACGAGTATCGGGATTTATTCCAGTTTTTTCTAAAATATCATTTGACAGCTTCCGTCCGATTCCGAAAATATAGGTCAGGCCTATTTCAACTCTCTTTTCTCGCGGAAGATCGACGCCGGCAATACGAGCCATTTAATTTCGCACCTCCTACTATTTAAGTCTCAGCCCTGTTTCTGCTTATGTTTGGGATTTTCGCAGATGACCATGACGCGGCCTTTCCTGCGGATAATCTTGCACTTTTCGCAGATGGGTTTGACAGACGGTCTGACTTTCATTATTCTCACATTCCTTTCAATCAGAAAAGGTTTCCTTAAGGACAACGCCGTCGGCGCTCATTTTGATCTCCAGATGATCCTGCCGCGGGTCAAATCGTAAGGCGACATCTGAACCGTCACTCTGTCGCCGGGCAGGATCCTAATAAAATTCATTCTGAGCTTGCCTGAGATATGTGCCAGGATTTTATGCCCGTTCGGCAGTTCAACCTGGAACATCGCATTGGGCAGTGATTCTATGACGGTACCTTCGAGCTCTATTACGTCTTCTTTTGCCAAGCAAAATTACCTCCCCGGTCAATCCGCTCCGCCGGCCGCTTTTATATATTCCTCAAGCGACCTGCGTATCTCGCTGTTTGAGACCTTTTCTCCATTCCTTAGCCGGACGGCCGCGCGCGTCTCGTTCTCGCCGATAAAAAGCGTATGCTTCCTTTTTTTCTTTTTCGGCCGTTCCACTCTTCTTAAACGCCCGTCGGCAAGATATAAATATTCGGGCTCGGCGTAAATAACCATAAAAAGCCTTTCCCGATCCCGTCCCGTAAGCGACATCACAACATCGGAAATTTTGCTTTCCATCGTCACATGTCCTCACGGGCGGTAAGGATCTCCGGATCGCCCTCTGTGATCAGAATGGTGTTTTCATAGTGCGCCGATAATTTGCTGTCGGCAGTTACAACGGTCCAGCCGTTATCAAGGATTCTCACACCGAAGCTACCCTGATTGACCATTGGCTCTACTGCAATCACCATTCCCGGAAGGAACCTCGGCCCTCTGCCCGGCCTGCCGAAATTCGGCACCTCCGGGTCCTCGTGAAGGCTCATGCCCACTCCGTGGCCCAAAAAGTCGCGCACAACCGAAAAGCCGTGTTCTTCCACATAGGCCTGCACCGCGTGGGATACGTCGGAAACCCTTTGCCCGACCCTGGCATATCGGATACCCTCATAGAAGCTCTGCCGGGTCACGTCGATGAGTCTTTTGACCTCCGGGGAGATCTCCCCGGCCGCGAAGGTCGCGGCGCTGTCTCCGTGGTAACCTTTGTAAAACGCGCCGACGTCGATTTTGATAATATCGCCGTTTTCAACCCTCTTTTTCGCCGACGGAATCCCGTGGATGACTTCCGAATTCAGCGAAATGCAAGCGGACCCCGGAAAACCCCTGTAGCCCAGGAAGGAGGGCTTGGCGCCCGCGTCTTCTATGGTTTTCCTGACGACCCTGTCGATTTCTCCCGTTGTGACCCCCGGCCGGACGGCCTTTTTCGCTTCGCTAAGCGCCAGTGCGGTGATTCGTCCGGCCTCCCGCATCATTTCTATTTCTCTTTCTGATTTGATCTTAATCATATTGCTCGATCCCCAGCACCTTTGCAATCCTCTGGATGCCTTCCTCCACGGTACCGGTTCCAACAATCATCTTAAGCTTTCCCTGTTTTTCATAATATCCCTTTAGGGGCTCGGTCTGTTCATGATAGGTGTGCAGGCGGCTCCTCACCACTTCCGGCGCATCGTCCTTCCTGACGGAAAGGGCTTCGCCGCACTTGTCGCATACGTCCGCGATCTTCGGCGGATGATCGACAATATGATAGGTGGCGCCGCAGCTTAGGCAAACGCGCCTGCCCGTCATGCGTTCCTCAATCACCTCGTCGGGCACCTCGATCGAGATCACCATGTCGATCTGAGTGATCCTGTCAAGCTCTTCGGCCTGATGGATCGTCCGGGGAAACCCGTCGAAAATACAGCCGTTTTTGCAGTCGGAGCTCTCAAGATGCTCGCTGACCATCGATATCACGACCTCGTCCGGAACCAGCTTTCCCGCATCCATATACTCTTTGGCCCGAAGTCCGAGCGCAGTCGAGTTTTTTACGGCCTCGCGCAATAAATTTCCGGTCGATATGGACGGGATCGAAAGCGCCTTCATGATGAATTCCGCCCGAGTGCCCTTTCCGGCTCCGGGCGCGCCAAGTAAGATGAGTCTCAAAAGTATCTACCCCCCATTACTCAAGAAAACCCTTGTAGTGCCGCATCAGCATCTGCGCCTCGATCTGCTGCACCGTTTCAAGCGCGACGCCGACGACGATCAGAATGGATGTGCCGCCGATCGCAAGCTGCTGCAGTCCGGCAAACGCCCCCATCGCAAGGGGCAGTATCGCGACGACGCCCAGGAAAAGCGCTCCGATGAACGTCACCTTGCCGAGCACCTTTGCTATAAAGTCGGAGGTCGGCTTTCCCGGCCTGAATCCCGGGATAAACCCGCCGTTTTTCTTTAAGTTGTTCGCGACTTCAATCGGGTTAAACTGAATCGCGGAGTAAAAATATGCAAAACCGATAATAAGCAGGAAATAAATGATCATATATGAGATCTGGCTGGGGCTGAAAAACTTTTCGAAAGCCGCCCCGAAAGTTCCCGGCTTCGGCTGCATAAAAGCGGCGATGGTTCCGGGAAGCTGAAGGATGGAGGATGCGAATATAATCGGCATGACGCCCGACATGTTGACCTTAAGGGGAAGATGTGTCGACTGGCCGCCGTACATCTTGCGGCCGACAACCCTCTTGGCATACTGAACGGGGATGCGTCTCTCGGATTTCTGCATCAGCACGACGAAAGCGACCACGGCAAGACCGATTACAATAATGCCGACCGTGCTGAAAATATTTATGGTTCCCGCCTGGAAAAGCTGAATGCCGGCGCTGATCATGCTGGGGCCTCTCGAAATGATACCTGCAAAAAGGATGATGGAAACGCCGTTTCCGATTCCGTATTCCGTAATCTGTTCGCCGAGCCACATAATGAGCGCCGTGCCTGCCGTGAAGCTTAAAATAATCACAACCGCCGCCCATAAGGATTTATCGGTCAGAATACCGGAGGACCTAAGCATGGAATAATAGGCAAACCCCATAATGAGGCCGATCGCCACGGTAACCACACGGGTGATCGACGCGAGCTTTTTCTGTCCCTCTTCCCCGCCGTCCTTGACCATGCGCTCGAGCGCCGGGATCGCCACGGTCAGAAGCTGCATGATAATCGAGGAGTTGATATACGGGGTGATCGAGAGCGCGAAAATCGTCGCGTTGCTTAAGGATCCGCCGGACAGCACGTTGAAATAACCGAGCAGGGTATCCCTGTACTGGTCAAAAACGGAATTGAGCGCCGTAAAATTGATAAAAGGCACAGGAATGGTGGAGCCGAACCGGAAAACAAGCAGGATGAACAGGGTAAAAAACATTTTTTTCCGCAGATCCGGTATCCGCCAGGCGTTTCTTAAGGTTTCAATCACCTCTACACCACCTCTGCCTTTCCTCCGGCCGCTTCAATTTTC
The DNA here is from genome assembly GCA_002423435.1 of Clostridiales bacterium UBA6114. Taxonomy (GTDB): domain Bacteria; phylum Bacillota; class Clostridia; order Oscillospirales; family Butyricicoccaceae; genus UBA6114. Next base: position 193,472 of record DIWE01000023.1, read on the forward strand.
TCCTTAGCGGAGGCTGAGAAGGCCGCAACAGTCACGGTGAGCTTTTTCGTAAGCTCGCCGCCGCCTAAGATCTTCACTCCGTCGAGGGTCTTTCTGATAACGCCTTTTTCAAGGAGCGTCTCGTTTGTGACGACATCTCCGTTTTCAAAGGCATCGAGTTTTGATACGTTAATTGTTACATAACGCGTCCCGAAAATATTGTTGAAGCCGCGCTTCGGCAGGCGGCGCGCAAGCGGCATCTGTCCGCCTTCAAATCCGGGGCGGACGCCGCCGCCCGAACGGGACCACTGCCCTTTATGGCCGCGCCCCGCGGTTTTGCCGTTGCCCGAGCCGATTCCGCGCCCTTTTCGGAAGCTTTCCCTTGTCGAGCCGGAAGCCGGCTTTAATTCATTCAATTTCATAATTGCCGTCTCCTTTACTGCACAGTCTCAACGCGCAGCAAATAGTCGATCTTCGCTATTTTGCCTCTCGTCTGCGGGTTGTCGGGCTGCACAGCTACGTCGTTTAACTTCTTAAGTCCCAGCGAATGCGCCGTTTCGATATGCTGTTTGTTGCGCCCGGATAAACTCTTCACGAGGGTAATTTTCACATCACTCATGAAAGTCCCCCTCCTTAGCCCAGTATTTCATTTGCCGCCTTGCCGCGAAGCCTTGCGACATTTTCGAGGCTCTTTAAAGACTTTAAGCCTTCAAGAGTCGCGGTGACGACATTCTGAGGATTGTTTGAACGCAGGCATTTTGTACGGATATCCTTGATCCCCGCGATTTCGACAACCGCGCGGACCGGCCCGCCGGCGATTACTCCGGTACCGGGTGCCGCGGGCTTTAAGAGCACACGGCCCGCGCCGAAGCAGCCGATGACTTCGTGGGGAATCGTCGTGCCTTTGAGCGGCACCCTGACTAGATTCTTTTTTGCATCCTCAATTCCCTTGCGGATGGCATCGGGAACCTCGGAGGCTTTCCCCAGCCCGAAACCGACGATCCCGTTTCCGTCGCCCACGACGACAAGCGCCGCGAACTTAAAGATGCGTCCGCCCTTGACTGTTTTGGAAACGCGGTTTAAGGATACGACCTTCTCCTGCAGATCCAGGGTCCCGGCGTCTATTCTTTCAGCCATTCTTTATGACTCTCCTCCCGATTAAAACTCAAGTCCGCTTTCGCGGGCGCCGTCTGCGAGCTCTTTCACGCGACCGTGATACAAATAGCCGCCGCGGTCGAATACAACGGATGTAATTCCTTTTTCCTTCGCGCGCTCGGCTATGATTTTTCCGATCGCTTTGGCCGCCTCTTTGTTCCCGCCGTAGCTCTCAAAGCTCTTTTCGGTCGTTGAGGCCGAGGCTAAAGTCACGCCGTTTACATCGTCTATGATCTGTGCGTAAATGTTTTTCGCGCTGCGGAAAACATTCAGGCGCGGGCAGTCCGGTGTTCCGGAAATCTGGGCGCGCACTCTATTATGACGTTTTTTGCGTTGAATATTGCTGTCTCTTTTGCCTACCATTTATGCGCACCTCCTTTTACTTCTTCTTTCCGCCGGCCTTGCCCTCTTTGCGGCGGATATACTCTTCTGCATACTTGATGCCCTTGCCCTTGTAAGGCTCCGGCGGGCGCTTCTCGCGCACTTCGGCCGCAAATTGGCCGACCTGCTGCTTATCCGGTCCGGAGATGACGATTTTATTCGGCGCCGGCACCTCGATTGTAATGCCGGGCACCTCATCCATAATCACCTGATGGGAAAAACCGAGGTTCATGACAAGCTGCTTGCCCTGTTTCTGCGCCCTGTAGCCGACGCCGTTGACCTCAAGGTTTCTCTTGAAGCCCTCGGTAACGCCGATGATCATGTTGTTTACCAGAGTGCGGGTAAGGCCGTGCAGCGACCTGTGATTTTTTTCATCCGACGGACGGGACACGGTGACGATATTCCCGTCGAGCTTTACCTGCATGTCGGGGTGCAAATCCCGGCTCAAAGTCCCCTTCGGACCCTTTACCGTGATACTCGATCCCCGGATGTCGACCGTTACGCCCGCAGGCACGGTAATGGGCATTCTTCCGATTCTAGACAATTTCCATTACCTCCTTACCATACAAACGCAAGAACCTCACCGCCGATATGCTGCGCACGCGCTGCCTTATCGGTCATGACGCCCTTGGATGTCGAAATAATGGCGATCCCGAGTCCCTTCAGGACATAGGGAAGCTCGTCGGCTCCCGCATAGACCCGAAGTCCCGGCTTTGATACCCTGCGAAGGCCGGACAAGACCTTTTCATGGCCCGGACCGTATTTTAACGTGACGCGGATGAGGCCTTGGCCGCCGTCGTCGATCAGCTGAAAATTCTTGATATATCCCTCATTCAGCAGGATCTGGGCGATCGCCTTTTTCATGCCGGATGCCGGAACGTCGACCGAATCATGCCGGGCGCTTGACGCGTTGCGGACGCGTGTCAGCATATCCGCGATCGGATCGGTAATATGCATAAATATCCTCCTTACAGAAGTTAGAGATCAAAATCTCCACTTTTCTTGCTACGAGAAACAAACAGACTTTGTTCCCTCGCGTAATTCATTCTGTTTTCAGAGCGGATTCATTCCGCACTGAAAATACGGGTGTATCTCCGGTTACTCGGGGCAACTTTTCCCCCGTAATCCGATTCATTTTCAGGGCGGATTCACTCCGCACTGAAAATACCTCTATTTTCTCGGATGAAAACACAGTTTTCATCCGAAAGCGAAGCGCTACCAGCTCGCCTTTTTCACGCCCGGGATCTGCCCCTTGTAAGCAAGCTCCCTAAAGCAGATGCGGCAAACGCCGAAATCGCGCAGGTAAGCATGAGGCCTGCCGCAGATTTTGCACCGGTTATATTGACGCGAAGAGAATTTGGGATCCCTCTGCTGTTTTAATACCATCGCTTTTTTTGCCATTTTGCCTTACCCTCCCTTACCTTGAGAACGGAGCGCCCATGAGCGATAACAGCTCACGCGCCTCTTCGTCCGTATTCGCGGTCGTGCAGATAACGACGTTCATGCCGCGAATCTTGTCGATTTTGTCATACTCAATCTCAGGGAAAATAAGCTGTTCCTTCAAACCCAGCGCGTAATTGCCTCTTCCGTCGAAGGCATTCCGGTTGATGCCGCGGAAATCGCGCACCCTCGGCAGCGCCACGTTAAACAGGCGGTCTAAAAATTCCCACATGCGCGAAGCGCGCAGAGTAACCTTTGCGCCGATCGGCATTCCCTCGCGGACCTTAAAGTTTGCGACCGATTTTCTCGCCTTGGTCACAATGGCTTTTTGTCCAGTGATCATGGAAATATCGTTTACAACGGCGTCTAAGACCTTCGTATTGTCTCTCGCTTCTCCGCAGCCGATATTGACGATGATTTTGTCGATCTTCGGAATCTGCATATTACTTTTATACTGGAATTTCTTCATCAGCGCCGGAGCGGCCTCATCTTTATATTTCACCAGCATGCGCGGGGGCTTTTTCGGGCCCGCCGCCACGGCCGGCGTTTCCGTTTTCGCGCCCTTCGGCGCGGAGGCGGGTTTCTTTTCCTTTGCGGGAGCCGCTACATTTTCTTTCTTTTCAGCCACGTTTTCTTTCCCCTCCCTATATGGTCTCGCCGCAATTCATGCACACACGAACCTTTTCCCCGTTTGCAAGCAGCGTGTGCTTAACGCGGGTCGGCTTGTCGCATTTAGGGCAGACGCGCATAACCTTGCAGACGCGCAAGGGCGCTTCCTGTTTCAGGATGCCGCCTTGGTCCCCCTGCCGTCTGGGGCGGACATGGCGCGTGGCAAAGTTGACCCCTTCAACAATAACAGCCTCTTTTTTCGGCAGCGCGGTCAGGACTTTCCCCGTTTTTCCCTTGTTCTTCCCGGAAAGCACGATAACGGTGTCGCCCTTCTTAATATTCATCTGCTTCATTATCTTAAACGGCGCCTCCTTACAGTACTTCGGGCGCGAGTGAGAGAATCTTCATATAATCCTTGTCGCGAAGCTCTCTCGCCACCGGCCCGAAAATACGGGTTCCCTTGGGGTTCTTATCTTCCTTGATTATGACCGCGGCATTCTCGTCGAAACGGATATAGCTGCCGTCTTGCCGTCTGATCCCCTTGCGGGTGCGGACAATCACCGCGCGTACGACTTCCCCTTTTTTCACGATGCCGCCCGGGGTCGCCTTTTTGACCGAAGCGACGATGACGTCGCCGATATTGCCGTACTTGCGGGTGGAGCCGCCAAGCACGCGGATGCATTTTAAGTCTTTGGCGCCGGTGTTGTCGGCAACCCTGAGCCTGGTTTCTTCCTGTATCATGGCGAACCCTCCTTACTGTGCTTTTTCAATTACTTCGACCAGGCGCCATCTTTTATCCTTCGATATGGGGCGGGTCTCCATAACCTTGACTTTATCGCCGATATTGCACGCGTTCTGTTCGTCATGCGCCTTCAGCTTATAGGTCCTTTTCATAATTTTTTTATAAAGCGGATGCTTTACCCTGTCTTCAATCGCAACGACGATGGTCTTGTCCATCTTGTTCGAGACAACCTTGCCGACCCTCGTCTTGCGGAAAGCTCTTTCACTCATCTAAAGCTACCTCCCTTTGCCGCTAGGACTTTGCCGCGAGTTCATTCTCGCGGATAATCGTCTTGAGTCTGGCAATATCTTTCTTGACGTCGGCGATGCGAATGGGGTTATCGAGCTGATTTGTCGCATGCTGAAGCTTTAAGTTGAACAGATCCTTTTTTAAGTCGCGCAGTTTCAGCTCAAGCTCGGCGGATGACAACTCGCGAATCTCTTTTGCCTTCATCAATTATCACCACCTGTCTCGGTCTCCAGATCCTCGCGCTTTACAAACTTCGTCTTGATCGGAAGCTTGTAACCGGCAAGGCGCATCGCCTCACGGGCGGACTCCTCGGTCACGCCGCCGATTTCAAAAAGCACCTTTCCCGGCTTTACAACCGACACCCAGTACTCCGGAGAGCCCTTACCGGAACCCATGCGGGTCTCGGCCGGCTTTTCGGTGACGGGTTTGTCGGGGAAAATCTTAATCCATACCTGGCCGCCGCGTTTGATATAGCGGGTCATAGCGATACGCGCGGCCTCGATCTGGTTGTTCGTGATCCATGCGGGCTCCATCGCAGCAAGGCCATATTCGCCGTAAGTGACCTTGTTGCCTCTCGTCGCCTTGCCGGTCATGCGGCCCCTTTGCACTCTGCGGTATTTTACTCTCTTGGGAATCAGCATCAGCTAGCTCCTCCTTCCCTTTTCGGCGGGTTGTCACCCGAAGGGCGCTGTACCGGACGGTCTCCCGCCGGACGCGGCTGCTGCGGCCGGTCGCCATACGGGCGCGGTCCTCTGTTGTCACCAAAATTGCGGGGGCCTCTGTTGTCGCCAAAATTGCGGGGACCTCTGTTGTCGCCATACGGGCGGGATTGGCGACGATCGCCGTCGCGGCGGTCGGGTCTGCGCTCGTGGCGCGGCGCCGGCATTTCGACTCTTGCGGCGCGCGGGCCGCTCGTCAAGACCTCGCCTTTGTAGATCCATACCTTGACTCCGATACGGCCGTACGTCGTCTTCGCCTCAGCGAATCCGTAGTCGATATCCGCTCTCAAAGTCTGCAGAGGAATGGTCCCTTCGTGATAATGCTCGGACCGCGCGATCTCGGCGCCGCCGAGACGCCCCGAGACGGCCGTTTTGATGCCCTTCGCGCCGAATTTCATCGTGCGTCCCATCGCCTGCTTCATCGCGCGCCGGAATGAAATGCGCTTTTCAAGCTGGGATGCGATGTTTTCCGCGACAAGCTGCGCATTTAAATCCGGATTCTTCACCTCAACGATGTTGAGCGCGACCGGCTTCCCGATCATCTTCTCAACGCCGAGACGGATCTTCTCAATCTCCGTGCCTCCGCGGCCGATCACGACGCCGGGGCGCGCGCAGTGCAGAAAGATGCGGACCTTCGTGTTGTCGCGCTCGATCTCGATCTTCGGCACGCCGGCTGCGTAGAGAAGCTTTTTCAGATGCTCCCGGATTTTATAGTCCTCAACCAGCAGGTCGCCGAAGGTCTCGTCTTTTGCAAACCAGCGGGAGTCCCAATTGTTGATGATGCCCACGCGCAAACCGTGTGGATTGACTTTCTGGCCCATAACTTACCTCCTCGACCTCATTCTTTCTCTTTGAGCACCATGGTGATGTGCGACGTTCTCTTTAAGATCCGAAACGCCCTGCCCTGCGCCCTCGGCATGATTCTTTTCATCACGGGGCCGGGACTTACAAAGACTTCGGATACATAGAGTTTATCGGTATTCATCTGGTGATTGTTCTCCGCATTTGCCACGGCGCTTTTTAGAAGCTTGATCAGAAGCTCTGACGCGGCCTTCGGAGTATTGAGAAGAATGGCGGCGGCGGTGCCGGCGTTCTTGCCGCGGATCAGATCGCAGACGATCTTAACCTTGCGCGGCGTGATGCGGGCATGCCTTAAATATGCTCTCGCTTCCATTTGTTCTTCCTCCCTCGGCCTTACTTCGCAGCCGTTGTTGTTTTTGAACCCGCATGGCCCCGGAACGTGCGGGTGGGGGCAAACTCCCCAAGCTTGTGCCCGACCATATCTTCGGTGATGTATATGGGAACATGCTTCCTGCCGTCGTGCACGGCGATCGTGTGCCCGACGAATTCGGGGAAGATCGTCGACGCTCTCGACCATGTCTTCAAAACCTTTTTCTCCGTCTTTTCGTTAAGCTGCGTAACCCTCTTCATGAGCTCTGGAGCCACAAAGGGGCCCTTCTTTACACTTCTGCCCATTTAATTTGTGCCTCCTTTCATTACTTGCGGCGTTTAATGATCTGTTTATCGGTGCGGTGATTTTTCTTTCTTGTCTTATAACCGAGCGTCGGCTTGCCCCACGGGGTGACCGGGCCCGGACGGCCGATCGGGCTCTTGCCCTCGCCGCCGCCGTGCGGATGGTCGCAGGGGTTCATGACGGAACCTCTTACCGTCGGGCGCCAGCCCATATGGCGTTTGCGTCCGGCTTTGCCGATCTGCACGTTCTCATAATCCAGGTTTCCGACCTGGCCGATGACCGCCTTGCATTCAAGGCGCACGATGCGGACCTCGTTCGAAGGCAGGCGGATCTGGGCATTCCCGCCCTCTTTTGCCATCAGCTGCGCGGCGGTTCCCGCCGAGCGCACGAGCTGCGCGCCTTTTCCCGGATAAAGCTCGATGTTGTGGATAAAGGTACCGACCGGGATGCTTCCGAGCGGCAGACAGTTGCCGGGCTTTATGTCGGCTTTTTCGGACGACAGGACGGTATCTCCGACCGACAGATTAAGCGGCGCTATGATATAGCGCTTTTCGCTGTCCTGATACTGAATCAGCGCGATATTGGCCGAGCGGTTCGGATCGTACTCGATCGTAAGGACGGTGGCCGGGATATCCGTTTTATCTCTCTTGAAATCAATGACTCTGTATTTTGTTTTATTTCCGCCGCCGCGGTGACGGACGGTAATTCTGCCATAGCTGTTTCGCCCGGAATTCTTCTTTAAAGCCTCGGTAAGGCTTTTCTCGGGCTTAACCTTGCTTAGCCCTTTGTTGTCGAGCGTCGTCATATGTCTTCTCGACGGCGTTGTCGGGCTGAAGGTTTTTATCGGCATACTGTTTTCACTCCCTAAAGTTTTTTCACAGTCTGGGGCATGGGTTTAATATCAGACCATATTTTCAAACAATTCGATGCCCTTTGAATCGTTTTTAAGCGTAATGACCGCTTTTTTGCGCGCCGGCGTCATGCCTACGTGCACTCCCATGCGCTTTTCCTTTCCGGGAAGCCTGATGGTGTTAACACTTTCGACCTTAACGCCGAAAATCTCCTCGACGGCCTTTTTGATTTCGATTTTATTGGAATCCCTGGCCACTTCGAAGACGTATTTTTTATCGGAGATCCCCTCCATCGAGCGCTCGGTGATAACCGGTTTTAAGATAATGTCATATGCCGATTTCACTGTGCGTACACCTCCTCGATCCTTTTAACCGCGTCCTTGTCGACAAGGAGCTTGTCGGCATTCAAGATGTCGTACACGCTTAAGATATGGCTGAGCGTCGTCTTCACGCCGGGAATGTTGCGCGCGCTCTTTACGATGTTTACGCGCACCTCGGGGGTGACGACAAGCGCTTTTTTTGATGCGTCGACAGCCTTTAGGAAGCTTGCGAAATTTTTGGTCTTGATTTCGTCAAGATTCAGGTCCTGGACAACCACGATGTCGCCGGAAGCCGCTTTCGCGGAAAGCGCGGAGATAAGCGCAAGGCGCCTTACCTTCCTGTTGATGCGATAAGCGTAATCGCGCGGCTTCGGTCCGAGCGCAATGCCGCCGTGCGTCCACTGGGGTGATCTTGTCGAGCCCTGGCGCGCGCGCCCGGTGCCCTTCTGGCGCCACGGTTTTCTGCCGCCGCCCGACACCTCGGCGCGGGTCAGGGTGCTCTGTGTCCCCTGGCGCCTTGCGGCAAGGTGGTTTTTCACAACCGCGTGAAGCGCGTTTTCATTCGGCTGGATGCCGAATACCGCATCGGAAAGGCTCATCTCGCCGACTTCGCGGCCCTGCATATCATATACTTTCACATTAGGCATGTGTAATCCTCCTTTCCTCAAACCCTCAGGCGTTCTTTACCGTGCTCTTTAAGAACACAACGCCGCCCTTGGGTCCCGGGACGGCTCCGCGGACCGCGATCAGGTTTAAGTCCGCGTCAACCTTGCAAACATCGAGATTCTGGATCGTGACCTGCTCGGCGCCCAAATGTCCGGCCATCTTTTTGCCGGGCAGAACCCTCGACGGGTCGGTGTTCGCGCCCATCGATCCGACACTCCGGTGGACCGGGCCGACACCGTGGGTGTGCTGCTGAGAACGCGCGTTCCAGCGCTTGACAACGCCGGCATACCCCTTGCCCTTGCTGACTCCGGTGACGTCGATCTTGTCGCCCTCTGAAAAAACATCGGCTTTCAATGTGTCGCCGACATTGAACTCGTCCGGGTTCTCAATCTTGAATTCCTTTAAATACTTTTTCGTCGGAGTGCCGCTTTTTTTGAAATGTCCCGCCTCGCCCTTCGTCAGTTTTTTCTCGCCGACGTCGGAAAAGCCGAGCTGCACCGAATTGTACCCTTCCTTCTGGGCAGTCTTCTTCTGCACCACCACGCACGGTCCGGCTTCGATCACCGTTACGGGAATGACCTTGCCGTCGGCGTCAAAGATCTGCGTCATGCCGACTTTCTTGCCGATGATTGCTTTTAGCATCGCTGCTTCCTCCTTCAGGTTAGTGGTCAACGCTTTCGCGCTGACTTGACCCGTCCGACGGATCGTCGCTTCTGCGGCTTAAAATCCGGCGGACATGCCGTTTTATCTTTATCTTTCTCTTTTGGGCTCTTTATTAAAGCTTGATCTCGATTTCGACGCCCGCCGGGAGGTCCATGTTCATAAGGGCCTCGACGGTTTTCTGCGACGGCTTTACAATATCGATCAGGCGCTTATGGGTGCGGCGCTCGAACTGCTCGCGGCTGTCCTTGTATTTATGCACCGCGCGCAGAATGGTGATGATCTGTTTTTCCGTCGGCAGCGGGATCGGGCCCGAAACCTTTGCGCCGGTGCGCTTGGCGGTCTCCACGATGCGCTCGGCCGACTGGTCGATCAGCTGATGGTCGTATGCTTTTAGCCGGATTCTCATTTTTTCCATATTGGGCATATTTTTTCCCTCCTACAGTACTTTGCCGCAAATTTTCAAATTCTCGACATTGTACGGCGAGATTCTGCCAACGCCGCCGTGCGTATCATGCACAGGCATAAATATAACCGGATTGTACGCTGAAAATCATCCGGCTAAAAACGCGTGTCGGTTCCCTCCCGGCTTTTCCGGCTTTGCCGGACAGTTCCGATGATTTTTCAAAGAACGCGCGCGCATAAGGCAGAAGAGTCTCTCCGCCCGATTGTCGGACATACTCCGCCGAAGTTCCCCGAAAACGGCAATCTACGGTTTCATCGCTTTGTGCCCATACAGGCACCTAAATAGGATATATAAAAATCGCGGAAATGTCAAGCGTTTTTTTAAATAATTCAAAACGAACAGGTTCGTTTTGAGACTGAAGGGCGTCAAACCTGCCATGCAGATTTGACACAGTCAGAAATGGAGGGATCTTTGTCCCTCCATTTCTATAAAAAAGACAAATATAACTGGTTTATTTCCGTTTCAGAACGGCGTTCGACGCCTTTACGATCTCCTCGGCCGTCAGCTTGAAGCGTTTCCTCAAATAATCCTCCGTGCCGACCTCGCCGAACTCGTCGTGAATGCCGACCATCTCCATGGGCGCCGGCGTGGTCCTGGCAAGTACGCCCGCGACCTGGGTGCCGAGCCCGCAGAGGGTGTTGTGGTTTTCCGCCGTGACGATCGCGCCCGTGTCCTTCGCGCACGCCTCGATCAGCTCCGCGTCGATCGGCTTCCAGGTAAAGAGGTCGACGACCCGGGCGGAGACGCCGCTTTTTTCAAGCTCGGCCGCGGCCGCGAGCGCCTCGGCGACCAGGATTCCGCTCGCGATGATGGTCAGGTCCCTGCCGTCTTTGATCGTGATCCCTTTTCCAATCTTAAACTCCGTTCCCTTTTCATAGATGCCGACCGCGTTTTTCCGCATCATGCGGATGTAGGCGACACCGTACTGTTCCTTGAGCTCGCGCAGGACGCTTTCGAGCATCACGGTATCGGTGGGCTCGACAACGATCGCGCCCGGCACCGCAAGCATCACGGCCGCGTCCTCAAACGGCATATGAGTCCCGCCGTTGTAGGCCGCCGTCACGCCGGGGTCGCTGCCCAGGATTTTCACATTCAGCTTCGCGTACGCGCAGGATAAAAACACCTGATCCATCACGCGGCGCGACGCAAACGGGCCGAACGTATGGGCAAACGGGATCTTGCCGGTCGCGGACAGCCCGGAGGCGACGCCGATCATGTTCGCTTCCTGGATGCCGCAGTTGATCATCCGGTCGGGAAACGCCTTCTGAAAGGGCTTCATTCCGGACGAGGAGATCAGGTCGGCGTCAAGCGCCATAACGCGGGGGTCTTCCTTTGCCATATCGATCAGGGTGTTGCAGTATGTTTCCCTCATCATGGTTTTTTCTTTTTCCAAGGTATTCTTTAAGATCGTCTTCATTTCTAAAACCCCCTTCTCAAAGCGCCGCGCGGGCATTTTCAAGCGCCTGCTCGGCAGCTTTAAGCGCCTCGGCCATCTGTTCCGGTTTAAAGTTCATGTGATGGTTCGCTTCGATCCCCTCCGCGAAGGTGCATCCATGTCCCTTGACCGTGTTGAGAACAATGCAGGAAGGCGCGTCTTTTGACGCCTTTGCTTTCTGAATTGCGGCTTTGATCTCGTCGACGCTGTGGCCGTCGATCCTCTGTGTAAAGAAGCCGAAGGATTCGAATTTCGCGCCGATATCGCCCAAATCCATGATATTTTTCGTATAGCCGTCAAGCTGCTGCTTATTGCTGTCGACAAACAGGATCAGGTTCGAAAGCTTGAACTGGGACGCAAACATCGCACCTTCCCAGACCTGGCCCTCGTTGCACTCGCCGTCGCCGACGACGAGATAGGTGTAAGAATCCCGCCCGTCTGTCCGGTTTCCAAGGGCGACGCCGGCCGCGGCGGAGATTCCCTGCCCGAGCGACCCGGTCGTCATGTCGATGCCCGTCGTTTTGTTGCGGTCGCAGTGGCTCGGAAGATTGGTCCCGCCCCGATTCAGCGTCAGGAGCTCCTCCTTAGGGAAAAAGCCTTTGAGCGCGAGGGTCGCGTAAAGTGCCGGCCCCGCATGCCCCTTCGACATGACAAGCCAGTCGCGATCCTCCCATTTCGGATTTTTCGGATCATATTTCATCTCTTCACCGTAGAGCACCGCCAAAGTCTCGATGATGGACATCGCCCCGCCGACATGGCCGAAACCCAGCGCCTGAAACGTCTTTAACGTCTGGACCCGGATTTCCTCAGCAAAGACGCGCAGTGCCTTGCAATTTTCATTAGCCGCCATTGTTACACCCCTGCTTTAAAATAAATTGTTTTTAATTTAACAAAGATCTTTTCAACCGTTTTATTATAATACAAGCCGCCCGATTAATCAAGAAAAGATCCCCGACATTGTGCCGTCAGTTCAGAATCCCCTGGCTGTCCCGCTCGAAAAGCTCTTTCACACGGCGTAAAATCCCGGCGTGTTCCGGCCTTTCGAGCTCCGGGTCCGTTTTCAAAAGCTCCTCCGCCGCGTTCTGCGCTTCCTTCAAGGTTTTTACGTCGGATACAAAGCTTGCGATCCTCATTTCCGGAAGCCCGTGCTGGCGCTTGCCGAAGAAGTCCCCCGGCCCGCGGAGCCTCAAGTCCTCCTCCGCGATCTGAAAACCGTCGTTTGTCCCGCAGAGGGCTTTGAGACGTCTGAGCGTCTCCTCGCTCCGGCTCTCGGTAAACAGGATGCAGTAAGACTGTTCCTCGCCCCGTCCGACCCGCCCTCTCAGCTGGTGGAGCTGGGAAAGTCCGAACCGCTCGGCGTTTTCCACCACCATGACAGTCGCATTCGGCACGTTGACTCCCACCTCGATCACGGTGGTCGACACCAGCACCTGGATTTCATTCCTTGAGAAGCGGCGCATCATTTCCTCTTTCTCCGACGGCTTCAGCCTTCCGTGGAGAACGCCGAGCTCGAAATCGGAAAAAACCGCTTTCTTAAGCTCGCGGGCATACGCCTGGGTCGCCTTTAGCTCCTCGTTCCCGTTTTCGTCGACCAGCGGGCAGACGATATAGGCCTGACGGCCCAAAGCGAGCTGCCCCCGGATAAACTGAAAGGCCTTTTCCCGGGCCGCGTCCGTGCGAAGGGCGGTCTTGATTTCCTTTCTGCCCGGCGGCAGTTCGTCGATCACGGACACGTCGAGGTCGCCGTACAGAATCAGCGCGAGCGTCCGCGGAATCGGGGTCGCGGACATGACAAGGGTATGGGGCGGCCTGTCCGCGCCGCCTTTGCCGGAAAGCGCCGCGCGCTGGCGCACGCCGAAACGGTGCTGCTCGTCGGTCACGACAAGCGCCAGCTTCAAAAACCCGACCTCTTTTTCGATCAGCGCGTGCGTGCCGATCAGAAGATCGATTTCGCCAGAGCGGGCCATCTCGCAGACAAGCACTTTCTCCTTGGCGCTCATCGAGCCGGTCAGAAGGCCGGTCTTTAAGGAAAACCGCTCGAAAAGCGGCGAAAGCGCCTGAAAATGCTGCTCGGCGAGAATGGACGTCGGCGCCATCAAAGCCGACTGATATCCGTTTTTCGCAGCGAGATAAATGCATGCGGCGGCAACCGCCGTTTTGCCCGAACCGACATCGCCCTGCACAAGGCGGTTCATCAGCTTCCCCGACGCCATATCGAGCGCCGCCTCGCCTATCGCCCGCCTCTGGGCACCCGTGAGGGCAAAACCGAGAGCCGGCAGAAACTCCCCCGTCTCAAGCGTCTGGAAGTGGATTCCCTCCGCTTCCTGGCGCCTGTTTTTTAATTGCTTTAAGCCGATGGAGAGGAAAAAAAGCTCCTCGAAGACAAATCGCCTGCGGGATAAAAGCGCGTCCTCCAGCGTTTTCGGGAAATGGATGTTTTCGTAGGCAAAGCGCGCATGCGCGAGCTTATAACGTTCCCTGAGCTCGGACGGCAAAGCGTCGGCCTCGCCGTCCCCAAACGCCGAGAGGGCCGCCTGCGTCCCCTGCATGACGATATTCCTTGTAAGCCCGGAAATCAAAGGGTAGACCGGAAGGATTCGCCCCGTGGTCTTTCCGGCCTCCGCGGCCGGCTCGAAAACCGGATTAATGAGCTCCTTACCCAAAAGATCACTCTGCACCCTGCCGAAAAAAATATACTCTTTTCCCTTTTGCAGCCGCTCCTTCACATAGGGCTGATTAAAAAAAACGATCGAGAGGCTCCCCGTCTCGTCGAAAACGCGCGCCTTGGTAACGGTCTGCGCCCCGCGCGTCCTTGCCACCCGAACCTCTGTCGCGAGCACCGCCTTGATGCAGGCCGAAACCCCGCCCGAGAGCTCCGCAACCGGCATAAAGCGGGTGCGGTCCTCATAATCGCGCGGGAAATAGGTCAAAAAATCGGAAAGCGTAAAAATCGAAAGGCGGTTTAGGAGCTTCGCCCGCTTTTCGCCGATCCCTTTTACAAAACGCACGTCGGTCTTGAGCGCGTCCAAGCGTTCCACGTCCTTTTAGCCGGAGCATGATAATCGGAACCCGCCTTGCGGGGCATCTTATTTGCGCCCGGCTTCGTTATTGTCCTTGATGGGCGACAGCCCATCTGCGTCCGCTGCCTTGCCGGACGCAAAAATCCGCTCCCGCAGGGTCGAAGATTTCCGAGGCTGCGGGCCGTCTTGGGGCAAGGCGGCGGCCCGCGGGAAGGCTTGGTGCCTTTCAAGGGCCGGCAACGCCGCACCGGGGCGGCCCGCAGCCTCGGAAACGGGTTCGGATTATCATGCTCCGGCTAAGCGGGCAACACTGAAATCATCAAAGCTTTGCATATTCCACCGAAGCCGGCAGGTCGTCGTAAAAGGCCTTTGCCGTGACAATCCCCTTCCGGTGATCGCCGAACACCGCGATGCGCTTTTCCTCACCGGGCAGCAGGTCAAAATAGTTGTCGGAAAACAGCCAGCCGAACTCGTCCCCGTCTTCGGAGCCCGAAAGCTCCACGCACCGTGCGAACCGCCGCGCGGTGACCACGAGCTCGTCCCCCTGCCGGACGATTTCAAGCCCGGTGTTTTCTGGATAGTCAAGATGCCGCTCCAATTCAAAAACGTCGGTGCAGGAGGCGATCGTCCCGCCGTCCGACAGCGCTTTTGCGCAGACGATGTACCTCTTCTTAAACTGTCCGAACCGGTCAAGGCTGCAGACGGGTTTCGACTCGTCGGGCTTTGTGTCAAAGTCCGTTTCAAAGCCGTCTAAATACTCGTTTGCCTCCATATCGAAGAGCTTGACCTCCAGAGTGCCCCGTACTTCTTTCTGTGTGTCGTTTATAAGCCAGACGTAGCCGTGATCTGCAAACTCGCAGCAGAGAAGAAGCGGCTCATACGCCCTTTTAAGCGCGTAATAAGGGTAATACGGCTCTAGGAAGTAGTCGATAACGCCGTAGGAGATAATGTTGCTGTTGTTGTTGAGTTTCCAGAGCATATGGCCCTTTGTGACGCGCTTTTTCTCCGCCGACTCCGCGCCGTACCCGCGGCGGAACCTTTCCACCTGGCGGCGGATATACTCGGCGTGGGCGGCTCCGATCCTGTAGACCATTTCTTCCGGGGTGTCGGCGTCATAGTAGTGCTCGATCGGCCCGAGCTTTAAATGCCCGAAATTCGTGTTGTGCCTGCACCAGCTCTCGGGCCAGCGGAGCTTTTCGCGCCGGGTGACCTTCGCCGTATACCCGTCGGGCCAGAGCTCCTCTCCGGTCATCATCCGTTTCATAGTCCGCATCGGCGGGGTGGACACCCTGCAGTTTTCGCTCAGGAAAACGGGGTAGGTCCTGCCGGGCACAAACCAAAGGTGCGTGTAGCCGTGCGTGTCGCCGGCCGACGGGTCATTCGCGAAGCCGCCTCCGGTCGGCGAGCTGATATGATAATATCGAATGGGGTCGTTCTTTTTGCAGACCTCCGGAAAAACCTCCCTGACGATCCGCTCGCCGAAGCAGCGCTTTCCCGGGAAATCGTAATCGCGCGACAGGAGCATCTCGTTCCCGCCGCACCAGAGCAGGATGCACGGGTGATGGCGGAGCCGCTTTACAAGCTGTTCTGCCTCCAGTCGGCATTTTTCCATAAAATCCGGCTCCTCGCCGTACATCGAGTAGCAGAGATAAAAATCGTGCCAGATCAGGATGCCTCTGCGGTCGCATTCCTCGTAAAGCTCCTCGTCGTATACCTCGCCTTCGCCCCAGACCCTGAGGATATTGAAATTGCCGAGCTCGGAGAGGAAAAGGAGGCGTTTCATCCGTTCGGATTGATGGCAATTGGTGAGCGTGTCCGGGTGGGCGAGGTTTGCACCCCACAGTTTCAGCGGGCGGCCGTTTACGCGAAAGTCGAAATCGCCTACAAGCTCGATTTTTCGGAAGGCTATCGTCCTTTCGGCCCGGTCCCCGTCTTCCCCGCCGCAGCGGATTTCCGCCCTGTAGCAACAGGGCTCTCCGTGTGTGCGGGGCCACCACAGGCGCGGATTTTCGACCGTGGCGGTAAGAAAAACGCGGCCCCCGGCGATCTCCCCTTTTCCTTCGGCTACGGGATGCCCGTCTGAATCGCAAACGGACAGGAGGCATTTTTTTCCCTCGCCGCCTTCGACGGTCAGCGACGCGGTCACGGTTCCGGCGGTATAGTTTTCATTCGGCAGAGCGTCAATTTTTACCTCTTCGATCCGCAGAGTTTCCGTCTGTTCAAGGATGACAGGCGCGTAGATCCCGCATCTGATCATCGTCGGGATCGGGCCGTTGTAGTCCTGGAAGCCGGACCTGAACGCCCTCGTCATCGCGAAGCCGGGCACCATTCCCTCATATTTCTCCGGAATTTCAACCGACCCGACAACTCGTTTTGACGAGCGAAAGCACAAAAGGAGCGTGTTTTCCCTTTGCAGATTCCGAAGGAAATCCGTCTTATGGCGCATATAGGCGTTGTCGAACTCCCCGACAGGCTCGCCGTTTAAGTAAGCCTTCGCGAAGGTATCCAGGCCCCAAAACGCAAGGCGCGAGGGCAGCGAAGGCTCATCCACCGCAAAGCGGCACCGGTACACCCATTCGTAGTCGTCGACCCACAGGTCGTTGTTATGCCCGCGAATATTCGGGTTTTCAATCATTTTATTGTGCAGCAGAACGTCATGCACCTGCGCCGGCATCGCGTCGATTTCGAAAACCGCGTCCCTGCCCTCGCCCTGTGTTTCGAACAGCCTGTCGAGCTGTTTTGCCGAAAGCAAATCCGCGCGTTCGACCCTTTTAAGCTGCCAGTTTTGTCGCAATACCGTTCTCTTCATCTCTGTTCTCCGATTCCTTTCCGAGTATCCGCCAAAACGGCGGATTTTTATCCTTTGATACAGCCTTCGGCCATCACCATGGTCGCCGTGCCGATCAGCGTCGTGTCCACCTGCGAAAGCATCCGGACAGCGTCCGGGCCGCCCGGGCGCAGCTCCCGCAGGGCGGGGTCTTCCACGATATCGATGCGCATGGGATTTCCGTCAAAATCGGAAAGCCGGCGGGCGTCGATCTTTTTATGGAGCTCCCGGAACAAAAGCGGTTTGAGCACGGGGTTTCTCGCGATGCTCCCCTCGAGATAAACAACCGTCTTCGCACCCTTAGGCGCCGCGCCCATGGAAACGATCGTCGCCAGAATCGCATTCGACAGCGTCTGTCCGACTCTTGTGACGATCAGCTCCGAAAGCCTTTGCAGCTCAAGAAGGCCGTTTTCCCCGGCGATTTTTTTGATCTCGTCGAGGCTATTAGACGAAAACGAGGGCTCTATATGGCTTCGGTAGATTTCAAAGACCTGTTTTGTATCCCGGACGCCGCGGAAGAATCTCTCCGTGTTTTTCCCTTCAAGAGCCGAGCCGCCGAGCCGGACCTTCGTTTCGATCGTGCGGCGCATCAGGCTGTAGATTCCCTTTCCGGCGACGGCATAGTGAAGCTGCCGGTTTTCGGTTTCCTCCGGCGGGAAAAGCTCGTCGTCTTCCGGCAGGGTGCAGACCAGCGCAATCGGGAGATAATGCTTTTCGTCGCCGTTTGCCATGCCCGTCCCGCAAATGCAAAGAACCGTTTTATCTTCGGGCTTTGCCTCGGACATCGAGACGGCGCCATGGTGCGCGACGATCCCGTCCGACTGGTAAAAAAGCGTAAAACCGGAGGGCAGGCCTCTCGACCTCATATAATTTTCGAAATTGCTCCTAAAAGAGAGCCTTTTGCAGATTTCAGACTCGCGCCTCGCGATAACCCCTACGAGCGTGGGGACCTTTGTCGGGTGGATCGGGCAGTCGTTTTGCAAAAGCATCGGTATGGACACGCCGATTTCGGGGTACGGCGCGGTTTCCAGATAGCGGCGCACGGTTTCGTCCCGGATGAGCAGCGAGTCGAGATAATCGTAAAATTCGGTCGGCTCTTCGGGGTTTTCCTGCGCGCGCGCATATTGGACGGTCAGAAACCCGTCGTCCATCGACGCGATCATCACCTTGGTATTGCTCCCGCCGATCGAGACGGCGAGCACGGGGCCGTGGTTTCGAAACGCGTACGGCTTCTCTTTCGCAATTTCGAAATGCCTCTCCATCGCCGAGTAGGAGCCGGGCATCGTCTTTGTCCGAAACCGCTCTATAAAATCGCGAAGCTCCGCTTCCGTGTCGGGAATCAGCCGCGAGCGCAGGTTTTCATAGCTGGTCATGGCGTCCCCTCGAAATACCATTTGAGCGCCGGGTACATTTTGGCGTAGGCCCCGTACAGCCTCCGGTATGTTCCGGCGTTTTGCCGGTTCGGCCCGGTTTCGCTCGTCGTTCGGATGGTCTCCATTGCCTCGGCGGGCGTTGCCCAAATTCCGCAGCCGACGCCGGCCACCATCGCGGCGCCGTATGCGCCGCCGGCCTCGCTGCTGTGCACGGTGCGGACCGGCAATTGGAATACGTCCGCCAGGATCTGCCGCCAAAGCCCGCTTTTGGCGCCGCCGCCCGAAACGACGACCGACGACGATTCCACCGCCGCGCACTCGGCGATAAGGTCGTAGACATGCTTCATCGAATACGCGACCCCTTCAAGCACGGCGCGGGCAAAATGTGCCTTTTTCATATCCGCCGTCGCGCCGATAAAGCCGCCCCGCGCTTTCGGATCAAACAGCGGGCACCGTTCGCCGGTGAGATACGGCAGGAACAAAAGCCCGTCCGAGCCCGCCGGGGCCTTAAGCGCCAGCCTGTCCAGCTGAACATACGCGTCCTCCCCGCCGTTTCGCTCCGCCATCCGCTCGCAGTCGCCAAGCGCATTGCGAAACCACTGATAGGATCCGGCGGCCGAAAGGGTACAGCCAAACGCCATCCAGGTCCCGGGAGCGTTATTGCAAAACAGCTGCAGCCTGCCGCCCCGGTTTTCGGCATAGGCGGGCAGCCCCAGCGCGACAACCCCCGAGGTCCCAAGGGTGATCCCGATTTTTCCGGGCTTTATCAGTCCCGCTCCCGTTGTCGATATGACCGCGTCGCCGCCCCCGGCATATACGGGCACGCCCGCAGGCAGCCCCGTCTCCTCCGCTGCCGCCTCCGTCACCGTTCCGGCCCGGTCTGTGGATTCCAGACACGTCGGAAAAAGCTCGCGGCGAAGCCCGGTTTTCTCTATGAGCTCATAAGCCCATCCGCGGTTTTTGACGTCGAACAGCCCGGTCCCGGAAGCGTCGCTGACTTCCGTCGCGACGACCCCGGTCAGCTTGAAACGGATATAGTCTTTCGGGTTTAATACGACCGCGGTCTTATCGTAGTTTTCCGGTTCATTTTGCTTGAGCCACAGGATTTTCCCGCCGGTATAGCCGGTCAGCATCATATTATTCGTATATTTCAGTAATCCATCAAGCCCGCCCGCGGCCTCGGTAATCTCGTCGCACTGGGCCTTTGTCCGCTGGTCGTTCCAAAGGATGGCAGGTCTCACCACACGCTTTTCCAAATCGAGCGCGACAAGTCCGTGCATCTGCCCGGACAGACTGATACCCGAAAGCGTCATGCCCGCCGTTTTCCCGGATATTTCCCTCAAGGTTTCCTTAACGCCTTCCCACCAGTCCTCCACCCTTTGCTCCGACCAGCCGGGATACGGCTTATAAAGGGGATATTCGGCGACGGCGGAATAGAGGATGTTGCCCTCCTCATCCGCCAGAATTGTCTTGCAGCCGGAAGTCCCAATATCGATTCCCAGGATCAAACGCGTCATAAATGTCAACTCGCAATCATATTTTGTGTCGCCCGGAGAGAGGAGCCCGATTATGCCCGCCTGGCAAATGTGTTTGCAGCTATTAATTAAACACTTATTAAATCAAGTTTATCAAGTAGGCTCACTGATGCGTATTCAACAGGCCTTCGTTATGTAATTGAATTTTAAAAAACTTTATAAATTTGATTTAATAATAGAGTATATACACCCCGCCCTATTTGTCAATACCAAATTGCCCTGTTCTTTGAAGTTTGTGGAAATCAACCAACTCACCGCGTTAAAGTTTTATATCAGTCCAAAAATTTCCGGAGACGACCCGGCTTTTTCCTATATGCCGCGCAGAAACGGGTCGATATAGCAAAGGGCCGCGCCGACCGCCGTGGCCTCGGTCTTATAGCTGCAGACCTTGAGATAGCTTCCGTCCTTTTCAAACGCGCTTCTTGCGACCACCATTTCCTGCAGCCGCTCGATGTATTCGTCCATGTACACGCCGACATAGCCGCCAAGGACCAGATTGCAGTCGAAGGTCATGCGGATATTGCTCAGCGCAATGGAAAGGTAGTATAAATACCGCTCCCATATCGTCTGATGCTCCCGGCTCCCCTCACGCACCCTTGTAAAAAAGGCCTCCAGATTGCCGCCGGCGCTGTCGGAGAGTATTTTTGCATTGCAATACGCATCCAGGCATCCGCGCTGCCCGCAGTAGCACACCTTGCCGTCGGGCACAACGGTCATATGCCCCACCTCGCCGCCGCGCTGATTCGTTCCGTAGCAGATCTTACCGTTTATGACGATACAGCCGCCGACACTGTTGTTCAGCGAAAGATATATCATATCCTCCATAAGGCCCTTGTTCCAGGTCTCGGCAAAGCCGCCCGCGTTGGCGTCGTTGTACAGCATGCAGGGATATGGGATAAATTCGGCGAAGTCATGGAGCGTCCCCACGCCCTGCCTTGGGTCGAGCACGGAGGAATACGTCATCTCCTGGCGGTTTTCCGTTACGATGGCGGGCACCGCGATCCCCACGCCGAGCACCTTTTTGCCGTCGCCCACATACTCCTTCACCGTTTTTTCGATCAGCTCCCCGATTGTTTTGTAATACTCCGGGGAATGCCGGAAGGCGCAGCGGATCCGGTCCTTATATAAAATGTTGCAGCCGAGGTCGACTAAAACGATACCCACATGATTGCGGGTCACGTCGAGCCCCAGCGCGAATTTCGCCTTGGGGTTGAAGACAAAGGCCTGCGCTTTCCTGCCTCCCGTGGATTCGAACATCCCGACGTCGAGGACCAGCCCGCTGTTTTCGAGCTCGCGAACGTTTTTTGCCACGGTGGGAACGCTCATGTGCAGGGCATAGGCGATATCCTGTTTCGACTGCGCCTCCTTGCCGTAAAGATAGCGAAAGATCTGCTTCCGGTTCATTTTTTTAAGCTCGATGCTGTTGGATTTCGTACCTTCCATTGAGTCGACCTCTTTTTAAAAGTCATATAATAATATTATTATAAACTTCGCGCTCACCATTTGCAAGACTTAAGATGACGGATGAACGGAATGTCCGGCTTATAGCGCATTTTTGCCGGGCCCGTAAGTACTTTTGCCCGCATGTCGAAATTTTTCGCTTACATTTGCAAAAAAATCGTGATAGAATATTTTGCAACGTGTAGTTCTGACGAACGTAAGTCCTGTTGTCAGAAGTACACGTTTTTTGACCTGCTACGAATGCTTACAGCGAAATAAGGTGATCTTTATAAAACGCCGACTTCTGCTCAGGCATATATCGATAAAAGTGTAAACGGGAAACGGAGGAAAAAACGGTGAATATGACGCATGAGCAAGTACATCACCGGCAATTTGGAGTTGGGATGATCACCGGTCAGACCATGACGACGGTTACGGTGGAATTCTGCGAAAAGTACGGTATTAAAAAGTTTCTCTATCCTTCTTCGTTTGAATCGTTTCTGGAGCTGTGCGATCCCGTATCGAAGGGGAGGATGGACGATGAACTGCGACAGCTTCGGGAACAGGCGGAAGAGACGCGGCGGCAGCGCGCGGAGGAAGATGAAAAGCGCCGCACGGAAGAACAGCGCGTCTTGTCGGAGCAAAAACGCGCCGCCGTCAAAAAGCGTTCTCCCGCCGGGAAAGCGCCAAAAAAGCTCAGAAAGCAGCGGGATGAGGATGAGGAGCTCGCCGAAGAAGCTGCCGACATATAACGGAATGGGCTGCCTGGCCGTGCACCGCTGCGCAAGGCTTTGCCGGTCGTTCTTATTGATTCGTTTGAAATGATTTTTCGCATGGATAACTGCATGAAAAAGCGAGGCTCCCGACTGATCGATCGGCGGCCTCGCTTTTTGTAAAAGATTTTGCCGCTTTATCTGAGCTCTTCGGCAAAATAGACCCGGCAAAGCTCAGGGAAATAGAGGACCGCCAATGTGTTGTTCCCGTATTTCTTAAGCTCTTTCCACACATAAAATTCGTCAAACGGAGGTTTGTTTTCTTCAGGGACCTCCAGGGATGCAGAAATCGCCTTCATGTATTGCTCAATATCTTTATTTCTTTCATCTTGGGAAGTCCCCGTATAAACTTCCGTCTCTTTTGCTCCGTTTGCAGCGTTTACCATAAGCGGGGAGTTCATCTTCTCGGCTTCGATAACGGTATAGCGTCTTCCGTCGCCGTGAAAGCTCTGCGGAGTCGAGGTATGATAGAGCTCCCTGAAATCGGAAGGGATATCGATTCCCCAGTATGTTTCATAGATCCGTTCCGGCATGCGGTAATTCTTCTCCGCATGGTAAAGGAGAGCCGCCATGATAAGAGCCCCTGCAATCGTCACCAAAAACAGGACTACAAAAGACAGCATGACGTTAAGCGCCGCCTCAAACAGATCCTTCATTCCCGGGCACTTCCCTTTTCATATTTCAGCAGTTCCCCGGGTTCGCAGTCAAGCGCCGCGCACAGGGCATTTAAGGTCGTAAACCGGATCGACCTTGCCTTGTTTGTTTTCAGGATCGAAAGATTTGTCATTGAAATGCCGACCTTTTCCGAAAGCTCGGTCAAGCTCATTTTTCTTTTCGCCATCACGACATCCAAATCAACTATGATCATATCATCACCTAAATCGAAAGGCGGCTGTCTTCATAATACTCTTTTCCTTCCGCCAGAATTTCGCGTATAATAGACGTAAAAAGCGAAACGATGATCGTGCCCGCCAGCACCGCGGCGCTCAAAAGAGAGGGGCGGACAAAAACCGCATATATGTACAGCCCGACCTCGACCAGCGCGCAGCACTGCACGACTTTGATCCTTTTGATTGTTTTATCTTCAAATATCGCGTTTTTATAGAGGCTTAAGCTGAGCTTCAGAAAACAGATCAGCATCGCAAACAGCGGAACACACGTAAGAATGAGAAAAATGATAACCCTGTGTCCGACCGCCTGATTAGTCAGATTCTCATAGCGGCCGGCGAGCTCCGGGAGCAAAACGGTGGCGGCCGACAGCATAAGAAGGCTTAAAACGCTTAAGGCGATCATTATTTTCTTAAATATCGGGTTTGTTTTCATATTGGCCTCCCTCGATTCTCTTATTATTTATCATAATATATTTTATGATAATCATAAAACAATGTCAAGGTTCCTTTTCCCGCCTGAATACGCAGACCTACTGTCGTATCATGCGGATTTGTCTTCCTGCAACGCGTTTAAGTAAAATTCTCATCAATTTTCTTCCATGTTTCACACGTTTATCACATGGATATCATATAATTTATCTTATTATCTGAATTGCGGCACGGAGGTAATCTGTTTGGCTCATATATTGATTGTCGACGATGAACAAATGATCCGGAAAGGGCTGCGGGAATACGCGGAATTCGTCGGTCATACGGTAGTCGAGGCATGCGACGGGATGATGGCGGTCAATTTCTGCAGAGAGCAGGACTTCGATATCATCATCATGGATGTCATGATGCCGAAGCTCGACGGCTTCTCGGCATGCAAGGAAATCCGCAAAACGAAGGACATTCCCGTATTGATGCTGTCCGCGCGCGGCGAGGAATATGACAAGCTGTTCGGCTTTACGGTGGGGATCGACGATTATGTGGTCAAGCCGTTTTCTGCCAAAGAGGTGATGGCGCGCGTCGATGTCATCGTAAGCAGAAACAAGGGCAGATTACGTCAGACGAGTGAAAAAAGCGTTTTCGGCGGAATCGAAATCGACTTTGCCGGAAGAAGCGTTTTGGTCGACGGCATTAAGGTCGAGCTGACGCTCAAGGAAATGGATCTTTTATTTTATCTCGTCAGGAACCGGAATATCGCCCTTACAAGGGAGAAGATTTTAAGCGAGGTCTGGGGCTACGATTTTTACGGCGACGACAGGACGGTGGATACCCACATCAAGACGCTTCGGAGCAGTCTCGGCCCGTACAAGGATTATATTGTAACCCTGCGCGGCGTCGGCTATAAATTCGAAGCGCCGGCACAGAAGGAATGAGACGGATGTTTCGGAAAATAGACAAAAAAAGCTTACGCTTTAAGATCTGGGGATATTTCGTTTTATTTGCGGCCGTCATAATGGTGACGCTCTGGCTTTTGCAGATCGTTTTCTTAAACAGCTTCTACACCAGTATGAAAATCGGCCAGATCAAGAAGGTAGGCAATCTGATCGCGGAGGAATACGGCAAAAGCGATTTTCAGGAACTGCTGTTCCGGCAGGCTTATAACAACGGTTTCGTAGTAGGCGTTTACGACCAGGACGGAAAGCCGTCCATGGAAAATATGATCGGCGGCATGCCTCCCCCCCATACCGACCGCCAGTCGATCGCCACTCTGATCAGAAAGCTGTCTCAGAGCGAGGACGGGAAAACTTCATACATCATCACGGACCAGCGTGTAAACGGCAAGATCCTGGTCTATGGCGCCGTACTCCACGGCGAAGAAGGCCGGCCGCTTTATCTGTACGTCAATTCGCAGATCGCCCCCATCGATTCGACGGCGGCCGTGCTGCAAAACCAGCTGGTCATCGTAACGATCATCTCCCTTATGCTCTCGCTTGTTATCTCGCTGATGATCGCCTCCCGGCTCTCCCGGCCGATCACAAAAATCACCGAGTCCGCCGCCGAGCTTGCCAAAGGGAATTACCATGTGCACTTTGATGCCGGAGATTATTCCGAAATCAACCAGCTCGCCTTTACCTTAAATTATGCGACGCAGGAGCTTTCGAAAACCGATGCGCTTCAGCGCGAGCTTATCGCAAATGTTTCGCATGATCTGCGCACACCGCTTACGATGGTAAAAATGTATGCCGAGCTGATCCGCGACGTGTCCGGCGAAAACGCCGAAAAGCGGGGTACTCATGCGCAGGTGATCATCGAGGAGGCCGACCGGCTCGGCGCCCTTACGACCGATATGCTCGACTTGTCCAAGATCCAGTCCGGTACGCTGCAGATGAATCGGAAAACATTTGATCTGGGCGAAAAAGTCGGGGTCATATTAAAACGTTTTGACGCCCTCTCGGAGCGCGAGGGCTATGTATTCCGTTTCGAAAGCGAAGGAGATACCAGGGTTTTTGCGGACGAGTCCAAAATCGAACAGGTGATTTATAATCTTGTAAGCAATGCAATAAACTATACCGGCGAGGATAAAGCGGTCTACATCCGCGTAAAAAACGCAAATGGAAAGGTACGGTTTGAAGTCACGGATACCGGGGACGGCATCTCCGATGACAAGCTCGGCCAGATATGGGAGCGATATTACACTTCAAAAAGGATGAAAAAGCATATGGTTTTAGGGACCGGTCTGGGCCTCTCCATTGTGAAGGGTGTGCTGGAGGCGCATAACGCGGCATACGGGGTGGAAAGCGCCGTCGGCTGCGGCAGCACGTTCTGGTTTGAGCTTGAAGCATTGCCGAAAACGGCATAAAAAGGGGGCTGTAGCAAAACAGCCTGAAA
>DIWE01000011.1 GCA_002423435.1 Clostridiales bacterium UBA6114
TTTACACAAAATTCGGGACGGTCTCGACAAACCAGGCTCTCAAGGGAATTGAGCGCCGCAATTCAGCGTCATTATCAGTTGACCGTGACGCTCCATCGCGTTATACTGGTTTCGCGTTTCTTTTTTTTCATAAATCAATTGTAACGCAAAGCAACGAAGCGGCCAACCCTTTCGGGCTTTCCGCTTCGTTGCTTTTTTCTTTGCGCGCGTTTTGCAACGCGCCCCCCTTTATCCTGCTTTGTTTTTTCGTCCCTCATAGTTTGTTTCAGAACCCGTGTATGCAATGCACGATTGTGAGTGGATCTACAAAGAAAAGCAAAGGAAGTAAATTATTGGGCCTATAAAGAGGCTTTGGCTTTGGGTAAGTTTGAATATTAAATAAACTATCAATATTACTGCGCCTCTTGCAATGATAGGCATTATAAAGAGTTACTTCCGTTGATGGACACGTACTATTTTTATGGCACCACTAGGATCTGCGCCTAGACAGCCGCTGTCCCGGCAGTAATATAGTTCAAGGCGTGGCGCGCCCCGTCTTCTCCCCGTTGTCCGGATTTCGGACGGTATCCAGATAATTATACAAAGAGAACCGCGAGATATCATAGCTCTGGGCAATGCGGTCGCTGGACTTTTTGATGAGAAATGCGCCGCGCTCATCCAGATATTGCAAGCCTTTCATTTTATCCTCCCGTGTCATAGTTGCCACGGGGACTCCCACATAGCGGATCGACTTTTGGATCAGGATATCCAGCATTTCATTGACGTCGTTGGTCACGATCTCAGCCGTATCCATCTGCTGAGGTGCGGACTCCCCCTGCACATAGATCAGATTGTCCAGCATATTGCGGGTGGCAATCAAATTGGTGATGTCTAGATTGATGCAGAGGGATCCGACCACTTTGCCGTCGTCATCATTGAGATAGATAGAACTGGAGCGCAGAAGTTTTCCGTTCTGCGTCTGGTTGATGTAATTATATTCATCTGTCGCCGGCTTGGTACCCCGCATAACCTCCAGGCCGTGGCTGGTAATAGGGCCGTCGGCCCGGCGATTCGTCACTTGCCCGTTTTCGATGGCAAGGATGGTGTGATCGTGATCCCTTCCAAAGTCGTGCAATACCACCTCGCAGCCGTTGCCAAACTGCTTTGCAATACCATGCATGATTTTGATGAGGTTCTTTTTCTCACTTTCAATATTTTTCAAAACAGTTCCCCCTGTTCCGTTGTGCTTGCTTTATGAAATTTTAACATATTTTTAAATGGGTTTCAAACAAAGTTTTTTAAAAATAAAAATCTGAATCAAACAAATTTTTCAAATAAATCTAGTTCTACTCTCTTAAAAATCCAAAATATTTTCATTATTTGCTGATTCCTTATAAATAATTTGTTGACATGTAAAACTTTTAGTAATATACTAAGACAAAAAGTTAGAATAATTTCAGCCAAAAAATTTGGAGGTAAGCAGTATGGACGTTTATCGACGCCTGAAAGAACTGGGGCTTGAGCTCCCTGCCCCGCCGGAACCGGTCGGATTGTTTCAGGTAATCACCCGGGTTGGGAGCCTGGTCTATCTCTCCGGGCAGGGCAGCTACTGCGGTGATGACTGGGTCACCGGGAAAGTTGGAACAGAGCGAACGCTGGAGGAAGCTCAGAAAGGCGCACAATACTGTATGCTGAATCTTCTGGCGGTTCTGAATACATATCTGGGGGATCTGAACCGTGTAAAGCGAGCTGTAAAGCTGCTGGGCTTTGTAAATGGCGCGCCAGAATTCACCCAACAACCCGCCGTAATTAACGGCGCTTCCCAACTTTTGATTGACATTTTTGGCGACAATGGACAGCATACCCGCTCCGCCATCGGCGTGGAAAGCCTGCCCATGGGCATTTCCTGCGAAATTGAAGCCATTTTCGAGATTGCCGACTGACCCAACGAATCAAGAATTCCCTATTGTACAATGTACATGAGAAATATGATGGAAAAGGAGAATCTCTATGAAAAAACCAGTTCTAAAGCTCTGCGCGCTTACTCTGGCGCTCAGCCTGCTGGCAGGCTGTTCCAGCAGTAAATCCCCCGCTGAGGACACAGGTTCCGCTCCCAATACCAATGCTGCTGTTGAGGAGGACAAGGGCGATCCCATCGTGATTTACTTAGCCCATGAAAGCAACCCCAGTGAGAGCATCACTATCGCCACCGAAAAGTGGAAGGAGTTGGTGGAGGAGCGCTCTAATGGCAGCATCCAGATCAAGCTCTTTCCTTCCAGCCAACTGGGCTCCAAAGCAGATGTTATTGAGCAAATTCTGATGGGTGAGGCTATTATTCAGGAGACCGATGGATCTTTCTTGTGTGAGTATGGTGCCCCTGAGGTCTCCATGCTGTCCATGCCCTATGTATTCGACACCTGGGATCAGGCCTGGGAACTGCTGGAGACCGACTGGTTCGCCAATCAGAAGAAACTGCTGGCGGAAAACGGTGTCCATGTCGTCAGCGCCAACTGGATGCTGGGCGAGCGTCAACTGATCACCACCAAGCCCGTTTATCAGGTTTCCGACCTGAAAGGTATGAAAATCCGCGTTCCCAATAACGTCATGAGTGTCGCTGAGTTTGAGTGCTTTGGCGCCACCTCTACCCCCATGGCCGTGGGCGAGGTCTACACCGCGATTCAGCAGGGCACCGTTGATGGCCAGGAAAACCCCGTTGGCTTCCTGTATGGCGGTGCCTACTATGAGGTTTGCGACTACCTGACCCTGACCGGACACGTTAAGATGCCAATCCAGTGGGTCATGAGTGAGGCTGTGTGGAACAGTATGAGCGCTGAGCAGCAGAAGATTCTGGTCGAATCCGGCAATGAGGCTGGTCTGTTTAACAACGAGCTGTGCCTGGGCGGCGAAGATGAAACCATCCAGAAGTTTCGTGACAAGGGTGTCACAGTCATCGAATTGGACGGCGCCGCTCTGCAAGGCTTCAAGGATGCCATTCTTCCGCTGTACTCCAATCCCGAGATCATCAAGGGCTGGAGCGATCCTGACCTGTACAACACCATCCGCGGCATGCTTGCAAAATAAAAAACCTAGACATTTTCAAGATCCACCAACAAGGGGACGGCTGGCACTGGCTGGCCTTCCCCTTTAGAAAGCGAGGTATTGCAGTGGAAAAATCATGGCACAGAGTGGGCCGGATCATTGCAAATCTGGATTTATATTTATCTTGCATCATTCTGGCACTTTTGATCTGCCTGACCTTTGTCGGCGTGTTTATGCGGTATCTGTTCAGCACACCTATCGTCTGGCAGGAAGAGGTACAGTTGGCCTGTTTCCTTTGGATTACTTTCCTTGGCGGTTGCGCAGCTTTTCGCACTGGCGGTCATGTGGCAATTGAGATCATCGTGGACAGATTCCCACGAAAAATCCGAGTAGTCATAGAGATTCTGGTCTCTGTAATCGTTATTGCGCTTCTTGGCTTTCTGATGAAAAACGGCTTCACCTATCTTGCTCTGCTCATCAGTGCTTCCCGGCAAACATCGATCTTGCGGATCCCGTACGTCCTGATCTACGGCATTCTGCCCTGGGCCTGTATTCTGATGTGTATCAACCAAATTTATGTGATTGTTGCACGGTACTGGCCGAAAAAGAATGCGGCGGATAACTCGGCAAAAGGAGATGCAACATGAATCCTGTTGGAATTGCTTTTATTATTTTATTAGTGCTTCTATTTGCCAAGGTGCCGGTATTTATTTCTCTGCTTGCCGGAGTGGCGAGTTATATGCTTTTTAATCCGGATGTTTCCTCGCAGATCATCGCGCAGAAGTTCATCAGCGGCTGCGAAAGCACCAGCCTGATGGCCATCCCTTTCTTCATCTGCGCCGGTATTTTTATGAACTATTCCGGTATTACCCGCCGAATCATGAATTTATGCGGGGTTCTGACAGGCCGTCTCTCCGGTGGTCTTGCTCAGGTCAACATTTTACTGTCCACCTTTATGGGTGGACTGTCCGGCTCTAGCCTGGCGGACGCCGCTATGCAATCCAAGATGCTTGTACCCGAAATGGAGCGCAAGGGCTTCTCTAAACCTTTTTCCAGCGTGGTGACAGCGTTCTCCTCATTGATTACTCCGCTGATTCCTCCCGGACTGGCCATGATCGTCTACGGTACGATCGCAAACATCTCCATTGGCAAGCTCTTTGTCTCCGGTCTGGGTATCGGTGTCTTGCTATGCGTCACCATGATGGTCCTGGTGGCTGTTATTTCCCGTAAGCGTGGTTACGGTCAACTGCGCACAGAGCGAGTGACCGCACAGGAATTCTGGATTGCCCTCCGTGGTGCGTTGCTGCCGCTATGTCTGCCAATCGTCATCATCGGAAGCATCCGTCTGGGTATCTGCACAGCAACGGAGGCAGGCGCTGTGGCCGTTATCTACTCTCTGGTCCTGGGCCTGTACTACCATGAGATCAAGCCGAGAGATGTGCTTGAAGGACTGAAGGAAGCTGCCATCAGTACCGCCGGCATCATGCTCATCGTCGGTGCGGCATCTTGTTTTTCCTGGATCATGACCAAGGAGCAGTTGCCCCAGGCAATGGCCGCTCTAATGGTTAATATGATCCACAACAAGTACATTTTCCTGCTGCTTACCAACATATTGCTGCTGATTGCCGGCATGTTCCTGGAGGGCAACGCAATCATGCTGGTCCTGGTTCCGCTGATGGTACCCATTGCGGCATCCTACGGCATCCACGAGATCAACTTTGCCATGATGTTTATCTTCAACATCGCCATCGGTTCCATCACGCCACCCATGGGCACTTGCATGTTCGTCACCTGCGGTATCACCAAATGTTCGACGACCGATTTTATTAAAGAATCCTTGCCTTTCTTCTTACTGATGGGCGGTCTCTTACTGCTTATCTCCTATGTACCGATCTTTTCCACCGGTCTGGTCGAACTAATCTATTAAGAAAAATCAGCACCAGCCAAACCCGGTGCCCGATATGGAGGTTTAACATGAATACACCTTCTCATTCCTTTGTGTGCTCCCTGTGCGGCCGCCCCTATGAAATGCAGCCGGCGGAGCGGCACTTGTGTCCTGCCTGCGGCGGCTCTATCGAACCCGTATACGACCTTGTGGGCAAGCGGGACTACTACCGGAAGGTTTTGCAGCGGGGAAGCCAGAATGGCATCTGGGGATACCGCGGGTTACTGCTCGTTACCGAGACTCTGGTTCCGGTGAGCCTTTGTGAGGGCAACACCCCCCTGATGCAGGCGGACAATTTGTCTAAGGTCATCGGCATCCGTCACATGTATCTGAAAAATGAAACACTAAACCCCTCTCACACCTATAAGGACCGCTTTGCCACTATTGCAGTATCCCTTGCACGGCAGAAAGGGACGCAAACCATTGCCCTTGGCTCTGCTGGCAACGCGGCAGCCTCCATGGCCGCTTTTGCAGCAAAGGGTGCTACGGACTGTTTCGTTCTGCTTCCGTCCGGTGCGGTACGGGAACGGGCCTGGCAGATCCGCAGCTATGGTGCAAGGCTGATTACCATGGAGGGAACCATCAACGACTGCATTATAATGGCAAAGCGGGGCGAAGAACTGTTCGGCTGGGAAAATGTCAGCACCGCCACCTGTTTCCACCCTTGGGCAGCCGAGGGGTACAAGACCATCGGCTACGAGATCGGTCTCCAGACGAATTTTCAGATGCCTGACTGGATCGTCTGCCCCGTTGGCGGCGGCGCACTGCTCAGTAAAATCTACCGAGGCTGTCAGGATATGCTGACCTTGGGACTAATCAATCGGATTCCCCACTTCGTAGGCGTGCAAGCGGAGGGCTGTATGCCTTTGGTGCGAGCTTACGAGGTCAACGCCACCGTAGCTGAGGACTGGGGCGTTCCCGACACCATTGCTTTCGCCATCGCGGATGTATGCACCTTTGAGTCCGCCACGGTTCTTTCCATACTCCGCAGCACCGGCGGTACCGCAGTGGCTGTTTCCGATTCGGAGATTTTGGAGGCCATGCAGCTGACTGGCCGAATGGAGGCTGTTTTGGCCGAGCCTTCCAGTGCGGTGACGGTGGCCTCCGTAAAAAAACTGCTGGCCGGAGGCGTAATCTCCCCGGAAGATTCCGTGGCTTGCATTATTTCCGGCAGCGGAATTCGGGATCTATCCTTGATGATCCAGGGTCTCCCCGATGTTCCCAAAGTTGGCCTCAACGATGTCGATGCGCTGCGTGCAGTCGTAGCGCAATATCAGGAAGGAGCAGGGAAATGAGTATTTCTTTTCAGGGAAGAGCCAACCAGCAGGAGATCATAAGCTTGCTCAGCGATCTGGTCAGGATCAACAGTATCAACCCCTTTACCGGCACGCTGGGTGTGGACGGTGGCGGTGAACAAGGGATGATTGAATATATCTCCCGATATTTCGACGCCCAGGGTATCCCTTACACCCTGCAGGAGGTTCTGCCCGGGCGATGCAATCTGGTGGCTCATATCAAAGGCGGCGGAAAGGGGGCGTTGGTTTTTGAGGCCCACATTGACACCGTCTCCGTGGACGCCATGACCATTGATCCCTTTGACCCCGTGTGCAGGGACGGCAAGCTCTATGGCCGCGGTAGCTCTGACTGTAAGGGCAGTGTCGCCACCATGATGTACGCTTTCTCAATGCTGAAAAAGATGGGCATTACGCCTTACTGTGACATCTACTTCGTAGCTGCTGCCGACGAGGAATACGCCTACCGTGGCGTGCTGAAATTTCTAGAGGACGGAAATCGCTATGACGGTGCCGTGATTGGCGAGCCCACAGATCTTCATGTTTGTGTTGCCAACAAAGGTGTCACCCGCTTCTTCGTCACTGCCCGCGGCACCGCCTGTCATAGCTCTATGCCATGGAAGGGCCACAACGCCATCGTAGACATGGCCAAGCTTATTACAAAGATAGACGCCGTGATTAAGCCCTGCCTTGCGCAGGACGTGCATCCTCTGATCGGCCCCCGCACACTCAGTGTCACCACAATCACCGGCGGCGAGCTGGTAAATATCACCCCGGATTTCTGTCGGATCCAGGTTGACGTCCGCACCCTGGCCGGCGATACTTTCGAAAAGCTGGCGGCGGATCTGCAAGCGCTGATCGGCGAACTGAAGGCAGAGGATCCCGCCACAGACATCACTATTGAGACGCCCTACATGTTGGACAGCTGCATGGAGACGTCAGAGAGTGAGCCGATCGTCCAAAGCGCCTGTGTTGCATGCGACAAGATCATGGGCACGCATGTGGTGGACGGTCTGCTTTGCGGTTGTGACGCCACCAAATTCTCCCGCGCCGGTACGCCGGCCCTGGTCTTTGGTCCGGGTGACATCAAGGTAGCCCATACCGTTGACGAGTTCATTGAGACTTACCAGCTGACCAAGGCATCCGAAGTCTACGCACAGCTGTGCGTAGACTTCCGACCTGGTAACTAAAAAGGCAGTCTCCCTATTCCTCTGATACAAAAAAATTCCCGCTGCCACAAACGGTAGCGGGAATTTTTTAGCCCCTTTTCAAGATAAATGTCTGGACATTGGGGTATGTACTTTGACTAATCCCAATAAGGTTGAAATATTAAATAAAAACCCCTGATTTTTAAAAATCAGGGGTTTTTATCAATTTTTAAATTATCTGACCGCATGTTTCACCAATATTCAACAGAGTTTTGAATATATCGGTGCTTTGATAGTGATTATAGTATAGTCAATGAGTATAGCAATCAATGTCTTGTGAAAATAAAGGAGGTTAAAGCATGAATTACGAGAAACTGTTCACCCCTTTCAAAATCGGGAAAATGGAGGTAAAAAACCGCATCGTCATGTCGCCGATGGGGCTTAACGCCGGACATCTCGACGGAACGATCGACAAGGATGAAATCGATTATTGGGAGGAGCGCGCCCGGGGCGGAACGGGCATGATCATTACGGGGTGCATGTTCCTGACAAAGGAGCTGGCGCAGGGTTCTTTGGAGGGATACCTCGACCAGACGCATGTCGTTCCTCCGCTCACAACCCTTTGCGAATCCGTCCAGAGGTACGGCGCAAAAATCTGCGCCCAGTTAAGCTGCGGCACCGGCAAAAACGCTTTCGCAAATATGTATGGAGATCCTCCCGTTTCCGCGTCGGCGATCCCCTCCATGTTTAACCCCGACTTAATCTGCCGCGCGCTGACCGTCGAGGAAATTCAGCAGATTATGAAGCAGTTTGCATTTTCGTCCAAGCTTTTGAAGGATGCGGGCTTTGACGCCATTGAAGTGCACGCCCACGCAGGTTATCTCGTCGATCAATTCATGTCCGCCGTCTGGAACAAGCGGGAGGACGAATACGGAGGAACCCTTGAAAACCGCATGCGTTTCCCCGTGGAGATTGTCCAGTCGATCAGAGGCGCCGTCGGGCCGGACATGCCGATTCTGTTCCGGATCGCCTGCAAGCATCATTTTGAAGGCGGGCGCACACTGGAAGAATCCCTGCCCATGCTGAAGCTTCTTGAAGAGGCCGGCGCGGACGCGCTCGATATCGACAGCGGCAGCTATGAAAACATCGATTATATCTTCCCGCCCGCATATCTCGGGGACGCGTGCATGCAGGATGTCTGTGAGGGGGCGAGAAAAGCGGTTAAAATTCCGCTTCTCAATGCCGGAAACCACACGCCTGAAACCGCCGCAAAGCTGATTGAATCCGGAAACGCCGATTTTGTTCTGATGGGGCGCCCGCTGATCGCGGAGCCGCATCTGGCCAATAAGCTGATGGCGGGCAAACGCGACGAGGTCCGCCCCTGCATCCGCTGTAATGAGGACTGCATCGGGAGAATTATCGCAAGGCTTACAAAAATCAGCTGTTCGGTCAATCCCGCCGCCGGTTTTGAAAACCGATTTGTCTTGCGAAAGACCGAGCATCCAAAACATATCGCGGTGATCGGCGGCGGCCCCGGCGGCATGGAGGCGGCCAGAACAGCCGCGCTGATGGGGCACAAGGTGACGCTCTATGAAAAAGACGGCAGGCTCGGCGGGCAATTAAAGAGCGCCGCGACGCCGCCGTTTAAGAGCCAGCTCCGCGAGCTTGTCGCATGGTATCAGCGCCAGCTGGAGCTTCTGGGCGTCAATGTAAGATTAAATACAGAGCTTAACGCGGACTCGCCCGAGCTTAAGTATGCGGATCGGATTATCGTTGCGACGGGAGCCGTCCCGCTTACGCCGAAAATACCGGGAATAGAAAATACGGTCGACATCTTGACCGCCCATATAAAGCCGGAGAAGCTCAAAGGCGAAAAAATCGTGTATTGCGGCGGCGGCCTGTCCGCATGCGACAGCGCGCTCGAAACCGCGATGAACGGCAAGAAGGTCGCGATTTTGGAAATGCTGGATGAGGTCGCGGTAAACGACCATTTCATAAACAAGGCCGCGCTCATTCCGATGCTTGTAAAAAACGGCGTAGAGATCTATACGGGCCATAAAGTGCTGGAAATAAAAGCTGACGGCGTTAAAGCGCAGAAAAAGGACGGAACGGAGGTGTTTATTCCCGCGGATACAGTCGTTTCCTCCTTCGGAATGAGGCCGAACGACATGCTTGCAAAAGCGGTCGACGCAAAATATCACCTGAAAACGCGCGTTGTCGGCGACAGCCTCAAGGTCGGAAAGGTCGGAGGCGCCGTCCGCGAGGGCATGTTCGCGGCAATGGCAATCGAGTAAACGGCTTGCTTTCGGCAGCCCGCCAATTTGTATAAAATGATATTAAGACCCCCTGGTTTTGTCGGAAATCCGGGGGTCTTAATCATTTGCGGAGCGGGGATGTTTATGGGACAGCCGCCGTGATATAGTTAAAAAGGGTGAATGATAATGGATACAACATATGCGGCGCATATCAGGGAGGATCAGACGATCCAATCCGTAAGGGAGCATCTGGAGGGCACGGCAGAGCTGGCAAAAGGGTTCGCGGACAGCTTTGACAGCGGGGACTATGCCTGCCTGTGCGGGCTGCTCCACGATATCGGCAAGTATTCGGAAAAATTCCAGAAACGGCTCCTAGAGGGCGGCGGCATGGTCGACCATTCCACGGCGGGGGCGGCGGAGGTAAACGGCAGGCTGCGGGCGATCGGTTTTTTGTTGGCCTACTGCGTCGCGGGACACCACGCCGGGCTGCCGGACGGCGGGAGCGCGGCCGACACCCCGGACGAGCCGACGCTTTGCGGCAGGCTGAAGCGAAAGCTGGAGCCTTATGTCGCATTCGAGCATGAAATTGCGCCTCAGATACTTCTCCCGGAGCCCTCGCTCCCTATACGCCCGCTGGGGAAGGCGGGATTTTCGGTGTCGTTTTATATCCGGATGCTGTTTTCCTGCCTTGTCGACGGCGACTTTCTGGATACGGAACGCTTTATGTCCGGGGATACGGACAGAGGGGGCGGCGAGGGCATTGACGCGCTCAATCAGAAATTGGACGGGTACATAAAAGGCTTCGCAAATCCGGAGAAGGAAATCGACAAAAGGCGCACGGAGATATTAAACCGCTGTATTGAAAAAGCGGAGCGGGAAAAGGGGCTTTACACCCTGACCGTGCCAACGGGGGGCGGCAAAACCATCTCATCTCTCGCCTTCGCCTTAAAACACGCGAAAAAGCATAAAATGGACCGGGTGATTTACGTAATCCCCTACAATTCGATCATCGAACAGAACGCCGCCGTATTCAAGGACATTCTGGGAGAGGAAAATGTGCTGGAGCATCACTCGGGCTTTTCGTACGACGACACAAGCGAGCTGCTCATAAACAAGCGGCTCGCAACGGAAAACTGGGAGGTGCCTGTTGTCGTGACGACAACCGTTCAGTTTTTCGAGTCGCTTTTCGCAAGCAGGCCCTCAAAATGCCGCAAGCTTCACAACATGACAAACAGCGTGATCATCTTCGATGAGGCGCAGATGCTGCCTACGCAATATCTCCTGCCCTGCATCCGCGCGATATCGGAGCTTGTATACAACTACAAAAGCACGGCGGTGCTGTGCAGCGCGACGCAGCCGGCGCTTTCCGGACTGTTCCCGAAGGAGCTTTCCGCAAGGGAGCTTTGCGATCATGCGGAGGAATTGTTCCGGTTTTTCAAAAGGACAAAAATCGTACCCGTCGGCGAGCTCGCCGATACGGAGCTCGCCAAACGGTTAAATCTTGAAAAGCAGGTGCTTTGCATCGTAAATACCAGAATGCAGGCGCAGAGGCTTTTTAAGCTGCTTTTGCGGGAGGGAAGCTTTCATCTGTCCACCCTCATGTACCCGCTGCACAGAAAGCAGACCCTTCGGATTATCCGAGAGCGCTTGAAGGACGGCCTGCCTTGCCGCGTTGTATCCACGAGCCTGATCGAAGCGGGGGTCGACGTCGATTTTCCGGTGGTGTATCGCGCCGAGGCGGGCCTGGACTCGGAAATCCAGGCGGCGGGGCGCTGTAACCGTGAGAGGAAAAACGCCGAAAGCCCGGTGTATATCTTCAAGCCCGCCGAGGAGTATCAAAAGCACATGCCGGCGATGATGAAACGGCCCATGGAGGTCGCCCGGTCGGTCGCAAAACAGTTTGACGATATCGCGTCGAACGAGGCGATCTTTGCCTATTTCACCCGGCTCTATCGATTCGAGGGAACCGGGCTCGATACAAAGAGCATCGTTGAAAGCTTCGAAAATGGGCTTGTAAAGGGAATGAGCTTTCCATTTGCCCGGATCGCGTCCGAATTCAATCTGATTGAAAATTCCACCTATTCCGTTGTAATACCGCATACGGACGAGGCGCGGGAGCTTGTAACAAGGCTCAGAGAGGGCGAGCGCAGCCGAAAGCTGATGCGGAGCGTCCAGCAATATGCGGTGAGCGTGTACGCCGGAAGCTACAGCGTCCTGCTTTCGTCTGGAAGCATCGAGGCGCTGGACGAAGAGCTGGCCGTGCTCACGGATCTGGACAAATATTCTGAAAAAACCGGGCTTGACGCCAATGCGGATTATGGCGCGGCCGTATTTTCCTGATAAAACGGCAAAGCGGCAGGACCACAATCCTGCCGCTTTGCCAACCGCGAAAATAACAATGGATAACAATATTTCAATCCTACAGATTTCCACGAAAGAAATCCGACCCTGATTATTATTATATTTTATAAAAAAAAAAATATTAACATATTGCAGGGTAATGTCATAGGCTATAGTGTGACCAGCAGAGAAACTAACAAAGATTACAATGAATGGGAGGGGGAATGTTTTTATGTAATGAGGCGGTGAGGCGCAGGTCCCGCCGCTTCAAAATTTCGTAAATAAACGATGAAATTATACAGAATGTTTTATCGAAGAATATCGGCAACTGCAATAAAATGGTATAATATTACGTAATTTGTAAATTCGCTTTTAAGCATGGCGAAAGAAAGGAGAGAAACGCTTGGGTTATGGAATATGTATCGAGGTTTGGGGAGATTACGCGCTGTTTACCCGGCCCGAAATGAAGGCGGAGCGCGTAAGCTATGACGTGATCACCCCGTCCGCGGCAAGGGGCCTGATCGAGGCGATTTATTGGCATCCCGGGCTGCGGTGGGTCATCGACAGGATTCACGTTTTAAAGCCCATCCGGTTTACAAACGTGCGGCGAAACGAGGTCAAGTCCAAGCTGTCGGCGCGCAACGCACAAACGGCCATGAACGGCGCGGCGCAGATCAGCCCGATCGTTACCGCCTCGGATATCCAGCAGCGCGCGTCCCTCGTCCTCAGGGACGTCCGCTATATCCTCGAGGCTCATTTTGAGCTTAAGGGTGAAGCGGAGGACGGGGAGGCCGCGAAACACTACGCCATTGTCATGCGCAGGCTCAGAAGCGGGCAGTGCTATCACCAGCCCTGCTTCGGCTGCCGCGAGTTCCCGGCGCACTTCAAGCTGTTTGAGGGCGACCTGGTGAACAACCCCTGTCAAGAGAGCAAGGATCTCGGCTATATGCTCTACGACATGGATTTCTCCGACCCGCAGGATATCAGGCCGATGTTTTTCCGGGCGGTGATGAGAGACGGCGTGATCGATCTCAAAGACTGCGGGGTGGTCGGGTGATTCTGCGGGCGCTGGTGGATTATTACGAGATCCTTGCCACGTCGGGGGAAATCGCAAGGCCTGGCTATTGCCGGGCGGGCGTTTCCTATGCGCTGGACCTGTCGAAAGACGGGGAGCTTATCGGCGTCATCCCTCTGCGGATTCCGGTGCAAAGAGGCAAGAAAATGGTCGAGGTGCCGCAGCCGCTTGAGGTGCCCGAGCAGGAAAAGCGGACGGTCGGGATCAAGGCGAATTTCCTGTGCGACAACGCGGGCTATATTTTGGGCGTTGACCGGAAGGGAAGGCCCGAGCGCGCAAAACAATGCTTTGAAGCGTTCAAGGCCCTGCATCACGAGGTTCTGGACGGCCTCGACTGCACCGAGGCGACGGCCGTGCTGTCCTTTCTCGACCGATGGCGACCGGAGGGCGCGGAGGACTGCGCAGTCCTCACAGACTGTTTCGCAGAACTAGCCTCGGGGGCCAATCTCGTCTTTTCCGTCGCGGGGCCCGGCTATGCCCACGAGAGCTTAAGTGTCAGACAGGCGTGGGAGAGGCACCGGGCTGGCCTTGACGGCGCTACCCAAATGCAGTGCCTTGTGACCGGGCAAAAGGGGCCGGTCGCCCGTCTCCATCCGAGTATCAGGGGAATCAAGGGGGCGCAGTCGATGGGGGTGTCCGTCGTCTCCTTCAACGCGCGCGCCTATGAGTCGTACGGGCGCGACGAGCAGCAGGGTCAAAACGCGCCGGTCGGCGAATACGCGGCCTTTGCATATACGACCGCCCTCAATCACCTTCTTTCCGATCAGGGGCATAAGCCCTCATATGGCGATACGACTGTTGTCTACTGGGCGAAAAGCCCGAATAAGATCTACAGGCAAATTTTTGCGTTTGCCCTCGACCCCGTGGGAAACAGCAGCAGCATGTCGGCGGATAAAGAGGCAGAGGGCCTTATCGGGGACATATTCAAAAAGCTTGTGGAAGGGAAACCCGTCGGGAATGTTGCCCCTGCGTTCGATCCGGATACAAAGTTCTATATTCTGGGCCTTGCGCCAAACGCGGCGCGGCTTTCCGTCCGGTTCTTTCTGGAAGACTCGTTCGGCGATTTCCTGAAAAACACCGCCGAGCATTACAGGAATCTGGAAATTGAAAAGTCTCCGAAGGAATTTGCGTATTTGCCCCTTTGGAAGATGATGGCGGAGACGGTCCCGCAAAATTCAAAAGACAAAGCGTCGTCGCCGCTTCTGTCCGGCTGCGTGCTCCGCTCGATCTTTTCCGGCCTGCCCTATCCCGGGCTGCTTTATAACAGCGTGATGGTCCGAATCCGGGCGCAGCGGGATATCAGCAGCGCCAAAGCGGCCATCGTCAAAGCCTGTCTGACAAGAAACAGAAAAGAAAAATATAAGGAGGAACTGGGCGTGTCGTTAAACGAACAGAGCAGTAACAAGGCTTATCTTTTGGGCCGGCTGTTCGCCGTCCTCGAGAAAGCGCAGCAGGACGCGAATCCGGGCTTAAACGCCACCATCAAGGACAGGTATTTCACCTCGGCCTGCGCGACGCCCGCGAGCGTATTTCCGCTTTTGCTGCGGCTTTCAAACCATCATGTCTCAAAATCGAATTACGGTTTCTTAAGCGAGCGGAGAATCAGCGACATTATGGACAAGCTGGAAGTGGAGCAAAATCCGTTTCCCGCGCGTTTGAATCTCGACGATCAGGGGATTTTCATCCTGGGCTATTACCACCAGCAGAGGGCAAATTATGTGAAAAAGGATAAGGAGGAACAGTAAAATGGCGGAGGCGATCAAAAACAGGTATGAATTTGTAATTCTTTTTGATGTGGAAAACGGCAACCCGAATGGAGATCCCGACGCGGGCAACATGCCGCGCATCGATCCGGAGACCGGCTGCGGCATCGTAACCGACGTATGCCTGAAACGAAAAATACGAAACTATGTCGAGACGGTCAAAGACGGCGCGCCGGGCTATGAGATTTACATAAAGGAAAATGTTCCTTTAAACACAAGCGATAAAAAGGCGTATGAGTACTTGCAGGTCGATGAGAAGACAATCAGGGACGAGAGAAAGAAGGACCCCGGTATCGATGAGAAGATCAGAGACTTCATGTGCAAAAACTTCTTTGATATCCGCGCCTTTGGCGCCGTGATGACGACCTTTGTCAAAGCCGCCCTAAACTGCGGCCAGGTGCGCGGCCCCGTTCAGCTCGGCTTTGCCAGAAGCATTGATCCGGTCGTGCAACAGGAGGTGACGATCACCCGCGTCGCTATCACGACGGAGGCCGACGCCGAGAAAAAGGGCACGGAAATGGGCCGGAAATACATTGTCCCGTACGCGTTGTACCGTGCCGAGGGGTTTGTCTCGGCGAATCTCGCGCGGAAATCGACGGGCTTTTCCGAGGAGGACCTTGCGCTTTTGTGGGAGGCGATCATCAATATGTTTGAGGACGACCGCTCTGCGGCCCGGGGGAAAATGGCGGTCCGTGAGCTGATCGTATTCAGGCACGACAGCATCCTCGGAAACGCCCCGTCCTACAAGCTGTTCGACACCGTAACCGTGGAGCGAAAAAACCCGGGTGACCCCGCGCGAAAGTACGGCGATTATACGGTTACGGTCGACACGGCCGCTTTGCCGGACGGCGTATCCTGCACGAGAATGATATAGCGACGGCATATGAAATAAAGTTGAGCACATCGGCGCAAAGCCCAGTTTCGATGTTGAGGGGGCCTTGATTTTGTAGCGCGAACAGGAAGCGGACACAAATCCGCAGGGGTATTCGCGCACAAAAAGAACCTGTTTTTAAAAGGATTGAACCGAAATACACAATCGAATTCCGGTTTATTCTGATTTGTAATGCAAAATTTGTGCAAAGTGTGCCGAAATGGCATATCAAATTGTGCAGTTTTGCGGTCACTCCCCACACGGGGAGTGAGGATTGAAATCCCTGTTTGTCCTGCCATGACCGGGTTTGCAGCGTCACTCCCCACACGGGGAGTGAGGATTGAAATCTCGGCAATGAGTCTGTGCAAATCATGCTTTGTGTCACTCCCCACACGGGGAGTGAGGATTGAAATATCGATCTGTATCCAATCGGTCGGATCGGTCAGAGTCACTCCCCACACGGGGAGTGAGGATTGAAATGTTGACGAGATGAAAATGTGTGCAACCAGACATGTCACTCCCCACACGGGGAGTGAGGATTGAAAT
Organism: Clostridiales bacterium UBA6114; assembly: GCA_002423435.1. Taxonomy (GTDB): domain Bacteria; phylum Bacillota; class Clostridia; order Oscillospirales; family Butyricicoccaceae; genus UBA6114. Next base: position 16,254 of record DIWE01000011.1, read on the forward strand.
TCCCCCGTTGAATCGGTTAAAATGGCTGCCTGCGGTCACTCCCCACACGGGGAGTGAGGATTGAAATAGCCGATCGTCTGCGTTTGAAACGTACGCCTCAAGTCACTCCCCACACGGGGAGTGAGGATTGAAATGACCCTCCACATTTGACTTGGGCAGGGCCGAAATCGTCACTCCCCACACGGGGAGTGAGGATTGAAATACCAATATCTTTGTACTTCATACCGGCCATATAATGTCACTCCCCACACGGGGAGTGAGGATTGAAATTTCTTTGAACGCGCCTATTGCCGCAATTATAGAAATGTCACTCCCCACACGGGGAGTGAGGATTGAAATGCGAAGGCCCGGAGCGTACCGTCGACGAGCGCCGGTCACTCCCCACACGGGGAGTGAGGATTGAAATGGCAAGGCCGGTAATCTGTTTCAGGCGAAGCACCTCGTCACTCCCCACACGGGGAGTGAGGATTGAAATGGAGCATTCGGCGATTGCGATTTCAAAGGCCGCGGTCACTCCCCACACGGGGAGTGAGGATTGAAATCTGACATGTCCTTTGAAGCGGAACAGATCGAGGTTGTCACTCCCCACACGGGGAGTGAGGATTGAAATGGTCTGCGCTGCGGCAATGGAATCAAAATCCCCTAGTCACTCCCCACACGGGGAGTGAGGATTGAAATGAAATAGGTATCCACCTTTGCGTCGACTGCCTTTGTCACTCCCCACACGGGGAGTGAGGATTGAAATGTAGAGGGCAATGGGCTTTTGCGTGGGGTGGATGCGTCACTCCCCACACGGGGAGTGAGGATTGAAATTCCGGGCGGTTATCTTGTTTGTTGCCGTTGATATGGTCACTCCCCACACGGGGAGTGAGGATTGAAATAATCATGTTTTGTATTTATTTGGCAAATGTGAGGGTCACTCCCCACACGGGGAGTGAGGATTGAAATCGGGCAGAGTAAAGCAAGCATATTTTCCGTTTTTCCGGCGGGGGATATGCTTGCTTTTGCGCTTTGAGTGACCGTTTTATCGTACACATTATCTTTTATAATAAAGGCAAAGAATGAAGAAAGAGGTGTTCGCGGTGAAGTATAAGATCAAATATGCGCGCGGTCATGTCGAGGTATTCGATCTGCAGGGGAACTTTTTATTTTCCGCCGACACCGAGTCGGAAGCGATAAACGAGCTTAAGGAAATGGAGGTCGCGTGATGTTTCGAGGAAGATTAAGAAACAGAAAAAATGCAACCGATATTTCCTGCACATTTCCATTGATTGTAAGGCAAGCGCTGGCTGTGATATAATAACCGCAAAGCGGTTATTATATAAAAATCTTGTGTCCCTTCGGCTCACCGCTTACGCGGCAACCGCCGAAGATGGACAATATATCATAAGCTGCTTTGCAGCTATGATAATATCCAAAGGAGGCGGGTGCCGTGCCGAAATCGCCGAATCAAAAGCTCAAGCTTTTATACATGATGAAAATGCTTATGGAAAACACCGACGAAAACCATTTCATGACCGTGCCTCAGATCATAGAGGAGCTGAGCCGTTATGGAATTGCGGCGGAGCGCAAAAGCGTTTACGACGACCTTGAGGCGCTGCGCCTTTTCGGGCTCGATATCGCGAGTATCAAAACAAAAACCACGGGGTATTATGTCTCGAGCCGGACCTTTGAGCTGCCGGAGCTGAAGCTTCTCGCCGACGCGGTCGCCTCTTCGAAGTTTATTACGGAGAAAAAATCCGCCGAGCTGATCAAAAAAATCGAGAGCCTGACCAGCGCGCATGAGGCGAGGCAGCTTCAGCGGCAGGTATATGTCATGGGCCGGGTCAAGACCATGAACGAGCAGATCTACTACAATGTAGACGCGATTCATCAGGCGATCGCCCGGGACAGGCAGATAGCCTTTCGCTATTTTGAATATACCGTCGATAAAACCAAACGCTACCGCCGCGACGGCGGCAAATACTGCGCCTCACCCTATGCCCTGACCTGGGACGACGAGAACTACTACATGATAGCCTACTATGAAAGGCACGGAAAGCTTTCCCACTTCAGGGTCGATAAAATGGAAAACATAGAAATGCTTGACGACAGGCGTCTTGCGCCGCCGGATAAAAAGGACTTCAATCCGGCCGAGTATTCCAAAAAGGTCTTCAACATGTTCGGCGGCGACGAAGAGCAAATCCGGCTGCAGTTTGACAATTCCCTCATCGGTGTCGTGCTCGACCGGTTCGGCAAGGAAATTCCCGTTGTGAAAGCGGATGCCCGGAGCTTCATCGTCAGTGTGGACGCCTTCTTAAGCCCGACGCTGCTCGGGTGGATTTTCAGCTTCGGCGATAAGGTTAAAATACTCTCTCCCCAAAGTCTGGTCGACAGGCTTCGCCAAAAGGCGGTCGAAAGCCTTTCACAATATCAGGACGGCAGGTAAACGCTATGCAAAACGAGTACTTAAGCCTTTTGAACTTTGAAGATTTCATAGAGAAAAAGATTATAGGCCGCGGGCGGGATTACTATTACGGCGGGAATGTGACTGAGCTCGAGGAAGAGGGGGAAAACCGCTATGTGGCGTCCGTCGAGGGAAGCGAGGATTACCGCGTCGAGGTGAGGCTCGACGGCAAAAACCGAATTGTCGACTCAACCTGCGACTGTCCCTATGATCTGGGCGAATATTGCAAGCACCAGGCGGCGGTTTTCTATGCCTTGCGGGAGCTCAGGCTCAAAACGCCGGGCAAGGAGAGGCCAAGGCCGAAAAAACAATCCTTGAAAGAAATCCTGGAAGGCCTCGATAAGAGCGAGCTGATCGAAATTATTATGGAGCTCGCGGAAAACAGAGAAATCAAAAACGCGCTGCTGCTTAAATATTCAACAGATGCCGACGAGCTTACGGCTTGTAAAAAGCTGATTTCGGCATCGGTCAAAAAATACAGCCGCAGGGGTTTTGTCGAATGGGATGATGTGGGAAACGCCGTCGAGGGCGCGATAAAGGTACTCGATATACTTGAAGCAAAAATACGCTCGGGCAGGGCTGAGGCATCCGTTGAAATCTGCATGCTTTTGCTTTCCGAGATGATGAAGCTTTTGGACGCATGCGACGACTCCGACGGTATTGTCGGAGATATCATCAGGCAGAGTATAGAGATGATGGAGGAGGCGGCGCAAAACGCGGCCGAAAGCCCGGATGCCGGCAAGCGCAAGGAAATATTCCTGAAAATAATCAAAGAAGCGGAAAACAGACGTTATGACGGCTGGACGGATTGGCGGCTGGATATTTTGGGCGGGTGCGCCTGGTTTTGCGGGGAAGCGGGGCTCAGATCGACCCTCGAGGCGCGGCTTGAGAAAATCTTTCCCCAGACAACAGATGATTGGGGCAATAACTATTTGGCGGCGCGGATACAGCTTTTGAGGCTCCAAATTATCAGGCTGTTCGATCCCCCGGAACAGGCGGAGGCGTTTGTTCGAGAGAATATCCGATACAGCGAGTTTCGGGAACTCGCCATAAATGCGTCGCTTGAGAAGGGCGAGTGCGAAAGAGTTCTGGAGCTGTGCGCCGACGGAATAAAACGCGACGCAAAGTATGCCGGCCTTGTCCACAAGTGGAAAGAATACTGTTTTAAGGCGTATGAACAGCTTGGAGACAAAGACCGGCAGCGGGCACTTGCCCTCGAGTTTGTTTACTCGAATGAATACGGCTATTTTGAGAAGCTCAAAAACCTGTGCGGGAAAAACGAATGGCCGTCGGTCCTAAACGGCATATTGAATAAATTTGAGGAAAAGGCATATCCGCCGGACATTTATGTAAGAATTCTGATTCATGAAAAGCTTACAAAAAAATTGCTGGCATACTGCCAAAGAAATATTTCACGCATAGTGCAGTTGTACCCCTATATTGTGCCTGAGTTTCAAAATGAAGTCGGAGAAATTTTTATAAAATATATAGAGGAGTCGGCCCAGGCCGCTTCGGATCGAAAAGCCTATAAAAAGGTCTGTGAAATCATCCGGGCCTGTCAAAAAGCCTGCGGAAATTCGGAGGCTGAGAAAATCAGGCGCCGGCTTATGGAGAATTACCCGAGGCGCCCCGCATTCCTCGAGGAATTGTCCGGCATGAGATGATATCGTGGCCGGGCACGGAATTTCAGCGTCTCATCCGACGCTGGACGTCGCATGGGATTCACTTTGGGGCCGAATACCTTAGTGTGCAGAAAAAAGTGCGTTTCCGCGCCCCGGAAACGCACTTTTTCGATCCGATTTTCGCACAGCCGTCTCCGGCAGATTAGCGGCCGTTCAGCGCACCAGGTACCCGCCGTCGACCGGCAGGATGCACCCGCTGATATACTCGCAGGCATCCGACGCCAGAAAAACAGCCGGCCCCTTGAAATCGTCGGGCGTTCCCCAGCGGCCGGCCGGAAGGCGCTCAAACAGGTGGTCGTAGCGGCCGGGCTGGTTCATATACGGCGCGGTCATGCCGGTTTTGATCCAGCCGGGCGCAAATGCGTTTACGTTGATGCCGTACTGCATCCATGCGTTTGCCAGCGTTTTGGTAAGCTGTGCGACGCCGCCCTTGCTCGCGGAATAGGCGGGCGTGTCGGTGCCGCCGAAGAAAGCGTTCATGGACGCGATATTGATGATTTTCCCTTTGATTTTATGAGAGATCATATGGGCGCCCGCGGCCCGGCACAAAAGAAACACGACGCGCAAATTGAGGTCCAGAATCTTGTCGTACAAATCCGTCGGAAACTCCTCGGGCTTTGCCGTGCCGCTTCTCCCCGCGGCGTTTACCAGAATGTCCAGGCGGTCGCCGAAATGCGAGAGCGTTTCGGACATCAGCCTGTTCACGGCCTCCTCGCCGCCCATCAGGTCGACAAGGATCGGATGCGCGGGGTATCCCTGCTTTTGCAGACGTTCGGCATGCTCAAACACCGCATCGTTTTCGGCGGCGAGCACAACCGACGCCCCGGCCTCCAGCAGTCCTTCCGCGATGCCGAGCCCGATTCCGCTGCTGCCGCCTGTCACCAGGGCGTTTTTGCCGGTCAGGTCAAACATCTTAATCATATTCTTATTCATGGTGAACATCCTCCTGAAATATAGCTCGCTGAATATAAGCCTGAGATTGCAAGACGTGTCTTCGCGGTTTACCGCGAAGACACAAAAAACAAGTACGCATTAGCCCGTCTATATCCAGTACGCGCCCTTCCACAGACAAAGCGTCTGTCCGAGACCCTTCTTAAGCGCCTCCTGATAACAGGTATACCCCCAGGCTATGTCCTCAAGCGGCAGACCGCCGCCGATAAACAGGATCCTCTCGTCGGGGCTTTTGCGCGCGGGTACGGTACCGCAGGCAATGTCCCCGAGGCTGCGGATATCCTCCTCCCCGAGAAGGCCGTCGTGGTACCTTTTGAGCACGGGGTACGAATTGATCTTCGTCCTGATGCTCCCGATGCCCTCCGGTTTCAGCATCGCTTCCTTCATCCAGCATTTATGCATCAGCCAGTCGTCGAAGACGACTGTGCTGTGCTCAAGAATTTCATCCGTCGCGTTGAAGCCGCCCGTCACCGTTAAAAGCGACCCCGGCCGAAGCCACTCCGTCTCCAGCTTCAGCGGAACAGGTCCGGCCGCGGCGATGCTGATGACGTCCGAATCGGCGACAGCTTGCTCGAGGCTGTCCGCAACGATATACGTAAGGTCAAATTCGCGCCGCAGCTCCCCGCAAAACGCCTCCGCCTTTTCTGGGACAATATCATAAGCATAAACGCGTCGGGCACTGGGGAGATTGTTCAGTATCGCGCGGGCGCAGGATCGGTTGATCACTCCGCAGCCGACGATGCCGACGCTCTGCGCGCCGTCCCGGGCGAGATACTTTGCCGCCACGCCGGGTACGGAGCCCGTGCGGATGGAGCTTAGAAGGTTTGCGGACATGATCGCCACCGGCTCTCCCGTATCCGCGTCGTTTAGGCAGACCATCAGTACGGAACGGGGAAGACCCCTTCCACGGTTTTCGATGTTTGAGCCGTACCATTTGACGCCGGTCATGTGAAAACGTCCGCCGAGGTAAGCCGGCATGCTGGCGTAACGCCTGTCAGGGCCGTCCAGCGGCATGTTCGAAAAGGGGCTTGCCTCGGGGAAAAACACCATGGCGCCGTGGCTGTGCGCGTTGTAACCGGCCATCTGAAAATCGCCCTGTCCCAAAAGCCGGAACACCTCGTCCATGACCGCCGCGCATTTGACCGTGTCCAAAACGCCGGCCTTGATCATGTCGGGCTCGGATAAAAACAGGATATTTGTTTCTTTGCGTTCCACTATACGTTCCTCCAGCGGATGGTATCGCCCGGCTGGGCAGTAAACGGTGATAAAGCGCCGGGCGATACCATCCGGTTAATAGCTCAGCTCCTGCACCTTTTCAAACAGGCCGGGGGTCTTCCAGAAACCCTCGTCTTCGAGCTGCTTTGCGTAATCATCCAGTATCGAGGTGAAGCTGTCGCGGTCAAAATCGACAAACTTGCCGCCTTCCGCTTCGATTTTCTTCGATTCCTCTTCCCATTGCTTGTCAATGGTATCGTTGTAGAAATCGGCCGCCTCATCGGCGCATTTCTGCAGGACTTCCTGCTGCTCCGGCGTCAGCTTCTCCCACGTCGCCGTGTTGATTGCCAGGCTGTCCTTTGCAAACCCATAGTCGATCAGGGTGAGGTAGGGGGCGTAGTTATGGATTCCGGCCGTGTAAACGCATTCATAGGTCGTTTCGCAGGCGTCGACCACACCCTGCATGAGCGCGTACGAGACTTCGTTCCATGCGACATAAGTCGGAACGGCGCCTAAAGCGCGGAAGTTCTTCTGGTAGATATCGATATTCGGGACGCGCCATTTGAGGCCCTTCATATCGCTGAGGCGTGCGATGGGTGTTTTGGAGCAGAACAGGCGGGGCTTGCGGTTAAAGTTGTAGCTTAGGATTTTGAAGCCTTTTTCGTACAGATCGTCCCAGATCGCCTTGCCGTACTCCGACGACAGAAAAGCGTTCAAATGGTCGACATTTTTGAAAGCGAACGCCATCGTCATAATATTTAAGTCGGAGCTGTAGATGCTGTAGAGATCGAGAGAGGACATCATGCACTGCTGCAGATCGGAAAGCATGTTCTCCATCATCGTTTCATTGCTGCCCAGCTGCTCGTTCGGGTAGAGAGATACCTCCACCTGCCCGGCCAGACGCTCGTTTGCCAGGTCCGCGAACACCTGGGCCGATTTTCCCTGGCAGCTTTCCGCCACGGAAGATACGCCGAACTTGATCCGGATCACCTCCGAAGACTGCTTTGTCGCCTCGGCGGGCTGTGTCCCGCTTGAGGCTGGCTGCGTCCCGCCCGAGGCCGGCTGTGTATCGGCCGAGCACCCGGCGAGCATAGCCATGGCCATTGCCGCCACCATTAATAACGCCAGAAGTCTTTTCATTTTACTTTCCTCCATTCATGATCATATATTTTGTCGCGGCATGCCCCGTAAGGGCAGACCGCCGCCAAAGACCCGTTTCAAATCAAGACGCCATATAGCCGAACAGCTTCGGCAGCCCTTCCGTGACCGCGGGAATAAACGTAATCAAAAGAAGCGTGATTGCGAGCGGGATGATAAACAGGCAGGTGAATTTCAGCGCTCCGTTGAACGACGAGTTTGTCGCCTGACAGGTGACAAACAGAGCCGGCGCAAACGGCGGCGTTATCGAGCCGATAACCAGATTGAACACCGCGATCACGCCCATCTGGACGAGACTGATATCCAGACGCCCGCAGAGCGTGATAAGCAAAGGGGCGAGCATGATCAGAATCTGCATCGAGCCCATAAAGCAGCCCAGAATCAGCATGATCACATTGAGTATTAAAAGCACCAGCACCTTGCTGTGAAGCGCCATCAGCACGTCCGACACAACATTCACGAGACCGCTTGTGATGATCATCCAGTTAAACACCGTGCCGGCCGCGCAAAGTGCCAGCACCATCGCGGAGGAGGAAAGCGTGGCCCGGAGCGTTCTTTTAAGCACCGCAAGATTCAGCTTTTTATAGTAGATCCCGACGATCAGGCAGTATACCGCGGCGACGGAACCGCATTCGGACGGCGTAAAGATGCCGGTCATCGTTCCGGCGATCAGTATGACCGGGCCCAAAATAGCGGGCAGTGCATGCACCGTCGCGTGATAACGCTCTTTCCAGGAAAACTTCCTCGTCCTGGGCGCGCTAATATGATAGAATTTGATCAGAACCACATTCATGGCGATCAGACTCAGACCCATTAAAAGCCCGGGGAGGACACCCGCGACAAACATCGTCACAGCGCCGGCCGACGACAGATAGGCCCAGATCAGGAAGTTGATGCTCGGCGGGATGATCGGGCCGATACAGGCGGACGCGGCCGTGATTGCAACGGAGAAGTTTGTGTCGTATCCGGCTTTTTTCATCGTAGCCACCTCGATGACGCCGAGACCTCCTGCGTCGGCGAGGACCGAGCCCGACATGCCCGCGAAAATCATGCTTGACAGAACGTTTGCGTGCGCGAGCCCGCCCGTGATATGTCCGAGCCATTTTTCCACAAAGCCAAAAAGCCTGTCCGTAAGCCCGATTTCATTCATGAAAATCCCGACAAATAAAAAGGCGGGGATTGCGAGCATCGTGTTGTCGGCAAAGGAAAGGGACATCTTCTGCGCAAACAGCATCAGGTTTTCGCCCGAGAAGAACGCATAGCATATGCTGCCCGCCAGAATCGCAAACGGGATCGGGACATCGAGCAAAAGCAGCACCAAAAACAACAAAAACGAGCCCCAAACCAAAACGCTAGTCAAGGCTGACACCTCCTTCGTCCGGAGTCTTCGTCAGAATGGTGTCCGCGCCGGTCGTTATGTATCGGAACATGCGCGCGATCGTCATCGCGATGAGAAGTACGCCCGATACAATCATCGGCAGCGCGTAATAAAAGGCTTTGGTAAACGGCATTCCGCCGACGGGCATCTGTTTTTGCTGAACGTGAAACAGAAATATCCCGCCTTTGATGAATATGTAGCCCAGCACCAGCACGATTGCGGCGGTGACAAAGTGCATAATCACCCTGCATACCCTGGGCAGCCTGTTCATCAGCACGTTCAGCCTCGGATGCTCATTGTTCCAATAGACGATCGCGAGGCCGATGGCGGACGACCACACCATCAGACTGAGGACAGTCTCGTCGACGCCGTAGATCGGATTGTTCACCACGTAGCGCATAAACACCTGAAAAAACACCAGCAGCAAAAAAATAATTGTTGCGAATGCGAAAATATCATGCAGTATTCCGGTAATCCGGTCCATAACCGAATAGATCGTTTTGCTGCACCGATTGATAAAGCCGTCCGAGCCCAATTATAATCTCCTCCCATCCGTCAAGTGGTTTTCACTTCTTGCGGCCCCGGTCGCCGCGTCGTCGACGACAAAGCCTGCCTCCGTCTTTTTGATCACTACGCCGTGACGCGCGGCCTCCGAAATATCAATCTTGCCTTCGGTCACGTCCGTAAGCACGGCATTCTCATCCCGCTTTAAGGGATTGCCCCAGCCGCCGCTGCCGGGGGAATTGACGCTTAAAACATCGCCCCTGTGCAGCTTAAGGCTGGTCACGCGGGAGCCGAGCTTTTCGGAAGTGCCGTCCCGGCGCAACAGCCGGTTTTCCCCGCCAAAGCCGTCCTTGCCGCCTGCAAGGCCCCAGGGCGGGATCGTGTGCCGGTCGCCCAGCAGAGTGACTTCCACCTCGTCGGCGACCACCTCGTATTTTCGCTCAATGCCGCAGCCGCCCCGGTATTGACCTGCGCCGCCGCTGTTTTGGCGGTAGCCGTATTTCAGAATGTTCAGCAGCGGGAATTCCATTTCCAACGCCTCTATCGGCAGATTCGACGTGTTCGTCATATGGACCTGCACACCGTCGAGGCCGTCCATATCCGGGTATGCCCCCGAACCGCCCGCAATGACCTCCAAATACAGCAGATACCGATCCCTGTCCCGGGGGTCGAAGCCGCTGAAGGTGGGCGTCGTGCACGTGCTGTTGCAGCACGCCATCGCACGGTTGCCGACGATAGGGGCCAAAGCGCCGAAGATCACGTCGACCACCCGCATGGCGGTGTCGATTCTGGCCGCGACGGGGGACGGGCTCTTGCAGTTTATCAGCAGCCCGGGCTCAACCGCGATGTCGAACGTCCTGGCGATACCGATGTTGGTCGGCATAGAGGGATCGATCAGCGTCTTCATGCAATAGAATACCGTTGCCATCAGTCCGTTATAAGTGAGATTGATCGGGGCTTCCACCTGCTTTGCAGACCCGGAAAAATCGAAGTTCATTCTGTCGCCCCTGATCGTGACCTTGACGGCGATTTTGCCCGGTTTTCCGCCGAAGATCGGGGAGGGGTCGAGATAATCCTCGAAACAATATTCTCCGTCCGGCAGGCGCTCGATGCCGGCGCGCAGCCTCCGCTCCGTGTAATCCTCCAGCGCGTACATGGCGGCGACCAGCGTGTCGCCCCAGCGCGCGTAGGCCTCCTCGATGCGGCGGCGCCCGACGCGGTTTCCCGCGATCTGGGCCATCAGATCGCCGTAGCGCTCCTCCGAAATACGGGAGTTGTCCGTGACGAATTCGATGACGCCCATGTTCGGCTCGTTGTTTTCGCAGACCTTGACGAGGGGGATGCGCAGCCCCTCCTCGAAAATGCTGGTCGCGTCGCCGCACTGGGAACCGGGGACCCGGCCGCCGATGTCGCTGTGGTGCCCGAGATTCGCGACCCAGCCTATAAGCCTGCCGCCGCCGAAGACGGGCGCGGCGACGGTGATGTCCGGCAGATGTGTTCCGCCGCCCTTGTAGGGATCGTTTCCGATGAACATGTCCCCGTCGCGGATGTCCTCCGGGGGGTATTTCCTGATGATCTCCTTGACCGTTGTGATCAGGGAGCCTAAGTGCATCGCGATATATTCCGCCTGCGCGATCAGATTCCCCTCGGGATCGAACACGGCGGTGGATATATCCCGGCGCTCCTTGATGTTGTTGGAATACGAGCTTTTTATGATCGCAATGCCGACCTCTTCCGCCGCGGACAGCAATAAATTGCCGACAATCTCGACGGTAACCGCGTCTACTTTAACGTTTGCCATGCCTTTTCACCTGCCGAACCTTACTAAAATATTGTAAAAGCCGTCCACATAAGCCTCCCAGCCCTCCGGGATCACACAGGTCGAATCCATCTGCTCGATGATCGCGGGGCCGCCGATCCTGCATCCGGCGCGCAGGCCTGTTCTTTGATATACCTTTGTCGGGATGTAGTCCTTGGTACCGTCAAACCGGACCTTGCGGAGCTCGACCGGCTCGGGAAGCGGCGCGTCCGGCGCTACCGCGACCTCGGCAAGATCGGGCTTTTCGATGGCGCCGATCGAGCTTACGCGGTAATTCACCATTTGGATGCCCATGTCCGCGTTTATATAGCCGTACTGGCGCCTGTGCTCCTCGTGGAACTTTTGTATCATATCATTGAGGGCATGCTCGTCCATTTCAGGATCGACCTCGATGGGGATCTCATAGTTCTGATGCGCATACCGGCACTCGACGGTGCAGAGAAAGCTCCTGTCCTTCGGATCGATCTTTTCTTTTTGGAGCATCGCGTTGCCCGCGGCGATCAGTTCCCCGAATATCTGCGCGACGTCGGAAATGCTCTCTTTACTTGCCTGCAGGATATTCGAGCGGATGCTGTCGAAGCGCGTGTCCGCCATCAGAAGCCCCAGCGAGCAAAGCGTCCCGGGGGAGGGCGGGATCAAAACGGAGGTGATGCCGATATCCCTTGCGATTTCGCACGCGTGCAGCGGACCCGCTCCGCCGAACGCCATCAATGTAAACTCGCGGGGATCATATCCGCGCTCGATCGATACGTTGCGGATCGCGCGGATCATATTGGAATTGACAACCGAGATGATGCCCGCGGCCGCGTCTTCGAGATTTAAGCCGGCTTTTTTGCAGATATGCTCCGAAATGGCCTCTGCCGCGAGCGTGCAGTCGACCTCCATCCTGCCGCCGAGGATTTTATGCTGGTTCAGCTTGCCCAGCACGATATTCGCGTCGGTAACGGTGGGGACCGTGCCGCCGCGCTTATAGCAGGCGGGGCCGGGGACCGCGCCCGCGCTGCGGGGGCCGACCTTCAGCGCGCCGCCCCGGTCGATCGCGGCGATGGAGCCGCCGCCCGCGCCGACGGTGATGATATCGATCATGGGTACCCTGCACGGATATCCCTCGACCAGGCGCTCATTGGAAAGCTGCGCCTTGCCGCCTTCGATCAGGCTGACGTCGGCGCTCGTTCCGCCCATGTCGAACGTGATGATCTTGTCGATCCGGCACTGGCTGCTGATATAGATCGCGCCCACGACGCCGGCGCTCGGCCCGGAAACCGCGGTCCTGATCGGGCAGTCGATCGTCTCCGAAATAGAGATGATCGACCCGTTCGACTGCGTGACGTAAGGCGCGACCCGGATGCCCGTCTCAAGGACGGACTCCTCGAAATGAGAGACGTATTTCTCCATCACGGGTCCCAGATACGCGTTTAACACAGTCGTGCTCATGCGGGAATACTCGCGAAATTCCGGCACCAGCTCAAACGAGGTGGAGACGTACGCCTCGGGGAACTCCTCCTTGACGATTTCCTTGATCCTTTGCTCATGCGCGGGATTGATAAAGGAAAACAGCGTGCAGATCGCAACCGTCTCCGCGCCCTGCCTCTTAAGATAGCGCGCGGCGCGGCGGACGTCCTCCTCGTTTAAGGGCGTTTTGATTGTTCCGTCGTATAAAATCCGTTCCTCGACCTCGCACAGGAGGCCGGGGGGAATCAGCTTCTCCGGTTTTTTTCTGCGCAGGTCGTAAAGCGACGGGCGCTTCTGCCAGCCGATCTCCATCAGGTCCTTAAACCCCTTTGTCGTGATCAGGCCAAGCCTTCCGCCGCGTTTTTCGATCAGGGCGTTGGTCGCGACGGTCGTGCCGTGCGCAAGATAGGATATGTCTCCGGGCGCGATGCACTGTTCCTTCAGAATGTGGACAATGCCGCCGACAATCGCCTTCGACGAGTCCTCGGGTGTCGAGCTGTGCTTGAAATGCGTAAGCTTCCCGCTTTTTGCATCGAATATGGAAAAATCCGTAAAGGTTCCTCCCACATCCACGCCGATCATGTAACCCATAATTCATATCTCTTCCTTTGCTTTTAAATGATCATCCATCCCGATCCGGAACGCGCCGTTTCTTGTCGGCTTGGCAGGCTCGCGCCGCGCAATTACCTTCTTATTCCCGACAGCCCCTTTAAAAAAACGGCTGTCTCGGGAAGCGTCTTATAAGGATCGCCGCACACCGCGCATTCAAGATTCAGAAAGCCGTCGTAGCCCGTTTCCCGAAGCGCCGAAAGGCACGCGCCCCAGTCGATGCTCCCGTAACCGGGGAGAAGCCTGTTGCTGTCCGCAATATGGACGTGGCGAATAAGGCTCCCGGCCGCGCGGATGCTCCCGACAAGATCCCGCTCCTCGATGCACATGTGGAAGAAATCGAGCAATAATCCCGTGTTTGGCCGGTTCAGCTTTCCGAGAAGCTCGACGCAATCGCGCACGCAATTTAAATAAGGGCTCTCGTACCGGTTGATCGGCTCGATGAGCACCGCGGCGCCGCTGCCCGCCGCCACGGCCGCGACCGCCCCATACGTTTCCAGAAAATCGGCTTCCTGCCGCGCGTTCATTTTCCGGTAAGGAGTAAAAAGCGGAAGCGGGTTTTGCGCGCCGTACTGAAATTCCAGCTCCGTCACGGCGCCGAGCCTCGCGCAGACGGCGGCGGCATCGCTGTAAAGCCTGAGGGCTTTATCCCGCGCCTGCGGGTCGCCGTCCATCAGGCGCCCGTAGTAGGGATCGGAAAATACGAATTCACATGGAAACACCCCCGTTTTTTCTTTAAGCTCCAATAACTCCGCAAAAACCTCGTCGGTAAATTCACTGCGCTCCATAAAAACCGCGATTGCATCGTATCCGCAGGAGCGTAGAAACCTTGCCTTTTCCGTAAGCGTATCTCCCGGGACCATCGGGCTCGAACAGGATAACTTCATCGTCGTTCCCTCGCCTTATCCGCATATTGCACGAAAAAAAGAACACCGCCGCAGCAAAAGTCCGCTTAACCGGCCGCCGGCGGTGAGGTCCGGGGCCTATTCGCCTAAAATATGTATTCTGACCGTCCGCGTTCTGGCGCGCACGCTGTCCAGGTCGCCGAAATAGACCCGGCCGAACTCGCCCAGAATGATCTCGCCGTCTAAAACGGGGATCGTCTCCGAGCGCCCCAGAAGGCAGGACTTGATATGCCCGTCCGTATTAAGCCCCCATTCCGGCTTTTCATCCCGCAGGGAGACCGCATTTTTGATGTGGACCGGGCCGGGGTGGAGGTACTGCCCCTCGTGGGTGCAGGGAGGGATAATTTTGCCGAGCGCATTGAGCGTGTCCTGCAGAATCAGCTGCATGTTCCAGTACGTCACGTCCTCGGACTCCTCCTGAATAAACACGCAGCAGCTCGTGTGCTGGGAATATACCACGGCGATCCCGTTTTGAATGCCGCTTTGCTTTACCGCTTCCCTCAAACGGTCGGTCACATCGATGAACAGAGGCCGTGCCTCCGTTTGTACATCGAACACATGGTGCTGATTGATCATATGTATGAACATTCCTTTCCGCTTAGCTTTTTGGCACAAAACGACCGTGAAAAAGGAATGGTCATATTGTGCATGTGCTGCGGTTGCCCGAAGGGCGTTAAGTACGCACGTAAGTCCTGTGGTTTGGATTCTTTCAAGCTTGCACTCCTTACGTCGTAACCGTTTCAGGATATTTGCAGATTTCCGCATCGCCCCGGCGCCGTTCGTCCCACGCCATGCGGACCGCGCGTATCATTTTTTCCACCGCCAGATGCGGGTCCGCGGCCTTGTAGATCGCGCTTGTCGAGCCGGTCGCCCGGGCGCCCGCCCTGATGATGTTGTACACGTCCGTCTCGTCGCGGATGCCCGCGCCGTGCAGGACGATCATGCCCGGTACCAGCGCCTGTATGGCGCGATCGGCCGACGCAATCGCGTTTAGGTCGTGTGTTTTCCCGTTCGACATGGCGATCATGTCCGTCGACTCCTTCAATACGGCGTCGGCGCCCAGGCAGGCCACCGCCATACAGCCCTCCAGGGAATCCGCGCAGACCATGCTGTAGAGTCCGACCTCCTTGCAGCGCCTGATGGCTCGGTCGAGCTGGCCGAGGGTCATCTGCCTCTCCGCGTGATTTAGGAGCGTGCCCTGCGCGCCCGCATCCCTGACCGCCTCCGGCAAAACGCCGCCCAGACCCCGGCCGGGGTAAAGGCCGTCTACATGCTGGGAAAACACGTGAATATGCTTCGTCGCCTCCGCAATCGGCCGGATGTCGGTGTACTGCGCTGAAAATATAATCTCAACCTGATACTTTTCCGACAGCCCGTCTGCAAGAACCGCCATTTTTACCGCTTCCTTGCCGTATGTATACAGCTTTGGCCCGATCTCAAAAATCGGAGCATCCTCACGAAACAACCTAAACATATTCTTTCCTTCACCAATCGTCATTGATTGCCATGCCGCGCATGGGAGCATCGGAATCCGTTGCCGTTCCAATGGATTTTAACAAATTATAACATATTGAAACATGACAGTCAAGATTTCATCTCCAAAAAATTGATTTATTTAACAAATTTGTGATATATACTGTTAAATTAGTGTTAAATTTCAAATTTGTTTTGATTTCCGGTGTGATATATGTTATAATACAGTAAAATTTTGACGATTATATCAATCGAGGAGAAAAAGATGCGATATATTGCGATCGATCTGGGCACTACTAACATTAAAGCCGCAATTTTCGACAATAATATTCAGCTTTTATCACAATGCTCCCGCCGCGTAAGCTATATAAAACATGACGACGTCGTCGAGTTTGACGCTTTAGGTTATGCCGCGTCCGTATTCGAATTGATCCGCAACGCTTGCGCCGCCTCTAAAAAAGCACCCGCCGGGGAAGAATATCACATGATATTGACGGGGCAGGCGGAGTCGCTCGTCGTGCTGGGTCCGGACAAAACGCCCCTGTGCCCGGGCATCTCCTGGCTGGACATGCGTTCGCGTGCCGAATGCGCAGAGCTCTCCCGCGCATTCCCGAAGGACGCCTGTTTCCCGGTCACAGGACAGCCGGAGATCATACCGACATGGCCTGTCACGAAAATCCTCTGGCTCAGGCGCAACAGGCCGGACGTCTTTGCGAAGGCTTTCAAATACCTCCTGATCAAGGATTATGTCGTCTATTGTCTGACCGGCCTGTTTGCGGGCGAGTACAGCATCTATAATTTTTCGCACTATTTCGACATCGTACATAAGCGCTACTGGACGGATATTCTCCGCTATTGCGGCGTCTCCGCCGATCAGCTTCCAAAGCTGTACCCGCCCTGCCATATAGCGGGTACGCTTTACGCGGATGCCGCCCGGGAGTTGAATCTCCCGGCAGACACCAAAGTCAATCTCGGCACTCTGGACCATTTTGCCGGCATGATCGGCACCGGCAGCTTTCGGGAGAGCGTTGTCAGCGCGTCTTTGGGCACGGTCCTTTCGCTGGCGGCCGTTACGGATCAGCGCGCCTTTTTGCAGAATACCGTGCCTGTGCACTGCGGACCGCTTCCGGACAGCTATGTCTATCTCCCCGTCTGCGAGAGCGGCGGGATAAGCCTTCACTGGTTCGTCGATCAGCTCGGCGGCGGCGAGTCGCTCGCCGAGATCGACAGGCAATGCGCTTTGCAGCCGCGCGCCGACCACCTGATCTTTCTGCCGTATCTGACGGGCGCGAACGCCCCGGACTATCAGTTAAACGCGCGCGGCGTATTTTACGGGCTTTCCGCCGCGCATAACCGCTATCAGATGGCGACGGCGGTCATGGAGGGGGTCGCGTGCATGATCCGCAGGAATATCGAGCACTTCGGCGGGGATATCGGCATTCGGCGGATTGTCGTTACGGGCGGCGGCGCAAAATCCGACCTGTGGTGCCGGCTGATCGCCGACGTCACCGGGCGCGAAATCGCCGTGCCGGCCGACAGCGAAGCGGCATGCCTCGGCGCGGCCATGATCGGGGCGGTCTGCGAAGGGCGTTATCCCGACTATAAAACCGCCGCCGACGAGTGCGTCACAATGGCGAAGCGCTTTGCGCCGGGCGCGGATTCCGGCGGGTATTACGAGCGGAAATACCGCTTGTTTGAATATACATACAGCGCCCTGCAGCCCGTGTTTTCGTTTGACGCCGGATAAGGCCGTTTCTCCGCAAACGGGCAATTGGCGCTATAGAGTCCAAAAGGCAGCAATCAGTGGTATAATGGTACAAAAAATGAGAAAAGGATGATCTGCCTGCAAAACGGCAGACGTATCGTGATATGAAAGAATTTCGAAGAGAAAAGATAAAAAATTATATTATGGAGCGAAAACTCGTGACGATCCCCGATTTGTGCAGCCTGTGCCCCGACGTGTCCGTCATGACCATCCACCGCGACTTAGACGTGCTGGCAAAAGACGGGCATGTGATGAAGATCCGCGGCGGGGCGCGCGCGATCGACGCCTCCATGGAATCGCGGTTTGACGAACGCCAGCAGGAAAACCACGCCGCGAAGCTGGCTATTGCGAAAAAGGTGGTCGGGATGCTCAGCCCGGGGGCCTCGGTCTTTATGGACGCCGGCACGACCAATTTGATCGTGGCCCAGAACATGCCCGATATCGATATGCACATCTTCACGGTCGGACCCAATATCGCGCTGGAGCTTTTGCATGTGCAAAAGCCTTCCATCACGGTCTGCGGCGGCAACCTCCACCGCCAGCATATCATGGTCGACGGCTATTCCACGCTGGATATGCTCAAAAAAATCAATTTTGACATCGCGCTGATGGGCGCGTCCGGCTTTTCCCCGGAATGCGGCTTTACCTGCGGCGTGGAAAGCCAGATGATGGTAAAACAGCTGGCTATCCAGCGCGCCCGGAAGGTGTTCGTCCTGATGGACCATTCGAAGCTGAACCATACCCTGCCGTTTACCTTCGGCAGGCTCGAGGATGTCGACTATCTGGTGACCGATCAGGAATTGCCGCCGGATATCCTGAGCGCGGTGGCGCAGTGCGGCGTCACCGTTCTGTGACGGGGCCATGCCCGCTAAAAAATAAAAAGACGCCCGACCAGGGCGTCTTTTTATTTTTCAAGCGTTTATTGCTTAAGGTGTCTTATACGATTACCGTCATATAGCCTTCGGGGGCGTCGGGCGTAGTGCTCTTTCCTTTTACCAACGTGACTTTGTATACCACCCGCCTTTTGCGATGACCGGGATGGGCGATGCGGTCAAGGAGCATCGAAACCGCGCTGTCCGCTTCGGCCTGGATAGCCTGGGCAACGGTGGTAATGCTGGGGCTGTAAGTACTCAGCATCGAAATGCCGTTAAAGCCGCTCACCGCCATGTCATCCGGTATTTTTATGCCCCTCTCAAGCAGGAATTTCATGCATCCGATGGCGATATCGTCTGTTGCGCATACAACGGCGTCGGGCGTGTCGGCAATGGAAAGAAACTTGCGCATGGCCATATAACCGGTATAGTGATGGTTGTGTTCGCCGTAGAACACATGGTCCGGGTTGAAATCCAGGCCGGCCTTTTCGAGCGCCGTACGATAGGCGTTGAATTTTTCTTTTGTGAACACGCTGTTCATGGCACCGCTTGCAAAGGCAAGCTTTTTCTTTCCGGTCTCGATTATGTGGGTGGTTACCTGAAAGATACCGTCGAAGGCATCGACGTACACATTGTCGAAACGGTTATTTTCAGGGTCGGAGGTGATGAGCACCATCGGCAGAATCTTCTGCGCATCCGCAAGCACTTCGTTTGTGTCCGGCCCATCCAAAAAGCATACGATCACCCCGTCATACCTGCATTGGGAAACATGCCTTAAGTGTTCTTTCAGCATATTGGGATCGAATTCCGTCGTGTAGAGGTTGACCATATAACCCTTGGGCAGTATGGCGTTTCTTATGGTGGAATAAAGATCGATGTAGTACAGGTTCATCAGAGAAGGCATGATCAGCCCTATGGTATTTGTCTTGTGCCCCCGCAAATTGGACGCCAGCATGTTGGGCCGGTAATCCACCTCGTTGATGGCCTCTTCGATTTTTCTGCGAGTCACCTCGCGCAGTAATTCGGGCGAATTAAAATATCTGGATACGGATGCCGGTGAAACGCCGGCCGCTTTGGCGACGTCGTTTATTTTGATATGACTCACAATTTTTTCTCCTTCATGAATCTGTTGCGATTCTTATCTGCATATCGAATCCTCTAAAATGATTACATTTATAAAAAAGATATATTATTTCTGAAAACGATTTTCCATATAAATAGAGTAGTCGTTTAAGTTATATTTGTCAAGCATGAAAAATATATCAAATTAGCCCTATGGAAAACAATCGTTTTGTATAAATTAGTATTGACTTTGGATTTTGGCATGGTATAATATAACAAACTGAAAACGTTTTCAGAAATAAATTCAATTATAAAGCAGACGAGACATACGCCGCCCATATTTTGGGATTTTTTGTTAAAACGGTCTCCGGGCGATTCATACAAGGCGAAACAGCGAATCCATTGCCATAAATGATATTGCGCTTTAAGTGCAATATCATTTAAATAAAATTTTTACAGGAGGAAAAAATGAAAACTATCATCGACGCGATCAACTGGGACGATTTGGAATGGGAGACTGTGAGACCTGGACTGCGCCGCAAAACCTACCACGGGCAAAATGTTACCATTACTTACAACGAAGCGCTTCCGGGCATGGAACTGTTTCCGCATTCTCATGTCCATGAACAGCTTGTTTACTGGCTTTCGGGCAGCAGCAATTTCACTGTTGACGGGGTGGTATATCCGATGAAGGCCGGCAGCGTTATGGCTATTCCGCCGAATGTCCAGCACTTCGGCAATACGACCGGCAACGAACCGGCCGTAAACATCGACGTATTCGTGCCGATCCGTCCTGAATACAAGGCGAGCAAAAGAAAGTCAATGGATCAAAAATAATAGTTATCACGAAATCAGAAAGGAAACCTTTAATGAAACTGAACGGCCAGAAAACAATGAAGCAGCGCCTGAATGAAGGGGAATTCCTGTTCGGCACATTCTATAAGTTCTGCAACCCGCAGCTTGTTGAAATGCTTGGCTATGCAGGCATGGATTTTGTCCTGATTGACGGTGAACACTCCGATTACAGCTATCGTGATTTTCAGGATATGATCCGGGTGGCAAACGGTGTCGGGTTGAATGCGGTTGTCCGCGTTCCTTCTTCCGCGGAGGAGCACATCCTGCATGCGGCGGACGCGGGAGCGCAGGGCGTCCAGATCCCGAGCATGGACACGGTGGAAGAGGCCTTCAAAGCCACAAAGCATATGCGCTATTATCCCATCGGAGACAGAGGCTTCGGACTGACGACGCGCGCGGCGAGGTATAGCTTTTGCGATGCGCAGGAGTACATGGACTACGTGAATAAGGATCTGTTATCCGTCGTTATGGTGGAGAATCTTTACATGGCCGATCACGTAAAGGAACTGTGTGAGATTCCATTTATTGATGTGTTGTTTATAGGCCCGGGGGATCTCAGCCAGGCTTGCGGCGTTCCCGGACAGACCAGCCATCCGAAGGTCCTGGAGGTTGCCAAGAAAATTTGCGACGGCGCGCTGGCCGGGGGCAAAAAAGTCGGCGTCTACGCCGCGACACTTGAGGATGTGGACCGTTATATGAGCTGGGGCGTACAATACATAGCGCATAGCGCGGAACTGAACATGATCGCAGGCAAGTTTAAGCAGGTGGTAGGGGATCTTCATGCACTGCGCGAAAAACATTCAAAAAAATAAGGGGTCCGCAGTGGCCCGGCAATTGCCATAATCGCGCTCACAGAAACTTGGCGGGAACAGCAAAATTATAATAAGGAGGAAACGTACGTGAGAAAAAATAGGGCCGTTGTGGCAGTGGTTCTCATTATCGCAACGCTTATTTTTGCCATATCCGGATGTTCCGGCAACGGTGCCGGCAACGCCACTACCACTCCGCAAACGGATACTCAGGCGAATCCCTCTCAAAGCGTCGAATGGCCTACCCGTTCCATCCAGATCGTAGTACCATACGCAGCCGGCGGAGACACCGACGCGTATGCGCGACAGCTTGCAAAACTGCTCGGATCCAGGTTGGGCGTAACCGCAGTTGTCACAAACATGGAAGGATCCGGTGGCTCCATCGGCTCCACCTACGTTAAGGATGCCGCGCCCGATGGTTATACCGTATTTTTCGGACACCTTAATATGATCCTGAATTATCTGTTCGGTGTGACCAACTGGCAGTATGACGAATTGGACATGGCGTGCAGCGTTGTTAAAGACCAGTATTCCTCTTTTGATATCAATGCGAAAAATTCTCATAGCTGGAAGACCCTGGACGATGTCGTGTCCTTTGCCAAACAACATCCCGGCGAAGTAAAGATGGGCGTACAGGCCGGCAGTTTTTCCTATATTGTCGCGCTTGCCTTCCAGCAGAAGGCCGGCATCGAGCTCAACATGGTTGACGTCGGCGGCAGCGGCACAATGGCGGTGGCATTACTCGGCGAACAGATCGATATGATGCTCGGTTCTCTTGCGTCGAGCTCCAAATACTATGAAAGCGGCGATTTTTTGAGCGTTGGCGTAACGGCGGAGGAGCGCCATCCCGAAGTGCCGGATATTCCCACGCTCAAAGAAAATGGGATCGATCTGGTCGTTGACAAATGCTTTGGATTTTATTTCCCCAAAGGTACCCCTTCCGAGATCATCGATATCTTTAACAAAGCCGCGGAGGACGCGGTTATGAGCGACGAATTCCAGAGCGTATGCAATGAGACATACCGCACCATCGCATCCTTCGCACCCAGGGATGAAGCGCTCGCTATTATTGCGGACGAGGCGGAATTCTATTCCGATCTGATGAAAACGATTCAGAAATAAGACCTGACAATGGGCGAAAGCGGTCTGCCCTAAAAGTATTTTTAGGGCAGACCCGGACAATTGCGGTTTTCAAGCCGGATTTTTGGAAAGGGGAAACCATGAATACCATGGAAAACAAAAGAGATCAGTCGGTTTTTGAACGATTATCCGCATTCAACGGAAAATATAAGGATGCCGTATCGGGTACGGCAGCTATTATATTAGGCATCGTTATGTTTGTCTCGGCGTTTGGCGTCAAAGGCGTTTTTGGCGACCAAATGGTGGACTCCTCGTTTTTTCCCAAAATGATAGGCATATTGTTTATGATTACGGGAGCGGTATTGGTTGTCGGCGCATTCAGGGAACAAAAACATTCGGGCGCCGACGAAACCGTGTCCGCCTTAAAGGCGGAGTCGATCGAGGATATGCAAAAGCTGGTCGGTGTACAGGCGGACAAAGACGCGCTTGAGGCGGATAAGAATATTGCGGATTCGAAAGAATCAAGGGTAAAATTATGGCTTACCCTGCTCGCACTGTTGTTTTATACCGTTGCGCTTAAACCGCTGGGATTTATTATTTCATCTGTCGTTTTTATCACAGCGCAGGCTACCATTCTCACACAGAAGGAAAATCGCAAAAAACGGCTTCTTGCCTGGTTTGTAACTGCGGTCGCAGTGACGGTAGGGGTGTATTACATATTTAGATATGTTCTGACTTTATTTTTGCCTGTGGGTATATTGGGTTGAATACGTGAGTTGTCGGCCGCGGCTCAGGTTGCCTGAAGGCGTTATTCCTGTTGACGAAAGGAACCCGAAAAATCTGGAGTAAGGAGTTATGGTATGCAACTGTTTTTTGAAGGCGTGAAAAGCCTGATGTCCGCCGAAATTTTGATGCTCATGGTGGCGGGCGTTATCGCAGGGTTGACATTCGGAGCAATCCCCGGCCTGTCGGTCACGATGGCGATGGTATTATTTCTCCCGTTTACATATTCAATGGATTTAAACACATCCATAGCGGTTCTTATGGCACTGTATATCGGCGGCAACAGCGGCGGGCTTATTTCCGCGATACTGATCGGAATACCGGGAACCGCCGCGAGCGTCGGCACGATATTCGACGGTTACCCGATGACAAAGCGCGGACTGGGCGGAAAAGCATTGGGTATTGGCGTTTTGGTGTCCTCCCTCGGCACATTCTTCAGCATCGTTATCATGATTTTTCTCGCGCCCCCCGTGGCCAGGATGGCGTTAAAATTTGGGTTTTTTGAGACCTTTGCAATCGGGCTGTTTTCCATGACGCTCGTGGCCGGTCTCGCGGGAAAAACCATGACCAAAGGAATTATCAGCGCCCTGGTCGGGTTATCCCTCACGATGGTCGGCATGGCGCCCATAGATTCTGCCATGCGTTTTACGTTCGGCCTAAACGAACTCAGCGGAGGCTTTAATATGCTTCCGGTTCTGGTGGGCATCTATGCGATACCCGAGCTCATCAAGGCCGCGAAGGAATCGCGGCAGATTCGTTACGAAAACAAGGAAACAAACAGGATGAGAGGCTTCGGCTTTACGCTTCGCGAGTTTATAGGGCAGAAGTGGAACATGCTTCGTTCAGGCCTGATCGGCGTTTTTATCGGTATACTTCCGGGTATCGGGGGTGCCACGTCGAACATGCTGGCCTACGCGGCCGCAAAGAATTCCTCGAAATACCCCGAAAAATTTGGAACCGGCATTATCGACGGCGTAGTGGCGACCGAGACCGCGAACAACGCTTCCATAGGCGGCGCGATGATTCCGCTTCTCACACTGGGAATCCCCGGCGACACGTCCACCGCGATTTTGCTGGGCGCTTTCCTGATTTACGGGATTCAAGCCGGCCCGCTCCTTTTTAAGGCGAACGCGGATGTGGTTTACTGCATCTTTGCGGCAATGGTCATTGCCGCCGTCATGACCGTGTTGATTGAAACGTTCGGAATGCCCGGGTTCGTAAAGCTGATGACGCTGCCAAGACAGATATTGCTGCCGGTTGTCATCATGTTTTGTATGGTGGGCTCCTTCGCGGCAAATAACCGGCTTTTCGATTGCTGGATCCTTTTGCCCTTGGGGATCGTCGGTTATCTGCTTGACGCATACGGATTCCCGCTCCCGCCCCTGATTCTTGGTTTTGTGCTCGGCGGTATGGTGGAAACGAATCTGCGGCGCGCGTTGCAGATCAGCCACAACAATCTGCTTGTATTCTTTCAACGCCCGATAACGGCCGTATTCCTGGCCGCTGCTTTGCTTGTGATTGCATATAACATTTATAAAACTGTCAGGAAATCAAGGATGAGAACGCAAAAACTAAACTGAGTACAAATGGGGCTGATGGAGGAACCAATTGACATCTTTTAAACTTGTTTTTCAGATAACGCTGGTGATGCTGTCCGGCGTTATTCTGAGAAAACTGAATATTGTCGATGAGCACTTTGGAAAGAATCTTTCTTCCGTAATATTCAACCTTGTTTTACCCTGTCTGGTGCTTACATCTTTTATGGGGAGCTTTTCGGAAGGCTTACTTCGCAATACACCGCAGCTTTTGGGGCTGTTCGCCGCGTTTATGGCTGTGATGTATATATGTGCGGCTTCGGCAAACAGGATAATTAACAAAAAGGATCCGCTGTCCCGGTCGCTGGTATTTGCAACAATCTGCCCAAACGCCACATTTGTCGGGCTTCCGCTGATTAACGAGCTGTTGGGCGTAAACGGTGTGATATGCCTTATGATTCTGATGATCCCCACACGTGTGCTTGTATTTATGGGCACGCCTTTGATAATGACGCTTCCCGACGGCCGTACGGCCCTTTCGGAGAGCATTCGAACAAACTGGAAGAACATGCTGAATCCGCCGACGATTGCGATTCCGTTGAGCATTGCGCTATACCTTATTGGGGTCTCTTTTCCTGAGCCGCTATTTAAAGCGATGACATCCATATCCTCAATGGCATCGCCGCTGGGTATGATGTTTTGCGGAGTTTTGCTGTCGGATCTTCCGATGAGGCGGCTGTTCGAAGAACCGCGCGTATTTATCATGGCCCTGCTGCGCAATCTGATTGCTCCTGCGGCGGTCTTTGGGTTATTATGTCTGATCGGCGTTCGAGAACTGTTTTTCAGAGTTGCGATGATCTATTGCTGTATGCCGATTGCCGCAACCATGTCGATCTATTCGACAAAATATGAATGCGACGGACTGCATTCTTCTATGGCAATTTTTTTATCAACGGTCCTTTCGATCGCAACAATACCGTTATGGCTATGGCTGACGGATCTGGTGCTTTGACGGTATTATATATTCCGGAAATAGAGGGAAGGGGCTCCGAATGGGAGAAAAGGAAAGAAAAAGCTGCGAGCAAATCGGCATTGTTGGTACCGGTTTGATTGGAACGGGTCTCGCGGCTTTGTTTATTGCCAACGGCTATCATGTCCACATGATGGGGATAAACGATTCTGAGTGCCTGCGCGGTGAAAACGGCGTTCGCGAGAATCTTTATGATCTGGTGAAAGCGGGAATTCTGCCGGAATCTTATGTAAACCGATTCATGCAAAACCTCACGATAACACAATCCTATGAGGCGTTATGTGATGTTACGTTTGTATTGGAAGCCGTATTTGAACGCCTCGACGTTAAACACAGTGTTTACAGGAAGCTCGAAGAATACTGCGGAGAGCATGTAATCATCGCATCGGCGACCTCGGCAATCAGCGCCGACGAGTTAGCCGGGGGACTAATCAAAAAGAACCGCCTGATCGTCGCGCATCCCTGGAATCCGCCGCACTTAATACCTTGCGTGGAAATTGTAAAAAGCAGTTTTACCGATGAATCGGTGCTCAAATACGCAATAGAGATCCTGGAATCGATCGGGCGAAAGGTGGTCGTTCTCAATCGCAGCATTGAGGGATTTATCGGCAACAGAATCATGCATGCCATGTACCGGGAGGCGCTTTATCTGCTGGAGCAGGGGATCGCAAGCGCGCAGGATATCGACCGTACCATTCTGTATAGCTTCGGTCCGCGGTTTGAATCGGTAGGTGTGCTTGAGTATTACGACAGCTGCGGGTTGGATCTCCAAAATGAAGTGCAGACCTATCTTTTTCCGACTCTCTGCACGGCTCAGGGACCGCAAAAACCGGTGCTTCACTGCTTAGAGCAAGGAAAGCTGGGACCTAAGACCGGAGGGGGGATATACGACTGGCCGAGGGAACATCAGGAGGAATTCCGCTATCGCAAGAGCAAACCGTTCTTTCAATATTTTAAGTGGATTGATCCGGAGGAACAAGTTTGAAAGAATTCAAACTTCCAGATTTGGGTGCGAGTTTAACGCCCCTATGAGAAGCGGCAACACATGCACAATATGACCATTCCTTTTTCGTGGTCGTTTTGTGCCAAAAAGCGCAGCGGAAAGGAATGGTCATATAAATGAAAGCTGTATGCATCGAGGAGCCGGGCAAGATTTATTTGAAGGAGATTCCAATACCAAGTATTATGCCCGGCATGGCTCTGATAAAGGTAAAAGCCGTCGGCATCTGCGGGTCCGATGTGAACGCATATCGTTATAGACATCCGAACTGCCATTATCCGCTGATTATCGGGCATGAGACGGCAGGCATAGTTGTGGAGACAGATGAGGAGAATAGCGGATTTTGCATCGGTGACCGGGTGGTTTTGGATCCCTATCTCTATTGCGGGAAATGTTATCCCTGCTTAAAAGGCAGGACAAATTGCTGCGAGCATCTCGAGGTGCTTGGATGCCAGACAGACGGTTCAATGTGCGAATACTGCCTGCATCCTGCAAAAATGCTTATTAAGGCGCCAAAAAACCTCTCGTGGCCTCATCTCTCAATGGCAGAACCTTTAACCATCGCGCTGCATGCGGTCCATACGATTGAACCGAAGCCATCGGAGCATGTAACGATCATAGGCGCGGGTGCAATTGGTCTGCTGTCTGCAATGGTTGCAAAGTTATACGGCGCCGAGCCTATTTTGGTGGATATCGTCCAGGAACGATTGGACGAGGCAAAAAGACACGGAATAGAACATACAATCAATCCGGCTGCAGAGAACGCCGTCATGCGCATCAAAGAGCTGACAAACGGCAGAATGTCGGAGACCGTAATCGAGGCTTCCGGTGCGGGGGCCGGTGTTGCAAATTCTCTGCATTATGCATCCTACTTAGGAAGAATAGCACTGCTTGGATGGCCGAAGGGCGAAATTACGCTTCCTACCTCGCTGATCACAAAGAAAGAACTGGTTGTCAAAGGGTCCAGAACCAGCAAAGGCGAATTCGGCGAGGCATTGGAACTGATCTCTTCGGGCAGGCTGGATATGTCGGCGATTATAAGCAAGGTGGTTCCGTTTGAAGAATTGCCGGAAGCGCTGGTCGAACAAAGCGAGCACCCGAATGACTATCTGAAAATTGTAGGCGTACGATAATGATCACAGGGGGAGTTCATGTGCCGATAAGTTGTTTGCCGATTTCGTTGTTTGAAGAACTGAGCAACGGCATCATTTCAATCGGAGAATGGGCGGCGCGGGGCAAATCAATGGGACTCGACGGCATAGACATCAGTATGACGTTCGTAAAGAACCATACGCCGGCATATATCAGACGTGTAAAACGGGAATTGCATGATGCCGGCATTCCGGTTATTATGGCGACAACCTATCCGGATTTTACACACCCGGACGAATTACAACGCATGAGGGAGCGCAGCTATCTCGCGCGGGACATTGCCGTCTGCTCGGCCCTCCAGATCAAATATCTGCGCGTGCTTGCCGGCCAGGCGCATCCCGGAATCGGCCGTGAAGATGGAATTCGTTATGCCGTGGAGGGCCTTCTGGCTTCCGTGCCTGCTGCCAATCGCTACGGCATTACCTTGGTATTTGAGGACCATGCGAAGCCGAGCGCATGGGATTATGTGGATTTCAGCCATCCGACGGACATCTTTTTGGATATTGCCGGACAGCTTCGCGGAAGCGGAATCGGCATTAATTTCGATACGGGAAACATTACGGCTTACGGGGACAATCCTTTGGATGTCCTGCCCAAAATTGCAGATATGATTCGTACCGTCCACGTTTCCGATATGGCGGAAAAAGGGCGCTTTTTACCTGTCGTTATCGGGGAGGGTGTAACGCCGAACTTTGAAATATTTCGCTTTTTGAAGCGGCATGGGTTTCAGGGATGGCTGTGTATCGAGGAAGCATCCGGAAACGGATGGGACGGCATAAGCCGTTCAATATGCAATACCAAAAAGCTTTGGAATGACGCGTGAATATGCGGAAGGGGAATCAGTATGTATTATGTCGGGAACAGGGGCACTGCGCCGTGGATCGAAAAGGATGCGCCGTATAAAAGAACACTCCGCCTGTTGCTTTCACCTCAGTTGGATGCCTCCCAGGACGATATTGCAGCCGGTCTGACTGAGATACCGCCCGGATCCAAATCCGACTTTCGCGGACACGAGGAAGGCGAAATGTTCTTTTGCATCAAAGGGGACGGCCATATGAAGCTTGGCGAAGACGAGTTCGCGCTCAAACCATTCACAACGGTATACGCTCCGCCCGGCATACCGCATCAAACCTTCAACGATTCCGCCGACGAGGAAATGGTTCTCCTTTGGGTGTTGGTACCGCCGTTTGGGGGCGATAAGGCGATCATGGCGGAATGGGAGGCAGGGGAGAAAAAAAGTGTGCAATAAACTGTTTGATTACGGTGTAAACACCTTGCTGTGGAGTGAATCATTTGGGAACGATAAAAGAAGCGTGGAGATTGTACATCATGTCAAAGAGCTGGGATTTGACCTGATTGATATGTCAATACCCGATCAGGAGGGATTTCCTGCAAAAAAAATTGCCGCTGCAATCCGCGAAACCGGGCTGAAAGCTGTGATTAATTGCAATATGACGGAGGAAGCAAACCCCATTTCCTCGGATGTCGCTTGCCGCTCAAGAGCACAAGAACGCATAAAACGGTTTATTGATCTTGCGTATGAGCTGGGAGCGCCGATCCTGTCCGGCGTGATCGGCGCAGCCTGGGGATATAAGACGAACCGCCCCAGAACAAAAACGGAATGGGAGCGGAGCGTGGATTATATGCGTATGGCGGGTGAATATGCCGCGCAGCTCGGCGGTCTTATTTTAGCGGTCGAGATTATTAATCGATATCTCACTCATTTCTTAAATACCGCACAGGATGCTGCGCTATACTGTCGGGCAGTTGGTCTTCCAAACGTCAAGATTCATTTGGACAGTTTCCATATGATGATCGAGGAAAACAGTTTCCGGGAAGCAATTCAATGTGCCGGCGGAAGTCTCGGTTTTTTTCACGCGTGCGAAAGCCATCGCGGCATACCGGGAACGGGCATGGTTCCATGGGAAGCGCTGTATGATTCTTTAATTAAGATTGGCTATGACGGCGCGCTGTCCATTGAGAGCTTTGATCCGGCATTTTCCGGAGTCGCATCCAAAAGCTGTATATGGCGCAAGATGGCCTCCGACGGAGATGAACTGGCAAGAAAAGGGCTTGCGCATCTTAAGTCCACGGAACATTTATTTATTAAATAATATAGCGGGAGGAAGACAGAAATGGCAAAAATCAAAGTAGGCGTAGCGGGCTACGGCACGATTGGGCAACGTTTGGCGGATGGCGTCGCTTTGCAGGCGGACATGGAGCTTATAGGTATCGCGGATCTTGCGCCTACTTTATCCATTCGGGCGTTATGTGAAAAGGGTATGCGTTATGATCTGTATCTGGTTGAAGGCGCGGATAAAAAACGGTTTGACGCTCTTAAAATCCCAATCTCGGGCAGCTTTTACGATCTTGTGGGCAAGGTTGACATTATGCTGGACGCTTCGCCGGGCGGCGTCGGTGAAAGGAATAAGAAGCTGTATGAGAAAAACGGCGTAAAGGCCATATTCCAGGGCGGGGAAAAAAATTCAGTTGCAGATGTATTTTTTCATGGTTACGCAAATTATGAGAAAGGCATCGGCGCGGATTATTTAAAGCTGACAAGCTGCAATACAACCGGCCTGATCCGGGCAGTGGACTGCCTGGACAGACTATATGGACTTGACCGTGTCGCGATCACCATCATCCGCCGCGTCGCCGACCCTGGCGACTATCACCGCGGACTGACAAACGCATTGCAGATCGATAAGGCCCCTTCCCATCAGGCTGTTGACATGATGACCATTATGCCTCATGTCCGGGCGACGGGCATACTCGTACATACGCCCATCACGCATGGGCACATAATCACTGTGGTTGCCACGGCGAAAAACGAAAAAATCACCAAGGAAAAAGCGTTGAAGGCCTTTCGGCAGCATCCCCGTATCCGTGTGGTCAGTATTGAAGAGGGTTTTTTGGGCAACGCTTCGCTGTTCAAATACGCCCGGGATCTGGGTAATCCGCGCGGCGACATGTATGAGATCGGCCTTTGGGAGGACAGCATTGTGGAAAGCGGAAACGATATCATGTTTGCAATCAACATCCCGCAGGAAAGCGTGACCATTCCTGAAACGATCGACGGAATCCGTGCGGCTATAAAAATGCAGCTTACACGCGAGGAAGGAACAGGGCAAACAAATAAATATCTTGGGATCGGCAAGTGGCTGTAAGGTAAGGACAGAATTATGGACGACAGATTGAAATTTGCATTGAAAAAAGAGGCCTTAAAGATACGCATCGGTATATTGGAGCAGCTAAAGGCGCTTGGCTTTGGCCATGCGGGAGGCAGCTTGAGCATTGCGGATACCCTGGCCGTGCTTTACGGCGCTGTCATGGATGCGGATGCAGCCGATCCGGATCGCGCCGACAGGGATAAACTGGTCTGTTCCAAAGGGCACGCCGGCCCCGCCGTATATGCGGCTTTGGCAAATAAAGGCTATTTCCGATATGAAGAACTGAAGACGCTCAATCAGCCGGGAACGAACCTCCCCAGCCATTGTGACCGCAACAAAACGCGTGGAATAGACATGACGACCGGATCATTGGGACAGGGTACGTCACTTGCTTGCGGCATGGCTATGGGGGGTAAGCTGCTCGGTTATAAAAGCCGGATTTTTCTGATTGTTGGCGACGGTGAGCAAAACGAAGGCCAGGTATGGGAGGCCGCGATGTTTGCTTCAGCCAAAAAACTTTCGAATATGGTCTGGCTGATCGATGACAATAAAAAACAGTTGGATGGCCCGACTGCTGAGATTCTGCCTGTGGGCGATCTGCGCGCAAAATTTGAAACATTCGGATTTGACGCGGTACGTATAAACGGAAATGATGTGGAAGCCATCTATAATGCCGTACGAAAAGAAAAACAGGATAGGGATAAGCCGCGCGCGGTCATACTGGATACAATTAAGGGCTGCGGCGTGAAAGAAATTGAACAGACCGGTTCCAATCATTCTTTATCTGTGCCTCAGGCAAAATGGGATTCATGGCTGAAACAGCTGAGGTCCGAGCTGGACGCGATGGAAACGGGAGGGGGACGGGTATGCTGAAAATTGTCTATGATGGAACAATGGATAATGTTACATTTAAAGAATTGCTCGGGAAGCAAATCCCATTGCTCTGCGAACAGGATGAAAAAGTGATCTACCTGGATGCAGATCTGATGAGTTGTATCGGTACGGCCGAGTGGGCGAAGGTGAATCCTGAGCGTGCGATCAACTGCGGCATTGCGGAAGCAAACATGGCCGGTGTGGCATGCGGATTGGCATCTGCGGGATTTAAGCCCATTATGCATACATTTGGATCGTTTGCATCCAGGCGCTGCTATGATCAGGTGTTTTTATCAGGGGGATATGCAAAAAACGACATCACGATTATCGGTACAGACCCCGGCGTATGTGCCGCCTTTAACGGCGGCACACATATGCCGTTCGAGGATATGGCGCTCTACCGCGCGCTGCCCGACGCAACGGTCATCGACATCACGGATGCGGCGATGCTTACCGATGTGCTCACAAAGTGTAAAGATCGTCCGGGCGTAAAATATATACGTGTCGGCCGCAAGAATAACGCAAAGGTGTATGCCGACGGCAGCGAGTTTTCTATCGGCAAAGCCGCTGTGCTGCGGGAAGGGAAAGATGCGGCGGTATTTGCGTGCGGGATTATGGTACATGAAGCTCTGCAGGCTGCAAATGTTCTTGCAGGGCGGGGAGTCGAAATCACCGTGGCTGATATGTTCACTGTCAAGCCGTTAGATCGGGAAGCGGTAATCAGATATGCCAATAAAACGGGAAGAGTCGTCGCAGCAGAAAATCACAACCGCGTCGGCGGCTTAACTTCCGCCATTGCCGAATCATTGGTCGGCAAATCCACCGCTTTATTTGGATATGTTGCGGTGGAGGATGAATTCGGAGAGGTTGGTCCGCAGGACTATCTGCAGTTTCGTTACGGTTTAACGGCAAAACATATTGTGGATGTTGTTTTGGGATTGGTTCGCGGCGATATGGTTTAAACCTGCATGCACAAGAAGGCAAAATCAAAGTAAAAGCAGGCCGATGCCCGCTAAAAAATAAAAAGATGCCCAGTCGGGCATCTTTTTCGGTTGCCTCGTGAGAGGCGAGAAAAAGGACGCGAAATCGTGTATAATAACCGCTGTGCGATATGGTATAATGGAAATCAGTTTCAAATGAAAATGGTGAGTGGATGACGAATATTGAAATGTGCGCCCCCTGTCTGTTCGGCATCGAGTCTGTTTTGGGCGACGAGCTTAAGCGGCTTGATATGCGCGACGTCCGGGTTCTAAACGGCCGGGTGCTGTTTTCCGGGGGAGAGGAGGACGTCGCCCGCGCGAATGTAAGGCTCAGGACGGCGGAGCGCGTGCTGATCAGAATCGGCGAGTTTCCGGCGCCTTCCTTTGACGCGCTTTTTGAAGGGACAAAGGCCCTTCGGTGGGAGGACTATATTCCGCCGGACGGCGCTTTCCCGGTCAAGGGCTATTCGCTTGACTCGAGGCTCGGCTCTGTGCCGGACTGCCAGAGCATCGTCAAAAAAGCGGTTGTGGAACGGCTCAAAGCCAGGTATAACATAGACTGGTTTGAGGAAACCGGCGCAAAATACCAGATCCGGTTTTCCATAATGAAGGATATGGCCGCGCTGTTCCTCGACACCTCGGGCGCCGGCCTCCATAAACGCGGATACCGCGCCGTCGGGAACGAAGCCCCTCTGCGCGAGACGCTCGCGGCCGGGATGGTCAGCCTTTCCCGCTTTCGCGGCAAGGGCGAGTTTTGCGACCCGTTCTGCGGCTCCGGAACGATCGTGATCGAGGCCGCAATGGCGGCGTTAAACCGCGCGCCCGGCCTAAACCGCGGCTTCGACGCGCAGCATTGGAAATGGCTCCCCGACGATATCTGGGAAAAAGCCGCAGAGGAGGCAAAAAGCCTGGAATACCGGGGGCCGTACTCCATCTGGGGCGGCGATATCGATGAAAAATCCCTTGAAATCGCAAAAAGCAACGCCCAAAAGGCCGGAGTCTCGGAGCATATTCGCTTTGAGAGGGCCGACGCCGCAAAATTTAAGAGAGAGACCCCGGAGGGGCTGATTGTCACCAACCCGCCGTACGGCGAGAGGATGCTTCAGAAGTCGGACGCCGAGCGGATTTACCGCGCCTTCGGGGCGGCGTCGGCGCATCTTCCCGGCTGGAAGCTCTATCTTCTGTCCTCGCACGCCGATTTTGAACGCATATTCGGGCGCACCGCCGTCAAAAAACGAAAGCTGTACAACGGCATGATCAAATGCAACCTGTTCATGTATTTTTAAAAAGGTCAGTCACGCCGAAATGAGAACTCCCTGCGCCAAATGGCGCAAGGCAATACGGGAAAAATGCAAAAACCATGGTCCGATACGAAAAAACGCCGAGGGGGCGTCGTGAGAATGCATATCTATGCATTTCGCGACGCCCCCATTTTCATAAGAGCGACCAAGAGACGGGATAGGGCAGACCCTCATAAACGACATAAATTTTCAATCGGGCCGCAATGATACCGGTAAAAGCTCGCCGTATCCCTTCGTGGCA
The DNA here is from genome assembly GCA_002423435.1 of Clostridiales bacterium UBA6114. Taxonomy (GTDB): domain Bacteria; phylum Bacillota; class Clostridia; order Oscillospirales; family Butyricicoccaceae; genus UBA6114. Next base: position 50,354 of record DIWE01000011.1, read on the forward strand.
AAGAGCGCCCGATAAGAAGCGTTTGTCCGCAGCGCGACGACCTCCGCGATAAAAAGATCGTGATCGCTCAAGGGGACGCACTGCATAGTGCGGCATTCCATTGCGACGCGGCTTTTTTTAACCAGCGCGGGTGCGATTTCGAGCGACGGCGTAAGCTCGATTCCGTATACGGCCGCCTTATCCACCGTCCGTCCGCTTGTAGTCCCGCATTGCATCGCCGCTTTCGCCAGGCTTTCGTCCGCAACGCAGACTGAAAACTCGCCGGTTTCCTTAATACGCTGGTTGGTATAGGCCTTTGCATTGATACAGACCGCAATACTGGCCGGGCGATTGGACAGGTAAGTCCACCAGGAAACAGCCATCAGATTGGTTGTTCCTTTTTTTGTAAGACTGCCGACCAGGCAGAACGGATTGGGGGAGGTCAACATTTGAGCTTGTGACAGAGAGACATCCATGTGTTTTTACCCTCCGACGATCGCGGCTTTACTGGTCATGGCCCTCATGTAGCTGACAACCGCGATCAGGTTGTCGCGGAAGCTGCCGTTTTCGACAAACCTTTTGCCGAACAATGCGCTTCCCATGGTAAAAGCCCATGGCATTATGTCGAACATAACGCCGATCCGCTCATAGCTCGAGATGCTGCCAGCAATACAGACGCGCGCTTTGACGGCGGAGCAGAAATCATAGGCCAGCTTCTCGCCGTCGACGACATGGCGGTATGCAAGGACGTCAAAAGTATCGACGCCCTTTTCCATCATGGCTTTGGCATCCGCTATAATTTCTTCGTTGCTGCCCTCCAGAATGCTCGGGCTGCCGGAAACCTTGCCGGCAAAAGGGCTGTATGTCACATGGTTTTGCTTAAGAAGGGCCTGCACCGAGTCGTAGTAACGTGTTCCCATCAGGACATCAACCCCGCAGGCGGCCGCCAGCCCGGCCGCCTTGAGGCAGGAAGCTTCATCGTAGGTTACAACTTCCAGATAGGTCGTCTTTCCGGCAGCCTTCATTGCCGCGACAAGGTCCTTCATTTGTTCCACAGGCAGACCGACATTTTTGAATCCCCAGTGTTGCACGTCAAGATCCTTGCAGGATTCAAAAATTTCAAGCGCATTGTGTACTGTGACGTCGTCATGGGTCAGCATGACGATCAGATTCGGCCCGTTTCGCATAATCAATTCCTCCAATAATGACTTAAAACTCGCACACCTCTATGAGAGGTCTGCGGCTCCGGCTGACCGGCGTGCCGTAACGCCGATCAGCCGTCTGTCCGGAAATTATTTGAGGGCCTGGACCTTTTCGTAGAGGCCCTCGGTCTTCCAGTATTTTTCGGTTTCAAGCTGCTCGGCCAGCGGCTTGACGGCATCCATCCACGCCTTCCGGTCCACCTCGTAGAAAGAACCGCCCTCTTCAATGATCTTCTGCTTATCGGTTTCCCAGTTTTGCACATTCAGATCGTAATAATAAGAAGCCGCCTCTTCCACGCACTCCTCAAAAATCTGCTGAATGTCCGGCGGAAGGGTTTGCCACCAGGACTCCGAGACCGTACAGATTTCAAGAGGATAAGCATAATCGACCATGGATATGCAGGGACCTCCCTCGTGCAGCTTCATGCCGTAGATGGTTTCGTATGTGGTTTCACCGACATCGACGGTTCCCGTAAGCAGAGCCATGGGGAAGTCGGCGTAATTGATAATGACCGGCACAGCCCCGAGGGCGGTAAAGTTCTTTTCCCAGATTGGTATGTTCGGGATGCGGATTTTCTTTCCCTTTAAATCGCCTGGTGTCAGGATCGGCGTCTTGGACAGGAGTGCGCGCGGCATCTTCCAGAAATAGCCGCTAAGATTTCTCAGGCCGTAGGTCTCAATTAGATCCTGATTCATGGTGGCTCCAAGCTCGGAATCAAGGAACTTTGCCACATGCTCCTTGCTTTCAAACGCGAAGGCCATGCCGAGGATGTTGAAGTCGGCGTTGTAAGTGGAAAATTTTTCGGCAGAAGAAATGATGCATTCCTGCAGACCGGCTTGGAGATTTTCAAGCTGGGTTGCCTCGTTGCCGAGCTGCTCTGCGATAAATAGCTCAGCTTTGATACGACCGTCGGAGCGTTTGTCCAGTGTACCGACCAACATGTTTGCGGCGATGCTGGTGGGATGGGTGGGCGCGGTGATGGTTCCGATCTTAAGGCGGTAAACCTGGTCCGACGAGGCCGGGACGACGCTTTGGGAATCGGCGGTGCTGCCGCCGGATGTCCCGGAAGAGGCGGGGGCGCCCGGCCCGCAGCCTGTGGCCGCGGCAAGGAGCAATATAACTGCCAAAGTCAGGGCAACGCTCTTTTTCATTTCTTTTCCTCCTTGATTTTTTATAACAGGTTGAATAATCCTGGCAACCATAGCACCAGCTGGGGGATGTAGGTGATCAACAGCAGCGTGACGACCAGTGGAACAAGGAACGGAACGGCATGTTTGAGCGCTCCTTCAAATTTGACCCCGGAAATACGGCAGGTCGTAAAGAGCGACGGCGCCATCGGAGGCGTAATGAGGCTCATTGTCATATTGAGCACCGACAGTACGCCTAAATGCACCAGATTCAGGTTCAGCCCGGTGGCCAAAGAGGAAAGGAGCGGGGCGACCATAATCAGAATCGACATGCTTCCCATGAAGCAGCCCATGACGAGGAGTATGAAGTTGAGCACCAGCAGTGTCAGCGCGGCGCTGTCCAGGCCCAACAGCATGCCGGTGAGGTAATTGACCACGCCGCCGGTAATCAGCATCCAGTTGAATACTGCGCCGGTGGCAATCAGAAATATGGTCATCGCGGTTGTGGTCAGAGTCTGCTTAAGCGCTTCCTTTATGATTCTGAAATTGACTTTGTGATAATAAAGACCCAGCAGCATACAGTAAACGGCGGTTACTACTCCGCACTCTGTCGTGGTGAACACGCCTGTAAGAATGCCGCAAATCAACAATATCGGCGCGCTCAGCGCGGGAATTGCCTTCACAAACGATCTGAAGCGCTCCTTGCCTGAAGCCTTTTCGGTCAGTGGCGCTTTGACATGTAAATACCTGACCGCGATATAAGCCCAGATCATCATTGTGATTCCCATCAGAATGCCGGGTATCAGCCCTCCGATGAACAGGGCCACCGCCGAAGTCTGGGTCATAAAACCGTACACGACAAAATTGATGCTGGGCGGGATAATTGGTCCGATTGCGGAGGATGCAGCGGTAATTGCGACGGAAAATTCCTCGTCGTATCCGGCTTCGCGCATCGCCTTGACCTCGATGTTGCCCAAACCGCCGGCATCCGCCAATGCCGAGCCGGACATTCCGGCGAATACCATGCTCGCCAGGACGTTGGCATGCGCCAGTCCGCCGTGAATATGCCCGATCATCTTCCCGCAAAAATCAAATATCAAGGTGGTCAGCCCGATTTCGTTCATAAAGCAGCCTACGAAAAGAAATGCGGGAATTGCCAGCAGGGTGTAATCCGAAAAGGATGCGGCAGTTCTTTGAGCATACATCACAAGGCTCTGCCCGTGCCATATGCTATAGATCAGGGATGACGTCACCATCGCAAACGGCATGGGCACCTCCAGCAGAATCATTACCATAAAAATTCCTAGGCACCATAACACCAACGGCTCAATCATTCTAGTTGTCCCCCTTTCTCTCGCGGCTTTCATAGTCCTCGCGGTCAAAGAGGAACCGCAGAAACCGGATCACTTCCAGCAAAATCACCATGACGCCCATCACAACGATCGGAAGGGAGTTGTAATATACCCGGCTGAAAGGCAGCCCCCCTACCGGGGTCATTTTCACCTGCATGGGGAAAAGCAGCATGCCGGCGCGTATAAACACTATGCCGCCGACAAATATGAGGATGTTTTCGCAAAACTCGACCGCTCACTGGAAAGACTTGGGAAAGAATCTGAGGAAGTAGACAATCATCGCGTGCGCCTCTTCCCAAAAGACAATAGCGGTGCCGATGGAACAATACCACACCATCAGGCAGGTTACCATTTCGTCGATACCGTAGATCGGGGAGTTCAACGAATATCTCATAAATACCTGTAAGGCCATTAAGCATAGAAAAAGCGCGGATAGAATCACGCATAGCATGCGAAACACTTCGACAACCTTGTCGGTCGCCAGGACTATTTTTTTCACGGACTTGGTAGGCATTGCGTTCCTCCCTTTCTGATCATTTTCTAATTAATGTGCGGAATATGACAGGCCTTCCGTGTCTCGGCGATAGCAAGGAGTTATTCAGGGATTAAACCCAATGCGGAGCATCCCACAGCGGCAGCTTTATGCCGTTGCCCTGTCTGAGGGCGCGCTGATAAATGTCATAAGCAAACGAGACGTCGTAAACCGGCATCCCCTGTGCGTTGAAGATCGTCGGCCGGCCGTTCTTCACGCGGTTTGCGGCGGCTCCTTCCACTACCGCGCCCATTTCTATGATGTCCTGTTCCCGGCTCAGCTTACCCTCTCTGACCAGCCGGACAACCTCAAAGGATGGAACATCGATCCGGTCGGTATCGTACCAGACGTCATGCATCGCGTAGTTGTCCATAACGAGGTTTGCCCCGAACAGAAAGTCGTCGTCGAGCTTTCCGCCCGCGGACAGCTCGATCAGAACGTCGTCGCTCAGCCATTCCGTTCTCAGGTGGGGCGGGTTCTTACCCGAAGCGGCGACGTGCACCACATCGGAGCCGACCACGGCGTCCTCGAGCGAGCCGACTGCTTCAACCCGGACACCGAATGCTTCGGCCATCTCCTTTGAAAACGACCTGCTTTTTTCCGCCACGATGTCATATACCTTGACCAGCCTCAGATCGGGCATGGTGTGCACCATGCCCATCAGCGTGGCGTGATTGATGACCCCGGCGCCGACCAGACCGAGCACCCCGGCGCCGTCGCGCGCGAGATACTTTGCGGCGATGCCGGGGACGGCGCCGGTGCGCATGGCGCTGACCAGATTTCCGACCATAGCGCACAGCGGCATGCCGGTATCGCTGTCGTTGACAATGACAAGGTGATTTGACCGGGGGAGTCCCTTTTCGAGGTTTGCCCGATTGGAGCCGTACCACTTGCAGCCGCAGACGTTGTAACGTCCCCCGACGTAGGCGATCATAGCCATGAAACGCCTGTCGGGGCCGGCCAGAGGCATATCGGGGAATGAAGAGGTCTCGGGAAATACCAGGCGGATACCGTGCTCGTTTAAGGACGGTCCCCCCATAATATAATCTCCCCTGTGAATGAGGCGGTACATCTCTTCCACCGCACTCAGACACATCTCCATGTCGAGGCCTCCGGCCTTGATCATCTCGGGTTCACTTAAAAACAACAGTTCAGAACTCACGGCGCACACTCCTTTTATGTTTTGTATATAGGCTCTCTGTATATCTTGGAGGCTCAGCTTTGCCGGTAGACGATCTTTGAGGTTTCGGGGTCGAGCTCGACGCCGTAATCTCTCCTTGCCGCTTCGGCGGAAATATAGCCGTTTAGCAGGTCCCATTCGATCAGTTGGTGATCGCGCTCGGCGGCATTGCCGTACCCGCCTCCGCCGCTGGTGGTAATGGTGACGGTGGTGCCCGCCCTGACCGCGACCCCGCTGATGCTGCGCTCGGGCTTGCCTCCCGGAGGGGTCACGCTTGCATAATCGGTCCCGCCGGGCTGGCCGCCGTCCAGTCCGTAAGTGCCCGTAAACGGCCGCCCTGTTATGATGGAGACGTTGGTATCGGTCAGACAGGTAAGCTCCCTGACCATACCGAGCCCGCCCCGGTATTTTCCGGCGCCGCCCGTATCGGGCAGGAGCGCGTAACGTTCGACGCGGAACGGGTGTTCCAGCTCAATGATCTCCGCCGGCGCATTGGCGGTATTGGTCATATGCGTCTGGTGCGCGTTTGCCCCGTCCTCGTTGTACTTTGCGCCGCGGCCGGCGCCGTAGGTTTCGACATAGGAGAAGTTGCGGTTGATTCTGGGGTCATTGCCGACAAGGCTGATTGCGTTCCAATGGCCGTCGCAGGCGCAGACGCGTTCGGGGATCAGCCTGGAAAACGCGCCGATGACCACGTCGCAGATCCTCTGCGCCGGCATACAGTTGCACCCCGCGATTGCACTGGGCATTTGCGCGTTGATGATGCTGGTATATTCGGGAAACTTGATATGTATCGCGCGGTATGCGCCGGCATTGGTGGGCACGTCGCTGCCCAGGATGGCCTTGATCGAATAATAGACCGCGGAATAAGTAACGGACGGCGGCGCGTTGTATCCGTACTCGCCGGGAATGTCGGAACCGTCAAAGTCCACTGTGATGTCTTCGTCCCCGATCGTTACCTTGGTCCTGATGCTCCTGTCGCGGTGCGCAGGTCCGTCGATCTCCAGCTTGTCTTCAAAGGAGTAGCAGCCGTTTGGCTGCGCCCTGATCGCGGCACGCATTCCGTTTTCAGAGTAATCAAGAAGTGCGGAAAAGTATTCGAGCAAATTCTCCCGCCCATACTTTTTCGCCAATGACTTGATGCGGACGTCGCCCCGGGCGCAGGCCGCGAGCTGCGCCATCATATCGCCGCGGAACTCGTAGGGAGTGCGGACGTTTGCGGTGATGAAGGAGATGAGATCCTCCTGCAATACGTTCTCGCGCATAATCTTGAGGCCGGGGATGATCACGCCCTCTTCGTAAAGCGTTTTGGACACATAGCTGATCGGGTTGCCGCCGACGTCCACGTGATGGGCAAGCGAACCGGCAAAAGCGATGATCTCGCCCTCAAAAAAGACGGGGGTGAAAATCATGATATCGAACAGGTGCGATCCCATCATATAGGGGTTGTTGTGTATGAGGGCGTCCCCCTCCCTGATTGTTTCAACAGGGTGACGCTTCAGGAGCTCTTTTAGAGTCTGCGCCATGATTCCCAGGTGAACCGGGATAAAGGTGCCCTGGGCGACGATGTTTCCCCCGCGGTCGTACAATGCGCACGAACAGTCCTTGCGCACCTTTATGTTGGACGAGAAGGCCGATTTCGTCAGGTAGGTGTTCATCTCCTCGGTCGCCCACTGCATGTTGTTGGCGATGACCGCCAATGTAATGCCGTCGATTCTGCTCATGTAAGAAACCTCCTTCATGCTTCCTCTGCCCTTGTAATAACGATGTTCCGGTAGGCGTCGATTGCCGCGGTATAATCGGGAGGAATCGGGGTGGAGGCGGCATATTCCTCGATCATTGCGGGACCGCTGACGCGGCATCCGACCGGCATTCTGTCGCGATCATAGACGGTGCTTTCGATAAAATCGCCGCCGAACATCATTCTTCGGATCCCCTTGACGGCGGCGTCCGGGACATCGCTCTGCTCGAACTCAAAGCGTTTGAATTCCAGCGCCGGGATGACGGCGAAGGCCGACAGCCGAAGATTGACAAACGTAATTTTATCGCCGAGGATGTAGCCGTATGTGCGGCGATGGATATCCTCAAACGACCTTTCGCAGTCTCTGAACTCCTCGTTCCTGCCGATGTGGGAGGGCACCGCAACGCTCAGTTCCCACGCCTGTCCGCCGTAACGCATGTCGGATGTCGCCGCAAACGCCAGCTCCTTTTCGGAAAAACCCTCCCGCGCCATGTCGAGGACCGCTTCGGCGCGCATTTCATCATAGCAGGCGTTGTATTGCCCCGTGGTAATTTCGTCGGTGGCGGTGACGATTGTGCGGACATAGTCGTAGCGGACCTTGGCAAGCTGACAACCGATCGCCGAGAACATGCCGGGGTTTTGCGGAACGATCACCTTTTTGATGTTGAGCTCGTCTGCGAGATCGACCGCGTGCAGGGACCCGCCGCCGCCGAACGCCATCAATGAAAATTCCCTGAGGTCATAGCCCTTTTGAGTGGAAATAACGTTGATTCCGCCGCACATGTTGGCGTTGACCAGACGGCGCACGCCTGATGCCGCCTGAATGGTGTCCATTCCGTTCTTCGCGCAGAGCTCTGCGTTGACCGCCTCGACGCTTTTTTCAGTTGACAGATGATACTCACCGCCGAGAAAGTTTTCAGGATTGAGGAAGCCCATGATCAGATTGGAGTCGGTGACGGTCGGCAGGCTGCCGTTTCCGTAGCAGGCGGGACCGGGAAATGCGCCGGCGCTCTGGGGTCCGACGCGGATGCCGCCTCCGGCGTCGATCCAGGCGATGCTGCCGCCGCCGGCGCCGATTGTGTGCATCTCAATGGTAGGGACCTTGACCGGGAATCCCCCCAGCTCGGCGCCGGAGGTAAACACGGCTTCGTGGTTCTCTATGAGCGCCAGGTCGGTGCTCGTACCGCCGATGTCGATGGTGATGACATTTTTTTCTTCAATCAGGCGGGACATATACAAACTGGCGAGGACGCCGCCCGCGGGACCGGAGAATACGGTGTGGACGCTTCTTTCGCCGGCGGCGTGGGAACTCATGATGCCGCCGTTGGACTGCATGATATGTACGCCGGGCCGGATGCCGAGGTTTTGCCGTTTGACGTCAAGATTGTCGATATAGTCCTTCACCTTCGGCATCAGATAGGCGTTGACCGCCGTTGTGCAGAAGCGCTCGTATTCGCGGATTTCGGGCAAGGTTTCAGAGGAAGTGCAGATATGTACGCCGGGCATGCAGGAGCGGAGGATCTCTTTTGTCCGAAGCTCGTTTGCGGCATTCTTGTAAGAATGAAGAAAACAGACGGCAACCGATTCTACCTCCATCGCCTTGAGCTTCTGCGCCAGAGCGGCGGCCTCGGCCTCTTTAACAGTCTTTACAATGGTTCCGTCGTAATAGACGCGTTCGTCCAGCTCAAAAACCAGATAGCGCGGAATCGGCGGCCGGGGCCTCTGCGCCCAGAAATCGTAGAGATTCGGGCGCGCCTGTCTTGCGATCTCCAGAATATCGCGGAAGCCCTTGGTGGTGACCAGAGCCGTCTTTGCGCCCTTTCGCTCCAGCAGCGCGTTGGTAGCTACCGTTGTACCGTGAATAAAATAAGCAATTTCACCGGGCGCAATCCCGAGTTGCTTGCAGATCTTTTTGATCCCGTTTTCAATTCCGATGGAAGAATCGTGAGGGGTTGAATGAACCTTTGTGGTATAGACCTTCTTTTTTACATCGTCAAACATGACGATATCCGTAAAAGTCCCTCCAACATCCACGCTCAGTCTGTAACTCATAGTACCCGCTGCACCTCCAGAATCATGTGTAAGCGTCTTTGTATTTCGATTTTCTTTGCCGCTATGGATAATGAAACGATCGTTTTGTTGGCATTATATTGCGAATAGTGATGCATGTCAATCTAAAAATTGATAATAATTTGATAAATAACTTTTTTGCTCCAAAAAGAGAAGGGGATCAAAATCGATTTATACGAATATAATGCACAATAATAGGCAGGATTTATTGTGCGATAATTCCATATTTTCTTGGGCAAATACTTATCCTATATGAATTTTTAACGATAATATGATTGAATTTTTGTAAAAAATGATAAAATTTCAAATTAAATTGACTTTTTACATTGTTTTTTTTATTATTAAAGATGGAAGAATCGAGATTTTATCATTAGATGACCAAAATTCGATTCTTCGAGATCAAGCCGATCCTTTGATGATAAATCGATCAGTTTAAGGAGGTATTTTTATGGACAAAAGAGGAACTGTTGTCACCCGCAGACAGGCGCGTATTACGTTTGAAGGCGACGAGCTGTGCCGCAACTACTTTCAGACCGATCAAATCACCTTTGGCATGAGCGTTCTCCCGCGCGGCAGGCATGGCGGGCTTGACCCCGGCCACGAGATCGCGGACGAGGTCTTCTTTTGCGCCAAGGGCCATGTGGCCTGCTATTTCCCGGAAGACGACACCTACTATGAGCTTGAAGAGGGCGATGCATTGCTGATTCCGCCAAAAACCGGCCACAGGCTCTTTAACATCGGCGACGGCGAAGCGGTTGTCACATGGAGCTGCGCGCCTCACCCCTGATCGGAGTCCATGGTCCGGTTGTTTCGGTTTTACTTTGCGTCCTCATATCTTTTACAGCGTACAAGGAGGTTTATCAGAATGGAAAACAAATTGCTCTTGGGAATCGATCTGGGTACAACGGCGCTGAAAGCGGTGGTTTTTGATTACCATGGAAAGCAAATCGCGGAAACCGGCGTCGAGTATTCGCTGGAAAGCCCCGCTCCCGATTTTGTGGAAGCCGATCCGGAGGTATATTGGAGTTCGCTTAAAGCCGCGCTGAAGGAAGCGGGCCAAAGCTGCAATTTAAACGACATAACCGGCATCGGCTTTTCGTCGCAGGGGGAAACCATGCTTTTTATGGATAAGGACGGAAAACCGCTGCGGCGCGCGATCGTCTGGATGGATAACCGCGCGAAGGAGGAAGCGAAGCTTTTGCAGGAAAGATTTACAAACGAACGGTGCTACAAGACCTGCGGACAGGTCAGCTTCGAGCCTTGCTGGCCCGCTTCCAAGGTTCTCTGGGTCCGCAAAAACGAGCCTGAGATCTTTAAGAAGACGGATAGGATCATATTGCTCGAGGATTACATCATCTACCGCATGACCGGCAGATATGTGTCCGAATGCTCCTTATTGACATCGACCTCCTATTGGGATATCACCACCAAAAAATATTGGCCGGAGATGCTTGAAACCATTGGAATCACAGAGCGGCAACTGCCTGAGATCCGGGAGTCCGGCGAGGCGGTCGGCACGCTGCTCCCCGAAGTTGCCCGCGAACTCGGCCTGTCCGCCGACGCGGTTGTCTGCACCGGCGCACTCGACCAGGCCGCCGGTGCTATCGGCGCGGGCAATCTCCGTGAAGGAATGTTTTCTGAGAATATCGGCGCGGCACTGGCGATCTGCGCCGTTACCAAAACCCTGACTTACGACCCGAACGGCGCTATGCCGGTGCACTATTTCGCGCTGCCGGATACATATATGATGCATACCTTTACCAGCGGCGGCATGAATCTGCGCTGGTTCAGGGACAATTTCTGCAGGCTCGAGATCACGGTCGGCGAAATGACGGGGAAATCGGCGTTTGCGTTGCTGGACGCGGAAGCAGCCAAAGCCCCCGCCGGCTGTGACGGCATAATCATGATGCCGCATCTCGCCGGCTCGATGGCCCCCGACATGAACTCCGACGCCAAGGGTGTTTTCTATGGTTTTTCTCTCAACCACAGGAAGCCGCATTTTGTTCGCGCTATCATGGAATCGCTTGGATTTATCTTAAAGCGCAATTTGGACGCTTTAGAGGCCATGGGCATCCATGTCGATGAGATTCGTTCGCTTGGCGGCGGGGCGCGCAGTGATTTCTGGAACCAGATTAAAGCCGATGTCACGGGGCGCCGTTTGGTGACGGTGCGGTGCAAGGAAGCCGCTTCGCTCGGCGCCGCCGTTTTGGCCGGCAAGGCGCTTAACGTGTTTGACAGCGTCACCAGCGCCTGTGAGAGCATGGTCGCGATCGACCATATTTACGAGCCGAACCCGGCCAATCGGACTGTCTATGACAACGCCTACATAAAATACAAAAAGCTGTTCAAAGACCTTACAGAAATGTTCGCAATGAACTGAAGAGGCTGAAAAAGGAGGATGATTTTGTGAGATTCCTGAATAAAACCGTCATCGTGTCCGGCGGGGCGTCCGGCCTGGGAAAGGCGTCTGCCGCGCGCTTTATCCGGGACGGCGGTATCGTTTATATCTTTGACGTAAACCCAAAAGCCGGCAAAAAAACGGCCGAGGAGCTGTCCGCTTACGGGGAGGTCCACTTTGTTCCTTGCGATGTTACCAATGAAAAGTCGGTAGCGGACGCCTATTCAAAAGTGATCGCCAAGCGAGGCGCCGTCGATATCCTGCATGCCAACGCCGGCATCATCGATAAACCGATGACCATCGATCAGATGAGCTTTGAAAGCTGGAACCGTATGATCAGCATTAACTTAAACGGCATGTTCCTGATGGCAAAATACGCCGTTTCGCAGATGCTCCGGCAACCCGGCGGAGTGATCGTCTTTACCGGGTCCAATTGGGCCTATGTCTGCGATCCCGGCTTTACCAGCTATGCGGCCAGCAAGGGCGCCGTCGTCGCTTTTGCGCGCGCGCTGGCCCTCGACCACGCCAAGGACAATATCCGCATCAACGTTGTATGCCCCGGGAATATGCTGACCCCGCTGCTCGAGCGCCAACTGAGCGAAGAATCCGACCCTGGCGCCGCGCTTTCGGCGATGGGCCAGGTCTCGACGCCGGAGGAGATTGCAAACCTCGTGACCTTCCTCGCCAGCGACGAGGCATCCGCGATGAAGGGTTCGGCCGTGATTATTGACCAGGGCGAAACGCTCGGCTATGGAAAGGGTCTTCGCATAGAAAAATAAGCAATTTTTACAGTCATTACATTTCGTCTTTTGTATTTCTCTAAGTTATTCGAAAGGAATGGCCATAACAATGTGGGATGTTGTTGTGATCGGCTCCGGCATTGCAGGCTGCGCCACCGCAAGAGAGCTTGCGCGTTATCGACTGAAGGTTCTGGTGCTTGAAAAAGGATCCGATGTCTGCTCGGGCGCAAGCAAAGGGAATTCCGCGATGGTCCACAGCGGCTTTGACCCCGAGCCGAATACCCTGAAGGCCCGTTTTAATGTGCTCGGAAACGCCCTTTTTGATGAGCTTTGCAGCGAGCTCGACGTACCCTTTTCCCGCAGCGGCACACTCGTTATCGCCGCTTCCACAGACGAAATGCAGGAGCTGCGGCGCCTGCAGGAACGCGGCAGGAAAAACGGCGTCGAAACGCAGCTGTTGACGGGTGGCACGCTGCGGGAGTTTCACACGGGCCCGCGCGTTGTCGGCGCGCTCTTCGCCCCGTCGGGCGGCGTTGTCTGCCCTTATAATCTCGTGATCGCCATGGCGGAATGCGCCTTTATAAACGGCGTGGAATTTTTGTTCGAAACGCAGGTTTTGAAAATCGGCCGTGACGGCGGCACGTGGCGCGTCACCGCAGGCGGCGGCCGCGAATTTTATGCCCGGGCCGTGGTAAACTGCGCGGGGACCGATTCCGCCCGCTTAAACAACATGGTCTGTGCCGAAAAGTTCACTGTTGTGCCGCGCTTCGGGGCACATATCATACTCAGCCGCGACTATATTCATGGCGTCGACTGCACCGTCACGCAGACTCCGAAGCCCCTTCCCTCCGGCGGACATACCAAGGGAATGGGCATGATCCCCTCGGCGGACGGCACGGTCATTCTCGGCTGCGATGCCGTCGACCATGCCGACCCGGACGACACCGCCGTCCCCGCGGAAAGCATCCGGGATATCGTGAATTATTTCACTCAGAACTGGGAGCATTATCCGATCGCGCGTTTTGTCCCCGTATTTCCGCGCGAAGGGATAATCGGGGCTTACGGCGGGTTGCGCGCCCACTGTGACAGAGACGATTTTGTCATCGGCGAGCCGGATGACGCGCCCGGATTTTTTAACGCCGCAGGCATCGAGTCCCCGGGTTTGACAGCCGGCCCCGCTATAGGACAGTATCTGTCCACACTGATTTCAAAACGGCTCGGGGCCGTCCCGAAGCCTGATTTTTACCCCGGCCGTCACGCACTTAAACCGTTTCGCGGGATGACCGACCGGGAGCGGGCCGAAGCGATTGCGCAAAACCCGGATTACGCAAAAATAGTCTGCCGCTGCGAGCTGGTTACCGAAGCGGAAATCCGCGATGCGATCCGCCGGCCACTGGGCGCGCGCAGCATTTCCGGCGTCAAAATGCGCACGCGCGCCGGTATGGGCCGCTGCCAGGGCGGCTTCTGCGGCCCGCGAGTGCTGCAGATCCTTTGCGAGGAGCAAAACCTTGACCCTCTGTCGATAAATCAGTCCGGCCCGGGCAGCAATGTGTTGCAGGCTCGCGCGTGCGCATTGCCGAGGGGGAGGGGATGACAATGAAAGAGGTCGATCTTTTGGTTGTCGGCGGCGGCAGCGCGGGAATGTCCGCCGCTGTTGCCGCGTGTGAAGGAGGGGTCGGGAGCATCCTGATCGCCGAGCGCTCCGCCGATTTGGGCGGCATACTGCGCCAATGCATCCACAATGGGTTTGGACTTCGCAATTTTAATGCCGACCTGACCGGCACCGAATATGCACAGCGCTGTGCCGACCGCGTTCGGCGGCTCGGCATTCCGGTTTTGACCAATGCCTTTGTCATCGGCCTGACCCGCGACCGTGTTGCCACTGTCGTCAGTCCGCAAAACGGCCTCGAAAAAATCAGGGCAAAATCGGTGATTCTCGCAATGGGGTGCCGGGAACGCAGCCGCGGGGCCCTTCTGATTCCGGGGCAGCGCCCCGCCGGCGTCCTGACCGCCGGAACGGCGCAGCGTTACCTGAATCTGGAGGGATATCTGCCCGGAAGAAAGATTGTTATCCTCGGGTCCGGCGATATCGGCCTCATTATGGCCCGGCAGTTTGTGCTGGAGGGCGCTCGGGTGCAGGAGGTTGTCGAACTGCGCAGCTTTTCAGGCGGCCTGCCCCGCAACATTGCGCAATGCCTGGACGATTTCCAGATACCGCTCAGCTTAAACACCACCGTCGTCAATATCCACGGGCGAAGCCGTGTCGAAGGCGTTACCGTTGCGCAGGTGGATGCGTCTCGGCGGCCGGTTCCGGACACGGAGCGGTTCATCGAATGCGACACCCTGCTGATCTCGGCCGGGCTGATTCCCGAAAACGAGCTGACCCGGCAGGCCGGAATTCCTCTGTCACCGAGTACCGGGGGCGCTCTGGTGGATGACTGCCTGATGACGCAGACGGATGGAATTTTTTCCTGCGGCAACGTGCTGCATGTACACGACCTCGTGGATAATGTCAGCGATGAAGCGGCGGCGGCCGGCCGGAATGCCGCCTTGTATTTGTCGGGGAGACTGCCGGAGGCGTCCCGGCAGTCTCTTGTTCCGGTGGAGGCCGGCAAGGGCATAACGGCGGTCACCCCGCAGCGCTTGCGCCGCATGGGGCCGTCTGACCGGGTTATTCTGTCGTTTCGGTCCGGGGATGTGCACCTGAACGCAAAAGTTACGGCAAAAGACGGTGACCATATTGTTGCGTCGCGCCGATATGCCGTACTGGTACCCGGAGAAATGCAGAATATCGCCATCCCGCGCAGCGCTCTTTCCGCCGCGGCAAACCGTTTGATTTTGTCATTGGAGGTATGATGAATGCGACAGATTATCTGCATCAATTGCCCGATTGGCTGCCGGATGACTATATTTGAAGAGGAAGGGGCAGAGGCGGCGACCGTCACAGGACACCGTTGTCCAAGAGGGGAAGAGCATGCGCGCCGGGAGCTTTCCGCGCCTGTGCGCGTCTTCACCGCCCTGATGCGTGTGTCGGGGTATAACTGTCCCATGAGCGTCAAAACCTCCCGCCCCATTGCAAAAGAAAAGATATTTGAATGCGCCGAGGAAATTAGGCAGATTGAATTGTCACCGCCGATCCGATGCGGCGATGTCCTGATAAAAAATATTTGCGGGACCGGCGCGGATATCATCGCTACGCGCGAACTGTGCTGACATGTTGGCCTGTTTCCTTGCCGCTGAAATCCCGGATGCTTTAATACATCCGGGATTAATTAAGCTTGACTTATTTTATAAAAATGGTAAAATTCTGAATAATACTATTTATTTTTATGAATATATTTTTTATCGAGGATGATCATGAAAGAAAAACGTTTCCAAGGTATTGTCGATACAGTGAATCACGCGGGCATCGTGTCGTTTTCCGATTTATGCGACAAGTTTAGCGTGTCCGCCGTGACAATGCGCCGCGATTTGAAAGAGTTGGAAGACCTGGGGCTTATAAAGCGCATTCGCGGCGGAGCCAAAGCCCTGCAGCCGAATGAAAGCCTTGAATTGCCCTATGCAGTCCGAACCTCCATCAATGTGGAGGAAAAACAGCGTATCGGGAAATACGCCCTGGAAACGATACAGCCGAACAACGTGGTTATCCTGGATTCCTCGTCGACTGTTCGAGAACTGGCAAAGCTTCTGGTGCACACAAAGTTTGAGCTCACCGTGATCACCAACGATGTTGAGATTGCCCGCCTGCTGACCGTCAATCCGACGATTGAGCTTATCATGGTCGGCGGGAGAATCCGCATCGGGCATTACGGCGCCGTAGGCATGTTTGCCGAATCGTTCTGGAGGCAGGTTCAGGCGGACAAGCTGTTTCTCGGTGTCGACGCCATCAATGCCGAGCATGGTCTGTTCAACCACAATCTCGATGAGATCGAAAGTAAGCGCCTGATGCTTCGCCGCTCAAAATACCGTGTCGTGCTTGCCGACCATGAGAAATTCTTTTCGAATTCGGTGATCCAGATTTGTCCGATTGAGGACGTCGATCTCATTGTTACGGGCTCCGAACTCAGCGACGAAGCCTTGAACCAGTTTTCAATGCGCAATAAGATTGTCCGCGTGTAAGAGCCTTATATCGCTTTTGTTGAATGCGCTTGGGGTTCAGTATCTTAGCATGAAAAACCCCTCGATCGTAGAGTTGTTATCCTACGATTGAGGGGTTTTCTTCAATATCCGTTTTTATGGCGCGGCGCACCGGGCTCGGAGTTGTTTGAGAGTCTCAGGTACGCAACGACGCACGTTTTTTTACCACGCGGGTCTTCAGCCCGCCCACAAGGGGTTGCCGTTTAAGATCTCCTCCACTTCCTCGTATCCGGTCGGGAACGCGAAATTGTAGCGCGGCGGGAGAGCAAAGACATATTCGGAATTGCCGCCCAATTTTCTGGGGCCGATCGGCGCCGCGCTGACAATCAGATTGCCGTTTTCGACGGCGTCCCACTGCTCTGCTGTAAAGACCATGATCGGGATGTCCTGGCGCGGGTCGTCTTTTGTCCAGCCGGGGTGCCGTATGAGAAGCTGCGGGCCGGTCTCGGCGGGCTTTGCTCCGGCTTCGCCCGCGACCGCGCTCTGCCACTGCTCCTCCACGATCGAATAGCCCTTCCAGCTCTCCGGCAGGTAGAAGGAAAACCCGTACCGGGTGTTTTCATAAACGACCGGCCCGCGCTGCGCATACTCGCCGAGCGCCACACCGCCGATCAAAAAGCGGTCGTTTACCTTCTGAACCGAAAGCGTGACCGGTTTCTTCGCGGCGGCGCCGCCGCTTGCAAGCTCCACGCTCGTGACCTCGATGATCTCGCCGTAGACCGTGTATTCGGCCGCCGAGCCCCATTCCACACTTAAGATATCGATGCGGTCGGGCCAGGGGCTGGAAACCAGGCGGCCGGGCGCGCTCTTTGGATCGGCCTGCCACTTTTGCAGAAGCTCAGGCGTTACAAAGCCGCCGTAAATTTTTTCGATGTCTGCGGATATAACAGAGTCGGGCGCCGACAATGAGACCTTTTGCAGTGCTTTTCCGAAAGCGTCCGCAAGTTCCCGGACGGCCTGTTCGTCCTGCCTGCGCTCGTCTTCCCCGTAAGGTAAAGGCTCATCGGCATCCGGCAGGGAACCGCCGCCAAACAGGTCCATCATGATTCCCAGGTTTTCGGCGTTTAAGTCAAGCGAAAGATCCGCGCTTTTGCAGTTGAGCCCCACCGCCGTGGGCTCGGCGTCCGGACCCGCGGCGCTTGCAATCAGCGAAAAGTCCTCCGAGCCCCCGATCGGGAACCTGACGATATACAGGCCGGAGCCGATGCTCTCAAAATAGTAGGTATCCCGGACCTCCATATAGCCGAGGCTTCCTCCCGCAAGCTCCTTTACGGCCTCCCAAGTGAGATACGGTCTGCCGTCTTCGGCTTGCGCTGGCGCCGTCGTTTCGGCGTTGCCATCGGACGAGAACGCGCCCAGACAGAGCGCCGCTCCGCACAGGGCCGCCGCCGCGATTACGGAGAGAAGTATGGTCTTTTTTGATTTCCGCCCCGCCTTCAGGATGGCCGAAAGCCGCTCCTTGAGACTCTTTTTGTCCTCGCAGAGGGTCATGGAAAAAACGCCGCGTTTTAATCCGGCATTCTCCGACACCGCCATAAGGAGCGTGCCGCCGTACTCCTTTTTGGCCGCCGCATCCAGCTTCTTTGCAACCGCCTCGTCACAGGAAAGCTCGCACAGGCCGCTTAAGCCGCGGTTCATGAGATGCACGAGCGGATTGAACCAGTGAACACAGAGTATCAATTCAGCGGCCCATTTGTACGAAAGGTCAAGGCGCTTGTAATGCGTAAGCTCGTGCCGGAACACGTAGGAAAGGCTTACGTCGTCCATGCCCGCCGCGGTCTCCGGCAGGATGACGGCGGGCCGCAGGATTCCCATAAGCATCGGGGATTTGATCTGCGCGCTTTCAAAAAGCGGGAGACTCCCTTTGATTTTCAGCTCGGCGGCGGTCTGCGATAAAAGCGAGGCGAGCCGCCCCTTTGTTACCTCCCTCGCGTCGCTTCGGACTTCGCGGACAAAGCGTTTGTACTGAGCCGCCTTAAACGCGAGCAATAAAATTGCGCCGGTAAGCCATAGAAGCCCCGCGATTTCCCAGACGTCCGGCAGCTTATCAGGTTCGCTCCGGTTTTCGGCGGGGGCGGGCGTTACCGAACCGCCGCCGGCCTGCGCGTTGCCCGCCTGGACGGGCTCGCCCGCCTGTGTATAGGGGGCGCGGGTTTCCGGCACAGGCGGAAGGCTTTGCGCCGGCGCCTGCTGGAAAAGCCCGTTTATCAGACCGAATTCGGGCGAATACGGGATCACAAGGCGCAGCAGCACAATAAACCAGACATAATACTGCCATGCCCTGGAAAAGCGTTCCTTAAAAAGCGGCCTTGAAAAAAGCAAGACCAGAATGATCGCCGAGCCCGAAAGCGACATGGACAACACCAGCTTAAAAAGATTACTCACGCAGGTCGCCTCCCCGATTTAAGAATTCGCGCAGCTCCTCGATATCTCCCGGCGTAAGCTCATCGCTTTGCACAAGCGACGCGACAAGCCTCTTTGCGCTTCCGCCGTACAGGCGCTCAAGAAAGCTTTTTGTCTGCGAGTCCAAGTAGTCTTTTTCGGAAACGGCGGGCAGATAGCAAAGCACCCGGAGCTTTTTTTCCTCCACCGCGCCCTTTTCGCAAAGCCTTCTCAAAAGCGTACGCACGGTGGAGCGGTCCCAGGAAAGACGCTCGGAAAGCTCCTTGTAAATGACGCTTGTCGGAACCGGGCCGTTCTCGTCCCACAGAATTTTCATCACCGCAAGCTCGGCCTCGGATATTCGGTTTAAGTTAATCGTAACCACTCCCTGCTGATGTGACAATTGTCACCTAGTAATTACAGGTTACATCTGTCACCACGATTTGTCAAGATAAATTTTCCTTTTTTCTGAGTTTGGAACTTGAAATCATACGATATACGTTTGGCGAGGTTTATGATACAATATTATCTATCAGACGAAAAACCGGAGGGCAAAGATGGACAAGCTTAAACTGGAGACGGCGGATCTGTCCGAAAAAAATATTGAGCGGATCGCGAAGCTTTTCCCCGGTGTGATAACCGAAATCAGGGGGGATGACGGAAAGCCGAAAAAGGGGATCAATTTTGAGCTTTTACGGCAGGAGCTTTCCGGCGACGTATCGGACGACGGCGGGGAGTGCTACGCATTTACCTGGGTGGGGAAAAAAGCGGCGATTGCGGAGAGCAACAGACCCGTCCGAAAGACCCTGCGCCCCTGCGTGGAGGAAAGCCGCGGCTGGGAGACGACGGGCAATCTTTATATCGAGGGCGATAATCTGGACGTGCTCAAGCTCCTCCAGGAGAGCTATCTGAATCAGGTTAAAATGATCTATATCGACCCGCCCTACAACACGGGCAACGACTTTATATATAAAGACAGCTTTGCAATGGATAAGGATACCTTTGAGGAACAGATCGGCCTATACGACGAGGATGAAAACCGCCTCTTCCCAAACCCCGAGTCGAACGGACGCTTCCATTCCGACTGGTGCTCCATGATTTATCCGCGCCTGAGGCTTGCATACCATCTGCTGTCCGACGACGGGGTGATCTTTGTCAGCATAGACGACCGGGAGCTGGACAATTTGAAGAAAATATGCAATGAGATCTTCGGCGACTGCAATTTTGTCGGCAACATCGTCTGGCAGACGGCGACGGACAACAACCCAAGCCAGATTTCTGTCGAGCATGAGTATATCTTATGTTATGCGAAGTCTAAGGCGAGTCAGGACAAATGGGTCGTCACCTCGGACAAGGCGATGAAAATAGACCGGAAGTATCAGGAACTCAAAGCAAAATACAAGGAAGATATCCTCTCCATTCAAAAAGAGCTGAAAGACTGGATCTCGTCGAACGGATCCGAGTTAAAGGGCGCTTCGCACTATTGCTACGTCGATCAAAAGGGCGTTTACTACCCCGGAAACTCGTCGAATACAAGGCCCGGCGGGTACACCTTTGATATCATCCATCCTGTGACGGGGCGCGTCTGCAAAAAGCCGGATTACGGATACCGCTGGACGGAGGCTACCTTTCTGGAGGCCGCGGGGAAAGGCGACGTCGAGTGGGGCGAAGATGAAACGACGGTGCCGAAAATAAAAAAACGGATCGAAACCGTGACCGAAATGCTCAAAAGCTATTATTATGAGGACAACCGCTATTGGTCGAAGTATTTAAACTCCCTGATGGGCGCCAGAGTATTTGAAAATCCGAAATCCGTCACTCTTTTGATGCGCCTTTTGAAATTTGCGACAAAGAAGGACTCCATTGTCATGGATTTTTTCTCCGGCTCCGCCACGACGGCCCACGCGGTCATGCAGTTAAACGCATCGGACGGCGGCAATCGCAGGTTTATCATGGTGCAGCTGCCCGAGCTCTCCGTAAAAGACAGCGAGGCATACCGCGCGGGCTACCGGAATATCTGCGAAATCGGCAAGGAGCGCATCCGGCGCGCAGGCGGGAAAATCAGGGACGAGGTTCTGCTTGAAAACGCGCGGCTGAAAGCCGGGGAGCAAAAAAAGGTGCCCGACATCGGTTTTCGCGTCCTGAAGCTCGACAGCACCAATATGAAGGACGTCTATTACTCGGCCGACGAATATGACCAGCGCATGCTCGACGCCCTCGAGATAAACATCAAGGAAGACCGCACCGATCTGGACCTCCTTTACGGCGTCCTGCTCGACTGGGGCATGCCGCTGAGCTCAAAGCATCAGATTGAAACCATAGGGGGCGTACGGGTCCACACGGTCGACGACGGCGGCGGCCTGATCGCCTGCTTTGCCGACAAGGTGAGCGAGACGGTCATCCGCGAAATTGCGAAGCGCCGTCCCGGGCGCGCCGTGTTCCGCGACAGCTCTTTTATGGGGAGTCCGGATAAAATCAACGTTGAGGAAATCTTCAAGCTCCTGGCCCCGCGCACCGGCGTCAGGGTGATATAGGGGGAAACCGTTTTTGAAGCTTCAGTTCAAACACCAGAGATTCCAGGCCGACGCGGCGAACGCGGTCTGCGATGTGTTTGCCGGCCAGCCCCGCTTTACCCCGACCTATCTGATCGACAAAGGGCCGGACGGGGAAGAAGAGCAGCTTTCGTTTGACGGGGACGCCGGCGATATCGGTTTTAGAAACCACCCGATTGTCCCGGAGCTTACCGACGACGTGGTTCTTAACAATATCAGAAAGCTCCAGAGAAAATACCGCATAGAGCCCTCGCCGAAACTCATGGGGCGTTATAACCTGACGGTCGAAATGGAGACCGGCGTCGGCAAGACCTATACGTATATCAAAACGATGTTCGAGATGAGTAAGCGCTACGGCTGGAGTAAGTTTATCGTCGTTGTGCCGTCGGTCGCGATCCGCGAGGGCGTTTACAAATCCTTTCAGATCACGCAGGAGCACTTCGCGGAGGAATACGGCAAAAAAATCCGTTTTTTTATTTACAATTCCGCGCAGCTTACCGAGCTCGATCGTTTTGCGGGCGACAGCGCCATCAACGCTATGATCATCAATTCCCAGGCGTTTAACGCCCGCGGAAAGGACGCGCGCCGGATCTACATGAAGCTCGACAGCTTCTGCAGCCGCCGCCCCATCGACGTGCTCGCCTCGACAAACCCGATCCTGATCATCGACGAGCCGCAGTCGGTGGAGGGCGCGGTCACAAAGGAAAAGCTCAAGGAATTTAAGCCGCTGATTACTCTGCGGTATTCCGCGACCCATAAAAAAGACAGCGTTTATAATATGGTTTACCGCTTGGATGCGATGGAGGCCTACAACAAAAGACTGGTAAAAAAGATCGCGGTGAAGGGGATATCCCTGTCGGGCAGCACGGCGACGGAGGGGTATTTGTACCTCGAGGGTATCAGCCTGTTCAAAAATAAGGCGCCCGAGGCGCAGCTCGAGTTTGAAAGCAAAAGGGCCTCCGCTCCGCGAAAGGTCACGCGCAGCGTAACCGTCGGCGGCAATCTGTACAGGCTGTCCGGCGGCATGGAGGAATACAGGGGGCTCGTCGTCGCCTCCATAGACGGGGTTACAAACTCGGTCGCCTTTACAAACGGGCTGACCCTTTTTGCGGGGGACGTCGTAGGGGCCGTGGACGAGGGCCAGCTGCGGAGAATCCAGATCAGGGAGACGATCAAATCCCATCTGGAGAGGGAACGCGCGCTTTTTAACCAGGGCATCAAGGTGCTGTCCCTGTTTTTCATTGACGAGGTGGCAAAATACAAGAGGTACGATGCGGCCGGGAATGAGCAAAACGGCGAATATGCCGATATTTTCGAGGACGAATATCAAAAGGCCGTGAGCGAGTGGCAGCTTAAGCTCGGCGAGGACGGCTATATGGGATATCTAGACGGGATATCCGCCGAAAAGACGCACGCCGGATATTTTTCAATCGATAAAAAGACCCGCCGCTTTGTCGACAGCAAGCTCGGCGACCGGAAAGAAAAAACGTCCGACGATACCGACGCGTATGACCTGATCATGAAAAACAAGGAACGTCTGCTTGATTTAAGGGAACCGGTCCGGTTTGTCTTTTCCCATTCCGCGCTGCGCGAGGGCTGGGACAATCCGAATGTCTTCCAGATCTGCACCTTAAAGCAGAGCGGCAGCAACGTGCGAAAGCGCCAGGAGGTCGGACGCGGCCTGCGCCTTTGCGTAAACAATGCGGGGGAGCGCATGGACGTAAACGCGCTCGGCGAGGATGTGCACAATATAAATGTGCTGACGGTTATCGCGAACGAGTCCTACGACGATTTCGCAAGGGCGCTGCAGTCCGAGCTTTCGGAAGTCGTCGCCGACCGCCCGCGCGAGGTAACGGCCGAATTGTTCGAAAACAGAGCCGTCGCCGACGCAAACGGCTTAGAGCAGATCATCGACCGCGGCATGGCAAACAAAATTTATCACTCGCTTGTCCGCAATTATTACGTGGATGAAGACAACCTGCTGACGGATGAGTATTATGACGACTTAAAGGCCGGCGCGCTGAAATGGCCCGACGGACTTAAAGAGTATTCCGCCGCTCTGGCCGGAATCCTTGACGGCGTATATAACCCGCGCAGCATGACGCCGGACAACGCGCGCGGGAACAATGTGGAGCTTACAGTGGATGAGAAAAAGCTGAACAGTGAAGAATTTCAGGAGCTGTGGAGCCGGATCAACACAAAATCCGCCTATTCGGTCGAGTTCGACACGCAGGAGCTGATTGAAAAATCGATCGATGCGCTCGATAAAGGGCTTCGTATCTCCCGGGTTTTCCTGAAGGTTGAAACGGGAGAAATGAAGGCCATAAAGTCGAAGGCGGAACTTATAAACGCCGGCAGCTTTACAAAAAAGAGCGCCCGGACGACGCTCGTCGATGCGTCTGCAAAAAGCGGCGTCCGGTATGATCTCGTCGGCAAAATCGTCGCCGAAACGGGGCTTACCCGAGGTGCCGTCGTCCGGATATTAAAGGGCATCCACAAAGACACTTTTGACGGCTTTCAGTTTAACCCGGAAGAATTTATCAGCAAGGCATCAAGTATCATTAACGAACAAAAAGCCGCGCTGATCATCAGCCATATCACTTATCATAAGCTCGACGAAACCTACGAAAAAAGCATCTTTACCGCGCCGACCCTAAAAGGCAGGCTCGGGGTCAACGCGGTGGAGGCGGTCAGGCATCTGTATGATTACGTGATTTACGACTCGAAAAACGAATACGACTTTGTATCCGAGCTCGATAAAAACGAGAACGTCGCGGTGTATGTGAAGCTGCCGAGAGGGTTTTACATCCAAACTCCGGTCGGCAGGTACAGCCCCGACTGGGCGATCGCGTTTTATAAAGGGACGGTCAGGCACGTCTATTTTGTGGCCGAGACCAAGGGCGACCTGTCGCTGATGGAGATGAGGAAGATCGAAAGCCTGAAAATCGAATGCGCGAAGGAGCATTTCAGGAAAATCAGTTCGGACACGGTAAAATACGACGTCGTGAGCAGCTTTGATGAGCTATTAGATTCCGCTGTAAAATAACTTAAATATCCGTTTTAACGCGATACGTCAAAAATTCGCATTTTCAAAGTGACGCGAGTTTTCCATTTATTCCCGGTATGAAAGCCGTGTATTTGTTTATAATAAGTAATGACATCTCGAAAGTTGTTTTTCGCTTTCTTATCTGAAAGAAGATTTTGATTACTTTCCCGTATGTCATCCGTGAGTGACGGATTTTATAATATCATTCAGGAGGGGCATTATGCCCCTTCTTTTTATATAAAAATCAGTTGAATTATTTGTAACGTTATTGACATATGCTCATAACTGGATTATGATAATTATGGGCATAAGCCAATAATACTACATATTGCATCATGGCGCGAAACAGAAAACGTATAAGAGGAGGTGAAAACTATGCCGAGAGGAGACGGAACAGGCCCGATGGGAACGGGCCGTATCACGGGGCGAGGCGCGGGCTACTGCGCGGGTTTTGCAGCTCCGGGCTGCGTTAATCCGATTGGATTTGCAGGCGGCTTTGGATGCGGATTCGGCGGAGGACCCGGATTCCGGAGACGGTTTCATGCCGCCGGTCTGCCGGGATGGGCGCGTTTTGGATACCCCGCGTATGCCGGAGCAGAGGGAGAAGCTGCCGATGAAAGAGAGATCTTAAGAAGTCAGGCGGAATTCCTGGAAAAACAGCTTCAGCAGATTAAAAAACGCCTTTCGCGTTTAAAGGAAGACGAAGAATAGCCCCTGATCATGAGAAAAAGGCAGGTGATCCCTGCCTTTTTCTCATGATATTCTTTCAGGTAAAGGAAGCTGCCTATGGCGTTGCGAAACATTATGAATTAGTAAATACACTCATAAGTGACCCAAATAAAATACTGTAGATTATCATTTCCATCTGAAATTTTAATAAGTGTTCTTTTCTTAAGTAATCCTTTTTAAAATAAACAAAGCCTTCTATGTTATCTATAAATGGTGATACAGCGGCTATATGCGTATATACAAACATCAAACCACCAAAGAAAGCAAATTTTAATGCAAAAGGGAGCCCTGTGATAGTATTTAACACTGGAAAGAGCACAATTGACATTAAGAGTCCCCTCAAAATTTGAGCAGGCAAAAACATTATTTGAACATGTTTACTTTCTTCCGGGTCCGACATATCCCTTAAAAAATTGCAATGTCTGTTTTTACTTTCATAAATATCTTTACTGATTTTTAAAGCCAATACCCCCGCAACAATATATGATACTCCATGAATCAAGATAAATAACAGACTAAACTTTATATAATTCATCTTCTCTGCCCGCCCTCCCTGTTTTATCACTTTTATTCCTGTGCCCATAAGTATCCCTTTATGACTATTATCTAATGTACTTGATTTTGGACCCAATAAAACGGGCTAAGTTGACATATGCCCATATGTAGATTAACATATGAACAATGGGGCTTTTTGGTTGAACATCGGCGCTAATTAGCAAAATACATACTGAATGTTCAATTCCCGAAAAATAGCTGTTGATTTCAATAAATCCGTCTTTTAATATAATAGAATAATGTAATTTTGCAAGGCGAGTCTGATGAAACGGAGTTGATGGCTTTGGCAAGGCCAACTAAATGGAGAAAAATCGAGAATATACCTACGGTCCCCTACTTTGTCCCGTCAGATAAAGATATGGATGAGATTCCGGAGAATATATTAAAGCTGGAGGAACTTGAGGCCATCCGTTTAAAAGACCTGGAAGGACTTGAGCAAAGCGAATGCGCGGAGAAGATGGAAGTGTCGCGCCCGACCTTTCAGCGCATTCTCTTGTCGGCAAGAGAAAAGATTGCGGATAGTCTGGTGAACGGGAAGATCATCCATATAGAGGGCGGCAATTTTACCCGGAATATCTGCCCTGTGAGATGCCTGGACTGCGGAAAGGAATGGATGGAGAGCTACGAGAATATGGAATCCATCAAAAACGGAGAGTATGCATGCCCGGCCTGCGGTTCGACAAAGGTTATCTGCGGACAAACCTGTAAAGGAAAGTTTTGCAGAAGGAATTGCTGGCGGCATGGCTGGAAAAATGAATAGAAAAGCAAATAAATATAGCAGTGAGATCCAAAAGATTTTAAGTCTTTTGGATCTTATTTTTTCTTTATTTCGGATGAAATATTGACATATGCCCATAATGGTACTAGAATAACAATTGTGAGCATAAGACCATAATTTCGCATTTAAATAGGGTGACATCATTCATGAGGACATATGAAAGGGGTATTTTAGAATGAAATTTGCGGTTGCGGCAAAGGGCGCGGAAGTGTCAAAGGATACCGGAAGTTGCGATACCTACTTGATCTTTGAAGAAAAACACGGCAGGATCATCCTGCGGCAGATCATAGAGAATCCCGGATATAAATCTGAATCGTCGGGCTTTCTCGGCAAGTTCAAAGTTGAAGCGCTTCTTTGCGGGAATATGGATGAGCGGGCAAGGCAGGCATTCAATAAAAAAGAAATCTGTGTTATAACAGGCCTCTCGGGCAACGCGGATGAAATTGCCGATGAGTTTGCCCTGAGGGTAAAAAAACAGGCAAATATGAAATCCTGCCTTCAGCCGTCGCCCAAGGTGCTCGTTTCCTGCCGGGGGATAAATGGGGAAGACAATGTATTGGCGGTGGCCTATTGCGGCAACTGCAGCTTCGCTCCGCCGATGGTCATGGTCGGTATCGTCCCCACAAGATACTCTTATCAAATGATCAAAGAGTCGGGCTGCTTTGTCGTAAATCTTGTGGATAAAGAATATAAGGAGACCTTTGATTATATGGGAAGCCACAGCAAACGGGACGGCGACAAGCTCTCAGATATGAATGTTCGGTTACAAGACGGAAAGAAAGTCAACGCGCCGATTCTGATGGATTGCCCGGTGAATATTGAATGTACGGTGGTCGATTCCATTGTGACAGGCTCACATGAAATGTTTATCGGAAAGGTGGAATATGTCCATGCCGACGCTAAGCTTTTAGACAGCGAAGGAAATATTGATTTTTCACAAATTGATTTCATTCGATGATACATATAGCTGATTTAAGATAAATCTTTCAGGAGCTGATTTATATGAATAAGAATAAAAAGGCCTGTTCCGACAGCAAATGCAGTAAAGAATCCTGCGAAGGATGCGAAAAGAATCCCAAAAGCCTGATAGAAAAAACAAACGACTTAAACTCGATAAAGAAAGTGATCGGCGTGGTCAGCGGCAAGGGGGGCGTCGGGAAATCGCTCGTTACCGCCATGCTTTCGATTCTGATGAACAGAAAAGGCTACAACACAGGGATTTTGGATGCGGATATCACAGGGCCGTCCATCCCCAAAATGTTCGGGATAACCCAAAAGGCCCAGGGGAGCGAGTTCGGGATTTTTCCCGAAAAAACGCGCAACGACATCCGGATTATGTCCATCAATCTGCTGCTTGAACAGGATGACGCGCCGGTTATTTGGAGAGGTCCCCTGCTCGCCGGCACCGTTAAGCAGTTCTGGACGGACGTTATCTGGGGAGAGCTGGACTTTTTGTTTATCGATATGCCTCCGGGAACGGGAGACGTTCCGCTCACCGTGTTTCAGTCGATCCCTTTGGACGGGATTGTTGTAGTGACTTCGCCCCAGGAGCTTGTATCCATGATCGTGAAAAAGGCATACAACATGGCGCGGCAGATGAACATTCCCGTGCTGGGGGTAGTGGAAAATATGAGCTATGTGAAATGCCCGGATTGCGGAAAAGAAATCAAGCTGTTTGGCGAAAGCAGGCTGCCCCGGATTGCAAAAGAGTTAGGAATAGAGGTTCTCGGCACAGTTCCGATTGATCCGGATATGGCCCGCCTTGCCGACAGGGGCGAATTTGAGCGGTTCAGCAATAACTATTTAACCGAAGCAGCCGACAAAATTGAAAAGATGTTTGTTAGAACGGAGTCTTAAAAGGAGATACAAAATATGAAGTTGATCGTACCGGTTGAAAGTAAATCGCTGGACGCGCCTGTTTGTCCGTCCTTCGGAAGGACTCCTCTGTTTGTGTTATTTGATACGGGAAACGGAAGTCATGAATTTTTGGACAATGCGGCCGCCGCAAGTCAGGGCGGGGCGGGGATCAAGGCGGCGCAGATGCTGGCGGACAGCGGCGCTTCGGCGCTCATCACATATCGATGCGGCGAGAACGCTGCAAAGGTATTGAATACCGCCGATATCGAAATATATAAGGCGCAGGACGGCTCCGTTTCCGACAATATTGCAAAATTCAAAGAAGAAAAGCTGTCGCTTCTCACGGAAATTCATCCCGGCTTTCACAACCACGGGGGTGGAAGGAAATGAGAATTGCCGTGCTCAGCGGTAAAGGCGGGACGGGCAAAACCCTTGTGTCCGTCAATTTGTCCTGCGCCGCTGAAAAAGCGGTATATGTCGACTCGGATGTGGAGGAACCCAACGGGCATTTGTTCCTAAAGCCCGAGATAACGGGAAAGCAGCCGGTTACCGTGACAGTACCGGAGGTCGATATGGACAAATGTACTGGGTGCCGTAAATGTGTGGATTTTTGCAAATATAATGCGCTGGCACTGATCAGGGATCGGTTTTTATTTTTCTACGAGGTGTGCCACTCATGCGGCGGATGTATCCTCTTTTGCCCTCAAAAAGCATTGACAGAAAAGCAAAGGGAGATCGGCACGATTGAAGAGGGCCGGTCCGGCAATGTAACGGTTCTCACTGGATGCCTGAACACGGGCGAGGTCTCCGGGGTGCCGATTATAAAAGGGCTGATGAATAAACTGCCCGAGGAAGCCAATATCGTGATCGACTGTCCTCCCGGGAGCGCATGCATTGTGATGGAAAGCATCCGTCAAGCCGATTACTGCATACTGGTTACGGAGCCGACGCTGTTCGGGACGCACAACCTGGCTATGGTGTACGACCTGGTCAGGCTGTTCGACAAGCCGTTCGGCGCGGTGCTCAATAAATGCCTGTCTGAAGAAAATCCGGCCGAGCAGTTTTGTATCGAGCATCGGATCAATATCCTTGCGAAAATCCCCTACGATGAGGAACTGGGAAGGCTTAACTCCAAAGGGCATATTGCAGTGCGTGAAAGCAAACAGTATCGGGAGCTTTTTTGCAATCTGCTGGAAGCCGTCACAAAGGAGGCGGCGTTATGAAACAGCTTCTGATCCTGAGCGGCAAGGGCGGCACGGGCAAGACCACGGTGGCAAGCGCGCTGATAGACTTAAGCCGCAGCCGCGCGTTTGCCGACTGCGATGTGGACGCCCCCAATCTTCATCTGGTTGTATCGAAGATGTCGGAACCAATAACGACGGATTACTACGGATTCGGGAAAGCGGTTATCGACGGCACAAAGTGCGTCCGCTGCGGGCTGTGCGCAGAAAGCTGCCGTTTCGGAGCAATCAGGGATTTTTCGGTCGGTGAATTCGAGTGCGAGGGCTGCGGAGTTTGCGTGGAGCTCTGTCCGGCACAGGCGGTTTCCATGCGGGATCGCGTATCCGGCGAGCTGATGCTTTACAGGAATGGTAAGAGGGTGTTTTCCACCGCGCAGCTTAAAATGGGCAGCGGCGCGTCGGGCAAGCTGGTCATGGCCGTCAAAAAACAGCTCGTAAAGGAAGCTTCCGATGTGGAACTTGCCATTATAGACGGTTCGCCCGGCATCGGCTGCCCGGTCATCGCCTCGATCAGCGGTGTGGATATGGTGCTTATTGTCGCCGAACCGACGGTGTCGGGGATGCATGACCTGAAACGGATCATTGATACGGCGAAGCATTTCGGCGTGAAGTGCGCGGTCTGCGTCAACAAGTTTGACGTGAATCTGGTCAATACCAAAGAGATTGAGGACTATTGCGGCGGGCTCAATATTCCCGTTGTCGGTTTGATCCCCTTTGATGAAACGGTTGTACAGGCGGTGAACCGCTGCCAAAGCATTGCCGGCTATCCGGACAGCCCGGCCGGGAGGGCAATCATATCTATCTGGGAAAATATCTGTAATAACTGTTTGCGAAGCGATGCCGGCTGATGCAGCCGCTCCCGACGGTTATTCCAAGTAAGTTTGTTAACGGAAAAAATGCAAAGGAGAAAAATTATTATGAAAATTGCAGTCGCAAGCGAAGGGAAAATGGTGACCGAGCATTTTGGCCATTGCGAGGGGTTTGCGATATTTGAGGCAGAGGATAAGCTGATCACCGGCAAACAGTTTGTACCGAATCCCGGACACAAACCCGGATTTCTGCCGGTTTTTTTGCATGAAAAAGGCGTCGAAGTCATTATTTCCGGCGGTATGGGCGAAGGTGCTGTTGATATTTTTAATGAGAAAGGGATCGAGGTTATTACAGGGGCATCCGGCGACGCGGAGGCCGCTGCAATCAGCTATTTACAGGGCAGGCTCAAATCGTCCGGCTCTGTTTGCCACGAACATCGGCACGCGGACGAGTGCGAGAGCTGAATACAAATTCCGGACCATAACGGCCATATAAGGTTGCGGCTATTTTATGAAAACTGAAAAAAGTAACGCTGAAATAGTTGTATATGAAAACAAAAAAGAAGCTGCCGACAAAAGAAAGCGATGCAGTTTTAATGAGCTATGCGAAGACCTCCAGACCGATAACATCTGTATTAAAAGATATGTTATGGAAGAAGACCCCGAGCAGTTTAAACAGAATAAGGATCTGTGGTGTTTGATTTGCCGTGCGGGTATCGATACGCTTCCGGCTACCTATGTTAACGGTAAAATAGTAAAAATTGAAGAATATCCTACGAAAAAAGAAGTAGACAGTTGGATTTCCGATGCAATATGATTGTCTTTTGCCATATTGATTTTATAATAAAAGCCTGCCCGTATCACGGCAGGTTTTTTCTTTTTTTAAATGCCATAGGTTGGCCCTATGAAACATTGCGTTGTCATATTAGACATTCAAAAGGCGCATTGCTATACTGAATATCGGATACCGGCTGCGGCGCACGTGGGTTTTCAAAACTTAAAAGCGGCCGATGCCCGATAAGAGGGTCAAACGCACATTTGCAAATCGAATGCGGGAGGGGAAGATATGAAAATAAGCGACATTGAGGCATACGACCTGGTAATTCCCTACGATTCGTATTTACAGCCCGCCTGGGCTCCGGGAGTGGTGGTGAAATCCCGGAATTTTACGCTGGTACTCGTCCACACCGACAGCGGGATCACCGGGTACGGCGGCGGGGACGGGCACCACGCCGGCAAAATCTTAAAATCCGTAAAGCCGATGCTTACTGGGCACAGTCCCTTTGACATTGAAAAATATGTGAGGATCCTTTCGAGTGTCGGCGGCGTCTGGATGGTGGAAATCGCCCTTTGGGACATCTGTGGAAAGGCAGCAAACCTGCCACTATACAAGATGTGGGGTGCCGCCCGCGACAAGGTGCCCGCATACGCGAGCGCGTTTCAGCTGGGGACGCCGGAGAACCGGGCGGAGCAGGCTGCGCATTATATGGAAAAGGGATTTAAAGCGCTCAAGATCAGGATCCACTCGAAGACGATCAAGGAGGACCTCGCCTATGTCGACGCGGTCAGAAACGCGGTCGGCGACAAAATGGACATCATGGTCGATGCAAACCAGGCGACCGATATCATCCCATCCTTTGAGCCGGGGCTGAAGTGGGACTACAAAAGGGCCTTAAAGACGGCGCTGGAGCTTCAGGACCGCGGTGTCGTCTGGCTTGAGGAGCCCTTGGGGCGCTGGAATTTCGAGGCGCTTTCAAACCTTACCAAAAGCACGACGATCCATATCGCCGGCGGCGAGCACAACGCGGCGCTTCGCGAGTTTCGCTGGATGCTGGAAAAGGGCGTGTACGACATCATCCAATCCGACGTGCTCTATGAGTCGCTGACCCAGGTCAGAAAGGTCATGGCCCTGTGCGAGGCGTACAATGTCCATTTTGTCCCGCACCACGGCGCAAGCGCGATCGGCATGGCCGCGACGCTGCATCTGATGTGTATAAACCCCGGCTGGACCTATATTGAATACATGTACGATCCGCCGTTTCGTACCGTCCGGGGCTATCAATGCCTGGGCGGGATCGTGACGACGCCGCTCGAAATCGACGGCGACGGCTGCCTTTCTCCGCCGGACGCGCCCGGACTGGGGATCGAAATCGACAGGGAACTGATCAAAAAATATCTGGCTTAAGGCGATCCGCACGACTCCTTTCCCGTCACGGCGGGACGGATACGTTGATACATTTCCAATCGGCTTTCCGAATGGATCATTTAATCGGCAGAGGTGAGAGAATGCTACTCAAGGAATGCAAGATTTACGTTGTTGCGACTCCGAAGCCCTATTTCGGCGGCAAAAACTGGTTTTTTATCAAGCTGGTCACCGACGACGGGATCGAGGGCTGGGGAGAGGCCTACAGTCAGAAAATATTCTATCCGCTCAAAGAATCATTCAAAAAGCTCTCCGCGGAAATATTCGAACACTGCTTAAAGGGCAGGGACCCCATGCAGCGGTCTTACCTGATGAGGCAGGCTTACAACGAGCTTTCCGCGAATCGCCCGGGACTTATGGCGGGCAGCCTTTTAAGCGCCTTTGACCTCGCGTTGTGGGACATTGCGGGAAAATCGATGAACGTCCCGGTCTACCAGATGATCGGCGGGAAATTCCGCGACAGAATCCGCGCGTACTCCTATCTTTGCCGCCCGGAGCCCGATCACCCGGACAATCAGCCGACCAGGCACGCGATGTGGGGCAATCCGGACATTATCAGGGAACGCTCGCTCGAAATGGTGGAGGAGGGTTTTACCGCGATCAAATTCGACCCGCTTCGCTATCTTGTCGTAAAGGGAATCGAGCCTCCGATCCCGTACAGCCTCACGCTCGACGACCTAAAGCTGGTCGACGACTGCATGGCGGCCATAAGGGACGCCGTCGGCGACCGCTGCGACATCCTGCTCGGCACCCACGGACAGATGACGACCGCTTCCGCAATCACCCTCGCCAAGCTGATCGAGCCCTACCGGCCACTGTGGTTCGAGGAGCCGGTACCGCCGGAAAACGTAAAGGAGATGGCAAAGGTACGAAAAAGCACGTCGATCCCGATCGCCTCGGGCGAGCGTCTTTCCACGGCGTTTGAATTCCAGCGGCTTTTGGAGGAGGACGCGGTTTCGGTCGTCCAGCCAGACCCCGGCTCCTGCGGCGGTATCACTGAATGCGTAAAGATTATGAATCTCTGCCAGGTGCATTACGCCGAGATAGCTCCGCACGTCTCCAGCGGGCCGATCGTCACGGCGGCGGCCCTGCAGATAGCGGCCGCGGCGCCCAATTTTCTGATGCAGGAGAACGTTTACAAAAGCGAGCATTTCACAAGCCGGCTCCTCACCCATTCGATGGGCTGGGACAACGGCTACTTCAAACCGCTGGAGCGTCCGGGACTCGGCATCGAGGTCGACGAGAAGGAAGTGCTCAGACACTGCGTTTAAGAAGGACCTTTGGCATTTGATTTGGGGGTATTGTTTTGCGGATTCAAAATATGGGGATGCTGGTAAGCCACGGCAACAAAACCGGGCGCTTACATGTCGCGCAGATGCTCGACGCCGGACTGGACATGGTTGATCCGTATATTGGCGCCACACGGCTGATTTCCCGGCATGGCAGCAGACTTGTCTTCGAGGGTAAGGAGTTTGAGCTTTCGGAGGATCCGAGAAGCGGCAGGGCGGAATATGATCTCGACTCCTTCGACAGGGTGATCGTGATCGGCGCGGCCAAGGGCGTCCAGCGGTGCGCGGTCGCGCTGGAGGAAATTCTCGGCGATTACCTGACCGGAGGACACCTGATCGGCAAGCACGGCGACGGCATCCTCTGCAAAAAGCTGGGCGTCACCCTCGCCGGACATCCGGTGCCGGACGAGTATTGCGAGGAAGGCTGCAAAAGGATTTATGAGTGGATCAGGGATATCACCGAGAAGGATTTTGTGATTACCATTACGGGCAGCGGCGTGTCGTCGCTGATGACCTGGCCGATCGAGGGCGTGACCGTCAAGGAAATGTGCGAGCTTACCCATATGATGCAGATCGAAAAGGGCGCGCTCACCCGGGAATTAAACCCCATCCGGGTTTATCTGGACCGCTTCAAGGGCGGCAAGATCTCCCGGTACCTGAAAAAGGCGACTGTGGTGCACCTCGCGACGAATGATCTCGGCGGCGCGAGCTACAGCCTTCCCGGCGTGCGCGATACATATGCCGAGCTTATGAAGCACAACTGCTTTATCCCGACGATCGCCGACGGCTCCACCTTCGGGCAGGCCGTGGACGCCTTTCGGAAATACGACGTCTGGGACCGCATCCCGCAAAATATCCGGGACTTCTTTATAAAGGCGGACCCCGCCTATAAAACGGTGGATTTGCATGAGTATGAGTCGATGAACGCCAGACTGTTCAAGCTGACGCCAAAGCTTGAGATGCTGTACCCCGTGGTGATGAAAAAGGCCGAGGAGCTCGGGTATACGCCCTATATGCTGGCCGAAACGATGACCGCCGAGGCGTCGGAGGCGGGAAAGGTCGTCGCAAGCATCGCGCTTAATATCCAGAACATGGATCAGCCGGTAAAAAAGCCCTGCGTTCTGATTTCGTCGGGAGAGCTGATCGTGACGGTCGGAAACGAGACCGGCGTCGGCGGCCGGAACCAGGAATTTTGCCTCGCGGCCGCCTTTAAGATTGCCGGGAGCGCCAAGATCGTGTTCGGCGCCGCGGACACCGACGGCACCGACGGCCCCGGCGGCTTTGTTGCCGAGGGTGCCCCGGAATGCCTCGGCGGCGCGATCGTCGACGGGTACACGGTAAAAGAGGCCGGAGAGATGGGCATCGATCTGGCAAAGGCGATGAAGACCCACGGCACCTCGGCCCCGCTGTGGAAGCTCGGCTGCGGCATCGACGCACAGCACAGCATCAGCGCGCTCGATCTGCGCATTGTTGCAATCATGGAATAAATCATTCAGGTAGATAAAAGGCGTACCGCTCGCCGAAAAGCGGCAACCGCGGCACATGCCAAAAACCTCCATTCGCCTGTGAGGTTTTTAATGACTTAATTGTGCGCGGCGAATGGAGGTTCGTGTGAAAAACCACACGAACCATAAATAAAAGGCGTACCGCTCGCCGAAAAGCGGCAACCGCGGCACATGCCAAAACCTCCATTCGCCTGTGAGGTTTTTAATGGTTTATTGTGCGCGGCGAATGGAGGTTAATATGTCCAGAACAACCATTGTATCGGTTTATGCGCAGGAGGTTTATACCGACAGGGTCCATCCCGGCGTGGAGGCGGTCGTGAAGACGGAAAACGGCTCCGTCGGCCGCGCTGTGTGCACCTCCGGCGTCTCCATCGGAACCCACGAGATCGCCTTCAACTTTGACGAAAGCGGCCGCTTTAAAGGCAAGGGTGTAAGGGGCGCCGTGGAAAACGTCAACAAGATAATCGGTCCCGCAATTATCGGCATGGACGCGTCAAACCAGCTGGCCGTCGACAGCGCCATGCTGGACATCATGCCCGACGCTAAATTGAAGCTGGGCGGCAACGCGGTCGCATCCGTCTCCGCGGCCGTCCTGAAGGCCGGCGCCGCGGCTCTCGATATCCCGCTTTACCAGCATATCGGCGGCGCGGGCGCGATGTATATGCCGGTTCCCGGCATCAGCGTCGCGGGAGGCAGCCTGCGCTACGGCGGCGGCATCACGCCGGGCGGCGGGAAACCCACCTACGCGATTATGCTCTACGGCTTTGATACCTTCGGCGAAGCTTCCTACGCAGGCTGGGAGCTCCAGCAGAAGTGGGTCGAGCTGATGCGGGGGAAATACATTCCCGAGGCGGAGCCGAACTACAAGGGCAGGATCACCGTGCCGGCGGGCGTATTTAAAAGCGACGAAGAGCTTTGGGATATCATGAACGAGACCATCGTAAAGGGAGGCTACGAGGGCAAATGCGGCCTGCAGGTCGACGTCGCCACCGATACCTATCACAACAAGGAGGACGACAAATATTACGGCCTGTTCTCAAATAGCCCGAAAACCGTCGACGACCTGTTTAAGCTTTATGAAAAGATGGCGAACGAGTACAACTTCATGATTCTTGAAGACCCCTTTAACGAGGACGACTATGAAAACACCGCAACCCTGACCAGAGAACTCGGCATCCAGATCGTCGGCGACGACCTGTTCACGACAAATCCCGAGCGCGTCCGCCACGGTATCTCAAAGGGCGCCGCGAACACCGTCCTCTTAAAGGTAAACCAGGTCGGCACGATTACCGAATCCCTCGAGATGATCGGGCTTGCCTACCAGTTCGGGTACGGGGTCATGCCGAACTCGAGCAGGGGCGAGGGCCTCGCCATCGCCGATTACTCAGTCGGCATCAACGCGGGCACCATCCGTGAGCGCGCCTGCTACCCCGAGGGAAACCGCTTCCTCGAGATCGAAAGGGAGCTCGGCAAACGGGCCAGATTCAGAGGCATCGACGGATTCAAGGGCAGCAGGTTCCGCAGGTAACGCACATATAAAAATGCCGCTCGGCTGGCTGAAATCGTATCCTTGCCATTTTATAAGCCAATCGAGCGGCATTTTCAGTTTATTTGGAACATCAGGCAAAAAGTATCGGCCTATCGCAGGAAGCTCCTCATGATAGAAATGAACTCCTTGAGCGCATTCGAAAGGTAGAGCTTTTTTTTGTAGGCGAACACCACGTTCCGCTCGGCCATATCGTCGTCGATGCAGTAATAAACTGCGTGTCTGGCAATGTTGCCGTATTTGATATAGGAAAACGGCATGAAGGATATTCCAAGCCCCGCGATCGTCATGCCGAAGATCGAATCGATGTTCCAGTTTGTCAGCAGAATGTGGGGCTCGAATCCGGCCCTTTTGCAAAGCTCCATCGACAGGCCGTACAGATTTCTCGGCGGCTCGGAAAATAAAAAAAGCTCATCCTTGAGACGGGAAAGAGGTACCCGCTTGACCTCTCCGGGCGACAAACGGTTATCCATGATATTTTCAAGGGGGAGCTGATATTCCTTCAGGGCGCCGTTTACGGGACTCTCGTTGGGGACGGCCAGAAGAACCTTTTCGACCGTAAGGAATTCAAAGTCAAACAGGTTTTTGTTCAGGTCGGATTCAATGGTTATGAAGATATCGAGCTTTCCCTCCTGCGCAAAGCCGGAGAGCTCGGTGATCGTCCCGGTCAGAAGGTCGACCTTGACGTCGGGCCAGCGCTGCTTAAAGCGGGTCAGAACGGAGGGAAGAATACAGGTGCTCCGAAAAGGCGTCATGCCGACTGTCAGGTGACCTGTTTTAAGGCGGGTGAGATCGGAGATCTGGACCTTCAGCTGGTTCTGGAGCGATATGATCTGCGCCGCCGTGTCGACAAAAAGCTGGCCGGCATATGTAAGGCTGATGGGTGTTGAACCGCGGTCGAAGAGCTCGACCCCGAGCTCCTTTTCGACGCTCGTCACATACTGGCTCAGGGAGGGCTGCGCGATATACAGCTTTTTTGCCGCTTTGGTAAAGCTTCTTTCCTCGGCGACGGCAAGGATATAGTCATACTGATACAGTTTCATTTTGCGGCATCCCTTTCCCGTTATAGATTTTCCCTATGCCAGATTGCATTGTAGTATTAGACGTCTAAATACCATGCTGTTATAATAATTATACTGTATTTGTTGAAACTCAAGCAAGATTTTCGTCGAAAATAACAATTGCCGATTTTGCGCGTTGGTTCACACGGGCTCAGCCAATATCAATCAACCAAAAATTCTAAAAAACGGAGGGAAGATTATGTTAAGAAAAATTTTGTCACTCGTAATGGTAGTTGCCGTCATTTCCCTGGCCGGTTGCAGCGGGTCATCGCCTTCCGGCTCTGCGCCCACTTCGTCGGCTCCCGCCACGACCGCAGCCTCCCAGACCACGGCCCCCCAGACCTCAGGCTTTCCGACAAGGCAGATCCAGATTGTGGCCGCATATGCCGCGGGCGGCGGCGTCGATATCAACTGCAGGGCAATTTCTCCGATCCTTCAGAATATTTTGGGCAAACCGGTGGTCGTAGCGAACAAACCCGGCGCAAGCGGCGCTCTCGGCTTTACATATGTCGGCATGGCCGACCCCGACGGCTATACCGTAGGTCTTGCAAATATCGCGTCCATGTGCTCCACCTATGTGCTGGGCGATCTGAGAGTCGATACGACGACGGGCTATACATATCTGGGCGCCACTGTTGTCGATCCGTTTCTGATCTGCGTTTCAAAGGACAGTCCCTATACCTCCTTAAAAGACGTCGTTGAGTATTTAAAGACCAATCCCGGCGGACTTTCCTACGGCGCGACCGGCGCTTTGAGCACCGACTACCTCCTGGCGCAGAATATCGAGGCGGTTGCCGGAATAGAGATGAACAAGGTCATCTTCGACGGCGGCAGCGAAGCGCTGGCCGCTCTGATGGGCGGGCACATCCAGCTCATGGGCGGCTCGTTCTCCGAGACGTATTCGCACGTTCAGGACGGCGAGGTCAAGCTGATCGCCGTCGGCGGCGACGAGCGCCTGCCGGAGCAGCCGGACGTCGCGACCTTCTCCGAACAGGGCTTTACCGTCGCCTTTAACGCCGCCAAACGCGCCATTTTCGGGCCGGCCGACATGGACCCCCAGGCCGTCGAGGTTCTGACCGCAGCGATCAAGCAGGCGGTGGAAAGCGACGAATTCAAGACAAAATGTAAAGAAATCGGCCTCCAGGCCACATATCTCACGCCTGAGGAGTGCGTTGAGGAAGCGAAAACCATTACCGAATTCCTGCAGAACAATGTTGCGAAAAAGTAAGCAGGGGAAATTCGGAAAATAAACAGAAAGAAATGAGAACTATGAGCATTCAGCGAGTATTTTCATTGTTTCTTGCGCTCTTGAGCGTTTTGGGAATCATCGGCTCCTCGCAGCTCAGCATAGCCTGGGCCAATAACAATATTGGCCCGGGGGCTGTGCCGATGGGGTATTCCATTATTCTGCTCGCGCTTTCCGCAATGTTGTTTTTCAGCAATACCGACCAGCCTAAAATCCGGTGGCGCAAGCTTTTAGAGCATCCGACCGTCGACGGATGGATATTCTTCCTCTTAAACATTGCCATGTTCGTCATGATCTATCTGATCGGCACCGCGCCCGCCATGGTGATTTTCTGCATCGCGAGCCTCCTCTGCTTAAAACGCCAGAGCGCGCTGCGCGCCGTCGTCTTCAGCGTCTTATGGGTGGGAGCGCTGTATTTTGTGTTTGTCACCTTGCTCGGCGTTCCTTTTGAAACCGGATTATTGCTCAAGTTAATGAGGTAAAAGAGTATGGATACATTAACAATGCTTTTGCAGGGCTTTCACCAGCTGGCGGACCCGTTTGTCCTGATGATGTGCCTGATCGGCGCGGTAATCGGCACCCTGGTCGGCGTCCTTCCCGGCTTCGGCCCCTCGGCCGCGCTGGCCGTGTTGCTCCCGGTGATCTATGGAAAGGACCCTCTGACCTCGCTTGTCATGCTTGCCGGAATCTTTTACGGGGCGATGTTCGGAGGGATGATCACGTCCGTCACTCTAAATGTCCCGGGCGAGAGCGCCTCGGTCGTGACGACCTTTGACGGCTATCCGCTGGCAAAGAAGGGAAAGGCCGGCGTCGCAATGGGCATCGCGGCGATTTCCTCCTTCTGTGGCGGAACGATCGGCGTGATCCTGCTCACAATCATGGGCACGCCGCTGGCGAGAGCGGCGCTGAAATTCGGGCCGCCGGAATACTTCGCCGTTTATGTGTTCACGTTTGTCGCGATCCTCTCGCTCGGGGGCAGCAGCTTCTTGAAATCGGCGATCAGCCTGTTTCTCGGGCTTTTGGTTTCAACCGTCGGCCTCGACGTTATCACGGGTCAGGCGCGGCTTACCTTCGGCTCGTTAAACCTGCTGTCCGGGATCGACTTCATCCCCGCCGTCGTCGGGCTGTTCGGACTGTCCGAAATTGTTCTCTCCCTCGCCGATAATGAACAGATCACAATCAAAAAAGACCATCAGAACAGCTCCTACGGACTGCGGGACGTTTTTCCGAAGCTCAAGGATTTTATCCATTGCATACCGTCCATAATCCGCGGCAGCCTTCTCGGGTTCGGCGTCGGCGCGCTACCCGGAGCGGGAGCGACGATCGCGACCTTTATGACCTACAGTCTTGAAAAACGCGTGGCCAAGGACCCCGAAACCTTCGGCACGGGCAATATCCGGGGCGTTGCCGCGCCCGAATCGGCCAACAACGGATCGTCGTCGGGTTCCTTCGTCCCGCTTCTCGCGCTGGGAATTCCCGGGTCGGCGACAACGGCGGTACTGCTCGGCGCGTTCATCATGGTCGGAATCCAGCCCGGTCCGCGCCTTTTCGCGGAGCATCCCGACGTCGCGTGGGGCCTGATCGCGAGCATGTACGTCGGAAACGTCATGCTGCTCATTATCAACACGGCGTTCATTCCGGGCTTCATCTGGCTTCTCCGCATCTCCCAGAAAACCCTGCCGGTCATCGTCGCAACCCTGTGCGTGATCGGAACGTACAGCGTCAATAATTCCGTCGCCGACGTGCTGATCATGCTCTGCTTTACGGCGGTGGGCGTTTTCTTCAAAAAGCTTGACATTCCGCCCGCGCCGGCGGTTGTCGCCATCGTCCTCGGCGGACAGCTGGAATTTGCTTTCAGGCAGACGCTGCAGGCGCTCAGGGGAGATTTCGCGATTTCCTTCACGCGCCCGATTTTCGTGGCGGTTTTTATCGCCTGCGTCGCCTTGCTCGCGATGTCCGCGTCCAGAAGCTATAAAACATATAAGGCAAAAAAGAATCGGAAATCCGACCCCCAGCTGATCGACAATAAGTAAAACGCCGGGGAAGTACAAGGATTTTATCAAGCTGGCGCCGTATTGCATGCGGTGTCAACTTGTTTTTCCGGCGGTTTTTCGCCCGGCTCATATAAAAGCCGACATGTATTTTCGGAGGTTAGCGTGAAAAATCACGCTAACAATTGAAAGGCGTGCCGCTCGCCGAATGGAGGTTTCTATGGACACAATCACAAAATTGCTCGGCGGTATCGAATTGCCGCGCATGGTCAAGGCGGTCCAGTCGTTTGACCGCACCTGCCTTCAGGATG
Organism: Clostridiales bacterium UBA6114; assembly: GCA_002423435.1. Classification (GTDB taxonomy): domain Bacteria; phylum Bacillota; class Clostridia; order Oscillospirales; family Butyricicoccaceae; genus UBA6114. The sequence continues at coordinate 91,914 of DIWE01000011.1, forward strand.
TCGCGGGGGAACTGATAAGGCAGCTTGCCCGCCCGGAAATCCGCGATGCGGTGCGCCCGGGAATGCGCATTGCCATTACCTGCGGAAGCCGAGGCATCGACAATTATCCGCTGGTACTCCGGGAGCTTGTTTCCTTCTGCAAAAAGCGCGGAGCCGAGCCGTTTATCATCCCCGCGATGGGAAGCCACGGCGGCGCCGTGGCGGAGGGGCAGAAGGGCGTTTGCGAGGCGCTTGGGGTGACCGAGGAATATTGCGGCTGCCCGATCCGCGCGACGATGGAGGTTACGCAGATCGGCATGACCGAGGACGGCGAAAGTCCGGTATTCATCGACCGTTACGCCGCGCAGGCGGACGGCATCATCATCGCAAACCGCATCAAGAATCACACGGCCTTTCGCGGCGCGTACGAGAGCGGGCTTATGAAGATCATGACCATCGGACTCGGCAAGCAATACGGAGCGTCGGTGTGCCACCGCACCGGCTATAAGCATATGGCCCGCCTGATCCCCATGTTTGCAAACACAATCCTTAAAAACGCGCCGGTCCTGTTCGGCGTCGGCCTGATTGAAAACGCCTATGACAAAACTTATAAGCTGGCCGTCCTTAAAAACCGGGAGATCCCGGTTGAGGAGCCGAAGCTTCTCGAGGAGGCCAAGGCGCTGCTGCCGCGCCTTCTGCCCGGCTCGGCGGACGTGCTGATCGTCGACCGGATCGGGAAAAACATCAGCGGCTCCGGAATGGATTCCAATATCACGGGGAGGGTATCAAATCCTTACGCGGGAGAGCCGAGGTTTTACGCGGGAAAGGTCGCGGTTTTGGACCTGACGCCGGAAACCCACGGAAATATTCACGGCGTCGGCTACGCGGACGTCATCAACAGAAGGGTCTTCGACAAGGGCGATCTCGCCGTTACATATCCCAACGCGCTCACATCGACGACACTCAAGGCGGATAAGATTCCGGTCATGATGAAAAACGACCGGGAGACGATCCAGTGCGCGATAAAAACGAGCAACGCGGACGACCCGAAAAGGCCGAGGATCATCCGCATTGCCGACACGCTGCATATATCCGAAATCTGGGTATCGGAATACATGGCGGAGTCGCTTATAGCCATTCCGAACCTCACCGTGACGGACGAGGTTCGGGACTGGGAGTTCAACGAACAGGGAAATCTCTGGTAAATGATAAGGAGAGAAGTTTGAAAGAATTCAAACTTCAATGATTTATATGCGTGTTGCTCGCCCTTCGGGCAACCGCAACACATGCACAATATGACTATTCCTTTTTGTGGTCGTTTTGTGCTCTGCGCGTAGCGAAAGGAATGGTCATAAATATGCGACTGGAAATAGGCTTCGGAACGAATCCGCAGTATGTTGAGATTCCCGACGGGAATGTGACGGGGATTTTAGAACCGAACAAGGTGGAAATTTCGAGCACGGGCGCCGAGGAGGTTTTACGCGCCATACGCAGTCCGATCGGCACGGGCGCTCTTTCCGAAATCGTAAGGCCGGGGGAGAAAATCGCGATCGTTACGAGCGACATCACCCGCCCGCTCCCCACCTGCGTCATTATGCCCGTCCTGCTCGACGAGCTTTACGCGGCGGGGGTGAGAAAAGAGGATATCACCCTTGTGTTCGCCCTCGGCAGCCACCGCGGGCACACGCCGGAGGAGATGAAAAAGCTTTCCGGCGAGCGCGCGGCCCAAGAGGTCAGGTGCATGGACGCCGATCCGAAGGATTTCGTCCACATGGGTACGACCGGAATGGGCACACCCGTGGACGTGACCCGGGTGGTCGCCGAGGCGGACAGGCGCATATGCCTCGGGAATATCGAGTACCACTATTTCGTCGGCTACAGCGGCGGGGCAAAGGCGATCATGCCGGGCGTTTCCACGCGCGAGGCGATCCAGGCAAACCACAAAAGGATGGTGCTGCCCGAGGCGGCGGCGGGGCGACTCGAAGGCAACCCGGTCCGCGGGGATCTGGAGGAGGCGATTCTTTACTGCCCGATCGACTTTATCGTAAACGTCGTGCTGGACGAACATAAAAAAATCATATATGCCGTGGCGGGGCACTACATAAAGGCGCACCGGGAGGGGTGCGAATTCCTGGACCGGTTCTATCTGAAAAGGATCGAGGAGCGCGCCGATATCGTGATCGCGTCGCAGGGCGGCTCGCCAAAGGATCTGAATCTGTATCAGACCCAGAAGGCACTCGACAACGCAAAGCACGCCGTCAGAAAAGGCGGGATCATCATCCTTGCCGGCTCCTGCAAAGAGGGGCTCGGAGAGCGTGTGTTCGAGGAATGGATCACCTCAGCTCCAAACGCGCACTCGCTGATCGACCGGATCCAGAAGGAGTTTCGTCTCGGCGGGCATAAGGCGGCCGCGATCGCCCTGGTGCTCGAAGACGCCGACATTTATCTGGTGTCGGAGCTTGCGCCGGAGCTTGTCCGGTCGATATTCATGAAGCCTTATGAGAGCGTACAGTCGGCGCTCGACGCCGCGTTTGAAAAGCTCGGGAAGGCTTCGAAGGTGCTTATTATGCCGTACGCCGGATCGACCCTGCCCAGGCTTTACGGGGAATCATAATTTTTGAAATTGGAGAGTTTGTGTGAGAAATCACACGAACCATAGATAAAAGACGGATGGAGGTTACTATGCACGCGATCGAAAAAATACTTTCAAACGCCTGCGGGCGCGACTGTGTGAAAACGGGTGAGATCGTTACGGCAAAGATCGATTTCGCGGAAGTAAACGACCTGTATCCCCAGACGATCTATTCCTTTCGGGAGATGCTGGGCAAAAGAGTCTGGGACAGGGACCGTCTGGCCTTCGTGTTTGACCATTACGCGCCCGCGCCCACCATCAAATCGGCGCAGATCCATCAGGAGATGCGCAAGTTTGTCGAGGAAAACGGGCTTACCTATCACTTCGACACCAATGCCGGCGTCTGTCATCAGGTCATGCCGGAGGCGGGCCTCGTATACCCCGGCATGATCCTTGCCGCCACCGATTCCCACACCACGACCCACGGCGCATTCGGCGCTCTGGGGACCGGCGTGGGGGCGACCGACATGGCCGCGATCATGATTTTCGGCGAGCTGTGGCTCAGGGTGCCGGAAATCGTGGAGATCCGGATAGAGGGGACGGCGCCCGAAGGGGTCATGCCCAAGGATGTGATCCTCTTTGTGCTGGGGCGGATCAGAGCCGACGGCGCGGTATACAAGGCAGTAGCCTTTACAGGCAGCTATGTCGACCGGCTCGACGTGCCCGGCAGGATGGTCCTTTGCAACATGGCGGTGGAAATGGGCGCCAAAACGGCCTACATGCAGCCAAACGACAGGGTGCTCGATTATGTGTCCCGCCGCGCCGTGCGCCCCTTTCAGGTGCAACATACCGACGACGGCTACGTATACGGAGAAAGCCACGTTTTCGACGTCGGCGACCTGTCTCCGCAGGTCGCCTGCCCCCACAGCGTGGACAATGTAAAGCCGATTGAGGCGGTGGAAAGGGTGAAGGTGAATCAATGCCTCGTCGGCACCTGCACCGGGGGGAGAACCGAGGACATCGCCGCGGCCGCGGCGATATTAAAAGGCAGGAAGATCGCCAAGGGGGTCCGCCTTCTGGTCATCCCGGCGTCCTCGGGGATTTTTCAGGAGTGCATGGCGCTCGGGTATCTGGGGCAGCTGATCGATGCGGGGGCGACGGTTTCCACGCCGGGCTGCGGCCCGTGTCTCGGTGCGCACGAGGGGATTTTAGCGCCGGGCGAGACGTGCGTCACCGCGTCCAACCGCAATTTCCCCGGCCGCATGGGCAGCACGCAGGCGGATATCTACCTCGCTTCGCCCGCCACGGTGGCCGCGTCCGCGCTTACGGGGTATCTGACCGACCCCAGAACGGTTTGAGGAGGGAGGACGGTTATGAACACAGTGATTGCAGGAAAAGTCATTATCCTGGGAAACAACATCGACACCGACCAGATCTATCCCGGCAGGTATCTGGAGCTTACGGACCCGCGCGAGATAGGCACGCACTGCCTTGAAGGGGTGAACCCCGCAATCGCGCAGAGCTTCACAAGGGGAGACATCATTGCCGCGGGCACGAATTTCGGCTGCGGGTCAAGCCGCGAGCACGCCGTGATCGCCCTTCTGAACATGGGTGTTGGGGCGATAATTGCCGAATCCTTCGCCCGTATCTTTTACCGAAACGCCATCAATCTGGGGCTGCCGCTTGTCGTGTGCAAGGGCATCGCCGAAAAGGTAAAAAGCGGACAGCGGCTCCGGCTTGACATTGAAGCCGGAGCGGTGACGGCGGAGGACTCGGGCGAGGTCTTCGGCTGCGAGCGCCTCGGCGACCAGGCGATGGATATCTTAAACGCGGGCGGCATCAAGCCCCTGCTGCGCAAAAAAATCCAGGGCGCGCTATAACATTCTGTTGATATAACTAAAAGGGGCCTTTGATTTTTAGTCAAAGACCTCTTTTTTTATACGCATTTCGGGGTAATCAATTCCGGAGAGCAACTATTCACGGTCTTCCCAGCCAAGGCTGCGCCCGACGGCCTTGCGCCAGCCGGAAAGAAGCTTTTGCCGTCTTTGCTCGGGCATGTCGGGTTTAAAAACCACGTCGCAGCTCCAAAGCTTCCGGATCTCCGTCTGATCCTTCCATACGCCGGTCGCGAGACCAGCGAGATAGGAGGCGCCCAGCGCGGTCGTCTCCCGGATCATCGGGCGGCGCACGCGCTTATTCAGGATGTCCGCCTGAAACTGCATCAGAAAACCGTCCCGGCTCGCGCCGCCGTCGACATTCAGCTCGTTAAGCGTAATGCCAATGTCCTTTTCCATCGCCTCGACAAGCTCCAGGCTCTGATACGCGATCGACTCCTGCGCCGCGCGGATGATGTGCTCGCGCCTTGTGCCGCGCGTGATGCCGATGATCAGGCCGCGCGCGTACATGTCCCAATGCGGCGCGCCCATACCCGTAAACGCGGGCACGAGATAGACGCCGTCTGTGTCCGGAACCTTCTGCGCGTAATATTCCGCGTCGCGGCTCTCGGTGATGAAGCGCATTTCGTCGCGGATCCACTGGATGACCGCGCCGCCGACAAAAACGCTGCCCTCAAGCGCGTACTGCACCCTGCCGTTTAGACCGACGGCGATGGTTGTCAGCAGCCCGTTTTTGCTGTCGCACGGCGTCTCGCCGGTATTCATCAAAAGAAAGCAGCCCGTGCCGTAGGTGTTTTTTGCCTCGCCCCTTGAAAAGCAGGTCTGGCCGAACAGCGCCGCCTGCTGGTCGCCCGCGATGCCCGCGATCGGGATGTTCACGCCCTGCACCGCCACATAGCCGTAAATCTCGCTGGAGCCCCGCACCTCGGGCAGCATCTCCGGCGGGATATCGAGCATGTCGAGCAATTTTTTATCCCAATCGAGCGTTTTGATGTTGTAAATCATTGTCCGCGAGGCGTTGGTATAATCGGTGACATGGACCGCGCCGTCGGTCAGCTTCCAGACAAGCCAGCTGTCCACCGTGCCGAAAAGGATTTCACCCCGCTTTGCGCGCTCGCGCGCGCCGTCGACATGGTCGAGAATCCATTTGATCTTGGTGCCGGAAAAATACGCGTCCGGGACGAGGCCCGTCGCCTCGCGGATATAGTCGGCGTAGCCCTGCGCCTTGAGGGCGTCCGTAATATCGGCGGTGCGGCGGCACTGCCAGACAATCGCGTTATGGATCGGCCGTCCGGTCGCTTTGTCCCACAGGATCGTCGTTTCGCGCTGGTTGGTGATTCCGATGGCGGCGATATCCTTTACGTCGACCCCGCTTTTCGCGATCACTTCCATCATGACGCCGTACTGCGAGGAATAGATCTCCATCGGGTCATGCTCAACCCAGCCCTGCTTCGGATAGATCTGCATAAATTCCTTCTGGGCCATCCCAAGGATGTTCTGCTCCTGATCGAACAGGATCGCGCGGGAGCTGGTCGTGCCCTGGTCGAGCGCCAACACGTATTTTGCCATCCTGCTGCCTCCTAAATTAAGGGCCATTTCGGTTTATGTGAACAGGCCCCGGCCTATTTTCTTGCGACCCCCGTGTCCCGGGCGGCCTTTTCGACCGCCGCAGCCACCGTTTTCCCGACGCGATCGTCAAAGGCGTTCGGAATGATGTATTCCGGCTTTAATTCCCCGTCGGAGACAAGGGATGCGATGGCATATGCCGCGGCGATCTTCATTTCGTCGTTTATTTCGCTTGCGCGCACGTCGAGAGCGCCCCGGAAGATGCCGGGGAAGGCGAGCACGTTGTTGATCTGGTTCGGGCAGTCGGAGCGCCCGGTGCCGACGACGGAGGCACCGGCAGCTTTGGCGAGCTCCGGCATGATCTCGGGAACAGGGTTCGACATGGCAAAGATGATCGGGTCTTTGTTCATGGAGCGCACCATCTCCTCCGTAACGATGCCGGGGCCGGAAACGCCGATAAAGATGTCGGCGCCCTTTAAGACATCCTTGAGCGCGCCTTTTTTCTTCTCAAGGTTCGATATTTTCGCCATGCGCTCCTTTTCGGGATTCAAGCCCTCGCGTCCCTCATAGATTGCGCCCTGCCTGTCGCAGAGTATGACGTTTCGCAGGCCCATCTTCATCAAAAGCTGCGTCACCGCGACGCCGGCCGCGCCCGCGCCGCAGACGACAACCTCCTGCTCGCCGAGCTTTCGCCCGGTCAGCTTCATGGCGTTCAGCATTGCCGCCGACACCACGACGGCGGTGCCGTGCTGGTCGTCGTGGAAGATCGGGATGTCGCAGCGCTCTTTTAAGCGGCGCTCGATTTCAAAGCAGCGGGGCGCCGAGATGTCCTCGATATTGACGCCGCCGAAGGAGCCGGAGATCTGGTAGACCGTTTCGACGATGGTGTCGACCTCCTTCGATTTGATACAAAGCGGGAAGGCGTCGACATCCCCGAACTCCTTAAACAGCACGCATTTGCCCTCCATGACCGGCATGCCCGCCTCGGGCCCGATGTCTCCGAGACCGAGCACAGCCGAGCCGTCGGTGACGACCAGCACCATGTTCCAGCGGCGCGTAAGCTCATAGGATTTGTCGACATCGTCGCGGATGACAAGGCACGGCTCGGCGACGCCGGGCGTGTAGGCGATGGACAGCTTCTCCCGTGTATCCGCCTTGGCCCTGGCCGTCACCTCTATTTTACCGGCCCATTCATAATGCTTTTTTAACGCTTCTTCCTTTAATGTCATAAAGGTCCTCCTCGATTTATATAAATGATGGGTTTATTCGAAAGGGAAGTGGTACTGATTGAGCTTCAGCTCGTCGCGCACGGCTAAAAGCTCCTGTTGCACGCCCTCGTTTACCGGCACTCCCTTGTCTTTTCTCTCAAGCCAGGCAAGGTATTCCTTTTCGCCCGCTGTGTAGATGCGTTCTTTGCCCGGCGCCTTTTCGGACGCGCGCAGGAAGCGCAGGATGTCGCCCGCGGTCTTTTTGAAAGAGTCGAGCCCCATGAAGGCTTCCGTATCGATGGCGATGAAAAAATGGCCGAGATGGTAGGGCACCTTTTTGCCTTCCTGCACGCCGGCCAGCATTTTCAGATAGCTTCCCGCCTGCAAAGCGGCCGACAAAATCTCCACAACGGTCGCGTAGCCGTAGCCCTTGTAGCCGGCAAGCTCCTCGCCGATACCGCCGAGCGGCGCGAGGGCAGCCGAGCCGTCGGTCAGCTTATTTAAGATGGATTCGGAATCGGTAAGCGCGCTCCCGTCGCGGCCGATCACCATGCCGGCCGGCGTGGGCTTTCCGATGCGCGCGAAATATTCGATTTTGCCGCGCTGGGTTATGGAGGTGGCGCAGTCGAGTATGAACGGGAACTCCTCGTCGGTGGGCAGCCCGATGGTCAGGGGATTTGTGCCGAGCATGTTTTCCACGCCGAAGGTCGGCGCGATGGACGGGCGCGCGTTGGTGCCGGTTATGCCGATACAGCCGGCTTTCGCCGCCATGCCGGCGAAATAGCCCGCAATGCCGTAATGGGTGGAATTTCGCGCGGCCACCATGCCCATGCCGTATTTTTTCGCCTTGCCGATCGCCGTGCGCATGCTGCGGTATGCAATCACCTGCCCCATGCCGTCATGCCCGTCCGCAACGGCGGTGGTTGCCGTTTCGCGGACGATTTCAAACTCCGTAACGGGCTTTTGGATGCCGTCCCTGATGCGGTCTAAGTAGATCGGCTTAAAGCGGTTGACCCCGTGCGACTCGATGCCGCGCCTGTCGGATTCGAGCAGCACGTCCGTGCAGATCCGAGCGTCCTCGTCGGGCACGCCGTACCCTCTGAAGGCATCGTTTACAAAGCCCTCCATCGTCTGCCAGTCCACATAAGTATAACCCATTATCTCATGCCCCTTTCTATTATGCAATGACTTCACCCGGATTTGCGGTCGTTTCGGCGCGCGCATCCGGGATTCACACCGGTTGCCCTGCAAACAATAAAAAAGCGAAACAAATACAACCGACAAAGCCGTATCTGTTTCACTCTCATACTCAGAAACAAAAATCACGATATTCTTTTTCCTTATTTTAGCACATACGAGCGCAAAAAGCAACCCGATATTAAAGAATCTACATAAACCAGGTGTTCTGATTGGTCGAGGAAATGGCAATCGCGCCCGCGTCGAGCGCGCCCATGATGTCCTCCTTGTCGACGATCAGGCCGCCCGCTATGATCGGCTTCTCAGTGGTTTCCACAAGCTTGCGGATGATTTTCGGCATCACGCCGGGCAGAATTTCGATGGCATCGGCAGCCTCGAGCGACGGCTGCTTTGCAATATTCGAAAGGGCGATCGAGTCGAGCAGGAAAAAACGCTGGACGGTCAAAAGGCCGCAGGCTTTTGCGCGGCGCACAATGCCCGGCCTTGTGGAGATAATCCCGTCGGCGCACGTGCTTTTCGCGATGAAGTCCACCGCGACATCCCTTGACGCAAGGCCGTCGACCAGATCGATATGTACCATCGCAAGCTTCCCCGCGGCGTTTACGCGGGAAACAATGTCCGCAATGCTTATCACGTCCCCGGTAAGGACAAAAACAATGCGGCAGTCGCTCGTAAGGCTCTTTTCGAGACCTTCCTCGTCCTTGACCGCCGCGACAATCGGGTTTTCCTGCAAAAGCTCGATAAAATCCTCTCCGCTCATGTCAGTCCCTCCGTTACTATTACTATATTCAGCATAGCAGCGATGCAAAATACTGTCAACTATGCCGCCCAAAACCTCTCTTTCCGATCCGGGCAGGGGCTGCAAGCACCCCGTCACTGCATGTTGATCTCGATTCTTTTCCCTGAAATCGCGTTTACGACGATCGCGCAAAGCACGGCGCCGCCGTCCGGGCAATTGCGCGATCGCTCCGCGATCCATTTCGCGCGCCCGATCCTCGCGACCCAGCCCTTTGTCCTGTTGGCGGCCTCGGCGGCCGCGTCGGACGCGAGGTCGGCGGCTTTGACAATATCGTTTTCTCTTTCGTATGCCTCGCTGAGCGCGTCGGCAAACGGGATCAGGGCGTCGAGCACCGTTTTGTCGCCGGGCTGGGCCCGGCCGCGTATCATAATAATGTTTATCATGCTGTACGGAATTTTTAAAAGATCGCGGTCGCTGAAGCTGTCTTTGCCCGCCATGATTTTCGCGGCCTCCATGACGGAAAAGCTGCAGAGGGTTCCCATGGTGGAGGGCGCGTCGGTATTGATCGTCACGGCGCATCGGGACAAGAGCCCCGCGATGCCGTCGTTTTCGGGATTGTCCAGTTCCTTTAAGACGCTGTTGGCGGCTTTCTCCATCGATATTCCGAGATCTCCGTCGCCCGACAGATTGTCGATATGCGTGAGCAGGTCTTTTGACTCTATCACCACGGAGGCCACAAAAGACAGCACCTTTCTTAAGTGAGCAAGATCAAAACTCATTTGAATGTCCTCCGTATTCACACAGATCTGTCCTTCTCAAAGTCTTTGTTGGCACCTTGAAAGCAGACAAACGGGGATGCGGCGGGTTCGTCGATCAGCCGGAGCAGCTCGTCGTCAAGCCTTAAAACGGAAACGGATGCTCCGCTCATTTCGAGGGAGGTGGCATATTCGCCGACAAAGCTCCGAACCGGCTGTATGCCGTAAGAGGAAAACAGCGTATATACGTCCTGGTACAGCAAAAACTGCTCCTCCTTTGAGGTCGCGCCCAGGCCGTTTACCAGCACGGCGATCCTGTCGCCTTTTTGAAGCGACAGGTCGTTTATCAGCGTGTCGGCCGTCAGAGCCGCGATGTCGCGGCTCGACATGATCCGGGTGCGACGGACGCCGGGTTCCCCGTGTATCCCGATGCCAAGCTCCATTTCATCCCCGCTGATCTCGAAAACGGGGGAATTGGTGCCCGGCAGCTGGCAGGGCGTAAACGCGACGCCGTAGGAGGCGAGGTTTTCGTTTGCCTTTTCCGCGATCCGGATGAGCTCCTCGAGGGATCTGCCGGAAACGGCGGCGGCGCCGACCACCTTATAGATGAAAACAATGCCGCTGATCCCCCTTCTGTTTTTCCATTCGTCTCTGGGTGCGGACGCGACATCGTCGGAGACCGATACAATTGCGGTTTGGATGTTGTCGACGAGCGATTTCTCGGCCGCCATTTCAAAATTCATCAGATCGCCCATGTAGTTGCCGATCACATACAAAACGCCGTTTTTGCTCGGGACCGATGTGGTGACGTTATAGATCGTGTTGGCGCTGGGCGAGGAGAAAACATTGCCGACCGCGGCGCCGTCGCACAGCCCCTTGCCGACATAGCCGAGAAAAGCGGGGAGATGGCCATAGCCCCCTCCCGTGATGATCGACACTTTATTCCGGTCTTCAAACCCGACGCGAAAAATCGCTTTTAAGTCTTTCGGATGCGGGCGAAGAGAATCGGAATAGGCGGTCAGGATACCGCGAAGGCTGTCCTCGACAAAGGTGTTCGGGTTGTTGATAAATTTCTTCATGCGGTTTTCATTCCCTTCCTTTTAATATATGGTTTTGCCTTCTATTTTGGGTTTACTTCAATCGGACGGATGATCTCGTTATGGCGGATGCTGTCGCGCAGCTCGAACAGATTCATCAGATTGATGATATCGACCTGGCTTTTGTCGGACAGCTTAAAAAACAGCTCCATGACTTTTTCGGCGGATATCGTGCTTCCGTCGAGCAGCCGGACTTCTCTCTTGAATGTTTCGAAGTCCATTTTCAGGCGCGTACGGCCCAATAAATAATCGACCGAGACGCCGAAGTAATCGGCGATTTTTATGATAGTCGCAATATCGGGCGAGTTTATGCCGGACTCATAATGAGAAATCGTGGCGATGGATACATTCAGGATTTTCGCCAAATCCTTTTGATTCATTTTGTGGTCCTGCCGCAGTTCCGAAATCATATCTCCCAGCAACATAGCCGATCCCCTTACAAAAAAGTGTTGTAAGATGAAACATCAGAATACTCATATAGTTAAGAATACCTTAAATATCGGAAGATTACAAGATGGAAGTATATAGTTTTTCAAATATGGGCGTTTCGCACGAATCATCGCTTATAATGGGTCTGTCGAATGGATATGTTCACCTTTCAGGGACGGGCATATTCTTGGCACAATGATAATGAATGAAAAAAAGCCGGAGAATCCGGCGGATCGTTGTATATATTTTATAATATGTATCGAGAATGAACTGCCTTGCCGTTTTTGCGGATTTCTTATTTGAAAAGCAAAAAAATTAAGTGAATCTCAAATTTCCCGTTAAAGCGTCCTTTTAAATCAACGGAGACTTAAATTACTTGAGGCGGCTGTGCGCGGCTGATCCGGATCCGATTTGTTTTGCTTTGTGCAAATAAAATTTTGAAAGACTTTAAGGAGGTTTGAAGATGGCTGTCTACAGGATGATACTCAATGAGACGTCCTATTTCGGAGACGACGCGATTTCGGTGCTGCCCGATGAGATCCGGTCCAGAGGATTTCAAAAAGCGCTGGTTGTTACCGACAAGGACCTTATCCGTTTTGGCGTGTCCAAAAGGGTGACGTCGCTGCTTGACAGGAATGGTCTTGACTATGAAATTTTCAGCGACATTAAACAGAATCCCACCATAGCAAATGTCAAAGCGGGGGTAGAAGCCTTTCAAAATAGCCGCGCCGATTATATTATCGCCATCGGCGGCGGCTCGTCCATCGACACGGGCAAGGCGATCGGGATCATCATAAGAAACCCCGAGTTTTCCGACGTCAAGAGCTTAGCCGGCGAGGCTCCGACAAAAAACAGGGCGGTTCCCCTTATCGCGGTCACCACGACTGCGGGCACCGCCGCCGAGGTCACCAAAAACTATGTCATCACCGATGAGGAGCGGCAGGTAAAATTCCCCTGCGTCGACCCTCACGATATTCCGATCGTCGCCATTGTCGATCCGAGGATGATGTCGTCCATGCCGAAATCGCTTACCGCGAATACCGGGATGGACGCGCTGACCCACGCGATCGAGGGGTATATTGCAAAAGGCGCCTGGGAGTTTACCGACATGCTGAACTTAAAGGCCGTCGAGCTGATCGGGCGGAGCCTTCGAAAGGCGGTGCATGAAAACGACGGCGGGGCGAGATTCGATATGGCCGTCGGCCAGTATTTGACCGGCATGGGATTCAGCAACTGCGGGCTCGGGATCGTCCATTCGATGGCCCATCAGCTGGGAGGGGTGTACGACACGCCCCACGGGATCGCAAACGCGGTGCTTTTACCATATGTCATGGCGTATAACGCCGATTACACCGGGGAGAAGTTTAAACACATCGCCAAAGCCATGGGCGTTTCCGGGACTCGGGAAATGAGTCCGGCCGAGTACCGCAAGGCCGCGATCGACGCCGTTATCGAGCTGTCGAAGGATATCGGTATCCCGCAGAAGCTGAGAGAAATCGGAGTGATGGAAAAGGACATCCCGCGGCTTTCGAAGGCCGCCCTTGCCGACGGCTGCACGGAGGGGAATCCGAGGCCGGCCTCGGTCGAGGAAATCAGCGCAATTTATATGACCGCTTTTTGATTTGCCAAACAAGATCGGGAGGAAAAGGTATGAAGAAAATCATCAACGCGCCTGAAAATTATGTAAACGAGATGCTGATGGGCATATACAGGGCCCATCCCGGCGAGCTGCGCATGGTCGGCGACGATCCGCGCTGCCTGGTCGCGGTCAAAAAGATCCCGGGAAAGGTCGGACTCGCGACCGGGGGCGGGAGCGGCCATCTTCCGCTGTTTTTGGGATATGTCGGTGACGGGCTTTTGGACGGCTGCTCGGTCGGGGACGTTTTTCAGTCCTCGGGCGCAGATCAGATGCTGGCCGTAACCAAAGAGATCGATTCCGGCGCGGGCGTTCTCTACATATTCGGCAATTACAACGGGGATAAGTACAATTTCAAGATGTCGGCCGAGATGGCCGCATTCGAGCACGATATCCGGGTCGAATCGGTGATCCTGACCGACGATATCGCGGTTTCCGCGCCGGTCGGCAAAGATGAGCCGAGCAAACGCCGCGGGGTCGCCGGAATCGTCTTCGTTTACAAATGCGCCGGCGCGGCGGCAAAGGAGGGCATGAACCTCGACGAGGTCAAACGGATAGCGATAAAAGCTTCCGAACGGGTGAGGACGCTGGGCGTGGCGCTTTCCCCTTGTATTGTTCCGCGGGTCGGCAAACCGGGCTTTACCGTCGAGGAGGGCAAGGTGGAAATCGGCATGGGCATCCACGGCGAGCCGGGTATCCGCATCGAGGACCTTCGGACGGCCGACGAGCTGGTCGACGAGATGATGGACGCCTTGCTTTCCGACATGCCCTTAGACCCGGGCGAGGAAGTAGCCGTGCTGATAAACGGACTCGGCTCCACCCCCTTGGACGAGATGTACATCATGCTGCGCAGGGTCGTAAAGGTGCTCGACGATAAAAAAATCAGGCTGTACCGCTCGTATGTCGGCGAGTTTGCAACCTCGATGGAAATGGCCGGGACTTCGATCTCGCTGTTCAAGCTCGACGCGGAGCTGAAAAGGCTCTTAAACGCGCCGGCCGACAGCCCGTTTTTCAAGCAATTTCAACTGGAGGATTGAGAGATATAATGAATATAACCGCGACCGAGATGAAGGGTATTTTTTCGGCATGGGCCGACAAGATGTCGCAAAACGTGACCAGACTGGTGGAGCTTGACAGCGTCGCGGGCGATGGTGATCTGGGGCTTGCGATGAGCGACGGTTTTAACGCCGTTTACAAAGCCGTGGAGTCGTCCGACGAGACCGACCTTGGGAAACTACTATATTTGGCGGGCAAGACCCTGTCGGCGGCCGCCCCCTCAAGCGCCGGGACGCTTTTGTCGGCGGGCATCGTAAACAGCGCGAAGGTGATGCGCGGGGCGCGTGAAATCGGCGTCGGCGGACTTTCGCAGATGATGGGGGCGGTCCTCGAGGGAATCATGTCACTCGGCGGGGCCAAAAGAGGGGAAAAGACCATCATCGACGGCCTTGCCCCGGCGGTGGATGTGCTGGGGGCGGCGGAGGCTGAAAAGGACCTGGTCGAGGCGGTCAGGGAGGCGAAGGAGGCGTCGAGGCTCGGCGCCCAAAGGACCGCCGGAATGGTGGCGGTGCACGGCAGAGCGGCGATCCGGGGTGAGGATTCGAGAAAAATGATCGATCCGGGGGCGGTTGTCGCGAGCCTTCTGTTCGAAGCGATGTCCGATTACCTCGAGTCCCTGCCTGCTGCCAGATAAGCGGATGCGAAAATGTGAAGACGTAAAAAACAACTAAAATTGAAAGGTGGATACAAGATCATGAGTTTTTACAGCATTGCGGTGGATGAAGGCGTTGGCGTTCTTCGGCTGGAGAGACCGCCCGTCAACGCGGTGTCGGTACAGGTCTATCTGGACCTCGAGGCTTCGCTAAACGAGCTTAAGGACAACGACGCAGTCCACTGCGTGATTCTTACCGGTTCGCCCAAGGTGCGCGCGTTTTGCGGCGGCGCGGACTTAAACGAGTTTATGGAGCTCGATTACGACTCCCGTCTGAAAAGGTTTGAAACCGTCGACAGGGTGCTGCCGATGCTCAGCGACTTCCCGAAGCCGATCATCGTTGCGGTCAACGGCCCGGCGGTCGGCGTGGGCGTCGCAATGGTCTCCTCGTGCGACATCCGGCTCGCGTCGGACAACGCGACCTTCATGATCCCCGAGATCGACCGCGGCGTCATCGCCGCCGACCTGCCGATGATGAGGAAGATCGGGGTCCCGTCGGGCATCGTCAAGGAGTGGATTCTGACCGCGAGACGCTTCCCGGCGGCCGAGGCGCACAAGTACGGCTTCATCGATCATGTCTACGAGCCCGACGATCTCATGAATCAGGCGCTGCGCATGGCCAAGAAGATCGCCTCGAAGGCCCCGCAGGCCATTTTGTACCACAAGAAAGCGTTTTTGGAGTCGGAGACCATGAGCTGGCTCGACTGCTACTTAAAGTCCCATATCTACAGCGCCGAGCTGACCCAGAACAACAATTCCAAGGAAGGGATCACCGCGTTCTTCGAGAAACGCGCGCCTCAATACAAGTAGCCGGCAGCTCCGAAAGGGGAGCATTGCGGCAGGAACGGATCGCATGGGCGCCTGTTTCGGGGCGGCTCCGGAACAGGCGCTCCAATCCCCGGAGACACCGGCATGGCGGCTCTTACGGATTTGAGGTAGCCGGAGCGGATTATCATGCTCCGGCTAACGGGAGGGAGCAATTTGAAAATGGACATGCTGATCCGAAACGGGCGAGTGATCGACCCGCTTCGCAATATCGACGAAGTCCGGGATATCGGCATCATCGGGGACAAAATCGTGGAGACGGCGGGACGGGATATCGAGGCGACGCAGACGGTCGACGCGTCGGGCTGCTATGTGCTTCCCGGCCTGATCGATTTTCACACCCATACATATTATAAAAAAACCGGACTCGGCGCCTGCCCGGACTTTTTGCCGGCGACCGGCGTGACGGCGGCGGTGGACGCCGGCTCAAGCGGCTGCCGCAATTTTCCCGATTTTTATACTGATGTGATGCTCAAAAGCCCGGTCCGGATGAAGGCCTACCTGTCCTGCTGCTCGATCGGCATGGCGGGGCCCGGCGGGCATGAGGACTTTGCCCCGGAGCATTTTGAGGCGGACGAGATCGCGCGGGCGCGGGAGAGGTACCCCGACCGGATCATCGGGCTGAAGCTGCGCATAGGAAGCCATCTGGTCAGGGATTTAAGGCCTCTCGAAGCCGCCGTCGAAATGGCCGAGCGGATCGGGGGCATGCCGCTTTGCGTCCACGTCACCGACCCGGCGGGCAGCATGAGGGATGTGGCAAAGCTTCTTCGCAGGGGCGACATCCTCTGTCATGTGTACCACGGGACGGGCGACACTATTTTAGACGCGCACGGCCGGGTATTGGACGAGATCTTAAAAGCGCGCGAGCGCGGCGTCATCTTCGACGTCGCCAACGGAAACCTTAATTGCTATCACAGCGTCAGCATCGCCGCGATCAGGGAGGGCTTCCTGCCCGATATTATTTCGACCGATCTCACGAGAGACAAGTTAAATTATGCAGCCCGCGCAAGGACGCTTCCTTTTGTGATGTCAAAGTACTTAAGCTTTGGGATGACATTATCTGAAGTGGTCCGCTGCGCAACCGCGACGCCTGCCGGGGTGATGGGCATGGAGGGCAGAATCGGCACGCTCGCGCCCGGTTCGTCCGCCGACGTTACAATCGTAAGGCAGGTTAAAAGGCGGGTGGTCTATCGCGACACCGCATCCGCGGCCTATGTCGGAAACAGCCTGCTGGTGCCCCAGATGACCGTCTTAAACGGAGAAATCGCTTTTGGCCAGATCGATTTCAACCTGCCGGAGGAAGTCTGAAAGAATTCAAACTTCAAGATTTGCGTGCATGTTGCCGACTGAAACATAAAACACAAATGCGGAAGGCGCGCCGGCAGCTCAGAAAAACCGCTAAGTCAAGGCAGTCAGATTAGTGCTGTTTTCAGGTAAATCAAAAATTGTTCTGCCGGTGAATGGGGGATTATATTGAAGAACAAAATCATGTCGCTTTCCGAGGCGATCGCGAAATATGTGAAAGACGGACAAAAGCTCTACGTCGGCGGCTTTACCCACTGCGTGCCTTACGCGGCGGTACATGAGATCATCCGCCAGGGGATCAAGGACCTGGAGGTCTGCAAAATGGTCCCCGAGCTGGTGCTTGAGCAGTTCATCGCGGCAGAGAGCTGCAGGAAGATCATTTTCGGCTGGGCGGGAAATCCGGGGCTCGGGAATTTAAGGCTGTTTCGCGCCGCTTGCGAAAAGGGCGAGCCTTATCGGATCGAGATCGAGGAATACTCCCATCAGGGCCTTTTATCGAGGCTGTACGCAGGGGCCGCGGGCCTTCCGTTCATGATCTTAAAATCTAATTTCGGCAGCGACCTAGAAAAGGTCAACGGCAACATCAAAACCGTCGCATGTCCCTATACGGGCGAGCTTCTAAGCTGCGTTCCGGCCTACAGCGCGGACGTCGCCATTTTCCACGCGCAGCACGCCGACCGCGAGGGCAACACGCAGATGTGGGGGGTGACGGGCGAGCACAAGGAGGCTGCGTTCGGCGCGAAAAAGGTCATCGTAACCGTTGAGGAAGTGGTTGACAGAAGCGTTTTAACCGAAAGGCCCAACGCGACCGTGTTCCCGGCCGCCATTGTCGACGCGGTGGTCCCGGTGCCGTGGGGCGCGCATCCGTCGTATGTGCACGGCTACTACGACCGCGACAACGAGTTTTATATCCGATGGAACGAGATGACAAAGGACGCGGGCTATTTTGGAGAATATCTGAGCGAGTGGGTCTACGGTATAACGGACCGGGCAGAGTACATGGAAAAAATCGGCGGACTACTCCATTTAAAGGCAGGTAAACGGAATGAATGACAATGGAATCGAAATGCTGGTGGTCGAAACCGCGCGCCAGATCAGGGCGGGGGAGACGGTGTTCGCCGGGGTCGGCCTCCCGATCATGGCAATGGCCATCGCAAAGAAGTTTTATCATCGCGACATCACCATTCTCTGCGAATCGGGTATCGTGGACACCATGCCGACCCGGCTTGCGATGTCCATCGCCGACCCGTCGCTCGCGGAAAACTGCGTCGGCATCTTTTCGCCCAACGAGATCTTTTCGTTTTTTCTGCAGGGCGGCCGTATCGACGTTGGCGTCCTCGGCGGCGCCCAGATCGACCGGTACGGAAACGTAAACTCCACGGTGATCGGCCCTTACGCGCAGCCGAAGCTCCGGATGCCCGGAAGCGGCGGGGCCTGCGAAATCGCCTCAAACGCCAAATCTACCATCATCGTTATGCCGCAGAGCAAAAGACGGTTTGTGGACAGGGTGGACTTTGTCACAAGCCCGGGGCATGTGACCTGTCCCGAGACGCGCCGGAATATCCGCGGCGGAGGCCCGCGCGCGGCGGTGTCCGACCTCGGACTGTACCGGTTTTCCGAAGAAGACGGCGAGATGGTTCTTGCCGGGCTCTTTGGCGGGGTATCGCTTGACGATGTCCGGGAAAAAACCGGATGGGAGATGAAATGCCCGGAGACGGTCGCGCGGATCGAGCCTCCCACCGCCGAGGAGATCGAATTTATCCACAGTCTCGATCCGCAGGGCATCTTTTTGGGCAAGGTCGGCTGAATGCAGAAGACATTAGGCAGATAAAGATAAAAGTAGTTAGGAAAACGATGCGGCGGTTACTGTCCTGAAAACGGGGTTGCAATATAAATATTTATATTATGGGAGGCCTAGTATGAAGCAACTGAAATGGTTGTTATCTCATTTTGAAGAGATGATAAGCGGGGTGGGGTTTATCGTCATGGTGGGGTCCACATCCGCCAATGTTATAAGCCGATATTGCCTTGGAAAATCCTTTGCCTGGTCGGAAGAAGTAACTTACCTCGGATTCGCCTATACGATTTGTATGGGGATCGCCTTTTTGTACAAGAAAAACGCCATGATTGCAGTGGATGTGCTGGTTTCTCACATGCCGCCCAAAATACAGCACGCCTTCAACCTCTTTAATTATTTCATTCTGCTTGTGGCAAATCTGTTCTTGTTTTATTTGAGCGTTAAGCTCGCCGCCGGCGCCGTAACACGGTTTACAACCGCCCTGCGGATGCCGTACACGGTCATCGACACGGCCGCCGTGCTCGCTTTTGCACTGACATCCTTTTATTCGGTGCGTTTTTTGTACTGGCTGATGCGCGGCAGGGAGATTGCAGGGGTTTCACTGGAAGACCAGCGATAGCATTTAAACGGCGAATAAATGCCGCGTATAACGATTTATCTGCAAAAAATTAATTTGGTTTGGAGGTCGGCTTATAACAATGCATCCGAGTCTTATAATCCCTGTTGTCGTCTTTCTGGTCCTTCTGTTTATCAGAATTCCCGTAGCCTATTCCATATTGATTTCCACTCTTACATATTTTGTTTTCTTCAACGACACCCTCCCGATGGACATGGTCGTGCAGAATGTGATCGCGACTTCGGAATCCTTTACCTACCTTGCCATTCCGTTTTTTGTATGCGCGGGCGTTGTCTTCAATTACGCCGGCATCTCCCGCAGGCTGTTTTCTTTGGCGGAGCTTTTGGTCGGACACTATCCGGGAGCGCTGGGACAGGTCAACGTGCTGGCCAGCACCATGATGGGCGGATTGTCCGGCTCAGCCAACGCGGATGCGGCAATGGACAGCAAAATCCTGGTCCCGGAAATGCTCAGGCACGGTTACAGCAAGGGGTTTTCCACGGCTGTCACCGCCGCGTCCTCCTGCATTACCCCCATCATTCCGCCCGGCATCATTCTTATCATGTATGCCGCGGTCTCGGACGTTTCCATTGCAAAGATGTTTCTGGCGGGCTATATTCCCGGGCTTTTAATGTGCATTTGCCTGATGCTGGTGGTGTATTTCGTCTCCAGAAAACGGGGATATACCGCCACCCGTGAAAAACGCGCGTCCTTAAGGGAGATTCTGCACGCGGCGCGCGACGCGATATGGGCGCTGTTTCTCCCCTTCGGCCTTTTGGCCGGGCTGCGCTTCGGCATATTCACCCCCACGGAGGCCGGGTCGATGTCGGTGATCTATGCCCTGCTGGTAGGCGCGTTCATATATAAGGAAATCACATGGAAGGATCTCTGGCCCATTGTCAAGGAATCGGTGGAGGGAACGGCGGGCGTCATGTTCATTATTGCCGCGGCAAACTCGTTCAGCGTGTACTTTGCCTGGGAACGGCTGCCGATGATCATATCGGAATGGCTGATCAGTTCAATCACCTCTCCCGCCGTTTTGCTGTTTCTCATCAATATTCTTCTGCTGTTTATCGGATGCTTTTTTGACGGCGCCGCCGCATTGATTCTACTGGGTCCGCTTTTAATACCCGCCGTACAGGCCATGGGCATCGATCTGGTTCATTTCGGCATCGTCGCGAGCATCAATCTCACTCTTGGCGGGATCACTCCTCCGTTTGGCGGAATGATGTTTGTCACCACATCGATAACCGGAACGCGGATCGAGGAGTACACGGCCGAATGCCTGCCGTTTGTCGCGAGCCTGATAGCGCTTTTGATGGTCTTTACCTATACGCCGGACCTCGTACTGCTCCTGCCGAGGCTCCTTTCCTGAACAAAGCGTATGGGCGAAGGCGGGTCATACGGTAAAAAATACAAGCTTCGGATACTCTCAACTTATAACATTTTTAAATAGAGGAGGATATTTTATGAAAAAAATGATTTGTTTCATGTTGTCGATCGCGATGGCGGCTGCGATGGCCGCCTGTTCCGGAGGAGCCCCTACGCCGGCGTCTTCCGGAAGCGCCTCCGGGCCGGCTGCGGAGGTAACCACCTTAAAGTACAATTTCGTCAAGACCAGCACGGATCCGACCTATGCGTCATGGGAGAGGTTTGCAAAGGAGATTGAGGAAAAATCGGAGGGTACCCTGAAAATCGAAATGTATTCCGGCGAGTCACTGGGCAAGACGGTCGACGTCATCGAATCGCTCACCAAGGGCGCGCCGATATTGGCCGACTGCGATCCCTCCTTCCTGACGGATTTTGTGCCGGATTACGGCATTTACATGTATCCGTATCTTTTAAGCAAGCCGTCGGATGTGGACTATCTCTGGAAATCCGATTTCGGAAAGGAATTGGATCAGAAGCTGGAGGAAAAAGGCCTGAAGATGGTCGTAAACTCGTATTTCGGCACGAGAAACCTGATTACCTCCAAGCCGGTAAAGAGCCGCGACGACATCAAAAACTTAAAAATCCGCGTGGCGAACACAAAGATGTTCAATGCGACGGTGGCGAGCGTCCTCGGAGGGAACGTCACCAATACGCCTTGGAGCGAGACCTATATGGCGCTCAGTCAGGGCGTCGCCGACGGTGCGGAGCCACCGTACTTCCTGATGTACTCGGCCAAACTGTATGAGCCCTGCAAATATGTCGCGGAGACCGCGCATATCATCACCGGCACAACGGTCGTAATGTCTAAAGCGGTATATGACGGTCTGCCCGACATCGCAAAAGAGGCGATTGACGAAGTAAGCCATACTTATCCGAAAGAGGTCATGCTCGACGAATTCCTGAACAATGAAAAGGAGTTCAAGCAGAAGCTGATCGACGCGGGAGTGACCATTACCGAAGTGGATAAAGCACCTTTTATGGAGGCCGCCGATCAGCTCGTTTCGCAGTTCCCGGAATTTACTCCGGGCGCCATCGACCGAGTAAAGACGATTCTGAAAGATAACAAAGAGTAATACAAAAACCTCAAAATGTGAATCGATTCCAAAAAGCCGGACAAGTTCAAATCAGGCGCCAAAGGGCTTTTGTTTTGTGTTCTGCAGAACTTAGCCGGAGCGTGATAATCCGAACCCGTTTCCGAGGCTGTGGGCCGCCCCGGTGCGGCGTTGCCGGCCCTTGAAAGGCACCAAGCCTTCCCGCGGGCCGCCGCCTTGCCCCAAGACAGCCCACAGCCTTGGAAATCTTCGACCTTGCGGGAGCGGATTATCATGCTCCGGCTAAGCCCTTTGACGGAAGAATACTGGATTTTAAGGAGAAGCCTAATGAAAGATGTTGTAGTGGTGTCGGCTGTCAGGACGCCCATCGGTTCCATCGGCGGCACCCTCAAAAACGTTCCCCCTGAGGAGCTTTTAAAAACCGCGATGCAGGCCGCCATCGAGAGGGCGGGCGTCGATAAGGCCGCGATCGACGAGGTGATTGCGGGCCAGGCAAAACAGTCGACCGACGCGCCCAATATCGCGCGGGTAGTTTCGCTGATGCTGAAGATTCCCGAGGAGGTGCCCGGCTACACCGTCCACCGTCAGTGCGCCTCGGGCATGCAGGCGATATTGAACGGCATGATGCAGATTCAGTGCGGCTGTTCCGACACCGTGCTGGCCGGCGGCGTGGAAAGCATGAGCACCGCGCCTTTCTATGTGCGCGGCGCGCGCTTCGGTGTGGGCAACGGAAACACCGTCTTTGTCGATCCCAATATTGAAAGCCAGCCCAAAAGCCAGCCGGCGGACATATACGGGACCTTCAGCATGATCGAGACTGCCGACAATGTTGCAAGGCAGTTTCACATCCCGCGCGAGGAGCAGGACGCTTTCGCGCTCCGGAGTCAGCAAAAGGCGGTCGCGGCCATCGACTCGGGGCGGTTTTCAGACGAGATAGTGCCGGTGGTCATCCCGCAGCGAAAGGGCGAGCCCGTTTTGTTCGACACCGACGAGTACCCGAAGCGAAACACCGATTTGAACAAGCTCGCGAAGCTTTCCACGGTCTACCCCGGCGGCTTTGTGACCGCGGGCAACGCCTCGGGGCGAAACGACGGCGCCTCGGCCCTTCTGCTGATGTCGGCGGACAGGGCGAAGAAGCTCGGCTTAAGGCCGATGGCCCGCATCATCGGCGCGGCGGCGGCTGGGGTCGATCCGCGCGTCATGGGCATCGGGCCGGTCGCGGCCACCCGGAAGCTCATGAAGGCGCTTTTGGAAAAGGGGCTCTCGCTCGGCGATTTCGGACTTTTCGAAATCAACGAGGCGTTTGCGGCCCAGTCGATCGCCTGCATCAAAGAGCTTGCGCTCGATCCCGAACGGGTAAACGTAAACGGCGGCGCAATCGCGCTGGGGCACCCGCTCGGCTGCTCGGGCGCGCGGATCTCGACGACGCTTTTGCATGAAATGCAAAGGCGCGGCGTGCGGTACGGCCTCGCGTCCATTTGCGTGGCGGGCGGTCTCGGCATGTCGATGGCGTTTGAAAGGATATAAAACGAAGTCTTTGTTCTGTGCCACTGGCGCAAAACCATATGCAAAGGGAGATTAAAATGTCTGCACAACGTATTTCTTTGTCCAGGATGTTAAGACCGCGGTCCATTGCCGTCATCGGCGCGTCCAACAAAAAGGGCAAGCAGGGCAATACGATCATTGAATATTTAAACCGCTACGGCTACAAGGGGAAGGTCTATCCTGTAAACCCGCAGGAGGAAAGCATCGGGGGCCATCCCTGCTTTAAGTCGGTGCTCGATATTCCCGGCGAGGTGGATCTCGCCATTTTCTGCCTGCCGAACACGCATGTACCGGCGGTGGCAGAGCAGTGCGTACAAAAGGGGATCGGATACGCGGTCGTCTGGGCGGCCGGCTTCGGGGAGCTCAAAAGCGAGGAGGGCAGGAGGCTCGACGCGCAGCTTCGCGAAATCTGCGGGAAAGGCAATCTCAAGGTGTGCGGCCCCAATTCGCTGGGCATCATCAACACGGCCGACGGCATGGTCGCCAGCTTTACGACGGCGCTCAACCAGACGCCCGAGCTTAAAAAGGGGCGCATTGCCTTTGTGTCGCAGAGCGGCGGCACCGTTGCGGCCATCATCGACGATCTGTTAGCCAACGATATGGGCTTCGGCGTGTTCGTCAGCACGGGCAACGAGCTCAACCTGACCTTTGCCGACTATGCGCTCGAAATCCTCGAGTACGATAACATCGACATTATCGTCGGATATGTCGAGGGGATCCGCGACGGGGGAAAATTTATGGAGGCCGCGCACCGCGCACGCGAGCTCAATAAGCAGATCATACTGGTCAAGGGCGGCCGGTCGGCGGCCGCAGCCGACGCCGTGCGCTCGCATACCGGAGCGATCGCGGGCAGCGACGGCATCTACCGCACGGCCTTTCGGGAAGCCGGCGTCATCCAGGTTCAGAGCACCGAGGAACTGATGGATATGGTGTTCTATTTAAACAATCCGCAGGAAGATCCCGGCCGGTTCGGCCGCCGCACGGTGGTCATGTGCACGGGCGGCGGCTCGGGCATACAGGCGCTGGACGCGGTCGAGAGAAGCGAGCTCGAGGTCGCGACGCTGAGCGATGAGACGCTCGACACGATCCGTCAAAACGTGCCCGGCTTCGCGGGGGTTTCGTCCCATCTGATCGACGTGACGCCCCAGATGCTGATGGATCCGAACTATCTCGGCAAATTCGACAAGGTTCTGGGAGCGCTCGACAACGACCCGAACATCGACGTCATCCTGTTTGTGCAGGCGTCGAGCGCGCCGTCGGCCAAGGGCGTCTGCGAAGCGCTGGTGCGCCACAGAGAGAGTGCCAGAAAGCCGGTAATCCTGACGTGGTGGGCTCTGCCCGAGGCCGCGCGCAATATGCTCAAGGACGCCGGCATTTACATATTCCCGAGCCAGGCCCGCGCCATAGGGGCGATCGCCTCCTTCGCGAAATACTGCGAGCAGCGCAAAAACATCCGCGAAAGGGTGCGGCCGCAGAGCGCAAGGCCCGATATCGCCTGGCCGAAGCTCGAACTCGGCAAAGGTCCGGCGGTGCTGACCGAGGATATCGTATCCCCGTGGCTCGAAAAATACGGAATCGGCAACGCGTCGGCGAGACTGGTCCCCGACGAGAAAAAAGCGGCCGAGGCGGCGGCCGAGCTCACCTATCCCGTGGTGGTCAAGGTGATCAGCGAGGGGCTCGCCCACCGCAGCAAGTACGGTCTTGTCGCGCTCGACATCCGGGACGAGGCGGCACTTCGCGAAAAGTGCGCCCTGATGCGGAAAAATGCAAAGGAGCGGCTCGGGCTCGACCGGATCGGCGGCTTTTGGGTGCAGCAATTTCGGCCCCGGGGCCTCGAGCTGATCCTAGGCGGTTTTTGCAGCGAGCCCTTCGGGCATGTCATGGTGTGCGGCATCGGCGGCTACCTCGCGGAGTTTTTCCAGCCGGTTTACCGCCTGCTTCCCATCGACGAAGAGGAGGCCGAAAAGATGCTTTCCGAGCTCGTCTTCCTGAAAAAGTATCCCGAGGAGGTCGACCTTGATGCATTAAAGAGGTCGCTCATCGGATTTTCCAATTTATTGCTCGACTGCCCGTGGGAGCAGTTTGAGCTGGAGCTGAATCCGGTCAAGGTGCTTCCAAAGGGCCAGGGCGCGCTTGCGGTCGACGCGCTGGGCGTCGTGAGAAAATAGCGCGGTGGGGAAAGGGTATCAAAATGAAAATTCATGAATACCAGGCCAAAAACCTGATGCGGCTATACGATATTCAGGTTCCGAGGGGCATTACTGCCGACACGGGGGATGCGGCAGCGGCGGCTTTTGAAAAACTGAATCCCGCATGCGGCGTCGTAATAAAGAGCCAGATCCATGCGGGAGGGCGCGGGAAAGCCGGAGGCATCCGAAAGGCGGATACGCCTGAGGAGGCGAAATCAGCGGCGGAAGCTCTGCTCAATAAGGTCCTGGTCACGGCGCAGACGGGGCCGGAGGGGAAAACGGTGCGTCAGGTCCTCGTTGAAGAGGCCTTTTCGGTTGAGCATGAGTACTACCTGAGCTTTGTACTCGGCGCGGAGGATTATTGCATATATCTGATCATCTCGGAGGTCGGCGGGATGGACATCGAGGCTGTCGCCGCGGAGACCCCCGAGCGGATCCATAAAATAAAAATCGATCCGGAGGCCGGGCTTTTGGACTATCAGGTGCGCCGCGCGTCAAAACAGGTCGGGGTGCCGGAAAGTCTGAAAAAAAGCTTCGCGGCTTTGTGCAGACGGATGTATCGGCTGTTTTGCGAGAAGGAATGCAGCCTGGTTGAGATCAATCCCCTTGTGCTCTGTGCAGACGGCAGGCTGCTGCCGCTGGACTGCAAGATGATATTCGACGACAATTCGCTGTTTCGGCATCCGGAGATCGAAGAGCTGCGCGACGTCTCGCAGGAGGACCCGCGGGAGGCGGAGGCCTCGCTGCACGGCATGAGCTTTGTATCGCTTCAAGGGGACATCGGCTGCATCGTAAACGGGGCGGGACTTGCGATGGCCACGATGGACGCGATCCACCGGCATGGCGGGCACCCGGCGAATTTCCTCGATCTCGGCGGCGGAGCGGACAAGGACCGGGTATACGCGGCGCTTCGGCTTTTATTATCCGACGAAAGCATCGCGGTCGTGCTGATCAACATATTCGGCGGCATCACAAGCTGCAGGGCCATCGCGGAGGGTCTGGCGGATATCGTGAAGGAAATTAAAACATCCGTCCGGCTTGTCGTCAGATTGGAGGGCCTTGAAAAAGAGGCCGCGTATGCGATTCTCAAAAACACATGTTATCCGTTTACGGTTGCGGGGACCCTTACAGAGGCGGCGCAAAAGGCGGTCAAATTGGGCGGTGGGAGGTAAGGCATGTCGATTCTGGTAAGTAAAAGCTCCAAAATCCTCGTCTGCGGTATCACCGGCAGGCAGGGAAGATTCCATACATCAGGGATGCTGCAGTACGGCACGAATATCGTCGCGGGGGTGTCGCCCGGCAGGGAAGGGACAGAGGTCGAGGGCGTCCCCGTATTCGACAGTATCGCGGAAGCCGTCTTTCAGACGGGGGCCGACGTCTCAATCATTTATGTGCCCGCCGCGTCCGCGGCCGACGTCATATACGAGTCGGTCGACGCGGGAATCCGGTTGGCGGTCTGCATTACGGAGGGCATTCCCATCGCGGACATGCTTAAAATCAAAAAATATCTGCGCGATAAAAGGACCATTCTGATCGGGCCCAATTGTCCGGGCATCATCACGCCGGAGGAGTGCAAGGTCGGCATCATGCCGGGAAATATCCACAAAAAGGGGAATATCGGCGTGGTGTCGAGGTCGGGCACATTGACATACGAGGCGGTGCATAATCTGACGAGCGCCGGGCTCGGGCAGTCGACGGTGGTCGGCATCGGCGGCGACCCGATCCGGGGCCTGGGTTTTATAGACGTGCTGGAGGCGTTTCAAAGCGACCCTGACACCGAAGGGGTTGTCATGATCGGCGAGATCGGCGGCAACGAGGAGGAAAAAGCGGCTGAATGGATCGCGGCAAATCTAAAAAAGCCGGTCGTCGGCTTCATCGGGGGGCTTACGGCGCCAAAGGGCAAGCGGATGGGCCATGCGGGCGCGATCGTTTCCTCGTCCACGGGCTCGGCGGCCGACAAGGTAAAAGCCATGGAAAGCCGCAATATTCCGGTCGCGGGGTCGATCGACGAGATCTCGCTCCTGATGACGGCGGAATTGCGAAAATAGACCGTGCAAGGCACGGCTTTGAAACGCAGCTTAGGGAAACGAATCGTGACCGGCTTTTACGCGTCGGATATGCGCCGGTTGCGCAAAATCGAAAAATTCAGCACGGGGAAGTGGAAGGCAAATGCAGTTTGGTTTTCGGACGTTTATTACGGATCCGTTTGTACTCATTTTTTTGTCCGTCGTATCGGGTCTGATTTTAGGCGAGGTCAGAATCGGCAGGTTCTCCCTGGGGACGTCGGGGGGACTGTTTACGGGCCTTTTTTTCGGATGGTATATCTATGCAAGCTATGCGCTGCCGTATAAGGACATGGCGGCGGCCGACGTGCCGAAATACGCGTCTGCGATGCTGTCGGGCGGGGTGGTTCCCTCGGTTTTGTTTGACTTCTCGCTCATACTGTTCGTCGCGGCGGTAGGGCTTCTGGCGTCGAAGGATCTGGGCACCGTCGTCAAAAGATACGGCGCTAAATTCATCCTGCTCGGCTTTGCGGTAACGCTGGCGGGTGCCGGGGGAATTTTTCTTCTGACAAGAATTTTTCCGGATCAGAACCCGTATGCGGTGTCCGGCGTTTATACCGGGGCTTTAACCAGCTCGCCCGGCCTTGCGGCGGCGATCGAGTCGGTCGCGAAATACGGCGGGGAGGCGCAGGCGCAGGTCGGATACGGTCACGCCGTCGGCTATGCGCCCGGGGTTTTGATCGTAATCATAGCCATGCAGTTTTTCCCGTTGATTTTCCGGATCGATATCGAAAAGGAAAAAGAGAGATTTCACGAGGAAATCGGCGCGGCTGAAAACGCATCGACGGAACAGGGCAAGGTCAAGGAGGTAGGCTTTGACATCATCGCGTTCTTTCTGGCTTGCTTTTTGGGGTATTTTGTCGGCTCGGTCAAACTATATCTCGGCCCCGCCGTCAAATATTTCAGCCTGGGCTCGACGGGGGGCATCCTTGTGACCTCGCTCGTTCTCGGGTTTATCGGCAAAATCGGGCCGCTGAATTTCAGGATGGACACGAAAGTGCTGGGCGTCATCAGGGAGATAGGGCTCGCAATGTTCCTCGCGATCGTCGGGCTCCGCTACGGATACGACACGGTCAATTCGCTTTTAAGCAGCGGCGCCATGCTTGCGATGTTCTCCTTTGTCGACGGTCTGTTTGCGATCATTGTCGGCTACGTGTTGGGCAGATATGTATTTAAGCTCAACTGGATCATACTGGCGGGAGCGTTGTGCGGCGGCATGACGAGCACCCCGGGGCTAGGCGCCGCGATCGACTCGACAAAAAGCGACGACGTCGCCTCCGGGTATGGCGCGACATATCCGTTCGCGCTCCTCGGCATGGTGGTCTTTACGATCCTTTTGCACACGTTTGTCTGAAAGCAATGCGATATTATCAGGCGGGAGGAGCCGCGAAATGCATATCCATGCATTTCGCGGCTCCTCCCGCGGCTTTTTCCCGTTATTTTACCGGCGCACGACTTTGCCGGGGTTTAGGATGCGGTTGGGGTCGAAGACATCCTTGATCCGTTCGAGCAGAGCGACATACTGCCCGCCCTCCGATTCCCGGAGAAAATCGATTTTTGCATGCCCGATGCCGTGCTCTCCGGAAACCTTTCCGCCGAGCATTGACGCCTCTTTATAAAGCTCCTCCATGGCGGCGCCGAGCTTTTCCTTCCAGCACGCCTCATTGAGCTGGTCCCGGCACACGTACACGTGGACGTTGCCGTCGCCGGCATGCCCGAAATAACGGATGCGGATGTCGAGCTTTTGAGCGACGGCGTCGACGGCTTTTGCAAACGCGGCGATGCTGTTCCTGGGCACGACCACGTCGCACTCGTCGAGCTCCGGGGTCGAGCTTTTGATCGCCTCGAGAAAAGCCCCGCGCGCGTCCCACAGGCAGGAGAGCCGCTCGGCCGTGTCGGCGTAGAAGGCGTCCCTCGCCCCGGCGCGTACGCAGAGCTCCGCGGCCCGGTCGCAGATTTTTTCGACCTCCTCCCGGCTGCCGCCGTCAAAGGAAAGGAGCAGGTAGGCCTCCGCGGATTTGTCGGGGAAATCCCTCCCGAGATATTTACCCGCCTCCAGGATGATCTCCCGCTGCATAAACTCCACCGCCACCGGCTTAAGCTGGGATCTCAGGATAACGGGCACGGTGCCGATGCACTGCTCCATGGAATCGAAGGGAACGAGCAGGCTGACCGACTTTGACGGCTTCGGGATCAGCTTTAAGACGAGCTTCGTCACAATGCCGAGCGTTCCCTCCGAGCCGACGAAGAGGTGCAGGAGGCTATAGCCCGAGCTGTTTTTTGAAAGCTTTCCGCCTGCTTTTATGATCTGCCCGTCGGGCAGCACCACTTCGAGGCCCATCACATAATCGCGGGTCACGCCGTATTTGACCGCCTTCATCCCGCCGGCGTTGGTCATGACGTTACCGCCGAGCGTGGCGGTTTTTTCGCCAGGTTCCGGCGGATAAAACAGGTTTTTATTCAGTACATGCGCAGAAAAATCCATCAGGAGGACGCCCGGCTCAACGGTCGCCGTCATGTTTTCCTCATCAACCTCGAGGATGCGGTTCATTTTCTCGGTGGAGAGGAGGACGCCGCCGAAAAGCGGCACGGCGCCGCCGCACAGGCCGGTGCCGGCACCGCGGGGCGTCACCGGGATGCGCCTTTGGTTGCAGTGCGCCAGAACGCGGCTGATCTCCTCGGCGGAAAGCGCGTAAACAAGCGCATCCGGCATATACGAGCCGTAAACGGGCATCTCGTCATGCCCGAAATCCTCGCTGATATCCCCTCCGGCGATTACCCGGTCCGGGGAGCACGTAAGGCGGAAGAAGCTTAAATCCTCTTCCCCGACATGCGTATAATTCATTTGTTCACCTTCTCCGAGAGTTTTCTTATAAGCGCGGGAATGATTTCGTAAAGATCGCCCACGATCCCGTAATGCGCGATTTTGAAGATGGGGGCGTTTTTATCCTTGTTGATGGCGATGATGCATTCCGCCGTCTTCATGCAGGCGGTGAACTGGACGGCGCCCGATATGCCGCAGGTTATGATCAGCTTCGGCTTGACCGTTCTGCCGGAAAGCCCGATCTGCCGCGTATAGGGCAAAAAGCCGGCCTCGACAAGCGGCCTTGTGCCCGCCACCTGCCCGCCCAGAAGCTCCGCAAGGCGGCCGAGCATAGAAAGGTCCTTTTCGCTCTTTAAGCCCCTGCCTCCGGCGACCAGCACGTCGGCGTCGGATATGTTAGCCTGCGCTTGTTTTTTGATGCAGTCAAGAACAGTCAGGCGGGAGGGAGATATTTCCGCGCGGTGGAGCTCGACGATACCGCCGCTTCCCGGCAGCGGCTTTGCGGCGTCCATGACCTTGTAGCGCACGGTCGCAAACTGGGGCCGCGTATAGGGGGTTATGATCCTCGCCATGATGTTGCCGCCGAACGCGGGGCGGATCTGGACAAGGTCGGTGTTTTCCCTGACATCGAGCACGGTGCAGTCGGCCGTAAGCCCCGTCTTAAAACGGGTCGAGAGGCGCGGGGCGAGGGAACGCCCGACCGCGGTCGCCCCGACGAGGACAATGGAGGGCCTGAGCTTTGCGATGCAGTCGTAAAAGGCGTCCGCGTACGGCTGCGCGGAAAAATAGCGGTAGGCGGGGTCGTCGTACACAAATATCCTGTTTAAGCCGTAGCCCTTTAAGGCTTCGGCGCTTTTTGCGGCTCCCTCGCCTATGTATACGCAGTGGACGCGCTGGGAAAGCTTCGCGGCAAGCTTAAGCGCCTTGCCGATCAGTTCGAAGGTGACCGGATGGATCGCGCCGCCGTTTGCCTCGACGAAGACCAAAATGTCCTTCCAGCCGTCCCGGTCCGCCTTCTTTCTGCCGTTCTCCTCCCGAATCATGGCCTGCGCCGGACACTGCTTTAGGCACAGCCCGCACAGCTTGCAGCCCGCGTTTATTTGAATTTCACCGTCGGCCAGGGAGAGTGCGTCGAAGGGACATTCGCGGATGCATTCCATGCACAGATTGCATTTCGCATGATCGATACGGATCGTCGCCAAAGAAATCCCCCCTATATGAATTTGCGGCTTATAAGCACAGCCGCGACCTGGTCTGCAAGGTCTTCCGGGCTGCCTTCGAGCATAAGCTTTTCGGCGTTTTCCTCCGGCGGAAATACCTTCTCGACTCTGGTAGGGGAGCCGTCGGAGCCATACCGCCCGGGGTCCTTGTCCTGAAAGTCCAAGAGGCTTAAAACCTTGACCGGGTGCTCCGAAAATTTGAGCTTTCTCAGATAGGACGGCAGCCTCGGCGTGGCCGGGTCCTTTTCAACGGTGATCAGGCAGGGGCAGTCGAGCCGGATGCGTAGGATGCTGTCGGTCAGGTCCTGCTCTAAAATCAGGCCGCGGCTTTCGACATCTATGACCTTTGTAATCCACGCGGCATGGGGCAGGTGAAGCTGCTCCGCGAGTGCCGGGCCTACCTGAGCGGTGTCTCCGTCGGTGGTCTGCTTTCCGCAGACGATGAGGTCGAACCCGCCGATGATGCGGACGGCCTGGGAAAGGGCGTAAGAGGTCGCGAGCACGTCGGAGGCGGCAAAGTGCCGGTCGGAGACGAGATATCCGTCGTCCGCGCCGAGCATCAACGCCTCCCGGACCGCCTGTTTTGCCTGCGGCGGCCCCATCGACAAAACGGTTACCGTGCCGCCCGTTTTTTCCCTGATCCGGAAGGCGGCTTCGAGCGCATAGAGGTCGCAGACGTTGATTTTGCTTTCCACGCCCTCGCGTTTTAACGACCCGGTCTTTTCGTCGATCTCCACGTTTGTCGTATCCGGCACCTGTTTTAAGCATACGATGATATTCAAATCCGATTCATCCCCTATACATCGGTTTTTCCTATTTTATCATCTTTTTGATGCTTTGGCAGGCTGCTTTTTTGTTCTTCGGGGCGTTTTTCATAAAATAATGCGGGTATCGGGGCAAATGACCTTATAAAAAAGACCTCGCGTTGCACCTGAAAAGGACGAGCCGGACGGCGAAATCCTTTCAAATGAAATGGAGGTCTTAACATAAAATGCGGTGAAATCAGCCGGCAATGGCTGTCGTTTCCAGCTTTTCCAGAAGATAATCGGTAAACTGCTCGGCGGAGGCGTCCTGCGGGAGGGTGGTCACGACCACCCTTCTTTCGCTTACGGTGCAGATGTCGAGCGCTTGGTCGAGCCTTTTTTTTCGGTCGGGGTATCCGATGTGGCTGAGCATCATGCCGACCGCGCGGATCAGGCTGCAGGGATCGGCGTAGTCTCCGCGGTTGTGCTCGATCAGATAGGGGGCGGTGCCGTGGATGGCCTCGAACAGGGCGTACCGGTTGCCGATATTTGAGCTGGAGGCGGTGCCGAGCCCGCCCTGGTGTTCGGCCGCGATATCGGTGACGATGTCCCCGTACAGGTTGGGAAGCACGAACACCTCGAGCCCCTCATTGAACTCGGGATCGAGCATCTTTGCGCACATCGCGTCGACGAGGCGCTCCTGTACGTCGATTTCGGGGTAATCCCTTCCAACCTCGCGAACGCATTTGGTGAAGTTACCGTCCACGAGCTTGACGATATTGGACTTTGTGACGACGGTCACGTTCTTTTTCCCATTCTTTCTGGCAAAGTCGAACGCGGCGCGGGCGATCCGTTCGGTGCCCTGCTTTGTCTGGACCTTGAAATCGATGGCGAGGTCGTCGCTTACCTGGATTCCGTTTCCACCCCAGATGTATTCCCCTTCGATATTTTCACGGAAAAAGGTCCAGTCGATGTTCCTCTCCGGAATTTTGATGGGGCGGACCGCGGCAAACAGCTCGAGATTTCTTCTGAGCAGCGTGTTGGCGCTGACCAGATTGGGCCATGGATCGGATGCGCGCGGGGTCACCATCGGCCCTTTAAGCAGAACGTGGCATTTCCTGATTTCCTCAAGTGCGTCCGCCGGAAGGCTTTCACCCCTGGCCGCGCGGTTTTCGATGGTCATCCCGTCGATCATGCGCAAAACGACTCTGCCGCAGGCGATCTCGTCCTTCATCAGGGCATGAAGCACGCGCAGCGCCTGCTTCATCACGATCGGTCCGATGCCGTCCCCCGGCATAATGCCGATGATGATCCGGTCAAGCGCCTCGAAGTCGGCGACCTCCCGGTCCGCCTTCATCCTCTCAATCCGCTGGAACTCGGATTTTATGAGCTTCGACAGTTTTTCCTGGGCGGCGATAATCTGGTCCATGATACACCTCCGTTATTAAGTTTAATGTCCGCGGGAAAACACTTTGCCTTATTTTTGGGATTCGATTTGGCACCGGATCAGTTCGGCGCACCGCACCGTATTGAAAATACCGCAAACGCACGGCTTTGCAAGCAAAAGAGCCGCGTCCTCCGGCGTCAGTTTGGAAAGCCTGACCCTATCACAGACAGATTCGACAAGATGATTCCCGATCAGGGAATGGCCGCACATCGTTGTGATTTTCAGGGTCTCGTCTTTCGGCAGCAGTGCCGTGTTCCCATAGATCCCGAGCGACAGCGTCGCGGTGTGCGGCTTTAATCCGCACCTGTGAGCGATATCGACGACCTCGTCGATAAGCCCGCTGACCACGATCGAAATGCCGAGCTGCGCGTCGCGGATCTTGCATAATATGTTTTCCACCGAGCTTTTTTTGTAGAAGTTGACAATCATTCCATACGCGCTGTCGAGAGACTTCGCATATTGCTCGGCGTCGAGTCCGTCGAGATAGCATTTTCCCGCATGGGCGGAGCCGAAATTCACAAAATCCTCCGTCTGATAAATGGACAGGATTTTTCTCAGCTTATCTCCGGGATGATCCCTGTTGACGCCCTTGGCGCATCTGGCGTAAATGCAAAAGTCGTTTTTTAAATCCTCGCGTGTTCCGAAACGGTGCAGGGAATGGCTCATATCCTCTCCTCCTGTCAGTCAATCAGGGGGCGTCCGAGCCCGACGTTGATTTTCGCGTTGGGGCGCACCCTGATGTTCATATTCAAAGCCTCAAGTTTTTTAATGATCGGCAGCGTACCGTCGTCGGCAAACCTCGTCACCAGCCCCACCGATACGACCGTGTTGACATGGCCGAGAATCGGCAGGATCGTACCCAGAATGTTTTCGAGTTCGTCCTCCTTAAATCTGGTTTCGAGGATTGCGGAAAGCACCTTCTCGCGCACATAATCCTTTTTAAAGCGCCCCGAGCCGTCCTCCTCCAAAAGGCCGAAAAGCGGATTGTCCTTTAATATCGGCAGGCCCTTTTCGCGCATGGCGACCGTGACCTTTTCGATCTCCGCGAGACGGGTTCCCGTGCACGGTCTGCCGAATTCGAGCAGAAGGCCGTATTCGCCTCTGCCGAACTTTCCGGTGACATCGTTTGTCTTGGCTTCTTCCGTGCCGCGTCCGAACGACTTCATGTTGGGATGGGCGACGCACGGATCGCTGAACTGCATACGGACGGCGCGGGGATATTCAAAGCATTCCTCAGGCATGAAGATAGCGTCGGCCGGGCAGACGTCCGCCCTTTTGCACACGCCGCAATCCACACATTCATCCTCGTCGATTTCACACCTGCCGTCAGCTTTGAGGATGCAGTTCATCGGACAGTAATTGATGCATCTTCCACAGCCAACGCATTTTTCCGAATCAATCCTCATTTCCATTTCTCCTTATGATTAAGTATTGGCGCTCGACTTCATATTCTTCGCCGCTGAGATCGTCATATGTAATACAATTGGTAGCATTGTATTCATTGGAAGGCAATGTTGTCTTAGAATTAAAAGAGAAAATCTAATTTTGTATACAATGGATGCAATAAAATCTTCGAACGTAATCATATCACAAGGCACATTTACGTGTCAACAGAAAAGAAAAAAATTAAAATAATACGCTGAAATACAGATATATTTGCTGCAAAGTAGTCGATTTAAACAAAAAAGAGCTGTAATTATTATAAAATAATACAAATATTCAATAATGGCAAGTTAATAATTGACAAATCAAATCGGCATGCCTATAATAGCCATAGATGCTTAGTTTGTATACAATGCAATTGATAGATTGTATCCGAAGAAGACGATAACAGCAGTAGGCAGAAGGGCTACATACAATAAAAAAGTCGACGATTTTCCGCAACCTTATGAAGAGGGACGAGCTGATTGCAGC
Organism: Clostridiales bacterium UBA6114; assembly: GCA_002423435.1. Lineage (GTDB taxonomy): Bacteria > Bacillota > Clostridia > Oscillospirales > Butyricicoccaceae > UBA6114. The sequence continues at coordinate 127,667 of DIWE01000011.1, forward strand.
GCCCGGAGTGACTACGACGCTGTATGGACGGCTGGCGATCTATGCAAACGCCACGCTCAAGGCCGGCATCCCGGGCGTAAACAGACTGCTCGAATATTTAAGAGAGAAAGACACGACAGACGGGTGCGACGACACCCTGATGATAACCTCCGAGAAAAGGCATGAAATTCTCGACAAGGAGTACTTTAAGAACCTGATCGCAAGGTATCAGGGATAGCTTTGAGTATTGCTGCGTGATATCATATCATTGCAGCCGGGCGGGATGCCGGAGCCGCCGATCACAGCGGATAAGCGCCGGCTGCAATTTCTGTGTGAGGAAGGTGCACCATGGACAATAAAGCGGATCATAAAAAGGTTTCTATGAGAGAGAGGGCTTTCTCTCAGCTGCAGAGCGCGATCATATCGGGGGAGATCCGCCCGGGCGAGCGCATCGTCGAGGATGCTCTGGCGGCGAAATTCAACGTGAGCCGGACGCCCCTGCGCGAGGCGATTCATAAGCTTGAACAGGACGGATTGCTTGAGCGGGGAGCAAACCGGGGGATGATCGTCGCAAAGCTGTCCCTCGCTGAGGCGCGCGAGCTGTATGATGTCAGGGCGTGCCTGGAGGGGCTGGCCGCATGGCACGCCGCCAAAAACCTCTCGGATGAGGCGCGCCTGGAACTGCAGGAACGGTTTGAAAGCTCCTATGCGTTGGACAGCGAAACCGGAAAGCTTAAGATCGTAGACAGATGCGCGTGGGTGCACGAATATATCCTGGAAAACTGCAACCACAGCATTTGTGTCGAGCACCTTAAGAAGCTTTACCTGCATCTGGCGCGCTATCAGTATCTGACGCGATGGATGCGGGGAACAAGGCAGGTGACGCATCGGGAGCACAGCATCGTGATTCAAAGCCTGATCCTCGGCGACAGCTTTGGGGCGGAAGCGGCGATGCGAAACCACAACCGCATTTCCGGAAAGCTTGCGGAGAATGCTCTCTCCCAGATGATTAAGCAGCCTTGAATGCGCGGCGGTAAAACGGAGGAAAGTGCGGCGGCGCATAGCGGGGGCTTGTAATTTCCTGGGCTGTTTATTCCTTCAGAAGAGGTAAATATAAGCAGGAAAAAAGAAATGGAGGGTTTTACATGAAAACAAAACTGTTCGGAGCACTCGCGGTCTTGCTTGCGCTGACATTGATTATGGCGGGCTGCAGCGGCTCATCATCCGCGCCGTCTTCCGCTGCGTCGGGAGCCTCGGCACCCGCGGAATCGTCCTCCGCTCCGGCCGCGTCAGAGCCGAAAGTCGATTTCCCGAAGGGCCCTGTCACAATTATTGTGCCATCCGCGCCCGGCGGCGGGCAGGACATCAGCGTACGAATCATCGCAAAATATCTTGAAAAGCATCTCGGCACCACTACTGTTGTTGAAAACGTAGAGGAAGGCAGCGGGCTGACCGCCCTTCTGGAGGTTGCCAAAGGTAAGTCGGACGGCTATACTCTTATCACCGCCACCTGCGTGGGCTATCTCGGTGCGCCCCAACAGCAGGATGTCGGCTTCAATCCCCTGACCGATATGATTACCCTTGCTTCCCAGGGCACGGTCCCCATGATTATTGCCGCTTCTCCCCACGCACCCGCCAAAACGGCTGACGATTTTATTTCCTATGCAAAGGCGCATCCGGGCGAGCTTTCGATCGCGGTCTCCGGTGTCGTCAATATTGCACCTATGGCAGCCGCAAGCTCATTCAACGCTCTCGGCCTGGAACTTAAATTTGTTCCCACCAACGGAGCCGCCGAGTCGGTCGCCCTGGCGCTCGGAGATCATACCGAGTATTGTATTGCACCGGCTTCGACCCTTTCAAGCCATGTCCAGGAGGGCACGCTGACGCCGCTTTACGACACCGGCTCTCTGGACGAAAACATCTTCAATGTTCCGAACATCGCAGCTCTTGGCCATCCCGAGGCGGCCCTTCCGTATTTCCGCGTAATCGGCTGCCGCAGCGGGACTCCCGATGCGGTCGTGGATATTCTTCGCAAGGCGATTACCGATACGCTCAACGATCCGGAATGTCAGGCGGCGATGGAAAAGGCCAACGATCCGCTGATGGGCGTTATTACCGATCCGGCCAAGCTGCAGCCGTTGCTTGAGAGCAACTATAAGTCCTATGGAGAACTGATGAAGCAGCTTACCCTTGGGCAGTGATTATGTCGACGAATTCAAAGGAGGTTCCTGTGAAACCGATAAACTCGTATCCGGTCCGCCTCGCGACGATTGAACGAATCCTGGCGGTAGTCGGTCTTTGTTTTTCAATTTTTATGGAAGTATACCTTAAATGCTCTACTTGGGCAAAAGTGACGTCGGTCAACAGTCCGGCCTTTTTCCCTTCGCTTGTGGCAGCGGGTTTTTTGATTGTCGCGGCCTTGTTGTTTCTGACAAGCTTCAAAACCGACAAGACGAAAATAGTAAACGTTAACCTGCTGGGCCTTTTGGTCTGTATTTTGTGGGCAGTTGCTTCCATTTTAAGCCAATACATCGGCTTCCTTCTGTCAAGCATTATTGTTCTGGTGATCACCATGGTGCTTTGGGGTGTAAAAAGCAAATTGAAAATCATTATCACCAGCGTGGCTGTCCCGGTCTTTTTCTATCTGGTTTTCGGCTATATTTTACATGTTCGTTTCTTTACCCTGTTTTAAGGGTTTCCGAGCGACAAAAAACGACCGGGGCATTGCACGGTTTTAATGCCGCGATGCCCCGGCGGAAAATCTGCTTTGAAGAAAGGAAGCTGATGGAATTGTCTGATATGATGCTCGAAGGCCTGAAGGGTATGCTTACCTTGCATGCGATCCTCTTTATGGCTATAGGTATGGTAATCGGAATGATATTCGGCTGCATTCCCGGCCTGACGGGCGGTATCGCCATTGCGCTTTGCCTGCCGTTCACCTTTTATATGGATGTCCTGCCGTCAATGGCGCTGCTGATCGGAATCTACACAGGCTCGGAATTCGGCGGAAGTATCCCGGCTATTCTAGTCGGAACCCCTGGCACGCCTCAGGCCAGCATGACGGTTTTCGACGGCTTTCCCCTTGCGAAAAAAGGGGAGGCCGGAAGGGCGCTTAAAATGGCGCTGTATGCCTCCTCGTGCGGAAACTTTTTTGCCAGCTTTTGTACAATTTTTTTGCTGGTCGGCCTTTCCAAGTTCGCACTGATGATGGGCCCGGCGGAGTTGTTTTCCGTGATACTCTTCTCCATTATACTGATTGCCACCATCGGGTCGTCGGGCTCATGGATCAAGGGTCTTATGGGAACGATGATCGGCCTGTTTTTCAGCTTTATCGGAACCGATCCGATCACCGGCGTGCCGCGCTTTGTGTTCAGTTATCAACTGCTCGGCGGAATCGAGCTTGTTCCCGTATTGATGGGCCTGTTCGTAGGCTCGGGACTGCTTACGACAGTGAATGTTCACTCAAAAAAGCTTGAGTTCCAGACGTATAAGAACTCCGACAAGAGGTTTACGAAAGCGGAATTAAAAACATGTGCCCCGCTTATCGTCAGCGGTTCGTTTATCGGCGCCATCATCGGTGCGCTGCCCGGACTGAACGCCGCGATCAGCGCAACGCTCAATTACACCTTCGCAAAACGGATTTCGAAGCACCCCGAACAGTTCGGCACCGGCATCATCGAGGGTGTCTGCGCGCCGGAATGCGCCAATAACGCCACGGCGGGCCCGACACTGGCTCCCCTGCTCACAATGGGAATTCCCGGCAGCGGCACCGCGGCCATTTTCATGGGCGCATTGATGATTCAGGGAGTTCAGGTGGGACCGACAATCTTCCGCGATTACGGCTATGTGGTGTACGGCATTTTCTTCGCGATCCTGATCTGCACGATTTTAATGGTGATTATCGGCAGAGTCATTCTTGGCGGAGCCCAGTATATTGCGTTGATTCCCGCCGAGATCCTCAATCCGATTATCATTTTCACCTGTATCGCCGGCGCGTTCGCAGGAAACTCTTCGATATTCGACGTCTATATGTTCATACTCTTCATGCTCGTAGGATATTTGATCCATCTGGTGAAAATACCTGTCCTGCCCCTGCTGATTTCCTATCTGCTCGGCGGTATGCTGGAGGCCAACTTCAGACGTGCGCTCGTCCTTTCGGACGGAGGTATGTCAATCTTCTTCACACATAAAATCTCCTGTGTTTTTATCATAATTACGCTTGTTATTTTGGTATACGCAATCTTTGAACCGCAGATCAAAAAAATTATGCACAGAAAGGAGCGGAACAAGGTTAATGTCGCTTAAAATTAAATGGATCGGCAATGCGTTTTTTACGCTTCAGACCGAAAATAAGCTGCTCTTTGTGGACCCATGGATCAAAAACAATAAGGGCGTCTTAATGACGATGGACGAAGCATTTGCGATGAAACCGGACTATGTGCTGGTTACGCACGGACACCCCGGCCACTACGGCCGCGGCGATTCGGTCGAAATTGCGAACACGGTCGGCTGTCCCTATATCTCCACGACAGAGGTCGTAAAATACACATTGGGGAAGGGCCTGTTGAAAGCGCCGTATATCGGAATGGCACCCGGTTCGAAAATCTATCTCGACGGCATGGAAATCGAGCTCTACAGCGCAAAGCATCCCCCGATTGAGATCGATCCGGTCTGGCGGGAGGTTCCCGGCGAGCCGAACGGATTCTATGTGATCGGCATAGACGGGAAGGTCGTGATGCAGGTCGGGGATACGGAGCAGGACGCCGTTTATGAGAAGGTGGCGCAAAATCATCATGTAGACGTTGCAATGCTTCCGATCAAAGGCGGCAGCGACGCATTAAAACGCGATTCGGAAATTATTACCCTCTTATCGATCATTGACGTCGTAAAACCGGACAAGGTTTTGATCCATAACCGCTGGAAGCCGGAGCGGCCCGCGTACGAGGCCTTTGCCAAGGGGATCGCCGGTCTTGCGCTGAAAAGCGAGATCTATCCCCAGATGATCGGAACCGAAGTTCTGCTTTGACGCAAGACCATTGCGGGAAGGATTTGCTCCATATAATCACAGTGCGGTCTTTTTTCGGACCCATAAACAGAGAAAATGGGTTTTTAGCCGCACTTAAAACAAACAAAATGGCTGAAACAGTTGTTTCGGCCATTTTTATATTTTTCAGACGTTTAACTTGCCGCACTTGTTTTTGATATTGGCAGCTATCTTATATGAGAGATCGCAAGGTTATTGACATATGTCAATAACGCATTATAATAGAAATTGCAAATGACATATGTCAATAAATTTCTGTTTGGCAGGAAGATGGGGAAAGACCGGGTAATGGGGTGGAATTTGAATGTCGAGGCCGAGAAAATGCAGAAGAGTATGCTGCCTGCCGGGAAGCGGCAGCTTTGGCCCGCTCGACTCCGCGCTTACTGAGGGGCGGATTGTCATTATGAGCGTGGATGAATACGAAACGATCAGGCTGATCGATTTGCAGGGTTTTACACAGGAGGAATGCGCTGACCAGATGAACATCGCGCGCACGACGGTTCAGGGTATTTACAATGAAGCGAGGAAAAAGCTTGCCGACACTCTTGTAAACGGAAAAGTGCTGAGGATAGAAGGCGGCGATTATCAGCTGTGCGACGGCCTCGAGAAGCACTGCGGCTGCGGCGGATGCAGGAGACACAGAAATGGCGGCGGGGTTTCGAATGACGGCAAATAAAGAGAATTGCTCCTGCAAAGAAAACACATATTTATTTCCGAAAGGTATGTAGCTTAATATGATTATAAAGGCTTTGACGGAAAACACATCCGTTTCCGAAGAATACGGAAGCGAACACGGGCTGAGCTTATATATTGAAACAAAAAAACACAGAATCCTGTTCGACATGGGGAAAAGCGATTTGTTTTTGGAAAACGCAAAAAAAATGGGCGTTAATATTGCCGACGTCGATGTGGCCGTCATTTCCCATGGACATTCCGACCATGGCGGCGGGCTGGAGGCTTTCTTAAATGAAAACTCCAAAGCCGGAATTTATGTTCATAACAGGGCATTTGAAGGGCACTACTCGATGCGGACGAACAGAACGACTGCGGATATCGGTCTTGACGTTTCGCTTATGGGAAATGAACAAATTGTTCTTACCGGGGATTATTTGAGGATCGATGATGAGCTGGAGCTGTTTTCAAGTATTAAAGGAAGAGAGCTTATCTCATTGTCCAATAAGGTGTTGTTGGTGGAAAATGGAGACAGGCTGGCTGAGGATTCCTTTGCCCATGAACAAAACTTAATTATTACCGAAGACGGAAAAATTGTGCTTCTGGGGGGATGTGCCCACAATGGAATCGTAAATATTGTAAAGCACCTGATTGAGATGAAGGGCAGGGCTGCGGACTACGTGATCGGCGGCTTTCATCTCTATAATCCGGCTACCAGCAAAAGCGAATCGCCGGCATTGATCGGCAAAATAGCAAAAAGCTTAACAGATACCGCCTCCTTTTATTACACCTGCCACTGCACGGGGCTTACAGCCTTTGCACAACTCAAGGAAATCATGAAGGATAAAATTCAATATCTGGCCACGGGAAATGTACTCGAAATATAACTGTAAAAATATAAAGGAGACACGAAAAATGAGCGAAAACTTAAGCCATCATTTTTCCGCGTGCAATGGAAAGACGGGATCGGGAATAAGCATCGATATTATGGCGGATGCGGACATAAAAAATGAGGTCCGGGTATGACGGCTGCTTTGTATGTTCTCGCCGTTTCGGCAATCATAGCTTCCTTTATAAAAAGCAAAGAAAAAACCGTTCTCGCTTTGAAAAAAGCATGGAAGGCTTTTGAGAATATTCTGCCCCAATTTCTCTCTATTCTGATTTTCATCGGCGTCATGCTGGCAATCCTGACGCCTGAACAGATATCCCGTCTGCTCGGGGAAGAATCCGGATGGTTCGGCGTGCTGCTTGCCGCTTTGATCGGTTCGATTACCCTTATCCCCGCTTTTGTTGCCTTCCCCCTGGCGGCGGCGCTTCTAAAAAGCGGCGCGGGCTACATGCAGATCGCGGCGTTTGTTTCCACTCTCATGATGGTCGGCATCGTAACACTGCCGGTTGAAATCGGGTACTTTGGAAGGAAAGCGGCTCTCATCCGAAATGCCGCGGCTTTTTGCTTTTCGATGGTCGTCGCGCTGGTTATGGGGGCGGTTTTATGAGGGACAAAACAAAAAAACTGCTCAAGAGGTATCGGGTATTTTTCATTCTGGCTGTTTTTAATATCGCACTTGTGGTGTTTTTCCCGGAGGTCGGCTTAAAATCCGTACGGCTGACATGGTCGAACCTGTTTGAGATGCTCTCTGTCCTTCCCCCGATCTTTATTTTGTTGGGGCTTTTGGACGTATGGGTCAAACGGGAAACGATGGTCAAATATATGGGAGAAGGCTCCGGGATCGTTGGTGTTTTACTTGCATTCTTCATAGGCTCCGCCGCCGCGGGTCCTCTATATGCGGCCTTCCCCGTTGCCGGGGTGCTTTTGAAAAAGGGCAGCAAGCTTTCCAATGTGCTCATTATGCTCGGCGCCTGGTCGACAACCAAAATCCCGCTTATATTGTTTGAAGCCTCCGCCCTTGGACTCAAATTTATGCTTATCAGATTGGCTATCGATCTGATTGGAATCGCCGTCATCGCATATTTTACGGAAAAGCTCTTATCGAAAAATGAGAAGGAGGAAATTTACAAGAAAGCGCTTATTCGGGAATAGGTTTTCAGTGATAAGCTTTTTCCTCTCCGGCAGCTTTTATCGGTCCCTTCGGTACTATTTGTCATGCAGATCCATAGAATATAAAAAGCGAATTTTAAGGAGAAGTCGATATGGATCTCAAAAGCAACCGGATCACAATGGGTGAAATGCTGGAAAACCCTGTGGCAAAAGAAATCCTGAAAAGAGAGTTCCCCGATTTTATGACCCCGTTTATGCTTCAGATGGCGCGCAACATGACGCTTGAGGGCGTGCTCAAGCTTGCCAAGGGGCGTGTTTCACAAGCTCAGATCGATAAAACGGTCGAGGAGCTCAAAAGAATATAAGCCAAGATTGATTACTTATGAAAACGGGGACTGCCCTAAAGACTTTTTGGGCAGCCCCCATAATTTTTTAAGTCCGGCGCGTAAATGCGGCCACTTGGCGCCGTCAGTTGACGCGGTATTTTTTAACGAAATCCCAATCCAGTTCAAGACCAAAGCCGGGACCTGCCGGGACCTCTATTATGCCGTCCGTGATTTTTGGCCTGTTTGCGATCATCTTTTCCCAAACCGGGTCGCGGTCCGGATCCGGGAAGCACTCGACAAAGGTGCCGTGGGGGATCGACGACAGCATTTGCATGGCGATCTGGGGTTCTTCATGATGTGCCATTTGAACGCCGTGCATCGCGCACATCGCCGCTGCCCGCTGCCATTCGGTAATTCCGCCGCCCTCCGACGCGTCGAAGTTTACAATGTCGACCGATCCGGCCGTGAGCAGGCGGCGAACGCCATGCCCGGATATTTCGCTTTGTCCCGCGTTAACGGGAATATTGATTTTGCTGCGGACTCTGGCCATTCCGTAAAGATCGTCGTACCAATGAAACGGCTCCTCAAACCAGCGGATATTCAGGGGCTCGACCAGATGTGCAAATTGAATTGCCTCGAATGCGTTCCAGCCCCGATTGGCGTCCACCGCAATGACGAAATCATCGCCGCCGCCTTTTCTGGCCGCCGCCACGCGCTTGGCGTCTTCTTGCGGGGACAGGCCCCCCACCTTGAACTTTACGGCGTTGATTCCCGCGGCGTCCCGGATCCATTCCACTTCTTTTGAGATATCTGCAAGGGTTTTCCCCTCCACATAATAACCGCAGATTCCCATGACGGGCATTTTGCCGCAGTAACCGCCGAGGAGTGCGGAGACATTTTTTCCAAGGGCCTTCCCGCGCAGGTCCCAGACGGCGCAGTCGACACAGGCGATGGCCTCCATAGCCAGCTTAAAATTCTCTTTGTGGAGCGTGCTGACCGGCATCATCTTTTCCCATATGCGCTGTGCCTCGAAAATATCCTCCCCGATGACGACGGGGGCCAGCTCCTCGTTTATGACATCCATGATTTCTTTTGCATGAACACGGTTATCGCCGTTATATATTTCGCTTTTAAGCCCGCATTCGGTGGTCATGCGCGTTATAATGGTACACCGTTTATCCACCTTATATTTACTGCCTCCGAAGGTTTTCGGCAATTTGACTTCAACCGCAATTGTTTCAATGCTTTTAATTTTCATAATAGTCCTTCCTTCCGGATGACACCGGTTTCCTGATATTCATGGGCCATCCTCCCGCTCCTTTAAGTGGAAATCGAATTTTTTCTGAATTTATTGACTAATCTCATCAGTCTTTTATATGCCGTTTTGGGTTTGAGGATAAGAATCATTGCGACAATGCCGATACCGGTGTACAGCAAATTCGGGGTGATTAGGCTGATGCCCGCCGCTATCAGCAATATCCGTCTCCACCATGAAAGCTTTTCCCAGACAAAGCCGATCATGCCGCCGGAAATAGCGGCACAGCCGATGATACTGCTTATGACCATCGTAATATGGAAGAAGGTCGGCTGGAAGTTTAACAGCTCCGGGAAGTAGATGAACATAAACGGCGCCACCATTCCGCACAGCGCGATCACCATCGCTTCTTTTGCGCATTTGAGCCAGTCGCACCTCGCGATTTTGGACGCCACGATCACGCCCATGCAAACCGGCGGGGTAATCGAAGACAGAATCGATATGTAGAATACGAACATATGCGTTTGAATCAGGGGAACTCCCAGGGATAAAAGCGCCGTCCCCGCGGTGATGACCGTCAAAAGGTAAGCGGGCGTATTCGGCATGCCCATTCCGAGAAGGGTGCAAAGCAGCGCCGCAACTACAAGCGAAAGGAACTTGCTTGAATCGGATAATCCGAACACAAGCTGGCCGAACTTGAGCCCTAGGCTGCTGGTTCCCATGACATTTACAATGATCTGTGCGGACGTTACCATGATCGCCATGGAGGCAATCACCTCGGCGCCGTTGATCAGGCCGTTTAAGATTTTTGCAAAGGCTTCTTTATAAGTGATATTGAGGCTTTTTCCAAAAAGGATCGGTTCGAGCAGCATACTGAGGATAATAATACAAATCGCGTTAAAGCAGCTGGAGCGGGGTGTATACCCGGCCAGGAGAAAAAACAATATTACCCCGACCGCAAGGGCGAAGACGACGCACAGATAGGAATATCTTACGCTTTCCGCCCGGGTTACCGCCTGATACACCTTATTATTGCCGACCGGCTTAATATCCTCCTTCAGGCTTAAGTAATGGACGGAGAAATAAACCCCGGCATAATAGATGATTGCAGGCGTGATGCAAAAACGCATAATATCCGTATAAGACACGCCCAGAAGCTGCATCATCAGAAAGGCGACGCTGCCCAATACGGGCGGGACGATCTGGCCGCCCGTGGACGCCGCCGCCTCGACCGCGCCGGCGGTCTCGGCCCGGTAGCCGCTCGATTTCATGAGCGGAATCGTAATTACCCCGGTGGTCGCGACATTGCTTGTCGCGGAGCCCTGGATCAGTCCGCAGAGCGAGCTTGTCACCACCGCCACCTTGGCGGGGCCTCCCTGCATGCTGGACACCTTTCTTATGACCAGGTTTATCATTGCGGTTGAAACATCGGCTTTGGCAAGCAGGCAGCCGAAAACCAGAAAAGGGGCAAGCTCTGTTGCCGACGTACCCGTCAGGCCTCCCCATATTCCTCTGGGGTTCATAAAAAGCATTGCGACCACCTGGTCGAAGGGAAGCCCCACATAAGCGAATGTCCCCTTGAAATACGGGCCGACAAAGAAATACGATAAAAAGGCAAGAATCAGAAGAACAAACGGCAGCTTGGCATTCCGATAAAGACAATACAGCAATATCACAATAAAACAGACGCCCAAAATAATATCAATTTGCGTTGGCGTATAGTAGCCGTTGATCGAAATGCGTTCCCAGTCTCTCCAGATATAGATGCCGATTGCAAGAACGGCTGCCGAAAGTAAAACGCAGGCCGCTTTGAACCAAAGCGTTTTCGAACGGTAGGCCAGAAGAAGCAATGTAATCATCATTGCAAACACAACGTGGATGGATCGCTGCAAAACGGGGATCAGGCTTCCGGCAGCCGCCGTGTACAGATGAAACAGCGACAGGAACAGACAAAATCCGATCAATGCAATGGCGATGGGACTCTTCCTCAAATCATTTAACGACAAATCGTTCTTGCCCACGGCGTTTTGAATATCCTCATCATACTTTTCCAAATCGGGCTTGAGACATCCGGGAAGTTCATCCATATGGCCAATACTCCTTCCTCCATTGAATGAAAGGTTCAGGCCGGAGAGCGCATAACGGCTCCGGTCTCTTTTATCCTTAAATTTTAGTCATCACAGCCTCAGCCATTCCATTTCCCTTCGGGGGGAATCAGGTGATCCGGAATTTCCAAGCCGATTTCCTCATAATATTTAATTGCGCCGGGGTGTAAGTATATGGTCATTTCCTTTACGCTGTTCTCAACGGGCACAACCTGATCGGGATACGACTTCCCCCAGATATCGGCGGTTTCCCAATATGCCTTTACGATATCGTATACGGCCTGCGGGTCCATTTTATCGGTACAGCTGATGCCCGAGACGCCCGCCAGGCTCTTTACCGGCTCTGTCATCCACGGATACACGCCGGGCTCCATCTCCTTTATGGCAAAGGGGTATGATTTGAGAAAGCCTTCGATCAGCCTGTCGTCGAAGGACAGAATTTTGAGCGGCCGGGCCGAATGTCCCTCAATAAAGGCCGGGGTGGGCGCAAGCCCGGAGTCGGTCCATTGAAAACCGATGATCTGGCGGTCGGCATACATCGCTTTCGCATCGTCAAGGGTGCCCCTCTTGGTATCCGGATGGATACCGACAGCTTCAAACAGCTCGTTGATCTGGCTTTCGCTGCCGCTTCCGATGCCGCCGACAACATACGGCTTGCCGTCAAGCTCCCAAATGCTGTTTACGCCGGAATCTTCGGCTACGGCGAACTGGAAGATGGCGCCGCGCTTGACGGCCATTCCGCGCAGTTCGGTGGCCGGATCGCCCTCAAAGGGGGGCATGCCGTTGACTGCCTGGTAAGCGGTGATCAGGTCCGTCTGCCCCATTTCCACCAGCCCGGCATGCAGGGACCGGATGCAGTCTTCGCTGCCGGCGCCTTCACGGACGGTAATATCGTATTTTTCGCCGTAATACTCCTCGATCGCTTTGACGAACTCAACCATATAGCCATAGTTCGCGCCGCTTGAAGGCATGGCCTGGCTTTGAAGCATCACGACGCCGCCGTCTCCGACGGATGAGGAGGCGGCAGCCGGGCCGGCCGCACCGGAGGGGGATGGCGCCCCGGCAGATGACCCGGAGGAGCAGCCCACGGCCATTAAACAAATAAGAAGCATCGCAATACCGTTCATTAAAAATTTGTTTTTCATTTTACCCTCCTGTAAAAATCCATGGCCCTGTCTTTTGATCCGCTGTTACCCGATCTGTGTTTTATGCTTTTGCTCTTAAATGCCTCCTTCCTGATAATCAAACGCCTTCCGTTTTGCCGTGCGGAAACGGAGGCGCGCAATTGTTCGCATGGGGAATAAGATTGTATAAATTGCCCGATCTCACTATATCACCGCGGCATAATTTCGTACAGCATAGATATATTTATGGTTGCCTCAACGAAAACTTTATGGTACGATAACGATACATAAATGTAAAATTTTTACATTCCCGGAATGAGGAGAGCATCATGACTTTACAACAGCTTCATTATTACTGTGCCGTTGCAAAGGAGCTCAATATCAGCAAGGCTGCGGAAAAGCTGCACATATCGCCCCAGGCGCTCAGCGCGCAGATCGGGAAGCTTGAGGACGAGTATCATGTACAGCTTTTTGAGCGGATGCCTAGGCTTGCTTTTACATTTGCGGGCGAGCAGATGATGAAATATGCCTGCGAGATGCTCGAGCGGGAAAAAAATATCAGCGGCTGTATGGCCGACATCAAAGGCAATGAGGGCTGCAAGGTTATTATCGGAACGACTTATTCGCTCGGGAAAATGCTCTTGCCCAAGATACTGCCTGCCTATTTAAAGATGTACCCCAAGTATCAGATCGAGCTTGCTGTTGACAAAAACGTCGTAATTGAGCAGCTTTTACTGGACGGGGACATTGATGTTGCGATTTGTCCCTCGGCGGCATTTAATCCGGGCATTGTTACGGAATTGATCGCAAAGGACCGCGCTCATGTCGTTGTTCCGCAGAAAACGATGGTCCGGCTTTTTCAGAATCGGTATCAGGAGATGGCTGCAAAATTCCAGAAGAAAATCGATATGGAATATTTCAAAGACGAGCCGTTCATCATGCCGCCGGCCAATACGCTTTTGAGGAATATTGCGGAAGAATATTTTTGTCATCACCACTTCAGCCCGACCATTTTGTTTGAACTCGCGGATTTGGGCATTCGCCTTGCGCTGATCTGCCGCGACATGGGTCTCACGGTATCGTTCAAGGCGTGGACATTCAACAATATGAATACTTATTCGGATCAGGACGGCGGGCTTGCTTACTTTTTCCCAATGGATTTTCCGGATAATCAAAACGAAAACCGCTATGGGGTTGTGATAGGCCACCGCCGCAACAGTTATTTAAATGTTGGCGTCCGAAATTTTATTGCTTTGGTGAAAGAAACCCTGAAAGAGTGAACGTTTCCTGAGAAAGCAAAGCCGGTGGGGGCGCGTCCCGAAATGAAGGCATGGCCTTTCTTTGGCCATGCCTTTATCGTTGCGCATCTTTCAGAAGAGGTCCCCGCTTTCATTAAAGACAAGCGACTGCGGTTCTTCGAGCACCTCGACGGACGGATTCGACCGCGCCTCGAGCATCAGCGCCTCGGAGATATAGATTTCATCGAGATGCATGGTATCGCGGATACGGACGACGCGCAGCCGATCTTTATCCGCGCCGACGGCACACTTGATGCCCGCTTTGATCGCAAGCTTCTGATTGTCCATGATCATCGGGATCCTGGGGACCTCGGTGCCGCCGGTCGTCAGGCTGTTTACATAGGTTTTGGTGAGGTCGATCTTATCAAAAAAGCGCCGGGTGATGATGTCCAGAACACCTACGCCGTGGGCGTTTCCGCACGATTCCTCCGTAAGGTCGAGCACAATGACCTGGCGGGCCTTCTGCGCACAGCTTATGCCGCTTGTCTGCTTGTAGGTGAAGGTGATGTTCGGGTCGACACCGCCGCCGCTGATATTTTTGCCGAAATAGTCGACGATGACGAGGTCCAGGCGGTCGAAATAAATTTTGGCCATTAAGGATTTCGCAAGCGCAAGATATTCCGGTTCCTTTTCAATGATTTCAGACGGCGTCAGGCTGACGACCGTATGCGTCCGGTCGAAGGCGTTTTCGATCGTCGCGAGGCCGAAGAGGATGTTTGAGCCGGTTAAGATTGCCCGGCCGAACAGCTCGATGGATTCTCCCATCTCCTTAGCTCCCCGGCCGTGCACCTTTTCCGCGCCGTACTGCTTTCCGAGCCCGATCGCCATCATCTTAAAAAGGCCGCTCTCGTATTTTCCGCGGAAACCCGTGTGGGGCTTGATGCGGTTTACGACGATGATCCCGTCGGCCTCGGCCGCATATTTGTCGATAAAGACCGGCGTACCGTCGGGCAGAACGCCGATCTGTTTGGTTTCCATTGTCGCGCGTATGGGCGCGCCTATCGTATCCTCGGTGATTCCGTAATCGGCGAGAATCCGTGCCTGGCCCACGGCGGCCGCGCCGCCGTGGCTGCCCATCGCCGGGATGAGAAAAGGATTGCCGCCCATTTCCCTTACAAAGGCCACGGTCTCGGCAAGGATAAGCGGCATGTTGGAAATCCCTCTGCTGCCCGCGGTGACGGCCACGGACATGCCCGGGCGGATCTTTGCCATGATCTCGGGGCGATGAAGCGCCTTTTTGACGGCGAGCGGCACATCGCCGATCTTTTCCGACGGGAAATACTGCCGTACCTTTGCCATTTTGGGGATCTGTTCTCTTTCAAGAATCCGATGAATTGCGTTTTCCGTCAAGCACGATCCCTCCTTTCAAAGCTTTCCGAATGCAGATTTGCGAAAGCGGAGGCTGTCCCAAAGGCTGTTATGGCAGGCTCCGGAACCTTTTGCCCTTGAACCCCTCGAGACCGAGAAATTTTGCCCGGCTGCCGAGCTCATGCTCGATTTCAAGGAAGCGGTTGCCGATTTCCCCGACCGCGCGCTCGCGGATGGTGCCGGCGTTGATGCCGACCGAGTAGTCCGCGATGGCGGCGCCTTCGCCGCGGCTGGAATTGGGCATGACACCGTAGCCGAATTTATAGGCGAGCGCCACCATTTCAAGGGACTCGGTGATTGTTCCGATCTGGTTGACCTTGAGCAAAACCGTATTGGCCGCGTTTTTGGAGATGCCGTGGCGCACGCGCTCGGGGTTTGTCGTGAACAGGTCGTCGCCCACAATCTGGATGCCGAGTTCGGCGGTCAGCTTTGCGGTATTATCGTAATCGTCCTCGTTAAAGGGATCCTCAAGGACGATGAAGTTATAGTCGTTTACCATCTTGCGGTAAACGTCGAAGAGGTCTTCGACCGTCTTGGGCTGATCTGAAAAAAGGCCGTGATATTTCTGCGTATTCTCATTAAAATAGGTGTCTGTCGCAACGTCGACCTGCATCCCGCATTTGCCACCGTAGCCGCACTGGATGACGGTTTTGTTCATCAGTTCCCAGAGCTCCTCGTCCGACTTGAACAGGCCGGAGGGAATCCAGAACGAGCCCCTGCTGTCGGGGGCGGAGTCGAAGAGCTTGCGGATATTTTCCTTCCATTTCTCAAGCAGCTCCCAGCCGGCGTAGGACGCTTCGGAAAAGGAACTGAAGCCGTAGCACATGATCGAGTAGGTCGGCTTGTCGCCGGCAGGCGTGACGGAGCCGCCGTAGCGGCTGCTTCCGACCGCGACCATGACGCCCGGCACCGGCATATACATGGCGCCCGCACCGCCGATATGGCGATAGAGCGGGATGTCAAGCGCCGCGGCGCCCGCTTTCAAAACCGCCGCGGAAACAGCGGCCACGGCGTTTCCACCGAGCTTTACTTTCGCATCCGGCATCAGGTTCAGCATGGCCTGATCGACTGCCGCCTGATTTGAGGCATCCATCCCGATAATCGCGGGGGCGATGACGGTATTGACATTATCGACCGCGCCCTGCACGCCTTTGCCCCGCCATTTTGTGCTTTTATCAAAGGCAAAGGCCACCTCATGGGTTCCGATGGAGATGCCGGATGTGCAAACGGCACAGCCGACCGAACCGTTTTCCGTTTTGACGACGGCTTCCACGCCCGGATGCGAGCGCTCGGTATAGACCTGCCGCGCGTATACGGATGTGATGGTTGTTCTTGACATGTTGTTCAGGCTCCTTAAAAATATTTTTGCAGAGATTTATGTAAGCTTTCAGGGATCACTCCATAATGGCGATGACGCCGAGGTCCAGAACGCTGATGCCCGGCGTGGCATGGATACCGCAGCCGAGCTGCCAGAGCGGGGCGGAGGTATTGTGCGTCTTAAGGGACGACCACAGGTCGATCCCTTTTTCTTTTGCTTCAAAAAGCGTCCATCCGTCCACAACGGCGCCGGAGAGGCATTCCGGCGCGCCTGAAAGGGAAAGACCGCCCGGACCGTCGGTGCCGTCGGTATCGGCGGCGCCGATCACAATTTTTTCGTTGCCCGCGATATTGAGCGCGCCGGCAATACAGTATTCCTGATTCCGTCCGCCGACGCCCTTTTCCTCTCCGACGGTTACCACGACCTCGCCCGAAGTGATGAGAACGCAGGGCGGCTTCAAGGGTTCACCGCTGCGTTCGATATTGAGCGCGACCAGGGAGTTTATATGGCCGGCTTCCCTCGCCTCGCCGCACAGATATTCGCAAAGCATATGCGGCGTATAGCCGAGCTCGAGCGCTTTTTGCCGGACGGCGGGATAGACCGTGTGGTTTTTGGGCGTTAGACCGAATACGCGTGCGTTCATTGCTTCATATTCCGCGAGCTTCATGGTTTCCTCATTCGGGTCGGCCTTCAGGAAATACCGGCGGACGCGCTCGGGGACCCGATCCCATGCGTCATATTTTTTGAGCGCCTCAATGCCGTCTGAAAAGGTTGTGCCGTCGGCAAGCGTCGCAAGGAAACGGTTGCTTTTCATCAGCTCGTAATAGCTTAAACGCAGGATCGGGGTATTCTGCTTTGCAATATCGGTGGTGACGAGATGCACGAGCGTGGCCTTGCGGAAGCACCGGGTGATCTTGCCTCCCTTAAAGCGGTCGAGATGTGTGCGGACGCAGTTGAGATCGTCGGTCAACGCGCCTTTTTCAATCTGCATCATGCGGGTGAGCTCGCGCATCTCTTCGACCGATACGCCTTCGATCGGCCAAGTCAAAAGCGAAGAAATGCCGCTGCCGGCAATCGTGATGACAAGGTCGCGTTCCGTTACAAGCTGTGCCCACTCATAGATCTTCTCGCAGCCTTCCACACAGTACCGGTCGGGCATGGGATGCCCCGCCAGGGTGACGCCGATTTTTTTGCAGAGGATCGGGTCACCGTGCTTGCCGATGACGTGTCCGCCGGTCAGGCGGTCCCCGAGGATCTCCTCGAGGGCGACGGCAGCCCGCTGCACCCCCTTGGCTGCGCCGACAACAACAATCTTATCGAACCGGTTCAGATCATACACGGCGGGGCCGCCGCGCGGATCATCCTTAAGCTCGAATTCCGGGCAGTCCAGAATCAATCGGCTTCCCTCAAGGCGCACAAGGCGCCTTAAGCCGATATAGGGGTCTACGACGTCAAGTCCCGCTCCGAGGATCTGGGCGACATGCGACCGTCCAAGCCGGTTGCCGTGATTTGTGAGCATGCCCATGTTTTGGATTCTCATACTGGCCTCCTGCTGATTTCATTCAAAATGGTATTTAGCGTTTCATCTCTCAAATCTATGTGTCATTCTGAAACCTTTCCGGGAAATTCTATTCTATATGATATAATATTATTTGGTAAAAAATTACATTTCAATTGGACAGAGACAAATATTTGTTTCAAAGTGATACAAAATAATATTTTTTTCATATTGTGCAGTAAGATCCAATTATTTACAATTATTAACAGATAATGTAAATTGCACATGCGGTATGCCGGATGGGATCTGGCCGATCCGATTATAATGGTGCGCTTCCGACGGTTAGCCGGAGCATGATAAATAAAATATTAAATGGAGGTTTTAAGAAAATGAAAAAGACCATCGCGTATTTATTGGCACTCGCGGTTCTGATCACGGCATTTGCCGGATGCTCCGGCGGCCCGGCGTCATCTCCCGTATCGTCAGGCACTTCGGCTTCGAACGGCACTGCCGCCTCGTCGGGTGCGCCCGCCGATAACGCATCCGCCGAAGCGGTATTTTCCGACGGAACCTTTGCGCTTACCAAAGAACAGCTGCAAAAGATCCAGCCCTCCGGTTTCCCCAAAAAGCCGATTACTTATATTTCTCCCTATACGGCCGGCGGCGCGTCCGACCTTGTCGCCCGCGCGCTCGCGAAGGCGGCCAAGGACATTTACGGCGTCGATATGGTTGTCGAAAATGTCGAGGGCGGTTCCGGCTCCGTAGGCGTGATGCAATGCCTCACATCCAATCCCGACGGCTATACCGTCAGCATTCTGAATTCGGCGCTCATAGGCATGATTCAGCAGGGCCGCATCGACATCAATTGGCAAGAGGACATGACTATCCTCTGCAAGGAGGTTGAGGATGTTCTCGGGATCTTTGTCAAAAAGGGCGGTGACTGCGATACCTTCGACAAATTCCTTGCAAAGGTGAAAAACAACCCCGCGGGTACGGTGAACATGGGACTCGCCGGTACTCTTACAGCCAACCACGCTTGTGTTCTTTCACTTGGCGAAGCGCTTGGCGACAAAGAAATTTTCAACATTCCGATCTATGGGGGCGCCGCACGCAGCATCACCGAAATCATCGGCGGACATTGCGACGCGACGGTCTGCAAGCCGGCCGACTGCATCAATCAGCTGAACTCCGGCGAAGTTACCTGTATCGCTTATTTCGCCAAGGAAAGAGTCCCAACGTTCCCCGACGTTCCGACAATCCAGGAGCTTGTACCCGAAGCATATCCCTGGGGTGATCCGTCCTATGCCGCGACATACCTTATCACAACGAAAGGCGTCGACAGACAGATTGCTGACTGGCTCTCCCAACTGTTCATCGGCTGTATTCTGTCCGACGAATTCCAGGCCCTTGCCGAAAAGAGCGGATTCCTGGCGACGAATCTCCCCTGGGGGGAGGCCGCGACCCAGTCTGTCAGCGAGTTCTATGATTCTCTGGCGGAAATGAGCAAAATTTTTGACGACGTACCGACCGCTTAATAAGGCATTAAAAAACGGTTCCCTTCTCTTTATATTTTCGCGGAAAACATCAATTACCTCCGCCGTCCTGCGGGGCGACTGAGGTAATTAATGTATTTCCGTACAACAAAGGAGCTGAGGTTTTTGAACGAAAAGGAACGGGAAACAAGATTTTTTGAGCTTATTGTCACCCTCCTCTTTCTGGCTTTCTCCGTCGTTATGCTGATTGTGGCATATACGACGCAGAAACCGACCAACAGGGTTGTCAATGTCATGAAGGCGATGACATTTCCCAAAATCATCTTGACGATTATGCTTTTAGGCTCCCTGTTCGTCCTTGCAAATACGCTCTACTGGTTTTACAAAAACAGGGGACATGCGCTTCCCGACTTTAAGAAGCTGATTACGAAAAAAACCGCCGTTACATATGTAATGATCCTTGCATACATTTTCGGATGGGAGTATTTGGGCTTTTTCATCAGCACATTTCTCTTTTTCGCGGTTGAATCGAAGCTGATGAATATGAAGCAGCCGGTTTCAAGAATCGTTTTAATCGCGCTTGTTTTTACGATTGCCACGAACCTGGTCTTTAAAACGGGATTTCAGATGTTTTTCCCCGAACCGATTTACGATGCGTTCTTAAACGCATTCATTTATTGAGGCGGGTGACAGTAATGAGTGATATAGCGAACGTATTTACCTGGGCATTTTCCTATATATCCGATCCCTATTGCATGGCAATGTGCTTTGTCGGTACGTTTATGGGCCTTGTATTCGGAACGCTGCCCGGCCTCACGGCGACGATGGGGATAGCGCTTCTGATCCCGCTGTCATATACGATGGACCCGGTTCTGGCGCTGGGCATGATGATCGGCTGTTATGTGGGTGGCATTGCAGGCGGCGCGGTTTCATCGATCCTGCTGAATATTCCGGGGACTCCGTCGGCTATCGTCACGGCGTTCGACGGCTATCCCATGATGCTTAAGGACCGGGGCGCCGAGGCTATGGGTTGGGCGGCCTTTTCCTCGGGCTTCGGAGGGATGTTCGGCTGGGTCGTGCTTGCCTTTTTTTCACCTTATCTTGCAAGGCTATGCACAAACTTCTCCTGCGTTGAATATGCGTCGCTTGCGTTTCTTGGGCTGATGCTGATTTCCTCCGTGACCGGCGATAATCTTGCAAAGGGGATCGTTTCGGCGATGCTCGGCATCTTTTTGTCAATGGTGGGCATCGACCTTGAATGGGGAGACCTGCGGTTTACATTTGGAAGCTACAATCTTATGGGAGGTATCAATCTTCTGCCCGTGATGGTCGGCATCTATTCCGTCCCACAGATCCTGAAGATCTGCAACGAGGTCGATACGGTTAAAACCATTAAGGTCAAGTTCTCAAACTTTATTCCGAAGCTTAAGGATATCTGGGCGGCCAAGATCTGTTTGCTCCGCACCTCCTTAATCGGTACGATTATCGGGATCATACCGGCAACCGGCGCAAACATCGCATGCTTCCTCTCATATGATCTGACAAAGCGTTTCTCCAAAGACCCCGACTCGTTCGGCAAGGGGAATCATCTGGGAGTGATTTCCTCGGAGGCGGCAAACAACGCGGTTTGCGGCGGCGCCATGGTCCCGCTGCTGACGCTCGGCATCCCGGGCGACGGCGTGACGGCGATTTTGCTGGGCGGCCTGATGATCCACGATATCCAGCCCGGTCCGCAGCTTTATACATCAAATTACAACCTTATCATCGGTATTTTCACCTGTATGCTGGTCTGCACCCTGATGATGGTCGCGATTCAGATGATCGGCATCAAATTCTTTATCAGGATTTTAAGCGTGCCCAACAATTTCCTGGTGACGGGAATCACGGTTATGGCGGTTATCGGCTCGTTTGCCCTGCGGAACAACACGTTTGACATTTGGATTTGCCTTGTGCTCGGAACTTTCGGATACCTGATGGGCCGCGCGCAGTTCCCCATCGCGCCCGCCGTGCTCGGCCTTGTTTTGGGCAGCATGTTTGAAAAGGAAACGCGCACGGCGCTTACTCTATCGCATTACGACTGGCTCGTATTTCTGAAACGTCCGGTTCCCTGTATACTGATCATTGTCGCCGTCAGCTTTGCGGCGTGGACCGTCATTTCCAACTTGAAAAAGAAACGAAAAAGAATGGCGGAGCAAAAAGAGCCTGTTATGAATACGGCCGAATAAATATTTTTGCATTAACATATCCCGCGCGGCCTTGTTTTGCGAAAGCGCCGCGCGGGTTTTTCTTTTATTGTGCAAGGCTGTGTATGGGACCGCCTGATGCATAATATGGAAAAAATGGATAATAATAGCAACACGTCTTATCTGTGCGGGAGGAAAGCATGTTTTACTACGGGCGAAAAATAATACGGCATTTAAAAATGAAAAATCAAAATACAAATGATAATAATGATGCGGAAAGTGAAAAACAGAATATTTCCGATAGTCTACAGTCCAATCTCGACAGCGTCAGACAGATTTTTGGCCCGAGCAAGGACGTTATTATAAGAGAGTTTTCATTTGGGCAAAAGCATCAGACGAAAGCCGCACTGGTCTTTATTGACGGTCTGATCAACAATACGGTGATAAACGAAAGCATCATAAAGCCGCTGATGTACGACAGCCGCTTTTTTTCGAACAAAAACACGGCTGAAGTCTGGAGCATGGATATAATTAAAGAAACAATGCTATCCATAGGGGATATTCAGGAGGCCGGAAGCATTGCCGACGCGGTGGAGGGCTGCCTTTCGGGAGACGTCGCTTTTTTTGCCGACGGAATGAGTCAGGCTTTGGTCATAAGCTGCAAAGGCTTTGAAAAGCGCGGTATTGCGGAGCCGGAAACCGAATCGGTTATCCGCGGCCCGAGGGAGGGTTTTACCGAAAATCTCCGAACGAATACCGCCCTTTTACGGCGCAAAATCAAGAACGCGGCTTTGACGATGGAAACGATGAAACTGGGCAGGAAAACGGGAACAGCCGTCTGCATTGTCTATTTAAACGGGGTGGCATCTCCGGAGCTGATAGAAGAAATCAGGCGACGGTTAAGAAAGATAGACACGGATTCGATCCTGGAATCGGGTTATATCGAGCAATATATTGAAGACGCCCCGCTTTCAATCTTTTCAACGGTTGGCTACAGCGAAAAGCCCGATGTGATCGCGGCAAAGATCCTTGAGGGCAGGGTGGCTATTATTGTCGACGGCACGCCTTTCGTACTCACCGCTCCTTTGCTTTTTGTGGAGAATTTCCAAACAGCTGAGGATTATTATATCAGAATATATTTTGCCGGCATTCTCAGGATCCTTCGATTCGCATCCTATGCGATCAGCATTTTGGCTCCGGCGATTTATGTGGCTCTGACAACCTTCCATCAGGAGCTGATACCGACTTCTTTATTGTTCACAATGATCGCCGCCAGAGAAGGGATTCCATTTCCGGCCGTCTTGGAGGCCGGGGTCATGATGGTCACATTTGAAATCCTCAGAGAGGCCGGCGTGCGGCTGCCAAGGCCCGTCGGCCAGGCCGTCAGCATAGTGGGAGCGCTCGTGATGGGTCAATCGGCCGTGTCGGCGGGGCTTATTGGAGCGCCTATGGTCATTGTGGTTGCCATTACGGCTGTTTCAAGCTTCGTCATACCCAGTAATATCGAGAACGGGACTGTTTTACGCCTGATATTTCTGATATTGGCAGGCACTATGGGCGGTTTCGGAATTATGATAGGCATGCTGGGGCTTATGATCTATTTATCCTCGCTGAAGTCATTCGGGGTCCCGTATTTATCCCCGATTGTGCCTTTAAGGGCCGAGGATATGAAGGATGTATTTATCAGAGAGCCGTTGCGGGCCATGCTGAAACGGCCGTTTGACATTGCGCATAACGATGTCAAGAGGCGCGGGTCAGTTACAGCTCCTCCAAAATCTCCCCAAAATCAGGACAGCAACTAAATTCAAGGAGGGGGATCGGTTTGAACAAGCGACTCCTAAAATTAACTGCGGCTTTTACGATAGTCGGTTGTCTGACAGGGTGCTGGAACAGCCGCGAGCTCGACACCCTGTCAGTTTTGATCGGCGTGGGCATTGACAAGACGGATGACTTCCGGATGGTGAATGTCACTGCACAAATTGCAAATCCAAGCAATATAAAAACATCCGAAGACAGAGAAGCATCGTCGCAGGAAGCGTATTGGAACCTTCAGATGAGTGCTGAAAACGTATTTGTCGCATTAAGGGATTGCACCTTTTCGGCAAGCCGAAAGCTGTATATCGGCCAGAATCAGATTATATTGCTAGGCGAAGATCTGGCAAAAGCCGGGCTGCAGAAATATATGGATTTTTTTTTAAGGGATCCGGAGGCCAGACTGAATGAATACGTTGTAGTCGCAAAAGGGAAAGCCGCCGACATTCTGGACGTAAAACCTGAACTGGAAAAACTGCCCGCGTTAAATATTCAAAATCTGATAGACATACATTTTGCAACATCGCAGGTAGTTTCGATCCGATTAATTGATTTTTCTTCGGCAATCGCGAGCGGCACGACCTCCGCCGTTGCGCCCATGATAGAGATTGACGGCTTCGGGGAGGACAAAAAGCTGAAGATGTCGGGGACCGCCGTTTTCAAAGACTATAAATTGGCGGGCGAGCTCGACCCGTTTGAGACGCGGGGATATTTATGGGTTGTTGACAAAGTCAAAAGCGGGGTCTTAAACGTTTCCAGCAAAAACGGGGAAACAGCACTTGAGATTATACGATCCAAAAGCAAAATGACTCCTGTGCTGAAAGACGACGGCAGCTTTTCCATAAAACTGTCGGTTAAGACAGACGTAAATCTCGGAAGCCAGGAGGGGTGGGATGACTTTTTGCTGTCGGAGGACAGAACATTTGTGGAAAATCGGGCGGCAAAAGCGATCGAATCGGATATCATGGCCTGCCTGGACAAAGCAGGGGAACTAGGCACCGATATTTTTGGGTTCGGCGAGGCCATCAGAAGGAAGTATCCCCGGCAATGGAATTCGGTAAAAGACGACTGGGAAAATATTTTCCCCGATATCGAAGTGGAATTGGAAACCAATGTGAAATTGCGGGGGACAGGCGAATTCATCAGGTCTGTTTTTCCTGAGAGAGGATAAAGCGCTATGGAGCTTGAAAATGGGAAAATATCGGGTTCGCAGCTGACATTTTCAATCGGATGCTTTATCCAGGGGTCCACCCTGCTGTCCGCTTTTGTGCTTTCGGTCACAAAGCAGGATACGTGGTTTGTTGTACTGACAGGCTTTGCCGCCAGCATTTGCATCATAGGCATATATATTGCGCTGACGAGGAGGCATCCCGATAAAACGATTGTGCAGATATTCGAGGCTGTTTTCGGTACTTTCATCGGAAAGGCGATTTCATTATCATATATTTTTTACTTTTTGTCTCTCGCGTGCCTGAATTCAAGGGATGTCGGAAATTTTGTCGTGGGCCTGATCATGCCGGAAACGCCCATTATTGCCCCGACGATTATGTTTGTACTTGTGTGCAGCTGGGCAGTGAGCAAGGGAGTCGAAACCCTGACAAGATACGGTTATCTGTTTGTGGTCATTACGTTTATTGTAAATATCTTTATTTTCCTGTTGCTGATCAAAGAAATGAATTTTAATGCGTTCCTGCCGGCTTTTACGATGCCTGCGCTGACATATGTGCAGGGAACGCATGTCGTGGCATCTATTCCATTCTGCGAAATCGTGGCTTTTTTAATGATCGCGCCTTCGCTTAAAAATCAGGAAAAGATGGCGGGGTCTTTTCTTTCGGGGCTTGCAATCGGCGGAATCACATTGTTTATCATTGTGGTAAGAGACATTGCATCGCTCGGAAATATGATATCTTACGTCACGCTTCCTTCCTATGAGGCGGTTAAACTGATTGATATAGCGCATATCCTGACGAGAATGGAGGTGCTTTACGCGATTGAACTGCTTTTTCTGCAGTTTTTCAAGGTAAGCATTTTATATTACGCCACGGTGTTGGGGATTTCCCAGGTGTTTAACCTTCGCTCCTATAAGCCAAATGTATTAACTGTCGGGATTATTATCATCTGTTTTTCGCTGATCATTTTTGATTCGCCGATGGAAAACGCGTTCTGGGGGCCTCGGGTCGCGCCTTTTTTCAACATTATTTTTCAGCTGGTATTTCCCGTCATCGCTCTATTTATTGATCTCATACGGAGTATGTTCAAAAAAAGTAAGGTGGGACAGTCATGATATTTCTTTTGATTTCGGTGTTTATCTTTGTGGCGATTTATGACGCTCCCGTTCTTATAAGGGAAAAATATTGGAAGGAGCTGGCGGTTTTTTCGATAATGTTCCTGGCCGCTTTTGCTGTCGCTCTATTACAGTTTTACGGAGTAGAGATACCCAGCCCCATCAAGGGAGCCCAATATATCCTGCAAGATGTTTTACACTTAAGCTATCAATAAGGAGCGCCCCGCCGCAGCGGGGCGCTCCTTGAGGCTGTCGAAAAACTCGACAGCCTTTTGAGGGGGAATCCAATTCCCCCTCAAAGCTCCTCCAGGTGCGGACAAAACCGTCGGTTTTGTCCAGAGTGTCCTCCGGCGGCGCATGTCCGCCTGCGGACTTATCCCAAGTTAAGGGGCTTCGGCCCCTTAACAATTCCCGGAATATACTTTTTTGACACCCTGAAGGAGCGCCCCGCCGCAGCGGGGCGCTCCTTATTTTGGCTTTGGCCTTTTGAGGCTATTTCCCGGCGGGTGCGGTTAAATCCCTTACCACCTCGGAAGCCAGAATCAGGCCGGCAACGGAGGGAACAAAGGAGACGCTGCCGGGAACCTGACGCCTTACCGTGCACTTCCTTTTGGTATCCGGCGGGCAGATGCAATGGTATTTACAGCTTGTTTCCTCGTCTTCCTTCGGCGTTATGACCTCTTCTCTGGAGTATACAACCTTTAAAGACGCAATGCCCCTTGCCTTAAGCTCCCTTCGCATAACCTTTGCAAGCGGGCACACCGACGTCTTATAGATATCCGCCACTTCGAATTTCGTGGGGTCGAGCTTGTTTCCGGCGCCCATGCAGCTGATGACCGGGGTGCCCGCCGCCTTTGCTTTTTCAATCAGAGTGAGCTTGGAGGAGACCGTGTCGATGGCGTCCACGATATAACTGTATTCCGAAAGATCGAATTCATCGGCGTTCTGGGCGGTGTAAAAGCACTCGTTTGCCTTGACGCTGCATTTCGGATTGATTTCCAGAATCCGGTCCCTCATAACCTCGACCTTTTTCCGGCCGACCGTTTTATGGGTCGCGATCAGCTGCCTGTTGATATTTGTAAGGCAGACTTTATCGTCGTCGAAAAGTGCCAGACCGCCGATGCCGCATCGTGCGAGGGATTCGGCTGTGTAGGAACCCACCCCTCCGATTCCGAAAACCGCGACTGTACAGCGCCCCAACAGGGCCATTGCCTCACCGCCCAGAAGCAGCTGTGTTCTTGAAAATTCATTCAGCATATATTCTCCCAATTCCCGGATTTTATTTCATATAGAGTTGCTATGATACATGTTATATACTGCGGCGTTTGATTGTCAAATGTAGTTTGCTTTTATCCGAATTGTTTCGCAGGAGAAGACAGTATTAACAATGGCAAAGCTTGACCGGCCGAATACCCAAGCGTTAAAAGTCATCCCGGAGACGACTTTTTATTTTGTTTTCAAATATCAAATTCTTTTATTTTACATATGATAAAACGAAATGAAATTTTGATATGAGGTGATTTCGTGATAACGGACAGCGAATACATAAAACGCTCTCTGGCACTGCATTTATTTTTTGCGCGAATTATGAAAGAACATTCGCTTTTTCTCGAGACGGGGTTTTCCCGCAGAGATTTCAATCTGATCAATCAGGCGGATTACCACCGCAGATCTTTTGACGCTTTACTGGCGGATACCATAGCGCTGGCAGACGGCGTCGTCTGCGAAGAGGTGCTTAAGTCCGGCGAGGTGACCACGCCGTTTACCTTAAAGGCCGAAACGGTTACATCATATTACACGGGCATTCCGATCGCAACCGAGCTTACCGGGAAGGAAGCTTCGATGACCGGGGACGGCGGGAAAAGCGACCGGGCGCTTATACGGCAGATTCGGGATCTCAACAACCAAGCCTCCGAGCTGATTCGCTCAATTATACAATTTAAATCCGGTATTTTATCAAATGTGCGCTTCTGCAGTCTGTTTACCACGAATTATCCGTTAATGATCGGGCATCTGCTGGAGGAAGCGAAGTTTTATTTATCGGCGGTTCAGAAATTGGAGGAAAAGGAAGACATCTATACGAGAAAAGGAGAACTGGATCAGGAATATTTCTGGAACGACATTCTGGCGGAGCACGCGAAATTTATCCGCGGCATGCTCGATCCCACTGAAATCGAATTGATGATCAAAGCAAATGACTTTGCAAACGAATTCGACGAACTAACGGATCAGTTAAAACAGGCGGCGGACAAAATGTCGTCTTTGAGAAAAATTACATCCGACAGTTTAATCGCCGCAAATCAAATGCGGGACTTTAACATATCGGGGACCCAGGGAATTCTTGACTGCAAAATAAAGTCCATTATTATGCCGCTTTTGAGCGACCATGTGCTGCGCGAAGCAAATCATTATCTTCGCTTATTAAACAGGTTCCAAAAAAATTAATAAAGCAATTTCCGGCATTAAATCACCCCGCGATAACAAAGAGGGGCTTTAGCCCGGCCTCGGGCGGGGGACGAACATTTAAACAGAAAAAGACATCATATCCCGGCGCCGCAAAGGTGCGGGGATCTTTGCTTTAAATCTTATAATCGTCGATCGGCAGCCCTTTTAAGCTTCTGTCGGCAAGATCGCCGTCGAACTCGTAATCCAGGGGCAGATAGCCCCCTTTTCGCCGGGCGAGCTCATGGATCTGAAACCTCAGGAAGGACACGGCGTTTTCTCTTAAATCATTCAGTTCCCTGTCCGATATCCAGACGAATCCGTCGGGCGTCACCATTAACCGCGAATCAACGCCGTCCTCGCCCGCGAAGGAGCAGCCTGAAGCATTTAAGAGATCGGATAAGACGTTATCTGCGGACGAGCCGTCGCGCTCGTCAAAATGCGGCGCATCATATCCCATAAGCCAGGGAACGGACACTCCCAACACGTTGGAGAAGCGCTCGAGGCGGGATTGCTTTGGCTCGTACAGCCCTTTTTTATACTGGCTGATGACGCTTTCGGGCGTATCGGTCAGCCGGGACAGCTCGGCGGCCGACATACCTTTGTCGCGGAGCGCTTTTTTCAGGCGGTCGGCAAACGTATCAATTTTCATCGGAACCTCTCCTCCTGTAATTAGTATAGTCAAAAGTTTCGGAAAATACAACGCTTTTAATTAAAATCCTAAAAAAATTTGCATTTTACGAACTTTTATCTTGACGCCGCAAGAATGATATGTTATTGTTGGTTTGGAAAAAACAAAGCATATTCAAAATATCAATCCAATACTTTGCAAAAAACAAAGAAATGTCATAAGACATGGCTGCGGAGGAGCAGTTTCAACCGGAGGGAAACGGGAAAATATATTTGAAGGGAAGCGGCAAAATGGAGCTTGCACCGGAACCGTATTTCAGAGATCCGCAGGATGAGAGGCCTGTGATGAGCTGCGCCGCATGCGGCGGGGAAATCTACAAAGGGGAAAACAGATATCAATGGGACCACGACACCTGCGATATCTGCGAGGAGTGCTTTTTGGAGAAGATACGGAGGATACCGCCGGAGCTTTTGGCAGACCTTATCGGTTTAAGAGTTTTAAGACCGAACGAATATTAAGCCTTGTTTCTAAAGGCAAGGGTCACAGACGACAGAATAAAAGCGGGATGCGCGGAGGGGGGCGGCACCGAATGACAAAAGAGGAATTATCGCGGCTATACAATTTAAATCGAGAGATCGAGGCGTATTTTCGGAAGCTTGAACGGCTCGAAGCCGCCGCCGACTCGTGCGTTCCCATACTGGACGGAATGCCGCGCGCACGGGGCGCGAGCGACAGGGTGAGCAGATATGCTTCCGAAATACACGACTTAAAGGCCCTGATTGATTGCAGCGTCCAGGAGTGTTTTTGCGAACGAAGCCACCTCGAACATTATATACAGACGGTCAAGGACAGTGAGATACGCATGATCCTGTCTCTTAAGTACATTAACGGCCTGAGCTTTCGCCAGATCGCTTTTTCGCTCGGGTACCGGGAGGAAAGCGTTCCGCGGAAAAAACACAATGAATTTTTGAAAATGACCGAAATTTCCGAACGGGCTGTGCTATAATGGTATCGTGGAAAAATTTCAAAGAAATATTGAAATAATGAAAAAGACGCGATAATATAGATATAATTATATTTTCGCAAGTACGTTGAGGAATATTTCCGCTTTTTTATAATATGATTATAACAATTTACCGATATATTTGACGTAACTAGAAAAAAATGGTAAACTTATATCACCGAGGACAGGTGATATGATATGGGAACCAAAACGTCCAAGAAATATGAGAAAGATCTGCAGCAGAACGATTTCTACGCAAATGATTTTCCGACGCAGCTGAATAAGCCATGGGCAAGAGTTATCGTAAACGGCGTGGCGCTTATTTTACTGGGCAAGGAATTCGGCAGCATCAGCAACGGATATTTTTCATCGGTTGCCATTTTTGCGTTTCCGATGCTTTACGATTATTTAAGGTTTTCACCTGTCGATATCAGAAGAAGGGTATTAAAAAGAATCGAGATCTGTCTGCTGATTATCGTCCTTATCACATGCACATTGGGCCTTTTAGGGGTCCTCGGTATTGTTACAATCGGCAAAGCTCCACATATAATGGTACAAAGCGACTTTGTCGTCGCATGTGGCTTTCATTTTCCGGCCCTTGTATTATGGTGGTTTTCGGCAATCAGCTTTTTGATTTCGGCGATAGATGTATTCACTATGAAAACAAAAGCGGAAGAAAAAATCAACGAATACAAAAATACTTCCGAAACTGTACAAACGGACAAATAGAAAGGACGATTCTATGAGTATACGATATGCTATAGTCATCATGTTCTGCTTATTCTATTTAGCGATCGGGATAGGAGCCGCGCTAAAATTTATGGATAAAAAACCGGATTTGAGACTCTTGTTCAAGTTCATTGTTTTTTTACCTATCCAGACAATCGTGCTGACGTTTATGATTTTTACCGACGTGCTGTCGGTATGCATCAGGAGAACCCGTGAAGAGCGGAAAAAGCGCAAGATGTCGGTTTTCAGGATTGTATCCGCGATCGTTATCCTGTTTTTCAGAGTTTTATGCATTTGCATCGAATGGATGCCTATTTTTTCCGGCAGGCTGGCTTATGTCAAGATTTACAACAAGCCGCCCATCAAGCATGCTATCAGAAAGACGAAAAAAGACTGCATCAAATATCTGGATAACAATCTATTAGATGATAACATCATGTTAGGTTTCAACTGAGATTTGAACAATTCACTACATGAAAAGCCCGGCCTTTTTGGCAAGGGCTTTTTTGCTATGCAAAAAGCAAATTTAAGTGCGAGGCGCCCGCCGTCAGGGGCGGCAACCGCCGCATGAAGTTTTATGTCTATTTTTTGGGGGGCAGCTTAGTATGGCGGGTCTGACGGCCAGACAGAAGCGGTTTATCGAGGAGTACCTGATCGACTTAAACGCGACGCAGGCAGCGGTCAGAGCGGGGTACAGTCCGAAAACGGCGGGCGAACAGGGTTCCAGACTTCTGGCGACAAAAAGCATCAGCGATAAAATCGCCGAGGCGATGGCGGAGCTTTCCCGGCGCACGGGGGTGAGCCAGGAGCGCGTGATCGAGGAGCTTGCAAAGGTCGCGTTTGTAAACGCGGCCGATGTGATCGATTTCGGCACCGGGGGTATTCCGTCAAGCATGTCGGAAAACGACACGGCTGCCATTTCCTCGATGAAGGTCAAAAAAGTCCCGACGAAGGACGGTGAAAACGTCGAGCGTGAGATTAAATTCATAGACAAGCTCAAGGCGCTGGAGCTTTTAGGCAGGCATTTCGGCATGTTCACGGAAAACACGAGCCTCTCGGGAGAAACGGGAGTGGTGATTGTTGACGACATTCCAGAAGACACGGGTTAGGCTTACAGACGTGATCGCCCCGTCGTTTTACGGGGCGCACCGGGACGTGGTCGAGGGGGGGCACGCCTATTACCGGCTTTCGGGCGGGCGCGGCTCGACAAAGTCTTCCTTTGTAAGCATTGAGATCATTCTCGGGATGATGCGGGACGCGCAGAAGGGGAAGCTCACAAACGCCGCGGTGTTCCGGCGGTACAAGGAGAGCCTGCGCGACAGCGTTTACGAGCAGCTTGTCTGGGCAATTTACATGCTCGGCGTCTCCAGGTTCTGGCGGCAGACGGTGAGCCCTTTGCGGCTTACCTACATCCCGACCGGGCAGGTCGTTTTATTCCACGGGGCGGACAAGGTCAAAAAAGCAAAATCCATCAAGGTTTCAAGCGGGTACATCAAATACCTCTGGTTTGAAGAGCTCGACGAGTTCGAGGGCTCCGAAAAAATCCGAAGCATTCAGCAATCCATCATAAGAGGCGGTGAGGGTTTCACCGTCTTTTATTCGTATAACCCGCCGAAATCGCAGCGCAGTTGGGTAAACGATCCGGCGCAGTGGGACCGGCCGGACACGATTTGCCATCACAGCACGTATCTGACAGCGCCGCGCGCATGGCTCGGAGAGCAGTTCATTTCGGACGCGGAGCACCTTAAGGCGACGAAGCCGGAAGCATACGAGCACGAATATCTGGGCAAGGTCACGGGCACGGGAGCGGAGGTATTCCTAAACCTTACAAACCGGCGCATTACGGACACGGAAATCAGCGCCTTCGACCGGGTGCGGCGCGGCATTGACTGGGGATACGCAACCGATCCGTTCCATTACGCGGTTTGCCATTACGACAAAACCAGGCGGAGGCTGTACATTTTTCATGAGATCCATCAGGCGCGGCTTTCCAACCGGCGCGCGGCGCAGGAGATCCAAAGGGAGAACGTCTTAAACCGGGAGATTGTCGCCGACAGCGCGGAGCCGAAGAGCATCGCGGAAATGTACGGGTACGGACTCCGGGTCGTCGGGGCGAGAAAGGGGCCGGACAGCGTAAACTACGGCGTAAAATGGCTTTCCGAGCTCGAAGAGATCGTCATCGACGCCGAAAGATGCCCGAACACATGGCGCGAGTTTTACGGCTACGAGCTCCAATGCGACGCAAACGGCAATTTCAGGGCGGAATATCCAGACAAGCAAAACCACAGCATCGACGCGGTGCGATACGCGCTGCAGGACGAAATAACAAATACAAAAGTACGGTAGGCGGTGAGGATTTGTATATCACGGAATTGAATCTGTTAAAGGAAAAGCTATCCTCGGAGGGGAAGCTCGGCACGGGGGACATTTTAAGGCGGATCATTGAGGACGACACGATGAATCCGAAAAAAGCGTTTATGCTGACAGGAGAACGGTATTATGACGGGGATCACGACATATTAAGGCATGATTTTCGCAGATCGACGATTTACGAGGACGACGCAAACGGCAACCCCGTCGGGCGGGAGTTCGAAAACGAAAACAACTCGAACCATCACAATGTCCACAACTTCCATCAGCAGCATGTCGACCAGAAGGTGGCGTACGTAAGCGGACGCCCGCCGTCCGTCACGGTGGAGGGCGCGGAGGAGGACGGGAGGCTCAAAGCGTTCGAGGATCTTGTCACGGCGGTGACGAGCGACGAGGAATTTACCGACACCCTCTCCGATCTCGAAACGGGCGCCTCCAACAAGGGCGTCGAATGGCTGCATGTATACTACGACTTCAACGGCAGGTTCCGGTATGTGATCGTGCCGGCCGAGGGATGCATCCCGCTTTACGACACGCAGTATCAAAAAGAACTGGTTGAGATGATCCGATACTATGAGATGGCGGTCGTGCGGCCGGGCGGCGACGTGATCCGAAAGCATATCGAATGGTGGACGCCAACCGACGTTTCCCACTACTCGGAGGATGAAAACGGGGATTACATTTTTGAGAGCCGCCTGCCGCACTGGTTTGGCGTCACGAGCATAGACGACCGCGAGGTCAGGCGCGAGGAGCACGGCTGGGGAAAGGTTCCGTTCATCCCGCTTTGCAACAACAGCAGACAAATGAGCGACCTTTCGCGGAACAAGGGCTTAATCGACGCCTACAACCTTCTTTCGAGCGCCTGCACGAACAACCAGATCGACCTTGTCGAGCTTTATTTCATGATCCAGGGCTACGGCGGGGAGACGGCGAAGGCGATCCAGTCGAAGCTTAAAATCAATAAGGCCGTGAGCGTTTCCGACCCGAACGGGAAAATTCAGGCGCAGCAGGTGACGCTCGACGTCGCCGACCGGCTCGAATGGCTTAAAATGCTGCGGCGCGACATTTACCAACTCGGCATGGCGATCGACACGGACGACGAAACCTTCGGCTCGTCGACGTCGGGCGTTGCGCTCAAGTTCAAATACACGCAGCTTGACATGAAGGCGGACAAAATGATCGTCAAGCTTAAAAAGGCCATGAAGGAAATTTTCTGGTTTCTGACCGAGGACATAAACCGGAAAAACAATACGGATTTTGATTTCCGGCTTATCCGTTTCGACGTGAACAAGAGCATGATCACAAACGACCTCGAGGCGGTGCAGATCATCACGCAGTCGCAGGGGCTTGTTCCGGACACGTTACTTTTGGCCAAGCATCCGTACGTCGACGACGTAAACCAGGCGATCAGGGAGCTTAAAAAACAAAAGCAGGAAGAGGCCGATACGTTTGACGGGAAGACGGGCGGCGGTGACGGCGATGGCGACGGTGCGGAATAACGAATATTGGGCGGAGCGGTTTACAAGGCTTAACGAGAGCCTCCTGAGAAAGGGCGAGGGGTATGCCGGGACGCTTAAAAGGGAGTACAAAAGGGCCGCCGCCGACATCAGCAAAGAGATCGAGGCCTTTTACGGGCGTTACGCGGGGAGCAGCGCCTTAAGCCCTGCCGAGGCGAGGAAGCCGCTGTCCAATAAAGGGCTCAAGGAATTCAGGCTGACAGTGGTGGACTACATCCGATACGGACAGGAGAAGGGACTCGATCAAAGCTGGATCAGGCAGCTTAAAAACATATCCGCCCGGAGCCGGATAAGCAGGCTGGAAGCTTTGCAGATACAAATACGCCAGCGGGTGGAAGCGCTGACGGCGGGCAGGGAAGCCGGAACGGCCAAGGTCCTGGGCGAGATATACGGCGAGGGCTATTACCGCTCGATCTACGAGGTGCAGAAGGGGCTGGGGGCGGGGATGCCGTTCGCGGCGCTCGAGCGGAATAGAATCGACAGGGTTTTATCGACGCCCTGGAGTGCGGACGGCTTAAATTTCAGCCGGAAGATACAAAGCAGCCGGGCAAAGCTGTTAAGCGAGCTGAACACGAGGCTTTCACGATCGATTATGCGCGGGGACGCGCCCGACAGGGCGATCAGGGAGATCGATGCCTGTTTGGGCGCGTTTTCGTCGTCTACTGTCCGTCTCGTCATGACGGAAAGCGCGCACTTTGCAAACGAGGGGATAGCGGCGGCATTGGGCGAGCTCAAATTCGGGGAATACAGATATATCGCGTCGTCGGAGGAGGGCACGTGCGAAATATGCGAAAGCCTCGACGGGAAGGTATTCGCATTCAGGGACAAAGCGCCGGGCGTCAATTTTCCCCCGATCCATCCGAACTGCCGGTGCACGGTTTCGCCGCGCGTTGCGGGAGATTTTGCGGGAGACAGGATGGGGGAACCCGGTGCGTACGGGGAATGGCTGGAAAAAAACGTAAAAGGTGATATAATAGAGGACAAGGGACAGCGGGCAGGCGACAGCGGAAAGTGGGACGACGTATGGGAAAGCTTTGCGTCAATCACGGGCAGCTTTTTCGGGGGAGTCTGGGACGCGGCGGAATCATCTGTGGAAGGAGTACTTACCGCGGTCAGGCATCCGATAGAGACCGTAAAAGCGATCATTAATATTACCCCGTACGATGCAGCGGAGGCTTTATATAATATCATTTCCGACGAAGTAATCAACGGTGACGCCGAGTCGCGGGCGCGCTTTTTCGGGCGGACGGTCGGGGAGATCGCGCTGGCGGTACTGACGACAAAAGGCATTGACAAGGCCGCGAAAGGGATAAAGGCGGCCAAGGGTGTCGCGAAGGCGGCGGACAAGGCCGAAGATGTCGCGGACGTTGCGAAGGTAGCGGATAAGGCCGAAGATGTCGCAGGTGTCGCGAAGATAGCGGATAAGGTTGATGATATTGTTGAGGGCGCGGGGAAGACGACTTTTGCAGACTGGACAGGCAAAACGGGAGAATTAGCAAAGACTGCCCCTGTGAAAATCCCGGAAAATGCAATTATCAAATCAAGTACTAAAGCTGCAGGATATGATCAGATAAGTTACAAATGGACAGAGGGTGGATATAAATTCGAAGCTCGATGGCATACAAAAACCCCTGGTGCACCTGCAGGGCAAGGAAATACATGGATAGTCTCAAGAGTTACACGAGGAACGCCAACAGGTCAACAGAGAGTGATTCATATTATGGTTGGAGACACATGGGTAACAAGAGCTGCTTGGCAAGATGCTATTAAGGCATATCAAAATGGCACAATGACCGCCGCACAAGAAGCGATGTTAAAAGCTGGTCACTGGTTAGCCCCATAAAGGGAGGAGTTCGTAAATGGATAATCTAATAAACAAATACTATGAAGGATATGAAGGTGAACCTGAGATACAATTTATCAAAGGCTCTAACAAGGGAGATCGGACAATTCTAAGCATATGGGATGGGTTTTTCGATGATATTATGTGTCAATTCAAACCCACAGCCTCTGGATGGCAAGGTTTGGCGTACTATTATCACCTTGTGATCGGCTGGGAAGAGGGCATTTGGGAGATTCCAAACCTTAATTCTACGTTAACAGAGTTTCAGAGCATAAATGCAAGTCATTTCAGATTTCCTGAGACTGCTGAGGTTTTGTCTGCAATCTGCAACTTACTTAAATCAGCGATTAATGAAAATCAGAAAGTCTGGATTGATAAAGACTAAATATTCACCTGCTATCCGGTAATCATCAACAAGGAAAGCAGATAGGGGCGCGGCATAGCCCGCATTGCCGAAGTGGTACGGGCGGGGCAATTGCCCTACCCGTACCACAAGGCGAAACTTGTTTATGGACGTGCGATTAAACAATATTCCGCAGCATGCCCTCCTTGTCATCCATGACTTCAATTCCGATTCCTACGCCAAGCCGAAGCCGATGATAAGTTTTTTCCGATTGCTGCAATCGACAGGGTTTTATCGACGCCCTGGAGCGCGGACGGCTTAAATTTCAGCCGGAAGATACAAAGCAACCGGGCGAAGCTGTTAAGCGAGCTGAATACGAGGCTTTCACGGTCGATTATGCNNTATGCGCGGGGACGCGCCCGACAGGACGATCAGGGAGATCGATGCCTGTTTGGGCGCGTTTTCGTCGTCTACTGTCCGCCTCGTCATGACGGAAAGCGCGCACTTTGCAAACGAGGGGATAGCGGCGGCATTGGGCGAGCTCAAATTCGGGGAATACAAATATATCGCGTCGTCGGAGGAGGGCACGTGCGAAATATGCGAAAGCCTCGACGGGAAGGTGTTCACATTCAGGGACAAAGCGCCGGGGGTCAATTTTCCCCCGATCCATCCGAACTGCCGGTGCACGGTTTCGCCGCGCGTTGCGGGAGATTTTACGGGAGACAGGATGGGGGAGCCTGGTGAATACGGGGAATGGCTG
>DIWE01000040.1 GCA_002423435.1 Clostridiales bacterium UBA6114
GGGTCCCGGATCGACTCGTTGGTATATTCCGCTATCGTTTCCTTTCCCTTGACCATCCCAACGGCAATCGCGTACGGCAGGCTGAACTGCGCGTCGACAACGGTCTTCGGGTCCGCCTTCGTTTCCGGGGGAATGGTAAGTACCTTGATGGAATATTTGTTGACCTTGGCGAGGATCGAATCGACGTTCGAAACGTCGACCCCCTGGCGGTACAGATCCAGCGCGCAGTCGGCGAGCGGCGCGGAAAACCGGCAGCAGGCGTGCACCTTGATGCTCGTATCCGCCATTTCCCATCTCTTGCCGAACTCGTCGATGATTTTTCCATAATCCCATATGTCCTTGTAGGAATATGCCCTGATAAACCCGTCCTGGCCGTCCCATACGCTCGTCGGAGCGGTGTACCCTCTCATCGCCATCAGCGCGCCGAGCGCCCCGCTCATTGCGGGATTGCCCGCCTGAAATCTCTTCGACCAGGTCCCCTGCGCCTTCCACTCGAGAAGCCCCGCCGCCTGGCTTCCGGCAAGGCCCAGCGCATAGGCGATCTTCCCGGAATCAAGGCCCAGAATCTTCGCAGCACCTCCCGCAGCGCCGAAAACGCCGCATGTCCCGGTCGGATGGAAGCCCTGGTAATAGGTTTGTCCCAAGAATGCTTCGCCGAGCCGTATGGTGATTTCCGATCCGTAGGCAAAGGCGGTAATCAGATCCCTGCCGCTTTTTTTGTATCTCTCGGCCAGGGACAAAACCGCCGGGAATACGACGACAGAGGAATGCTGCGTGCCCTCGCGGTGGTCGTCGTCCATGTCGAACGCGTGACCCATCGTGCCGTTTGCCAGAGCGGCAAGAGGCGCGGAGGTTTTCAAGTTGCAGCCGATTACCGTGCTTGTCGGCTCGCCTCCCAAGTCCTTTACAACGTCGACAATAATCCGGCTTGATTCGATGTGCTTCGACGCGAGGATATTGCCGCACAGATCCAGGATAAATTTTTTGGAATTGTCCACAACCGTCTGCGGGAGGTCTTCGAACCGAAGCTTCTCCCCGATTTCGGCAACCTGCTGGGATAGGGTTTTGTTCATAGCGTTATCCTCCTAATTTGAATTGATCGGGCCGCGGCGAAGTCGCCATATTCCGGCCTTTTCCTTTGGACCCTACCATTTTCCATAAGCAAAACCTATGCCAGCATCCGCAAAATCCCTTATTTCCCCTGTTTTGTATCATTTGCGGCAAATTTTATATCCCCGCCCGGCCATTGCAGCATTTTTCAAGGTTACTTTACGTTG
Organism: Clostridiales bacterium UBA6114; assembly: GCA_002423435.1. Lineage (GTDB taxonomy): Bacteria > Bacillota > Clostridia > Oscillospirales > Butyricicoccaceae > UBA6114. Next base: position 1,278 of record DIWE01000040.1, read on the forward strand.
CATCGTGCAACACTGTGTTGCATATAAGGGTTCGCAATATTAAAAGCGCCGGGGCTGCCGTTTTCGGCAGCCCCGGTACTTTTTTATGACATACTTATTTGATGGAAGCCAATAATCCGCCCGCGTCGATGATTTTCCGGACAAACGGGGGAAACGCGCCCGCCTTGTAGCTTAAGCCGCTGCTTAAATTTTTAATTTCGCCTTTTCCAAAATCCACCGCAAGCCTGTCGCCGTCGCGGATGTCCGCCGCGGCCTCGGGGGATTCCAGTATCGCAAGCCCGATGTTGATCGCGTTGCGGTAAAAAATCCTTGCGAAGCTCGCCGCGATGACGCAGGAAACGCCGCACGCCTTGATTGCGATCGGGGCGTGTTCCCTAGACGAGCCGCAGCCGAAATTCTGCCCCGCCACAATGATGTCCCCGGGCTTCACCTTTTTGGAAAACTGCGCGTCAATATCCTCCATGCAATGCTCCGCGAGATCCTTATTGTCCTTTAAGGCCAGATAGCGCGCCGGAAGAATGACGTCGGTGTCCACATGGTCCCCGTACTTAAATACTTTGCCTTCCATTTTACCGGCCTCCCGGAGCGCAGGGAGACGAAATCTCGCCCGACAGCGCCGACGCCGCGGCGACCGCCGGACCCGCGAGATACACCTCGGAGCTCATAGTTCCCATGCGCCCTACAAAATTTCTGTTGGTTGTCGAAACACATCTCTCATGATCGGCCAGCACGCCCATATGCCCCCCGTTGCACGGGCCGCAGGTCGGTGTGCTCACAACCGCGCCCGCTTCCAGGAACGTTTCAATCAGGCCTTCTTGCAGGCACTCGAGGTAAATCCGCTGGGTCGCCGGGACGACGATGCAGCGCACATTCTTATGTATTTTGTTTCCCCGCAGGATTTCCGCCGCCTGCCGCAGGTCGCTTAAGCGGCCGTTTGTGCAGCAGCCGATGACAACCTGGTGGATACCCACCCCCTTAAACTCGGAAGCCGGTTTGACATTGGACGGCAGGTGGGGCGCCGCCACGAGCGGCTCAAGCTTCGACAGATCGATTTTCAGTTCCCGGCCGTACCTTGCGTCCGCGTCCGCTTCGACGGGGGTATATGCGCGGAAAACCCTGCCCTTTAAATATTCGTGCGTTTTGTCGTCCGCCGGGAATATCCCGTTCTTTGCCCCCGCTTCGATCACCATGTTGCAGATTGCAAAGCGGTCGTCGACCGGCACCGACGAAATCCCCTCGCCCGCGAATTCGATCGATTGGTACCGGGCGCCGTCGACGCCGATTTTACCTATGATGTACAAAATCAGGTCCTTTCCTCCGACATAACGAGGAAAAGCGCCCGAAAGCCCGACCCTGATGCCGTCCGGAACCTTGAACCAGCCTTTTCCGGTCACCATTCCCGCCGCCATGTCTGTGCTCCCGATCCCGGTCGAAAAGGCGCCGAGGGCGCCGTAGGTGCAGGTGTGGGAGTCCGCGCCGATAATGAGTTCTCCCGGCGCCACCAGGCCGAGCTCGGGCAAAAGCGCGTGCTCGATGCCGACCCGGCCGGTGTCATAAAAATTTGTAATTTCATGTTTCCGGGCGAATTCGCGGACAAAAGCACAGTTCTGGGCTGCTTTAATGTCCTTGTTCGGCGTGAAGTGATCCATCACGAGCACAATCTTTTCCCGGCTGAAAATATGGGTATGCCCGAACCGCTCCATCTCCTGTATCGCGATCGGCGCCGTTACGTCGCTGCCCATCACCAGATCAAGCCCGGCTTCGATCAGCTCCCCGGGCTTTACGTCCGCGAGTCCGCTGTGGCGGGCAAGGATCTTCTGCGTCATTGTCATTCCCACCGGAGATTTCCCCCTTTGATATGACTTCAGATATGCTGTTTTCATCAATCATCCAGATAATAGCGGGGTACATAGATATACCCTTCCATGATCCTTCTCGCGGTTCTGCCGATCGCCGCCCGTTTTAACACATGCGCGCCGTTTTCCTTTTCCACGGCAATTTCCGCCTCGATCACGCCGCTCGGATGCCCGAAACGGATGATTCCGTTTTGGGGCTTTGCCCCCATAGCGTCGTTTACGACCGTACCCTCGATCGCGGCGGCGGCGCCGGTGCACACGGTGGCCGTGCCGGAATAGGTCTTGTGCATCACTTGCATAAACATGCACCTGGAGACAAAATCAACGGCCTCCGCCCCGATCGTTTCTCCGGTTGTAAAGCTTTCATAGGCGCGCGGCGGGGAAACGAACGCAATCAGAGGCACCGCGCGCATCCCGGCGGTCGCGTCCCGCCAATTTGCGACAAGCCCGATCTTAAACGCGGCCATTGCCCTGATCCTTTCCAGCCGGTCCAAAAGCTCCCTGTCGCCGTCGACCTCCTTTGGCGGTTCCGTGCCCGTAAGGCCCAGGTCCTCGGCTTTGACGAACACCATGGGGCTTGCGGCGTCGACCAGCGACACCGTGATCTTCCCAACGCCGGGCACATCCAGGACATCCTTCACATTGCCGGTCGGCAGGAGCTTTCCCGTTTTGCTCCCCGCGGTGCCGGCGAAATCGATTTTCAGATGCGCGCCCGGCCTCGGCACCCCGGCGATCCGGTAATCTCCCTTTACGACGGGCTTTCCGTCCTTTACGGGGATTTCCGCGACGAGCATTTTCTGCGTGTTGGTGTTGTAAATGCGCACCTTTGTGACAGGCTCCACCGCGCGGACCAGACCCTGTTCAATGGCATAGGGCCCGACCGCCGAGGAAATGTTCCCGCAGTTTGAGCCGTAGTCGATAAACGTCGAGTTGATGTCCACCTGGCCGAAGGTGTAGTTAAGATCGGCGCCCGGCACGGACGGGGGCCCGATGACGGCGAGCTTGCTCGTAAGAGGGTCCGCTCCGGCGATGCCGTCTATTTGCCTTGTGTCCGGGCTTCCGAAAATCGCGAGAATAATCCTGTTTTTAAGCTCCGGGTCCGCCGGCAGCTCGTTTTCCATCAGGAAAACCGCTCTGCTGGTACCACCGCGCATGATGACGCACCAAAATTTTTCACTGTCGCGATACATTCATACCACTCTCTTTCTTCATTCCGGGCGGCGATTATTTCTTGAACTTAAAGGTATCGACTTCATAGCGCTTTTCCATCTGTTCGAGCTGCGGAAGTCCGACAATATCGGTATACTCCTTGAAGGTGGCCAGCTTTTCGAGGACGCCTCCGGTCGTATCCTTTTCTCTAAGCTCCGAAAGGACGGCCTGCATCGCTTTCGCGGCGGCAAAAATGGTGGTGCACGGGAAAATAACGATGTCAAACCCAAGATCCTGCAGCTCTTTTGTGGTGAGAAGCGGCGTTTTGCCGTTTTCCACCTGATTTACGAACTTCCAGCCCTTTGCCTTCTCGCCGATCATCCGCAGCTCTTCAACCGACGCCGGCGCGTCGATATAGACAATGTCGGCCCCGGCCTCGTAGTAGGCGAGGATCCGCTCGATCGCCTCGTTGATGCCGTGGGTCGCCCGTGCGTCGGTCCTCGCGATGATCAGCATTTCCTCTCTCGCGTCGATACAGGCCCTGATTTTTTCACAATGCTCCTCCACCGGGATCACGGCCTTTTTTTCCATATGCCCGCATCTTTTCGGAAACACCTGATCCTCGATATGGACCGCCGCCACCCCGGCCCTTTCAAACTCGCGGATCGTGCGATAGACGTTTAACGGGTTGCCGTACCCGGTGTCCACGTCGCCGATCAGCGGGATGTTTAGGACGGAGGTCATGTTTTGGCAAACCGTGACCATTTCGTTGAGCGTCATTAAACCGTAGTCCGGCTGGCCGAGAATGGAGCCTGACGCCCCGAAGCCGGTCATAAAGGCGGCTTTAAACCCCGCCTGCTCGACAAGCCTCGCGGACAAAGCGTCGTAGCACCCCGGTGCCACGACGATCTCCGGTTTTTCGAGCAGTTCTTTTAATTTTCTTGCATTGGATTTTTCTTTCGCTTTCAGTTCTTTTGCCATTTAAATATTCACCTCTAAGTAAAATAATTTGTTTGACACGTGCCGCAGCCGTTTACCGCGGGTCCTCTACTGCTTTCATTGCGGCAGGCGCAGCCGGACCTCTTCGCGCCTGAATGTAGTTGACCGTCAGCGCGGCGGCAATCATCAAAAAGCCGATTAAATCGGTTATCGCCCCCGGCATGACCATCAATAATCCGCCCGCAATACAAGCAAGCCGCAGCAGCAAGTTTACGCTTGTCTTGAAATAGCCGGCGAGGCCTATCGCGCAGGCAACGACCCCGATACAGGCCATTGTGAAATCCTTCATGATAGCAAAAGCCGTGCCCTCCATAAGCAGGGTAGGCGAATCGATGAACATAAACGGGATCACAAGCGCTACGACCCCCAGCCGCATGGAGGTCACGGCGCATTTCATCGGATTGCACTCGGCAATGGCAGCGCCGACATACGACGCCAGCGCGATCGGCGGGGTGATCTGCGCGAGACAGGAAAAATAAAAAACAAACATCTGGGTTCCGAGCGGGTCGAAGCCCATCTTGAGCAGAGCCGGGGCGACAACAGACGCGCCGACGACATACGCTGCCGTCGCGGGAAGCCCCATGCCGAGGATGATTGTGACAAGCATCCCCGCCACAAGGGCAATCCAAAGGGAATCTCCGGAAAGAGAAACGAGAGCCGAAGCAAATTTAATCCCAAGCCCGGTGACGGAAATGCACCCGACGACGATGCCCGCCGTAGCGCAGCAAAGAGAGAGCGTCACAATATCAATCATGCCCTTGGAAAAAGCGTCCAAAATCTTTTTAAGCGTCATTTTATTGTTTTTTGTAAACCAGCTGACAATGAGCAGCGCGATAATCGACATAAGCGCCGATTTCATAACCGGATAGTAAATAAAGACCAGGAAAAGCAATACGCAGACCGGGATGATCACCAAAAGGCCGTCCCTGATCGACTGTATTTTAGGAGGCAGCTCCTCTTTTCTCATGCCTACAAGCCCAAGCCGCTTGGACTCATAGTGAACGACAAAGAACGCGCAGATGTAATAGATCAGCGCGGGGATGGCCGCAGCCTTTACGATTTTCAGATAGGAAATCCCTAAAATCTCGGCCATAATAAATGCCCCGGCGCCCATGACAGGGGGCGCCAGCGTACCGCCCGTCGACGCCACCGCCTCGATCGCTCCGGCCATATGGCTGGAAAAGCCCATTTTTTTCATCATCGGGATTGTAAACTGGCCGGTCGTCGCGACATTGGCCGAAGCGCTTCCGGACACCATCCCCATAAGCCCGCTGGAAACGACGGCGACCTTGCCGGGGCCTCCCGCATATTTTCCGGCAAACGCCACGGCGATGCGCATCAGCTTGTCGCCCGCCCCCGAAACCAGGAGAAACGAGCCGAACAGCGTAAACATAAAGATCATTTTTGAGCTTACCTGCGTAGGCGAGCCCCATACGCCCTCCGTCGTCATGTATTGAATCGACATGAACCTGACAAAGGACGCGCCCCTATGCCCGAATACGCCGGGAATCACAGGCCCCAAAAAGGAATACGCCGTAAAGGCCAGAGCGATGATCGGCAGAACGATCCCCATGACTCTCCGGCACCCTTCGAGAATCAGCAGAATCAGGATTACCGCAAACATAAGATCCATCCTGTTCGGCTTTGCAACGCGGTCTATAATACCCTGCCAGTCATAGATGATATATCCCGTGACCACCATGGAAAGGATGGAAAAAATATAGTCGTAAAAGGCGATCCGTTCCTTTTCGGGATTCGGGGCGGTGCTTTTCGCCCTGTAAACAAGGAAAACAAGGCTCAGGGTAAAAAAGAGGTGGATTGCCATATGCACCTGAAGCGTATAGTATGCGATCAGCATGGAATACAGGTGGATGATCACTCCCAGGACGCTCCACCAATAAATAATCTGTGTCTCGATTTTTCCAAGGTGGCGTTTATTGGATTTGTTTAATGACTGCTGCACAGGTGTTTTTGCTTTGTGCTTTCTCGAAAACAAATTTGCTCACCTACTTCATTTAAATAGATAACTGCGCGCCTCATCGACCCGAAGCAGTCTTGCCAAGGTTCAATCAATCCAGCCCATCTCTTTATAATATTTCTCCGCGCCCGGATGAAGCTTCATGACGGGCGTAATGCCAAAGCCGATCATGCTCGGGTCTAAATGCTCCTGCGACGCGTGCATGGACGAAAGCTCGTCCTTGTGCTCCCAAATGGCCTTGGTCATTTCATAAACAACGTCCTCGGGGACATCGGCTCTGATAAACGCGATCGTAAAGCTTTGGACCGTAGGAATATCCTCATCCATTCCCTCATGGGTGCCGGCGGGGATGACGCCGGGGGAGAAAAACGCAACGCCTTCGGCAATCTTCTCCGCGTCCTCCTTTTCAATCGGAACGATCCTGATGTCGTCGACCGCGTTGAGCTCCATAATCGCGGGAACGGGAACGCCGGTAGCGTAAATCAGCGCGTCGATCGAACCGTCCTTGATCGCGTCGTTTGATTCAGACTGCGCGAGATAGTATGGCGTAAAATCGTCGTATGTAAGTCCCGCGCCCTCGATGACGCCGCGCGCATACACCTCGGCGCCCGAGCCCTTCACTCCGACGCTGACGCGCTTGCCCTTAATGTCGTAAATCGACTTTATACTGCTCTCGGCGGGCACGACCAGCATAAAGTAGGATGCGTAAGCCGGAAGCCACCCCATCACATTATCAAAGGTTTCGCCCTGGAAATCCCCGACTCCGTTGACCGCATCATAAGCCGCAACATTGCCCGCGGTGCTCATCGAGAAGGTTCCGTCCTCCGTAAGCCTGAGATTGTCGGAGCCTCCGCCGGATGCCTCGGGGCTGACCTCGACGTTTTCGACATATTCATTGATGATCTGCGCATGTGCCAAAACAACGCTGTTGATCGTGGAACCGGAGGTTCCCGCTCCATAATTTAAATAGACAGTCTGGGAACGCGTCGGCGATGAAGAAGTCCCGGGGTCGGCGTTGGAGGCCGGCGAAGAACCGCAAGCGGCAAGAGAAAGAATCATGCAGACTGCCAAAAGAATGCCGGTAAACCTTTTAATCATTTTCAGTCTCCTTTCATAATCAACCCAATGTTTTTAAACTCCAGCTGCGAGACGACAACACGACGGAAAACAAGCTTGAATTTTGTCGGGGATTATCAAATGACCGCAAGCAACCCGCCATGTTCCGGCCATTCTCTTTCGACTCTATCCTTTTTATGAGCAAAACTTATGCCAGCGGCAACACGGGAGCTCCATATCCGTTTTTGAACAATTTGCAAAGAAAAAGCCTGTCGATTTTGATTTTGCAGCATTTATCAAGGTTACTTTACGTTGCACTGTGCAACACATTGTTGCGCATCAGAAACCATTTACCGTCTGATTTATAGAGCGCAATCCATAAAACACATATTGCTTTATGCGGTAATATACTGGAACAGATCAAAAAAGGATGAAACTCTATGTCAACATTAAATCTCACTCCTTCGGACGCAACCTATGTGTCGAAGTGCAGCCCCGATGAGAATTTTTGCGCCTCGGATATCCTTCGCATAAAAAGCGATAAACGGCTTGGCAATCTGTACGTCGGCCTTATCAAGCTTGACATTCCGCCTTTTTTACCCGATATCCGTGTGGATCGGGCTTTTTTATATTTGTTTCTGGACAATCACTATATCGACAGGACGTTCTTTCTGCCGCGGCAGGCACTGATCCTGAAAAACCTGTCGAATTTCAGCGAGTGCGCCGCGACATGGTCAAACCGTCCGGCTCATTCCGGCACTCCCTATGCCGTAATCGATTTAAGGGACAGATTCTGCCTCGAATACGTAAAGTGCGACATCACCGCGCTCGTCTCCGACTGGTCGGATCTGCCGGCGAAAAACTATGGTTTGACCTTAGAGTTGGCGTCCCCCGTTTGCGGATCGATCTTTTTTGAGTCAAAAAGAGGGAACCATCCGCCGTTTGTCTTGATCGAATATTCCCATAAAAAACCGGAACCGATCTGCAGGGACGCCCGGATCATAAGCGATTTTGTCGATGAAATACATCGTTTGCAGCAGCAGGGGCCTCGCGCAACCTCACCCTTAATCGATATTTCCCGCTCCAAAACCGTTTCCGTTTTTGTCCAGAACCTCGGATCAAACCCGGTTACAGCGCATCTCCAGATCAGCCCGGACGGGTCAAGCTTCATCGACGATCCGCAGCTTGTCAGACTCACGGATCAGAACCCGGCCGTAATCGTGCCGTACCGGTTTGCGAAATATTTAAGAACGGTGGTCCAAAGCGACAACGGCACCGGGCATATCAATGTTAATATCCGGTATCAGTCCCAGCTTCTCGACTATTCATTCGAGTGTCTAAAGGCTCCGTAACCGAATAAGATAAAATAGGCCATTATCAGACACAACGCTAGGCCTTGTTTGTAAAATCAGTGTGCATGGATTTCTTAAGAATTTTGCGTCGGGCAAGGCAAATTTTTGCAGGCATAATTTGTTTATGGCAAGGAAATTTAACGCAGCCCGGCGTAAAATTCTATGATAAGACGGGCGCAGGGATTTTACAAACAAGGCCTAATCCTCCAGGAAAGAAGAACGATCGTCAAATGAATAATCTAGTTTTTAATACAACCGCCTCAGAGCTCAAAACCAGTCTATACGCGCAGGGTCCGGGCGGAAGCGTACAGCCCCTTCAGCTGAATGCAGATCAAAGCCTGATGGTTGCCGGTGAGTTTTCAATCCCGGGCGGCGTTACGATCAACAACGCGTCGCTCACGGTCGCGGGCGACGTCACCATTTCAAACGCTCTGCTCACCGTTGCAGGCGAGGTTACGGTCGCGGGCGAGGTTACCATCGCGAATGCCCTGCTCACCGTCGCCGGTGAGGT
>DIWE01000038.1:0-34264 GCA_002423435.1 Clostridiales bacterium UBA6114
TTACACAAAATTCGGGACGGTCTCAATAAGCCTGCTTTTATCTCCGTCAAAATTAGCACTTTTATACTTGGGGGCCCCAGAGAAAAGTTTCTTCCCCAAATACAAAAGTGCTCTATAATAATATTAATTCCATTTTGCATTATCTGATGTTTTATATTCTAATTTTTTGTCTTTCATAATCAAATATGTATTTACAGATAACTTGTTCGCTTTTTGGTGTGAGCTTATAGAACATACAGCCATATTCGTTGCCATATATTTCGGATTCTTCTTTTCGTATAATCTGAAAAGTAATATCAACCGTATCTTTATCCAAATAAGCATTTGCCCTATATAAATTTCCGATAATAAAATCTTTTGGCGAGCCAAAACGCAAACCGCCCAAGCTAATATCTAAAATAATAGCACTTATCGGCTGAGCAACATATAAAATCTTATTATTGGGATTAATTTCATCACTAATTTCCAAAATAATGTTTGTTTTTATTCTATAAAAATTACGTCTGTTTTCAAAAACTTTTTTATCATAAACCAGTAAACCCAAATATCCTTTTCGGCTTGCATATACAACTGTTATTAATATTTTATTTTGATTTCTAATAATAACCTGAACTTTTTCGCCGGGTTTCGATAAAGGTAACGAATCCCCGCTTAATTCTATACTAAATTTTTTATTTTTCGAAAGCTGGCCATTTCCGAGTATGTTCCCGTCGATATCATAAATATCAGCCTGTTCGTCAACAAGAATAGCCATTTTTATATGCCTCCTTTTTGTAATTATCTGTAATTTTATTCCATTATTTTCCATATTGCAATATTTACAAGCTACTCTATTAAAAAAAGATGCCATCAATCAAAGCATGGCATCTTTTCTACCTGATTTATCAAACATAATCCGAACCGCTCACCAGTCTTTTCGATTGGCGAAGGGTTCGGATTTGCGCTATATCTGGGACAAGCACGATAACACGCTTGACAAATAGGGTTACCCAGTTCTACAATTAGGGTAACCCTATTTCTGTCAGGAGGTGTTATGTGGAAAAGGGCAAGCGAGGCCCTAAGACAGACAATCCCAAGCCATACAGAATGGCTGTCAAGTATGACGAAGAATGCAAGCATATTTTAGATGCTTATTGCGAACAAGAAAACGTCAACAAGATGGAAGCTGCAAGGCGAGGAATTAAGAAGTTGAAGGACGACCTCAAAAAATAAAGGAAGCGGCGCACTCCCTACAAGTAACACGCCACTTCCCCAACCCGACAGATGCCCGAAGGCAAATGCAGTGTAAATATTATACCATGCGCCGCAAATCCTTTCAAGCAGCGTCGGTATCGACTGTGAAAGGAGTAATTATCATATGACGAGCAGCGAGCGCATCATTCTCAACGGACTCATCGACTCCCGGCTGGAAATCGCCTGGAAACGATTGGATGAAAATACGGCATATCAGGAGCAATGCCGTGAGCAGGAAAAAAGCGACGAAAGAGCCGAGGAGCTGCTGCACAAGCTTACTAAGGAAGAACGTATCACCATACGCCGCCACTATGAGGGCGAAACTGCGAAAATGAGCTTTGAACTGAACGAAGCCTACATACAGGGCCTGCGGGACAGTGTGAAAATCCTTGCTTCTCTCGGCTTTTTCAGCATGGAGGTGCGCCTGTGAATTCAACCTTAAAGTAGGCAATTCGGGACAACTTAACCCGAGTCAACAGGCAAACCATCGCGCTTTAGCAGCAAAAACGGGCCGGGCATGGGATTTTACCTCTGCCCGGCCCGTTTACGTCCTCAGACCCCCAGGAAATAGGCAACGTCTAAAGCCTATTAACACGAAAGACTATATATTGTCACACTGTTTTATTAGTAATTCCGGTGGGTAATTTTTTAATTTACTGAAATACTATCTTCAAATGGCAAAGTAAGAGGGGACAGTGTGAAAAATCACACTAACAATTAAAAAAAGGCGTGCCGCTCGCCGAAAAGCGGCAACCGCGGCACATGCCAATAACCTCCATTCGCTTGTGAGGTTTTTATTGTTTTATTTGTGCGCGGAGCGAACGGAGGTTATCATGTCGGAAACAATTAAGAATCTTAACGCGCTGTCTGCGAAAGCGGCATATCAGCTGGCGGACGTCGTCAAAACCGCGCCGCAATTTGAATCAATCTCTCCAAGATGGCTTTGCAGGCTGATGGAGTTTAAACCGCTGGCGACGGGCGTGTTCCGGCTAAACAAGGTGGCGGAAGGCCGTACGCCGCTGGATATGCTGTGCGACCGCACCGGCGTGGAAGACATCCCGGAAGGGTTTATAGACTATGAAACCAAGCCGAGGGAATATATATTGGATTCGATCTCCACAATCGTCAATATCAACACGCGGGTTTCGGATATCTACAATAATCCGTATGACCAGATCCATGAGCAGATTCGGCTTGCCGTTGAAAGCATCCATGAGAGACAGGAAAGCCAGCTGATTAACCATCGGGATTATGGATTACTGTACAATATTGCGGATTCCCAGCGCCTGAAAGCGCGCGGCGGATTTCCGACGCCGGACGATCTGGACGAGTTGATTTCAAAGGTGTGGAAGGAACCGTCGTTTTTCCTCGCGCATCCCAAGGCGATTGCCGCGTTCGGAAGGGAGTGCACAAAACGCGGCGTTCCGCCCGCAACGGTAACCTTATATGGTTCGCCTTTCATAACCTGGCGCGGGATTCCGCTTGTACCGACGGACAAACTGTTGGTGGACGGGCATAGAAACCCGCAAAGCGGAAACGGCAAAACAAACATTCTGCTGGTTCGGACGGGCGAAAAGAAGCAGGGTGTCATCGGCTTATATCAGACAGATCTCCAGGGAGAGCAGTCTAAAGGGCTGTCGGTCCGGTTTATGGGGATTGACAATAAAGGAATCGGAATTTACCTCTTATCCCTTTACTGTTCGGCAGCCGTGCTGGCGTATGACGCTCTTGCCGTTTTGGAGGACGTGGAAATCGGGAATTATGATCACAATGAATAATATCGGATGGCCCGGCAGCGAGGAACAAATCGATGCGTGCCTGAAAAGCTTAGCGGAAAATAATATCGCGGATGCCAAACGGCTCGAACAGATCGCAAACATGTATTTCCCGGCGTTTCACACAGGCTGCGGGGACGCCTGCGAGACACCGGATGAAATCGGAGACGCCGTTTCCGCCGTATTTTCGCAGTTAAATCTTCTGCCTGAAGGATGGTCGCTTTCCGGTTTACTCAATAACCGCTATGATATTGAGGCAGTCCGCGCCGATTTTCCTATTCTTTCGGAAAAAGTGGGCGGCAAGGACCTCGTTTGGCTGGACAATGCCGCGACAACACAGAAACCAAAGTGCGTCATTGACAGGCTCACATATTTTTATGAGCACGAAAATTCCAACGTTCACAGGGGCGCGCATACGCTGGCGGCCCGCGCGACCGACGCTTACGAAGAAGCGCGGGAAAAGGTCCGCCGCTTCTTAAACGCTTCCTCCGAATCGGAAATCGTGTTTGTGCGCGGAGCAACCGAGGCAATCAACCTGATCGCGCAGACTTTCGGAAAGGCAAATATCGGGGAAGGCGACGAGGTGCTGGTCACCTGCCTTGAGCATCACGCCAACATCGTTCCCTGGCAAATGCTGTGCGCGCGAAAGGGCGCGCGGCTGCGCGTGATTCCGATCGATGAGAGCGGGCAGGTTGACATCGGGGAATATCATCAGATGCTGGGTCCAAAAGCCAAAATCGTCTCGCTTGCCCATGTCTCCAATACGCTCGGCACGATTGTCCCTATTGAAGAAATGATTCACGCCGCCCATCGGCACGGGGCGAAAGTCGTGGTGGACGGCGCGCAGGCGGTTTCCCATCTTAAAGTGGACGTGCGGAAGCTGGACGCCGATTTTTATGTTTTTTCGGGGCATAAAATTTACGGCCCCACCGGTATCGGCGCGCTTTACGGCAAACTGGATATCTTGAATGAAATGATTCCCTATCACGGCGGAGGAAACATGATACGGGACGTTACTTTTGAAAAAACGCAATACCAGTCCGCGCCGCACCGTTTTGAGGCGGGAACCGGAAATATAGCCGACGCCGTCGCGCTTGGCGCGGCAATCGATTATGTATCCGGGATCGGGATAGATGCGATCTGCGCATATGAACACTCGCTGCTGGAATACGGGACGGAAGAACTGCTGAAAGTTCCGGGATTAAGCTTAATCGGATGCGCCGAAAACAAGACGAGCATTTTGTCCTTCGTCATGCGGGGGCTGCCCAATGAGCAAATCGGGCGGGCGCTGAACGCGGAGGGCATCGCAGTCCGCGCCGGGCATCATTGCGCTCAGCCGGTTTTAAGGCGGCTGGGTCTGGAGGGCACGGTTCGCGCGTCGCTTGCAATGTATAATACGACAGAGGAAATCGGGAAAACGGCGGAGGTCTTAAAAGGCCTGCATTTTTAATTATCTGTTCCCGCATTCTTCGATTCTGCCTTCTATTGCGATATATTCCGCGGCAGTTCGCTTCAAAAACCCTGAGGGGGTGCCGCGAAACGCATATCCATGCATTTCGCGGCACCCCCTTAAGACTCTGTTTGTTCGGCTTTTGGCGCAAATACCGCTTGCAGTTTATTTCCTAAAAACCAAAACGCGTCATGGCTTTTTGATCTTCCGCTTGAATAGAATGCCGAGCGTATTGGGGCCGCAATGGCTCGAAACAGTGCAGCCGGCATTGGTTTCAATAATCTCGTCAAAAGCGGCAAAAGCGCGGAGGCTCTCTCTCACTTTTGCAACGGTTTGCGCCGAGCACATCGGATGGGTGATAAATACCCTGCTGTAATCGATGTTTTCCCTGTCCGCCAATCTGTCCTTTACATAGTTTTCAAGACAGCGCTCAAAGCTGCCTCTGTATTTTTTCCCGACCCTCATTTTGCCTTCGATCACTTCAATGCACGGTTTGACCTGCAGGAGCTTTGCACCAATCGCCTCAAGCCCCGAACAGCGCCCGCCTTTATGTAAATAGTCGAGCCGGTCTATCACAAAGCTCGCGTCAACCCGGGGCACCGACAGTTGAAGCTCCCGGCAAATCACCTCCGGTTCAAAACCGTCCCTTGCCATCCGCGCGGCGTCATAGACGATATGGCCGCTCCCGGTGGACAGATTGCGCGAGTCGACCACATAGACATTCGGGAATTTCTGCGCGGCCAGCAGCGCGTTCTGATAACACGAGGAAAACCCCGAGCTGATACAGATATGGATAACCGCGTCACATACCGGGGAAAGCTCTTCAAACAGGCTCTCATATTCGTAAACGTTCACGGCCGCGGTTTTGCAGGTTTTTCCTTTCTCGTCGACATATCTGAATATGTCGGCAGGCGTTATATCCACGCCGTCGCGGAAGGTTTCCCCGTCAACGAGAATATGGAGAGGCGCCAGCGTGATATCAAAGTCCTTCAGGATTTTTGGGGAAAGGTCGCATGTGCTGTCCGCCGTCACTTTTATCATATTCATCACGCCTTTTTTAACCGTTATTAATACTTATATACCATTTTATGGAGAAAATCAAATCGGTATTTATTGCGATAAGGAACTTAACCGTTTTTGTCCGTACTCAGCAGCTTGCTTTTCAGTTTCTGCCATGCATCGTCATATTTGAAAGACTTCAGTCTCGGGAAAGCGCGGGCAAGCCTGATATCCTGAAACTTATTTAAATTGATCAGCTTCCTGACGCGCTCGCTGTAAAACTCGCTCTCCTCAAATCGGTCAAGCAGCGCGTTTTTCAGGCCCTCCGCCCGCTTTGCGGACTGCTCCACAAAACGGTTAAAGGCGGACTGGATTTCCTCAAGCCTCCCGTTGAGAAGGAGCATATGCCGCACCGTGACGGATAAATCAAGCGTGACGGCGATAAAAATAAATGCGGCGCAGGCAATCAGCGCGAAATCGGGCAGCCTGTCTGTGAGCCTTTCGACAAAGGGGTGGATAACCCTTATGAGCAGCACCGACAAAGCGCCGAAAACCACCGCCCCGAGCAGGCAGACCCGCCCCTGGAGATTGAAGCGTTTATGGGAATAATCCCACCATTTCGCGTGGAACAGGCTCTCAAGCAAAACGGCGGTGATATATTCCACCGTACAGGTCAAAAGCATGCCGGCCAGGAACAGAATAATAATATTGTCCGTTCTCTGATGCAAGAAGTATATGGCGGTCAGCGCCCCGAAGCCGTATACCGGACACACGGGGCCATTTAAGAAGCCCCGGTTCACAAGGTTGCGCTCACTGACCGAGCAAACGGCCGATTCATAGGCCCATCCCAAAAAACTATATGTAATCAGCCATAAAAAATATTTTGACAAAAGAAGCAAATAAAGCACCTCAGTCCCGAGATTAAGGGTTTGTTCTTAAGGAAATACTGATTAATCCGGCGCGAGTGGATTTGCGAGAGATTTTTCGCCCATGCAAGGCGGAAAAGGCGAGAATATCCGTTGATATTTAAGCCTTTGACAACGAAGCAGGGGCTGAAAAGATCCGCAATGCCGCCGTGCTCGGATTAAATCGGTGTTTCCTTAAGTTATATGTGCGAAGCTTTCCGATAAGACTGTATTTTCAGCGCCTTGACTTGAACATGGAAATCAGCAGTCCGAAAACAATAACGGCGGAGAGCGCCATGCCGGTTTTCAGCACCGTGATGTTGATAGCGGCCATCGCGCCGTTTGCATTTGCGCCAAGTCCCGCGCTGATCAGAACTCCGGCGAGGATAATGCTTACTGAAAGCAGTATAACGCTTGCGGAGATCCTGTTGGAAATCCGCTCCAGGCGCCTTTGCAGCTGATCCATCCCCTTCATCTCAAATAAAAGGGCAAAGTCTTCATCCTCCGCTTTGCGAAGGAGGTTTCGCATCGCGGAGGGGAATTCGCTTACAAGCTTTTGGTAATTCCACAGGCTCTTTTTTATTTGGCTTTTCATTTTATCAACTGAAAACGACCGATAAAGCAGCTTTTTTGCGATAGGCTCCGCGATCACAAACGAGTTTAACTCCGGGTCCAGCTTTTCGATCAGGCTTTGAAGGGTACCCAGGCTTTTCGCTATCAGCGCAAATTCACGGGGTATTCTGATATGATTAATAAACGCGATCCGAAAGATATCATGAAGCATTTGATCGATCTTCATTTCGCTCATGGGCATGGTAAGGTATTTCTCGATGATCGCATCGATATCCCTTTCAAATCTTTTGATATTGTTTCGATCGCAAACAGCGTCCATATCGAGGATGGAATTTAACACCATGCGGCTGTCTCTGGAGACAACGCCGACAAAAAAGTCCGAGATCATGCTTTTTCGGGATTCATTGAGGGTCCCCACCATCCCCAGATCGAGAAAGATGATCGTCCCGTCCGGCATTACCTGAATGTTGCCCGGATGCGGGTCGGCGTGGAAAAAGCCGTCTCTTAAAATCTGGCCGCATATGGACGCCGCAAGCCTCTCGGCGACCATCCTTCGGTCGACGCCCGCGCGATCCAGAGCGTCTACATCGCTTACCTTGATGCCCTCCACGTATTCCATGGTCAAAACGCGCTTTGTCGTATAAATCCATTTGACCTTCGGCACCGTGACGCCCTCGTCCCGACTGAAATTGCGCAGGAAGGTATCCGCGTTTTCTCCCTCTTTTGTAAAATCCAGTTCGTTTTTTATCGTATTCTCAAAGTCCGCCACCATGCCTGAAAAATCGTAGAGCTCTCCGTATTTTGTATGGCGGTCGACAAAATGCGCCATTTCCTTCAGAATGCCCAGATCCTGCTCTATGATCCCCTCGATTCCCGGCCGCTGCACCTTTACGGCGACCTGTTTGCCGGTAATCAGTCTCGCGCGATGCACCTGGGATATCGATGCCGCGGCCACGGGCTCCTCGTCAAATTCCCGATAGATATTATTGAGCCTGTCGCCGAATTCCGTTTCAATGAGCGCTTTCGCATCGCAAAACGGGAACGGCTGCACCGAATCCTGCAGCATTTTAAGCTCCGCGATAACATCGGCAGGCAATATATCCTGTCTGATGCTTAAAATTTGGCCGGCCTTGACAAATGCCGGCCCCAGTTCCTCCAAAGCAAGCCGCAGTCTTTTTCCGGTCGATGCCCCGGCGTTGTCGTGGGCAGCGCCTCTATTGGAAGCTCTCCGTATACCCTTCAGAGGATTTAAAAGGCCAAGCTGCTTTAATATCAACCCGAAGCCGTGCTTTGTAAAAACGGAGATAATCTCCCCGTATCGTTTGATATTTTGCGTTTTCACTCTTTAGATATTCCCTGTTCCCGAAGGACAAGCCGCACCTGTTCCTTTACAATCTCCCTGATATCGTCCTTTGTGACAAGATCTTCCTTCCTTGCCACATTCACATGGTCCAGCGCTTTTATGACCTCGCTCTGGATCAGCTTTTTGAGCTCCTCGCGCTGCTCTTCGCCTTTTTGCATAAGCTCGACGGCAAACTGCCGGGCGTCTTTTCTTGCCACCTCGCCTCTGCTGACCAGCTCTTCCACCAGCTCCTCCACCTTTTCACGCGAATACATCAAAAGTCCCAGCCCTAAGTTTATTGACTTCTCAAATGAATTTGACATCAAACGCACTCCTCTCTAATTTAACAGGCTTTCCGCCAGGTTTAATGATTCAAAGGCGCCGTCCCGGTCCGAGCCGAGTATGATTTGAATTGATGTTCCGAACAAAGCGCCAAAAATTAATTTTGCCATGCATTTCGGGGAATATTCAGGCCGAATCTTCTCGATCGCCGTATGAACCGACAGATTTTTTTCAATGATTTCCGTTATGGCGTCAAACAGCCCTTTAAGCTGCTCCCTGAACGAAGGAATCCATAAAGACTGGGCTGTAAAATCGACAAAAAGCCTTAAGAGATTGGGGTTTTCCTTGATCAGCTCCTTAAAATACCTTACGAGCGACGAAAGCTTATCCTTTGCATGCGCGGTCGATTTCAGCGTGGCCTCTATCTCATTTTGATATTGCTCCATCATCATGCGGATCACTTCACTGAATAATGTTTCCTTATTTTTATAGTAATATGTCAGCTGGCTTAACGCGACGCCCGCTTCATCGGCAATATTTCGCATGGACACATTGGCATATCCTCTCGATGAAAGGCATAGGAAGGCTGTCGTAAGAATTTTCCCGGATGTATTTTCCTTATCTGTTTTTTGCGGCATGCGGCTGCACCTCCAGATTATTGGTCGTACGTACGTCCTAATTTTAATTCGTTTCTCCCCCGTTGTCAAGCGGTGCCTTATATTACATAAGAAACCGGGATGGATCATTAATCTTGATGTTATGCTCAGATTCAGAGTATAATAAAAATGTAGATTTTAAGGAAGGGACCGGAAATACGTTGCGGAACATCCTGATATCGCATTGCTTCAAATATCCCGGGATGGAATTGCCGGATTATATCAAACTGATCTATCAGAATGAATTCGGCGGCGGCCACATGATTTCAGATTTATCCGAAAGCGAGCGGTTTTTAAGAACGGAATTCGAAACGGCATCGCGTGAGAGCCGTCCGGAAAGCTTACCGTTCACCGAAGCGATCGGAAACGGCCTTTGCCGGATGCATTTAAGTCCGTCTTATATCAAGCCGGATGAGCTTTCAGTGCCGAACCTTCTCTTTGCCGCCACGGCAAATACCCATCAAGGCTCTGTGTCC
The DNA here is from genome assembly GCA_002423435.1 of Clostridiales bacterium UBA6114. Taxonomy (GTDB): domain Bacteria; phylum Bacillota; class Clostridia; order Oscillospirales; family Butyricicoccaceae; genus UBA6114. The sequence continues at coordinate 9,692 of DIWE01000038.1, forward strand.
GAATTTCAAAAGAAGGCTTCCCTTTTGCATGAATTGGCGGCTCGGAAGCTGTTGCCTCTGGATAAGGACAGCGTAAAAGCGTATTTGGAGGAATACCTTTCAAAGGGATGCCCGCCTGTTCGCCACAGCGAAGCCTACCGAGAAACATATCACCCGCATTACCGGGTGGTCAAGACGGCTTACGCCGATTATTTTCCCCTTTTCCGGGCGATACAAAAGCTTAGCAGCGGCGGCCGTCCCATCATCGTTGCAATCGACGGCAGATGCGCGAGCGGAAAATCGACGCTTGCCGACCGGTTAGCGGAAGTGTTCGGCTGCAATGTATTTCATATGGACGATTTCTTCCTGCCGTCTCATATGCGGACAAAAGAGCGCCTCTCCCGGCCGGGCGGAAATATTGATCATGAGCGCTTTGCAAAAGAAGTGCTCACACCTCTGGCCGAAGGGCGGGACGTATGTTTCCAGCCCTATGACTGCGCGGCGGGCAGGTTGAAACCGCCGGTATCTATGCCGGCCGGACCCATTTCGGTCGTGGAGGGCAGTTATTCTCACCACCCCGCATTTTCGGACCGTTTTGATCTTCGGGTGTTTCTGACATGCTCGTCCGAGGCGCAAAAGCAGCGCCTGCTTTTGCGGGAGGGACAAAACAGGCTGGATCGTTTTATAAACGAGTGGATCCCGATGGAGGAGCTTTATTTCCGCACCTTTTTGATTCCGGAGCGCTGCGATCTTTCATTTGACACAACAGCCTTTTAATCCTGCGGTTTGAATCCGGAATCCATATTTTAGCAAAATTACGCCCGGCAAAACAAAGGCACAGCTCTTGACAATTGAGCGAGCGCGCGTTAAAATTAGAATTAAGTTTTAACGAATTTGAACCGAACAACTTATACCTGCAGGATCTTTCCTGCCTGACAATGACGTCTACTTTGGTAAGTAGCACGTCATTTTTTGCATTTTCAGGGGCAAATTCATTCACCGGAGGAAGGTTTGATATCAGTTGATTAAGATGGAGAATATCGACAAGTATTTCGGCAGGCTTCATGTGCTGAAAAACATAAACCTACATATCAAAACCGGAGAGAAGCTGGTCGTGATAGGGCCTTCCGGCTCCGGCAAAAGTACCCTGATCCGGTGCATCAATTATCTCGAAAAGCCCACGTCCGGCAAAATTACGGTCGACGGCGTGGACCTCACCGCGCACAAGGCGCCCGTTACAAAGGTCAGGCAATCGGTGGCGATGGTCTTTCAAAGCTTTAACCTCTATCCCCATAAAACGGTGCTCGAGAACCTCACGCTCGCGCCGATCAAGGTACAAAAGGTCGACAGGAAGAAGGCCGAAGAGACCGGCCTTAGGTATCTTGAGCGGGTCGGGCTCAGCAGCAAGGCCGACAGCTACCCCTCGCAGCTGTCCGGCGGGCAGCAGCAGCNNAGCCGACCTCGGCCCTCGACCCGGAAATGATCCAGGAGGTTCTCGATGTAATGGTGGGGCTTTCAACCGGCAATATCACAATGGTCGTCGTTACCCACGAGATGGGCTTTGCCCGGCAGGTCGCAGACCGGGTCATATTCATGGATGAAGGCGAGATCGTCGAGAGCGGGGCGCCCGAACACTTTTTTACAAATCCGGAAAGCGACAGGACCAAATTATTCTTAAGTAAAATCCTTAGATAATCATACAATCTAAAACAGGAAGGATGAGTAAGATGACTAAAATGAAGAGGATTACGTGCTTTTTGCTGGCGTCATTGATCCTGCTCGCCATAGCGGGCTGCTCCGGAGGAAGCGGCGCGCCGTCTCAGACGCAGGAGACGCAGACGCAGACTGAAACCGCAGCGCCGCCTAAGGAGGATCAGCTTCCCGAGCAGCTTCAGGCCATCGTCGACCGCGGCGTGCTGCGCGTCGGCACAAAGGTCGACGTCCCCAACTTCGGCTATCAGAACCCGGACACAGGCGAGGTGGAAGGCCTCGAAATCGACATTGCCAAGGCGCTTGCCAAAAAGCTTTTAGGCGATGAAAGCAAAATTGAAACCCAGGGCGTCACCGCACAGACCCGCGGCCCGCTGCTTGACAACGACGAGGTCGATATCGTCGCAGCCACATTTACCATCACCGAGGAACGCAAAAAATCTTTTAACTTCACTCAGGCCTATTACACCGACAGCATCGGCTTCCTCGTCAAAAAGGATTCGGGCGTAAAGGAAATCAAGGATTTAGACGGCAAGACGATCGGCGTCGCGCAGTCGGCGACGACAAAGGACGCCTGCGAGGAAAAGGCAAAGGAGCTCGGCATTACCTTTAAATATTCGGAATTTGCAAGCTATCCCGAAATCAACGCGGCACTTTCCTCCGGGCGCGTCGACGCGTTCAGCGTCGATAAATCCATCCTGCTCGGCTATGTAAACGAGGACACCGAGGTCCTTGAGGAAGGCTTCAAACCGCAGGATTACGGCATCGCCTGCAAGCTTAATAACCAGGACCTTGCGAAATATCTGGATGATTTTATTGCGGAGATCAAATCCGACGGCACTCTTGACGCCCTGATTGAAAAATGGGGACTTAAATAATGTCCACTGAACAAATGCGATTTGCGAATCGCATTTGCCAGAAAGGCGGTTTCCACCTTTCCGGGCGACAAAACAAGCCTGTTTTGCCGCTTCAGATGCATTGTTTGACTGTCCTCTTGGATTTGCGGACACACGCCGCAAATCCAAGGTGCAAGGTTTTTGGCTGGAAACAGCCAAAAGCCTTGCACCTGAACAAAACAAAAACAGATTGAAAGGCTTGATATGACTGAGTTTTTGTTTTGTTCAGCGGCCATTAAATAGTATCCGAAAAGCAGCCGGATAGTCGGTTTGTTCGCGCAGCTTAAGCCGGCATCGGAGAAGCGCCGCTTTTTATAAGCGCCACAACAGGCAAAAAGGCGATCGCTTCTCCGGTGCCGGCTGCAAAAACGAAGCAAAGAAATTCTTTTTTCGCGCGGCGCACGGGAAATTCGGGAAAGGACGGGACGGAATGTTTTCAGGGAACGGACCTTTTGCATTGTTCAAATGGGAGGCTTTGTTTTCAGACTTCGATATCTTTGCACAAGGCTTCGTATATACGCTTTTGCTGTCCGTCTGCGCGCTTTTGCTCGCGCTCGGGCTCGGGGTTTTGCTCGGTGTATGCTCCTCATCCCACATAAGGCCGCTAAGAGCGGCAGTCCGTGTATACGTCGAGTTTTTTCAGAACACGCCCCTTCTGATACAGATGTTTTTTCTGTTCAACGGCCTTCCCTTTTTAGGCATTGTACTCAGCATCACGACCATAGGCATCTTAAGCGTCGGCATGTATCACGGCGCATATATCGCCGAGGTGGTGCGCTCCGGGATCGGCTCGATCACAAAAGGGCAGCTTGAGGCGGCATACTCGCAGGGGTTTACCTATTGGCAGTCGATGCGCCACATCATACTGCCCCAGGCGAAAAGGATTATCCTGCCCCCGCTTACGATGCAGGCCGTCAACCTGATCAAAAACACCGCGACAGTCGCGGTCATTTCCGGGGCGGACATCATGTTCACGGCAAAATCATGGTCTTCTTCCAATGTATATTACGGTCCCGCCTACGTGGCCGCGGGGCTTCTCTATTTTATCCTTTGCTTTCCTCTGGCAAAGCTCGCAAAAAGAATGGAAGATCAGTCGCATGCCGCCCCCTCCGACAAGAAAAATCCGAGAGCAATCGCTCCCGGCAAGGCATAAAGGGAGGCTCCGGGCTTTTTCGGATACGCGCCAGATCCGAAACGCCGCGCACATCATTACGGTCCGGCTGGCGCGGAATAGAGGTTTTAGATGAACACGCTTCTAACTGCGAGAAATATGCTTTTCATCGTCGACGGGCTCAAGATGACGTTATATATCTCCGTCATATCCATATTCTTAAGCACATTGTTCGGTACGGTTTTAGGCGTGCTTCGCAGCCTGACCGGCGGAATTTTCAAGATGCTTGCCGCCTTGTACATTGAGGTCGTCCGCAACATACCGAACCTTTTGTGGATCTATGTGATTTTTATCGTGTTCAAGCTCAAATCCGTCGAAGCGGGGGTCGTCAGCTTTACCATATTCACCTCCGCCGCCATGGGCGAAATCGTGCGCGGCGGCTTAAACTCGGTCGGCAAAGGCCAGTGGGAGGCCGCGCGGTCACAGGGGTTCAATTCCTTCCAGATACTTTTATATGTGATCCTGCCGCAGGCTTTGCGCAATATGATTCCCGCGTTTGTTTCGCAGTTTGTCACCGTTATCAAGGACACGAGCTTTCTTTGGTCGGTCGTCGCGATCCAGGAGCTGACGGGAAAGGTCACGATACTGATGGGCCGCTATTACAAGGTCGGCCAGGTGTTCTTACTTTACGGAATCTTAGCTTCCATATACTTTATCATAAACTTCGCCATTTCGCATTTCTCGCGCAGACTGCAGCGCAAATGGACTTATTGAGTGATATCTGCCGAACAAAGGACCAGGTGAAAAAACAGAGCCAAAGCAAACTGCGAAAGCAGGAGCAACGGCTCTGTTTTTTGTATCCTTGAATTGTGAAAAAACGTCATATGCCAAGTAGCTTATGTCACAGAATGTACTTGCTTTGGCTGAGATGATAGTATGTGACTATCGTGCAATACGGAATATGTATTTTCCATTTTCACAATAATTATATAAAATTAATACAGATGAATAGGGTTGCCTATACGTCCATAATTATGATCAGGCAAAGTAAATTCCGGCGTATAACCGGAAATACGGCATTGCCTGCATGGAATCAAAGGAGGTACTTACCATGGCGGAAATCGGCGAACGCGCCAGAATCAAGGAAAAGCTCTCCCCGCTTTTTAAAGACAAAATCCTCTATCCAAGTGTGATTGACGACTATTATCATTCCAAGTCCGAATACGGTTTGGTCGACAAAGCCTGGGCCTTGATGCTGGCAAAGCAGGGACTGCTGAGCAAAGAAGATTGCAGGGAAATTATCTCGGCAGTCGATAACACTGTTGAGACCCTGTCTGTCGATGAGCTGGACGGCGGAAGAGAAGACTTTTACTTTAACTTTCATACCGGCGTGCTGAGTCGCGCCGGTAAAGCAGGCGGGAAGCTGCATGTCGGACGAAGCCGCAACGACGTTAAGCCGGCCGTCCTCAGGATGGAGGTCCGGCGGGCTATCTGGGACATTATGGATGCTCTGATTGATCTGCAGGATACCCTGCTCGCTCAGGCTGAAGCCAACCTTGAAACCGTAATCACCAATTACACCTTCTACCAGGCGGCACAGCCCACTACTATCGCTCATTATTACTGCGCGGTATTGCACGGCCTGCTCCGCGATTTCCGGCGCTTTGCCAACGCCTACAAAAATACCAACATGAGCCCGTTCGGTGCGGCTGCCCTTTCGGGTACGAGTATCCCTATCGACCGCGAGATCATGGCGGAGTTGCTGGGATTCGACACCTTCATCACCAACAGCCACGACGCCGCCACTTCCCGCGATTACCTGGTTGAAATGGAAATGGACGCCGCTTTAATGATGAACAGCCTCAGCCGCGTCGCCGACGATATTTTATTCTGGTGCAGCGACGGCTCCCAGACCGCCGCTTTGGACGGTTCCACCGCCATGTGCAGCAGCATCATGCCCCAAAAGAAGAGCCCGTCCGGCCTGCAATATATCCGCGGCAAGTGTTCCCACAGCGCCGCCAAGGTCGTCGATTCCCTCCTCGCCCTGAAGAATACCGCTTACACCAACGTTTCCGACGGCGCAGAGGTTCTTACCGCTTTATGGGATAATGTTGATCAAATCACCGTCACCCTCCGTTTCCTGGCCGAGATTATTACCGGACTGACCATTAAAAAAGAAAAAGCTTATCAGAGCGCCGCATCCAATTTCTGCACGACCTCCGGCCTTGCGGAATATATTGCCCTGCACAACGAAGGAGTCCCTTTTTCTCAGGCGCATACCGTAGTTGCCAATATTCTGGGCAAGATCATGGCAGAAGAGTCGCCCGATATACATAAAATCAACAGTGAATTGCTGAGAATGACTTCCAAGGAAGTTCTCGGCCGGGAAATCCAGATGTCCGACGAGGAGATTAATTCTGTGTTGGATCCGATGAACCATCTGCAGGCGAAAGTCTCCGGCGGCACTCCGAAGCCTTCCGATACGGCCTTGATGCTGAAGGATGCCCTCAATGAAATCAAAACGGAAAAGAAGTGGCTGTCCGATGCGAAGAAAAAAGTTGCCGACGCTTACGCAGCTCTTAAAATCTAAGCTGTTTTAACATTGATTTCCCTCTGAATTAAGCCAAACAAAGGAGCCGACCCCGTGTTTATATCCGGGGGCGGCTCCTGCGTACTCTCCAAGTACAGATTGCGCGAGCGTTTATTTGTCACGCAGCGATTTTACTTTTTTTGCTCTCGATGACATAGGATCCGATGACACAGATAAGAAAGCTCAGGACAGCGCCGGTCGTTGGACCGTCCAGGCCGCCCATAACCTTATTGAGGCCGAGGATATCCCATAAGAAAGAGACGCCGCAGCCAAGGCCCATAGCCCAATTGGCCGCCTTGGCTTCGCACTTCTTCCAGAACACACCGAGAATCAGCGGGAAGAAGACACCGGCGGCGTAGGCGCCCCCGCCGACCTTGAAGACCTGATAGATACTGTTGAACTTCAGAGCCATAACGGTGATGACGACAGTGCCGAAGACGCAGATCATACGGTTGAGGGTCATCATCTTCTTATCTTCCATATTCGGTTTAAGGGGGCGGATAATGTCGTCGGTGATGGTGGAAGCCGTCAGCAGCAGGAAGGTGTCGCCGGTGGTGAGTAAAAGCCCGAGCAGCGCGGAAATCAGCAGTCCCTTAAAAAATGTGGGGACATACTGGGCGATGAATAACGGCGTGAATTCGTCACCGGAGGCGATGTTCGGGAACAACTGGGGAATGGTAAATGCAGGCAGCGCGGCGCAGATGAACACGACGACACAGATCAGGTCGGCAATCAGCATGCCGCGAACAGCGGTCTTGTCGTCCTTTGCAGAGAAAAGTCTCTGGGCATATGCGGGGTGCGCACCGGCATTCAATGCCTTGGTGAAGAACCAGCCGAGCATGGGCAGAGGAGCAATGCCGTACAAGGGGTTGAGCCTGTTGGGGTCGGTATTGGAAATGACGAAATTCCAGCCGCCGGCAGTCTTAAAAGCCAGGACCGGAACGATGAATCCGATGCCGACCACCAACAGCACGGACTGAATGGTATCCGTAATGGCAACGCCCCATAGGCCGCTGAAAACGGTGAAAAGGAGAATGACCACGGCACCCACAATAACGCCGGTGGTTTTGTCGCAAATATCCAGAGCCACGCACATCGATCCGATGGCGAGATACTGAGCGGCAACAGAGGTAATAGTCATAATCAATACGCAGTAGGAACCGATTCGCCTGGTATTGTGGTTGTAACGCATCTCCAGATAGGTCGGAATGGAGGTGGCGCCGGAAGCTCTCAGACGCTTGGCCATAAGAACCAGGAACAGCCAGCCGACATACCAAAAGAAGACGGCGACAAGGCCGGAAAGGCCGGTTTCGTGGATGAGTTCCAGATTGCCGAATGCGATAGAAGCGCCCAAGCAGGTCGCAACGGTAGAACCCACCACGATCTTCAGGGGCATACCCTGACCCGCGGTGGTAAAGTCGGAAGCTTTCTTTACTCTTTTGCCGGCCCAGATGCCGATACCGATCATGGAAGCAATATACAGAATAACTACGCAAAGATCAACGGCACCAAGGGATTGAATCAGTCCTGCCATAGAAACCCTCCTCAAATTTTTAATGGATGTTGAAGAGGACTCCGGAATCCTCCCTCAACTATTTTGTGCTCTGCATCCGCGAACCAGACTCTCTATATTCCTCCGTATCCCCACCACGGAAATACGGCCAAGAGACATATTGGGTTATCATCAAGAAGGCAGTAGTTTTTCCGGCGGCGCATCCATGATTCTGCAACACGCTTTGAGCATCACTTTTAACGGTTATATTTAAAAAATGGCAGAGGGTTTTGCAGATTGTACTATAAAAATTGTATTACATACACTTTTATTTGTGAAATACTTATCTCCTATTGGTTGATAGGGCCAGCGTATAAATACAAGATAATTATACTATTAATATATTGTGTGCGGACGGGCCCTTACGGGCCCCAAAATTATTGCGCCCATAAAAGCACTCCGCGCATCCGATCTGTGGGATTTTGCACATTTCGGATGCGCCGGAATGTTTAATGGACGCAGAAGAGGTCCGAGCTGCAATTTATGCTCGGCAATTTGAATACATATCTTACAGATTGGCGAATAATGTGCCGATATCCTCGATTTTTTCCAGGTTTATCAGCCTGTCAAGTAATCTTTCCGCTTTTTCCCTGCCTATCACGTCGGTTGTCATACCCATGTACTTGTCGCAGATCTCCTGTCCGGTAAGCGGATTTAAAGGATGTCCCTTCGCGTAATCGACGGTTTCGGTAAATTCTTTGTCTCCGCAGCGGATCGTTACCCTTGCGGGCTTTTTGGGGGGATAAAGCTCATCCAGGTCCCTTGCGGCGGAAACCTTTGTTTTCGCCGCCAAAGCGCGGACGCCCGGATCGGCCACAAGCCGGTTGAACATTCCCATTTCGATCTTGCCGAACAACAGAGCCAGCGAAGTGCAATAAGATATGCTGAATTTTACGGCCCGCACGCTGTCAAAGGTTTCGTTGTTCTTGCATACCTGGGTCGCCGTAAGATAGGTTTCAACGTCGACCTTGTCTATGTCTTTCGCGTCGATGCCGTATTTTTCTTTCAGATTCAGGCAGGCCTGTATCGGCGAATAAGTGTGGCCGCAGGAGGGCCACAATTTAATTTCCGACGACATAAGCTTGTATTCGCTGCCAAGCGATTCGAAAGCCTTTTCCGGATTCTGTGTTTTGCTGGTGGCTTTCAGGAGGCCCTTCTCCCCTTCCAGGATTTTTCTCGCTCCGGTTAATCCCTTCTTTGCCAGAAGAGCCGCAAGCATTCCGTTATAGCCGGCTTTTGCGGCATGCAGGTATTTTGTCATCGCGTTATCGTCAAGAAACTGCCACAGCCCGGCGGACTGACTGCCGGCGCTGCCAAAAGCTTCCGCCATCTGATCGGCCGTAAGACCGATCAGCCTGCCGGCAGCCGCGGCCGCTCCGAACGGACCGGCTGTGCCCGTCGTATGCCAGAAATAGTAATGCGACGCGCCGAGAGCCTCGCCTACCCGTTCTTCCGCTTCATATCCGGCTAAAATAGCCTCAATGACCTGTTTTCCGCTTTTTTTATACTTTTCGGCCATGGCTATTGCGGCGGGAATAACAGGGAGGCCGAGATGCAGAAAAGCTGCCCCCACAATATCATCCATCTCCAATATATGGCTGTTATAAGCGTTGGCCATCGCGCTGTTCATGTCCGAGCTTTTTTCCCAGCTCCCCCAGACGGTCGCTTCGGCCGGGGAATTGGTTTCTCTGACAAAATCCCTGATAATCGTTGCCTCGGGAGCTACACTTCCTGCAATGCCGCAGCCCAGCAGATCAATTACAAGGTATTTGGTCTTGGACACGACTTCATCGGGAAAATCTCTATATCGAAAGTTCGTGACAGCCTCTGCCATTCGTTCAGTAAATGATTCGTTATTCATAGTAGCTCCTTTCATCATAAAAACCCTCCTAAAAATATTGACGGTAGTTAAAGAGGACTCCGGAATCCTCCCTGGACCTATTTCTTTAGCCTGTATCCGCGGCCAGATTTTCTCTATATTTTCCGCATCTCCATGGCTCTCATCTCATAGTAATACGGATAAGAGACGTAGTTAATATTGACCGTTTATCAAATGGCAGTTATAATAAAAATTAACTATCAAACAGGAGGGGTATTGATATGCGGCTCACGCAGTTGGAATATTTTCAGGCGGTTTGCAGGACTGGTAATGTTACCAAAGCTGCGGAAGCGCTTTATGTTTCCCAGCCAACTATTACGGTGGGAATCCAGGAGTTGGAGCAGGAATTCAATCTGAACCTCTTTTCCCGTCAGAAAAAGAAACTGTTTCTGACCAAAGAAGGCCAGATTTTTCTGGAATACTCCACGGCGATTCTGAAAGATGTCAAAAAGCTGTCGGAGCAAATGGAGCAATGCCGAAGTAAGAATTCGCTTGTACGTATCAGCGTTCCTTTGGTCATTGGTGTTTTCCTGGTGCCGGAGCTGTTCGGCGAACCGAATCTGTCCTTTCCCAACACCCTGTTGTCTATCGATGAGTTTAGTTCCGCCGTAGCTGCAAAGATGGTTCTCAGCGGCGATTTCGATTTTTCCATCGTGATGCTGCGGGACGAAATGGACGAATACTTTAAAACTTTTCCGCTGATTGATTCGGAGGTCGTCTGTTGTGTAAGGGAAAAGCATCCGCTTGCCAAACGGAGCAGTGTCACACTGGATGAACTGAACTCGTTTTTTCCCAGTCAGTTTTATCAGGTTCGCACGACGCTGTTGGCTTCGGAGATGTCGGATGCGGGACTGGACTCGAGCATCATGTTCCGGACCAATCAGGTGATGACCCTGGCCAACGAGATGCAAAACCATGACTCCTGCATCCTGTCCACGAAGTATTCCGCCGACCATCTGGATGGAATTGTCGGCGTTCCTCTGGACCCTCCACGCCCTTACCCGATTGGGGTTATAGTTAAAAAAGGGGCAGTCCTGTCTGCAGGCGCGTCTATGGTGCTGGAGCATGTTTTAGAGCATCGCTTTTGACAATTAAAACAGCGGAAGATTTTGCAAAATGCATTATAAAAATTGTATTACATACACTTTTATTTGTGAAATACTTATCTCCTATTGGTTGATAGGGCTAACATATAATACATGGACAGAAAAAGCGTGAAGAAGACCCGAGAGGGTTTCTCTTCACGCTTTTTTACCGTACAATTGAATCGTGACAAACAACATACAGCAGTTCAATATATGTAGGCAATCCGGCACCGCGGCCGAAAGGCTACTCAGCCCCCATCAGAAGCTCCAGGACCTTAGCAATTGAAACCAAATCATCGACCGCAATATGCTCCGAGCAGCCGTGCACGCCCTTCATCCCGACGCCGACATTGATCGAGGCAATGCCGTTTTCGGAAAGCCAGGTCGCGTCGCATCCTCCGAAGGTTTTTTGGATAACCGGCGCGATGCCCGTCTTCCGAAACGCGTCCGAAACCGTCCTGATCAGCGCGCTGTCCTCCGGAACATGGAGAGGGTTTGATACGCGCGACTCATCGATCGCGCAGGACGTCCCGTAGCGCCGGCACGAATCCTGAACAAGCTCCTTGGTCCTGCAGAGCAGGCTCTGAAGCTCCTCTTCCGAATGGGAACGTATTTCCGCATCAAAGGCCGCCTTATCCGGCACAATGTTGGTCTTGCCCGGCGCCAGCAGGTTCGCGACGTTCATCACGCTTAAATCCCCGATATACCCGCACTGCATCTGCGCGATCGCATCGGTCGCGGTTTTGAGCGCGTTGGCACCCAACTCCGGCGACACTCCGGCGTGCGCGCTCCTGCCCTGGATCTCAATGTGCAGCTTCATGTGGGCTGGGCTGCGGTTTATGATGCTGCCGAGCTCCTCGCCGTCTAATACGACGGCATCCCGGCTTTCAATCATCGAATAATCCGCATGCTTTGACCCCAACAGTCCGGTCTCCTCGCAAATCGTGAACAAAAGCTCGATGGGGCGGTTTTTGACGTTCGACTCCACGACGGCGGTCAGCGCCTCCATAACGGCGGCGACACCGGCTTTGTCGTCCGCTCCCAGCACGGTTTCGCCGTTGGAGCGGATAACGCCGCCCTCTATCACGGGGCTGATATTTTTCCCCGGAGAGACCGTGTCGAGATGGGCGCTAAACAGAAGGGGTGTCCCTGTTCCGGGCAGCATGCTGTAGGTATTCCATCCGTTTGAGCCGCACAACGGGCCTACCTCCTGCCGCTTCGGCACAATGCCCAGCGAGGCGAGCTCCTCCTCGATCATCCGGCAAAATTCCCGCTCATCGTATGATTCGCTGTCGCAGGCGACATATCGGATAAAGCGCTGGAGTAAACGTTCCTGATTCATTGTTATGACCATTCCTTTCCGCTACGCTTTCTGGCACAAAACGACCATGAAAAAAGAATGGTCATATTGTGCATGTGTTGCCGTTTCCCATAGGGGCGAGCAACACGCTCGTAAATCTTGAAGTTTGAATTCTTTCAAACTTTTTCCTCGATTCGCTTTTGGTATTTGGTGGATAAAAATGCGTATTCTCCCCGATTTACAAAACCATTTTAGCATGTTATGCTGTGTATATTCACACATTTTACAGTGCACTGTAATGTTTTTTCCCACATATACGACCTGCCGCTTTGATGGAAGGATGTTTTGCGATGAATTTTACGGTTGCCGATGCGCTGAAGGTGGAGCCTCTTTCCCTGGGGAAGGTGATCGCGGGGGCAGGAGGACTTGACAATGTCATCCAGTCGGTGGGTGTCATGGAGTTCATTTCGTTCGACGACCCGCAAATTAACGCGCTCGTCAACGGTCCCGCGCTGGAGATTTCCTCTTTGTATTCCGTGATGGACAGCGTTGAGGATCAGGTGCGGATTATGCGGCTTTTGCGCGAGAGGGGCACGGCGGGATTCGTTTTGTGCCATGTCGGCATCGTTCTCAAAGATGTGTCGCAGGAGCTCGTCGACGTCTGCAACGAAATCGATTTTCCGCTGATTCTGATGCCGACAAAAATCGGGTACAAGGAAATCATCCGCTCCGTTTCCGACGCGCTGATGGATTTCCAGAACCAGAAGCTGCGAAACGCCATCCAGATCTACGATTACATAACCTCTCTCTTGATAGAGGCGAAGGACGGCAAAACCCTGGTCTCGGCGCTGGAAAAAATCATCGGGCGAAGGGTGCTGTATTTTGACTGCAACATCTCTGCGGTATATGCGTCGGATATGACAAAGGCGCAGCTCAGCGCCGTCGGCGAACAGATCAGGCGTCACGCCGCGGAGTTTCTGCAAAAAAACGTGGATGTCACCGTGCAATGCGAGGAGCTTAAGGGGTTGATCCATCTGTATCCAGTGCGCAGCAGCGCGTCCTACTTCGGGGTTTTGACCGTGATCAGCGAAACGCCGCTGACCGAAACGGACTCCATCGCCGTGCTGCAAACCAAAAACGCGCTGAGCATCTCCACCCTCAATAAAATCAACGCAGCCCAGCAAAGAAAGCAGGTTGTCGCCGACTTTATCAGCGACCTGATAAACGGCAGGTGCAAGGACAACAGGATCTTACTCAGCAGAAGCGCGGCGCTCGGCTGCAACCTGGAATTTGTCAAAGGCGTGATTCTACTCGATATCTTCCAATTTAAAAAACTCTCGGAAAAGAAAAGCGAGCTTGAAATTTCCCATATAAAAAAGGAATTCGTCGAATCGGTGGAAAAGGAGCTCGCTTTGCTGTCCCCTTCCAGTATTTGCAGCAGCACCAGCGACAAGGTGATTATTCTGTTCATCGACAACTGCTGCAAAAATAAGGCGCGTCAGTTGATGCTGCACATCGGCCAGTCGCTGCAATATTCCCTGCAAAACAGCCTGAACATTTCCGTTTCCGTGGGCCTGGGCCATCGTTGCAACAGTGTTGAGGATGTCAGGTCCAGCTATGAAACCGCGATTTACGCCACTCAGATCGCAAACGGCCTTTTCAATCAGCCGAGCTGCGTCGACTGCGAGGCTTACGCGGCCTATATTTTGCTGATGAAAACCTTTGGCGGCAGGGAAGACGCCGTCCGCGCCATTGTCGACGATATGCTCGGCCCCCTGCGCGCTTATGACAAGGAAACCAACAATAATCTGGAGGAAACCTTCCGCACCCTTCTGTCGTGCGACATGGATGCCAACAAAGCCGCAGATCAAATGTATCTGCATAAAAACACCGTGCTGCAGCGCAAACGAAAAATTTCCGGCTTATACGGAAACGACCCGTTTTCGCTGCATAACCGCCGCCAGTTTGAAATCGCGCTGATACTGGAAAGCCTGCTGTTAAGGTAAACCGGGCTGCCCTGAATGACCGCTTTTTCCGCCTCCGCGCAGCTCGCCTGCGCGGAGGCGGTTTCGTTTTTAAGCTCCTTCGCCCCCTGCCTGGGATTTGATACCATCTTATCGGAAACGGGGGACAGCCGTCAACAGGCGAAGTTGGCGAGACGTCCGCACGCAATGTTTGATTATACAAAATATCGCCCCAGAAATGTATGCGTTGACACAAAACCAGCTGCTATAATTTAATCAGAAGACAGCAGCGGCCCCTTCTGTTCCCGCGCAAACGCGGCAGATGACCGCTTTGTGTTTTTGATACGGCAAATCAGGCTTTTGGGAGGGAAAAAAGTGAGGCAGATTAGAATTTTGAACATTGTGCCGGATATCTACACCGACGGGATCGAAGCGTCGGTGAACGACCGGAGGACGCTTGCAAAAGAGCTGGAGGCGGAAACCGGCGGGCTTATCCGGCTCGAAACGCGCATCGTGGACGGCGGCAGCGAATCGATCGAATGCTTCTACGATTCGGCTCTGGCCGCTCCGTACATCCTGCGTCTTGCAAGGTCGGGACAGGATGAGGGCTTTGATGCAATCGTCATGGACTGCTTTCTCGACCCGGCGCTTTCGGAATGCAGGGAGCTTCTGGAAATCCCGGTCATGGGCGCCTGTCAGTCCGCGGCCTTTTTGGCGGTGCGGCTCGCCGGCGACTTTTCGGTAATCGGAATTTTGGACAACGCCGACCGCTGCATCAAGGAAAATCTGCGCAAATACGGCATCTCAGGCTATTTGAAATCCATTCCGGTGGTGGACACGCCGGTGGTGGAGCTTCACAGCGACGAGGCGGCGCTTTCGAAAAAAATGATCGCCGCCGGCATCGAAGCCGTCAAAAAAGACAAGGCGAGAGCCCTGGTGTTCGGCTGCACCAGCCTGTCGACCCTGGTCGAACCGGTCCGCGCCGGGCTCAGGGCGGCGGGTATCGACGTGCCGGTGATCGAGCCCTTCAAGGCCGCGCTGTACGACGCCGTCGCGGTGGCGCTGCAGGGCGTCTCTCACAGCAAAGCGGCATATTTCCCGATAACGTCCAAGCTCAGGACGCTTGACTGGAAGCTGTAACGGGCATTTTGGACAATTTCGAAAAAGAGGGGGCAAAAAATGGTTCGCTATGTTCTCAAACGGCTGATACAGGGTATCTTTGTGCTGTTCGGCGTATCGATCATGATCTTCGCGCTCTCGCGCATTATCCCCGGCGATCCGGCAAGGCTGGCGCTGGGCCAGAGGGCCACGCAGGAAGCGGTGGACACCCTTTCCCGGCAGATGTATCTGGACAAGCCGTTGCCCATGCAGTACGGCCTTTGGCTGCGGGACGTGTTCAGCGGCGATTTCGGTATTTCGCTGACCACCAAGCGCTCGGTCACGCTGGATCTGATCCAGTTTTTGCCGGCGACGATGGAGCTTGTCATCCTGTCCGGCCTCATGATGGTCGGCGGGGCGCTGCTGCTCGGCAGGCTTGCGGCAAAGTATCACGACAAGTTCGCCGACGGGCTGGTGCGGGTGCTCTCTTACGCCGGAATCGCAATTCCGTCCTTTGTGGTGGCGATTTTGCTGCTGGTGCTGTTCGGCAACACCTGGAAGATCATCCCCACCCTGGGGAGGCTCAGCCCCGGCGTTTCGCCGCCGCCGCACATGACGGGCTTTTTCATTCTGGACGCCCTGGCGGCCGGGCAGCTGTCTACGGCATGGGACGCGTTTTTGCATCTTTTGCTGCCGGCGTTCGCGCTGTCGCTCGGCGGCATGTTTCAGGACGCGCGCCTGATGCGCTCGGCGCTGACCGACAATATGAGCAAGGAATACATGTGCGTTTCCAGGAGCTACGGCCTGCCGGAAAGCGTGCTGCTCAACAAATATCTCTTTAAGCCGTCGAGCACCTCGGTCATCACCGTGATGGGCCTCGATCTCGCGGCCATGGTGGGCAACGCCTTTCTGGTGGAGAAAATCTTCAACTGGCCGGGCCTCTCCAAATACGGCATTACCGCGATGATCGCCAAGGACTTAAACGCGATCTGCGCGGTGGTGCTGGTGATCGGGCTTACCTTCCTCGTCATCAACCTGATTGTGGATCTGATCAACGCGATGGTCGATCCGCGGATCAGGCTGGGAGGCAGTTGAGTATGAAAAATACGGCTTCCGCCGGCACGGCGGTGAAAAGAGGGTTTCTCAAGCCCTCGACAAAGGAAAACTTAAAAATCTGGTGGTATAACTTCCGCCGCAACAAGCTTTCGATGGTCGGCCTCGCGATTGTGGCGATTTCGATTCTGCTTGCGGTGTTTGCGCCCTTGGTCGCGCCCTACCCGCAGCACGCCGGCGCGTTTATCGACCTGAAAAACGCGAGCCGGGCGCCGGGCGCGGGACATCTGTTCGGCACCGACGTGGTCGGGCGGGACATTCTGTCGCGCGTGATCTTTGCCTTCCGGGGCGCGCTCAAGATGAGCATCATCGTGCTCGGGATCTCGGTCCCCGTCGGCACCTTTTTAGGGCTTTTGGCCGGCTACTATCACCGCACCTGGGTCGATACCGTCGTGATGCGCCTGACCGACATTTTTCTGGCGCTGCCGCCCCTTGTGCTGGCCATGACGATCGCCTCAATGATGAAACCGAATATGACAAACTCCATGATCGCCATCACGGTCATGTGGTGGCCCTGGTACACCCGGCTTGTCTACAGTATGTCGACCGGCTACAGCAAGGAGTACTTTGTGAAAAACGCCGAGCTGATCGGCGCCTCCAAGTTTCATATCCTGTTTAAGGAGCTTTTGCCGAACTGCCTGTCCCCGGTGCTGACCAAGATGGCGCTGGACGTGGGCTGGGTCATCCTGATGGGCGCGTCGCTGAGCTTTATCGGCCTTGGTGAGCAGCCTCCGACGCCGGCGTTCGGCACGATGATTTCGGACGGCGCGGCGTACATGCCGCAAATCTGGTGGATGACGATCTTCCCCGCGCTCGGCATCATCTTCATTATATTGGGCTTTAACTTCCTGGGCGACGGCATCAGGGACATGCTGGACAGGGGGAAGCAGGGATGACCGAAAACAGATTGCTCGATATCCAAAACCTTTCGGTCTGGTACAAAACCTACCGGGGCTACGCAAAAGTGGTGGACAGGATCAGTCTTTATGTCGGCAAGGGCGAAAAGATCGGCCTCGTCGGAGAATCCGGCTGCGGCAAAACAACCACAATGAAGGCCGTGATGCGCACGCTGGACGAAAGCGCCGTCCATACCCCCAAAGGCTCCCGGATTTTATTTGGCGGACAGGATATCGTCGGGATGAACAGCCGCGAGCTTTTAGAGCTTCGCAGGAAGCACGCCTCGATGATCTCCCAGTCGCCGATGGCGGCGCTGAACCCCGTGTTTACCATCGGCGAGCAGATGCTGGACGTGCTGAAATTTTCCGGCCTCTTTGACAAAAAGGACAAAGCGGGAATGAAAAAGGCCGCGCACGAGGCGATCAGAAGCGTCATGATCCCGGACCCGGAACGCATTATGGATTCGTACCCTCATCAGCTTTCGGGCGGCATGCGGCAGAGGATCTGCATCGCCACCTGCCTTCTGACGCCGCGGGAGCTGCTCATTGCGGACGAACCGGGCACGGCGCTGGACGTGACGGTGCAAGAGCAGATCCACAAGACGCTCAGGAGCCTCGTGGAGGAAAAACATCGCTCGCTGATCATGATCACCCATTCGCTCGGCGTAGCAAGGGAGCTTGTCGACCGGATTTATGTGATGTACGCGGGGCATATCGTCGAGTGCTGCAACGCGAGGGAGCTGTTTACAAATCCGCTGCACCCCTACGCCCAAGGGCTGCTCGAATGCGTGCCGCGCCTTTCGGGCGGCGGGCTTTCGGCGGGCATCTACGGATACATACCAAGCTACGTCGACCCGCCCAAGGGCTGCCGTTTCTTTAACCGCTGTCCCGACTGCAGGGACGTCTGCCGCAACGAAAAACCCCCGTCTGTTGAAAAAAGCCCCGGACACACCGTTGCATGCTTCAACTATGTATAGCGTGCGAAAGGACTGACGGCAATGAGTCAAGAATTATTGAAATTGAGGGAACTCAAGCAGTACTTCCCTGTGGGCAAAGATAAATTTGTGCGCGCGGTAGACGGCGTGGACCTCACCATCAACCGGGGAGACGTGATGGGCCTTGTGGGGGAGTCCGGCTCCGGAAAGAGCACCATCGCCTATACGGTGATGGGGATGTACCGCATGACCGGCGGAAAAATTGAGTTCGGCGGCGAAAGCTTCACCAGGGAAAGCAGGCTGCACCGCTCCATGCAGTTTCGCCGGGACGTGCAGATCGTGTTTCAGGACCCCGGTTCCTCGCTCAATCCCTACCAGGATGTCCGCAGTATTTTAAGCCTGCCGCTCAAGGTTCACAGGGTGGTCCCGCCGAACAGGATAGACGACAAGATCCTGGAGATTCTCAGGATGGTGGAGCTGCCGCCGGAGTTTATGTACAAATCCCCGAACTCCATCGGCGGCGGCGAAAAACAGCTGGTGTCCATTGCGAGGGCGCTTTGCTGCAGTCCCAGGTTCATCATCCTCGACGAGCCGACCTCGTCGCTGGACGTTTCGATTCAGGCGAAGATCATCAACATGCTGATCAAGCTGCACAAAGAGCAGAAGCTCACCTATATGTTCATCACCCACGACATGGGCGTGATGCGCAACGTTTCAAACCGCGTGGCGATCATGTATCTGGGAAAGATCTGCGAGATCGCGCCGACCGAAACCTTTTATGCAAAACCCCTGCACCCCTATACGCAGATGCTGCTTTCGGCGATCCCGGTGGTTTCGGACGAGGACGAGGCGCTAAAGCCCAGGAAGGTGGAGTGCGTCGGGGAAATCCCCTCTCCCGTCAATATCCCCGCAGGATGCAGCTTTAACACGCGATGTCCGTTTAAGACGGACCGCTGTATGCGCGACGACCCACGGATGAAGGAAATTGAGCCGGGCCATGTTGTCAGATGTCATCTGTTTGATGAAGGGCATGGAAAGGCTTAAATGAAATCAACCATTTATAAAAAGGAGGGGCTAATCCAATGAAAAAAGCGTTATCAATTATGCTCGTGGCCGCGCTCTGCCTTGCAATGCTCGCCGGATGCGGCGGGCAGGCCTCCGCGCCTTCCGGCACCGCTCCCGGAGGATCTACCGCGCCCGCCGGCGGCCGGCAGAGCATCATCCGCATCACGGCGGACAACACCCCGAAGATCGATCCTGCGGTCGGGAACGACTACATCAGCGGCCAGGTGGTTCCAAACCTGTACGACTCTCTCGTATACCAGAGGGGCGACAAGCAGGAGCCGAACCTGGCAACCAAATGGGGAGTCAGCGACAACGGTCTGGAATACACCTTCCAGTTAAAGCAGGGCGTGAAATTCCACGACGGCAGCGAGCTCAAGGCGTCAGACGTCGTGTTCTCGCTCAAGCGCTGGCAAGCCATCGGCGAGGGCTTCGCCTATCTGTTTGAGAATGTGGTCGACTGCGCCGCCACCGACGACTACACCGTAAAGATGACGCTCGGCCATCCGCAGGGCGCGTTCATGAACGCCGTGTGGCATCTTTCGGTGCTCAATGAGGAGCTTGTCATGGCTAACCTCGTCAAAGACGGCACCTACGGCGAATTCGGCGACTACGGCAAGAACTTCCTGCTCTCCCACGACGCCGGCTCCGGGCCCTATGTCGCCACCGAAATGGTGCAGCAGGATTACTTTCTCGCCACCCGCTTCCCAGACTGGCACATGGGCTGGACGGGACGCGAGAAGGCGCCCGAGCAGTTCAAGGCGATCTACTGCACCGAGCCCAGCACCCAGTTTACCATGATGAGCAATCAGGAGCTCGAGATCACAAGCCCCTGGTTTGCGCCGGAAAACTATGAGGCGTTATGCGAGCTGCCCGGCGTGGAAATGTTCAACTACACCAGCGCCATCACCCAGTATGTTTTCTTCAATTGCGCCAAGGCGCCCACCGACGATGTAAACTACCGCAAGGGCCTCGCCTGCCTGATCGATTACGACAGCCTGATCGGCCCGGTGTTCGCGGAGGCCAACCGCTCCGTAGGCCCCATTTCGAGCTATGTGTCCGGCCATGCGGACGTCATGCAGTATCAATACGATCTTGAAAAGGCAAAGGAATACTTTGAGAAATCCAAATATGCCGACAGCTACAAAGACACCCCCATCGAATGCTTCCTGCTCGACGCCAACCCCGCCCTGGAAAAGATGATGCTCTCCCTGCAGGCCAACTGTTTGCAGGTCGGCATCACCATGAACATCCAGAAGGGCACCTGGCTTTCCTTCCAGGAGAGCGTCACCAAGCCCGAGACCGAGCTGCACGTCCAGACCTGCAACATCACCCCCTCGGTCAACGACGCCGCCACTGCGATCGAGACTCTGTACTCCAGCAAGACCCAGGGCACCTTTGAAAATCCCTGCTGGATCGCGACGCCCGAAATGGACGCGCGCATCGCCGACGCGGTGGCGACCGTCGACACCGCCGAACGCAATAAAAAGGCTGCCGAGCTTCAGAAATATATCGTGGAGGAGCTCTGCCCGGCGGCTTATGTCGCCGACCTGACCCAGCGCGTCGCCTACCAGTCGTCCTATGTGGACTGGCCGCAGGCAAACCGTTTCAAGGAAAGCGGCAAGCTCGAATACTTCGGTCTCGGACTTGCGTACTATTTTCCGGACATGAGCGTTTATACCGACAGATAAGAGAAACCTTCAAAGTCAATATCTGCGATAGAAACAAAGCGGAGCCCGGAAGCGCATGAAAAGAGACAGCTTTCCGCTGTGCGTTTCCGGGCCCTTTATTCTGCAAATCAATTCAATCAGTTAAAAGTTTCAAAAAAATCATACGTTGAGGTGATACTGTATGCCAGGATTTGAGCTGAAAACAGCCCGGCAGATCGAGGATTTCGCAATAGGCTGCAGCTTCTTCGGCGCCGGCGGCGGCGGCGATCCCGTTCAGGGCGCGGCTGCGCTCAAGGAGGTGCTGGACAAAGGAGTCCCCGTCAGGGTGACCGGGTTCGACGAGATCCGCGACGACCACACCGTTGCCTCCATCTTCCTGATGGGCTCGATAGGCGCTCCCGGTGAAGAGGTGAAAAAAAAGCAGAAACGGACAAAGGTCGGGGCCCATCCGCTCAGCAACAAGGAGAGCCTGGGCATGGCTCTGGACGCTCTGGAGGAGTATACGGGCAAACGGGTGGACGCCCTTTTCGCCATTGAGCTCGGCGGCGGCAACACCTGCTGTCCGATGGCCGCGGTCCTGGAAAGGGGCAGGCTCTTTGTGGATGCCGATGCGGCGGGGCGCTCCTACCCCGAAATGCCCCAGGCGTTAAACGCCATTTTAGGCAGGCCCTGCCTGCCGGTCGCGATCGTAAACAACTACGGCGACACCAACATCCTGACGAAGTGCGTCAATTATTACATGATCGAGCGAAACGGCAAAATGCTCGCCGATTCCGGTTTCGGCATGGCGTCGCACGCCTGCGACCTGATGTCCGGCCGTGAGATCCGCGGCGCTCTGGTTCCAGGCACTCTCAGCAAGGCGTTTCAGGTCGGCACCGCCATGCGCGAGGCGCGCGAGCGGGGCGAAGACCCGATTGCGGCGGCCCTGGAGATTGCGGGCGGGTACTATCTCGCGAGCGGCAGGGTGGCGCGAAAGGACTCGGAAACCATCGACGGCCTTTATTACGGCGACATGTACATCGACGGCATCGGGGAATACGTCGCAAACAGGTATCACATCTGGTTTGAAAATGAAAACTACGTCCTTTGGAAAAACGATGAACCGTGGATCACGGGCCCCGATATTATCGAGGTCGTCCGCCTGGGCGACGGTATGCCGATGTTCAACGGTTCCATCGCGGCCGGCGACGAGGTGGCGATTTTAGGGATTCCGGCAAGTCCGCAGCTTTCGAGCAGCCCGGCATTCGATATGCACAACCCCCGTTACTTCGGCTTTGATATCGACCATGTGCCGATCAGACAGGTTCTGGGGAAATAACGGGACATGAAATATATCCAGTTTTTCCTGACGGTAAACGACGGGAAATGGCTGATTGCCGACGCGGTAAGCAAAATGGACCCTGTTCGCCGCGCAATGGACGGCGGCACGCTGCTCTTTAAGGGCGGCACAACCGTCTCCTGTGTAAGCGAGCTCCTCACCGGCATTTCGCTTCGCGTCTGCGGCCGCAATACCGCGCGGGGCGCCGTCGGGGAGCTCCGGCCGCAGACCGGCACGGCTCATTGCATGCTTTTCGAAAACGGTCGGGCGAAAACGCTTGACGACTACATCGACGATATCCTGCCGAAGCTGAGCCGGGATACCGTGGTGATCACAGGCGCGAACCTGATCGACGCGGACGGGGGCGCCGCCATGCTGGCGGGAAGTCCCGGCGGCGGACGTTTCGGCAGGGCCTCCGGCCCGATGGCGACCGAAGGCTTTCGGGTGATCGTCGCGGCCGGCCTCGAAAAGCTGACGCCGGGCAGCGTGCAGGCTTCCGTCCTGCACGCGCGCCGGCAGGGAATCGACCGGTCCTACGGCATGGCGTGCGGCCTGTTCCCCATTTCCGGCGAAATCGTCACGGAGCTTAAGGCCATACATTTGCTCGCGGATGTGCAGGCCGATGTGATCGGCCGCGGCGGAATCCACGGCGCCGAAGGGGGCACCCTGTTTCAGGTCTCCGGCGAAGACGACGCCGTCGGGCGCATCGAGAAGGCTGTGGCAGACTGCAAGCGCAGGACCGCCGTCGCCGGCGACGCCGCGAGTCTGGTCGAGTGTTCTCCGGGCGCGCCCGGCTGCGGGGAGCATCTCTCCTGCGGGTACCGGTCGGGCAAAATCAAAGCGAGAGGGTGCTGATGGCCGCATCCGGCAAAGGGTTCGTCCGGCCGAAGCGTTTTCACGCCCGCCGGCGCGCAAACCCATGCAAAATTCCTTGAAACTCGGAACAGATATCAAACAAATTCATAGAATGTGAGGTGAACAGCCTGTGAATTACAGCAATGCCGCGAGGGTTTTTCCGCGCTCCGGCGTGCGGAAGATGTACGAGATGGCGTCTTGCTATGAAGACTCCATCAATCTCTGCATCGGCGAGCCCGGATTCATTACGCCAAAGCACATCATAAAGGTCGGCGCGGACAATCTTTTGGCCGGCAAGACCAAATATACCCCAAACGCGGGGATCCTGCCGCTGCGCGAAGCGGTGGCCGAAAAGCTGAGGACGGAAAACCATATCCCCTGCAATCCGGATCAGATCATCATTACGGCCGGGGGCACCCAGGCGCTCATGCTGGCGCTCATTACACTGGTCGACCACGGCGACGAGGTGATTATCCCCAACCCGGAATGGCCGGATTATCTCGGCCAGGTCCTGATGGCCGGAGCCACCCCAGTGAGCGCCGTGCTCACCGAGGAGAATCGGTTTAAGATGACCGCCGAGGTGATCGAGCCGCTTATCACGCCCAAAACCAAGCTGATTATGCTAAACACCCCCGCAAATCCCACCGGGGCAATGCTCTCAGCCGACGAAACGGAGGCGATCGCCGAGCTTATAAAACGCCGCAAGGTGTTTGTGATCTTCGACGAGGCTTATGAGCGGCTGACATACGACGGTAACCGCCATGTAAGCCTCGGCTCCTTCCCGGGACTTCAGGATTACCTTGTCACCATCAACACCTTTTCCAAAACCTATGCGATGACCGGCTGGCGGGTGGGCTATGCCTGCGCCAACGAGGAGATCACGGCCAGAATGGTCAAGCTTCACGAAAACATGGTGGCGAGCGTCAACGAGGCCTTTCAGCTGGCGGCAATCCGGGCGCTTGAGAGTGCGGCCTCGGACGTGGAAATGATGCGGCAAACCTACGATAAAAATCGGAAGCTCATCGTCGAAGGGCTCAATAAGCTCAAGGGCTTTTCCTGCTTAAATCCCCAGGGGGCTTTCTACGCGTTTCCCAATGTAAAGGAATTCGGCGGCAGCTCGACCGAAATTGCCGGCATGATCTTTGAAAAGACCCATGTCGCAACCGCGCCGGGCAGCGCTTTTGGAAGCGCCGGCGAAGGCTATCTGCGGCTGTCCTTTGCCAACGACTACGAGTCGCTGGAAATCGCTTTGAACAGACTTGAAAAGGCATTCGGCTGCAAATAATCAGCCCAAACAGGAACCATTGAAAGAAGGAACGGTCATAATTATGAAAGTTGGATGTGTAAAGGAAATCAAAAAGCATGAATACCGCGTCGGCCTCACGCCGGAAAACGCCGGGGAATACCGCTCGCACGGGCATGAGGTGTATATCCAGTCCGGCGCGGGAAACGGCTCCTCCTTTGCCGACGCCGATTACGTCGCCATGGGCGCCAAAATCCTGCCGTCGGCCGAGGACGTTTGGGGGCTTTGCGATATGATCGTCAAGGTCAAGGAGCCGC
>DIWE01000038.1:34312-35115 GCA_002423435.1 Clostridiales bacterium UBA6114
CCGGCCGCCTGAGCATCCAGGAGGGCGCGAAATACTTAGAAAAGCCGATGGGAGGGATGGGCATCCTGCTCGGCGGAGTTCCCGGCGTCCCGCGCGCCAGCATCGTCATCATCGGCGGCGGCGTTGTCGGCACCAATGCCTGCAAAATGGCGGTGGGGCTCGGCGCGAACGTCACCATCTTAGACAGCAATATCGACAGGCTTGCCTATCTCGACGATATCTTCGGCCAGAGCGTGCAGACGCTGCACAGCACCGGCGCGGCGATCGAAAAAGCGGTCGCCGGGGCCGATCTCGTAATCGGCGCGGTGCTGATTCCCGGCGCGGCGGCGCCCAAGCTTTTGAAAAAAAGCTATCTTAAAAACATGAAGCCGGGCAGCGTCATCGTGGACGTCGCGGTCGATCAGGGAGGCTGCTGCGAAACGACCAGGCCGACCTATCACGACGACCCGATCTTTGTGGTGGACGGTGTGGTGCATTACTGCGTGGCAAACATCCCCGGCGCTGTTTCCCGGACCTCCACGATCGCGCTGACCAACGCGACTCTGCGCCACGGCCTCGCCGTCGCGGACAGCGGCCTGGAAAATGCGGCCAAAGCAGACCCTTTGCTGGCGCTCGGCGTCAACTGCTACAAAGGGAGCCTCACCTGCAAGGGGGTCGCCGACAGCTTCGGCGTCGATTATACGCCGCTTTCCTCATTGATGTAATGTCTGTAGGCAGAATATCTATGGGTATTGTGAAGGGGTCAAAACCCCTTCACTTTTGATTTGTCAGAAGTAGGGGTGGAGGACACACTGGACAAAACA
>DIWE01000038.1:35161-238215 GCA_002423435.1 Clostridiales bacterium UBA6114
CTCCCTTTAACAAGGGAGGCTTTGCAGAAGCGATTATCCTGTTCGTTCATCAATCTGATTTCTATTTAGCTATCCTTATCTTTTCCAAGGCTGTAGCTTCATATTACCGCCGTGGCCGACACTCCGGGGCCTTGTGAACGGCGCGGCCGTCGATGTCCTCGAGCGCCTCGGAAACCGCCTCGCCGAAGGTCGGATGGGGGCGGATCACCGCGTAGAGCTGCTCGACGGTAAGCCCGTTTACGATGGCGGTCGAAAGCTCGCCGATCATATCGGTCGCGCGGCTGCACATCATCTGCGCGCCGAGGATAACGCCGGTTTCCGCGTGGGCGACCACCTTCAAAAATCCCCGCTCCCCGTCTGAAATCACGGTCCTGCCGTTTGCCGACATGGCAAATTTGCCGGTTTTAACCGCAATGCCCTGCGCTTTTGCCTCGTCCGAGGTCATCCCCACCGTGGCAATTTCGGGGCTTGTATAAATGCAGGAGGGTATGACGGAAAGCGCAAGCGGCGCTTTTTGCCCGAACATCGCGCACACCGCGTTGATCCCCTGCGCGGACGCCGCATGCGCGAGCTGCACGCCGCCCTTTACAGCGTCGCCGACGGCGTAAATCCCCTTTGCGGAGGTTTCAAAATTCCGATCCACAGGAATATACCCGCGCTCAAGGCCCAGATCGACGTCCTCGGACAAAAGACCTTCCGTATTCGCCCGACGCCCGACGGACACCAGAATCCCGTCGGCATTGACGGCTTCGGCCTTCCCACCGGCGGTAAAATGGCAGGTCAGGCCGTCGTCCCGGCTGAGCTTTGCGACCTGCGCGCCGGTGCGGATGCAGACGCCCCGCCTTTTGAGTATCATGCTCAGGTTCTGGGAGATTTCCCGGTCGAGCGAGGGCAATATCCGGTCCATCGCCTCGATGACCGTGACCTCGCAGCCCAGCGCGTTCCATATGGCGGCAAATTCCACGCCGACAACCCCGCCGCCGATGATGACAAGCCTCTTATGACACGCTTCCCCGGAAAGCATCTCGTCGCTCGTGACCACGCCGGGCAGGTCGATCCCCGGTATGGGCGGCCTCGCGGGCCTTGAACCGACGGCGATCAGGATCTTTTCCGCCTTAAATCGGTCCTCGCCGACGCATACCTCGCCCGCCCGCGTTATTTTGGCCGTTCCCCGGATCAGGTCGATTTTATTGGCTTTGAGAAGCCCCTCGACGCCTGAGCGCAGCTTTGAAACCACCTCGTTCTTTCTCGCGTGCATCGCCGGCAAATCGCAGGTGACGTTTTCTGCGCGGATGCCGAGCTTTTCGCAGGATTTTATCTCAGAAAGCAGCTCGGCCGTGTGCAGAAAGGCTTTCGTCGGGATGCATCCCCGATTGAGGCAGGTGCCGCCCACCTCGCGGCCTTCGACCACCGCCGTTCTGATCCCTAGCTGCGCCGCCTTGATCGCCGACACATAGCCGCCGGGGCCCGAACCGATCACGATAAGCTGATAACGCTCCGTCATACCGTCTTCCTCCATTCACTGTCAATCATCCGTTTTCCCCGAATTACCGGGAAATCCGTCTCTGATCCGCTTTGCGGACAGGGTCGCGGCAATCCCGCCGAGGGTCGTCTCCCGCAGCTGCATCGGCAGCAGTTTCCCCACCTTGTACATGGCGTCGACAACCTCGTCCGGGTCTATAACGCAGCTGTTCCCCGCCAAAGCGAGATCGGCTGAAAGCATCGCGTTTACCGCCTGGGAAGCGTTTCGCTGGGCGCAGGGCACCTGGACAAGCCCCGCAACGGGGTCGCAGATCAGCCCCATCGCGTTGATCAGGGCAAAGCTGCACGCGTCGACGGCCATGTCCGGCGAGCCGCCCGCCATCTCTGCGGCGGCCGCCGCGGCCATCGCCGCCGCCACGCCGCACTCGGCCTGGCAGCCCCCCTCCGCGCCGGAGACAGTGGCGTTCTTCATGATGACGGCGCCGACGCCCGATGCGGTCAGAAGCCCCCGCAGCGTCTGCTCGCGCGTAAGCCCGAGCGATTCCTGCATCCCGATGAGGACCGCCGGCAAAATCCCGCACGCGCCCGCCGTCGGAGCCGCGCAGATTTTCCCCATGGACGCGTTTAACTCGCTGCAGGAAAGGGCCAGCGCCATCACCCGGTTGATAAAGGCTCCGCATATGCTGTTTCCGGTCTTTGAATAGCCGTTTTGCGCGGCACAGATGCCGGAGATGAGGCTCCCCGCGGCGGGCAGCGGCCCCTCGAGCGCCTTAAACGCCGACCGGTGCATCACGGAATAGCGCTTTTCCAGCCGGTCGAAGACTTCCCGCTCGGTCAGTCCCGATATCGCGCATTCGTTTTCCAGCACCACCGTCCAAATCGGCTTTTTGCGCTCGTTTGCCTCTTTTCGCAGCTCGAAAAGCGTGTTATACATCGCTTCCATTCCCCTCCTCGAGATTGACCGCGCGCACGCTGAGGATGTGCGGGAGCCGCCTCAGCTGATCGACGACCGCGCCCGGGATCCTGTCGTCCGTTTCAATAATACAGCAGGCGACGCCGCCCTTTGCCCGCCGGCTCAGCTTCATCGTGCCAATATTGATGTCGTTTGACGAAAGCACCGCGGAAACCGAGGTGACCATCCCCGGCTTGTCGTGCTGGCTGATGATGAGCGCGCTCGACCGGGCGTAAAATTCGGTGGCAAAGCCGTCGATGCGCGTGATCACGATCCGCCCGCCGCCGATGGACGACCCGACGATTTCATGCTTTTCGCCGTCTGTTTCGGTAAAGGTGAACCTGACGGAGTTTGCGTGCATGCCGTCTAAATCGGCCTCATAAAAGTCATAGTTAAGGCCCGCGCTCTTTGCCAGAGAAAAGGAATCGGCGATCCGCTCGTCATCCTCGAAAAGGCCCAGGGCGCCCGCCACGAGAGCGCGGTCTGTCCCGTGCCCCCGGCAGGTTTTCGCGAAGGACCCGTGCAGCCCGAAGGAAACATGCGCGACAGAGCCCCCTGTGATCAGGCGCGCGATCCGGGCGAGCCTTGCAGCACCCGCCGTATGGGAGCTCGACGGGCCGACCATCACGGGGCCGATCACCTCAAAAATACTGATATCCAATTTCTTGCCCCTTTTTTTACAGCGGAGGCGGTTTTTCTCCCCGTGTTCATTAAAACGTATATCTGAGCTTCGCGTTTCTCGCCGCGCCCACCTCGTCCGGCCGCCGCACCGGCGTTTTCACGGGCGCCTCGTGCAGCGCCTGCGGGTCGCTCTGCGCCTTTTGGTAAATCTTTTTTAACACCTCAGCGGCCTCGTCAAGGGTTTCCCTCGATTCGGTTTCCGTCGGCTCCACCATCAGCGCCTCCTCCACGATCAGCGGGAAATACATCGTCGGTGGGTGCATCCCGTAATCGAGCATCGACTTGGCCACGTCCAAGGCGCTTGCGCCCGTCTCCTTCTTAAGCCGGGAAAGGGTCATGACAAACTCGTGCATGCACCCGCCGTCGTAAGCCATATCGTAGAGCTCCCCTAGCCGCTCCTTGAGGTAGTTTGCGTTTAGCACCGCGCTCTGGGCGGCCTCCGGGATTCCGTCGGCGCCCAATGTCAGAAGATAGGTAAGCGCCCGCACCACGACGAGGAAATTGCCGTAAAACGCCTTGACGCTGCCGATCGACCGCGCGGGCGCCTCAAAGGCGTACCCGCCGTCCTTCTTTACCGCGTGATACAGCGGCAGGAAGGAGGAAAGTGCTTTTTTGCAGCCGACGGCGCCCGAGCCCGGGCCGCCGCCGCCGTGCGGGNNCGTCAAAGCCCATGTCGCCGGGGCGCGCGATGCCCATGATCGCGTTTAGGTTTGCGCCGTCATAATAGTTTAAGCCTCCGGCGTCATGGATCACCTTTGTGATTTCAAGGATATTCCTGTCGAAAATGCCCAGGGTGTTGGGATTTGTCAGCATCAGCCCCGCCGTGTCCTCTCCGACCGCGTCGCGCAGCTTAGACAGGTCGACGCCCCCCTGCGCATCCGACGGTACGCTGATTGTCGTGAAGCCGGCCATCGACGCCGTTGCGGGGTTTGTCCCGTGGGCCGCGTCCGGAATAATGATTTTGGTCCGCTTTGCGTCGCCCCGGGACTTGTGGTAGGCCTTGATCATCAGGATGCCGGTCAGCTCCCCGTGGGCTCCGGCGGCCGGCTGAAAGGTCATTTCATCCATGCCGGTGATCTCGCATAAATAGCTCTCCGCCGTGACGAGCGCCTCCAGGCAGCCCTTCACCGTGTGCTCCGGCTGAAGCGGATGGATACCGGCAAAGCCGGGAAGGCCCGCCATTTCCTCGTTTATTTTCGGATTGTATTTCATTGTGCACGACCCCAGCGGGTAAAAGCCGTCGTTTACGCCGTGGACCCGTTTTGACAGGGCCGAATAATGGCGGCTTATGTCGACCTCCGCGATCTGGGGAAGACGCGGCTCGCTTTTGCGCGCCTTATCGGACGGTACGGCAGTCTCGGGCACGTCGCAGGGCGGCAGAACGGAGCAGCCTCTGCCGCTCACGCTTTTCTCAAAAATCAGCTTCATACGGATGCCCCCTCCCCTTCGAGCGCCGCGATCAGCGAATCGATCTGTTCCTTTGAGTTCATTTCGGTCACGCACCACAAAATGCCGCCTTCGACGGGATATCCGCCCAGAATGTCCCTGTCCTCCAGTTTTCTCAGCAGAGAACCGGCGTCGCGGGGGATCTCGGTAATAAACTCGTGGAAGAAATCCTCCGCGTACCTGAGCTTGAAGCCGGGGATTTCGGCGATCTTTCCGGCGGCGTAATGCGCCTTGGAGTAGCAGAGCTCCGCCGCCCGCTTAAGTCCCGCCCCTCCCAGGGCGGCCATATGTACCGAGGCCGCAAGCGCGCAAAGCGCCTGATTGGTGCAGATGTTGGACGACGCCTTTTCCCGGCGGATGTGCTGCTCTCTCGCCTGCAGGGTCAGCACGAAGGCGCGATTATTATCGACGTCCGTCGTTTCCCCGACCACCCGCCCGGGAAGCTTCCGCATCATAGTGCCGACGCAGGCCATAAATCCCAGGTACGGCCCGCCGAAGGAAAGCGGCATGCCGAGCGGCTGCCCCTCGCCCACCGCGATATCCGCGCCGCATTCCTTCGGGGTTTTGAGCAGGGCGGCGGCGACGGGATTAATACCCATGATGAATTTTGCCCCCGCTTTATGGGCGATTTCCCCGAGGCTTTCCGCGTCCTCGATGACGCCGTAAAAATTGGGCTGCTGCAAATAAAAGCAGGCGGTCTCGCCGTCGGCGAGGGATAAAAGCGCGTCCGGGTCGGTCTTCCCGTCTTTCGCCGGGACAATGCAGACGTCGGCGTCCGCGCCCTCGCAGTAAGTCTTGACCGTCTGGAGGACCATGGGATGCGCGGCCGCGGATATGAGCGTTTTTCGGCGTACGCGCTCGCGGCACATCGCGGCAGCTTCCGCGGCCGCCGAGGCGCCGTCGTAGACCGAGGCGTTCGCGGCGTCCATGCCGGTCAGCTCGCAGATNNCCTGGCTGATTTCCGCCTGATAAGGGGTGTAGGCGGTGAGGAATTCCTCTTTTGCGACAACGCTCTTCACAATCGAGGGGATGTAATGGTTGTAGGCCCCGGCGCCGCGGAATATGGATGAAAAGACCCTGTTCTTCCCCGCCATCCGCCGCATTGCGCGATCAACCTCGAGCTCGGATTTTCCCTCGGGGAGATTCAGCTGCTTAAGCTTTATTTCCGCGGGCACATTGGAAAACAGATCTTCCGCAGACGAAAGTCCGATCGACCGGAGCATCTGCCGGCGCTCCTCCATTGTGGAAGGGATATAGCTTCCCACTTATGCTTCCTCCTCCGAGCAGAGCTTTTCATACGCGTCGAGGTCTATCAATTCTTCCTTTGCCGTAACCCCTCTGACCTCGACAAGCCACGCGCCGTAAGGATCGGAATTAATCTCCTGCGGATTGTCAAGCACGACGTCGTTGACAGCGGAAACCTCGCCGGTAACGGGGCTGAAAATATCGGACACGGCCTTGACGCTTTCGGCGTCCGCGAAGCTTTCCCCCGCCGTCACGGCGTCCCCGGCCCCGGGCAGGTTTACAAATACGATATCTCCCAGCGCATGCTGGGCAAAGTCGGTAAGCCCCACCCGCACGGTGGACTCGTCTAAAAATTCGACCCATTCATGGGATTTTGTGTACAGAAGATCCTTCAGTTTTTTCATAGCCTTGCCCTCCAGATATATGTATTATTTTGAATTCGTTTCCGAATTTGCCCGCTCTCTCTTATAAAACGGAAGCGCCGCGACCTCGGCGGGAAGCCTCCTGCCGCGCACCTCGATCTCCACCCCGGTCCCGGCCTTCGCATACCCGATATCAAGGATCGCCATCGCGGCGGCACAGGCGATATAAGGGCAATAGGTGCCGGACGTAGTATGCCCGATCTCTTTTCCGTCTGCGAATACCTTCTCGTTTTCCCGCGCGATCCCTCTGCCCGTGACCTTAAGCCCGACGCGTCTTCTTGTCGGGTCTCCCTTTTGAGCGATTGCCTTTTTGCCGACAAAGTCTTCCTTATACGCTTTGACAAAGCTGCCAAGACCCGTCTCTAAGGGGCTTATGTCGTCGTTCATCTCATGCCCGTACAGCGGCATGGCGGCCTCGAGCCTGAGGGTGTCCCGGGCGCCCAGCCCGCAGGGCAAAAGCCCCAGGTCGCGCCCCGCGTCCAAAAGCAGATTCCACATCCGCGCGGCGTCGGCATTCGCCGTGTAAATTTCATAGCCGAGCTCGCCGGTGTACCCCGTCCGGGAGATAATACAGGGGATACCTCCGGCAGTTCCCTCGGCAATGAAGCTGTAATACCTGACGGGGATGGAGGCTTCCGCCGCGACCCTGCCGAGAATTTCGCGGGAAAGCGGGCCCTGCAGCGCGATCTGCGCCATATCGTCCGAGGTATCCTTAAGCTTTACCTCTCCGAATAAATGCCCCTTCATCCAGGCGACGTCCTTTTCGCGGTTTGACGCGTTGACGACGAGCATATACTTTTCGTCGCTTAATTTGTAAACGACCAGATCGTCGACAATGCCTCCCCTTTCGTTGCACATCGGGCTGTAGCGCACCTGTCCGTCACTCATGTCCGAAAAATCGTTGGTCAGTAAATAATTGAGGTTTTTCAGGGCGTCCGGCCCTGTGTAAAGAACCTCGCCCATATGGGACACGTCGAACAGGCCCGCTTTGGCGCGCACCGCCAAATGCTCGGTTATGACGCCCGACGGATACTGCACCGGCAGCAGATATCCCGAAAACGGCACGATTTTCCCCCCCAGGGACACATGGCAGTCATAAAGAGGTGTTTTCCGCTCCATTTGTCATTCTCCTTCTATTTGCAAGTTTCAGTGCATGCGGCGAGCGCCACGCATTTAAAATTTGTTTTTTGCATAACAAAAAAGGCATGCTGAATGAACAGCACGCCTCCGTCATGTGACCTGAAAGATTCTCCCTGTCGGGATTGCTTCTTCGGTGCCAATTAAATGGCTTTTCAGAGTTTCGTCCAAATCCGGTCCTTTTGCCTGAGAGTTTATGCGACTTCACCTTCGGCGCCGTATTAAACGGTCTCTCCCGGATTTTTCGATCGAAGCAATATGAAATTATTAAATTCAGTATATGTAAAATCATCCAATTTGTCAACGGTGATTTTGTAAAATACGACAGGGAATTTTTAATGGATTTCTTGTATTATTTGCCATATACCGCAAGGCTCCATAAAGCCTCTAAATGAGAACATTTTGAAGCCGCACGGTTTGACCATCAGGTTGATTGACTATTTCAGCCGGACCAGATACCCTCCGACCTGTATGGAAACGACGTCGTCAATCGTCAGGATTTCCTTGAAGAACCGGTTGTATTTTATGGTCCCGGAAGATTTGGAAAACGAGCCTCCGAAGCCCGAAGAAGATGGGAGAAACGTCGTCCCGTCACGGAATTTGATGCTGAGCGTTTTTTCAAAATCGGAAAAATCCTCAAAGTCCGACGAATACAATTCGACTTTTATTGCAAAGGGTGAAAGCGAAACCGTACCCGCCGTGTTTTTCCCGTCCCTGATCTCATAAGTATAGCTGATCCCGTCGTATTCCGGCGTCCAGCTTATGAGAAACGGCCCCTCAAGAATCTCTTTGTAATCGGAGCCCGTCCATTGATATAGTCCGTCGATCAGAATCGTCAGCGGCTGTCCAACAACCTCCGTTTGATCAGCGGAAAAGTGGAGCAGATAGGTCAGCGTATTGGTTTTAAGGTCGGCGGCCTGCGACTCGACTCCTGACGATGTGCCCGACGGAAAACGTTTGCCCTGAATATAAAAGCTTTGTTCGATTTCCTCAAATGTCATCCCCTCGATCTCCTCATATGAGGCGTCGGCGGAAAAGTATTGAACATTGTATGGGATGATATTGAGATCCGGTTCTCCCGTCTCAGGGCTTACGTCCAGAAGCTCCGAAAGCCGGACCGTGTCCGGAAGCGTCACGTCCAGCACGGCATATATGGTTTGATCGTCTCCGATGACCTGCCGGATCGTAAGGGTCACATCGCCGCACCGCGAGGAAACCGGAAACGTCTGGACGNNCTTTTTCCATCTGTGCCGCCGCCTGTTCCGACGGAGAAAACCGCCTTACGAAAATCGGGTCCCAATGGGCGGCAATATAAACCGCGCCCGCGGCGACGGCCATAGCAAGTACAATGATTGCAACGATGACCGCAGTCTTAAGCGCCGGTCTCGGGCGATATATTCTGCGGGTTTCCGGCCGGGCGGCAAATACCCTTTCCCGAAGCCTCTCCTGAAAGCCCGAATCGGGTGCGCATTTTTCCATAAGCGCTCGGTATCGGTTCATACTGTATCCCCCCATTCGCCTTGCAGCGCCTCGCGTCCGCGCTTGAGCCGCATTTTCACCGAGGATATGGTGATTCCGAGGATGGCGGAGATCTCCTTGACGGAGTAGCCCTCGTAATAGTGAAGGTGAATCACGGCGCGATTTTTTTCCGGCAGCCGCATCACGCTTTCGAGCAGGGTCAGATCGCGCTGCTGCGAGACGGCGTCGCCCGCAGCCTCAATGGGAAGATCGAACCGCCCTTTGCGCCTCAGCCTGTCGCGGCAAAGATTGACTGCGACCTTATAGATCCAGCGTTTTTCGTGCTCCGGCGATTTAAATTCCGGCGCGTTGTACAACCGTTTGACAAACACGTCCTGCACGGCATCCTCCGCGTCATGCGTGTTTTTAAGCTGGACAAGGCATAGCCTGTAAAGCCTCTCGCCATATTGCGAATATGTATTTTCAAATATTGCTTCTTCAGAAACGGCCATGCGTCCACCACCCTCATTCGTTAATACGATTATGACGGCAAAAAGGTCACAAAAAAGTGGTTTCAGCGAAATTTTTGATGGCCTTCGCTATGAGCTCGCCGCGGATGACGCGGCGGCGGCAGACGATGCGGCCGCTGCCGCAATGGCCGTCTGCTGCGCGATCACAATATTCGTGATGCTCGTTGAAACCGCAGCGGTTAAAATGCCGTTTTTGATATCGTCCACATTGCCGAACGCGACAAGCGCCGCGGAAAAAATCATAAGCTCCTGCTTTGTAACCGAAAAGGGACCAAACCCCTTTTGCTTTCGCAAGAACTCGTACGACTCCGAAATGTCACCGACAAGCTCATCGATATCGGTCGGAAGCAGCGACAAAACCCCGAGCGACGAAACCGCATATGTCTTGTCAAGCCGGATGCCCTGTTCGCATAGTGCGTCGCGCAGTTTCAGCAAACGGGACACGGCCCCCGTCGTTTCCCCTGCGAGCACCAATACCTGGGTAAGCGCCTGCACGCCGTTCCCAGACTGGATTTCCGGCTTGAACACGGCGTAAAGCTGCTCTAAGCGGTCTAAGCCGACATCTATGTCGATATCCGACAGTCCCAGCATTGCGGCAAAGATATAGTCGTCCCGCCCCGTAAGAAAGCGGTGCTCTTTTTTCATACCGTCGTAAAATGCCTTCGCCCTTTC
This sequence comes from Clostridiales bacterium UBA6114, assembly GCA_002423435.1. Lineage (GTDB taxonomy): Bacteria > Bacillota > Clostridia > Oscillospirales > Butyricicoccaceae > UBA6114. Next base: position 45,187 of record DIWE01000038.1, read on the forward strand.
CACCGCATTTAAATGATGCGCGGCATCCGTATTGGCAGCGATCTGATAGGCGGCGACCACAAGAAAATCCGACGACCGAAACCCCGCTTTCTTCATTGTTTCGTACACGTCGAGCGTGTCAGAAAGGAGCGCCTCCCTGTTTTTTGAAAGGGAAAGCAGCGCTGCAAGGCTCATCGCCGAATTGCCTCGAAACGCCGAAAACAGCCCGGTGCTTTTTTTGATCAGCTCATAGCTGTCGCGGATCGCATCGCAGTCGACCTCCCGATTCTCCGCGGAATAGAACAATGCACTAAGCCGCTTGAGCAAGGTATTTTGCCATATAAAGCTCTTTTTCATCCTCTGTGTGTTTGAGACGAACAGTTCGAGTCTCGATTGATGCTGGTTTTTCATCCGGCAGCCCCCCCCGCCTTGTATTTTATTTCATGTCCGCCGATTGACCGGTTTGTGCGCAGATACTATTTATGTTACGCCAATTGACTGAATAATATTATATCGACAGCTTCAATATAAGTCTACGGCAAAAGGCAAATTCACTGGGCAAAAGGGCATGCGATCGAACAGATTCCAAAAAGCGGATGTTTGATCGTTCAAAAACGCGCTGTGATACGGTATAATGGTATATAAAATGATACCGTATCCGGCACGGGAGGCGAGCGATGGACTACAGAAGAAAAATATTTGCGCACAGAAATCCCTATGATCTTCAAAATACCGATTCCTTATTCTTTGACGCCGTCAAGGAAAACCTCAGGTTTCACGAAAGGCATTGCCCGGAGTACGCGCGGATTTTGCGGCATATGGATTTTCATACGGATTGCCTTAAGTCGGTATCCGACCTTTATAAAATTCCGCCGATCCCGACCTTGTTTTTTAAGTCGCACGAGCTTTACTCCATCCCCAAGGACCGCCTGATGTACAACGTCACCTCCTCGGGCACGGGCGGCAGGCAGAGCCATGTCGGCTTTGACCGCGGGAGCCTCTATCATGCGCTGCGGATGGTCCTTGGAACCTTCTCCTATTACAGACTTATTTCCCCGCACCCGACAAACTACATCGTCCTCGGCTACGAGCCCAGCGATCACAACCGGATGGGCGCGGTCAAGACCGCGTACGGCGTGACAAAGCTCGCCCCGGCGCTCAACAGGGAATACGCCCTGAAGGATACCGGAGACGGGTATCGGCTCAATATGGAGGGGGTCAAAAACGCGCTGATCCGCTACGAAAGGATGCGCTTTCCCGTCCGGTTCATGGGGTTCCCCGCATATATGTATTTTCTGGTAAAGGACCTTAAAGAGTCAAATATCCGGCTTAAGCTCCATAAAAAATCGAAGGTTTTTCTCGCCGGTGGTTGGAAAAAATTTTTCTCGGAAAAAGTCGACAAAAACGAGCTTTACCGAATGATCGAGGAAACGCTCGGCATCGGCGAGGAAAACTGCAAGGAGTTTTTTGGCGCGGTGGAGCACCCGATCGTATACTGCGACTGCAAAAACCACCATTTTCACGTCCCGGTGTACAGCCGGGTCTTAATCCGCGATTTAAACACCCTCGAGCCCGTTGAAAACGGAAAGGTTGGTCTGCTGAATCTTATCACCCCCCTGGTCGAAAGCGTGCCTCTTTTAAGCGTGATCACCGATGATCTCGCGGTGATGCGCGACGGAAAAGCGTGCGGGTGCTCTATTGCCTCCCCGTATTTTGAGATCCTCGGCAGGGCCGGCCTGCAGGACGTCAAGACCTGCGCTGCCGAAGCGTCCGAGCTTATGGGAGGGATAAAAGTTTGAAAGAATTCAAACTTTAAGATTTGCGTGCGTGTTGCTCGCCNNCGTAGCGGAAAGGAATGGTCATAACGATGAATCTTGCAGACGGAAGGCTTCTTGAAGACGAAGAAAAGCGAACGGTTTTGGAACACCTGGACGAGCGGATCGCGCGGACGCTCGAAAACGGCCGCCTCAGTCCGCAGACCGTGATCGACGCCTGCGACGCGCTTTCACAGTCCTTGAGCGCGGAGGAACACCTCCCTGCATTACTGGAGCTCGGGTTTGACCCGGAGGTCGCCCGTGACAGCCTTTTGGAGGTTAAAGAGATGCTCGGCAGGGACTGCCTCGCCGCAAAGCTTGAAGCGGAGCTCGGCGGGCATTATTGGGAGCCCAAACAATATACGCCGCAAAACCGCGGCGAGCCTGTCGTCGAACGGATCGCACCTCTCGGCGTTTTGCTGCACATCGCCGCCGGCAACGCGGACGGGCTGCCGGTGTTCAGCGTGATCGAGGGACTTCTTGCGGGAAACATCAATATCTTAAAGCTGCCCGGGACGGGAGACCCCATATCCGGCGCTGTGATCATGCGGCTGATTGAGATAGAGCCGGCGCTTTCGGATTATATTTATGTCTTTGATTATTCATCCGGCGAGCTCGAAGCGATCAAAAAACTGGCCGACGTCTCCGACGCGGTCGTTATATGGGGCGGGGACGCCGCGGTCGGCGCCGTCAGAAGTCTCTTATCCCCTGAAACAAAGATCATCGAGTGGGGGCATAAATTAAGCTTTGCCTACGTCACCGAGGGCGGGATGCGTGACGCCGACCTGTCGGGGCTTACGCACAATATCTGCCGGACAAACCAGCTTTTTTGCACCTCCTGTCAGGGTATCTTTATCGACACGGACCAAATGGAGACCGTTTACCGCTTTTGCGAAAGGTTTTTAAAAATTCTGGAGGAAACGGCCAAACAGTATTCCGCGAAAATCGATATCGGTCTGCAGGCGCAAACGACCCTGCGCCTTTATACCGAGTCGCTCGATTCCCTGTATCGCGAGAAGCGGATTTTCAAAGGCGACGGGTGCAGCGTGATCGCCTGCGCCGACCAAGTCCTCGAGTCCGGGATGATGCATCGCAGCGTTTGGGTAAAACGCCTGCCCAGGCGGGAGCTTTTGCGGACGCTGAAACCATACAAAAACCATTTGCATACCGTCGGGCTTTTATGCGCGGACAGCGAGCGGGCGGAGCTTTCCGATCTTCTCTGCAAAACGGGCGTCGTCCGGGTCACGAAGGGCGAAAACATGTCCTCTCCGTACTGCGGCTGCGCGCACGACGGGGAATACCCCTTAAGGCGATACACAAAAATCGTCTCGTACGAATAAGACTGCGGGCATTGGATTTATCTCCGGCCGCTTCCAACAAAACAAATCGGCAAACCTCCCTTTCTGTGAGCGATTTCAGATGAGGGTTTGCCGATTTTTTATTTCAGTTTTCATTCCAGATACTCACAAGCTTGGCAGGGATTGGTATGATTGCCCGTAAAATGTAAATACTATTTGAGACTTTACGATTTTATAAGGAGGCCGGCTCATGTTTGGTTTTTTCTCAAAGAATCATGACGATGCGATAAACGGCAGGATCGAAGACCTTAACAGCGGGCTTCGGGATATCCCTGTATCGGATTCTCTTGATGAAAATGTAAACCTCCTCAGGAAATTGTTTACGGACGTAGACCTGCTGCGTCTCAGATTTATCCAAAGCGGCTCCAAAAAGACGCAAAAATATTGCATCGCGTATTGCGACGGCGTCGTTAACTCAACCGTCATTAACGACAACATTATAAAACCTTTGATGCTGTCGTCTGTTTCAGGGTCGGGCCCGGACTTTACCGACGACCTTCTGAATCATGTCCTCATGGTAGACGGAGCCGAGAAAGCGACCGAGTACCAGGCAATAACGGAGGCGATCAGTTACGGAGATACCGTTTTGTTTGCCGACGGCACGGACGAGGCCATCATTCTCAATACAAAATGCTTTCAAATCAGGCCGATCAGCGAGCCGGACAACGAAAAAAACTTAAGCGGCCCCCGGGAGGGCTTTACCGAGTCCCTGCTCTCGAATCTTTCCCTCATCAGGCGCAAAGTGCGCTCCAACGAGCTCAAGGTAAAATATTATACCTTGGGGCAGAAAACAAAAACACAGGCCGGCATCTGCTACATTGAAGGTATTGTAAACAAGCAGATCTTAAAGGAGCTTTACAGGCGCCTCGACGCCATCGATATCGACGGGGTCCTGGACACGCAATATATCACCGAGCTTATCAGGGACTCGCCGATGTCCCCGTTTCGCGCGACAGGCTATACCGAGCGGCCCGACGTCGTCGTCGGGAAGCTGCTTGAAGGCCGGATCGCCATTTTTCTCGACGGCACGCCGGACGTGCTGACGGTTCCCTATCTGTTCATCGAGAATTTCCAAAGCAGCGAGGACTACTATTTAAGCTTCTATTACACCTCCTTTTCGAGGATTTTGCGTATTTTGGCTTTCCTTGTGACCGCCAGTCTGCCGGGGTTCTATGTCGCGATGGCGGGATATCACCATGAAATGCTGCCCACTCCGTTTCTGCTCAACATCGCGAGCGAACGAAACAGCGTGCCCTTTCCCGCCGCTTTAGAGGCGTTTGTTATGCTTCTGGTGTTTGACATTCTGAGGGAGACGGGCATTCGCATGCCGACCAGCGTCGGACAGGCGCTCAGCATTGTCGGCGCCCTTGTCATCGGGCAGGCGGCGGTGGATGCAAAGCTTGTGGCGTCTCCCATGATCATCGTGGTCGCGACGACGGGGATCACAAGCCTCCTGGTCCCGAAAATGAATGCTCCGCTCATTTATATACGCTTTTTTATACTTCTGTTGTCGATGTGGTTCGGTTTTACCGGAACAATAGCGGCAATCAGCTGCGTGATCATTCATATGCTGAATCTGCATTCGTTCGGCATACCGCAGATCTCGCTCTCCGGAAAGCTCCAGTATCAGGAGGTCAAGGACACCTATATCAGAGCGCCGTGGTGGCAGATGCTGATACGCCCGAAAATGCTGGCAAGGGACAAAGTGCGGATGAAGGCCCAAAACGGAGAAAAGCCATGATTAAAAAAATAATCTGCAGTATCCTTTCCGTTTCCCTTGTTTTTCCGCTCGGCGGATGCTGGAACTACCGCGGGATTAATGAAGAGACTCTGATATCGGGCATCGCCATCGACAAAGACAAGCTTACCGGCGGCTACCGGCTCACTTATGAGATCGTCGATCTGACAAAAGACATCAGGGAACACGGAGTGCAATCCAAGATCGTTGAGGCGGAAGGAAAGACCTTGCTGGACGTCGCCAGAAATGCGAAAAAAAGATTGATGAATAAGCTTTTCTTCGGCAATACGCAGGTCATTGTGGTCAGCCGGGAAATTGCGGAGGACGGACTGTTTCCAATCGTCGACTGGTTTTTACGGGACGGGGAGTGCCGCGAAACCGTCAAGGTCGTCGTGTCGCAGGAGGCGACCGCAAAGGAGATTCTCCTGTCAAAAGGAATCGACAACATGCTTGTCGCTTATGAAATAAACGCGATTATTGACAAGGACCAAAGCATGACGGGATCGACCAGGAAAATCGAGATGTATACCATATTCAATACGCTCGAGGGAGAAGGCGCCTCCTTTGTGCTTCCGGCGGTCAGAAATGTGATAAACGATGGGCAGCCGACGGTGGAGGCAAACGGCATTGCCCTTTTCAAGCAGGATAAGCTGCTTGGGTTCTTGCCTCCGTCCGAAGCCAAGTGCTATTTGTTTGCAACCGGCGATATCCACGGCGGCGTGTTGACGCTTCCTTCAAAAAGCGCGGGGCCGGCCGGGACTTCCTTTGAAATTTTTAGCAGCAGGACAAAAAGATCCTACTCCTATGAAGGCGGCAGGGTGAGCATAGACATCAAAACCGAAACGCAGGTTTACTTAGACGAGCTCCATACAAGGGCCGATCTGCTGGACGAACAGGAAATCAAAGGAATGGAAGCCGCCGTGGAGGAGAATCTTGCAAATGAAATAAAAGCGCTCATAGAAAAGGTGCAGACCGGATACGATTCGGACATTTTTGGCTTTGGCAACATGATCTATAAAAAAGACCCGAAGCTTTGGAAAGAATTAAGCCCGGACTGGGACGGATTATTCAGGACGGCGGACGTTTCCGTTTTGTGCGAAGTTGCGATCGCAAACTCGGCCTATACCATGAAAACCTGAAAGAGGAGGTTTTTCATTGCTTGCGGCAATCGTTGTCTTTTTATATCTTTTTATCATTTTCTTTGATTTCTTGCCGGTCGCAAAGAGCGGGAGGAAGAAGGAATGCATCGTTTATCTCGCCCTTTTGACGATCAGCTTCGCAATATTGATTTTATATGTCTTCGGTTTCAAGCTCCCCAGCCATTTCAGGATCATACAGGATCTGATCCAAAAAATATTCGGCATTTAAAAGCCTGTTATAAAACCGGTTTTCGAAAAAACGGATAAAGGAAGCGATATTTTCGGATGCAAAAGGAATTTATCTCGGCCCGGCAGGCAAGCTGTATTTTGATCATGTATATTTTCGGAAGCACCCTTGTCGTCGGAATGGGCGCCGAGGCGGGGCAGGACGCCTGGATCTCCCTCCTGGTTACGATTTTGATGACGATACCGGCCGTTTTGGTTTACGCGCGGATCATGAGGCTTTTTCCGGAGAAGGACCTGTTTGATATCATGGAGGCGCTGTTCGGGAAAATCTTCGGCAAGACTCTGATCGCCCTTTTTTCCTTTTACGCGATCCAGCTCAGTTCCGCGGTCCTGCGCAATTTTACGGATTTTATCCAGCTTGTATCGATGCCCGAGACACCGCAGCTCCCGGTTGCGGTCGTTATCATTTTGGTTGTCCTTTACCTGATTAAAAGCGGCAACGCAACCTTCGGCAAGTGGTCGGTCGTAACGGTCGCAATCATCTTTTTTATCATTCTGTTTACAAGCCTGGTAGCCCTCAAATCCATGGACTTTGCAAATATTCTGCCAATTATGGAGCACAGCTTCGGAGAGATCCTGTCGGCTTCCTATAAACAATTTGCGCTGCCCTTTGCCGAAACGGTCCTGCTCCTCGGCATGGCCGATTCCTTGAAAAAGGAGGAAAGTCCTTATAAAGCCTATCTGTACGGGATACTGATTGCGGGTCTTCTTTCCCTTGTGATTTTATTGCGCAATATCGAGGTGCTGGGCTCCGCAATGACGGAATCGGTGTATTTTCCGTCCTTCGTGGCGGCCAGGATCATCAATGTCGGCGATTTTTTCCCAAGGATAGAGAGCATGATCTCGATGAATTACCTCTTTGCCGGCGTAACGAAGATCACCCTTTGCCTTTTCGTCGCGTCAAAAGGGATTGGGAAGCTGTTTAACATGCAGGGCTACAGGGAGATCCTGGCGCCAGCCTGCCTGATGAGTCTGGCGCTCAGCGTCACCTCCTATGAGAGCATGATGCATTTGTTTGACTTTGTAAGGACCTATTATCCGATCTATGCGGCCCCGTTCCAGGTCATCATCCCTTTGCTTATATGGATCGCGGCCGAAATCAGGACCCGCAGAAAAAAGCCCGCGGCATAAGGCAGGAAGCACACGGATGCATCGCGACTGACATCGGCATTCAGCCGAATTGCATGTTTTTCGGCAGTGCCCGCCTTGACAAAACCAGAAACACGTGATAGATTGAAATGGAAAAGAGTGCAATGTATCTGCGCGCGATTTGCCCGGAGATACAGGGCCCATATTTTTACCCGACCGCAAGGTATTTCCAAGCGGAAAGGCGCGCATCCGGTATGTGTGTTTTCTTTTTTTGCCGTTTTGCCCCCTTTCCGTGCTTTTTGCGGAAAGGGGGCTTTTGATTTTTTGAAGGAGGCTTTCACCCATGGACAAAAGAATCGGAATCGTCGGCATTGTGGTTGAGGATCTCGCCTGTGCCGAACGCGTAAACGCGGTTTTGCACGATTATGCCGGGCTGATCGTCGGAAGGATGGGAATCCCTTACAGGGAGCGGGGCGTGTCGGTGATCTCGCTGATCGTCGACGGCAGCAACGACGAGATAAGCGCCCTGACCGGCAAGCTGGGCAGGATCGCCGGCGCGGCGGTCAAATCCATGATTGCAAAAACGAACCCGGCAAACGGAAAGGATGCGTGAAATATGAATTTTCTCGAGAAATATAAAAAGGAATTTGAGGAGTACGACAGGCTCGACCACGATTTTATCGACGACGATAAAATCTGGACGCAGCTCAACAAATGGGAAAACCCGTCGAAGGAAGACGTCCGCCGCGTGCTGCAAAAAGCGGAGGGGTGCGTGCGGCTCGAGCCGGAGGAAACCGCGATTTTGCTCCAGAACAAGGACGAGGGCACGATACAGGAGATGTACGAGCTCGCACATAAGCTCAAAGAGGAGGTCTACGGGGACCGTCTTGTGTTCTTCGCGCCGCTTTATATCAGCGACGAATGCGCGAACAACTGTATCTACTGCGGCTTTCGCAGCAGCAACACGGCGATGCACCGCAAAACCCTGACCATGGATGAAATCGCGCAGGAAATCCGGATTATGACCGCCGAGGGGCAAAAGCGCACCATGCTGGTTTTCGGCGAATCCCCGAAGACAAATATCGATTATATCTGCGATGCGATAAAAACGGTATACAGCACAAAAACCGGACACGGCGAAATCCGCCGCTCGAATATCAACTGCGCGCCGCTTACGGTGGAAGAGCTGAAAAGACTCAAGGAGGTCGGCATCGGCACCTTCCAGGTCTTCCAGGAGACTTACCATCATGAGACCTACCGCAAAATGCACCCCGCCGGCACCATCAAGGGCAACTACCGCTGGCGGCTTTACTGCATGGACCGCGCCCAGCAGGCAGGCGTCGACGACAACGGGATCGGGGCCTTATTCGGGCTGTATGACTGGCGCTTTGAGGTGATGGGGCTTTTATACCACACCATCCACCTGGAGGAAAGCTTTGACGGCGTGGGGCCGCACACGATCTCCTTCCCGCGGATCAATCCGGCGACCGACACCCCGTTTTCCGAGCACCCCGAATATGCGGTGAGCGACCGGGACTACAAGAAAATGGTTGCCGTTTTGCGCCTTTCCGTCCCCTACACAGGCCTGATCTGTACCGCCCGCGAGCCTGAGGAGGTGCGCCGCGAGGTTATCCCGTTCGGCGTGTCGCAAATCGACGCGGGGACGCGCATCGGCGTCGGCGCATACGCGCAGTCGAAACGGGCAAACGCGCTGCCGGACAAGGAGCAGTTTTCAATAAACGATGCAAGATCCCTGGACGATACCATCAAGGAAATCTGTCAGACGGGCTTTATCCCCTCCTTCTGCACCGCATGTTACCGCGCCGGGCGGACGGGCGAGCATTTCATGAAGGTCGCAAAGTCCAAATTTGTACACAACTACTGCATTCCGAACGCCATCTTTACGCTCAAGGAATACCTCCTGGATTACGCGTCCGACGAAACGAGGGCAAAGGGCGAGGAGGTTTTGAAACGGCATGTCGAGCAGTTTAAGGGCGAGCCGGTTTTTGGCGCGATAACGGAAAATCTGCGCAGAATCGAAAACGGCGAACGCGACCTGCGCCTGTAGGAAAGCCTATGGATCTCACCCTTAAGAGCGCGGAGAGCTTTTCAAAATGGTTGAATTCGGCCGGAAAACAGGAGCTTTCCGATACACTCCGGTATTTTTGCGGGGAGGTCCCGCCGGAAGAGCAGACGGTGCTGACTGTTTTGGCTAACGAACTGCGGGAAAGGTACTATGCCAGGAAGGTTTACTTCAGAGGGCTGATCGAGTTTTCAAGCTACTGCAGAAACGACTGCTATTACTGCGGACTTTGCGCAAGCAACAAAAACGCGGTCAGGTACCGCCTGACCGCGGAAGAAATACTGGATTGCTGCCGCGTGGGCCACGATCTCGGCTTTCGCACCTTCGTGCTGCAAAGCGGGGAGGATGTGCACTTTACCGACGGGCGGCTGTGCTCCCTCGTATCGAAAATCAAGGAGCGCTTCCCCGATTGCGCGGTCACCCTATCCGTCGGGGAGCGAAGCCATCAGTCCTACAAACGGCTGTTTGACGCCGGAGCCGACCGCTACCTTCTGCGCCATGAGACGGCGGACGGCGCGCATTACGCCATGCTCCATCCAGCGGGGCTCAGCCTTAAAAACCGCAAGCGATGTCTTTACGACTTAAAAGGCATCGGCTATCAGGTCGGAGCCGGCTTTATGGTCGACTCCCCTTTCCAGACCTTCGACACGCTCGCGGAGGACTTTATGTTTCTCCGGGAGCTTAAGCCCCATATGATCGGCATCGGCCCGTTTATCCCACAAAAGGACACGAGGTTCCGGGACTACCGGGCGTCGTCACCCGGCCGGACGCTGATTTTGCTTTCGCTAATCCGGATCATGCTGCCGAAAGTCCTGCTGCCGGCGACCACCGCGCTCGGCACCGTCGACCCCCTCGGACGCGAAAAGGGTTTAAAAGCCGGCGCAAACGTCGTAATGCCGAACCTCTCCCCCGCAAAACACCGCAAGGATTATGCCTTGTACGACAATAAGATCTGCACCGGCGAGGAAGCGGCCGAGTGCCTTCATTGCCTCTCGCGCCGCATTGCGTCGGCGGGCTTTACACCCGACTTTTCACGCGGGGACTATGTGGACTTTGAAAGAAAGGGCGGCTGAATATGCGGATAGAACACGATATGCTGGGCGAAATGCCTCTTCAGGACGACGCCTACTACGGCATCCATACAGCGCGCGCCATGCAGAACTTTGCAATTACCGGAAAGCCCGTCCACAAGGAGCTGATCGACGCGCTCGCAACGGTCAAGAAGGCTGCCGCCGTGACAAACCGCAGTATCGGCGCGCTCGACGGCAGGGTCGCGGACGCGATCGTAAAAGCGTGCGACGAGATCCTGTCCGGCGCGCTTTATGACCAGTTCGTTGTCGACTGTATGCAGGGCGGCGCAGGTACCTCCTCGAACATGAACGCAAACGAGGTGATCGCAAACCGCGCCATCGAGCTGCTCGGCGGGAATAAGGGCGATTACGCACTCGTCCACCCCTTGGACCACGTAAATTTGCACCAGTCGACAAACGACGTGTTCCCCACTGCGGTGCGCATCGCGGCGATACGGCTGCTCCGGCCCGTGACCGAGCAGTTTGCCGCGCTGCAGAGCGCGCTTCAGGAAAAGGAGGCGGAATTTTCCCGGATCTTAAAGGTCGGCCGGACTGAGCTTCAGGACGCGGTCCCGGTGACGCTCGGGCAGGAATTCGGAGCCTGGGCGCAGGCCGTCTCGCGCGACCGCTGGCGGCTTTACAAGGCGGAGGAACGGCTGCGGCAGGTGGGTATCGGCGGCACTGCCGTGGGTACCGGAATGAACGCGCCCAGAGCCTACGTCTTTACGGTGATCGAACGGCTTCGGGAACTCACGGGAATCGGCCTTTCGCGCGCCGAATACATGATGGACCCGACGCAAAACTGCGACGTGTTTGTCGAGGTTTCCGGCCTTCTCAAAGCGGCGGCGGTCACCCTTACAAAGCTCGCGAACGACCTGCGTCTTTTGTCCTCCGGCCCGCGCGGCGGGATCGGCGAGCTTATCCTGCCCGCCGTGCAGGCCGGCTCGTCGATCATGCCGGGCAAAATAAACCCCGTGATCTGCGAGGCCGTAAACCAGGCGGCCTTTCAGATCATGGCGGACGATCTGGCTGTGACCCTTGCGTCCCAAGCGGGGCAGCTGGAGCTGAATGCCTTTTTGCCCCTGATTGCAAAAAACCTCTTTGAGATGCTCGACCTTTTAGGCTCGGTACTCCCGCTTTTCATCGACCGCTGCATCAGGGGAATCCGCGCCGACGCGTCCAGTTGCCTGCAAAAGCTCGACGCCGGCTATACGCTGGTTTCGGCGCTTACCGGCTATATCGGCTACGACAAGGCATCCGAGGTCGCGCTAAAGTGCCGGGAAACCGGAAAGCCCGTGCGCGAGATCGTCCTTAAGCAAAACCTTTTGGACGAACAAACGATGGGCGAAATCTTGAGGCCGGAACGGCTGACGTCGCCCGGATCGGCAAACGAGAAAAGGAATGATCATAAGACATGGAAAACATGAATGCGACGCCGATGGCAAATCGGTTTGCCATCGGGCTCTTCGGCAGGCGAAACGCCGGCAAATCCTCCCTGATAAACGCCGTCACGGGGCAGCCGGTCGCGGTGACGTCCGACGTACCGGGGACGACGACGGACCCCGTTTACAAGGCCATGGAGCTCTTGCCTTTGGGCCCGGTCGTACTGATCGACACCGCGGGGCTCGACGATACGGGAGAGCTCGGGGCGCTGCGCGTCGAAAAAACCTATGAGGTACTTCGAAAATGCAGCCTCGCCGTCGTCGTTGCCGACGCCGGGTCCGGTTTTACTGCGCTTGAACTTGAATTTATCGAACAGCTAAAAAAGCGGAAAATTCCGTCGGTCTGTGTGCTGAACAAATGCGACAGCGGCACCCCTTCCGAGGCCGAACTTGAAAGACTCCGGACGCCGGCCGGGGTCCCGCTGGTCTGCGCGAGCACGATGACCGGTCTCGGAATTGAGGAAATCAAAAAGCAGATCGTTGCGAATTCCGGCTTTGAGGATATCGAGCCGGCGCTCGTCGGCGATCTGATCCGCCCGGGCGATGTCGCCGTGCTGGTGACGCCGATCGACAAGGCGGCGCCAAAGGGCAGGCTGATCCTCCCGCAGCAGCAGACGATCCGCGACATCATCGAAAGCGACGCGGTCGCGGTCGTCACGAAGGAGCACGAGCTCAAGCTGACATTAGAGCGCCTGAATGCGCCGCCGGCCATTGTGATCACCGATTCGCAGGCCTTCCTCAAGGTGTCGGCGGACACCCCTCCCGATATCCCGATGACCTCCTTTTCCATCCTGTTCGCGCGGCAAAAGGCGGATCTCGCAGAAATGGTGCGGGGAATCAAACGCATCGAGAGGCTAAAAGCCGGGGACAAAGTGCTGATCGTCGAGGGCTGCACCCATCATCGGCAGTCGGACGACATCGGGAAGGTCAAAATCCCGCGCTGGATACGCCAGATCGCGGGCGGGGAAATCCAATTTGAATGGGCAAGCGGCGCCGGTTTTCCGAAGGAGCTCTCCGGATACGCCGCAATCGTCCATTGCGGCGGCTGCATGCTGGGTCGCAGGGAAATGCACTACCGCGTGGACAAAGCGCTCGAGCAGGGCGTCTCCGTCACGAATTACGGTCTTCTGATCGCCTATGTGCTCGGGATTCTCCCGAGGGCGTTAAAGCCGTTCCCCGCCGCAAGCCTTGTCCTGGAAGAGGAGATCGGGCCGGTTTAAAAAAGGGACGACACCCCTCAAAAAAAACAAAGGGTGGCAGCCGGCATAAGCCGGTTGTCGTCCTTTACTTTTTCGCACGCTGTTGCCAAAACAGCCGAAACGGTCACCGCGTCACACCTCGTCGGAAAGCTCCACAAAGCCTTCCCGCCCGTTTACTGAAACGCGATTTCCGGTCCGGGCGGTTTTTGTAATGTCCGTCGGGAATTGATCCATAATGGGAATATCGATTACCAGGGCGCATTCCAGCGTAATGGTGTCCGCGCTATTGCACAGGATCGCCAGAGGCGCCGCCGCATTCTTTTTGGCGTAGTAGGCGATATAGGGCGCGATGGTTCCCCCGCGGCCGGTCGGGATCACAAGGATTTTATCCTTTAGGCTCCTGCCATGGTTTTCCGAGCCGGTCATGGTGACGGTTCCTGTCGCCGGGTCCATGTCTCCGATAAAGGAAAAGCCTTTATCGAATACCACGGCTTCCCCGGAAACCGTTCCGGTGTTCAATACTCTTCCTTTTATACGCATATGCTCACCTCGTGTTCCCGCAGCCGCAAGGCGTCAAAGCATTGCTTCAGGCCGCCTACCATGACCGGCACCCTCCCCTGCTGCAGAGAGGTGACATAATGGGCGCTTTTAAATGAGTTGGTCATTATGGCCTTCGTATCCTCCGGAATCGGAGAGTCCGGTATCGTCGCCATACAGGTATGGCTGATTACGCCGCCCGCCCCTTCAATGATATCCGTGTATCCCATCGCCTTGGCAAGGGTATAGGTCGGGTCGCCCATGGCGATCCACAAATGCTTGCCCGTCGGCACCCTTTTTCCTTTTAAGAATCCGGCCAGGGTTCGCGCCTCCTCGATGGTGACATGAGGGCAGCCGATCAGCACCAGGTTGACCTCCTTTTCCGGGAAATATTCGTAAAGCTTCTTTGTGCGTTTAAGATCTTCCCTAGTAACCACAAGGGTTTCCTCCGGCTCCCTTCCGCCGAGGGCTTCCTCAAGCGTCGCGGCCTCCGGCGTAATGCCGACCACATGGCAAATATGCACCGAGCCGCTTGTCGCCACCGGCGCGACCATGTATTTCAGATGGTCGAAGGAAATGGAGGGCGAAATACCGTCAAAAACGACATTGCTGTTTTTTACGGTGTTCCCCACGTAATATCCCAGCGCACCGTAATCGGCATCGTCTTCCAGAACCACATCGTCCGCCAGGCGGATCACCACCTTGGCATAGCGGTTTTCCTGCATGAGCAGGCCGTGGTACAGCGCGCGCCCGGTCAGCGCGCAACAGAGGTTTATAATGGTGCCGTCCTTGTTGGTTCTGGCGCCGATCAGCGAGTTGCACAGAATTTGCGCGCAGGAGCCGATCCATGAAGTATAGGCGCCTTTTCGCGGCAGGTTGCCCATATGCATGGGAAGGCAGCTGTAGCTTTTGACAATGCCCAGTCTTTGATGAATCCTCTGGCGTTTTTCGTGGTCCGGCAGCTCTTTTTCCGCATACTCGTGCGGAATCCCCATGTCCTCCCACTTTTCCGGGCTGAACGCGGACATCAGCGGATGGGTCGTGGTGATCACAGGGACGCAGTCCACTCCCTCCGTAAACATTTCCAACAGCTCCGGCGGCTCCTTCGGCATAATATGCGCGCTGGAAATCTCGACAAACTTTTCGGCCCCGCAGGCCTCTCCGTAACGGATCAGGATATTGATCGCCTTTTGCAGCCCGGGCCCGTATTTCCCGGCGGCCATCTCTTTTTCATATTCGGTCAGTTGCATGGTTCACCTCGCCTATCTGCTTTTCAGCAAGTCCTTCGGGCGGGAAACGTCCGGGATTCCTCCGCTTTATGCCGAGGGAAGGAATCCCGGTGCCGCGCCGCCCGGTTACTTCACTTCATAATGGTCCGCGACATTGTGGGTATGTACCCATTCGCCGGTCTTGATCTCCCGTGTCGCTTTGCCGATTTTCTGGCCGTACTTATAGATATACTCACCCTTCGGAATGTCCCGCAACGCGATTTTATGTCCGAATTCAATATCCCCGGCGGCTTTATAAGCTTCTTCTCCGACTTCGTTTTTGACAAACAGGGTATCGCCCTCGCGGACGTCCGCGACACAGGTTGCCACGTTGTCCGACGACATGATCTTTTTCGCGTATTTCTTCATCATGCTCAACTCCCTTTCCCTCACATAACCGGGCCGTTGATCAAAATTTCCATTGCGGAATCGTACCTTAAAACTTCCGCCCTGGTAAGCGTGCCCGATGCAACCTCAACGGCAAACTCGAACAGTCTCTCGCCTGCCTGCTTGACGGTCTCGGTCTCCTCAATGATGGAGGACACGTCGATATCGATGTGGGAGGCGAGCGCGGCGTTTGTCTTTTTGTTGCCGCACACCTTGATCGCCGGGATGCAGGGATGCCCGTTCGGAGCTCCCCGTCCGGTGGTGAAAAGAATCAGCTGCGACCCGGCTGCGGCTCCCCCGGTCAGGTTCTCGAAGCCGTGTCCGGGAGTGGCGACAATATGTCTTCCCCCCGGACATTTGGGGCGGGAGCCGTATTCAATCGCGCTTTGGATAGGTACCTGCTGGCCTTTGGCGTTGGCGCCCATGGCTTTTTCAATCAGCGTCGTAAGCCCCCCGGCAACATTGCCGGCCGTCATCTGGCTTCCCCGCACATCGGCCCCGACGGCGCAGCCCCTGTCGTACAAATCCCTGACGAACCCGACGATCCTGTCTCCGTCCTCCGGATTTAAGCAGAGGTCTTTGAGCGCGTATTCCCCGCCCATGATGTCGCAGACCTCACCCTGAATAAACGTCCCGCCCGCCTCGGTCAGAAGGCGGCACACCTCGCCGACCACCAGGTTTGAGGAAAGGCCGGAGGTCGCGTCGGAAGATCCGCACTTGGTGCAGAACATAAGCTTATCAAGCCCGAATTCTTCTCTCCTCAGCCTGCTGATTTCATAAACCATTTCGGAGGCCAGCTTGCTTCCCTGATAAATCGCTTCCAGGCTGCCGCCCAGCTTATGTACGTTTACCGCTTCCACCCGTTTGCCGCAAGCCCTGATCCCCTCGACGACTTCCTCCTCGGATACCATTTCACAGCCAAGGGAGATCACCAGTACGGCCGCCACATTCGGATTTTTCCCAAGGTTTATGAGGGTTTCCGTAACCCGCCTGGTGTCCTGCGGAGGATGCAGACAGCCCTGATGATGGGTAAAGGCTTTGGTTTTATAAATCAGTTTTTCGATCTGCTGGGCGACGGCGTTTACGCAGCCCGTGGTCGGGATCAGCGCCACAAAATTACGCGCGCCCGCCTGTCCGTCCGGCCTGGGATAGCCCATGAATTTCATAATCGATCATACTCCTTCCGTCGATACGCTGCTATCGCAATAAGATCATTGCTCAACCGGGTCATAGTCGTACACATAATCGTTCACATCTTCGATGCATTCCCGTATGACTTCCTTTGCGGGCGCGGCGGATATCAGCGATACGGCCACCACCAGGAGGATATTGACGAAAGCGCCCCAGAACAGCGGATGCATAATGGCAGCCAGGCCCTTAAACGGCGGAACAAACAGCGTCAGGATGCATACGAGCAGTCCGGAAACCATGCCGGTAAGGGCTCCCTTTGAAGTGGCGCGGCGCCAGTACATCCCCATGACCATCGGAATGTACACCTGCATGCCGAAGGGATAAACCGAGTTTGTCAGCATGCCTACCAGCGTGTCCAACCGGGCATAAGCGATGGCAAAACCGGCGATCAATAAAACCACGCAGAACCAGCGTCCCAGCTTTACCATGAAATCCATGTCCACTTTTTTCCCGCGTTTGATGCCCATCTGATAAATATCGCGCACAAACAGGGAGGAAATGGTAATATACTGGGAATCGGCCGTCGACATGGCGGCGGCGACAATACCGACCGTAATGATCATACCCATCCAAAGCGGCAGCTTGTCGGCAATCACCATCATGGCAATGTTGTCGGATTGCATGGCGGATAATCCGGGGAACGCCACCAAACCGGCCAGACCGATCAGCATGGCCCCCGTATATACGACGAAGGTCAGCATCGGATGGACAAAAATCGAAAGCTTGGTGGACCTTAAATCCTTGTTGGTATAGAACTTTTGAAAAATCTGAGGGGTGACGGTCATGCCGCCGGCGAAGACCGCCCAGTTCAAAAAGCTCTTTACCGTCCAGTTGGATGAGCCTCCGGGCAGTCCCAGCCATTCCGGCGAAGACAGGTACACAGCCTGGAACATCTGGGGCACGCCGCCGCAAAGCTTGTAACAGAGGTACACGCCGCCAAGGATCAGGGAAACCACCAAAAGCAGCGCCTGAACCGCGTCGGTCGCAGCCACGCCCTTATATCCGCCGGCAAAAATGTAAACTGTCATGATTATGCTCAAAAACAGTGCGCCTGCTAAAAACGGAACCTTTCCGCCGGTGACGCCCTCGGCGATATTGCCGAAGCCCTGGATTTGAACCGCTACGTAAGGCACGGAAACGCATATCATGGCGGCCGACGCCGCAAAGCGCATTGCCGGAGAATACCGTTTTTCCATATAGTCTCCCAGGGTAATGAAGCCGTGCTTTTGTCCGAGATAACGGGTGCGGAACATAAAGGGAAGATAAAACATGGTAATGATCATCCCGTTCATTAAGATCAAATACCAGCTGCCGACGCCGAAACGATAGAAATAGCCGGGCATACCAAGCAAGGCGAAAGAACTGAGCATCGTCGAAGTCATTGCGCCGATAGACAGAATGGGTCCCATGGAACGGCCGCCCAGAAAATAATCGTCGAGATTTTTGGATTTTGCGCTGCCGCTTTCGGCGCGCATGCCAATGATCAGCATGGCGACTGCATAAATGATAATCGCCAATGTAAGCCACATCCAATTTTCCATTGTTACAGCCCCTTTCTGGCTCCAAGCTTATACAGATACAGATACGATATGAAAAGGCCGGCGAAAAAGAGGACATGATACCATATCAGAACTGCCGGGCACCATCCCCAAACGAGAATCGGACTTATGGAATTAAAGTAGAAAGCACCGCCGAAAAAAGCAACATACCACAGGATCGTCAGCGTCAGCACCGCTTTGCCGAACAGTGATTCAAAGGGGCGGATCAGTTTTTTCTTTACCTCACTCATCGTTTTCAGACCTGTCCTTTCTAAAAATAAATCGGGTTATTGAAATACAGCGCTCAATCGGCTTAATAGCTCGGTGATCCTGGAACGTGGGCAGGCAAAATTCAGCCGTATAAACCCTTCGCCTCCGATTCCAAACCAGCTTCCCAAATCACCGGCAATCTTGGCTTTTTCCAGAACCGTGCGATAAAGCTCCTTCTCCTTCAGCTGCCTCAAATCAATCCAGACCATATAGGTCCCTTCGGGCTTTACGATTTTGATATCGGGAAGGTGCTTTTTCAAATACGCGTCGGCATACTCCACATTCGCCTCGACGTATTTCACAAGCTCGTCGGCATAAGCATCGCCGTGGAGATAGGCGGCCGCGCCGGCGATCGGCCCAAAGGTGTTCCCCATAGGCAGGCGGTTTGCAAACATCTTTCGGGCAAGCTCCCGCCGAAGCTCCTCGTTCGGAACGGTGATCAGAGCGGCGGTCAGCCCCGCCAGATTAAAGGTTTTGCTGGCGGAATGGGCAAGAATGACTTTGTCGTGGAATTCCTCCATAGACCCTGTCGGGAACAATCTGTGTCCCCGCATGATCAGGTCGCCGTGGATTTCATCGCAAAAAATAATCACATCATTGTCGAAGCAAATCTTGAATACCCGATAAAGCTCCTCCTTACTCCATACCCGGCCGACCGGATTATGCGGATTGCACAGCACTATCAGCTTGTTGGAGGGCTCTTTTGCAAGGGCCTCCAGGTTCTCGTAGTCTATTTCGTAACGGCCGTCTACCTCCCGGAGAGGGTTGTTTGAAAGCGTGCGGTGGTTATTCCTTACGGCATCTATAAACGGATAGTAAATTGGCGGCTGTATGATAACGCCGTCTCCCTCGCCGGTAAATGCCTGCACACTGGTATTGATGGCCGGAACAACGCCGGGAGAAAAAAGCATCCATTCCGCTTTGCAGTTATCCCAGCCGTAACGGCGGGCAAACCAACCGATTGCCGCTTTGCGGTACTCGTCGTTGGCATCTTCCGACGGATACCCGTAAATACCGTGTTCCGCCCGTTTTAAGATGGCGGCCCTCACTTCCTCCGGGCATAAAAAATCCATATCGGCAACCCACATGGGCAGCATGTTCGCAACGTCGATAGAGTAGCCGGGGAATCGGCTTTCATATCCCTGCCATTTCAAGCTGTAGGTCCTGCTGTCCGGTCCGCGATCAATAATTTCATCAAAATTGTAAGGCATGGTTTTCTCCTCTGCTGAAATATAGTTACTTTACGAATAAGCTGCGGTTGGTGTCGGTAAACAGTTCGTGGCCGGTTTCCGTAATAACCAGCGTATCCTCCAGATTGTAGGAGCCATATTTTGAACTGTAGTAGGGCGTCTCAAAACAAAACACCATTCCCGGCTGAAAGATCATTTCATTGTCCGGATTCAGCATCGGGTATTCCTCGCCGGGCCCCAGGCCGATGGTGTGTCCGCAATGCCCGCGCACGTAGTGGGGCAGGGCTCCCTCCCTGCAGACCTTCATAACGGCCTGAAAGACATCGCAGAAACGGTTTCCGGACACCATTCTTTCGATCCCCGCGTCACGCGCGGCCAGAAGGGTGTCAAAAATCGCCTGCCGCTCCGGGGCAACCGCTTCCCCGACGGCATAAGCCCTCCCCAAATCGGAAATATAACCGTAGATACTGACGCCGCCGTCCAAACGTACAATATCTCCTTCCTTTAAGGCGCGCTCTCTGGGCACCCCGGTGCACCAGAAATCCTGCCCGGTGGTATGGTACTGGGAAGCGCTTACGATCTCATGCCCGCCGGTGAATTCATAAGCCGACTGGTACCACAGCTTGATCAGATCCGCCTCGCACATGCCGATTTCGGTATGGGTCATCGTGTAATTCATCATTTTTTCCGCAATCTGCGCGGAATACCGCAGCACGCCGATTTCCCAGGGGAATTTGATGGTGCGGACCCCGATCATGAATTCGGTGGCGGAAACCAGCTTGTCCGCACCAAGCTCCTGCTGAAGGAATATGTACTTGTCGTACGGCAGACTGCCGCCTTCGATTCCAACCTTCCCTCCCTTTTTGTAATCGGTGACCGCCTGCACCGCCATACGAAAGGTTTTATACATATCCGGCTGGACTTCTTTTGCCTTTTCATTCGGGTCGAAATAGTCTTCAATAAAAATCCAGGTGGGATACGGACGGATGTCCACCTCTCCCTTGGTCTGCTCTTCGGCGCCGCCCTGACAGAACTGGTTGACCACCAGCTTTACCTTCCCCGTCCGATTTACGACGGCGATATCGGAGCCTATGCCCCCAATTCCGCCATACAGGAACGCGGAGATAAATCCGGTTGCGTAAAAGATGTTCTGGGGCGTCGTAAGAATCAAAGAATCAATCCCGGCTTCTTCCATGGCCTCCTGGATTCTTTCCTGGAAATCCTTTTGCACTCTTGTGCCCATGAACCGATACATAACAAAACCCCTTTCTTTTTTGTCTGATTTTATTATATCTGTATAATTAATATTGTAAAATGCATAATGATCATATATAATATGCATAAATTTTATATTTTCAGGTGTTTCTTCTATTAAGGACGAGAAGTGTGATCAATGAGATGACAAATCTGGAAATCGAAGCGTTCTGGGCGGTCGCGACCCTTGGAAATCTGACAAAGGCATCGGAAAGCCTGTATATCACGCAGCCGGCGCTGACCCGACGCATTCAGAGTCTCGAGGAAGAATTGGGGTACTCCCTGTTTGTCCGGCAAAAGGGAAGCAGGCAGATATCGCTGACACATGCCGGACAATCGTTCCTCTATATGGCGGAGGAGTGGCTCCAGCTTTACAAACGATTCGCGGAATTCACTCCGGGGCAGTCCTTAAAAGTATTCCGGGTTTCAGCCCTGGACAGCTTAAACACCTGTGTGATGATTCATATTTATCACAATTTTATGAGTGCGACGGAAGATACAAGATTGCATATTATGAATCTCCACTCCCCCGAGGCCTATATCAAGGCGGAACACAACCTGTTGGACCTGGCCTTTATCTGTGACCCGCAGCATACCAAATATGTGGAAACCTGTCCCGCGTTTCAGGAAACCATGTTTTTTCTTTGCAACATGGATCTTACATATCCCCAAATCGTGGATGCCAATTCACTGAACTGCGAAAAAATGCTTTTTGCACAATGGACGCCGGAATATGAGCTATGGGTCAATCATCGCTTCAACGCCTGTTGCACCCCGTATCTGAATCTGGAAAACATGACGCTGATTGAAAAATTCCTGTCCACGGATGATTGCTGGCTGATCGCACCGGCGAGCGTCGCTCACCATCTTCTGAAAAATCCCAGGATTCGCATGCGCGCTCTGGTCAACGGCCCTCCAAACCGCATCGTGTACTATCTGCTTCCAAGCAAGAAAAAACAGGAGGAAACCACATTTTTTCTGCGGCTGCTCCACAAATATCTCAAAGGCATTCCCGGAGTGGTTTCCTCGCTCGGGAATCCTTAGAGCGTGTCCACACTGGTTCTTTTGACATTTGTTTTCCTTTGCCGTCTCTGATATAAAAATCCCCAATCGCAGGATTGGCATCCTGCAATTGGGGGTTATATGTTGCTGCCCGCTCTTTCTATAGCCTTATGCGACATTCACCGTGAACCCCGCGAAGGCGGCTCCGCCGGTTTTACCCGGCGCCTTTGAGTTTGATGTCGAGATCGATATCGCCGATCGCGGTATGGATGCCGGCGTTTATGATCCGGCACTCTTCCCCGTCCGCCGACAGGGACGCCGTATCCCCGACGATGATTTTGGGAGGCAGAATATCGCATGAAATCTTTTCCTCGGAAAGCCCGGTCAGGGCGTTTCCGCTGATGATATTGGCGATCTCGCCCATCGCGGAGGCCACAAAATCGTCTATTTCATCGATCTCCATGCCGCTCATGATTTTAACCATCTCCAGGGTGGTTTTCTTCGGGAAACAGTAATAAATCTCGCCGGAGAAATCGCCGGTAAGGCCGATCATGATATTGATCTTGTCGTTGGAAGCGGGAATGCTCTCTATTGTCCCGGGCGCGCCGGTCGTCGCGTCAAGATCGAGAAGCCGCTTGAACACTTCCTGCGTGGCCTTCGAGAACGGGACGAATATTTTGTCACTCATTGCCGGCCGCCCCCCTTCCCCTTTCGTAATCGGCGATTTTCTGATCCTCGGCGGCGACGTGGTTAATGAGCCAGGCCAGAAGCTTCCCGGCAAACTGCTGCATCAGCTGTTCCTTGTAGCCGGCCTGCTCATATTGCGCCGCGACGTCCGCCACATAGCGGACCATGTCGTTATGTATTTTTGTGTGCGCCTCAAGCCCCGGATAGCCGATTTTCCGCTGATACGCCTCCTCGTCACGGAAATGCGTCACAACATAATCCTTCATAAACGCAAGGGTCTCGTTGACTTTGCCGACCTTCCCGGTCCACTCCACGGGCGACCGCAGGGTTTCGACAAAATCGGTAACCCTTCGAAAAAGCTCTTCGTGCTGAGCATCGATAAGTGAAACCCCGATTTTATACTTTTCCTTCCAAATCATTCTCTTTTTCCTTTCTGACGGAGTTTTTATGATGAAGACAGTCTGTAGGCCGTCGCGGACGGTTTTCGTCTGCCTGCCGCCACAGACTTTATCTTTATATATCGGCGCAAATTATTAAAAATTAACGCCGACCTGCCGGCTTATCGAAAAAATGCATCAAAAACCCTTCCGGGGATTTGGCAAAAACTGCCGCACCCAAACGAGGTGCGGCAGTTTGTTAAGCTCGTATTCGGTTTTTGACCCATACCGCATGCCGTCAAAAGAGGCTGAACTGCTGCATCACGCTCTCCTGCCGGCGTAAAAAAGCGTCCCCCACCGCAAGGGCATCCCCCGGCAGACCGCCGAGAAACGAAGACGGCGAATCCGACGTCAGAAGGACAAGCTCGTCCTTTGCCCTCGTCATGCCGACGTAAAAAAGCCGCCGCTCCTCATCCGGGTCACAGCCGTTTCTGCCGCTTGTGAACGGAACCGTCCCCTCGTTTAAGCCGCACAGGAACACGGCGGGAAATTCGAGGCCCTTTGCCGCGTGCATCGTCATCAGCGAAACCGCGTCCGAAGCATAGACCCTGCCGCCGCTTCGCGATACGTCGGCCTCCCGCCCCAACGCGAGATTCCGGAGAAACGCGGGCATCCCCTCGTGCAAAACGGACATGTTGAGAAGCATCTCCATGCTCCGGACATCCGAAAGCCCGTTGTCGCTGATCCAGTCCCCGATCAGCTTTTGCGGCTTCTCAGTATGGACGGCCGTCTCATATTTTTCAAAAAGCGCCGTCAGTCTTTGGAGGTTTTCCGCAGCGGGCTGTCCGAGCCGGTTTAAGACGGAGGCTAAGGACGACACGCCTTTTTCGGCTTCGGCGTAAGCTTCAAAAATCTTTTGCACGAGGCCCTCGCCGCAGGCGCCCGACGTTCTGAGGCATGCCCTTAGGGAGACGAGATCGCCGGGGTTTAACAGAAAGCGGAAAAAGGCGACCGCCTTCCGGACCTCCCGGTCGGACAGAAACTCGTCCCGCCCGGAGACCACATACGGGATGCCCTCCTTCAGGAGGCACTGCTCGATCATTTCCGCCTGGCGGTTTGTGCGGTAGAGCACGGCGATATCGGAAAAGCCCCTCGCCTGCCCCGAAGCCGGCCGCCTCCCGCCCCGCGCGGACGACGTGTGCGCGTCGAGCATGTCGATGCCGCCGACCAAGCGGTTAATTTCCTTCGCGACAAACAGGGCCTCCGAAAAGGCGCTGTCCGCTTTCAGGAGGCTTACCCTCGCCCCGCTTTCCCTTTTTGCCAGAAGCGAATCCGCGTGCCCGGCCTCATCCGAAGGGATGACCGATCCGGCGCAGCGGAGGATTTCGGGCGTCGACCGGTAATTTTGGGTGAGCCGGTACTTCTCAGTCTGCGGGAAATCCTCCGAAAGCATATCAAAATAGCGGGGGTCCGAGCCCCTGAAGCCGTAAATGGACTGATTCGGGTCGCCGATGACGAAAATGCTTTTGCTGTTTTTCCCCCACTCCTTTATCAGGCGGTACTGGACGTCGCTCACGTCCTGGAACTCGTCGACGAGCAGATGGGCAAAAGAACCGCCAAGGCTTTTATCGCCCTTGCCCGAAACGTCCCCGCTCTCGAACAGGGAGAGCGCCTTCAGAAGAATATCGTCGAAATCCAGCACGCCGTAGCGTTCAAGCTCGGCGTTGTACAAATCGTAGACTCCTGGCGGGACCTGCGGCGCGTCGTCCGCGGCCGCCGCACCGTTTTTTAACAGCGAAATCTGCCGGAGGACCTCCCGGGGAGAGCTTTTCAGACGGAGGCTTTTTAGGATGTCCCCGACAATGGAGAGCGCGTCCGATTCGTCGATCACCGTGACAGGTTCCCCTCCGTTTCGCTCCGCCAGAATTTTCAGGGCGATGGAGTGGAACGTGCCTATGGTCATCCCTTTCACCGCGCGCCTGCTGCCGAAATGCTTCTCAAGGCGCCCGCGCATCTCGGAGGCCGCCTTGTTGGTAAAGGTGACCGCGGTAATCTGCGAGGGGCGCGCGCCGCATTTTTCGACGAGACAGGCGATGCGGCTGACGAGCGTCTTTGTCTTGCCCGTTCCGGGGCCGGCAATCACGGCGATGGCGGGTGAAGCTGCGCAGACCGCCTCCCATTGCTCCGGATTCAGTCCGTAAGCTGCGCCGCCGGACGCCGTTTCAGCCGCCCCGGCGCCCGTGTCCGGCGCGCAAACGGGAACCGAAGCGGACGCAGATGCGGCGGCTAAACCCTTATGAGCCGGGGCGTTTTTGGAGACGGCCGTATCCTTCGCCTTTTTCCCGTCAAAAAAGCAGAGCTGGCCGGAAAACAGGTCGATCTCGCTTTTATCCAGGAGCCTGATTTTGCCGTATTCCCCGTCATATCCGGGGCTGACCCCGACCTTGCCGCAGCGGAGTCTGCGGATGCCCTCGGCAATAAGGGTCCCCGCCTCCCGCCGGACGTCGTCAAGCGGCGCCTCGCGGAGAATAAAGAGCTCGGGCCCTAGGTTATGTATCAGCTCTAAGTACTTTGCCGCGACCTTCACGCTCTGGGCGGAAAGCCCGGTCGACGCGGCGATCACCTCGCGCAGCGGTACAAGGCGTTCAAAGCGCTTTGCCGCCGGAGGGACAAACCCCTCCTCCCGGTCCGCGAGCGCCTCCACCCGGTGGAGCACTCCGACCGTGATCCTGCCTCCGCACACGGGGCAGCGGCCCCCGGCGGCTTCGGTATCCGAAGGATTCAAACAGACCTTGCAGTTTCGGTGCCCGTCCAAGTGGTATTTCCCCTCCTCGGGGAAGAACTCGATCGTGCCGCAAAACTCCTGCCCTTCCCGGTTTTGGAGGGCCCGGGATATATGTCCATAGGTGAGGTCCGTGTTGAAAATATTCGCTTCCCTCGCGAGATTTCCCGGGGAATGGGCGTCCGAATTCGAAACCAGCGTGAACTTGTCCAGCGCGGAAAGGCGCCAGTTCATCGGCGGGTCGGAGGAAAGCCCCGTTTCGAGCGCATGGATATGGCCGGTCAGGTCCCCGAAGCACTCCTCGATATCGTCAAAGCCCGAATAAGCGCCGAACAGCGAAAAATGAGGGGTCCAAATATGCGCGGGGATGAATATGGCGTCGGGGCAGACGTCAAGCGTGATTTCCAGGAGGTCTTTTGCGTCGAGGCCCAGGATCGGCCTGCCGTCGGAATGCAGGTTGCCGATGGCCTCCAGCCTGTTTGAGAGGGCCTCGGCCTGCTCGATGCCGGGGAGCAGGATCACGTTGTGGATCTTCCTTACTTTCCCGTTCTTCTTGTATATGGAGCTGATTTCTCCCGAGACAATGAACCGGGGCCGGAGATCTCCCCCCGCGATATCCTCCTTTTCGCGAAATCCGTCGGAGAGCTCATAAAGCCCGTCCCCTGCCGGAACCAGCTTCTCCCGTAGCTCCCCGCGCCAGGCGGGGTGGGTGAAATCCCCCGTTCCGATCAGCGAAAGCCCCTTTCGGCGCGCCCACAGCTCAAGGGCCTCGGGCACGCACTCTTTGCTCGTCGCTCTGGAGTATTTTGAATGAATATGAAAATCGGCAATGAACATTTAGACGACCATCCCTTTTCATGCGCCTTCATTATATTTCATCATACCACAAAATTCGCGTTATTGAGAGCATCAATTCGATTTCCCGGCGAATACAAAGTTATTCATCCCCCCATCCTATGAAAAAAATTGCCCCAATGACGGGCGTAACTTCAAAGCCCTTCATCGTGGCAAATGGACGAAACCGCTGTTTATGGAAATAGTGATGCTGAAAGGAAGCTCTTACTCTCCCATCCGAAAAAAACGCATGGGATTCTCCTGCGTCACCAGTTTCGCTTCAATGGGCTCGCACCAGCCTTGGATCTTTACGACAGGCTCACGCATACGCATGTCGAACGGATAATCGGTACCCAGAAGGACGCGCTCCGCTCCCACGGTTTCCAGCATAAAGCGGAAAGGGGACCTGTCGTAGACAATCGTATCGAAGAACATGTTTCGGGGCAGTTCCAAGGTCTTAAGTCCGCCCGCCTTCGGCTCGTCCCGCACCGAAAAGCCGTTTTTGATCCGGCCGTACACAAAGGGGAACGCGCCGCCGCCGTGGGAAAAGCAGACCCTCAGGCCGGGATATCTGTCGAAAAAACCGCTGAGCAGCATCCTCGCGGCGGTAAGCGCCGTTTCGGTGGGGTTGCCGACGAGGTTCGCCATATAGTATTTGGACAGACGTCTGGGCGCCGGAATATTGTGGGGATGGATGAGAATGGCGCAGCCGAGCTTGTTCGCCGCTTCGAAAAAATCGGCAAACCGTTCCTCGTCTAGATCCTCCTGATTTACATGGGAGCACAGCTCCACGCCGGCAAACCCCAGGGTGTTCACGCAATAGGAAAGCTCCGCGACCGCCGAGGGGACATCCTGCATCGGGACGGTGCCGAGCCCGCCAAACCGCGCCGGATGCCTTCTGCAAAGGGCGGCGAGGCTTTCGTTGTAGGCCCGGGACCATTCCCTGCCGAAGCCTGAATCCTTGTCGTAGCCGAAGAGGTAAGGCGGGACGCTTAAATACTCCTTTTGGATATTCTGCTCCTCCATATAAGAGAGGTGTATCCGCTCGTCGTTAAGCGCCGCGTAAGCCGGCCGGATACGGCTGCCCCAGATGACATAGCTGTAAACGCCCGGCCCGATCTGCTCGACCTCGGGGCTTAAAAACTCCGATTTCATCAGCTCTGCGGGAATGATGTGCGCATGGGCGTCCGTATTCATACGCTTACCTCCTAGACGGTGACTTTTGCGGCCTTGCGGGAGCGGTACTGGAAAAAGAAATAGTATACCGCAAATACGGCGAGCGCAATAACCGATGTAATAAGCTCCGGGTACATAATCATGACGGAAAGCACCATAAGGAGCAGGCGCTCCCAAACGGGCATCCTGTGATTCCAGTATCCCTCTATCGTCGCCGTCATGATCGGGGTGGCGGCGATCAGTATAAAGCCCATCCAGATCAGCTGGGGCATAGTGCCTTGAGCAAGTATCTCCGGATAGTATGCAAAGACAAAGGGCATCAGGTACATGACCACACTGTACCGCATTGCACTAAACCCGGTCCTCATGGGATTTGCATCGGCGATGCTCGCGCCGGCGTAAGCCGCCACGCAGACGGGAGGGGTGACGTTTGACAGGCCGGCGGCCCAAAAGGAGATGATATGGGCCACAAGCTTGCTGATCCCCAGGCTGGTCAGGGCCGGGACCGCGACCAGCGAAACCACGATATAGGTGCCGGTCTGGGTCGCGCCCATGCCGATCAATGTCGCGACAAGGCTAACCAGAATCACGGCGATAAACAGGTTCCCCTGTGAGAACGCAACCACCACGCTGCCGAATTTGGTGCCGAGGCCGGCCAGCACGATGCTGGACAGCACAATGCCCAGGCAGCCGATGGTGGCGCCCACCATCAGGTTGTTTTTGGCCGCGAGCACAAGGCCGTCGCAGAATTTTTTCGGGCCGACCCGCGTCTCTTTCCTAAGCCAACTCAGCGCCACCACCGAAAGGGTGCCGAAAAAGCCGCAGTAAGGAACCGATAAGCGGGATATCAGGGCAATGATGATGACGGCCAGCGGAACAAGGTGATACCATCCCGTCTTCAGAAGCTTAAGCGGGCTTTCCATCTGTTCCTGTTCTTCCTGCCCGACGACGATGTTCTTTTTTTTGGCGTGATGGTGCACCGCCCAGTATACCCAGTAGAAGTACAAAAAGGCGGGCAGCACGCTGATCGCCGCGATATAGAAGTAGCTTACCTCACAGAAGGTGGACAGAAGAAATGCCGCGGCCCCCATAACGGGAGGCAGAAACTGCCCTCCGGTGGAGGCGGCAGCCTCGATGGCGCCCGCGTCCTCGGGAGCAAAACCCGCCTTTTTCATCATCGGAATGGTGAAAATGCCGGTGGTCGCCACATTGCCGGCGGAGCTGCCGGAGATGGAGCCGATCAGCGCGCTTGAGAGCACCGCCATCTTGGCGGGGCCGCCCACCGTTTTCCTGGTGATGGACCGGGCTATGTCGATGTAAAATGCTCCTGCACCCGAAACCTCCAGCATCGCGCCAAAGATCATAAACGGAATGACATAGGTGGCAAAGGTCGCGGTAACGGAACCAAAAATACCCTCCATGGTGCAATAGGAAAACTCAATAATTCTGGTAATCGAAAAACCGCGGTTTGAAAAGATGCCGGGCATGCTCTGACCGAAGTAAAGCATCGCCAGGAAAAAAGCGGTCACAAAAACCAATACCCATCCCATGACGCGGCGTACGGCGCACAGCACGACAATAATGGCGACAATGCCGAAGGCGATATCCGCGGTGTTGGGCGAGGCAAAGCGGCTTACCGCGTAACCCGCATAAGCATAGATCCAATATCCGCAGGATACTATGGCGGCCAGACAGAGCGCAATGTCCCATGCTTTAACCCTCTTCGACCGGCTCCGTCCGGCATAAAGCAAAAAGGCCAGAACACTGTTTAACATGATGTATATACCGCGATGGCTTTGGGTTGAAATAAGTCCGAAACCGGCGGTAAAAAAATAGAACCCGGAGAAAAGCGCCGCCAGAGCATAAAAAACCTTTCCCCAAGTCCCTTCCAGTTGTCTTTTCACGTATCAACACCTCCAGATTGAATCGGTAAGCCCGATTGCGGCGGCTAAACGAGAATCAGAAACAGAAAAGATCCATGCGGATGCAGGTACTCTTCATTGCGCGATACCAGCATCCGCACTTTAATATACGGATGGACGGTGCTTAATCGTTGAAATTGGTGTAGCCGTTATTGCCGTAGGCGCTCCAATCATAATTCATCGGGTTTTCCTCAAAGAATTTTACCGCGGCGGGGTGGATGGGGGCGCCGGTGCCCTCCATGATTTCCAGGCCGGGCTTTGTGAATTTCCATTGGCCGTAACCTTCGCCCAGGGCGGCGTATATATCCGGATCATAGATGGTGGTCAGAATATCCTCAATGACGTAATCGGGAATATCCCTGCGCGTGATGACGACCATCGGAACATGGGGGCAGGGCACCGGCTCCATAACACCCCGGTACGCTCCGACCGGGATACTGTCGGAGTAATAGAAGGGATAGGCGGAGAGGACTTTGTCCATCTCGTCCTGAGTAAAGGAAAGCAGCCGGATTTCCTGGGTGTTGGACAGCTCGGTGATGGCGCCCAGCGGAATGCCCGTGGTGCTGATCGCGGAGATGTGGCCGTCCGTCAGGGCGATGCCGGCATCTTCAAACTGCATGTATTCGCGCTTGCAGTCGATGCCAAGGGTATCCAGAACGCGGTCGGCGTTGGCCTGCGCTCCGGAGCCGGGCTGGCCGCAGGCGACGCTTTTTCCGGCGAGCTGGGAAAGGGAGGTTATGTTATCTTTTTTCAGCGTGGTGAAATATATCTGGCCGGGCATGTAATAGGTAACCAGGCGAAGATTATCCTTGTCAAGGCCTGCGTACTTCTCGGAGTCGGTGAAAAGCGCCTCGTAAACGTCGGACGCATGAGCCATGCCGAAGTCGATTTCGTTCATCAGGATACGCTTTACATTGTCGGCCGATGCGCCGGTCGCGATATTGGTGACGTTCATATAGTCGTATTTTTCAGTGAGAATCGGGGCGATCACTCCCGTGGCGTAGTAGAAACCGCCGCCTGTGGAGGAGCTGCCCCAGGAGATTTCGATTTTCTCCTTTACAACAGACGAAGAAGCGGAAGCCGGAGGAACGGATGTGCTCTCGGAGGACGCAGTGGAAGCCGGAGTGGTTGCCGGTTGTGGATTGCCCGATCCGCCGCAGGCGGCAAGCGCCGCCGTCATAGCCAACACCATGAGAAGTGCCAGTACTTTTTTGGACATCTTTTTTCCCTCCTAAAATTCAGTGATTGCTTACGCTTTAAGACAATATCCGGTTTTGCCTTTGATTTCTCAGACGGCGATGATTTCGCCGTCAAGCGGCAGACCGGTGGTTTCCACGGGTCCGTCCGCCGTTATCAAAACCGTGCGCCCGAGCATCAGGCCGGTGTCTTTGCCGAAGGCCGGGTCGAAAATATCGGTGGCGGTGGCAAAGCACATGTTCTCCTGAAAGCTCAGGCTGGGAACGCGGGAGTAAGCGTGGTCGGGCCATGACCCCGCCTGCCCGCCGTACATGCAGCTTGGAAATTCGGGCGACGCGAGGCCGTGTCCATGAAGCCCGCATTCCACCGTGCCGAACCCTCGTTTTTCTATGACGTCCCGAAAGCCCGCGACCGCGTCGCCAAACGGTCTGCCCGGCTTCATGGCATTGATGCCCGCCTTTTGGGATTCGACGCAGCATTTGTAGATTTCCTTGTATTCCCGGGCGGGCTCGCCGATGGACACCGAGACCTCGGCGCCGCCGAGATAGCCTTTGTAGCTCGCGTGGAATTCGCTGACGATAATATCGCCCTTCTCCAGAACGCGGGCTCCGGCGGGGGCCCTCCTGCCGTGAGGGGCGGGGCGCGGGCCGGACGACAGCCAGATCATGTCTTCCTCGCCGCCGTTTGCAAGGCTCGCGTTTTGCATCATTGCGTAGACCTCATATTCCCTTCTGCCGGGCCTGCATGCTTCGACCATCGCCTCTGCCATCAGGCGGCTTAAGTCGGCGGCGCGCTGAAGTATTGCAATCTCCTCCGCGCTTTTAATCATCCGGACCTGCTCCAAAAGCCACCCAGAGGCCGTAAAGGTCACCTTCGGAAATTCGGCCTTGACTGCATGAAGCTGGGTGTATGGAACAGTCTCCGGAATGACCTTTGGCGCGTTCTCGCCAAACCCGACAATTCCGATGTGCGCATTTTGGTAACCGCGCTCGTTGATTTCTCTGATCAGTTCCCTTGTCGTGTTTTGCTGCCCGGCGCGGGCGTCCTTGATCCAGCCGTTGGCGAGGGCGCCCCAGGGCGTTACGTCGTGCGGGAAACCGGTCCAGAGCACGGGATCGCCCTTTCGGGGGAACAGGATGCAGCCGGGAGCGGCTCTACCGCAAATGTATCGGTTGTTGGCCATGGCGACCCGCCATTTGGATTCATTTCCCCATACCAGGAGTACATCCAGACCGGCAAGATCCATGCGCCAGCGAATTTCGCGCCACCTTCTTTCGCGCTCAGCATCGGTGAATTCTAAGTTTTCCCAGGTCTTTGGATCGAGATTGGACATTCTCCCTGCTCCTTTCTTGTTTTGAATATTTAACATTTTGCTTTATCTGTCAGCCGAATTACAAAAAATATGTAAGCGTCTCAGGCTGAAAAAGAGGCGAGGTAAATCTTTTTGATGTCGTCCACGGTCAGCGTGCGGGCGCACCGCGAAAGTAGCCGCTGCTCGGCATGGGCGTCGACCGCCCACCGGTCCACCTTGGATTTGTCGGTGATGTCCAGATCATTCAGGCAAACGGGCAGATCGAGGCGGCGCAAAAGCGCCTTCAACGACTTAAGGCAAAGCTGCGCCGCCTCATAGGGCGCAAGCCCTTTGACATTTTCGCCCAGAGCCTCTGCCATCAGGATAAATTTATCCTGTTTTGCAACCATGATATAGTCAAAGCATGCGAGCATAATCGGGGTCAGGCTCCTGCCGTGATTTATATGATATTCGCCGCCGATCGGGTAGGCCAGCGCGTGGACCAGGCTCGTTCCCGCGTTGTTGAGCACCATGCCCGCCATCAGCGAGCCCAGCGACATATAGTAGCGCGCATCCAGGTTATCGCCGTCGGCGAAAGCCGGACCGATCCACTTGGCGATCAGGGCAATGGCGTTTAGCGACAGGTTGTCGGTGATCGGATTGGCGGCTTTGGAGACGAAAGGCTCGGCGGCGTGCATGAACGCGTCGATTCCCGCGCTTGCCGTCACCGCGGGCGGGCAGGATACCGTAAGCATCGGATCGATAATCGCCGTATTCGGCAGAAGATTTGTCGAGGCGACGGCTTTTTTGACGCTGGTTTCCTCGTCGAGGAAGATGGCGTGCTTTGTGACCTCGGCCCCGGTGCCGGAGGTGGTCGGGATCATAATGGTGGGAATTCCCCGGGCGGGCAGCTTTTCCTTGCCGAAGTAATCGCGCACGCGCAGCGGGTTTATGACCAGCGCGGCGCTCATCTTTGCAACATCCAGGACGCTGCCGCCTCCAAGGCCGATTACGCAGTCGGCCCCCATTTCCCTGGCGAAGACGGAAACCTCTTCCGCGATCCTCGTGGCCGGTTCGGGGGTGTTGCGGGCCTCGACCTTGACTTCGGTCTCTATTCCCGATGCCCTCAGCGAATCAACCGCACGGTCAACGCTGCCCGACTTCTGCACGTTCGGTCCCGTCACCAGCAAAGCCCTTTTCGCGCCAAGCTTTGCGGCCTCGGCGCCCGTCTGATTGATGCTGCCCATCCCGAAAATGACGGATGGTGTCGCGAAGTTAATAGACTGATACATCCGCGTTGCCTCCTTAAGTAAAATCTGTTTCTAGATAGTATCTATCTAAAGTTGTTTGAAGTACTTTTGTCTGAAGCGTTGGGCGGCGTTTTCAATATGCGCCCGGAGCATGGACTCCAAAGCCGCGCTGTCCTTGCCGCGGTATACCTTAAAGATTTCATGATGGGTAATGTTGGAGTGGCCGATGTCGTCCGGCAGATGCAGCGTAAAATTGTAGCCCCACCTGATATGATTCAGGGCGTTTGCGTGCAGCTCTACCAGCTTTTTATAGGGGCAGGGCGCCACAAGCAATGAGTGATACCGGTAGTTCAGTTCCTGATATTGCCTGCTGTCGTCAAGGCTTTGCTCCAGCTGCTCTAAGACCTGCCCGATGCGGCCGAGGTCCTGCGGGCTTGCGGTCTTGCAGGAATGCCCCGCCGCATAGGATTCGGTCATGGCCCAGAAGTGGTAATTATCGATC
Source organism: Clostridiales bacterium UBA6114 (assembly GCA_002423435.1). Classification (GTDB taxonomy): domain Bacteria; phylum Bacillota; class Clostridia; order Oscillospirales; family Butyricicoccaceae; genus UBA6114. The sequence goes on from DIWE01000038.1 coordinate 78,999, forward strand.
ATCATTGCCTCGGTTATGGTGGCGACCACCCGGCTTTTGCGCTCCTTGATCACAAGACCGGCATACTCCAGCCGGAGCAGCGCTTCCCTGACCGGGGAGCGGCTTACGTTCAGACTCGCGGCGATTTCATCTTCGCTCAAGATGCTGCCGGGCGAGATTTCCATCTCTATGATGCTTGTTTCAAGCAGCTTATAGACCCTGTCGGCAAGGGATTCGTTGATAAAGTTTTCACCCGCGGTTTTCCAATAGGTCGATTCCATGCTTTTACCCCATTCCGTAAGTATTTGCAACATCAGGCCGGTTTCTTTCTAACGGCCTCACAGTATTCCGTATACGGTATTCCGTATACTGTAATTAAAATATTATATAAAACTTTTTGCAAAGTCAACTATAATTTATATAAATTCACAAATTATTTTACTTTATTTGTAAATTGCATGGCCGCTATGTGTTGGCTGTAGAAAAAAGACAGGGGTGCCGCGAAATGCATGTGTCCATGCATTTCGCGGCACCCCCGCCTGAGGCTGTCGAAAAGCTCGACAGCNNGTCCTTCGGCGGCGCATGTCCGCCTGCGGACCTATCCCAAGTTAAGGGGCTTCGGCCCCTTAACAATTCCCAAAATATACTTTTTTGACACTCTGTATCGAATGTGTTTTACGGCTAAAGCCGCCCAGCCTTCCCTGCGATTATTCTCCGGATTCCACAACCGCGAGGTCCGTGTCGCCAGCCTTTGCCTTTTCGATCAGGGTCTCGACCAGTATCCGGAAGTTTGAACCGGAGCTCGACGCCCCGGTCACCGTATCGATGCCCTCGGCGCTCTGCGTCTTGAGCAGGAACGCGGCGTACGAGCGCGTATAGCGATTGGGATAAGTCCCTTGCACGCTGTTCATATTGCGCATGTAAGTCATGTCCCAGGCTTTGATAAAGCCGCTCTGGTTCTTTGCGTTATATTCCGCGGTGACAATCTTACCGTCGCTTACGCATATGGTTAAAAACTCCTTCCAGCCGTGGCTGTATTCCGAGAGCTCCGCGGTGTAATAGCCGTCGATCAGCCGGCCGTCCTGCTGCGCGCAGCCGCCCAGTCCGAAAAGGAGCACGCAGGAAAAAAGGATCATCAGCATTCGTTTTGGCATGACTCTGTCTCTCCTTCTTCATAACCCGGGCGAAGCCGGAAGCGTCCGGACATTTCCTGTAAATCGTCCGCCTGCCGGACAAGCTCCCCGCTCAGGGTACTGACCTCTCCGCTCGAAACCAGGTTCTGCTGCGCCAGACCGGATATGTGGGAAATATCGGCCGACACGTTTTCCAGAGCGCCCTTTTCGTTTTCGACCAGCTTCGCCAGCTCATATGTGATCCCCGAAACGCTCCGGGAAATTTCCGCGATTTCTTTTAAGAAGCCGGCCGTCAGATTTGCGAATTCGGAGCCTTCCGCAACGGCGCGCTGGGAGTGCTCTATCATTTCCGCCGTGCGTTTGGACGACTCCGTGCTTTTTGAGGCGAGCTCCCGGATTTCATACGCCACCACGGCGAACCCTTTCCCGTCGGAGCCGGCCCGCGCGGCCTCTACTCCGGCGTTTAGGGCCAGGAGGTTTGTCTGGACGGCGATGTCCTCCATGAATTTCGTGATTTTCGTAATTTCCTCGGCGTTTTTGCTGATGTTTTCCATCGCGCCCAGCGTGTTTTTCATCCGCTCGTCGCACTCTACGAGCTTTTGCATGGCCTGATCCATGAGCTCGCGGGCGGTTTTTGCATGATCGTCCACGATGCCGATGTCGCGGGAAATCGAATCCGTTTCGGTCACCAGGCGGGCTACGGATTCCGACTGCTTTTCGGATGATGCATGCACCGCACCCGCGCTTTCGGAGACCTCCCTCGCCGCGCCGTTTAACTCCTCAGCCGAATGCTTCAGATGCCTCAAAAGCTCGTTTAGGAAATCAATGATGCTGTTTAGCGATTCCTTCATGACGATAAAGTCGCCGGAAAATTCTCCGTCGACACAGATATCGAGATTACCCAGCGAAAGCTTCGAAAGCGCGTCGCGAAGCTTCAATATATAGCCGCTCACGTCCGCAATAGTGTCGCGCAGCGAAACGGAAAGCGTCTGGGCCTCGTCCTTTGTGGAAATGATGTCGACCGGGCTTGTCAGGTCGCCCTGCGCGAGCTTCTGGATCCGCCCGGTCACATTGCCGAGGGATTTTGAAATTCTGCCGGAGAAACGCGCGATAAAGAACATCGAAAGCAGAAACAGCAGCGCCATCAGAAGAATGTTGAGCAGGATCGCGTTGTTCGCTGCTAACATAAACTCCGATTTCGGCACTAAAATCGCCAGAAACCAGTTTACCCCTCTTACCGGCGCGTAGGCAACGAGCGTGTCGTCATTGCCGACCGATACGGAACCCGCTCCGACCTCTCCCGCCTTCACATGGCTGAACAAATCCAGAAGCTGCCCGCTGTCGGCGTAAAGCGATTCTATGTCCTGCCCGTTTTGCACGTATTCGATGTCCTCATGCGCGACGATCCGGCCGCTCTGATTAATGATCAGGGCGTGACCGCTGTGTCCGATATGGATGTTGCTGATAACGTCGTTTAAAAGATCATATTTATAGCTTCCGACCAGATAGTACGCCGGAGTATCGCCGGCGAAAACCGGTGTTCCGACCGTTATTTCGAGCCCCTGCTCGGTTGCCGCCGTGTCGTCGATCACCAGGTTTTGCGTCTCGCTCATCATTTTGTAAAGCTGACCGCCGGAGATATCCGCGGGGCTCCCCTTATCCCCCGTATAAAGTCTGCCGTCCGGAGTATAAAGCGCAAGCCAGACAAATTCGATGCCGGACGCCGCATGGGTCAGAATCTCCTGCTTAGCTTTCGGCGTCGTCTCCCCGGACGAGAGCGCCGGGTTGTCCGCGATCATAAAAATGCGGTCCGCCATAATATGCAGATTGCTGCCCACGCTTTGAGACGCAACGACCGCAAAGGGCTTGAGCGTTTCCATCAGCGTGGCGTTTGTGATCGTTCTCGCAGTCACCGTCAGAATAACCGTCGTCACAATCGAAAAGCTTAACGCGACAAGCGTTGTATTCAAAATGATTTTTTGTTTAATGCCCCTCAATCATCGATCTCCTCTTTCTTTTATCATATAACTAGTTATCGACTTGCAGGCAGGGGAAAATAATGCAAAAAAGAAGAGAAAAACCGCTGCTTTTTGCTTTGCCGTCTGGTGAATTTATATAATCTTCATCCGGTACGCGCCGGGACCTCCCAAACGCCGTCCGGCTCTCTTATCGGCCGTTTAGCCGCAAAAAAAGACCTGACCCCTCTCAGGAGTTCAGGTCTCATCGCAAAGATAACGTTTTTATGCGCCAAAGCGGCAAAAATACCCTTCCGGTCTAAACAATATGATACACATATACCCCGTCTATGAGCTCTTTTTTAATAATACCCTTCCCGAGAAGATGCTCGAGATGCGCGGATGCCTCGCCGACGGCAAACCACTTTTGCGTGATCGGAAATTCACTCCAGTCCTTCGCCCGAATCGACCATTTCATTTTTGAGGCGGCTTCGTAGGCGGAAAGACCCGGAGAACTCTTTACGATCCGGAAAGCCTCGTCGAGCCTGCTTTTGTGGTGCTCAATCAGCTCGTCGATTCTTTGGCTTAAGCTGCCCGTGGCGCTTCTGTGCGCGGCCAGGGTCGTTTCGACATCGAATTTTCTGATCTTTTTCAGGCTTTCGATATAAAGCCCCAAGGAATCGTCGACCCCCTGCCAGGTCGTGATATTGGGGGTGATGTCAAACAGGATGTGATCGCCGCTTAAGAAAGTTTTATGCTCCACGTCGTAAAGGCACATGTGCCCCGGCGTATGGCCCGGCGTCGCAACCGCCTGCAGGCTTATCCCGCCTAAATCGATTTGGAATCCGTCAACGACCGGGGTATATATGGTTTCCCTCGGAGGCGCGTACGCTCTGATGGGGTTAGTTCTCTTGTTTTCTTCGAGCTCCGCTTCGGAAAAGCCCAGAACGGACGCGTTCTTATGCAGACGATCCCAGTAATCGTCTTTCGAAAAGCTTTCGAGGTACTTTTCATCCGTTTCGCTCACGAATATTTTTGAGCTTTCCGACGAAACGCGCGCGCATAGCCCGCTGTGGTCAGAATGCAGGTGAGTGAGAAAAATGTCGGTGTTTCCCATGTCCGCGCCCAGTTCATCAAGCCCACCTCTAAGCGCCTCGTAACACACGTCGCAGTTAAAGCCCGTATCGACCAGGAGATTCCTGCGGTCTCCCCTGATGTAGTAACTGTTCAGGTTTTTCAGCGGGTTGCCGGGCAGGGGCACTTTTATTACGTATATATTCTTTGAAATCCGTTCCGTCATTGTAAGCTTCTATGATATAAAGTGTTGATATCATACTCTCCGTTCTTATTCGACTTGTGCAGAAGTATAAAGCAATGCCCGCAGAGTGTCAATAGCGGGACTTAAAATGCCGATCGAAAGCCGCACTGCGGGCAAAGGCTGAGGCAGGGCAAGACCGAACCGATATATAGGCAAAGCGGCGGACAAAATGCGTCTTTCCTGTCCGTCGCTTTTATGATATGATCCGTTTAGTCTTAAAGATAAGGAGAACGAGATTTGAAACGGCCGGCCGAATGGGTTTACAAGGCATCTCTCTTTTTGACCGGGCAGGCGCTCTCCCTGTTCGGTTCCTCGATTGTTTCATACGCTGTGGTCTGGCATATCACGCTTAAGACGTCCTCCGCCGGCCTGATGGCGATCGCGATACTCTGCAATTTTCTGCCTCAGGTTTTTATCTCCCTTTTCGCGGGCGTGTGGGCGGACCGTTACAACCGGAAAACGATTATCATCCTCTCCGACCTCTTCATTGCGGCCGTTACGCTGCCGATCGCAGTGCTTCTGATCGGCGGGATGAAATCCTTCACCGCTATTTTCGCGTTGTCGGCACTTCGCTCCGTCGGCGCGGGACTGCAGACTCCGGCCGTAAGCGCGCTTTTGCCCCAGCTCGTGCCCCAGGAAAAGCTCATGCGGGTAAACGGCATCAATTCCGCCTTAAACTCGGCGATGATGCTGCTTTCGCCGGCTGTGGGCGGGCTTATGCTGGGCACCGTCGGCTTTGCCTACACGCTTTTGATCGACGTGGTCACCGCTTTATCGGCGGTCGCCATCATGCTGTTTATAAAAGTGAAACGGCACTTAGAGGCAAACGAGGACACCCCCGCCCTTTCGCAACTGAAAAACGGCCTGCTCTATACAAAAAACCATCCGATCCTCGGAAAGCTTTTGATATTTTATACATTGTTTTTCTTTCTGATTACCCCGGCCGCTTTTTTGACGCCCGTCATGGTTGAGCGGAGCTTCGGCCCCGAGATCTGGAGGCTTACCGCAAACGAAATTGTCTGGACCGCCGGCTCCCTTTTGGGCGGAATCGGCATATCGCTTTGGGGCGGCTTTCAAAACCGCCTGAAAACCATGGCGCTTTCGTCCGTAGGCTTCGGCGTGACCTTCGCCCTGCTTGGCATCGCGCGCAATTTCTACGTATACCTTGCGATTATGCTGATTTCCGGAATCTTCATGCCGGTTTTCGGCACGGCGGAAACCGTCCTGATTCAGGAGAATGTGGAGGAGTCCATGCTCGGGCGGGTGTTTTCCGTCGTCCAGATCATTGTCTCGGCCACAATGCCGCTCGGGATGGTTGTGTTCGGCCCGCTCGGCGATGTGATTTCGATCGAAAGCATCCTGATCGTTACCGGGCTTTGTCTTACGCTTTTGTCCCCGTTCATGCTCCTGATAAAAGTTCCAAAAAACAATAAGGCCGATGGTTAACCGCCCAGGGTGACATCCTGCTCCTGATACCAGTTAAGGGCCCGATAGAGATGATCGATCTGGAAATCAGGCCACATCTCGTCGATCACATAGAAGTCGGCGTAAATGGACTGAATCGGGAGAAAGCCGCTCAGGCGTCTCCGGCCTCCCCAGCGGATGATCAGATCGATTCTCGAGATATCGGAGGAAGCGATCCCTTTCGCAAAGCCTTCCCCCGATTGTCCGTTCGAAAGCGATTGGCTCAAGTCCCAGTCCCAGCCGTAATTGACAAGGAAGTTTACGTTGATGCTCCCCTTCCCGATCACCTTTCGCGTATAGGGTAAAAGCTCCCGCGGGAACAGGGGCGAATCGGTATTGCCCACAATGAAAAGGTTCGCATCATACTCCAGAAGCTTTAAAACCGAGTCGATGCACGCCTTCTGAAATGCTTTCGTCTGCACCGCGGGGCGTTTGGTGTTGTCTTGAGTAAAACCGTAAAAGGTAATTTCCTTGATTCCCAGTTTGACGCATTCCTGATAAAGCTCGAGTCCCGGGCCGATCCCGTAATCGTAGCCGTCCTCTTTGTTCAAACCGTTTTTCTGGGCCCATCTTCTGTTTCCGTCCGGGATAATTCCAATGTGACGCGGCAACCGTTTAAAGCTTTGCATCGACCATGCCTTCTTTCCTTGCTTTTTCACTGCATAAAACTTCATGCGCTGGGGCGTGCCACAAGGAACGCAAAACTCAGGGCGCATGAAGTTTTTGTGCATGTGGCGAGGTTGCCGCCCCTGGCGGCGAGCGCCACGCACTTAAATTTGTTTTTTGCATAGCAAAAAGATCACGATATCGTTTTCCAAAAGTTGACGCATCATAACATTACGGCGAACTTTTAAGACAAATGAGATCGAAATACCGGAACTCTCATTTTCTAATATCTTGCTTATCAATTATACTCCAAAATTAATATTTTTCAACTTCTAAGTTGCAAATTGGGATTAGGTCTTTAAAAGGCCCCGACCCGTGAGCGCCGCTTGACAGGAAAACACGCGGGCATTAAAATAAAAGCAAAATTTGGACCGGAAAGGAAATCGCTATGGAATACAAAATTCTTGCAGAGACAGGCCTTAAGGTTTCCGAAATCTGCCTCGGCACTCTGATGTTCGGCTCAAAGGCAAATGAGGCGGAGAGCTTTGAAATCATGGATTATGCCGTCGACTGCGGCATCAACTTTTTCGACACGGCCAACGCGTATAATGCGGGCGAGAGCGAGAGGATCATCGGCAAATGGTTAAAAGATAAGCGTGACCAGATCATCCTCGCGACCAAGGTCGGCAATAAAATGGGCGCTAATCCTCTTGACTCGGGCCTGAGCCGCCGCAATATCGTCGCGTCCTGCGACGCGAGCCTTAAGCGGCTGAACACCGATTACATCGACATCTATTACATACACCACCGCGACCCAAACACCTCGCTCGAGGAAACGATGGAAGCGATGTCCGGCCTTATCAAAGCCGGCAAGGTCCGCTATACCGGAATCAGCAACCATGCCGCGTGGCAGATCGCCGATGCGCTCGCGCTGTGCGACAAGCGGGGCTATGTGCCGCCGGTGATCACGGAGTGCGTTTACAACATGATCACCCGCGGCATCGAAAGCGAGCTCGTGCCGTTCCTTTCCGAGCACAAAATAGGCCTCGCCATCTACAATCCGATCGCCGGCGGACTGCTCGCCGGGAAATATAAGGCCGGTCAGTCGCGGGAAAACACCCGCTTCGCCGACAAGAACTACTACGACCGTTACTGGTCGGACGAAAACTTTGTCGCCCTCGGAAAGCTGAGCGCCCTTGCCGCCGCCAACGGCATGAGCATCCTGCAGCTTGCGATGAGATGGTGCGTCGGGCAAAAATGCGTCACGAGCACCATCACCGGGGTAAGCAGCCTGTCGCAGCTTCAGCAGAACATCGCCGCGGCCGAGGGCGAGCCGCTGAGCGACGACATCTGCGCACGGTGCGACGAAATCTGGGATGAGCTTTCCGGACATCGCTTTCAGTATATCCGCTGAAGCGCTCCAGTACATAAAAGAGGGTCTGCCGCAAAATGCATGGATATGCATTTTACGCCAGACCCTTTGCGGTTATTTACATCTGTCAGAACTTAACGGTTCTTGGCCCGGCGGCAAAGGATGAAAAAACCGCCTCCGCGCCTTTCAGGTAATAGACCTGGTTGTTGCCGTCGCCGGCCCGATACCTTCCCTGCAAGCTGGGATAGGCATCCAGCATAGACTGCTGTGCTTCAAGGCGGTCGTCCAAAACGAGCGTGGCGGCAACACGTATCCACTCTTTTCCATTGAAGGCGCATATCTCCGTTTTCGGATTTAAGGCGATCTGTCTTGCCACGTTCTTGACCTTGCCCGTCTGGATGTACAGCTTGCCTTCAAAGATGTTCACGGTGCCGAATGGACGCACCCTCGGCTGGCCTCCTTCCTGCGTAGCGATATAGTATGTGCCGCATTCTTTCAGAAATTCATATACCTCGTTCACGATTGGTCCTCCTTTTCTTCGTGTTGACTTGCAATAACCCTCAGCGATATAATTATATAAACTGCAATGATAAATACAAGTACAATTTTTTAATATGGTAAGTATCTGATGTTTTTTGTAGGAGCGATCGGGATAGCGATTGCTCTTTTTTCTATATTCAAAACGACAATTTGCTGTTGACAGCCGCAATACGGCAATCTATAATGTCTCATATCAAACAGTCCGACATACAACAATCATATTGAACGAACAGGAGACCGGGCCATGATGAGAAAAAAATCGATTGGATTCGAGTTTCGCTCCCTCAACAATCTTATTATGCGTAAAGTTGAAAACTCACCCGTTAAAAAGCAAATAGATTCTATTACAGGCACAAACGGCTGGATTATCGGCTTTCTTGCTGAAAACGCGGATAAGGAAATCTATCAGAAGGATTTGGAGGAAGAGTTCTCGATCACGCGCTCAACCGCTTCTAAAGTCCTCATATTGATGGAAAAAAAGGGGCTGATCGAGCGGCGCGGCGTCCCCCACGACGCCAGATTAAAAAAGCTGACGCTGACGGAAAAAGCATGGAAAATCAGCGAGCTGATGATAGCGAATGCGAATCAGTTCGAAAAAACGCTTACAAAAGGATTTACCGAGGAAGAGTTGGAATATCTCTACGGTTTCATCCAAAGGATGAAAAATAATATCCAATAAGTTATTAAGCTTTCGTATAGTCGGCTCCAACGCAATTGTTTAGGCATCAAGCAAACAGAAAGGAAAATGCAAATGCTCAAAAGACTGGCCGCCAGTATACGGCAATATAAAAAAGAATCCATTCTTACCCCGGTATATGTGACCTTCGAATCGATCCTTGAAATCATTATTCCCACGCTGATGGCATATCTGATCGATTACGGAATCAGCAAAAAGGATATGTCCTATGTCCTGCGGATGGGCCTTGTCCTGGTTATTCTTGCGATGCTCTCCCTGCTGGCGGGCTTTCTTTCAGGCCGTTACGCTGCGATCGCATCCTCGGGCTTTGCGAGGAATTTACGACGTGACATGTTCTATAACGTGCAGAAGTTTTCTTTCTCCAACATCGATAAATTCTCAACCGCAAGCATCATCACACGGCTTACCACCGACGTGACCAATATTCAGAACGCATATCAGATGCTGATTCGCCTCGCGGTGCGCTCTCCGGTGATGATCGTGTTCGCATTGATTTTTTCCTTCCGGATCGACGCTCATCTGTCGCTGATCTTTCTTGCGGTCATCCCGGTGCTCGGCATCGGCTTAGGGCTGATCATGTCGCATGTGCACCCGATTTTCGTGCGGGTATTCAACACCTATGACAGGCTGAACAATACCGTCCAGGAAAATCTGCGCGGCATCCGGGTCGTCAAATCCTATATCCGCGAGGATCATGAAGAACAGAAGTTCAAAAGTATTTCGGGATCAATCTTTCAGGATTTCTCCAAGGCGGAAAAAAGGCTGGCATTCAATATGCCGATCATGCAGCTCTGTCTTTTTTCCAGCGTGCTTTTGCTTTCCTGGTTCGGAGCCAAGGAGATCATCGCCTATAACAACGATCCCGTGGCCGGGCTTTCGACGGGGGAGCTCACAAGCCTGATCACCTATGCGCTGCAGCTTCTCATGAGCCTGATGATGCTTTCCATGGCATTTGTCATGATCATCATTTCCCGCGCCTCGGCGGAGCGTATTGCGGAAATCCTGAGTGAGGAAAGCGATCTGAAAAACGGAGAAAACCCGGCATACACCGTAAAAGACGGTTCGATCGCTTTTGAAAACGTCACTTTTGCATATTCCAGAAGAAACGACAAACCGGTTCTTGACGGGATCAACCTTTCCATCGAATCTGGGGAAACGGTCGGTATTCTCGGCGCAACCGGCTCTTCCAAATCGAGTCTTGTCCAGCTGATCCCGCGCCTTTACGATGTCATGAGCGGAAAAGTGACCGTCGGCGGCGTCGACGTGCGCGATTACGATATTGAGTCGCTGCGCAATCAGGTGGCGATGGTGCTGCAGAAGAACGTGCTGTTTTCCGGCACGATCAAAGAGAATCTTCGCTGGGGCAATGAAAACGCGACGGATGAAGAAATGATCCGCGCCTGCTCTCTTGCCCAGGCCGACGGCTTTATCCGGGAATTCCCGGACGGGTACGACGCCTATATCGAACAGGGCGGCACCAATGTTTCCGGCGGTCAGAAGCAGCGGCTCTGCATTGCGCGGGCGCTTATGAAAAAGCCCAAAATTCTGATCCTTGACGACTCCACCAGCGCGGTTGACACCAAAACCGACAAATTGATCCGCCAGGCGTTTCGAAAAGACATCCCGGACACGACGAAAATCATTATTGCACAGCGCGTTTCATCCGTTCAGGACGCCGACAAGATCGTCGTGCTTGACGACGGTAAAATCAACGCGGTCGGCACGCACGAAGAGCTGCTCAGAAACTGCGCCATCTACCGGGAAGTCTTTGAGTCCCAGAATAAGGGAGGTGCTCTCCATGAATAAAATGCCGCCGAGGGAAAATCCGAAGACGCACGGCAAGCCGGTACAGCGTTTCAAGCCGGGTACGATCAAAAGGCTGTTTTCCTACATGGCCGAATATAAAATTCAGTTGATTTTGGTTGTCGTCTGTATCCTTTTAAGCGCCGCCGCAACCGCGTCAACCGCTTTGTTCCTCCAGATCCTGATCGACAAGTATATCGTTACCTTGCTCGGGCAGACGCATCCGGTATTTACAGAACTGTTCGAAGCGGTTCTTCTTATGTGTCTGATCTATACCGTCGGCGTGCTTTCCACATTGTTTTACAACAGAATGATGGTTGTCATCGGGCAGGGCACGCTCAAAAAGATCCGCGACAAGATGTTCACGCATATGCAGACCCTGCCGATCCGGTATTTCGATACGCACACCCACGGCGACGTCATGAGCCGCTATACCAATGATACCGACACGCTGCGTCAGGCAATCTCCCAGAGTTTGCCGCAGATGTTCTCCTCCCTTGTCTCTGCCGCGGCGGCATTTTTCGCCATGCTCTACCTCAGTGTCGGCCTTGCCGCTTTGGTCGCCCTGTTTGCTTTTGTTTTGCTGAAGATTATCCGGGTCCTGGTGGGCAGAAGCGGCACCTTCTTCATGAAGCAGCAGCAATCCCTGGGCGACGTAAACGGCTATATCGAAGAAATGATAGGCGGCCAGAAGGTCGTGAAAGTCTTCTGCCATGAGGAAAGAGCCGAGGAAGAGTTTGACCAAAAGAACGACGAGCTCTGTTACTGCGCGACTAAGGCGAACACATACGGCAACGTCACAATGCCGGTTATCGGAAATATGGGTTATCTGCTCTATGTGCTTCTCGCCATCGTCGGCGGCGCGGCGGGCATAACGGGCCTTCCCAACCTGAGCCTCACCGGCGTCCATGCCCTGACAATCGGTACGATCGCATCCTTCCTTACCCTGTCCCGCAGCTTCATAAACCCCATCGGCCAGATTTCCATGCAGTTCAATATGGTGGTCATGGCGCTCGCGGGCGCGTCAAGAATTTTTGAGCTGATGGACGAGGAAAGCGAACAGGACGACGGATACGTCACTCTCGTCAACGCCAAAATGGAAAATGGCGAAATAAGAGAATGCGGTGAGCGGACGGAAACATGGGCCTGGAAGCATCCGCACGGCGACGGGACGGTAACGTATACGCCGCTTCGGGGAGATATCCGCTTTTTCGACGTGGACTTCGGCTATGATGAAAACAACACCGTCCTGCACAATATCACGCTTTACGCCGAGCCCGGCCAGAAGATCGCATTTGTCGGAGCGACCGGCGCCGGGAAAACGACGATCACCAACCTCATCAACCGGTTTTATGACATCGCCGACGGAAAAATCCGGTATGACGGAATCAACATCAACAAGATAAAAAAGGCCGACCTTCGCCGGTCGCTCGGCATCGTTTTGCAGGATGTGAACCTGTTTACGGGGACGGTCATGGACAATATCCGCTATGGCAAGCTGGACGCGACGGATGAAGAGTGCATCGCGGCCGCAAAGCTTGCAAACGCCGACGGTTTTATCCGCATGCTTCCGCAGGGGTATCACACCGTGCTGGAAGGCGACGGCAGCGGCCTTTCGCAGGGGCAGCGGCAGCTGATTTCCATCGCCCGCGCGGCTGTGGCCGACCCGCCCGTCATGATCCTGGACGAAGCCACCTCTTCGATTGACACCCGAACCGAAGCGATCGTGCAAAAGGGCATGGACGCCCTGATGAAAGGCAGGACGGTCTTTGTGATCGCCCATCGCCTGTCCACCGTTCAGAATTCCGACGTCATTATGGTACTGGCGGATGGCCGTATCATCGAACGGGGCAGCCACGAACAGCTCATTGAAGAGAGGGGAAACTACTATCAGCTGTATACAGGCGCATTTGAGCTTGAATGACAAGGCAAGGCTTAAAGGCCATGCCGATCACATCAATGTTTTTTATGCCGCCACCCCGTCTCCGGCAATTTCTTAATGCATGGCGAGCGCTGTCGGAGCATCATAGAAAACGCGCTCAAACAGCCGCTTGACAGAAGGTAAGCGCGGGCATAATATAGACAGTATCAAAACCGAAAGGAGTTTTCTATGGAATTCAAAACTTTAGCGGGAACAGGGCTTACGGTATCCGGGCTCTGTCTCGGCACCATGATGTTCGGCGGGCAGACAAGCGAGACAGACAGCCTCGAAATCATGGATTACGCGTTTGAACACGGCATCAATTTTTTTGATACCGCAAACTCGTACAACCAGGGAGAAAGCGAAAAGGTCGTCGGCAAATGGCTCAAAGGCGGGCGCGACCGGATCGTACTCGCAACCAAGGTCGGCAACAAAATGGGGGACAACCCGAACAACGTGGGTTTAAACCGCCGCAATATCATCGCCGCCTGCGATGCGAGCCTCAAGCGTCTGGGTACCGACTACATCGACATCTATTACCTGCACCGCCCCGATTACGGAACAGCGCTTGAGGAAACGATGGAAGTGATGTCCGGCCTTGTAAAGTCCGGAAAGGTCCGTTATGTCGGGATCAGCAACCACGCCGCATGGCAGATCGGGGACGCGCTCGCAATCTGCGACAAGCGGGATTATGTGCCGCCCGTCATTACCCAGAACGTCTACAACATAATCACGAGAAGCATTGAAAGCGAGCTCGTGCCGTTCCTTGAGGCTCATAAAATGGGAATGGTCGTCTACAATCCGATCGCCGGAGGGCTGCTCGCCGGAAAGCACAAACCCGGCCAGCCGGTGGAAAACACCCGTTTTGCTCTCAGCAAGAATTATTACGATCGCTACTGGTCGGACGAAAACTTTGCCGCCGTCGAGAAGCTGAGCGCGATTGCGTCCGACCACGGCATGGGCATCCTGCAGCTTGCGATGAAATGGTGCGCCGAAAAAGCGTGCGTCACAAGCGTCATCACCGGCGTAAGCCGCCTGCCGCAGATTGAGCAGAATATCGCCTGCGTCGAAGGCGAACCTCTGAGCACGGAACTCCTCGCGCTTTGCGACGATGTCTGGAACTCACTCGCCGGCACGCGTTTCCAGTACAACAGAAAAAGCGTTTAGCGGCATTGTCATGATTATCATAATTCATGTCGGAAAGGGTGTTTGCAATGGCCGATATTCAAAAAACGATGGAGCTTTTCAAAAAAAGAGGGTTTGAGGTATCTTTTTTTGAAGCGAAAGAGCAGGCGGTCGAATACTTAAAAGGAAAGATCAAAAATACCACCGTTGGCTTCGGCGGCTCGACCACTCTGGCTGAAATGAGGCTGTTCGAAGTTCTTGGCGAAAACAACATCGTAAGCTGCCACAACCACATCCGCGCAAAAGCCGTGCGTGAGCTGTCGAGGCAATGTAAGATCTATTTGACCAGTGCCAACGCAATAACCGAAACGGGCGAAATCATCAATATCGACGGAAGCGGAAACCGCCTTTCTTCCACGCTCTACGGGCATGAGAAGGTGTACTTCGTTGTCGGGATCAACAAGCTTACTGCCGATCTCGAGAGCGGATTATACAGGGCGAAAAACATTGCCGCGCCGCTAAATGCCAAAAGGCTTAATAAAAAGACCCCCTGCGCCGTAAAAGGCGACAAATGCTATGACTGCGACAGTCCCGACAGGATATGCAGGGCTACATGCATCATAGAACGAAACTTAAGCGAATCTCAGTACGAAATCGTGTTTATCAACGAAAAGCTGGGCTATTAAAAAGGCAGGGGGCAGTTTTTAACTGCCCCCCTTCTTTTTACTGTCGGTGAATAAACGCGCTTAATTTCAAATCGTACAAATTCTCCCGCAGTTTTTGATTAATCTCCAAAAACGAGGAGTGGAATTCGCATTTCCTGTCCCCTTCCATCCTTGTGCACGCATAGTCGTCGTCAAGGCAGTGGGTAATGCGGATCGGTCCGTCGATCAACTCGACAATCTGCCCGATTGAAATATCCTGCGCGGGGGTCTGCAAGGCGTATCCGCCCTTCATTCCCTTAAAAGATTTTACCAATCCCGAGCCGGTCAGCTTCCGAAGAATTTTCAGGGTAAACCGAGGGGTCACCCCCGAGCAGTCGGAAAGCTCCTTTGCGCCCATTTTCTCATTTTTCGAAGCCAGACAAAAAAGAATCCGGATGGCGTAATCCGCCTCATGAGTAATTCGCACAGCTCCACCGCCATTCTTTCGTTCACTATATGTTCACCATATTAGTATACATTTGTTGTTCCGCCTTGTCAACCTTTTCCCGTCTCTCCCGCCCGGCCGGAATAGCGATACTCCGGTAAATATCTCCTTTCGACACAATGCGACCGATCTTTTTCCAGAACAAATTTTCAAGTCTTTCTTGACAAACGGCCGTAAGCTTACTATAATCATATATGCGTCAAAACGCACGGAAAACGCGGTCGTGGCGGAACAGGCAGACGCGCACGTTTGAGGGGCGTGTGGGTAACCGTATGGGTTCAAGTCCCATCGACCGCACCAATAAAAATCCCCGCCCGAAAAAAAGAGCGGGGATTTGACCATAATACGGATATGCGGATATGGCGGAATTGGCAGACGCGCTAGATTCAGGTTCTAGTGGTCGCAAGGCTGTGCAGGTTCAAGTCCTGTTATCCGCACCATCGAAAAGACCGTCGACAACAATCGACGGTCTTTTGCTTCGAGAAATATGTGATATACTATTAATAAAGATTTTTCATGGATTGGAGTTAAACCGAGTGCATAACAGAGCCTATATCATCATACATGGATTTGGCGGCGGACTTAACGAGATTGAGTATTTAAAAGAATATTTATTCAAGCATGATATCTCTGCTCAGAGTGTTTTGCTTGCCGGTCACGGCAGCACAAAAAAAGAATTAAGCAAATCCACTTATATGGATTGGATCCAGTCTGGAGACCGGGCTTTGGTAAAAGTTAAGAATGAATACGATTCGGTAGCATTGATAGGTTTTTCTATGGGTGGATTGGTTTGTACATATCTGGAAAATCAACATAAGGTCGACAGGCTGGTGCTTATCAACACGCCGGTATATTTTTGGAATATAAAAGTTATTTTCAAATCTTTATTTTATGATATCAAGCACAGACGATGTGACAATATCAGTTATTATAAAAAAGCTGTTTTCGGCACGCCGATACGATCATGTATTCAATTTTTAAGGATGCTCACAAAAAGCAAAAAATTATTTCAGAACATTGCATGTCCTACATTGATTATTCAATGTTTGAATGATGAAAGCGTAAAACCGAAAAGCGCGGCGTTTATTGAAAGTAAAATAAAATCTGATGTTACACTGAAATATTATAAAGGCGGCTGTCATCAAGTATTCAGTAAAACAAACGACTGCAGAAAGAATATTTGTTATGATATTTTGTGTTTTGTCAATCAACCTTAGTTTATCAAACTACCTTCGGAAAGGCAAAAGCACAAATTATTTTGCATTGCCTTCTTCTATTAGATCATGGATCAAAACCAATTAATTTATCTGTTCTGGAACCAGAGATAACCTACACAGAAGTAAATGGGCTTAAAATTGGTGCTCAAGACTCTATTTTGGCAGAGTTAAGAGTGTTTTCCATACGATCAAGCTTTTGAAACTTGGTGTTTATGTCTTGCTGGGCCTCCAAAAGCAGTTGAATATTAGGCTTAACTTCATTTTCAAGAATAATGCTTGTTTTTCTTGCTTCTTGCTTAACCTCGCTTAAATCTGCTCTGAATTCTTGAAATTCCTTCTGCATAGGCTCAAGCATAGACTTCATAGCCTGAAGGATCTGTTCATCTGTCATAATCGTCACCGCCGTATATTTTGCAGTATAGCATGGCTTCTTTGTACGTACAAGCATATAAAAGGAAATATCCATAATTGAACATATCAAAGCTTTGATACGTTCAATTACAGCTTTTAATTAATCATACGTTCGGGACGAAATCTAGTGGCTCTAAGGGCTCCCGGCTTGCTATAACCTGCTATAATCTGTCAAGGTTATAAACTGGAAATTATGCTTACCGTGTTGCGTTTCGGACATCGGTCATTCTATAGGCGTCCACTGGACAGAGCCGGAACTTTTACTGAAATTCAGGCCCGAGGCCAGCGCAACGGCGCGGCTGTCTTGTACGCTGCTGACCACTACCGTAACGGAGTAGGTGTCGTATTCACTTAGGGCTACCGCATCAGTGCATATGCCGCCGCTGTATGGCGCAATGAAGGTCTGGGGCGAGTTGTTTTGTCCGCTGAAAGTAATTTGGTATGTATACGCTTCTCCAATGATGCTGGGGACGAACTGATAAGAAAGGTCGCCACCTTCAATAAAAAACTGTTCTCCTGATACAGAAAAGGTTTCCGGCAGGGATGGTGTGAGCGTCGCTTTCGATTCCGGTGTGCCATCAAATTGTGTTCCTGCAAAAAAACTTCCGGCCAGCAGAAACCCAATCAGCGCAAAATTTGCAATACGCCTGAGCAACCACGGCTTTGCCGGAGTAGCTTCTTTTTCAGGCGAGGGGGATGCCGAGGATATTTCCCGTCCGCACAGCGCATCCATACTAATATTCAGCGCCTCCGCCAATGCTATCAATTTGGGAAGGTCTGGCAGGGCATCTCCGGTTTCCCATTTGCTCACCGCCTGCCGCGAAACGCCGATTTGAACAGCCAATTCCTCTTGGCTAAACCCCCGGGCTTTCCGTTCTTGAATCAGCCGTTCTTTCAATTCCATAATTCCACCTCCGTTCACTGTTATTATTTTAGCAGCAGTGTTGGTTGCACGCAACCACTGCACACCGGAATCTGCGCAACCGGTGGTTGCGGAATGAAATATCAGCTAATTCTTCAAAAAGTAATCAAGGGGTATGTCCAACTGCGGTTGGACATACCCCTTTGTATTATTTTGCTTCTGTTCCGTTGTCAAGATCGGTCGTATTTTTTTGAAACCGTATATTCACACCTATTCTTGACAAGGCAAGCGTGAAAAAAAGATAACGTTTTTATATCTGCTTTCCGGTATCTGTTAAAGTAAAAACTCCCTCAAATGTTGCATTACATGCTTTTGCAATCGCCTGTAAGTCCTGTTCGGTCAGGTTATCCCGGTTAATTTTAGCGGTTATATTCTGGCGGGTTGTTTTCGGCTCTATCTTTTCAGCCAAATCACCAAGAGTCATTTCTCTTGCAGCAAGCAACATCTTCACTTTTATTGCCATTCCCATGCAATCACCTCTTCAACAAGTAAGTATATACGAAAATATTGTAAATAGCAAAAGAGAAAATGCTAAAAGAAAGCTATCTCTTGCATTTTTCTGTTGACTACCGCAATAAATACGTATACAATAGAAATCAAATAATTGCATAAAGCAATCTTATAATTTCTATAAGGAGCGTGAAAATTTTTTATGACAAACCACATCGAGCAAACTTTCAACCGCGCTGATTTACAGGTCATCCGTGGGCTTCTTCTCAATGACGTTGGCGACGAAAGCGACATTGACAAGCGGCCATACAAGCAGAGGATTGACGAGGATAGCGCATCCATGCGGCGGTATCTTGAAAACACATACCTGGACGGAGAAAAACGCGACGCTGTTTTCGCGGACATATCCCAAGCAATTACAGCGTACCAAGAGGTATATTTTGAAATCGGTCTGAAATGCGGGGCGCGTCTTCTGCATCAGCTTTTGTTTGAGCGTCAGCCAGCGGACATATAACCACAGGGAAAGGGGCATTGAAGATGGATTTCAGTGATTTATTACGGAGGGCAAACCTGAATTGTATTGAGGATTTTATAATGGACGGAAGCGAAAGCTTTGAAAAACCGTCCGAAAAAACATACTCTGAAAGGCTTGCGGAGGCAAGGAAAAAGGCAACGGCTTTCTTTGACGCCCGATATTCCGATATCCGCGAGTACGATGAAATCTCCGGATATTTCAACGAGCAAGCCGGAGTGTTCCAAGACGTTTATTTCGAAATCGGCCTGATATTGGGCGCGAAAATCGCCTTTCAGATTTGCGGAAGAATAGGGGGATTAGAATAAATGATTATCCGAATCAGTAGTTGTACCGTTGGTACAACTACTGATTTTTTATATGGATTATGATGTCATGCCCAATTATCTTTCGATAGATCATATCGATAAACAGAAATTAAATATCGTATTGCAGGATTTATTTATTGACAAACGATAAATTATTGCATATAATCAAACTCGCAATAACATTAAAGGAAGGTGTTTTTATGCAGCGTGGGGCAACATTTCTTATGAGAGCGGTAGTCTTATTCATTGGGATTGTGGTGCTTATATTCAGCATCGCCTTGTTTCCAGAGATATCAAAAGAGGCGGCAATGATAGCCGAGGTGGCATCACTGCGAATATCGACTTGGTTTGCTTTTGTGAATCTTGTTTTTTTAGTTGGTTTATATGCAGCGGTTATCCCCTTTTTCTTTGCCCTGCATCAAACGTTGAAGCTTTTAAGCTATATAGACAAAAAGAAGGCTTTTTCCGACCTTTCCGTAAAGGCATTAAGGAATATAAAATATTGCGCATTCGCAATTTGCGCTTTGTATATGGCAAGCATAATGCCGCTCATATTTTGTTTTGCGGAATTCGATGATGCCCCAGGCTTAGTGTTAATTGGTTTTGTCATTGGCCTTTCTCCGGTTGTAATAGCGACCTTTGCAGCCATCCTTCAAAGGCTTTTGCAGGAAGCCATTGATATAAAATCCGAAAATGATTTAACAATCTGAGGTGAGTTGCATGGCAATTATAATAAATATTGATGTAATACTTGCAAAAAGGAAAATGAGTGTAACAGAGCTGGCAGAAAGAGTTGGTATAACATTAGCTAATCTTTCTATATTGAAAAATGGAAAAGCAAAAGCAATTCGACTATCGACCTTAGAAGCAATTTGTGAGTCTTTGGATTGTCAGCCGGGAGATATTTTAGAATATAAAAAGAATAATGATGCTGAGAAGTATGAACCCACCCCATAAGGCAAACTGAATACGGAAAACACCTCATTTCCTAAGCCGTTTGGAAATGAGGTGCTTTCGCATAAGTATCTAAGGATAATTCTTATTTGCTGTTCCCGTTTTCAAATTCAAGTAGAATATATGGAGGACCTTCCTCCTCACCTCTGCCACTCAAATTAATCGTATAATACCTCTCAACACCGTTTTCATCCACAAAGGATATGCCATATGCCGGTACTGAACCAGGGATCATCAGTTTTACTACAAACGGTTTTTCAGGTGACAATTCATCAACCGAGAACAATGTATCCCCTGCAAGGAAAAAAAGTTTGTCTCCCGCATTATCATAATCAACAGAAATAAAAGCAAAATCTTTTATTTCTGTATCAGTCCGAATTATGAGCCTGGCACCGTCCTCATCGTTGATGTATTCATGAAATGAAATATAATTGTCTAAAAGTTCATCTGTTGCACGGTCAATTTGAATATTGTAGTCTGCCGAATAACTTTCAGATGTATGAATTATAATTGCATTGTTTGTTCCGTCCCAAGTAACGTTAAAATCAAAAATTTCCGCTATGTCGCGAAGCTTAAAATAATTGTTGCCTTCAATAATATATGCAAATAGCGAAACCTCCTGAGAATCCAGTATAATTCTTGCCCCGGTCTCAACTGGTGTAACAGCAGAACTGCCCTTTCCGGTCATTTCGCCGCCAACAACAGTATAAGGCTGATTACGCAGTAAATTTATTGTTCCATTTTGACTGTCCCAAACAACATCAAATTGCTTTGGAGAACCGCTCAAAGTATAAGCCAAGTCCCGGAGTTTAAGGTAATTATTCCCATCTACGTTATATGCCTGAAAGTTCTTTTGCACTCCGTCAACATAGACTATTGAGTCTGTAGGTGTAGCAGTCAAATTTTTTTCAACACCGACATCCCCCTGGATATAGGATAGATAATAATCATCTGGGCTTGGAGAAATTGGAATAAAATCGTCAGTGTAATTTGAAACCGCTAAAGCAGCTTGAGGTGTACACATAGTTATAATCAGAATAACCAATATGAATCGAACTATCTTTTTCATAATATTTCCTCCGTTTTTACTTTGATAATAGCTTACATATTTAAGAATATCAATATCAACCCCTTTATATAGTCAATTATTATCTTGACACTGTAAAGATCCTTTGTTATAATCTTTACAGTGTCAAGATCAAAGAGAGGTATCGTTAATGGATAAGCCATATCATCATGGCAACTTAAAAAATGAACTGTTGGAAGCCGGTATTGGTCTTATTAATGATGAGGGCGAAAGCAATTTTTCGTTAAGAAAGGTGGCGGCTCTATGCGGCGTAAGCCACGCTGCGCCTTACAGCCACTTTCAGAATAAAGAAGATCTGCTGAAAGAAATGCAGGCATACGTAACGGCGCAGTTTATGCAGGTACTGGAGGATACGGTACGAACAAGTACCTGTCCCGAGGACTCGGAGCTGCTCATACAAATCGGAAAATCCTACGTCCTGTTTTTCCTTCATCATCCTCAATATTTTTCGTTCCTGTTCTCTCAACCGTGCATGGAGATCGATCTCTCGATGAATGGTGACGGTGAAAACAACTTCCCCCCATTTCGGCTTTTCCGTGACGCGGCGCAGCGCGTGTTAAAAAATATGGGGTTTCCAATAAATAAAATTAATGACGCCATCATTTCTATGTGGGCGCTGGTTCATGGCCTCTCCTCCATTGTAACGATGAAATACGTCCGCTATGATCAGAATTGGGAGACCAAAATTGAAGACATTATCCGTAATAATCACGGATAAAAAATCAAAGCGTGAAAAGGACGCCCTATATACCGAAAATGATATGAAAGCTTGTGACAATAATGATGGGAATCCTTTATGCTTTACCGGCAGGTTTTCTGATCCTCGCAGCTGTTTTGTTGATCCGGAGCCCCGGGAAACCGCGCCCTTTCCCCAATACGGATAAAAAAGAAATTGCAGAGAGCATCTCAGAAAAGACCTTTGTAGAAATAAACGATGTCCGGCAGGGAATGTTCGTCAGAGGAAAAAACAAAAATAATCCGGTGATATTGTTTGTACACGGAGGGCCGGGAATGCCGGAGTATTTTTTAGCCGAAAAATATATGGCGAAAGTTGAAGAAAAATTCACGGTCTGCTATTGGGAGCAGCGTGGAAGCGGTCTTTCCTATCAGTCGGACAGCGCCTGCAAAAGCGTGACAACGGAGCAGTTGATTTCTGATATCATCGCTGTAACAGACTACCTGTGCAAACGCTTTGGCCGGGAAAAAATCTATTTGATGGCGCATTCCTGGGGGACGTTTCCTGGAATCCAGGCCGCTGCGCGTGCTCCGGAATTGTATCATGCCTATATTGGAATGGCTCAGGTTTCTAAGCAGCAGGAATCTGAAAAGATGGCATATCGATATATGTTGTCACAATATATAGCAAACGGGAATCAGGTAAAGGCAAGAAAATTGAAAGACTATTCGGCATATCTTATGAATCTGCCGCTCCGTGATGAGACTATGCACGATCTTGGTATTGGAACGATGCACAGTATGAAATCCGTTTTTACCGGGATATTTTTGCCGGTGATGCAGTGCCGGGCATATACATTGGCGGAAAAGATAAACATATGGCGCGGCAAGTCGGCGCTGAACAGGATGACAGATTTAAGGCGGCAAATGAACGAAGCCGATATGATCCGAAAAGTTCCCGAACTAACGATTCCGGTTTATTTTTTCAGCGGCATCTACGATTATACCGTATCTTATATACTGGCGGAATCCTATTTCAAACAATTGCAGGCACCCGTTAAAGGCTTTTACTTATTCCGGCAGTCTGCCCACAGCCCTGTTTTTGAGGAACCGGAGAAAGCCGTCTGCATCATGCTGGAGGATGTGCTTGCGGGAAAAACCAGCTTTGGCGATATCAAGTAGGGCAACTGACCTCTCTATGAAAAACTGTGAGTTGTTTTTAAATCTGTTGGGCGCCGCTCCTATAGCGGGAGGTTAATAGAAGGAGTAATGATATGTACAATACAGTACCGGCATTATCTATCATATTTATGGCGATTTCAGCTCTTATAGGAATCGCTATCCCTGTCGTATTGTTTCTTGTATTCAGAAAGAAGCGTAAGGCGGATGTCGCGCCGTTTTTTATCGGTTGCGCGGTTTTTATCGTATTTGCATTGCTTTTCGAAAGCTTCATCCACAATTTGATCTTGGCAACAGACACCGGCAAGGCGATTCTGAACAATATATGGTTATACGGCATCTACGGCGGACTGATGGCCGGACTTTTTGAGGAAACCGGCCGTTATACCGCGTTTAAAACGGTACTGAGAAGGAAACGTGGTAACAATCAAAACGCCCTGATGTACGGCGCAGGGCACGGCGGATTTGAGGCCGTTTACATTCTCAGTACCAACATGATATCGAATATCGTGATGTCCGTTACGCTCAACGCCGGCATGGCCGACAAACTGACCGCCGGAGTCACCGATCCGGCCGCTTTGCAGAGAATCAACGCAACAATAGCGGCGCTCGCGGGAGCCGCGCCCACGGATTTTTTGGTGGGCTCGGTCGAGCGCTTTTCCGCCGTGGCCCTCCATCTCTCTTTATCGGTTCTGGTATGGTTTGCCGCGAAAAACGGAGGACGGCACTTCTGGCTCTATCCCCTTGCGCTTATACTGCATGCATTTATAAACGCGGCCGCCGTTATCCTGTCACGCTGCACTTCAAATCTCTGGTTGCTTGAAGGCGCTATATACCTCATATCAGCTTGCTATGTTGTAATCGCGACAATAGTATGGAAGAAATGCGCTTCAGATAAAGACGTCATCGCCCCGATTGGAGCAGAAGGAGAAGCGTGAGCGGTTCTTATGCCAACAATAAAACAACCGGCTGTTTCTTGTCCTGCCGCTTGCCGAAAGGGCTGAGAATCTTTCTCGGGCTTGCCGGATTTTATATCAGACCTCTCCCATCCGGATTTTAATGTAAATACTGCTTTTGACTGCCATCGAAGCATTGATTTTACTGGATTCTTAAACGAATGCCGTAAGACCACCCGCACCAAAAAGAACAGTATGGTTTTAACCATACTGTTCTTTTTGCATGTATCGAGACAGGGCTTGAACCGGAGGCCTTTCGCGTTAGTGTTTCGGCTTGACAATTTGTAGCAACAAGATTATAATTAATTTGTAGCTACAAGTCGGAGGTGATGAATTGGTAGCTAAAAAGAAACCGGGTCCTCGGCCTGAGAATCCAAAGGATACAATGTTACGGGTACGGGTGGATAAAATCACTCTGGATCAACTGGATGAAAGTGCAAAGAAGCTAAATACCTCCCGTTCCGAAGTGATCCGGAAAGGCATTCATAAGGTGCACGATGACCTAAAAAAATGAAGGGAAGCGGCGCTCTCCCACAAAGAAGTATGCCACTTCCCCCACGCAACTACCTAAAAGGCAGACTGCACAAATATTTTACCATGTGCAAGGCTTTCTTTCAAGGTATTGCGATTATTTGAAAGGAGCTGATTTAAGAATGACCATACTGCAAGATTTGTTTTACGGCAATATAGACCCGAACACCGGCAGCTTTGACAAGGATTCGGAGTACGGTAAGGCTATGCGGACCATAGCGGACAATGAAGAAAAGCTGCTTGTCCTCCTAAACGGCACGGAAAAGAACCTGTTTCTAGACTTTACCAACGCGCAATCCTCGATCAACGGCATAACTGCGGAAGAAAAGTTTATCCACGGCTTCAAGCTTGGCGCGCTCATCATGATCGAGGTTATGGGCAGCCGCAAGGGGGTTGTGCTGGATGAATATTAAACATGCGCTTACAATATTGGCACCGGCGCGGCCGAAATCGCGCGGAATCTGCCGGTAAGCAGGAAAAGAACATACGAAAGCGGCTTAAAAAGGCGCGCAGTCCTGTTATCCGCACCAAACTCAGATCCCCGGAAACCGTTTCATTTCAATGGTTTCCGGGGATTCCCCTTTATTTCCTGATGAATTTCTAAAAATTCCAAACTGTGCTCTGCATCGGCTTTTGATTTATAGAAAACAATGTCATGATCAGGAACCATACGAGTTCTCCAATCACCGTCCGACGAAAGCATCTGCAAAAAAGCTTTTAGGCTATCAGCAATCAAAAAGCACTCCTTACTCTTGTTGATATAACAAACGGGCGCAGCGTCACCTATATCTGTCGTCTGACCAACTGTGCCAAATAACCCTCCCACGCTGTCTCTTGCAAAAATATCAACCTGGGGAACTGTATAAAAATCCACTTGAGGGATGTCATCATCAAAGATAAACCTCAAATCATATGCATCTGCGTATTTTTGATACTCTGCATTCTTGTTTTTTACACTCATGGAATAAAGCGTAGTTCCCGCAGGAACAACCTCTACATCCTTTGCGAGAATTGCAGCGCACCCTTTGCTTTCAAGCGTATCCCAATATACTTTTTTCATCATTTTGCGTTTCCTTTGCAAGACAATCTTATTTCTCAGTTTCCCATTATATTCGCGACTCAAATTGGCTCAGTATGGGTTTAGGGCTCTTTCGGCAATGTCAATTTTCCGTATCCAATTCTCCAACTGTCTTTTGGCTGAATAAAACTGTTATGGCATAAACATGCTCGTAACCATGCTTCTGATACTCATCAGGCGAAAAGAAATAATCAACATTATATGAATTAATTGAATTTTGAGCCGTTGAAATTTGCACGACCAACGGAATTTCTTTTTCATAAGTAATTTCAGTTAAATCACTCAGCATAGACGTTGCTCTTCCCATCCCCGCAAATTCTTCGGCGGGCTCGGAAGAATACTTTGTTGAGCCGCTGTTATGCTCGCTTTGCAATGCTACCCTTAATCCCTCGGCAATATTTTCAAAATCAAGAGCAAGTCTGCCCTTTTCATCGGAGAATTGCTGTCCACCCCCTCCTGAAATCATTCGCCATTCACCGTCTGTCAGCCGATATGTATTGATTTGAACACTTTGTACAGTATCATCTAACCTAAAATCATAGATAAGTTGATCGCTGTTGTCTCCAAGCAATTTCGCTATATCTTCTTCTTTTTGCGACAGCTCTGCTTTCTCAATATACATATCGGGTTTTGGGGGCGGATTTCCACAGGCCACAAGGGATAATACAGAAATAACAGCTGCGATACCCATTATGATTTTTTTCACTTGCATTTCTCCTTACAGTTACCGCTTGTATCTTATGCCGACGAAACTACAGCAATTTGCAGTAATATCCTTTTTGTTTATCGTAAATATAGCCGTTTGCCATCAGCACATGGTTGGAGGAATGGTTTTCTGTTTCCGGCTGCGCAATAATCCGGTTTGCATGTTCCTTCTGCCGGATGGTATCGGTCAGGAGCCTGACAATGGATTTTCCATAACCCTTGCCTAAATAGACCTCGTCACCGATCAGGTAATCTATGCTAAAGGTATCGCCGCGCTCTGTAACGCTGTACCAATCTTCCATATCATTGGCATTACAGCAATCGTAATATTGGCAAAAGCCGATAGGCGTTTCGCCATCCATGACTATAAAATGGCGTATCCATGAATAAGTGCCCTGCCGCTCGTTAATTTCAGCAAGCCATTCGTTTGCGTCGTGATACCATTTTAAGATATAGTCTTTATTCAGCCATGCGGCCAGCAAACCGATATCTTCATCCCTGACAGGCCGGAGAGTAAGGTCAGTACTTTTCATTTTTTGAACCTCTATTATAAACCTTGAAATTATGGTTCGCCTTCAAACCTATAACCCATTCCGTACAATTCAGACAAAGTCGCCTCGGGAACATCATCTAAACCGCCCTTTGCAATCCGCATGCACATAATAACGCCCGTCCTGCCCGGATATGATGTCTCAACCATATACGGGCAAGCTACTATAATCATATCGCCATTATTCAAACCGTCAAACAAACTCTCGTTGCCGGATTGATTGTTCATAACAATAGGAATACCGTTTTCTTTAACAATCATATACCTTCCGTCGGTTGTCACAAGGCATCGTCCTGTTTGGGGATTTAAGGCGCAAATTGCAAATACGGCTACAGCGATAACGATCAATGACAGCACTGATATTACTATCTTTTTCTTTTTCATATATATCCTTTCTGTATTGGTCGTGAGCCGGCACAAACCGGGGCGCTTTATTGCCGTTTTGATGCGGATTTCATTGCGACTTCCCCCAGTACATCGCCGTTCTCGGCATCGATCATTACCCGTAAAGCAGTGCCAAAGGGAATTTCATAAGCCAGCCTTACCTCGCCGGTTTTCGAATCCGGCGGACGATAGCAAACGAGCGGCGCGTCGCCACCGTTCACTGCATAGCCGTTGTTCTTCGCCGCCTCGGCGGCTTCTGTTTTTGTCAAAACCGGTTCGATCCGGTTGGGCGGCACATTGAACCTTCGCAGTACCGTTACGGCGGGGGCACGTGAGCTCACCTGAACATTGACGGATTCATATATGTTTTCAAGGCCGCTCGGATACTGGCGGGTAAAGGTAAAGGATGTATAACCGTCGGAGCAGATATAGTCGTCGCCCAAATGAAGCAGCTTGCGGACCTTATCGAGCAATTTAGGAACGCTCTCCTGCGCCGACAAGCCGTTATCCTCCGCTGCGAAATTTGAAATGCCGACAACATTTCTGTCCGCGTCTAAATATATATGAATTTTATCTGTTGATGAAATATCATAGCATGACGGATCTTTCACTGTGGGATCGACGATCTCCAGTTTTGTAAGCGCTCCGGTATCGACGCCGATGCTTTCGAGATCAGCCGCGAGTTCCGTTGTCAGAAGTTCGTTTAATGAAGGCTCCGGCATGTTTCCCGGCCCTGTGCCGATGGTGTTCACGCCGAACCCGTTTTCCTCAAAAAACGTTTCCGGGTCTGAAAGCGCGTACTTGATAAGGCCGCTCAGGTCATCGTTTTCAATAAAAGCGAGGGGCATCCGGTTGATCACAATAGTCGCCTGCCCGTCGCCTTCGTTCCGGGGGTAGATGCGTAAATTGTAAAAATCGGCCGACCGTCCGTTTTCCCGCATCAATCTGTCGGCCCGTTTCAGAATGTCCGCGGCTTTGTCGGCGTCAGGCGCGTCCGTATAAAAATAAAGCTGAAGGGCGAACGAGGCAAGATTCGACGGGTCAAAGGCATCGCCCGGTGACACGCCGGGCGACAGCGCATACGCCGAAACTCCCAGCGAATCCAGTTCCGAACCGAATTCTTCGCGGAAAACCGGCCGAAGGATATCCGCATATTCCTTGCCAAACCGGGCGGCCGTATTTCTGCCGCTTTCCACCTGTTCCTCAAAGCCGTCATGGATTGTTCCATCCATGTCCTGTGTAATAATAAAACGGACGTCGGGGTTCCTTTTCGACTCCACTTGGACGACGTACTCGGTCTGCACAAAATTGTACAGCGCGGGCTTCAACTTATATTCACTGATGTCATAATGGCTGTTAAAATACGCGCGTATCTCCCTGTATGCCATAAGCTGGCCGACAGGCCTTCCGTAACCGTTCGCAAAAGCGATCATATAAACGACGAAAGCAGCGAACATGATCAGTGCGGCTCTTATTAAAACGCGAAACGCTTTATTTACGGCAGGGTGGATTTTCACGGTCGCCGCCTCCTTGGCTTATTCGTTCCAAATGATTTCAGCGGGAGCTTTCCGGCATACAGGCAAAAAAGAGCACACCGAATCTTTTGAGAATGATTCAGCCTGCTCTCTTATTTGTTTTGTGTGCTTAAGCCGAACCTGGGCTTTCGACAGCAGCGAATTGTATTTCTTTTCATTCGGCTGTCGACGTCCCAAATTTCGAATATGTTGTATCAATCAGGATTGAATCCGTGCTGCCGTCCCATTGGACGCCGATATCTATGACGGGCGCAAGGTCGCTAAGCTTACAGTAATCCTTGCCGCCGATCGTATACACCGTCATATATATCTTACCGGAAAGATAGAATGTATCCCCATTGCTGTAAACCTCGTTCCCCTCGCGGTAGTATTCCGTCTTAGACGGCGCGGCCGTCATATCCGCTTTATCGTCCGAAACAATAAGCTCGCCGCCGGCCAATGTATACGGCGTTCTGAGCTTAAGCGTAACCGCGCCGGTTTCTTCGTCAGCCTCAACATTAAAATGCTTGTCTATCCCGTTTAATGCCGCGGCAAGATCGCGAAGACTAAAATAGTTGTATCCGTCGATATTGTACGCCCGGACAGGAACCGTTTTGCCGTCTATCTTTATTTCTGAGGCTGTCGGCTTGGCAATAATAACGCGGGCGGATACGTCTTCCGAAGCAACAAACGGAATTCCATAATATTTTACATATCTTTCAATATAAGAGCCCGACGCACCGTATATCGTTACGTCCGTGTCGCCGTTTCCGAATGCCGAAACGCCGCACGAAGTCACGCTGCCTGGAACCGTGACGGAGGTAAGTCCCGGACACTGAAAAAACGCACCCTGTCCGATATATGTCACACCGTCGGGGATGATAACGGAGATTAAATTGGGACAGGAACCGAATGCGCTGTCTCCGATTACCGTTACGCCATCCGGAATGGTGACCGAGGTTAAACCGGTACAGGCAAACGCGGAGTCTTCGATTGTTTTGATACCGCTTGGAATCACAATCGAGGTTATAGAAGAGCATCCTCCGAATGCATCGAAACCTATAGAAGTAACGCCATCCGGAATGGTAAACGAAGTCAAAGAAGAACAGTTATGGAATGCGACCTGCCCGATTGATTCGAGGCTCTCCGGCAGCGTAACGGAGGTTAAATTCGAACACCCGGCAAATACTGTGTTTCCGATCGACGTCACCCCCTCCGGGATGGTGACCGAGGTAATCGTTTTATTCTCTGCAAATAAAAAATCATCGATTTTGGTGATTCCCAGATCTGACGGAATGTTTACTGCCGTATCGGTTCCGGTATAGGCGGTCAGCACCCCGTCCTCCACTACAAAATCGCCCGGACCCGCCGCGAGAGCGGTAATGCTCATTATTGAAAGCAAGACTATGACAGATAAAGCAATGCAGTTTATCCGTTTGAATCTCTTCATAACGATATCTCCTCAATATTAAATCTGTTTATAAATATAATTGACTAAACCAAGAGGAAAAAGTTCCCACATCTATACTTGGTTTTATTTCACTGGTTCGCCGGTTCACCATCAATGATTATATTCAAGATCTTTCATCTTTACACCATTGGTTCACTGGTGTATAATCGCAGGAGAGGTGTTAAAAATGGCTACCGATAAACCGAGGTATACTGTGTCTGTGGATAAGGAATTGTTCCAGAAAATTGAGGACTTCCGTTTTGAACGACGTTATCAAACTCGTTCGGAAGCGACTGTTGAACTAATACGATTAGGCCTGAAATCCCTTGAAAATCAGAAAGCAGCGCAAAAGAAGGCATAAAAATAAGCCTACTTAAAAACAGGCTAAAATTTGCGACATCTTTGTACTTTATATAGTCGGCATATTGAAATTTAGGAGGTTAAATATGAGAGATGAAGTTTTAAAATTTATTGGTATAAATGAGGACGAAAATTTAAGTGATACAGATCTGTTAGATCGACTTAGACGATATAGAAATACACTGCATCCGGATGTTCATAAAGGGTTAGAAGATATTTATAATAATAAAATGGCCATTGCAAATGATCTGGTTGAAAAATTCGAAAAATATGTAAAAGAAAAAATGGTTACAACACTTACATTATCTAAAAATAATAATAAAGACCTAACTATTGACGAAAGAGTATTTGAGATACTTGATTTAGAAGATAAAAATAAAAATTTGGAGGAAAAATTAAAATCGGAAACGGAAAAAACTAAAAGACTTGATACTGTAATAAAAAATATCGACAACGAAAAAAATAATAAAACAATTAATGAATATACAAATTATTATAAAAGTAAAAAAAGTGATTTCGTAGCACTTACAACCACTGTTGGATTAACTTTAATTTTATCAATAATCGAGCAGATTAGAAGTATTTATATAGCAATTTTTAATATTTTCCCATTTGATTTAAAAATATTCAATATTATCCTCTTTATTATAGTTATATTAACAGTATTAAAAATTGCAATTGGAAATTACATATCATATGAAATTAATAATTTATTTAAATCTATTTTAACAACAAAAATACGTATTGATTTTGTTAATCAATTTGAAAAAACTCAACAGTTTAGTGAACTTGATGTATTAGAATTTATTCACGAATACATAAGAAGCAAAAAGTTGTTGTATCTTGCGCTTAAAGTTCCATTTAATAATAGAAAAGATTTGTTAATTGATGCCTGTGCTGATTTATTTATACATGAACTTTTCGATGAGGGCATAATCAAAAGTTATACAACTAATACAGCTATTAAAAGCTTTAGAATAAACTCTTATCAAAATTATTTTTGTAACTGGAGAGACGTCAATGAATAATAACGATGAGCAAGTTTATTAGATTTGAATTATCAAAGAAATCGGAAGATAATGATGCGGGGGTGTTCTTTTTCGAACCTCCGTTTTATTTTATATCTTTCTTCCATCTCCCAAAATAAAGCAACCTTCAAAAGTAACATCACATGCTTTCGCAATATCCTGTAAATCCCTTTCAGTTAAATTATCACGTTTCAATTTCGCGCCTATATTTTGCGCCGTCGTTTTTGGCTCTATTTTTTCCGCCAAACCACTAATTGTCATTTCTTTTGCGGCAAGTAACATTTTTACTTTTATAGCCATTCCCATAAATATCAAACTCCCTTTTTGCCATTATAAACTAAATTATTTGTAAAATCAAACTCCGAATTGATATAGCAAACTCAAAAGTTTGTTTTTGTGCTTGGCAAAACAAACATATGAATTTATTATATAAATATATCATTTTTGTTTGCAAACGAATATATTTAATAAAAGAAAGGGAAATTTTATGATTCAGATTCCAGAAAACATAAAAGCAGTGTTTTCCGAGTCCGCTTACGGTCTTGTTATAGAGAATCGGGAGAACGACTTGTACTACCGGCAATTAGAGAAAGACTATGACAAGCTATTTGATAACATACAGGATCGGTTAGGGAAAAAGCACCGCAAGCTGATGCTCAAGCTGGAAGCTAAGCAAAATGAAATCGGAAGCATTGATGACGAACTCATTTATCTGCAAGGAATGATAGATTGTGTTGCTTTGCTGCGAATAATTCGATTGATTTGAAGGAGTGATTGTATATGAATAATGGATGATCTCTACCTGGGCAATATCAATCCAATCAAAAATATGCAAACCCGTCATTCTGAATATCTGAATTTCGCAACTTAGAAAATACCCGGCATCCACTTTGCAAAATGGGGATGTATCAGTCCTCAGATTTTAATCCCGAAATACCCAGCGCAAATCCATATACAGCAAGTGCAACACCAATAAGCTTAACAATCATATCCGGTATGTTGCTGCCGTAGACAAGCGATATGTGCAAGCCTTCCATGATTGTAAAAAGGATAATCCCGCTTAAAAGGCAAAATCCGCCAAATACAACTTTTTTCATAATCATCCTCACTTTCACATTTCCAATCGTCCTTTAGACGATGGCTCTTTTGGCATAATCCCTCACCACGGCCGCACCTCCAAATTTCTGCTTATCGACTTCTCATATCGGGAGCTTTATGCCGCCCGACAGAGTAATAAATTACCCAAGCCAAAACAATACCGACGAGGCCGGCAGCTGCCATTATGCCGACGAATATCCCCGCGGCCAGGCCACCTTCCACAATTCCGGCGGTATCGCTTTCATATCCGATTATTCCCAAAAATCTTGCTCCCGCGTAAAAGAATGCAATCAAATCGATCGCGATGGGGAGAATTTTCCAGGAGTCGTTCCGTATTTTGAAGCATATAAGCATCTGCAAAAACAAAGCGAACAGAAAAGGCAGTATCAGGAGTTTAACCGTCATATATTTACCTCATCAAATTCAAATTTATAAACTTCCCTTACGCTTGCAGCGACAGAGCCGGACTGGAGCTGCGGCGAGCGGGGTTTAAGCGGAGGCGTCTGCTGCGGCTTTACTGCCCTGAAGATATCACGCCGGATTGCACATCATACACAACCATTCGACTCTCCTGCCCTTTCGGTTTGCAGTCCAGCGTCAACTTGCTGTCGCTTGCCCATTCGCGCACCTCCAGCCTGGAGTCTGCTTTTCCGTCGGGCGGGGCCAGATTGATCGCCGTCATATCGGCGGTGTCCAGAAGCATGGTTTGCAGTCCGCGATTTTGCGCCCGGCCGGTTTCATGGGAAAACGCAAAGTATCGCCCGTCTTCAGACCATGCGTCTCTTCCGACCACACAAAGCCCGTCGGTTTGCCACAGAACTTCGCCCGTCTTATAATCGAACAGTTCTACCCTGTCCAGCTGAGACATCCCCCATCCCGAAACATCGGTGACGGAAGGGCCAAAAACCACAAGACGCCAGTCCTCGTTTTTGGGATACTGCATCGTTCGGAGGTTTGAGCGGGCGACCTTCACTCCGCCCACCTGCCACTGGCCGTCCGCTTCGGTCACGCCCATTTGCAGCTCGTAATAATCGCCGCAGGGCACGACGGCGACATATTGCCCGCTGGGCGGCGTGATGTCGCTGAAGAAGTAGGGGCGGGCGTCTATGACGTGAAAATCGTCCACAGTCTGCACGGAGGGAATTATAAAATTAACATTTTGCGGCAAACGGGTGTCAAACTGGGCGCCGGACGGAATATTTCCTTCCCGGTAAAGGGTCGTCATAGCCTTTACCGCCCCCAAAAGCTCCATCTGGTCAAGCTCCTCCGGATAAGGCCGAACGACATTACAAAGGTCAAGCATAAACTCATACTCTGTATAGGGCAGCGCGCAGACGACCCCGTCGGGGCGCTGGACATACGCTTTGCCGTCGATTTCGCCGGCGATATATCCCTCGATAAAGGGAGTCCCAAAAAACTGCAGGGTCCGGTACAGCAACGAGAGGGCGTTTGGCTCCATATCGGGCGCGGCGTCGGCCTGCATCAGCCCCTCCGCCAGGCGCAAAAAGTTTGGAAGGTCGGTCGCCGCGCACTCGGTCGCCTCGGCCACGGTTGTCGGGTTTCCCCTGGTCGGGTAAATATACAAAACATCGTCCTCGGTAAAGCCGAGCGCGTGCAAATTATCTACGCTGTATATGCGTGCATCCTGCTGCGAATTACAGGCCGCCATCAGCGCGGCCAACAAAAAAAGCGCAACGAAAACCGGCACCACACGGCCATGCCTGCGCTTGCCGTAAGTCGACTGGAGCATTTTCATTCAGCTTCCCACTTTCTTTATAAGGGGCGGGCGCTCAGAAAATAAAATTCGAGGTAAAACGACACCGCCAATCGTTACACCCATACTTACTCCTATTGCAGATTTCAAAGCCTTTCTAATCATAGGGTTTCACCTCGTCAAGCTGGAATTTACCGGTTGTTTCTTCTGCTTATGATTGCCGATGCTATGCCATAATCCGATTTATTGACATAGATGATATACTCATATTCCAGCCGAAGGTTCTCGCCAAATGTTCCCGTCCTGGCTCTGGATCCCGCAAAGAACGGTGACGGACTTTTTCTATTGATAACCTTTACATAATAGTCAATATCGTTTTGCGCCAGTAAATCCCGGACCTCCGCCTGTCGTTTCATATCGTAAGTAATGATCAGTTCCCGCCGATTGAACATGGTAAGCATTTTACCATCCTCCGATTGAAATTTATCAGTCTTTTGGATTTTTTCCGCAGTATACAGCCAATGTAATTGCATTAAGTATCATTGTAACAACAAGAAGCACTGTGGCGGCCGATGCCATCGCATGGGAAGTATCCATGAGCGCCGACCAGTCCTGTATCTTTACCCGATGGTTGACCTCAAAAATTTGCATGCAAAGCGAGACGGCACAGGCACTGAGGCTTACGGCGGAAAGGATAGCCCACCTTCCGTGACGGGCCTTATTATATTGCATGAGATTGAAAACCGGAAGTATCCATGCGATTATCCCAAATATGAGACTCCCTAAATTTAGTAATGCGGACACAAGCGCCACTCTCCTTTCAAATTCCCCTTTGTCAGCGGATGTCGCCTCCCCAAGGCATATAGTCGTATTTGTCCTGTGCATGATCTGCCGGTACGTGCTCCGCTGTTGCACTTGTCATAGCTGATAATATCAACCGCGGTCAATCCCATACAGGATATTCCCCGACGCATCGCAGATGTCGGCCTCTGTACCCCGCCACATCCATTCATTTTCATCCCGCCCGGGATTGCCGTTTTTATCAACAATAAAGCGGTCAATCAGAACGCGGTAATGCAGATCATATCCGTCCACGACTTCAATATAAAGCTCGTGCGTGCTGCCGTTTGGGATCTCGTAAGTTTCGTCCAGCTCATAAGAGCCGTGATAGACCCGCCCGGAAGAGGTAATATCAACCGGCGGGGCCGGCTCAGCCGGAATATAGCCCTGGATATCCGCGTTTTCATTCGGTTTAATAGAAGTACGGTTTATTTCTTTTCCGTCCAGAACCCCTATCAGCGAAATGGATTTGATCTCTAAAGAAGAAGCGCCGTCGACGTTAATATCCACCGTCCCCTTGCGGCGAAGGGAATTGCGGCCGCTGGCCGATCCGCTGAGCGACGCAAAAACGTTCGGAAGAAACTCGTAGCGCGGAGTAAGGATCCAGTCCAGAGCCTCCGTCCTCAGCACACCCCCTTCGGCGAATTGGACTTTGGGAATTTCGTTCTGAACAAAGAGGGGAAGCGCCAGCGTTACCGAAAAAGCGCCGCTTTTAAGCGTCATCGGATACTCCCGGCCGTTTAAGACCAGAACCGCCGTCGTGCCGGCAGGTGAAAACTCTCTGGGCGTTACGGAGCACGAAAGTTCCACGGTCATTTTGTCGGTATTCAAACCGCCGTACTCGTAACCGCTGCCGCTCAGCAGGCTTGCCTGTTTCTTAAGCAGACTGTCAATATTGGAATAGGTATTTCTGACAGTCGAATTAACATCTCCCATTTGAGCGTTCAGACTCGACTGCACGTTTCTGATCTCGTCTTTTAATGCCGCAATCTGAAACAGGCAAATCGCCGTCAAAAGGCAGGAAAAAACTGCAATCGTTGCCGGTGTGTGTCTTTTCATTATTTTCTCCTTCAAAACTGACTGATTGATATTATAGACAACTACTTTGGGTCTCTGCAACAGTTTTGAAAAACAATGGCAAACGAATATATTTCATGATCACGCTCTCATTTTTCCCCTCCTGTTGCCCTGTTCCCGAAGCGCCCGTAATTTGACACATACCGCCGCTTAAATTATAATGATTTTGAGGTGAAAATGCGATGCCTGAACAGATCAGTCTCGGCAAGCTGGAACAAAATCTGGCTTTTTTCAATAAAATGTATGATTCGGTACGGATCGTGGATCCCGTGGAGAAGAGGGTCCTGGAATACCGTGACCAAAGCATCGGAAAAACAAGCGAAATTTGCTACGATTATTGGAAGAACGGGAACATATGCGATAACTGCATTTCTGTTCGGGCTTATCACGATAACATAAGTTACATGAAGCTCGAACAAAACCCCGATGTCATTATGCTGGTCACCGCGTTTCCGGTAGACGCCGCCGAAGCGCCCGTCATACTGGAGCTTTTGAAAAACGCCACGGACAGCATGATGATCGGCACGGGCGATTACAACAGCGGCCAGGCAATACGTAATGTGGTATCTGATATCAACAATATGGTAGTAAAGGATCATCTGACAGACGTATATAACCGCCGCTTTGTAGATGACAGGCTGCCGGTGGACGTTATCAGAGCCACAATCACGCAGCAGCCGTTATCCGTTATTTTCATAGACATTGACAATATGAAACACATCAACGATAAATATGGTCATGCAGCGGGAGATCTTGCGTTAAAGCATACCGCCGCCGCTATGCTGAATTGCGTCAGGGCCGGTACGGATTGGGTTGCCCGGTACGGCGGGGATGAGTTTGTCATCTTCTTGAACAATATCGGCGATGACGAGGCCCGGCATATCGCCGAGCGGCTCCAAAGCGGTATCGAGGCGATTGAGATTCCCATGCAAAACGGAAGCGTAACTATTACCGCCTCATTGGGGGTGCAGACCATGCTGGAGCCGGTTACGGCTGAGGAAATGATCCGTATGGCCGATGAGAAAATGTACGAGGCCAAGAGAAGCGCCAAAAACGATTTCCTAGAAGCCGCGCCTGATCCATCATGCAAAACAAAAGACTGATCGGAACCACCTGTCAAAACTGAGGAGGAATAAAGATGGCAGACACAAAAAAGTATCTGCCATCTTTTATTTATATCATTATGGAAAAAGGGAGTTTCGCAGACGAAAGAACAAAGCATAGGATAATTAAGCTTCAGGGCAACGAAACCAGCGAGTTAACCGCAGAGTTAAAGAGCAATTCTGGTCAAGATATGTTCGTTTGGATATGGTAAGATTGGTTTGGGTGGTAGGAATGGCTGAAAATTGGGAGAAAATAAATGCTGTTCAGCGAATGCAGGACTATATTGTATTGCATTATCAGGAAGAAATAACTCTGCAAGACCTGGCGAAAGCCGCGTCATATTCGCCGTGGCATGCTCTGCGCGTTTTTTCCGAGCTGATAGGGAAAACACCATTTGAGTATCTCCGTGTAGTCAGGCTATCGGAGGCAGCTAAAAGTTTGCGGGATACCCGTAAGAGCGTACTCGATATTGCATTGGAATCGGCATTTGGCTCGCATGAAGGATTTACCAAGGCTTTTTCGCGCGAGTTTGCCATAACCCCACGAAAATACCGCGAAGAATCACCCCCTCTTCAATTTTTTTCCTACTATCCCATCCATCAGTATTACAAATTATTTGAGGAAGGAACAAAAACCATGTCCAGCGCAATTGTTTTTACGCAGGTTATTGAAAGACCTGAACGAAAGCTCATATTAAAAAGAGGAATCAAGGCAACGGAATATTTTGCTTATTGCGAAGAGGTCGGCTGTGAGGTATGGGGTATCCTTGAAAGCATCAAAGGGGCGCTGCACGAATCGACAGGCATATGGCTTCCCGAAAATATGCGCAAACCCGGCACATCGGAATACTGTCAAGCCGTTGAGGTTCCAGTTGACTTTTCCGGCGATATCCCCGACGGTTTTGAAATAATCAATTTGCCTGCCTGCAAATATATGATTTTTCATGGAGAGCCATTTGAAGATGAGAATTTTCGTGAAGCGATAGACATAGTATGGGATGCTGTCAAGCGTTACAATCCGAAGCATTTCGGCTGGGATTGGGCACCTGACGACGGACCGCGATTTCAGCTTGCCCCGGTAGGAAAACGCGGCTATATTGAAGGCTTGCCGGTTCGCGAATACAAAAATTAACCCGTAAAAACATAACCGCTGCCCTTTTTCCAATGGGCGGCGGTTCCTTATGAACATTCGTGCCAAAACAAGCTTAAAATCTTTATCCAATAAAACGGAGCTGCCCATTGACAAACCGAGGTCGGATGCGTTAGACTAATCATAAGGTCTGATGCATCCGACCTCGAAATGGGGGACTGAATATGGACAATTTGAAATTGTTCGACGCCGAATACCGTTTCATGTGCGTCTTATGGGAATATGAACCGGTAAACTCAACCGACCTTGTGCGGCTTTGTCGGGATCGTTTTGAGTGGAAGAAATCCACCACATATTCCATGATCAAAAGACTCGGTGAGCGCGGTATTCTGAAGAACGAAAATGCCACTGTAACGGCTTTGGTGAAAAAAGAAGACGTGCAAAAATACGAAAGCGAGGTTTTGCTTGAAAAAACCTTTGATAACTCGCTTCCAACCTTTCTGACAGCTTTCCTGCGGGATAAAAAACTCTCCAAAATAGAGGCTGAAAAGCTCAAAAAAATGATCGAGGAGGCGACAAAATGACGGGTGTGTTTATTGCCGTCCTCAACATGAGCCTGATCGCCTCCTTCGCTGCGCTGGGCGTTATTGTCATTCGTATTTTGCTCCATAAGGCGCCGAAGGTCTTTTCTTATGCGCTCTGGGCGATCGTTCTGTTCAAATTGCTTTGTCCTTTCACTGTCGAAACGGCCTTGTCCCTTATCCCTGTGAAAGCCGAGCCCGTGCCGCGGGACATCATATATTCTCAAAATCCGTCCATCGACAGCGGCATTCCGTTTGTGGATCATTCCATAAATCGGGCGATTACGAATGCTGCTCCCCCAAAAAGCCCCGCCGCAAGTGCAAGCCCGATGCAGGCGATCCTGTTTGTCCTTTCCTGCATGTGGCTTGCGGGTATCGCGGTGCTGCTGCTTCTTGCCCTCGTTTCCTATTTACGCTTGAAATACCGTTTATGTGTGGCAATTCCCGTACAGAAAAACATTTATGAAACCGACCGGATAAAAACAGCCTTTGTGCTGGGTTTCGTGCGTCCGAAAATTTATGTGCCCGCCGGTCTTTCCGAACAGGAGCTCGACTATATCGTAAAGCACGAGCAAACGCATATCAGACGGCGCGATTATCTTATAAAGCCGCTTGCCTTTCTTGCGGTTTTAGTCCATTGGTTTAATCCTGTCATATGGTTATCATATTATCTTGCGATGCGCGACATGGAGCTTTCCTGCGATGAAAGCGTTCTGAAGCATTACGGCCGCGACATTCGCCGTGATTATTCGAGCTCGCTTTTGTCC
This sequence comes from Clostridiales bacterium UBA6114, assembly GCA_002423435.1. Taxonomy (GTDB): domain Bacteria; phylum Bacillota; class Clostridia; order Oscillospirales; family Butyricicoccaceae; genus UBA6114. Next base: position 118,622 of record DIWE01000038.1, read on the forward strand.
CTTTCGGCAAAGCAAAACGGCCTGATTTCTCCGCTTGCTTTCGGTGAAACCGGGGTGAAAGGCCGAATCAAAAATGTGCTGAACTATAAAAAGCCCGCCGTTTGGGTGAGCGTTGCGGCAATTGCGGCGGTTACCGTGGCGGCGGTTTTATTATTCCCAAATGCTGCGCGGGGTCCGGAGGATATTTCCGATGAACAAATCATTGAAGCGATAAAAAACACCGATTACTTTTGTTACGGCGAGGTATCGGGAGGATTTTCCGATGTCAGCCAAATCCCTGTCGGTAATCTCTTCAATTTATACGCCTCCACGAAAGAAGTGCAGGATAAAATAAATGCCCTGCCGTCGACGGAACAATACGCCGAAATCCCGACAGTGGATTTTGGTGCCTTTGTGCAGAAGTATTTCGGCAGTTATCAGTTTGCTCCCGAGCCGCTCGAGGAACAGCTTTCAGGCAGGGTGCGCTTCGACAGCACGGATACCGAGAAGAAAACGATCATGCTTTCCGGAATAAACGGCGGCGTTATCTGGCCCGGTGCGGTGCCGTATGATATTGCTTTAGAGAATGTTGTAAAAGACCGCGACAGAATCATAGTTGCGGCAACAATCCACGCCTATGATAATGTGAGCATTGATATTTACTACAAGGTAGAAATGCAGCTTGCCAAAACAAAAGACGGATACAACTATGTGTCATACGGTATGGCACAGGAAAATGAATTTTCCGATGCTGAAACGGAAAATATCACGCTCGAATACTCGGATGAGAGCGGAGTTTATACGGAGAACTATATTAAGAAGACCACAGATGATTCGGTAACACTGCTTACCGAAGATGGCAAAGAAATCCTTTCCGGCGAGGATGTTATTCCTTTGCCTTATGTCTACGCGGTAAAAACAAACGGCAGATATGATCTGCTGGACAAGGAGACTCAGGAAAAGGCTTCAAGCATCTCTTACGATGAAATTTTCTGTGAAAAATACCCCGACGGAAGGCTTTCCACAACCATTATGAAAGGTCGGGCCGGCAATTACTGGGGGCTTATCGGCGCAAAGGGGAAAACCCTCACAAATCCGCAAAACCAAGCCTTTGAAGACATTCAGATCAATACCTACGAAGAGGTATGGCCGATCATTGCCGTGATTGAAGACGGTAAATACGGTGCGATAGATTATGACGGCAAAACGGTTATTGAAGCTGAATGGGGCTATCTTGCAATGGATGTCTACAACGTTCCGGGTACGGTCTTTGTCTTTGACGGCAGCAAATGGGGCGGTATAAAGCTTGATAAAAACTTGCTGGCATCAGCCGTCGATTACAGCCTGACAACGCCGGAATGGATCGTACAGAGTTATAATCAGATAATGACCGACCGCCCTGAAATGAAATGGTATTATCAGATGTTCAGAAATGACGCGGCATTTAAGGTGCTTGGCAGCACATCGGGCGATATTACCGACGATCAGATGGCAACCTACGCAGTTTTGAAAATGGCCGACTACAGCTACGAAGACGGCAATACAAAAGAAGAATATAATGCCATTACTCAGAAATACTTTGGCCGGGATATTAAAAATTTTGATAATGGTGTAACCGAAACAATACCGGGTACGGATAAAATCCGGGCGACAGGCTGGAGCTATGACAACGGCGTGTATGTGCTTGCAAAGGACGTTTGGGATAACGGCGACGGAAGCATGACAGGCGATTTTTACTGCGTAAATGTTTCCGATTCCCATTGGACAGGTGAAGCCGGAGAGTTTGAAGAAGCGGAAAGCGCATTGTTAAACGGCGATATTTCTTCTTTTGCCGACTGCAATATCAGTATTAAGCGGGTTGTTTTTGAAGTGAAGACAGAAAACGGAGAGCAGTATTTTAAATACCGCAGCGTGAAAACTCTTGAGGAAAATATAAAATCAATCGTTTTGTACAGCAAATAGCTTTATAAAGCCGGAGCGGCCGCCATGCTTTTTTTGTCAGGTTCCGATGACCCGCCGGATATCGTGATTATTTCCCAAGCTGCTGCAATATCTGAAAGATTGCCTCCGGCGTCGCGCCCTTGACGCTCAGCTCCACCAGGATATCCCCGTACAGCACACCGAAGTGCATACGGGGACCGGAGACATCCCCTGCGTCCGAGGCTTCATAAGCCCGCGCCCGAACCGCCGCCAGCGTCAGCTCCCCGCTGCGGAAAACAGGATCGTTCACGATCTCCCGCAGCTCGTCGGGCACCGAATCTGCGCGGGGAATGGGATAGAGCGAAAGATCGTAATTCTGCGTGTCGGCGACGGAGGTGATCCGCGCCTTGTCAGCCTCTTTAAGAGCCGAAACGCGCCAATGGATATCGCCCATACCCTTAACCCACAGGGCGCTGAGGCTGCTCTGCTCCTGACTGATAACGCGCACGGCGTCATCAAAGGCAAAGCCGGACGGCAGGTCTCGGGGCAGATACGCGCCGAAATCGGGGTCGGCATATGCCGCGGCAAGGTCAAGATTGTTTCCCTGCGGCTCAAAGACGGATATATCCGGCGTAACCGTGGAACCGTCTCCGTTATGGGCGAAACGGAACGCATAGCCGTAGTCCTCGCTTGCCTTGAAGCTTTCAAGCTCCTCGACGGTAAAAAGGCCGCTCAGGAAGGAATATGGCACCTTTTCGCCCTGGCCTCTGTACGTCCATGCCTCGGAATATCCGATCCGATAGCCGAGAGTGGGAAGTCTCTCAGCCTCCGCCTGGATTTCTTCTTCCGTTACCTCTGTTTGGTCTTCCGCAGGGAAAAGATCAATGGCAAGAAACAGCCTTACATCGGTTCCGGCGTATTCCTCCATTGCCTTCCCCACCTCAGTGAAGTACAGACAGCCTCCGGGACCTGGAGCAGCATAGCTTGAATCGGCCTGTGCGTAATCGCTTCCGTCGATGATTGTGGCGGAAGACAGGCTATCATTGTGTTTTTCACTGCCGCCCGGTTCGGTAACGTCGGGGCCGGTCGCTTCCGGCTGCCCGGCCGGGCCGGTTATCGGAATCGCATTTTCCGGAAGCAAACGCGGCACTGTCAGCACGCCCAGCAGGATCACGGCAAGGCAGGCAAAGGCCGTAGCATAACGCCGGGCTATAATCGGGCGGCGTGTAGGCCTTATATCGGCGGCACACGATACAAATCTATGGTGCAGCGTGTCTGAAACTGAAATATTGTCCATGTATTCGTTATATGCTTTCATAATCGTCCTCCTTTAAGACGGACCTGAGCTTTTGCCGGGCGCGGGTAAGGAGACTCCTTAAGGTGCTCTCCTTTTGCCCGGTCAGTCCGGCGATATCTTTCACGGAATAGCCCTCGTAATAAAACAGGTGGATGACGGCGCGGTATTTTGACGGCAGGGTCAGGACATGCCGGAGCAGCTCCCCCTGCTCTGGCTCCGCGGCGGGATAGGAAGTAAGAAGCGGCTCCGTACGTTTTCGCCAAGGGGCACGCAGGCGGCTTTTGCAGAGGTTCACCGTCACCCTGATGAGCCACGCCTTTTCGTGCTCTTCCGATTCAAATTCGGGAGCCTTCTCATAAGCGCGCAAAAAGGCCTCCTGCACCGCGTCCTCGGCATCGGATACGTTCCCCATAACGGCGAGCGCAGTGCGGTAGAGCCTGTTCTCGTGCCTTGTCACAAGCGCCTCGAAGTCCTCCGGCCGGCAGGACTGATATACCACTCGCTCCACCTCCTTCACCCTATATACGCTTCAGACGATGAAAAAGCTGCAAAGTATCTCGAAAAAAGTTTATGCTTAAGGCGGCGGGAGTCAGGCTCCCGCCGCCTTGAGGCTGTAGACAAAGCACGTTCTTTCGTCTTTTTTGAAAAAATACGTTGCGCTGGCGTGACCATTTTTTCAAAAAATCGATTAAAATCTCTTTTTGGGGGAATTTATTTCCCCAAAAAAGCCCTTAACCCGCGCCAGACGGGCGCGAAACCGGGGTTACTCAAAGGGGTACTGGGTACCCCTTTGAAAGCGTGAAGACCTTGCCTTCACGCTCAAGACGGCGGGAGTCGGGCTCCCGCCGCCTTATCGGATCGGCCGAATGATATTAACCGTTCTGCCGTCTGCGATTTGAGACGGTATACTCGCTGTATTTTTCAAGGCGCGTCTGGAGGTCGTCGCCTTCTGCGTAAAGCTTCGGCGTTTCATTCACCCATGAATATCTCTCAAAGAACCGGTCGGCCGACGACGGGCCAAAGAAAAACTCGCCGCCTTCGGTGCTTAAAAGAAGCGTGCTCCTTCCGAGCAGCGCGTTTACTTCCTCCGCAAAGGCAATCATTTTGGGCGCGTCCAGTTCATTTTCGCCGTTTACGTCAAACTCAATCGTATTGCTGCGGACGGCATGCTCGGCTCCTCCCTCCAAAGTGAAAAGCGTATAAGTATAGGTGCAGCGGCCCTGAAACATTGAGGGGTTATACCGCAAAAGATAGTATTCTCCGTCCTGTTCACACAGAAAGAGCGAATTCCAGCCCACATGAGAAGTGGCGGCATCCTCACTCCATATTTCATTACCATCGCTGTCACAGACGCGAAGCGTAACCCACCACTCGCCGATATGGCTTTTGTCGAGATAAAAAGCTTCCTCCCGGCCGTCCCGGTTCACATCGGCATTGCCTATGAGTTCCCGCGGTTTCACCATCTTGCCGTCCTTGTAAATCCATTGCAGCAAGCTTTCCTCATCATAGTAAAATATCACCGTTGACCCGTCTTCGAGCGAATAACCGTCACCGTAAAACCCCGATAAGGCTAAATCGGGTTCGCCTATGATCTTTAAGACCGTCTCGCGCGGAGTTCCGATTTCGATACTCTCCCATCCCGTGGCGGACCTTTCGAGATCGGCAGATACTTCTTCAAGATTCATACTGTCAACCTGTTCGCCGTCTGAGCGGACAATCAGCCGGTAGCCGTCCTCAACACCGTAAACCATGATATGATAATTCGTATTGGAGCTTACGTCAACGCCTTTGAAATACTTGAAGTCATCAAAAGTCAGCGCGTCCCCTTTTTTCTGGAGCTCCCGGACGTCATAAAGCGTCATCGGTTTGATTTCCACAGGATACGGCAGACTGCTCTCGGCGATCACCCAGACGAGATGATGATTGATCCCGTCCGACTCGCCGTCTGTATAGACAAACCGGACCGTTGCCGACAGCCGCCCCTCTTTCTGGCGGTACTCCATATAGCGAAGCCTTTGCTCTCTGTCCTGCCAGCCGCTCTTGCCCTGGCCGAGATATTCGGTAACCTCTTCAATCGAATTCAGCGCATGGGGAATCACAACGGGATTTTGCCCTTTATAAACCGTGAGTGAGGGAATATCCGCGCCGTCGTATACCCCGACGAGCATTTTACGGAGCCGCCCGGTGCTCTCGTCGGCGCTGTAACGCGCCCCCGCAAAATTGAAATCATATCCGTCGCCGACATTCAATGGTTCGACAGGAGTAAAAGTTGAGGTATCCATTTCGTTTGTATCGGCGCCGAGCATGAACCCATTTACGCTGAAGCTGGTGAAATCATAATCGCCGGTGCCGGTGACCTTGTTTGCCGCAAAGCCCACGCTCAAGACTGCCGCGAGCGTGACCGCAACGGTGATGATCACCTTTGACGGTTTTTTGAAATTCAGCACGTTTTTGATCCGCTCCTTCATGCCGCCCTCGCCGAACGCGAGCGGACTTAAGCCGATGATACGCCGCTCGGTCGCGAGCGACAAAAGCGACAGAGAGTAGGCCTTTTTCATACTGCCGCCCATTTCCTTCAAAACCCGCTCGTCGCAGGACATCTCCATGTCCGCGCCCATGAGCAAAAACGCCGCCCAGGCCAGCGGATTGAACCAATGCAGGCAGAGGATGAAGTAAGCGAGAATCTTCACCAAGTGGTCGCGCCGCCGGATATGCGTCCGCTCGTGCAGGATAATGTAACGCTTTTCTTCCTCCGAAAGTCCGGCCGGAATGTAGATTTTCGGTCTGAATAACCCGAGGACAAACGGCGTTTTGAGGTTTAATGCCTCGTAAATATCGGCTTGGGCATGCGCCGCGCCGCGCAGGCGGCGCTTAAGCAGCACAACGGACACGACGCTGTAAGCCAGCATAACCGCAATGCCCGCAAGCCACAGGCATGAGCCAATAATCAGCCAGATCTGCAGGGGGTTAACGCTCGCGGCGGGCGCCCCCGCAGGGAGAACACCGCTTACGACGCTGTCGACAATTTCAATCCCGCTGTCAACGCGGGGTATCGGCTGCGCGGCGATGTCCGCCGGAATGGGTGCTGCCTTGAACGGGATCAGGCTGAGCACGCTCTCAAACGAAAACGGGAACGCAAGCCGAAAGCCGGCCACCGCCCACATCGCGTAGGAAATCACCTTCGGCGCTTTTTTCAACAGCAACCGCGCCAGCATAATAGCGGCAATGACAAAGCTTGCCGTCAGGCTCATATTCAAAACGGAAAGAAACAGCTTATCCACGGCTATTCCTCCTTATGCCGGTCAATCAGGCTTTTCAGCTCTTCGGCCTGCCGGTCGCTGAGCTTGTTGCCTCCGATGAAAGCCGTCAGAAATTTCGGCAGCGACCCTCCGAAGGTATCTTCGACAAAACGTCTGCTCTGCCCCGCATAAAACTCATCCTTCTTTGTAAGAGATGATACGACCGTGTTATTATTTTGAAAGATCCCCCGCTCGCACAGCTTCTTCAAGACGGTATAGGTGGTCGATTTCTTCCAGCTAAGCTCTTTTTCGCACAGCTTTACCAAGTCCCCCGAACCAATCGGCTCGTTTTTCCATACCAGTTCAGCGAATTTTGCCTCGCTTTGCGCAAGGTTGTAATATTTCATCAGGAGCCTCCCGGTCTATATCATATAGACCCATCATTTTTAGTCTATATGGCATAGACCAAAATGTCAAGATGATATGATAAATATTTAAAAATCGTAAAACATTTCGGCGCTGCCAATCGTATTACTATTGAACAAGCAATTTTGGAGGTGATCTATTGGGCATTTCTTTGTTGCGCACGGATGAAGAAATGACGGATATCTACAATAAATACGTCGATACCATTTACCGGATTGCCTTAATGATGTTAAAGAATGTTCCGGAAGCGGAGGACGCCACGCAGACGGTTTTTATCAAGCTGATGACGTCAAACGCTCAATTCGAGAGCGAGGAGCACATGAAAGCATGGCTTATCGTGACCGCGCGAAACACCTGCAAGGATTTTCTTAAGGGGTGGTGGTGCTCGAAACGGGCAGATGCTGAAAGCGTTTCCGAACAAACCGTTTTGCCCGATGCGTTCAGGAATGAGATTTGGGGCAAAATCACCGCCTTGGACGAGAAATACAAATTGCCGATCTATCTTTACTATTACGAAGGATATGAGACGGCGGAAATTGCGAAGATGCTGAAAACAAACCATGCCACGCTGCGGACACGCTTGCGGACAGCGAAGAAAAAACTGAAACTTTTGCTTGAGGAGGGTATTGAATTTGAGTAAGAATGATTTGATCGGTTGTTTTGATAAAATCGCTCCTGACCATTTGCAAAAGCAAAAGATGCTGACAATGATTCTGGACAGTAAAAAAGGAGAAATAGTTCCTACGAAACGAGCGGCTAAGCGATTTTCTTTAGCAGCCGCAGTTGCAGTCTTATGCGTTCTCACCGCGACAACCGCGCTTGCCATGAGCTTTGGCTGGCATGAAAAATTAATCGAGTATCTGAATCCGAGCGAAAAACAGATGGAGACGCTTAAGGGAGCTGTGAGCGCGCCCGACTTAACGCTTACTAAAAACGGAGTAACCATAACGGTAAAGCAAACGCTGGCAGACAGCTTTGGCGTCTACGTGTTGTATGAAATGACCGTTCCCGAAAATATTGAATGGAACGACGACATCAAGTGGGAATTCAGTTTCCTGAAGGTGCCGACCTCGAAGACGGATGAGACATTTGTTGGTGGTGTCAGCGGTTCAGAAATTTTGGAGCAGACCGGAAATAAAAGAACCGCACTGTATCACATCCAGTCAACAGCACCGTTTGAAAACGGAGAAATCAAACTTAATTTTGCAGATTTGGGTTACTATAACGTCACCGGGGACCCGAAAGCATCTACACCGCCGAAAATAGAATTTGTGCCGCTTGTGGAAGGCGAATGGGAGCTGAAATGGGAATTCAACTATGTTGATACCAGTAAAACGATTGAAGTGGATAAGCCTTTGAGCATCAACGGGAGCAAAGACACCATTACAAAGATTGTAATCTCGCCGATGTCGGTATGCGCGTTTGTCAAAGGCGACGATATTCTGATGAGCGGCGTCCGGCCTACCGTCAATTTCAAGGACGGCAGCCGGATTGCTTACGATGTTAATAGTAAAGGCAAGTCGTTCGGTTATTATCTTATCGATGAAGCCAACATGATTTACCAAAATCAACTGTATTACCGCTTTGAGAATATTATCAACGTAGATGATGTCCAGAGCATGACGATCGGCGATGTGACAATACCCATCGAATAGCCTGGGCGTAAAACATATTTGGGATTTATCTTGCCGTTTTTTCAACAGGCTTAAATATGCGTGGATTCTGTCCGATATAGCTTAGAGAAGATGGCTCAGGCATAAACCGTTCGCGAGAGATTCAAATTGCGATTTGTTGCGGCCTTTCACGAAAGGTCCGGATGAAGGCAACGCCTGGGGGAACCCCCGGGCGTCTTGTCTTTTGGACTTTCGTTTCGTAACAGATGGCCTGCTTGCCCATCGTATGATCCGGAAAGGCCGCGCGCCAGGTTCGGCGGGGGCGGTGCCGCCGGAAATCAGGGGGAACGGGAATGAAACGAAAACTCGCGCTTTTTCTGGTATTTATGATTGTGCTGTCCGTTATGCCGGTGCTTGCGGCGTCGCCGGACGGCGTGATAACGGAAAATCCGACAATAGGCGGCTCCAGCGCCCGCCTTATGTATATCGCGATGGACGGCAACCGCAGCGCTGACGTCGCGCTGGCAAACGGCAGCGTTCACTCGGCCGCCGGCGCGGACACGCTCATCAGCAGGGTGACGCTGGACGGAAACTCCAGTGTTGTCGCGGCCGTCAACGGGGGCTTTTTCAACGCTTATTACGACAGCGGGGCGGCGCTCAGCTTTCCGGGCAACTGTCCGCGCATCTACTCGACCGTTATGCGGGACGGCATACTTCTAAACGGCGTCGGAGAAACCAATATGCTCGGCGTTACCTGGGACGGAAAGCCCTATATCGACCATGTCCGGTATCAGACCTCCGTGAACATAAACGGAACGGTCAATGTCGATATGTGGGCGGTCAATAACCTCTATGAGGATTCCCTGTGTATTTCGCTTTTCACCCCGGAGTTCACGCTGCCGGTCCGGACGCAAAAAGGCTGCAGGGTATTGATCCTCCGCGGCGGAAAGGTTGCGTCGGTCACGGAGGGAGGCGGAAGCTTCACGGTTCCGAAAGGCGCGAACCTGATGGTCTACAACCCGCAGGCGGTGACCGACGCCCTGAAGTGGAACCAGTTCCCAGCGGTCGGTGATACGGCGGTTGTCAGCTCCCGCGCCGTATCGTGCAAGCGTACAGCCGATCTTGGGCAGTGGAACAATATGAAAACGGTAATTGCAGGCGGAAGGATGCTGATACAGAATACCTATAACGTCGTGCAGGACGCCGGATACAACGCCGAGTTTGAAAACGACCCCAAACAGGCGCCCGGATATTCCTCCGCGCGGGCCTTCGCCGCGGTGATGAACGACGGGCGACTGGTTCTCGGCTGTGCAAACGCGCCCATGAGCCAGATCGCGGACTATCTGCAGTCCAAGGGAGCGGTCAACGCGATTAGCCTGGACGGCGGCGCCTCAACCATGCTGTATGTAAACGGCACTGGTTATCTCGTAAGCCCCGGCCGCCAGCTTGCAAGCGCGTTTGTCATTGTGGATGAAAGAACCAGGGATGTTCGGCCCGAGGCGGCGCAGGTTGCGGCGAACCCGGCCTCCACCACGGGGCTCGATCCCAATACGCCGTCCGTTTGGGCGTGGGAGGCTGTCGAACGCGCTGAAACGCTCGGCCTGGTTCCCGACTGGCTGCAATACGGCTACCGCAGTAACCTGACGCGCCGGGAATTCTGCGTGCTGATCGTTAAACTGCTGGAAAAGAAAAGCGGGAAGAGCATTGACGCGCTCAGATTGGATAAGGACGTTACAAATTTTGCGGAAACGTTTTCCGATACGGACGACTGGTATATAAGAGAATGCGCCTCCTTTGGAATCGTAAGCGGCTATAACGGCCGGTTTAATCCCTCCGGCAGCCTGACTCGGCAGGAGGCCGCGGCAATTCTCGAGCGCACGGCGCAGGTACTCGGTCCGGCATCGCAGGGCGGAGGGGAAAAGGTTTTTTCCGACGCCGGAAAGATCGATTCGTGGGCTGTCGGGGCGGTGACCTTTGTCAGCGGGAAAGGGATCATGAACGGCAACGGCGACCGGTTTGATCCGCAAGGCTTGTATACGCGCGAGCAGGCCTACATTACCATAGTTAACGCTTACGACCACCTGTAACGGCGCCGCGCAGATAATCCCAGAACAGGCGGTTATCGCCCAGGAAACCTATCGGCAATATCTCTCCGGCAAAAGCTTGGGAGGCATTGCCGGTTTTCTTTTGATCAGGTCATTTAATCATCCTCTGGTCGACAGTTTGTCGCAATATGCAATTTTGCGCCAAATTAAAAACATCATGTTTCGCGCAGGCATATGATAGAATAAAATATTTATTTTAAAGAGGTGTCTTATTTGGAATCAAACCGTTTACATATTGGCATGAAAGCGCCGGATTTCACAGCCAATTCAACGTATGGCCCGCTAAAGTTATCCAATTATAACGGTAAATGGGTTATCTTGTTTTCCCACCCCGGTGATTTCACACCGGTTTGCACCACGGAATTCCTCGCGTTCGCCCAAGCGGAGGGAGAATTCTCCGCCAGAAACGCGCAACTCATTGGACTAAGTATCGACAGTAATCCGTCGCACCTCGCATGGGTTTACGCGATCTATATGACGACCGGCATCACAATACCCTTTCCTGTGATCGCGGACAGGATGGGAGATGTCGCGAATTTGTACGGCATGATTGCCCCGAATGTCAGCAATCACGAAACGGTGCGAAATGTGTTTTTTATTGATCCGCAGCAAATTATCCGTGCAATTCTGGTCTATCCGCTGACAAACGGGCGCAGTATCCCCGAAATCCTGCGGCTGCTGACCGCGCTTCAGACGACGGATCAGTACAAGGTTGTCACGCCGGCCAACTGGCAGCCGGGGCAGCCCACTATGGTACCCGCGCCGCAAACCTACAACCAGCTTGTAAGCCGCGAACAAAATCCGCAGGGACAGCGTCTGGAATGCAAAGACTGGTTCTGGTGCTATAATACGCAATTGCCGGAAGCGCCGAAGCAGTCTATGCTCCCTGGCGAGGACAAATACCAGCCATAAGGTCGGGAAACCCTACAGCTTATTTTAACGCAAAAGGTGAGTCTACCCTGAAATTCTTCAGGGAGACTCACCTTTTGGCATAATGATACGTAAAGCGGGAGCATTTTTAACTGACGACAGTGTCATAATCCTGACTGTGGCCTACGCCTCCCGTTCCCATTTCGGCAAAGTGGTACCTAAAGTCGTCCCCCATGCGCAGTTCGACCTCCCGGTACATCCGTCCCCATGTCTCATCCCTGCCGGGGCTGTTTCCGGTATTGCCGGGCATCCAGAATCCGTTGCTCGCAATCGGATAGGTCGGCCTTATGGAGAGGGTGACGGAAAAGACAAACGCTTTTGGAGCCCCCTCTTTTGATACCATGGTAATATCGAGATCATCCACCGCGCCCTCCGTAATGCGCGCCATATTATTCTCCGGCAGCGCTTTATACATGTCGAACCATGCCTCCATCCAGGCAAGCGCAGTTTTCTCGTTTTGGCCTTTATCATCAACCGCAATTTCCTCGGTCTTGTCGGATGCATTCGCCGCTCCAAGCGCCTCCCAATATTCATCGGAGATAGAGCCGTCCTCATTCTTATATTCCGGCTGCGGGGTCCATGGTTCCTCTTCTTCGATCTTGATGGGATATCTGTAGGCATCATCAAACATTTGCAGGAGCGTTTCAAACTGCTCCGGCGACGCCGAGTATGACCATATATCGCCGTCGACAAACATGTCGGCGGCATCGCGGGTAAACTGAATCGAGTATGGGTTTGCCCCGTCGTCAAGCACAAACGTAATATAATCCGCATTGTGTATCAGCGAGAACATCAGTATCGCGTTTTTTCGGAACGGGCCTTCGTTCAAAGCGCCCGTATAGAAATTCCGCGTTTCCGTATCGGTGTCAAGATTGACGGTGACCGCGAGCGGAGGGCCGTCAGTCTCCAGTTCAAAGGAATTGTATGTCACCTTATCGGGATATTCGAGCGCCATAATGATGCCGCCGACCTTTGAGTTGTCGCCGACATATTCGGTCCTGTGCTTTAAGAGGGCTTCGGCGGCGCTGTCCTGCGGCTTTTCATTATTTTGGGGATTGGCCGCAAGCCCGATGCAGACCGCCAAGACCGCAGCCAATGCCAAAACGATGATCCAAAGCGCGGGTTTCCTGTAACTGAGCACATTCTTTATTCTGCTTTTCGTATCGCCCTCGCCAAAGGCAAGCGGTATTCCTGCCACAATCTTCCTGCCCGTTGCAAGGCTTAACAGCGACGCGGAATATTCGCGGCGGATGTCCGCATCCATATGCCTCATAACGGCCTCGTCGCAGGACATTTCCATATCCTTCACGCACAGAATGAACGCCGTCCAAGCCAAGGGATTGAACCAATGAACGGTCAGCGCGACAAACGCAGCGATTTTTACGATATGGTCAAGGCGCCTGATGTGCGTCTGTTCATGCAGAATGATGTAGCTTTGTTCCCGCTCCGAAAGCTCGGAAGGCAAATAGATCTTCGGGCGCAGCAGGCCCATCACAAAGGGGGACGCGATATGGTCCGCAAGGTAAATATTGTCGCGCCATTTAACCGCGCCGACGAGGTTATAACGCAGCCGGAGAAGAGATGCCGCGCTGTAAAGCAGCAACACGGCGATGCCGGCGACCCAGATAAACCCGCCGAGAAAAACCGCGATTTGCATCGGATTGATACCGGCATATGGCGCTGCCGCTCGTGCTGCCAGGATCGGATTTGCCGCATGATCGACAAGGCTTATGCCGGTATTGATCTGCGGGACCTGCGTATGCATAATGTCGCCCGGTATCGGCTTTGCGTTTATGAAAAGCAGGCTGAACAGGCTTTCAAAGGAGAACGGGCATATAAGCCGGAACAAAACCACGCTCCACAGGGCGTAGGAAAATATTTTCGGAGCCTTTTTCAAAAATATCCTTGCAGCCAATACAAAAAGAATGACGTAGCTTGCCGTCAGACTCATATTCAAAACCTGTAAAAATACCGCGTCCATTTCGTCACCCTTTATGCTGGTTGATGAGCTTTCGCAGCTCGTCAATCTCGTTTTCGCTCAATTCCCTGCGCATTGAAAACGCGGTTAAAAAATGCGGGAGCGACCCGCCAAAGGTCTCTTTTACAAATTGCTCGCTTTGCAGCGCCTGAAACTCCTGCCTGGTGATGACAGAGGAAACCACGCCGTCCTTATTTTGAAATATCTTTCGCTGGCAAAGCCGCCTGAGCATCGTATAGGTGGTTGATTTTTTCCAGCTCAGCTCATTTTCGCAGAGCTTCACCAGCTCACCCGATGCAATTGGCTCGTTATCCCACAACAGTTTTGCAAACCTTGTCTCCACAGCGCCCAGTTTATAATCCTCCAAAATGACCGCTCCTTTGGTTTAACAGCATTAGACCCCAATATCAGTTTAATGCCGTTAAACCAGATTGTCAACAGTATTCATAGAAAAATATTCCTCTTACCGCCCGCAAATCTATTTTTACAATAAAACAGAAACGTTATCGGCCAAAAATAACAGATCGGCCTTCGGGCCGATCTGTTATTTTAGGTTCGTTATTGCTCCGCAAGCTTTGGCAGGGTTGATCCGCCGTACGGCATTATAAGCACGGCAGCGTCTTTCCCGCGCTTATCAAAAGCAGCGTCAAGCGCCGCCTGCACGCTTTGATACGGTTTTAAGAAGATGGACCTTACAAGCGCCGGGGAAAGCTCCGACACGAGATAAATATCGGCGTTTTCAAGCACCAGCGCGATCGCGGCCGCCTTATGCCCGCCCAGGCAAAACTCCCTTTGTATTCTGTCTATCAATGAGCGGGCGTCTTTAGCCGACGTGATCCACTCTTCAAACACCCGTTCGCCCAGCCCCTCCCTGCAGGAACCGGCGAGGATAATAATGCCGCCCTTTTTAACGGCGTGCTTTGCGTTGTCCAGCGCCTTCTGCGTCTGATACAGGTTTAAATCCTTGGGTGCGCCGCCCTGCGACACCAGAACGATATCGGCGCGGCTCTCTATCTTTTTCAGATAGAGCCTGTCGAGGAATTTGCACCCCTCGCGATGCGCTTTTATATAGTGTCCCGCCACCGCACGGATAATTTTTTTGTGCTCGTCCAGCACGACGTTTACGATAAAATCAATGGGGCAATAGCGTATCGCCTCCTCCAGGTCCTCGCGGACGGGATTGCCCTGGAGTCTGCCCGCCGCAGCCTCGGGCATGACCATCCGGCTATGGTTTGCCTGTATCGCTTCGCGCGTAGAGACGCCCGGCATAATCGCCTTGGCGCCGCCGCTGTAACCCGCAAAGTAATGGTACTCGATATTTCCGAGGCAGATACGCCTGTCGGCCTCGGCGACAACGCGGGTGATATCCACCGGCGTCCCCATCCCGGTCGTCCCCATGTGAATAAAATCCTTTGGATCGGCGTCCACGCATTTGATCTCGTTCATCGCCCGTTCGCCCGCAAGCTTTTTCATCTCATCAAAGGTATGCGCGCGGTGGCTGCCCAGCGCGAATACAAGCGTAATATCCTCCCGTTTCACTCCCGCGGCATACAGCTCGTCGAGCAGAACGGGCATGATGACATAGGAGGGAAGGGGGCGCGTGATGTCGCTCGTGATAATCGCGACCTTTTCCCCCG
The DNA here is from genome assembly GCA_002423435.1 of Clostridiales bacterium UBA6114. Taxonomy (GTDB): domain Bacteria; phylum Bacillota; class Clostridia; order Oscillospirales; family Butyricicoccaceae; genus UBA6114. Next base: position 133,746 of record DIWE01000038.1, read on the forward strand.
GCCTTATGATCTGCCCCAGCCTCTTAGTGCCTATCGGGTCGCGTATCGCGCGAAGGACTTCCTCGGCGCCGGTGCTTGCGACATCCACCTGATTGGGCTCAAGAATCCCTATGATATTTTTTTCGGGGATCTCCACTATCTGCGGCTCGGTTCCAAATCCTATTTCCAGTCGCATCGATATGCTCCTTATTAAATCCTGGCGACGCCGGATTTGCGCGCGGCATCGGCGACAGCGCCCGCGACGGCGTCTCTCACTCTGGGGTCAAACGCCTTCGGAATGATAAAATCCGGTTTAAGCTCATCATCGCCCACAAGGCCCGCGATCGCATAGGCGGCCGCTATTTTCATCTCGTCGTTGATATCGGATGCGCGAACGTCGAGTGCTCCGCGGAAGATACCGGGAAAAGCGAGAACATTGTTGATCTGGTTCGGATAGTCGCTGCGGCCTGTGCCGACCACGGCGGCGCCCGCTCTAAGTGACAGCTCGGGCATAATCTCCGGGGTCGGGTTTGCCATTGTAAAGAGGACGGGGTCTTTCGCCATGGAACTTACCATCTCGGGCGTCACCGTACCGGGCGAGGACACGCCGATAAATACGTCGGCTCCCTTGATGACATCGGCAAGCGTCCCTTTTTTCATCTTGCGGTTTATGAGCTTTGAAAGCTCCGCCTTTTCCTTGTTAAGTCCGTCGCGGCCTTCATATATCGCGCCCTGCCGGTCGCACATCACGACGTCCTTGAGCCCGAGAGCCATTAAAAGCTTAATGATCGCCACGCCGGCCGCGCCCGCGCCGCAGGTGACGACGCTTATTTCCGAAAGCTTCCTGCCGGTTATCTTGAGCGCGTTTACCATGGCGGCGAGGCAGACAACCGCGGTTCCGTGCTGATCGTCGTGAAATATCGGGATATCGCAGCGCTCCTTCAGCCTGCGTTCAATTTCAAAGCATCTGGGAGCCGAGATGTCCTCAAGATTGATCCCGCCGAAGCTGCCGGCGAGCATCGCGCAGGTTTCGACGATCACGTCGACCTCCTTTGAACGGATGCAAAGCGGGATGGCGTCGACATTGCCGAAAGCTTTAAATAAGACGCATTTGCCCTCCATAACGGGCATCCCTGCCTCCGGGCCGATATCTCCGAGGCCGAGGACGGCGGTTCCGTCCGTGACGACGGCAACGGTGTTCCAGCGCCCTGTGAGCTCATAGCTCTTGCTGATGTCCTTCTGGATCTCCAGGCAGGGCTGGGCGACGCCCGGCGTGTACGCGAGCGAAAGGTCGTGGCTGTTTGCGACCGGCACCTTCGGGGTAATTTCCAGTTTCCCTCTCCACAAGCCGTGGAGCCTTAACGATTCTTTTGCGTAATCCATGACAAATTCCTCCTGATCATTTTGCGACAAACGGCCATGACGCGGCACGTCGCCACAACGGATAAAAATCCAGTCATGGCCGTTTGTCCTCGCATATGTTTCGGTTGCCGCCGACGGCGGCGAGAAACATGCGTTTTAATCCGCGAAGCGGGACTGCCCTAAAAACATTTTTAGGGCAGCTTCTTTGAAGCTGCGATACCACGCTTATTGTTTATGTATAATCCGCTTTTCCCCGATATGCATCCTTCGGTTTTAAGCTCTCTACTGTCAGCCAAAAGCCCTGGCCGCATGCCGCAGGGCTTTGACCGCCGGAAGCTCCTCCCCGGAGAGAAAACGGATCAGCGCGCCGCCGCCCGTGCAAATATAGGAGATTTCCTCCGTCTTTTGATATTTTGCGGTGGCCGCAATGCTGTCGCCGCCGCCCACCACCGTGTAAGCGGAGGTTTTGCCCAGCGCGTCCCACACGGCCTTTGTGCCGAGTTCCGTCTCCGCCCGCTCGAATATTCCCATGGGGCCGTTGACAAACACGGTCCTGGCGCTTAAGATCGCATCTGCATATGCCTTGGCGGCCTTGCTGCCGATGTCGGTCAGCGTGACGTCCGCGGGTATCAAGCCCACTTCCGCCTCGCGGCGCCTGCCGTTTTCCACGTATGCCAGGTCCTCGGGCAGCATAATTTTATCCGCATACCTCGAATAGACGGCCTTGCCCTTGCCGATAAACTCGCCGTAATTGGATCCCAGTATGAAGTCCATGCTTCCGCTGCCGATCTCCTCGCCTTTTGCCGCAAGCAATATGTTCGCGACCAGGCCGCCTGTGAGCACCTTGTCCGCCACGCCTCTGGAAAGCACCGTCTCCATCATCAAAAACGCATCCGCGATCTTTGCCCCGCCCAGCACGAACGTGCAGGGGCGCTCGGGCTTTTCCATCAGTCCGGAAAGTACGCAGAACTCCTGTTCAAACAGCCTGCCCATGGCGGACGGAAGCACCTGTTCAAAGGCGCACAAAGAGGGCTGATCCCGGTGCGCCGCCGCAAACGCGTCACATACGTAGAGGTCGGCGAGCGGGGCAAGCTTTTGCACCAGAAGCGTCTTAGCCTGCTGCTCGTGTGTAAGGCGAAGCTTGAGCTCGAACAGGGTCTGCTCCTCCGAGAGAAAACGGACATTGTCCAAAAGCAGGATATCGCCGTTTTCAAGCGCCTTGATTTTTGCCCGGGCCGCTGGCCCGCATACGTCGTCGATGAACTGCACCTCGCGGCCCATCAACTCCGCCAGCACCTTTGCGTGCGGCGCGGTGGTGTAGAAATTCTTGTACTCGATGTCGCTGCCCTGATGCGCCAGCAGCACTACCCGCGCTCCCTTGCCGGAGAGCTCTTCGATGGTGGGCACGCAGGCTTCGATGCGCGCGATGCTCTCAAGGGTGCCTGTCTCCCGGTTTATCGGCTGGTTGATGTCCACCCTGCACAGCACGGTCCGGCCGCTGAGCTCAAATTCATCCAGCGTGTGGATGTCAAAACGCATGTTCATTTTCTCCCTTCAATGTTCTCTTCGATAAACCGCCTTCATAAAACCGCGGCGGCGTATCATACTACCTCCAAATAAACTTTTTCGTCAGTCGGATTATCATGCTCCGGCTAGTCATCGGCAAGCAGAACCTCGACTCCGAGATCCCGAATCCTGTTTATTTTCTCCTCCTCGGGAGAGCCTGCGGGCGGCCGGGTCGTGATAATCATATCCAAATCCGTTAAATCAGAAAATACGAACAGGTTCGCAGAACTGAATTTGCTTAAATCAAAAACCGCGCATCTTTTCTTGGCAGCCTTGATCATTGTTTTTTTAATGTTGTAGTGAAGCGGCGAGGAAGTTGTCAGCCCTTCCAGATTCCGGACGCCCGTGGCGCCCAGAAAGAGAATATCCACCTCTATTTTTGATATGAAATGCTCCGCGTCGGGGCCGAGAAAACACATATCCTTCGCCATCAGCATGCCGCCGCAGGATATCACCTGCGCCTTGGACTGCAAAAGCTCATAGACAATGTCGAGCGAATTTGTGACAACGGTCACAACCTTGTCGGTGATCTTATTTGCTATTGCGGTCGTTGTGCTGCCCGAATCGAATATGATGGTCATGCCGTCGGATATCAGGCTTGCTGCTTTTCGGGCAATTTTTTCTTTGTCGGTGACATTGAGTTCGTTTCTGACAAAAAAGGAGGGGATGGCTTCCTCCATGCCGCTACCGTTACGGCTGCTGTAGTGGACTTCCCCGCGTGTGCGCAACAGCATGCCCGCTTTCTCTAGCGAAGTAATATCGCGGCGCATGGTGGCGGGCGCCACGTCAAAATGCTTGATCAATTCCCGAAAAGACATGCTTCTCTTTTCATATAACAAGTTCATAATGGCCTGTTTACGTTTTGACAGCAACACCTCAGGTACCCCCAGAAAACAATGGATTAAGCACAAAAGCTTTTAAATAATCACAATGGATCATTAGTGATCATTAATCCCATTATAATATTATATCGAAATGAGCGCAAGTGGAATTTTGCAGATTAATGATCCAAATAAATATGATTGCTGTTTTTTTATCGCTGGGGTACCGTCCGCAGCCGAATGCCCACCCTTTCCATAGCATTTTATGAAAGAAAAACGAGCAAAAAAACAAGGGACATGNNCATGTCCCTTGTTTTTTTGCTCGTTAAAACGGCTTTTTCAGGCAGCCGTCATACTGCAGTCCGGCTTTGTCCCAGTCGACTACGTTAAACCAGTTTTTAATGTAGTCCGCCCTTCTGTACTGATATTTTAAGTAATAGGCGTGTTCCCAGACGTCGATCAGGATCACGGGGCAAAATCCGAGCGGCAAAACCGTGTCCTGGTTTGCGGTATTTTTGATGAAGAGTCTTCCGTCCCGGCCGGCTACAAGCCATGCGTACCCCGAGCCGAACTGGTCGAGGGCGCTTTTGCCAAATTCCTGCTGAAAGGCGTCAAAGCTGCCGAAGGCCTGGTCGATCGCATTTTTTAATTTTCCCTCGGGCATTTTGTTCTGCGGCGGACCCATAATACTGAAATAAAGCCCGTGATTATAGGCCCCTCCCCCGTTGTTTTTTACGGCGGTCTGTATTTCCGGCGGCAGGGCTCCGATATTTTTTAGCAGTCTCTCAAGGGACCAGCTCTGATACATCGGGTAATTTTCAAGCGCTGCGTTTAACCGGTCCACATAGGTTTTGTAATGGTTGTCATGGTGTATTCTGACGGTTTCCGCATCGATATACGGCTCAAGCGCATTATAAGGATAGGCAAGCGGCAGAACCTCGAATTTTTTCTGCATCGGCAAATGAATCACTCCCTTATCGGTCTTTTATGCTACATTCTATGACAGAATTTTGCCCATGATATCGATAAAACCATTTTTTCGCGGTTTTGCCGGCACATCTGAAATCCCTTGCGCTTTTTTATATCGCGATCGGTAACCCGATATGCGTTTATGGCGGTTTGCGGTTAAAATATTCCTGTTTGGAACGAAACCCGGTATCCTATTTCCCGCGCTCACCACATATCCTGATATTGGTTCATTGCTTAAGGGAGGTATCCGGAATGCTTGCTCAGGTAAATTATGAAAGGGACCGCGTTCTTTCCTACGCGAACAAATGGGCCTTTCGCAGGAATCCGAAATATCTGGATTTCAGCGGCTTTGGCGGAGACTGCACCAATTTCGCCTCTCAGTGCATTCATGCGGGCTCCAATGTCATGAATTTTACTCCCGTTCACGGCTGGTATTATACAAACGCGGACAATCGGACGCCTTCCTGGACCGGGGTGCAGTATCTGTATCAGTTTCTGATTTCAAACCGGGGCGCGGGGCCTTTTGCGGAAAAAATCCCGATTGAAAAAATAATGCCGGCCGACATTATCCAGCTCGGACGCGAAAGCGGGGAATTTTATCATTCGCTTGTCGTCATAGAAACGGGAGAGGTCCCGTCCGCAGACAACATCCTGGTCACGACCCACAGCTTTGACGCAAACCGGCGGCCGCTGAATACCTATCGATTCGAAAAAATCCGCTTTCTGCATATCTCGGGCGTGCGCCAGAATCGATAAGCAGCGGCAAAATCAGCCTTCCCTCTTCCGCCCCGGATTATCCGGAAACGGCAAGCAAAAGCGCCATCAGCGCGACGCCGCCCAGCGCGGCTGAAAGCGACGTATGGCCCCCTCGTTCATATTTTTTCGAGGCGGGGTACAGCTCGAATGCGGCCGTCGCCACCATGACGCCGCCGACGACGGCCATGATGATCCCCAGCACGAAATTGCTCAGAATCAGATTTACGGCCAGCACGGCGAGAGCCGCTCCGAGCGGCGTAAACAGGCCGCATTTCAAAGACATCAGCACCGCTCTTTTCCGGTCGTCCGTCGCCGCGTATATCGGAATGGCAATGGCGACACCACACGGGATATTGTGCATTGCGATGCTGAAAATCAGCGGCAGGCCAAGTGTCGGATTGTTCAGAACCATCAGGAAAACGGCAATCCCCTCGGTCGCATTGTGCAGCGCGATCGCCGCCATCGCGGCAATCCCGGTCTTATAGATCGTGGACGCCTCGCAGACCGTATGCTGCTGCGCATGCTCGTGATGGATGTCGCGGCACGGCAGAAGCCGGCCGATGAGCGCGACGAGAGCACAGGCAATGATGAGAATGCCGACGGCCGTCCAGATACTGTTTTCCCCGAGCGCCTCTTTTTCGAAATAGGATACGCTGTCCGGCACAACCTCCGCAAAGGACAAATAGATCAGCATGCCCGCGGAAAAGCCCATGCCGATGGACAGGGTTTTCGCGGTCGGTTTTTTCCCCGACACCGCAAAAGCCCCGCCGATCGCCGTTGTGGCTCCCGCCAGAACCGTACATAAAAACGGCCAGATAACAGCTGCAAAATCCATTATATTACCCCAAGTCCGTAAAGCAGTTCCAACATGAATTGATTTTTAACGGTCCCATTTATCCGAAAGCGCATCGATCTGGTCGGTAAAAACGGTCAGATCCCTGTTCGCCCCCTGTTCGTTTTTGCGTATGACCTCGATTAAGCGGTTGCCCGCCGCGACCAGCTTTGCAAACACCGGAGAATACCTCGGCGCCTCTTTCGGCAGCGGGGTCTCCTTTGCAATATAAACCGGAGGCTCCGCCTTGTAAACGCATTCGTTCAAAGCGAGGTCGTATTTGTCTCCGCGGTCGGGCGCGACGGACGGGAGGGAGAGCTTTTCCGCGATCAATTTTGCAAAACTGTCGCTGATATCGCGCTCGCCGTGAACGATGAAGACGCGCTCCGGCGTCTTTTTATGAAACGCCGCAAGCCAGCGCAAAAGCCCGTTCTGATCGGCGTGGCCGCTGATTCCCGGGAGCTCCTTGATCTCGGCCTTGACTTCGATTTCCTCGCCGAACAGCTTTACCTTCTTCGCCCCTTCCAGAAGCGTGCGTCCGAGCGTCCCTTTGGCCTGGAACCCGACGAACACAATCGTCGATTCCGGCCGCCAGAGATTATGCTTTAAGTGGTGCTTGATGCGCCCGGCCTCGCACATGCCGCTTGCCGAAATGATGACGACCGGCTCGGTCAGGAAGTTGATCGCCTTTGAATCGTCCGATGTAACCGACGTTTTCAGCGACGGGAAATAAATCGGGTTAATCCCCTTTTTGACGAGCTCCATTGCCTCGTCGTCAAAATACCCGTATATGTTTTTCCCGAAAATCCGAATGGCTTCGATGGCGAGCGGGCTGTCGACGTAGACCGGGAAATTCGGATACCCGGAAACCATATGCTTTTCCTGAATATCGCGCAGGAAGTACAAAAGCTCCTGTGTCCTTCCGACCGCAAAGGAAGGAATAACCACATTCCCGCCTCTGTCAAAGGTCGTCTTGATCGTTTCGGCGAGACTTTTGCGGTAGTCGGAAACCGTCTCATGATTCCGGTCTCCGTAGGTTGATTCCATTATGATATAATCGGCTTCGTCGATATATTCCGGATCTTTTATGATCGGCTGATTGATATTGCCGACGTCGCCTGAAAAAACGAGCTTTTTCTGTACGCCGTTTTCATCGAAGTAGATTTCGACCGACGCCGACCCGAGAAGATGCCCGACATCGGTAAAACGGATGGAAATCCCGGGCGCGACCCGGATCAGATTGTCGTACATGCAGGGCTTAAAGCGCTTTAACACGTTCTCGGCGTCCTGCATGGTGTAAAGCGGCTCAATGATATTGGAACCCGCGCGTTTTCCCTTGCGGTTTTTCCATTCGGTTTCAAACTCCTGAATATGCGCGCTGTCGCGAAGCATAATCTCGCACAGGTCGCAGGTTGCGGCCATTGCGTAGACCTCGCCCCGAAAACCAAGCTTAGATAAAAGCGGCAGCCGTCCCGTGTGGTCGATATGCGCATGGGTCAAAAAGACATAGTCGATCTCATTCGCGGCAAAGCCGAGGTCTTCCTGATTGTCTTTTTCGTCGCGCCCCTGGAACATCCCGCAGTCCACCAGCATTTTTTTGCCGCAGGCCTCAAGATAATGGCAGCTTCCCGTTACCTCGCGTGCCGCCCCTAAAAAAGATAGATACATCCGTTCACTCACCTTTATGCCCTTTATTTTTAAATTTATTCTTTTTTGTTTTCAGACTTTCATCAATCATATCATATCTTCAATAAAAAGGAAACCTTTGCGCTTTTCACAAGATTCTTTTTCACGCGGTTTACAATCCCGCGGTTTTTTCGGTATAATAACCATATCATATGAATCTTGCGTCCTTTCGCCCGCTCCTTCGCAGCGGCCATAAAGGGCGGTCTTGATATCATCTTTTCGGAAAGAGGTCTTTGCAGTATGGACAGGTTCTCAAAACATCTTCAAAACATCGCGTCCGCCGCCGAATATATAAAAAAACGGATCGACCCGGTCCCCGATATCGCCATAGTACTCGGCTCCGGCCTCGGCCCCTTCGCGGGCGCCCTTAAAAACGCGCAGACGGTCCCCTACTCTGAAATCCCCGGCTTCCTTCGCTCCACCGCGCCGGGGCACGAGGGCCTTCTGATCGCAGGTGAAATCGACGGCCGGCGCGTGCTTTGCATGCAGGGGCGGTTTCATTGCTACGAGGGCTACGACATCCTTGATATTATACTCCCCGTGCGGGTGTTTCAAACACTCGGGGTCAGGTATTTAATATTGACCAACGCGTCCGGAGGGATCAACCCCGATTTCTCGCAGGGCGCATTGATGATGATCCGCGACCACATCGGCCTGTTCGCGCCCCCCGCCCTGTGGGGACCCAATATGGAGCAGTTCGGCCCCCGTTTTCCGGACATGACGCGCGCGTATTCGAGGGAGCTTTTTGAGGTCGCGCGGAGAGCGTCCGAATCGACCGGGATCAGGCTTTTCGAGGGTGTATATGCGTATGCGCCCGGGGCGCAGTACGAGACGCCGGCTGAAATCCGCGCGCTAGCCGTCCTCGGCGCCGACGCCGTCGGGATGTCGACGGTGCCGGAGGTTGTGGCCGCCCGCCACGCGGGGATGAGCGTTCTTGCAATCTCCTGCATCACGAACATGGCGGCCGGCATCATAGACCGCGAACTTGACCACAATGAGGTGCTTGAGGTTTCAAAGCGGGTCTCATACGACTTCTCCCGCCTGATGGCGGAAATCATCAAGAATATTAAACCGTAAAACACGTAAAACGAAAGGACTGTCGTCATCGTGTCAATCATCAGAGATCCGTCGCTCTCTTCGGCCGGTCTTCGGAAAATCGACTGGGTCAAAAGCAATATGCCGCTTCTGCGCGGCCTTGAGAAGAAATTTAGGGATACAAAGCCGTTTCGCGGCTTGAAGCTGACCGTTTCGGTCCATCTGGAGGCCAAGACGGCTTATCTCGTCACAGTGCTCGCGCAGGGCGGCGCGCACGTTTTCGCGACCGGCTCAAACCCCCTCTCGACCCAGGACGACGTCGCGGCCGGGCTCGCGACGTTTGAAAACGTCGAGGTGTTTGGTTTTCACGGGGCGAACGCCGCCGAGTACGAAAGCCATATCGAGGCGGCCCTTTCGGGCGGTCCCGACATCATCATCGATGACGGCGGCGACCTTGTCGCAATGCTGCACACGAGGCGGCGCGATCTGGCAAAGCGCATCAGAGGCGGCTGCGAGGAAACGACGACCGGGATCATGCGCCTGCGGGCGATGGAAAAAGACGGCGCGCTTTTGTTCCCGATGATCGCCGTCAACAACGCGCAGACCAAATACCTGTTCGACAACCGCTACGGCACCGGCCAGTCGGTCTGGGACGGCATCAACCGGACGACAAACCTGATCGTCGCCGGAAAAACCGTCGTCGTCGCGGGCTACGGCTGGTGCGGAAAGGGCGTCGCCATGCGCGCGAAGGGTTACGGCGCCAGGGTGGTCGTCACCGAGATCGACCACGTAAAGGCGCTGGAAGCGTATATGGACGGCTTTTCGGTCATGACGATGGAGGACGCTGCAAAGATCGGCGATCTTTTCATTACGGTCACCGGCTGCCGCGACGTCGTTACAAAGGATCATTTCCCGGCTATGAAGGACGGCGCCGTTTTGTGCAACGCGGGGCATTTCGACGTCGAGGTCTCCCGCTCCGATCTTGAGGAAATCTGTGTTTCAAAAAAGGAACGGCGCGCAAATATCACAGGCTATACGCTGAAAAACGGCAACACCTTAAACCTGCTCGCCGAGGGCCGCCTTGTAAATCTTGCCGCCGGCGACGGTCACCCCGCCGAGATCATGGACTTAAGCTTCGCGCTTCAGGCGCTTTCGGCGAAATATCTGGCCGGGCATTACAAAACGCTTGAGAGAAAGGTGCTCGACGTGCCCCGGGAGATCGACAATTACGTCGCGAGGGCAAAGCTTGACTCCCTTTCGGCGTCGATCGACACCTTGACCGAAAGGCAGAGGGAATATCTGGACAGCTGGGGCGAATAACCCCCTTGAAAATGAACAAATCCCTTTAAACTAAAACAAATATACCTATCACAATAAATACCACCGGCACAACTATACTTTTATATTTTTGTACGGCGTGTTTTATACGAGGAAAATTAGTCAGTCGTTCCCCGATACGGCACCATACGGCAACTAATGATAAGAAAACTATGATCGTCGTAATAAGTTCAGGCAAATTTAGTCTTATGAATAACGGTATATAAACGCCAATATTATCAGCGCCATTTGCAATTGTAACCAAAAAAACATTCAGAACCGCAGGATGGATTCGCTTTCCTGACGCAGCTTTCTTTTTTCCTTTCCTTGTGTCCTGGGTTTGTTTAATTTCGGTTTCGTGGCCGGCCAGTTCCTGGACTTCGGATTCTACTGTATTTTCACTATTGGTCGCGTTGATATTCAAAGGCTCAATACCAACAGCATCTTTTTTGTCTTTCCTGTATTTCAACCATTCTTTCATTCCCAACAAGATCGGAATTATTCCCAACAATCTGGTATATTGCTGCGGGATTAAATTCAAGCCTATTGCGCCTGAAATACTGATAAAGAGCAGTGTCATTATGCCAAGATATTGGCCGATAATAATATGATGTTTTTGCAATTGATTGCCTGCTTGAGAAAAGAATAGCATCAGCACAAAAATATCATCAATATTGGTACTTGCAAATGAAACGAATGCCGTTATGATTACACTTATCATAACCTACCTCCTCGACTTTGCACAAAAAGGCAATAAAAAAAAGCCTATGCACACTTGTAGTGTGTATAGGCTTACTAATCCAGTTTTAACCATATTATCTATGGCTGACTTTAATACCTAATCGATATAAACTGCCCCCGCCCTATACGGTAATTTAATAATATCACACTGTATTGAATAACACAATTATTCTATATGAAAAGTTGTTTTGCGTAAAACAGCAACCCTTATATCCCATCAAGAAAAAGCTAAGAAAGGGTAAACCCGCTCGCCTGATCGATTTCGATGCTGATCCCGCTCGTGGCTGATATCTTTTTGTCCTCGGTCACAAACAGCGCGCCGTCGATTTCCGAAAGCGACTGCGCCATTTCCAGCCCTTTTTCCGCGCCCAGGACAAAAAAGGCCGTCGAAAGGACGTCAGCGGTCTCCGCCGAGCCGCCGATCACCGTCGTCGCGATCAGTCCCCGCGCGGGATACCCCGTTTTGGGGTCCAGGATATGGTGGTACCGGACGCCATTATAAATATAATATCTCTGGTAGTCGCCCGAAGACACCGCCGCCTGATCCGAAAGCCCGATCACGCCCAAAATCCCCTGGCTGTCCCGCGGGTTCTGCACGCCGACGCGAAACGCTGCGCCGTCCGGTTTGTGTCCGATCGTATAGACGTTTCCGCCCGCGTTGATGATCGCGCTTTCAACCCCCGCTTCATGTAGAAGCGAAGCTGCGCGGTCTGTCGCGTAGCCCTTGGCAATGCCGCCCAGGTCGAGGATCATTCCCTTTTGGGTCAGAAAAACCGTCTTGTCGCCCGAATCGACCATCACGTTTTTATAGCTGCAATTTGCCCTCGCCCCGTTGATTTTCTCGTCATCGGGCGGAGAATTGTTCTCCTTTCCAAAATTCCACAGATCCATCAGAGGCCCGACGGCAATGTCGAACGCGCCGCCGGTTCGCTCGGCCCAGTCGAGGGCATGGGTGATCATCAGGAAAACGTCGTCCGACACTTTAACAGGCTGCACCCCGGCGTTTTTATTGATTTTCCCCAGATCGCTCTCGGCGGAAAACCGGTCGCAAAGCGCGTTGATCCGGAAAAACTCCTTTTCGGCTTCGTCCATCGCCGCTTTGGCCTCGCTTTCCCTGTCCGAGTAAACCGTAAGCGATATCACCGTGTCCATAGTAAAAAACTCGCGGGTGTACGGCTTTGTTTTCGGCGCGCAGGCAAAAAGCAAGACACAGAGAGAAGTCAGGATCAAAATTGCCGAGGTTCTTTTGATTCGCATAGGAACTCCATGCGCCGGGGCACATCAAACGCAGCATGTTCCCCGGCTGCCGTTTTTTGCGGCGAACGGCGCGCCGGAATGAACTGTCGCGGACTCGAATAAGGCCTATGACTCCGACTCGTCCTCGATGCCCGTCTTTTTAATCACGTAATCGGCGAACTTTAAACAAAACGCAGTAAAGCAGAAGCCCAGGACAAAAGCAATCCACATGGTGACGGTAAACACTTTTTCACCCCTTATTTCCAGATCTCGGGGAGCCTCAGGCTTTTCAGCATCCGAAAGAGCTCGGGCGCCCCCTTGATCACAATCATAAAATACAGGTAAGCAAATGACCCGAAAGCGAATCCGATCGTAAATTCACAAAACGTTTTAAAAGCCAACACAATCCCTCGTTTCACGGAAATCGAATTTTATAAATTAGAGCGTGTTCACACTATCTGAAATGCTTGGGATTGCGAGCGGGATTTTCGTTAGACGAGGCGCTTTTTCGCAGGAATGATGGCTTCATTTCAAGAAAAAGCAACGAAGTATAGCGGAAATTCCGCCGCAAGACGGGCGTTGAACGGTAGTGCGAACACGCTCTACTTGGAAGTCCGCAAATCCGAGCTTTTTGCGGACTTCTTCCCCGTTTTTCTCCTGCGGGGCATCAGCGAAAAAAGGATCATCGCGAGAAAGGACGCCAAAATCGTGCCGAAATAGGTTAAGTTGTATCCCGAATGAAATCCAAAAGCGGAAACGATGTAATAAAGGCCTCCTGAGGCAAACGAACCGATCGCGCCCAGTGCGCCGGCCCTCCTCCAGTACAGCCCGAACAGGATACAGGCAGCTCCGCCCGAAGCCGCCACAACCGCCGCGGCTTCGAACACCGCGCCCAGGCTCCGCGCATTGAAACCGATCAGGAGCGAAAAAACCGCGGATAAAACAATCCCCGTGCGCAACAGATGGATGCTCGCCGAGTCGTCAAGCTTTTTATAGCCCGGCAGGACCTGTTCCATGATGTCCTTTGAAAACATTCTCCCCACCGCGAGATAATAGCTCGAGCAGGCCGACATGAAAACTCCCATCGCCGAGGCGCACATAAGACCGATCAGCCCATTCGGAGTCGACGCGACGATCGTCCTTGCAAAGGCCGTGGCGCCTGCCGCATTCGGACTCACAACCGTGGAGGCAGCCGCGATCACAATGGAAAAAACGGCGCAGCCAAGAAGCGCGACGGCCCCGACAATAAATCCCTTATACGCTGTGCTCGCCGATTTCGCCGAAAAGGTTCTGGAGTAGACGGTCGGAAAACACAGGGCGATGCACAGAAAGAGCAGGAATTTTACAAAAACGGAGCCGAATCCGGTGTCAAGGGCAAACGAATCGGCGGCCGGCGCCGCTTTTGCGGCTGCGTCTGAAAGCTCCGCAAACAGGTGCTCGAAGCCGCCCGCGGCCCTGACCGAGAAAAGCGCCGAAACAGGGACCATAATGCCGATAACCGCGACATGGATATAGTTTGTCAGCACTATCGACCACATTCCTCCGGAAACCGTGTAAATGGCGGTGACAAGCACCATGAGAATCATCATGAAACCGGGGCTTGTCCCCAAAAAAACGGCAAACATCGCGCTTGAAACGTTTAAGAGCATTCCCAAAAGCAGAATATAGGAAACCGTCATCAAAATGCCGAAGATTACCCTTGCCGCCTTGCCGTAGCGCAGGCCAAGAATTTCTCCCGCCGTCATTATTTTCGTACGGCGCGGCAAAACCGTGGACAGTCCCAAAAAGCCCACGACGAGGAAAGCGCCGAATATCGCCCAGGCGGGATAAAGCTGGGAAAGCATGAACGGAGAGCCCGCGTCCATTTTGAAATACATGCCGACAGGGCCCCATTCGGTCGCAATAAACGATGCCGCAAGGCCGTAAAGGCCAACCTTTCGTCCTGCGAGCAGAATGTTTTCAAAATTGCCCCCCTGGTTCGAAACATATACGCCCAGGGCGATCACTATTACCATGTAAAAAACCATCACAATGTAATCGGCCGGCAAAACGCGCATCAGAACACCCCGTTTTTCAAACTATCGCCCGCGGCAATTTTTGCTGTGCGAATCCCCCGCGTTTACGGCTCGTCGGTACCATTGCAAAGCCCGGCAATGATCCTTGCCTTTTTAAGGGCCGGCTCCGGAACATAGATGTCGACGCCGAAACGCGACAACCCCGTATAAAGGTGCAGAAAATCGCCGTTTTCCCTGAATTTCAGCAGAACGGGAATGGACTCCGCCTCGAGCTTCGCCCGCAGCATATCCGCCTCCGCTTCGTTCCGGGCAGTCGTCAGATAGGCTTCCCTCGCGTAAACCGGCGGTTTTTCCGGGGGAGGCGGCTCGTCGGAAAGCTCGCCGCCGCAGTCGGAGCAGACGGCAAAGCCTTTCCGGTATTCGGTTTTACAGCGGTGACACCACGGCATAACCATCATTTCCCTTTCATGCGTATTTTACTACAAATCCGTTCTCTTTGCAAAGGAGCGTAATTGTAAAAGCCGGGAAACGCTTCCCGGCTTCTTTTATAGCTCTTGTTGCGTTTCGTTTAACTCGAAAACCATCCCCCCCGAAAAGATATAGTAGGGCACATTGAAGACGACGACACCGGAAGAATGCGGCGCGATTGTCGTCTCCTGATAGTAGACGCAAAATCCCTCCTCCGTCAGATAATAATTGTTCTGGTTGAAATAGCGCCGGATCAAAAGCTCCCAGTTTTCAAAATAAGCCGCTTCCTCTTCTTTCATTTGTTCCCGGATCGTATTGGATATCGTTTCAAAAATCAGATTGCGCCAGCGGATTCTCCTCTTGAAAAAATCGCCCAGCCGGATTCTCCTCCCCTTCGGCAGTAACCATGTCTGGGCGGTGCGCAGGGTCTGTCCGTTTGCCCCGCCAAGATATTCATATTCGTCCTCATAAAGCGAAAAAAACGTCCCTGTTATGTATGCCGTGTGAAATTCGGAGGTAAACTGCGTCTCGAAAAACGGGACCTGTCTTAAGATGCTTTTTTTATAGCGCGACACCGTCTCCCGGAAAAGGCGGTTTCTGATATAACGCTCAAGCCGTTTTGTACGGCTGGCATAATATGCGTTTACGCGCTCTTTGTTTTCGCCTGACGACATTTCGGGATAAACAATGGAATAACGCAGAACTTTTGCATCCTGATACAGCATTTCATCCTGAATGCTTTTTTCTTCGATGATCGGCTCCTCAGCTTCAATCATAAATATCACCCTCTCTATACTATGTTGAAATTTTATCGCTGTTACCGCTTTTTATTTTTTATTTTTAGCGAAAAATCTAATATTTGCCCGGAAGAGCGGTTTATGGTATTATAAAAGATAATTGGTCTTTATATGGAATGCTTTCAACCGAGGTGAATTTCTTTGCCGGGTTACGGTTTTATCCGGGAAAAACACGAAATCAAATTTTTGATTCTTTATGCGATGACCTTTCTGGACTTTCCCGTCTCGGAGGCATCTCTGATCGATATTTGTCTGATCGACGACGCGTTCGGGTATCTGGAATTTGCAGAAGCATTCCGGGAGCTTGTCGATACCGGCCATATCCAGAAATCGGCCGGTGAAAAGGAAAATGAATTCCTGATTACGGAAAAAGGGAGGGATGCGGCAGGAATTTTTGAAAAACAGCTGAAGGCTTCCGTCCGCGAGCGGGCGCAGCGTTCTGCAATCCGCGTCATCAGAAAGCTCCGCAGGAACGCGGGCATCAAAACCGCTGTAAAAGAGGGCGAAAAAAACACCTTCCAAGTGACGCTTTCGATCTGCGACGGCTCGGAAGACATTCTCTCCGTCGGCATAATGGTCGGAAACAGGGAGCAGTCTTTGATGCTTGAACGAAATTTTAAGAAAAACGCCGAAAAAATTTATAACGCGGTCTTAAACGATTTATTGCGGGAATATGACGAAAAAGAAAAAGATTTGAGATGAGCCTTATGAAACGCTTATTTGCACTGATACTTACGATCTTTGCATTCGCTGTATTTGCCGGCTGTTCCGCAAACACCGATCTGCCCGACGTACTTAAGAATCCGGCCGCGGAGGCTCTTCCGGAGCAGTCGAATCCCGCGCCGGAGGACGACCCCTCAGCGCCGTTCAATCCGCTTACCGGCCTCAAGGACGGTGTTTCGGACGGAAAGGTACACCGCGCGCCGGTGTCCATCATGATCAATAATATCGAAGCCTCTCTCCCCCAGTACGGCATTTCAAAGGCCGACATCATTTATGAAATGCTCGCCGAAGGCAATATCACGCGCCTTCTTGCCGTTTACCAGGACCCGTCCAAGGCCGGACGCATCGGTTCCATCCGCAGCGCGCGTCCCTACTTCATGGACATCGCCCAGGGGTATTCGGCCGTTTATCTGCATTTTGGCGGGAGCGTGCCCGCTTACGCCAAAATCGCGAAGCATCAGATCGTAAACCTGGACGGAATTCAGTCGACCTGGGACGGCACGCTCTATTACCGGGATTCGGAACGCAAAAAGACCTACTCGCTGGAACACACGGTGTTTACCACGGGAGAGCGGATCGAGGCGGCCCTTTCGTCGTTAAAGCACGACCTGACCGTCGCCGACCCCAAAAACGCATTCAATTTCTCCGAAGAGCATTCCGCGCTTTCCGGAAAGTCCGCCGGGAAAATCGACATCCGCTATTCAAAAAACACCAATCCCTGGTTTGAATACGACGAGGGGACAAAAACCTACCTGCGGTTCCAGTTTGACGAGCCTCACATGGACGCAGAGTACAATGAACAGATCCGCGTCAAGAACGTGTTCGTGCTGCAAATGAAAACCGCTCCGGTCAAAAATAACTCCCTCCATCTGATCGAAATCGATACGACGGGAAGCGGAAGCGGGTATTACGCCTGCGAGGGAAAATATATCCCTATCACATGGAAAAAGCCGAAGATCTCATCCCCAATTTCGTTTTACTTAGACGACGGCTCCGAGCTGAAGGTCGCTCCGGGGCAGACGTTTGTCTGCTGCGTGCCGACAAGCGTCGACCCTACGTTTGAACCCTGACCTTCTATAGCCGGACCGGCCGACAGACAGATAGATAGAAAAAATAGCCGCAAAAACGGCTATTTTTCTTTTTTTAAAACCGACTTGCGTTCTTAGGAGGTATCACTCAAACCTGCGCGTGAAGAGATTCTCGCCCTCAATCAGGCTCTCGACCGTATCAAACCCAAGCCTGTGCAGAAGCTCAATGACATAAGGGTTGTCGACGGGCGTTTTATATTCGGTTTCCCCGCTGTAGAAATTCACAAATCCCGTACCCCTGTCCGCGTCTATGATCCTGTGCGGGCCGCCGACGCAGCCGCCGGGGCAGCCCATGCCCTCGAGGAAATTGGCGCTGAGCCTTCCGCTTTTAAGCTCGTCGAGCAGCTTTCTGCATTCGGCCGCCCCGTTTGCCTGCGCGGCGCGAAGCGGGACCGCGCGGTCCGGGTGAATGCGGTTTACGGTATTCTGCACGGCGATGCTGACGCCGCCCACGCGCGCATAGAGCCTGCCCGCGGCGGAGGAATGGTCGCGCAGGTCCTCCCCGCATTCCTCGGGATTGATGCCGGCGGCGTCAAACAGGCTCTGGACCTCGCGAAACGTCAGGACATGATCGACGGCATCCCTGATGTCGGGCTCCTTTGCCTCCGCTTTTTTGGCCATGCAGGGACCGATGAAAACGGTTTTCGCATGGGGCCATATTTTTTTGATCGAACGCCCGCATGCCACCATCGGCGAAACCGACGGCGGGATATTCGGAATAAACGTCCGGTAGTTTTTGCGGATCAGCGCGATCCATATGGGGCAGCAGCAGCTCGTCAGCAAAAAATCCTTGTCGGTCAGGATATGCCGTTCAAATTCAAAGGCCTCTTTCAGCGTCAGGATGTCCGCGAAAAGCGCCACCTCGATCATTCCCGCAAAGCCCATTCCCTTGAAGACGCACCGGAGCTTCCCCGGCGTCACCGCTTCGCTGAACTGACTGATAAACGCGGGGGCGATCATCGCATATACCGGCTCCTTTTTCGCGCAGAGCAGCTCGAGAACGGAAAGGATGTCCCTTTCGACATACACAGGCGCTTTCCCGGCTTTCCCTAAAACGGTCGGGCCTTTTTTCAACTCCCCGGCCGTCTCCCCGGAAAGAAGCTTTACGACGTCCTCCCTGAATTTTTCCGCATTCAGCGGATTTGCCTGCCTGTACGGGTCGAGCAGGCAATCGAGATGATGCGGGTCGTAATCCGGCATTTGTCCGGTTTCGCCGCGTTTTTGTTTTTCATACAGATCCCGAAAATATTGCATATGTTCTCCTCAGAAATCGCAGCCGAACTGAATCGGGACTATCTTGCGAAATTCTCCCTTTCAGGATTTCATTATGTCCCCCTGACGCCCGCCACAGTCACCGCCGTTCCTGCCAAAATAGACCATTTCGGCGAGAGCCCCGAAATACAAAAAACCTGCGGTCTGCCGACCGCAGGCATGAAAATCGACGATGCCCTAAGATGGATCAGGGTTCGTCTGTTTTCGATTTGAACTCCCCATGGTGGATCAATATTTTAAAGGAAAAGTGAATCGAAAAAACGGCCTCCGGATCGGTCAAATCGAGATCGAATAAATCCTGAATTTTTTTCATGCGATAGTCCATCGAATTGCGGTGTATGTTCAGCCTTTCCGCCGATTTCACCAGATTGAGTCCGCAGGACAGATATGCGTACAGGCTTTTCGTAAAGTCGGTATTGTTTGCCTTGTCGTATTCGAGCAGCTTGAAAAGCAGAGGCGCGCACAGGACCTTATAATCCATCGTTTTTGTGGTAATGTCGATGGCATCGTCTATGTAATAGTCGTCGTAGCGCAAGATGATCCCCGGGTCTTTCGTCTGAATTCCGAAATCAATCGCCTTTATCGATTGCGAATAGTAGATATTCAGCTTGGATACGTCCTGAAAGCACCGGCTTAAGCCCCCGATCAACTGATTTTCCCTGAGCAGTTTTTCAATGGCCGTGAGCTTCGACGCCGGCAGGGGATTTTTGCTTCCGCTGACCAGTATTACTATGTCGTCGTGATACAGGATCGACTTGCTGTCGATGAGTTCATTGTTCAAGAGATCCCTGATGTAAAAAGGCGGAATCCTGTCTTTGATTTCGGGAGGACTCTTGATCGTCAGTATCTGCATGATATCCCTTAAACCGAAGCCAAGGATTTTCATCTCGTTTTCGATGCTTAATTTGTCCGTGATTTTGCCGTCGAGCAGATCGATAAAAAAGCTCTCGTAAATCATACCCTTGGTGTATTGGATCAGATCGTTTCTTTGCAGCTGCTGCGAAATCACGTCGCTTAAAATTTTTAAGTACTCGCCGTCGTCCCGGTTCATCGGCCTCGAATACCCGATCAGGGAAACATGGCCGACGGCTTTCCCCAGAACGTCGATCCTCGAGCACAGCGTGTCGTTCGGGATATACTCGTCCTTTGCGATAAAAACGGGCAGATGGGAATTGTAAACCTTTGCAAAATCCCCGTTTTTGATATGCTTTACGATCTCATAAGGCGTAAATTTCATGTCGACGATCCGGTTCCAGACCCATTCGTCCACTTCGACATTCTTGGAATGGCAAAGCAATTTGAAGCTGTTGTCCTGCACAATGATCGGGTTTCCAAAAACAGCGCTGGCGGCGTTTACGATGCTTTGCAGGCCTTTGTTCGATATCAGCATATTGTTGAGCTTAATATACCACCGACATAATTTATGGTATTTTGTCACCAGGGAATTAACCTTCTCATATGCCTGCGCGATATCAAGCGGCTCGCGGATCAGAATCAGATTTGACCGGGCACCGGACGGAGGCCCGCCATCGACGGGGCTGTCGCAGATACAGAGCATGTTGACCGGGGTATCGATCTTAAAAGCTTTCAAATCGGACGCTTCACATAAATAGAGGATATCCTCCTTATAGAGCGGTTGGCTGTCCCTTAATATCAGCACGCTGTCAATGGACAGGATTTCCCTGTTATGCAGAAAGACCTCCATTTTATATGCGCTTAAGGCTTCAGCCACAAGCTCCATCGTCATGCTGTCGTGCACTTGACTTCCTCCTCCCTTTTATGGATTAATGCAGCTGCCAAAGGGTCGTCCGGGACTTTACGAAGGCTGAAAGCGGAATATTTTAAAGGGCAACGAGTTAAAAAACAGGTTGCCCTTTATGTTTATTATAAAGTAAATCATAAGATTGTCAAACGCCGTTATTGATGTTTAAATTATTATTTTATAATATATTTCCCAAAAGATCAACTTAATAACTGCACAAAAGATACGGCAAGTTTAGTGAATTATTATAATGATGAAACAAATGATTGCCGGTATAATCATTTTGTACGATAGTGGCGCAAAATATCCCGGCCGGACTCATTGGAACGAAAAAGGAGAACAAAACCATGAATGCAGGGAAAAGATTCAGAAAGCTTCTCGAGGAGGAAAAGTGTCTCGTGCTGCCCGGAGCTTACGACTGTCTGTCGGCGCGGATCATTGAAAAAATCGGCTTTAAGGCCATGGACGTAACCGGTCTCGGGATAGAGGCGTCAAGACTGGGTCAGCCCGATCTCGGGCTTGCCACGATGTCCGAGGTGGTCGACCAGGCGTGGAGCATTGCAAACAGTGTCGACATTCCCGTCATATTTGACGCGGATACCGGTTACGGCGGTCCGATGAACGTTGCAAGAACCGTCAGGGCGTTTTGGCAGGTGGGAATCGCCGGAATTCACATCGAGGATCAGGCGATGCCGAAAAAATGCGGCAATTTATCCGGCAAACAGCTGATCCCCTGCGAAGAGATGGTAAAGAAAATCAAGGTCGCGAAGGATGTTCTGGCGGATAAGGACTTTGTGATCATCGGCAGATGCGACGCCAGGGAAAAGGGCCCCGACGAGGTCAAGAGAAGGCTGTACGCGTATCTGCAGGCGGGGGCGGACCTTATTATGCTGGGCGACGATTATCCGGTGGACGAGCTTCGCGAAATGGGCAGGGAATTTCGCGGCAAGCTGTATCTTGTCGCCGGGGTTTATGCGGGGGAGGAGATGTGCCTTTCGGTATCCGAGTACGCGGAGATGGGCTTTAAGGCGGTGTCCTTTCCGATCGTCGGCTTTCTGGCTGCGGCAAAAGCGATACAGGACGTTTATGAGCTTCTGCATTCCGATGCGCATATATCGCCGCAGCGGCACGCCGGCCATTGTATGCCGCTTCGAAAAGTCAATGAGATCCTGGATATGGGAAAATGGGTGGAGTTGGATCAATACTCAGGATAGCAGTTATTATCAATTTCCCAGTTTATAAAGAGAAGGAGAGAGATAATGGGAGGTTACATAAGCGAAGCTCTGACAAATTTATTTTCCTTAAGCGGCATGGTTGCCATTTTTGCCGGGGTGGCGGTCGGCCTGATCGTCGGCATACTCCCCGGCCTGGGACAGGGCGTGGCCTTATTGCTGACGCTGCCGATCGCGCTTTCCTATCCGCCCGAGGTATCGCTGGTCCTTTACGCCGCTTTGCTCGGCGCGACGGACTGCGGCGGCTCGATCACCTCGGTGATACTGGGCGTGCCGGGAACGGCTCAGAATCTGACGACGGTAATCGACGGCTATCCGATGTCGAGATCCGGCCATGCGGGCCGCGCCATCGGCCTCAGCGTTTTTTCTTCGCTGATGGGCTCTCTGCTCGCAATGCTTGCGGTCGTCGCCGCGATCCCGTTTGTACAGGTTCTGATCTATGTGTACGGCTCCAGAGAGTATTTTCTGACCGTGGTGCTGGCGGCCGTCATCGTATCGATCGTCGCCTCCGAATTCTTTAAGGGCATGGTTTCCTTTTGCGTCGGGTTTGTCGTGTCCCTGATCGGAACCGACTATGTGTTCGGCGTCACCCGCTATACCGGAGGGGTCTTCTACCTTTGGGGGAAAATACCGATCACCGTATTCATTATCGGGCTGTTCGCCCTAACGGGACTGGTGATGCTCGAAAGCGAGGGCCAATCGGTTGCAAGGGGAGGGATTCTGAAGGCAAAATTCAAGGATACCCTTTTGAGCGTTACCGAGGTCTTAAAAAATTGGAAGGTGGTTTTGCGGTCCTCAGTCATCGGCCTGTTTATCGGTATGATACCCGGGGTCGGCGGGACGGTCGCCCAGTTTGTATCCTACGGGGCTCAAAAGTCCATTGACAAAAATAATCCCAACTATGGAAACGGAGAGCCCAGGGGGATCATAGCAAGCGAGGCCTCAAACAGCGCGAAGGATTCCGGGACTCTCCTGCCCGCCCTATGTCTGGGGATACCCGGAGGGCCGGAAATGGCCATCCTTCTCGGCATATTCTTATTGCTCGGAATCAATCCCGGCCCCGGTATGCTGCAGGAGCACGGAGATCTGGTATGGCTTATATTGCTCGCGGCCATTACAGGGTATATGTTTGCGGGCGTAATATCCATATTCGGCAGCCCCTGGCTGTCCCGGATCACGACGATCCCGATCCATTACGTATTTGCGGTCACCCTGCCGCTGTCTTTTGCCGCGACTTATTGCTGGAACACAAATATATGGGACTGCGTGGTGCTGGGCTTCTTTTGCATCATAGGGCTTGCCTTCCAAAGATGCAGATACCCGCTTCCTCCGCTGATCCTCGGTTTTGTTTTGGGCCCTCTTGCGGAAAATTCATTCCATACCACCCTGCAAAGCGGTTACTATAATCCGGCTGTCTTTTTACAAAGCAAGACTGCAATCGTATTAATTGTCATAACAGCATTGATTATTGTAATCAATGCCATCAATTTTTTGAAAAAAGGCCGCAAATCCAAAATAATCGAGGTCATGCGTCTGGAGAACGAGGATTCCGGCGACGACGGAAAGGCGGGGCCGCTGGAAAGCCTGATCGTCATTTCGTGCATCCTTGTGATAGGGATCATTTTCATGCTTTGGGCACCCGGCTATGATCTGTCCCGGTCCGGGCTGTTCCCCTTTTTGGTTTCCATTGTCCTTACCGTCTCTGCGGCAATCGTTCTGATATTTGAAATCAAAAAAATTCGTCTGGACAAGAGGCCGGACAGGGCTGTCAATAAAGCAAAAGGGGGCTGGCGGCAGTATTTCCCCTCGCTGACATACTTGTTCAGCTATATCGTACTGATCTATTTTGCGGGAATGTACGTTGGGACATTTCTTGCCACCGTCGGCTATTTCAAGGTGCTCTCCAAAAAAACAATTCTGAAATCGCTCCTAAACAGTTTGATCATTGCTGTAGCGCTTTATATTCTATTCGATGTGATATTTGCCTATTTCCTTTGGCCGGGCGCATGCCCGATGATTATTCCCAGCTATTTCGGCGGCGGTATTTTACGCCCGTTCTTTTGATCCTTCAGCACTCCCGATTATAAATCCAATATCGGAAAGGGGGGCGAATAAGGCCACCGGCATAAGCATTCGCAACGGCGCGATAGCTTCCACAACATTGAATTTATGAGGAAGGCGGTATGTAAGATGAAAAAGAGCAGAAAAAGGATTCTAAGTTTGATTTGCGCTTTGATGATTCTGGCAATGATATCGGGCTGCGGGACCAAGAACGAGGCTCAGCCGTCATCTACGGCACCGACGGATGGCTCACAGACACAGGCGGCGGAACCGGCGAAATGGGTCCCTGAGAAACCGATCACCCTGATTGTCCCGACAAAGCCCGGAGACTATTACGATTCACAGGCCCGCGTAATCGGCGCCGAGCTGGAAAAGGCATTGGGAAAGCCGATATTGATCGAGTATATGTCCGGCGCGGGACACGCTGTCGCCACGGAATTTGTCTATAAGGCCGATCCCGACGGATATGTTCTCGGCTATCTCGCCTTGCAGCCCACCGTAGTAAACCAGATGATCTACAATAAGAATTACGATATCGATCAGTTTACGTACTTTCCCACATGTTATAACCAGTCCAAAGACCCTGCGTTTTTATATGTCCCCGTCGCGGCCAAGGATTCAAAATCGGGCTTAAACAGCTGGCAGGACGTGCTGGACGCGGACAGACCGCTGAGATGGGCATCCGTCGGAGAGGGCTCCGTGGTGCATCTGGCGGGCGTGGTGCTCTCGAAATATTATGATCTCGAGCTGACGCAGGTTCTGGGATACGCAGGCGGGCCCGACTGTGTCACGGCGGTGGCCAGAGGGGAGTCCGACCTCACAACTATGACGATCGACGTGCTCGGCCCTTATTTCAAGGAGGGCGACGTCAAGCCGATTTTCAGCATAGGGCCTGAGCGCAGCAAGGAATACCCCGATATTCCCTCGCTCTCGGACGACCATCCGGAGCTTGTTGACATTCTCGCAAACAAGCACTTTATCGTAGGGCCTCCCAATATGCCGGAGGAAATTGCGGATGCTCTGGACGAGGCGATCTGGAATGCGGTTAATTCCGACAAGATGAAGGAACTCCATAAAACTTCCATTTCCGAGGGAAGAATGTACGGGCCGGAATCACGCGAGGAAACCAAAAAGAGCATCGACAAAATGCGTGAGCTGCTCGAACCGCTGCTGCCGCTTTTTGAAAAAAAGTAAACCGAGCAGCTGACCGGGCCGGGCAGAGGCGGCGGGAATACAGAGAAAAGGAATTTCTCCCGCAGCCTCTGCCTTTGGCTCAGGACTAAATTTGGAGGTGTTTTATGAAAAGTCCGATGACAATCTGTGAAAAAGTGCTGGCTCGAACCTCCGGCAAGGAGCATGTGGCTCCGGGCGAATTTATATGGGCCGAGCCGGATCTTGTGCTGATGTACGATTACCCCGGCCTGACGGACGAATTTGAGCGCATCATGCGCGACGAATTAAATGTGAAGGTGCGCTGCCCGGACAAGTGTAAAATTTTTATCGATCATCTTCTGCCCCCGAGCGGTGAAAAAGAGGCGGATTTCCACCATCAGACCCGCCGGTGGACCGCCGAGCAGGGCATCGAGCTGATCGAGAACCTCGGGATCGGGCATCAGGTCGCAGCCGAGCTCGGCCTTGCAAGACCGGGCGGGCTCATTGTCCACGGCGACATGCATGTCCAGCCTCTGGGCGCGTTCGGCGCGCTTACGATATCGCTGCTTACGGATCTGATCACACCCTATGTCCTGGGGAAATTCTGGATTGAAGTGCCGGAAACGATCAGGGTGGTATTAAAAGGAACCTTCCCAAAAGGGGTAAGCGGCCGGGATCTCATCCATTATATTCTGCAGGAATTCGGGCCGGACGGCGGGCTTGGAGCGGTTTTGGAGTTTGCAGGCGACGGGGCCGAAGGGATGCCGATCGACGACCGGATGACGCTTCTAAGCGAGATTATGTTCTGCGGCGCCTACTGCGGGATATTCCCCGCCGACGAGACCTCGCTGGGATATCTTCGGGAGCGTACGGGCTCCGATTTCAGCCCGGTACATTCCGATCCGGGCGCAAAGTACCGCAAAACGGTTGAAATCGATTTGTCGGCTTTGGAGCCGTATGTGATCGCCCCCTCCGGAATGAGCGACGCAAAGCCGGTGGCGGATGTGACGGGCGTTACGGTACAGCAGGGATATATCGGTTCATGCGCAAGCGGCAGGCTTTCGGATCTGGAGATTGCCGCCCGTATTCTGAACGGTAAAAAAATCAAGGAAGGTTTCCGGCTTTATATAGTGCCGAGTTCCAGAGAGATCATGAAAAAAGCCATTGAAAGCCAGGCGCTTGCCGCCCTCGTCGAGGCGGGCGCATTTGTAAGCTCGCCAAGCTGCGATTACTGTTATGGGAAAACACAGTCCTTAAGCGCCGGAGAAAGAGCCGTCTCCACCGGCACTTTAAACGTTCCCGGAAGAATGGGAAGCACCAAAGCCGAGATCTATCTGGCCAGCGCCGCAACGGTCGCCGCCAGTGCGATAAATGGAGCCATCAGCGATCCCAGAGAGCTTTTATAAAAAATGAGAGGTGATTTTTAATGGGTTTAAGCTATGAGGGTTCTGTCGCATGGGTTTTCCCCGATCATTTTGACGTCGACCTGATCATCGGCGTTCAAAATGTCAGAGAAAATGATATTGATAAACTGGTGCCGGTCTGCATGAAGGCCTATGACCCCGATTTCGCAGACAGGATAAAGCCGGGGGATATTCTGGTCGGCGGAAGAAACTTTGCGTACGGGCACGCCCATCCGCAGGCCATGGCGACCGTCAGGAGATTGGGAATCAACGTGATTCTGGCCGAGTCGTTTGCGCCGGGCTTCTTCCGCGGGGAATCGGGAAACGGCATGGTGCTTCTGAGGGTGCCCGGCATCACCGGGCTTGTAAATAGATTTGATAAACTTACGGTTGAATTTGATCAGGGAATTGTTTACAATAGGACGAAAGGCACTACCATATTCGGAATCCCGCCCAGTCAGATTTCCCTTGACCTGGCGGAAAACAAAGGGTACCTGGGCTTTTTGAAAAGGGAACTGAAAAAGCTTTCCTGAAAGCTACGTTTTGAACGATGACAGCGGTATGCCGGGAAAAATACATAAAGGAATTTGATTATGCCCATCGGAGTATTCATAAACAGTCTCTCAATCCTTTTCGGAGGTCTTATCGGCGCGCTGATCGGCAACAGGGTCCCGGAGCGGATGAAGGCTTCCCTGACCTCAATATTCGGAATTTCCGGTATGGCGCTCGGCATCACGATCATGGTCGAAGTCCAAAACCTTGCGCCGGTGATTCTGTCGCTGATTATCGGCACCGCCATCGGAGAGCTTCTGGACGTCGACGGCAGGCTTCGCGCCTTTACCGTCCTGCTCAAGAGCAAGCTTAAAAAAGGCAGCTCGGAAATGGATGAGCGGGCGATCGCAGGCTTTATCACCCTTCTGGTCTTATTCTGCACCAGCAGCACCGGCATTTTCGGCACGCTGAGCGAGGCGATCACAGGCGACCATACCGTTTTGATCGTAAAAGCCATACTGGATTTTTTCACCTCGATCATATTTGCGTCGACCATCGGATACCTCGTCATGCTGATCAGTATTCCTCAATTCGCTCTTTACATCCTGTTGTACTTTCTCGCCGCTTTTATCATGCCCTATTTAAGCGACGTAATGGTGGCCGACTTCAAGGCTTGCGGCGCGATCATCGCCTTTGCGGTGGGGTTTCGGATGCTGGAATTAAAGCAGATCCGGGTGGCGAATGTTCTGCCGGCGCTGATCGTCGTTATGCCGCTTTCATATCTGTGGACACGGATCTTTTAACCTTTAACCCGGTGATAACAGTTTGGAGCCGCCTCAAAACGAGGCGGCTCCCTGCTTTTTAAATATTATGCGTTTTCTTCTTTCCTTTTTTTGAAAGACTCGAATTTCTGCTGTATTTCAAGATCCTCCCGGAAGAATTCAATAAGCGTGCTCAAATCCGCGACCGTCGCCGGGCTCAATGAATGTTCGACAAGCTCCGTTTCCTCCAGGGGATCTTTTTTCCCGATCAGCTTAAAAAACTGCTCCACGGTATCGTGCCGTTCCAGAAGATAAGCGCCGATTTCTCTGCCATTTTCCGTCAACAGGATCACTTCATAACGATCGTACTCTAAATAGCCGAGCTTCGCCAGCTTGGAAATCATTTTGGAGGCGGACGACGGCTTGACGTTTAAGAGCTCGGAGAGCTTTCCCACGCGCGCGTAATTGTTCCGTATGCAAAGCCTGTAGGTCATTTCCAGATAGTCTTCCATGGCGGAAGACAGCTTCTTTTCCTGCTGGCTTAAGATCTGATATCCCCGGACGGTATGGAACTCAGAGCTTTTTTGGTTAGTCATATGCTCATATCCTTCTATAGTGCTTTTTTCGCGCTCAATACAGTATATTCGTAACACTTTGAGTTTAGGAACCATATATTAGCCTAGGGAAAACTTTTTCCCCGGCGCCAATTTATGCATATCAGGAGGAATTTTACATTGAATAACAACCAAATACCGTTAAATCATCTGCCGATCGGCAAAAAAGCAAATGTTTCGACACTCACATCCGACGGCACGGCCAGAAGGCGTATGCTTGACCTCGGGGTCATCAGCGGAACTGAGATCGAACCGCTCTATAAAAGCCCGTCCGGCAACCCGGTGGCTTACTTAATCCGCGGCGCTGTCATCGCTTTGCGGTCCGATGTGTCGGACAGGATCATGGTATCGATGCCGTAAACTAAGGCGGGACGGAACCATACAGGACTTCGTGCATACATATCAGCCGCTGCCAATGCATGAAAGAAGATTTTTCCTTCTTTCGTCCCGCCATTTTATTTTTGGGAGGATTATCGATGGGACTAACTTGTGAATCGACAGAAGCGGAAGTATTAAATTACTGCGGCCTACATATTGAAAAGGAAACAAAGCAGGATAAAATCATAGCGCTCGCCGGCAATCCGAACGTCGGCAAAAGCACGGTATTCAACAGCCTGACCGGACTTAACCAGCATACGGGTAACTGGCCCGGCAAAACCGTCGCAAATGCACAGGGAAAATACCGTTTTAAAGACAGGAATTACATATTGGTCGATATTCCCGGTACCTATTCCCTGATGGCAAATTCCGCGGAGGAGGAGATCGCGCGCGACTTTATCTGCTTCGGCGGGCCGGACGCTTCGGTGATTGTCGCCGACGCCACATGCCTAGAGCGGAATCTGAACCTGGTGCTCCAGACAATGGAAATCACCGACAGGGTCGTCCTTTGCGTAAACCTGATGGACGAGGCGAAAAAAAAGCGGATCCGCATTGATCTGGATCGGCTTTCGTCCAGACTGGGCGTCCCGGTCGTCGGCACCAGCGCGCGGTCCGGCCGCGGCCTTGACCGCTTAATGGACGCGGTCTGCTCCCTGACGGATAACAGTGTGCAGCCAAGCCCTCTGCGTGTTGCGTACAGTGAGGAAATTGAAAGGGCCGTGTCCATGGTGGAGCCGGCGGTCGGCGACATTTTAGACGGGCGGATCAGCAGCCGTTGGGTATCCCTAAAACTTTTAGAAGGCGACGAAAGCCTTTTGCGTTCACTGAAGGAATACCTGGGCTATGATCTCATGCAAAACGAGCAGATATCGATTAAGGTAACGGAAGCGAGAAGTTTCCTGGAGTCGTCCGGCATCCCGCGCGACCGTTTCAGAGATGAGGTCGTCACAAAGATCGTGAAGACGTGCGAGGACATCGGCCGTGAAACGATCACGTTTGAAAAAAAAGAGTACGCTGAAAAAGACCGCAGGATCGATAAAATCCTGACCTCCAGACTCACCGGCATCCCCATCATGATTCTTCTGCTCTTCGGCGTGTTCTGGCTCACCATATCGGGGGCCAATGTCCCGTCGAGCCTGCTCGCCACGGGTCTGTTTTCTCTGGAAGCGCCGATTTCCGATTTCCTCAGATGGATTTCGGCGCCTGAGTGGCTCTCCGGCCTGCTCGTCGACGGCGTTTACAGGACGCTCGCGTGGGTCGTCTCGGTCATGCTGCCGCCCATGGCGATTTTCTTTCCCCTTTTTACCCTCCTCGAGGATCTGGGCTATTTGCCCCGTATCGCCTTCAACCTCGACAATTTCTTCCGCAAAGCCTGCGCACACGGCAAACAGGCGCTGACCATGTGCATGGGCTTCGGCTGCAACGCCGCCGGTGTCATCGGCTGCCGCATCATCGATTCGCCGCGCGAGCGCCTGATCGCGATCATTACAAATAACTTCGTCCCCTGCAACGGACGGTTTGCGCAACCAACCAAAGAGAAACAAAAATGTTGCCGGGCGCTGACAAGGAAGAAGAGACGGCCAAACTGACACTCCTCCTCAATACTTTTGATAATTATGCCGATAAGATGAAAGCATATCGAAAAAAGTACAAGCTAACACAAAAGGAGCTGGCTGCAATCATGGGTGTAAAGCATTTAACACTCCGTAGCTGGGAACAAAAACAAGCAAAACCGCCATATCATATATGGCGGCTGCATAAAAACCTATTTGATGATACCGTCGACCTCCCGTAATTTTAGGTTTTCCATGATTTTATCTATAACAGCAATCTTCTGTTCTCTTGTTAAGTCTGATTGCGCGAGTTTTGATTCTATTATATCAGCGTGATACTCACTAACTTTGTCGGTGAGAGTATGAAGGTCTGTGCCGTCGGTAATATGTACGATAACATTTTGAACATAGTTTTTTTTCATTCGCGCCCTCCCCCTGACAAAATGTGTCACTGAGCTGCTCCGACTGTCCATTACATCAGGAAGCCGCGCAAACAGACCGATTTGTCGGCTGTTTCGCAGACACTATTAAACGTATTGGCGCCGAAGAGAAAATATACATTTTAAGTGAAATATTCACTGACCTTTTTTTCTCGTATAAACCGCCTGACTTCCTCAATATCACTCGTGACACCACATGGCGGCAATGCCCGCAAAACTCCGTTGCGATATGCGCCCGCCGTCGCCGCTCTCCTGTCCAGTATGGAGACCACACCCGTGTCGTTCTCCCCGCGGATCAGCCGTCCGCAGCCCTGCTTCAGTTTTACGATCATCTCCGGATACACGACCGTTTGCCTGTATTGTTCCGGATTATCAGACTGGGCCTGTTCATACTTGCTGATAGGGTCCGGGACAGAGAACGGCAGTCTGACAATGATTAACGAGGATAAAATATCTCCCGGCAGATCGATTCCTTCCCAACAGCTTCCACAGGCAAGCAGCACTCCGTTCTTAAGACTTCGGAAAGCCTCAAGCCGCCGCTCCGCTGCACTTTTAGAATTGACCAGGCATGGGAACCCCATTTCCCGCCCTTTCAGAATTTGGTATACTTTTTCCATTACCTTATAGGATGTAAACAAAGCGACAGCATGTCCGGTGGTTGCCTTTACAAGCCGCTCTATTTCATCGGAAACCGATTGTAAATATTGGAGGCTTTGACCGTCTGGGTAAGGAACGTTTTCGCTGATGTACAAAAGGCAGTTCCGGCGGTAGTCAAACGGAGAAGGCTTGCTGACTTCGCAAAGGCGGTCCGGCCCGATAAGCGAAAGTCCCGTCCTTTTCTTAAAGCCTATAAAATCGCCACCGTCAGATAGTGTCCCCGACGTTAGTATGACGGGAACCGATCTTTCCCATAAGTCGCGGCAAAGCAGCTCGTCCAGCCTTTTGGGGACGCAGGACAGGCTTGTTTTACCGCCATCCGGAAGCTCGACCCAGGAAACAACCCCACGCCAGTTCCGCAGCATATCGATTCTGCCGGCGACTTCTTTCACCGACTTTACCGTGACGGTATACAACTCCCGGAGACTGCGGTCAGAAACCGTTTGCAAAAGATCCACAATATCGTTTGACGTTCGTGAAAGACTATCTAAATGCAAGATGGCTTTCTTCGTGGGAATCTCGTAACGCTCCATTTCCTCATTATCCGTCAGAACAATGTTCCTGTTCAGCTTTAAAAACAGATTCTTGTTCTCTTGAGAGAGCTTAACACAGTATTTGTCTATTTTCTCCTTTAGAGTATTGTCCGATACAGGTAGCTTCTTGATTCGGCCCGCCAGTTGGGTGATCTCACTGTCCGATAGCGCTGCCCCGTACATCTGCCTTGCCGCATCCATAAGTTTGTGCGCCTCGTCGATGATCAGCAGTCGGCAGTCCGGGATGAGGATTTTTCCACTGTTGGTTCGGCCAATCGCGTCGGCCAGAAGATAGTTATGATTGCATATCTGAAAATCGTGCCTCTCGGACTGCACATAATTCATGTAATGCCAATACCGGCACGACGGATACAGACCGCATCGGAGTGAACATGTGTCCACGCATATCTTTCGTTTCACGCTACTTTTTATGTCTACAACGTTATCTAGGTCAATCTCTGTGAATGGCACTTTTGCAAGAAAACTCATTTTCTCCATGTTCGTGCTGTTTAAAAATCGGCGCAGCCTGTAATCGCATATGTAATGCTCCTTCCCTTTTCGTATGACTGCACTCAAAGGGCGGTTGATCAACCTATTTTCCAATAGCATCCTAGACAATTCCGGGATGTACTCTCCGACGATTGCCTTCTGCAGAATAATGCTTGAGGTGGATATGACGACAGGCATAGAATCCGCACCTCGGCTCACCAGAACGGCAGGGATGAGATACGCGAAGGTTTTACCGAGTCCTACACCGGCCTCCGCAATGCAGATTTTCCGGTCCAAGATTGCCTGCCAAAGCTCCTTAGCAAGCGCAAACTGGTCCTCTCGAAATGTGTAACCTTGCCCGGGCAATGTTTTTTTGAAAAACTCTATCAGCTTTCTATACGAAGGAGCATTTTGTTTTTTTTCAGGCATCCATCTTCCTCCCAGTTGTAGATTGTCGCGTTCAACAGTACAATAGTGCAGCAGACGCCGGTTTCCAGCGTCTGCCGCTATGGTTCTACTGTCAAAACAATTACTTTCGCTTCTCATTTTACGCCGTATTTGCGCTCTCGCGCCCCCGGCACGGGAATATATCAGACCGACAGCGGCGAAATAGTTCTGCTTTCTAAATAAGCTGTCGCATAGAAGAGGCCAATATTCTATCTCAAATATTGGGTTGCATTCTCTGAGGCCGCACCCCAGCACATCGGAAGTATCATTATCCTCTCCCGGGGTCATCGCGATTTGGTCTGCCACCACCAATTTTCAGCCGGAGTTTCCTGCTCATGCGGCCCATTGCCTCAGTCTCCGCATTCCGCTGTCGTCGCTTTCGTCTTCACGCTCGGGAGGAACGTGCCTGATATATTGATATGGAACTGTCAAGGTGCTTCGGGCTTTGTCGGCCCGTCAATCCCCGCAGATAGGCTGCACGGATTGATGGAACGGCAAAATCAGGACTAAAACCGGTTAAATGTGATACAATAAATTTATTGTCCCAGGCCACCGGGGTCCCGTCCGGTTGATTATTTTTCGGCAGCCTCTATGCCGATTGCGCAAACTGTATTTTCAAACTCTTCCCTACGCCAGCACAATATAAATCCTCTCAATTTTGTTGATCCTTTTGGTAAAATCTCCCCCAATCAAAACCTAAAAATCCTCCGAGCTTCTGTGCCACTTCCGGCGAAGGCCGTCGTTTCCCGTTTTCAATCATGCAATAAAATTCTCTGCTTATACCAGCCGCAATCGCGCAATCTATTTGAAGAATACTAGCGGCTTCTCTGACTTCTTTAAGCCACATTCTCAAATTCATTACCTCATTAGTAACATATCGTTACTAATATTATAGTAGCTAACCGTTACCAAGTCAATAGTCTTTTTGCGCTGTGTTGCTTTTTGTTACCGTATTGAAATGTAACAAAAAGTTACTTATACTATTAAGCAGGTGATTAATATGTTACGTTTAAGAGAAATACGCGAGCGCAGAGGGAAAACTCAACAAGAAATGGCAAATTTTTTAAAAATTACAAGGCCTGCGTATACCCAATACGAAAGTGGACGGAGAGAGCCAGATTTCAATACGATTAGTAGACTTGCCGACTTTTTTGGTGTTACTACTGATTACCTTCTTGGCCGAGATGGGCAAAAAAAAATAGGCCCATCATCCGACGGGCCTATTCCAGACGCTCTGCTGAAAAATGTTGGACTCTGGGAAAATTATAAAAATTTGTTTGAGTATATACCGTCGCTTAAAACGCTGTTGGACGCGTCGTTAACCAACGAAGAAAGAAAAAAAAGGTCTCTGGAAATTCTCACAAGTTTGGATCCGGAAAACTTAAAAGACACAAGCACGTCTATAGACGTGCTTGTGGAAATCATATTGGCCAATGATGAAAAGAGAAAAAAAGCGTTCGATATCCTTATGAATTTGAATCCGGAGAATTATGAAAAGGCAATGGATCATCTTCAGTACTTGATTGATCGCCAAAATGAATCTCAAGGTAAATAAGAAATTCTTCCGGGTTATCGATCTTGAGCAATTTTATAATTGTGATAATTTTTTTATAATCCGTAGTTGCGCACCCCTAACGTTATAATATAGGGGTACCCCTAGCTGTCGACATAAATAACTATCGGTTATTTCTCCGGTAAATTTATCCTTATACGAAATCTCTTAGGCTGAGCTTTCATCACAAATGCGGACAATTCTTGAACATTCTCTAACCACCTTTTCAATCAATCACCGGTTCTCTTCAAAAAACGATTGGTCTGTTTTCATGAACGCTGCAAGAAATACCTCATCCTTGCTCTGCCAACCTTCTTAATTCCAAATGGGAATTTTGTCGATTGGATAAGTTTTTTCTTTGATTTGAAAGATAAAAAACTTATGGATGCCTGAGTATAGTCCATAACCAGTACATACTTCCGAAAAAGAAAATTAGGTTGCAACAACTCCGTTTTCTATTGGTGTTTTTTTGGATTTCTTTAGGCTTTTTCAAGCAATTGCCAGTCATTTCTCTGTTTTAAGGCTACATTGTTTCCAAAAGCTTTGTGGCCTCATTGCAGGGTAGCGTAGGGATACCATTTTGAGATAGAGCGTAGATAGCATACGCTTTACTCTCGTTCACATGGTATCCCTGCTTTTTTGCCCATTTGCAATAACTTGCGGTAAAGGCAGCCAGGCTTTTCTTTGAAATACAGTCAAAATGCCAGAACCGGATTACAAAATCTGAGAGGGTAGCGCGTAAAAAGAGCGGACTGAAATTTACAGAGTAATCTTTACTCTGTCGCCGAAGAAGATCATGAGGTTATCGAAAATGGAACCCCAGTTTTGAATTGGCATTGTCTACTTGTCCACGATATGCATAGTAGTTAAATATAGAATTTTCATGAGAGCGTCATCGGAAACAAAGGCGCTTTCTATCTTGGTGACTTTCCGAAGCTGCCGGCTGAAACTTTCGATGACGTTGGTCGTGTAGATCAGCTTCCGGATTCTTAAATCTCTTTATAAGGCCACTGAAAATAGCCCTGATTTCACGTATTTCTTATATTTCTTTATATCGCCTCGCACGGTGTTATATTTTCACTTTCAATGTGCTAACAAAAAGCTAACATTGTTAACATGGATATCTTTTTATATCGGACAGAAATATCCGCTTTTTGGGTGGGCCTCCCGAAGAAAGATCACCATCGGCGCAATCTCCTTACATTGCCCTCACTCATCGGAAAGAACATCATTCAAGAGAATCCACCACTGTCCTCTATTTTTACATCTCAGCCATTTGGCAGTGGCTCAAGGGAGGCCACCCAATCATGATCGCTGTCGTTCGCCCTATAAAACCCCTGGTGATCCCCTGCGGAAGCCCACAGGAAATAAGTATGATACCCTGGAGCCCCCACTGTAATATGGTATCCAAAGGGGAACTCCACCAAGTCATCATTCTTCACCGCATAGCACTGGTTCAGGCGGCCATCCTTCGTGTAAAGGTATTGAAGCGCAAAGCCCTGCTGCGGCTGCGGGCATTTGTACGCTCATCAATGATAAAGTCGGTCACCCGTTCCCAGGGTTGGACACCAAGCTTTACTCGACGGGTATGCTCCGGGAGTATGAGCCGCGGCTGCGTATCTTCTTTAATGGGAGCCCACATACCTCTACCTTAAAATGCATCTGCGCCGAAATCACAACCTCCTTTTCCCGCGGCAGATATACACTGTGGGCCTTTCCATCAAATACAGAACGCCGACCGCCGATACGCTCCCACAGCTGGTCATCAAACTTGAAATCAGCCTGACCGCTCAGAATGATAAAGGCTGTCTCCCGGTCTTCCGTGTAGAATACCGCCGAATCTCCTTTCCACAATTCAATGATACCAAATTCGATCAATTAAAGTGAACTTTCTCTAATTTTGCTGAGATATGTGTAGCCTTTTTGGGGCCGATATGATTTTTTGTAATCCATTACATGCTTCTTTGCCTATCACGTATTATCAGCCTTAGAGCTGTACCTGCCCACAAGTAATCGCAAAATTGTTTCCTGTAGTCGCTCTGGCGAGATCACTGCACAGCACGGCAGCCCAGTTACCGATTTCAACCGTATCCAGAATGCGTTTGAGGGGAACCGCCTGGGCAAAATAATCATAGGCCTCTTCCCAGGTGAACTGTTTTTCTTGCTGAATCCGCTCAATGGAGCCCACCATCATCGGCGTCATCACAAAACTGGGACACAGCGCATTGACCAACACATTGTAAGGCGCAAGCTCGTTGCCCCATATACGCGTCAAGTGAGAGACCGCTGTTTTACTGGCGGCATAGGCGCTATAAGTCTCCATCCGCAAATAGGCCTGGGAAGACGATATGTTGACGATCCGCCCCCATTTCTGCGCCTTCATATAGGCCGCGGCATACTTTGTGCAGATCACGACGCCGTTTAAGTTGACATCTATGACTGCACGGAATTTATCCATATCCAGCGCTTCTACCGGGGCTTTGTATATCGTCCCAGCATTATTCACCAGAATGTCCATGTGACCATACCGCTCTATCACCCCGGAAAATACGTTCTTCACGTTGCCCTCATCCGTCACATTCATAGCCACGCGGTCTATAACCTCATCGTTCAACTCCACAGTTGCGTCCGGTCTGGCAAACGCCAAATCTGCAGCTACCACAGTCGCCCCAGCGTCTGCCAGAGCGTTGGCAATAGCCGCTCCGTTCCCCTGAGCCGCTCCAGTGACCACGGCCACCCGTCCCTGCAAGTCAAACAAATTTCCAAAGCGCTCCAATTTACAGCTCATAGATGCTCTCCTTTCTCGTTTAAAACTCTTTCCCCTTCTGCTTCCGCGCACTTTTCAAAAATGGCCCGCTGCTTTTGAGCTTGCTCCCAACAAGGGACTGCGTTTTGCATTTGATTGAAACGTTTCATACGATCGCGACGCCGGTTATTTTTTTATCCTCCGAATCGAGGATTCCAAACATTTACAGCCGGGCCACGCCGGACTTCCTGGCTGCCTCAGCCACAGCCTTGGCCACCGTGGGACCAACCCAGGAATCGAATGCCTGGGGGATGATGTAGTCCGAAGACAGTTCCTCGTCGGAAATAAGACCAGCCAGAGCCTCTGCAGCGGCCATTTTCATCTCCTCGTTGATATCGCTGGCGCGCACATCGAAGGTGCCGCGGAACACCCCGGGGAAGGCCAGCACGTTGTTGATCTGATTGGGGTAGTCACTACGGCCGGTGGACACCACCCGGGCTCCTCCCGCCTTGGCCTCGTCAGGGAAGATCTCCGGGGTGGGGTTGGCGCAGGCAAAGACGATGGCGTCTTTATTCATGGTCTTGACCATCTCGGTGGTGACGGTACCAGGGGCGGATACGCCGATGAATACGTCGGTGCCCACCAGAACGTCGGCCAGGGAACCGGCCTTCTTGTCCAGATTGGTGACCTGGGCCATCTCCTCCTTGATCCAGTTCAGGCTCTCCCGGCCGACGTAAATGGCGCCCTTGCGGTCGCACATAGTGATGTTCTTGAATCCTGCGGACAGCAGCAGCCTGACGATGGAGATGGCGGCGGCTCCGGCGCCGGAGGTGACCACCTTTACCTCCTCCTTCTTCTTGCCCACCACCCTCAGGGCGTTGGTCAGACCGGCCAGAGTGATGATAGCGGTGCCGTGCTGGTCGTCGTGGAAGATGGGGATATCGCACTTCTCCTTCAGCTTGTGCTCAATCTCAAAGCAGCGGGGGGCGGCGATGTCCTCCAGATTGATGCCGCCGAAGGAGCCGGAGATGTTGTACACCGTCTGGACGAACTCGTCCACGTCCTGGGTCCTGACGCACAGAGGAAAGGCGTCCACATCGCCGAAGGCCTTGAACAGCACACACTTGCCCTCCATAACGGGCATACCGGCCTCGGGGCCGATGTCGCCCAGGCCCAGGACGGCGGAGCCGTCGGTGATGACGGCGCACAGGTTGTGCCGCCGGGTCAGCTCATAGCTCTTGTCGACGTCCTTCTGGATCTCCAGGCAGGGCTGGGCTACGCCGGGGGTGTAGGCCAGAGACAGAGCGTCCTTGCTGTCGGCAGGCACAGTGGCCACGACCTCGATCTTGCCCTTCCACTCGCCATGAAGGCGCAGGCTTTCTTTTGCGTAATCCATGTTATGTTCCTCCTGTTTCTCAATAGTTCGCGTGGAAAACATCTTTTTTCACCGGAGGCAGATAATCACCGAAGTAAGCACAAAAATCCATGTGCAGATAGTTGCATAGATCCAGTACCTCCACCATGGTGTTGTCATTGACAGGAATGCCGCTCGCTTTGCGGTCGGTGATCGCCGCCACTTCCTTTTCGCCGTGGGTGTAGATGCGCTCCTGGCCGTCGGCCTTGGGTGACTCCCGCAGTTCCTGCAGGTACTTGGAGAAGTGCGTCTTGATCTCGGCAGGGTCGCCGAAGAACGCCGGGTTGATAGCCATAAAGCCATGGCAGATCTGGCCCCGGCCGCCGGTCATGCAGTAGTTGGAAGTGGAACCCATAGACAGGATGGAGGAGAAAATCTCACACAGCATCCCGTAGCCGTACCCCTTATGGCTGCCCAACTGCTCGGTGCTGCCGCCCAGGGGCATGATACCGCCGCCGTTTTTCGCCACGATATTGGCCAGTACATCGGGGGCGTTGGTGGAGGGATAGCCGTCCTTGTCCAGCGCCCAGCCCTCCGGCAGGGGCTTCTCCATCTTGTTGTACATCTCCAGCTTGCCCCGGGTGACCACTGTGGTGGAGGCGTCAAAGAAGAAGTCATACGGCTCCGCTGGAAAGACGCAGGCAATGGGATTGGAGCCCAGCATCGCCATGCGGCCGTTGGTGGGGACCATAATGGCCTCGCTGTTGGTGCAACTGAAGCCGATAAGCCCTTCCTTGCAGGCCATTTCGGCGTAATAACCGGCGATGCCGTAGTGATTGGAGTTCCGAACAGAGACAACGCCCACGCCGTTCTTCTTCGCCTTTTCAATGGCCAACTCCATGGCCCTGTGGCCAATCAGCTGGCCCATGCCGTCGTGGCCGTCGATCACAGCGGAGACGGGGGTTTCAAACACCACCTCCGGCCTGGCGTCCATATGGATCATGCCGTTTTCGATGCACTTGTGATACCGCACCATGCGCTGCATCCCGTGGCTTTCGATACCATAGAGATCGCTGGCCAACAATACGTCGGTGATGATTTTCGCTTCATCCTGACGAAATCCGAATTTTGTAAATGTGTCCATACACAGACGGTCCAACGTCTCATAACTCCAATATTGATTGCCCATTATGATTCCTCCCGAATCTGTTCAATGTTTTTGATCCAGTGCGTCCAACAGCCCCGAAATGACCTGCCCCGCATCGGCATAGATGGAATAGTCGCTGACCTGATGGATGGGAGCTCCACGGTCCGGATTGACCGCTACGATGCACTCAGAATCGATCATGCCGCTCAGATGTTGAACCGCGCCCGAAATTCCAAAGGCCACATAAAACCTGGGTCTTACAGTAAGACCAGTTTGTCCCACCTGACATGCAAAAGGCGCAAACCCAGCGGCCACCGCGCCGCGGGAAGCGGCTACCTGTCCTCCGGTTCTGGCGGCAAGCTCATACAGCCGCTTAAAATTCTCTTTGCTATCCATTCCTCTACCGCCAGCAAAGATCAATTCCGCCCGGCGCAGGTTCTGAGGCGATTCTCGCTTCTCCACCTCTTCCAGAAGCCGGACCACTCCGGAACCAATGGAAACCGGAATCGTTTTTGTCCGCCCCATCCCAGGATGGTCTGCCGCCTGAAATGGAAAAACGCCGCGGCGAACCGTAGCCATAGCGGGTAGAGTGCGGGTCCGAATGGTGGCCAGCATACGCCCACCGAAGGTGGGACGGCTCTGGAACAAATACCCTTCGTCATCCCATTCCAGCTTGGTACAGTCAGCGGTGATCCCCGTCTTCAACGCGGCGGCCACTGCAGGCGCTACCGCGCAGAAGAACAGGGAAGACAAAAACAGGATTGCTGCCGGCTTCCGTTCCCGGGCCAAACTGGCCAAGGCGTCCCGAACCCATGTCTCACAGCCGCAGGTCTGCGTATCTATGGGCAGATGAAGGATCGACTCAGCCCCGGAAGCAGACAATCTGTCCCGATCTTCCTCGGTCAGCTCTACCTTCACCAGCACGGCACTGAAAATCAGGCCTCTCTTTTGGGCAAGTGCGGCCCCTTTGGCCGTCAGCCCCAAGGCGTCGATATCCGTATCATTCAAAACGACCCACAGGGGATTTCCGGTTTTTTCCATTTCAACCGCCCCCCTTCCCTGCCAGCAGGCGGACCAGAAGGCCGACGCCCCCTTGCGCGTCCGGAATGGCTATCCCGC
The DNA here is from genome assembly GCA_002423435.1 of Clostridiales bacterium UBA6114. GTDB lineage: Bacteria > Bacillota > Clostridia > Oscillospirales > Butyricicoccaceae > UBA6114. Next base: position 174,301 of record DIWE01000038.1, read on the forward strand.
CCCGATGATGATGGATGATGGGTTCCAATTTCACAACCTTTGTGGGCGAACCCGCCGCGCCACTCATCTCCGGCACGATGGACAGCTCCTGGTGACACAGAATCTGAATCGTCTTGCTGTGGGCGGCCCTCAGACCGGATATGGTAGGTCTGCGCACCATTTGCGTTCCCCGACATACGGCCAAAATGGCAGAGGCCGGACAGGCCAGGGTAACTGTTCCCTCATCCCGAACTTGCTCCACCTGCAGACCGTCTTCCCTTTGCTGAAGACTCAGTACGCCGGTGACCACCGGGAGCCCAAGCTGGACCGAAAGCTGCGGTCCGATATGTCCCGTCTCACTGTCGATCGCCTTTTGGCCGCAGAGGATCAACCCCTGGAAAGACCATTTCCTTATCGCGCCGGCCAGAACAGCAGAGGTGACCAGGGTATCCGAGCCGGCAAAACATGGGTCACATATATGAACCGCCTGATCCGCACCCATGGCCAGCGCATACCGAAGGACAGGCTCCGCAGACTTGGGGGCCATAGTCAAAACGGTCAGTCTGCTTCCGGGAGCCGATTCCCGAAGGCGCAGCGCCAGCTCCAGCGCATACTCATCCGCCGGATTCATTGCCAGCCGCCCGGAAGACAGCCGCTCGCCGGGTACATCCTGAAAGGAGTCGGTATAATGGGACTCTGAAACCAACTTCACACAGACCAAAATATCCATTCCCATCCTTCTTTCCGTGCAAACAGTATCTCCTGGCCTTCCGTTCAGGCAGTTGAGAAGTGCTTTTTGCACTTCCAAAGTATTCCGGAATGTCTGGAACAGTACGGTCATTGTTCGTCAGATGACGGCAGGATCTGGTTGATTCATCCTCACGCACCCCAAACCGCAAATTCCGGCTCGAGAGCCATATACTACTGACCACAGCTAGAAACTCCGCCGCGTTCAGCTGATATCATCAGTTGATTCTGTGGTAAATTCCTGCCAGCGCTTTCTGGATATCCCGGTAGGTCTGGAATCCGGATTCGTAGACCTTTACATTCTCAGGAATCGGCTCGCAGCGGGAGGAGACCTTCACACACTTCTCTACGCTGTCAGAATAGCTCTCAAACATGCCCGTAGCCACACCGGCTAACATGGCGGAGCCCAGAGAGGAGTCGTTGTCCTGGGTGCAGGTCAGTGATTGACCCAGCACGTCGGAGACGATCTGCCGCCAAAGCTTTCCCTTCGCGCCGCCGCCGATGATCCGGAACTGGTCCACCCGGATATTCTGTGCCTTGATTTCTTCCAGACAGTCTTTCATGGAGTAGGCTACGCCCTCCATCACCGCCCGCGTGAAATGCCCCTTGGTGTGATGCATAGCCACACCGGTAAAACTGGCCCGCAGCCGGTCATCGTAGTAGGGTGTGATCTCCCCCAGCAGGTAGGGATGGAAGAACAGGTTTTCGCTGCCGGCAGGCACTTTTTCCGCCGCCGCATCCAGAAGCTTATACGGATCGGTCCCCTGCTCCGCAGCCAGACGCTTTTCATCCGTGCCCAGCACATCCCGGTACCACTTATAGGAGGCGGCACAGCTGCGGGTGGTCGTGCCGGGATACCAAAGGCCGGGGATAATGTGTTTATAATTGAAAAACTGGGGACTATCGATCATGCCGGTGGTGATGGGACAGATCCGTCCGGCTGTAGCCAGCTTGACGGTGGCGCACCCCACTTCCACCGCGCCGGAAGCATAGACTTCCAAGGCAGTATCGGTCGTGCCTACCAGGACCAAAGTGTCTGCAGCCAGGCCAGTCTCCTCCGCCACCTTCTGACTCACGCACCCGGCAATGTCGCTGGGCGCCTTGATCTCAGGCAGCATAGACAGATCCACGCCGGCCAGGTCGCACAGCTCCCTGGACCAGGTCTCCGTCTCATCATCGGCCAGCATGGGTCCCATAGCCTCAATGTAGTCGGTACAGAAATCCCCGGTGATCAAATGCCGTATATAGTCCTTGGCGAAATAGATCCGCCTGGTCTTTTTCAGCACTTCCGGCTCGTACTCGTTCAGCCAGAGGATCTGGGGCAGGGTCCAGGCAGAACCGACCGCATTGCAGGTGTATTTCTGCAGTAAATCTGCGCAGTTCTCTTTGAGCCACTTGACCTGTTTCGAGCACCGGGTATCCGACCAGTGGATGATGTTCCGTATGGGCTGATCGTTCTCATCGGCAAACACGGCCATATGGGTGGCGGCATCCACGGCGATGGCCGTAATCTGTTTTCCATCCACACCGGACTTGGCCAGAACACTTTTCACGTTGTAGACAAAGCTGTCGTAAAAATCGCGGGGATCCTGCTCCAGCCATCCCGGATGGGGATAATAGGAGGGGTACTCCCGGGTAGAGGTAGCCAGAATGGTTCCTGATTCATCTAGAAGCGTGGCTTTGGATGCACTGCCGCCAAAGTCAACACCAATGGTCATACGCTTCGCCATATCCCTGCTCCTTTCAACAGTTTTTGTCCAACAGAGCAAATAGGTCTACAATCTTCACTTCACCGGTCTCATAACGGGTCATCAGGTCCTGACAGTCAGGGCATGCCGTGATAATACAGGTGCTGCCGATCCGCTTCGCGTCACCCGCACGTGTAGCCACCATGCTGCGTACTACTTGGGGAGAGTGGGAATTGAGCACCGGACCACCGCAACAGCGGGTCATTTCCCCGTGGAGGAACAGCTCTTTCAGCTCTACACCAAGGGCTGCCAGAATTTCACGGACGGCCTGGGTCTCTCCGATCCCCCGCGCCAGGCGGCAGGGATCCTGCATGGAGGCCTGCAGGGCAACCTTCCTCGGCACCAGCTTCCCCTGCGCGATCAGTCCGGCCAGATAGGCGGTGATTGTGACTGCCTCTACTCCCGGCAGCAGGCCCCACTGACTGTACTGGTCTCTGAACATGCAGGCGTCGTGGGGATTCAGCGCCACCAGGATCTTCGCTCCGGTGGTACGGATGGCATGCGCCGTCTTTTGGGCCTGCTCCTGCACATCGCCGGTATCGCCCATCAGTTCCTCCAGGAATGCACCGGAAGCAGGTTCTTCCTTCAGCACGGTAAAGGGAACTCCGGCCTTCTTCAGCAGGGAAATGGCAGCCAGTCCCACGGCTCCGGCCCGGGCCCCACCGCTCTGACCAAGGTACAAAAGCACTTCAGCCTGCTCGGGAAGGTCGGCAACCGCCTGAATCACTTCCGGAGCGCGGCTCTCTCCATAAATGTTCTGGACGGACTGAATGTTCTCGATCGCCTGGAGAACTCCCAGGGGCGCCAGTCCCTGAACAATGGCCTGAGTCCGAGCTTCCTTGGTATAGCAGCTGGGTTTGAAGTTTGTCACGCAGTCGTTTGCGCAAGCGTCACACAGGCTGCACTTGTACATAATATCCGCAATATCGGCAGTAAATTCGGTTCCCTTCTCCATCATAGAGACCATCAGGCCTCGCGCTCTCGGAGTCCAGGCCTCGTTGCCGGTGCTGCCTGCGACCGGGCAAATATGGCGGCACATCCAACAGAATCGACATGCCTCTGCATTTTTCACACTGTCGTTGGAAAACATCTTCTTTTCCCCTCTCCTTACAGGCCCAGTTTATAGGGATTCATAATGCCGTTGGGATCCAGAGCCTTCTTCAGACCCTCCAGCACCTGCATGGCGGGACCATACTGCTCTTTCATCAGATGGCCCAGCTTCAGACCCACGCCGTGGTGGTCGTTGATGACACCGCCGTTGGCCAGAGCAGCCCGGACACCGGTGTTCCAAATCTTATTGTGCAGCCGCAGGGCCTCCTCCGGATCCTCGGGGGGATTATCCATAATGAAGCGGTCATAGAGCATAGTGCCCCAGTCGTACCAGTGAGAACAATGGGCAATAAATTTCACATCGGGGAAATTGTCCTCCACGGCGTGCTTCATAGCCCAGTATATCTTCTCGATCTTGTCAAAGGTAGCTGTGGTATCCATCGTTCCGAACATCTGGGGATTGTTCATCATATAGCCGGGATAGAAGAATGTGATCCGGTTCTCATACCACTTCTCGCCGTATTCGGTTCCTAAGTACTGGGCACCGTACTTGTCGCAGATCTCCAGAACGATTTTTTCCTCTACCACAACGATTTCAGCCTTACCTTCCACGGTCAGGTTCATAAAGGCACCCTTTTTTTCAAAGCCCAGAACCTTCTTGATGATGGACACGGTCTCCGCCTCATCAAACAGGCGCATGATGGAGGGTTTCAAGGTCTGAACGATCTCACGGCAGGCCTGGATGCCGGTGGGCATATCCTTGAACAGAAATGCATGGTGCTTTCTCACCTCGGGCAGCCGCACCATCTTGAAGGTCGCCTTGGTCATGATGCCCAAGGTACCCTCGGAGCCGATGAACATCTGCCGGATATCGGGCCCGCTGGAGTGCTTAGGCACCTGGAGGGAGTGGATGATGTTGCCGTTTGGCAGCACGACCTCCAGACCCAGGCACTGGTCGTCGATCTTCCCGTACTTCGTGGACATGATTCCAATTCCATTATGGGCCAATGCACCGCCCACCGTACAGCAGGTCAGGCAGCTGGGAATATGCATGACAGAGAATCCCTGCTCATTGGCATACCACTCCATGGTCTGGAACACCATACCGGTCTCCACCGTAATGGTGCCGGATACGGTATCAATGTTGATAAGGCGGTCCATCCGCTTGGTATCCATCATAATACCGCCGGCCATAGCCAACGCACCACCCTGGGTTCCTGAGCCGCCGCCCCAGGTATAAACTGGGGTTTTATAATAATTTGCGATCTTCAGCACGCTGGAGACCTCTTCCGCACTGCCAGGCCGAACAATGTAGTCAGGGATCGGGGGCATCTGTCCCTTATCCACCCACATTCTGGCCAGCCAGAAATAGTCCGTGCCGTATGCCAGCTTCTCACCAGTGCTCACGCTGACATTTTCCTGCCCTACGGCATCCTCCAGTTCCGAGCGAATCATATCGCTCATAAAACCCCTTAGATCCATTGAAAGACCTCCCAATCTATCTTTCCACGTTTTCCATCATTTTCCTGGCCGTGGCCACACGAATCCCAAGGGACGACCACGGCCAGTTTTGCTACTACTTATTGAGTTTCAATTTACGTAAAGCCGCAGGCCTGTTTTCAGGTTCAGCGGGCGGCATTTATGGCTTTTAGGAACTCCTGAGCGCGGGAGCCGATGCTCTCCGCCTTCTCGCTCCAATAGCCGGAGCAGCGGTCAATCAGCTGCTGGCGATCTTTAAACTCCACCACCGTACAGCCTTCTGCTTCCATCTTCTGGTAGATCTCGTCCTCTTCGCCGATCAGCATGGCGTTGTAGTCGCCCTGCAGGTCTTCCCAGCACTTGACCATCATGTCGCGAACTTCCTGAGGCAGGCCATCCCAGAAAGCCTGGTTAGCAGTCCAGCCCTGGAAGGAATACATATGGCCGGATTTCCAGATGTAGGGGGCAATTTTGTGATACCCGCCATTGTAGATAGCCTGGGCGGGGCACTCAAAGCCATTGACCACATTGGTCTGAATGGCGGTGTAGGTATCAGTCAGAGACATGGGGGTAGGAGACATACCCAGCAGAGAGAAGGTATCGCTGTAAACCTGAGCCTCGGGAACACGGATTACGACGCCCTGACAATCATCCACGGAGTTGATGGGGAGGTTGGTGGAAACGATACGCTTGCCGTTCATAATGGTGCCCAGCCAATAGGTGTTGGTGTCCTCGGCCAGGTACTCCTGGAGCATCTCAATCGCGTCGCCATAGGCCACCGCCTGAGCGTGGTCGTAGCTATCAATAATAAAGGGAGAGTACAGAATACCAAACTCAGGAGTATAGGGCTCGAACAGAGACATGTCGCTGATGGACATGTTCAGAGCACCAGTGTCGATCTGCTCGATGATTTCTACATAAGTACCCAGTTGGCCACCGGGATAGTAGTCAAACTTGATCTTGCCCTGAGAAGCTTCCTTGACCGCATTCATCCAGTTTTCCACCATAATGTTGTTGGTCTCAGAAGTGGCATTGGCATGACCATAGGTGATGGTGATGCCTTCATAGGTATCCCACTTGAACTCGCTGTCGCTGGATGCGTTGGAGCTGGCGGCACTGGAAGTGCTGCTCTTGCTTGGCTCAGAAGTCGAGGTATTTCCGCCGCCACAGGCGGCTAGAGACAGGACCATCGCGGAACCGAGTACGAACGCCAATAACTTTTTCACGATTTACCCTCCATTTTCACATTTATTTTACGGGTACTCCTGCCCGTAGTGCATAAAATCACGGCCCACATTATCCGCCATAGATTATGTCTGGCAGCCATGTGACGATCTGAGGAACAAATACAGTAAGCAAAATAACCAGCTCCATTATCACAACGAAGGGCCAGATGGATTTCATAACTTTTTTCACTGGCGTTTTCTGGATACCGGCAGCCACATAGAGCAGATTGCCAACCGGAGGCGTAATCTGGCAGGTTAGCAGAGCCAGCACGTACACCAGAGCAAAGTGCTGGAAATTAAGCCCCATGGAAGAAACAACGGGAGACAGAACGGGCAGCAGCATCAGCATGGTAGCCAAACCATCAATGAAGCAGCCGGCGATGGAACAGATCACAATGATAAAGAGCAGAAAGACAATTTTGCTGTGGATATACTCGTTACAGAAGTTGCCGATCATGATGGACACGTTCATACGCGTCAGCATGTAGCTGAACACAGAGGAGTAAGTAATGATCATCATGGGACCGATGGAGGCGATGCAGGCCTCGGTCAGGCTCTTCATAATAATCTTGGGCGTCAAGCTCTTGGTGGCAAAGCCGTAGATCAAACCGTAAACACAGGCCACCACACCCGCCTCAGTGGCAGTGCAGATACCGGTGACGATGCCGACGATGATGATGGCCGGCATGACTAACGCTCCGACTGTCCGCAGGAAGGTGCGGCCTACGTTCAACCAACCACCAAATTTTCCGCCGCCGATGCCGTTTTTCTTGGCATAATGGTAAGACAGTGTGCAAAATCCGACGGCCATCAGTACACCGGGAATGACGCCGCCCATGAACATTTTACCAACCGAATATCCCGCCGCATTGGCGAAGACAATCATCATAACGCTGGGAGGAATGATGGGCCCCAGCGAACCGGCGGATGCAACGATGGAAACAGCAAAACCTTCGTCATATTCATCGTTCTTCAGGGCAGGAATCATTAGAGAACCGATGGCCGCCGTGTCGGCATTGCCCGAGCCGGAGACGCCGGCCATGATCACGCCGGCCACCATGGCGGTATGGGCCACGCCACCGCGGATATGTCCTACGATACTCTTTGCAAATTCAATGAACCGGGCCGTAATTCCCGTATGTTCCATGATCTGACCCGCCATCATAAAGAAGGGAATGGCCATCAGAGCAAAGCTGTCGGTCTGCGCATAGATCTTAGTAGCCATCACCAAGCTGGGAATAGCGGGCGTGGTATACAACCAAATCAGGCCGGTAGAGGCCAGACAAATGGCAATGGGCACGCCCAAAAACAGCATGACAGCAAATATCAGGACAGCAACACCCAAACTCATTTTTCGACCTCCTCTCTCTGCTTCCCTAACAGCGCCTTAACTTCCTGCGCCATCTGCTCCAGAATAACCAGCGTCAGGAGAAACATGGCCACAGGGGCGGCTGCATACATCAGATTCTGCGGAATCTCAATGCCTGAAATGATGCGGTCCCCTGTCTCGATACACAGCTGAATCCCGTAATAGCAGTAGGATACGGAGAAAAGCATGATAACACACTGAACCAAGATATGGATGATTTCCCGGGACTTCACGGGCAGCATCTCCACAATCAGGTCAAAGGCCACCGCACCTTTCCGGTGGAAAATAACGGGCACACTGAGCATCATCATCCAGACAAACAAACAACGGGCTGTCTGCTCGCTCCACCAGAGGGGTGAATCCAGGACATACCGGAAAAATACCTGGAAGGCAATGATCACAATTGCCACACCCAGAAGTATCATGACGATTTTTTCCAGTACCCAAACCACCTTGTCCAACATCTTTAAATACAAGATACATCCATCCTTTCGCTTCTGCTGTTCTCTTTTCAGCTTAAGAAGATAAAATCCAGGTTGATAATTCTTGAAAGGAATCTGCTATATAATCGGGATGAGCTTCTTCCATCTCCTTTCTTGATCGGTAGCCCCAACTCACTCCTGCGCTGCCAAATCCTACATTTTGGGCATAGGCAATATCCGTTTCTGGTCCGTCACCCACAAAAAGGATCTCCCGGTGTGACAATTGCAGGAACTGACATGCCTCATATCCGGATTCCGGATTTGGCTTCATCAGCCGTTTTTCACTGCGGCCCCACACAAATTTCATCGGAATATTGGGAAAGTACCCTGCGATCATCCGTTTGGCATTGATATCTCTCTTATTGGTAATCACTCCAATTTGGATTCCGTTCCGGCTCAGCCTTTCCAGGCAGTCGCACACTCCGGGATAGGGCCTGGAGTATATCATACAGCCTATTTCATAGGCCTTTGTATAGTACTTGACCACTTGGTCCAACCGCTCTGGCGGTACCACTGCTGAAAGCTCCTTTGTGATACCACCGCCAATCATTCTTCGATAGCTCTGCCATGGCTGAGCCGGCAGCCCACATAAGGTCAGCGCCAATGCAATGTTTCGCCCTACATCCGGCAGTGTATCGATTAATGTGCCGTCCAGATCAAAGACCACTGCTTTCCATCGCCCACTCACTCGTAACATTGCCCTTTCCGGTCAGTGGCAAGGATTCCGTCAAACACCGTCTGAGCATCCAGAAAAAACGGTTCTACCGTCCAATAGGATTTGATGGACGCCTCTGCAACCTTATAGAGCGCTTCATGATTGTTACGGTCTATTCCAAGGCCCGCCAGTGTCGTAGGCAGGCCGACCTGTTTGAAAAAGCGGAACATCCGATCGAATTCTTCCTCTGGCCGCTGCTCAAGGATCAGCTGTACCAGAGTGCCAAAAGCAACAAACTCTCCGTGCAGCATTCTCCCGCACTCCTGGCCGGAGAGGTTGCTGAAGCCGGCGTTGAGCGCATGTGCGCCCGCACAGCCTGTATTCTGGAACCCAAGCCCGCTCAACAGGGTATTTGCCTCGATCACATCTTCCACATCCGGAGTACACAGTCCCTGCTCCGCCGCCAGTTTCGCCTGATAGCCCTTGGACAAAATCGTCTCCTGGCAGGCTTTAGCCACCGCCATACCCGCCAGGGTCCGTCTATAGCCCCGGCCGATGTAGTTGGCACTGTCGGAAGCCATATTGGCTCTTGCTTCCACATAAGTGGCCAAAGCATCACCCATACCCGCAACCAGATAGCGAATCGGGGCATGGACCAAAATCTCCGTGTCCAACAGCACCAGATCCGGATTCTTGTGGTAGTGGCGAGTCCCGTTATGGACGCCTTCCTCTGTATAAATAACGGAGAGGCTGCTGGCGGGAGCATCTGTGGAAGCTGTGGTGGGGACAACGATCACCGGGCGATGGAGGTCATCCGCCACCGCTTTGGCGGTATCCACCGTCTTTCCGCCTCCGATGCCTACAATCACATCCGGAGCAAAGGGACTGGCCAGTTCCGTGGTCCGTGCAATTTTTTCCGCTGTGATCTGTCCCTCAAACCGCTCGATCTTGATGTCACCTTCCCCGTTTTGGTACATCGCCTGGAATTTGGCACTCAACTGGTCGTAAAAGAAGTAGTCGATGATGGCAAACACATTTTTTCCATATATCCCGGTGTATTCCAGCAGATGATCCAGTTCATTCCGGCCCTGTATATACCTGCTCGGAGCAGCAAACGCTCTGGTCCCGTTTATGACGCGCGCCATGTGAACACCTCGAATTCTAATTTAATTACCAAATTATTTTCATTATTCTGTAATTCAATTACATCGCAACATTATCTTAATGTTACAGTTTTTGTTTGTCAATCCTTTTTTCTTCTCTTTCTTCTTTTTGTCATTTCCTTCTGAATTCGCCCTATTTTTTGTGCATAACATACAATTCATCAAGTTTCGAATACAGTATCTGCCCATTTCTTAGAATTTTGATTGTTCTTATGATTTTTCGATTCCTGTTGCAATTTTTTCTCTCCTCTGATATAATGTAATAAAATTACAAGATTATTTTATCGTTTTGAACGATCAGATAAAAGAAAGAGTGAGGTCATGGAACAAGACACCGCTCCGGCCATTATCCTAAAAATGCGGGCTATGCGCGACAGTCTTTCGAAAGCAGAACAACGCGTCGCCGATACCATCATTTCCAATCCCCAGGAGGTCATATACGCTTCCGTCGCTGAGTTGGCCGAACGCAGCAAGGTAAGCGATCCCACAGTCGTGCGAACTTGTAAAAAGCTTGGTCTAAATGGCTATCAGGATCTTAAGATCACGCTGGCCAGAGAGTTGGTCAATCCTCTTCAGGCAATCAACGAGGAAATCACGTCCGGCGACGATATCCAAACCGTGATCAGCAAGATATTTCAAAGCACAGTCCGAACACTGGATTTCACCCACGGCACCTTGAAGCCCGAGGACGTTGCCCAGGCTGCCCAGATGATTCGCAGCGCAAGAAAGATCGTCATTGTCGGCGTAGGAAATTCCCACGCAATCTCTCTGGACCTCCAGCACAAGCTTATGCGCCTTGGAATGAACGCTCAGGCCTTTTCTGACCCGCATATGGCCACCATTGCCTTGTCCTATCTGGATCAACGGGATCTGCTTTTCTGTATCAGTCACTCGGGTAGTTCCCGCGAAGTCGTAGACCTGGCAATGCTGGGCAAACAAAATGGCGCGATGGTCATCAGCATCACAAATATCGGCATCTCTCCTCTCAGCCGTATTTCCGATATTACGTTACACACCGCCTCCAATGAAACAAAGTACCGTATCTTTGGCCAGAGTTCCCGTATCGCCCAGTTGGCTATCATCGATGCTCTGTATACCTTGATCGTACTCCACAATGAACAGAACAGTGTTCTTGTCGTCGAGAACGCCCTTAAAAATCGCAAATACTGATTTCCGGGAAATGGAATCTGTGGTTTATATTTTGTGATTCAGGAAAGGTACAAATTTGCAAACTTCTGACAGTCCGGCAAGGAATGCCTCCACAAAGGGATAACAACAAAATAACCGTTTGAAACAAGTCAAAACCTCCGGCTAAGCCGGAGGCTTTAGTAAGCCCTAGAAGGGCATAATACGGACGAAGCCCCTTAAGGGGCCCCGAAAGATCTGCTGACTGCATTTCTTTCACGGGCTACCCCTTAAGGGGTTTTATTTACGCCTTCTTTTTCTTGCGACCCGTAAACCTGTCAACAATTTCTTTTAATCCTATCTGATCTGCCATCCAGTCTGATTCTAATTAGCTCCAGATGTATTCGGCTACTTGCTTTTTGTTCCATCCTACTGTATCCACATATGATGGATACTCGTAAAAAGTAATTACTGAGACAGTTTACCGTTCAAGGCAAATGTAGCTCAGATAATCAGCTACTTGGCGACGGGAAATGTAATAGAGATGTAAAAAGAGGAGTAAATCTGTAAAAGGATTTACCCCTCTTTTAGTAACAAGCAACTTATTGATTTTTATTTCGTCTGTCCAAAGACTCCGCAAATCCCCTGACCGCGACCTGCGCCGCCCTGGCCTCGCCCTTGTCCGTTACCCATGCCACCGCCGAATCCGGCACCCATTTTCTGCCCTATTCCGCCCGAACCGGTGCCGTCACAATTGGCCTGGTTCTGTTCTAGCGCGGCGATAATTTCATCAGCTCTTTCCTGTGTCATTGTGCCTGCTGCAACCCTTTCCAGAAGAGCGGCCTTTTTCTGTTCAAGCATCTGGGACTTGAACTCCGAGAGCTTTCCGGCGTCGTTTGCAATCGCACCGTAGGTTTTGCCGGAATCATTTCTTTCTTCGATCACACTGTCGACGGTTTTACCGGTAAGCCCTGCGACAACCTCGGCGGGTATTTTGTAGGAAGCGGCAAGCGCCGTAACCGACATTGCGCCGACAACGAGTATCGCCAAACCGATAGCCACGAATTTCTTAAACTTTGACATTAATAAATACTCTCCTTTTAATGTATTTGTTTTCTGCTGTTTGATTTGTTTATATAATGCCTGAGAAATGTGGCAAAAGTATGTTTTTAGTTTTCTGAATTTGTGCCGATTTGCTTTCAAAAAACACACTTTTGCCATAGTTCATATTTACAATATGATATAATCAAACTATAAAGCGTTGCAGAGGTGATCGTATGCCGACTGTTCTGATCGCGGATGATAACCGTCAAATAACCTCCATTCTCGAAGAGTATGTTAAAAAAGACGGATATACGCCCAAAGTTGCATTAAACGGGCAGGAGGCAATCGAACTATTTTTAAAAACTAAGCCCGATATTGTTTTGCTCGACGTCATGATGCCGATTATGGATGGGTTTGAAGTTTGCCGTGAGATACGAAAAAACTCGAACACCCCAGTTATCATGATCACTGCAAGAGGCGAAGATTTTGAAAAAATCATGGGGCTCGATATCGGGGCGGACGATTATATTGTAAAGCCATTTTCTCCAGGTGAAGTGATGGCAAGGGTCCGGGCGATCCTGCGCAGAGTCGACCGGACGGACGGGCAGAAAAAGCAAATCTTTTCATTCCGGAATCTTATTGTCAATCTTGACGACTATATCGTGACCATTGACAATAAGGAAGTTGCGCTTACAAAAAAAGAACTCGAAATTTTGTGGACGCTTGCCACCAATCAAAATAAAGTATTTTCCCGCGACAATCTATTGAACAGTCTGTGGGGTTATGACTATTTCGGAGATAACCGAACGGTTGACTCCCATATTAAGCGCCTGCGCGCAAAGCTCGACGAATACAGGCACGAAAGCTGGGATATCAAAACCATATGGGGCGTCGGCTACAAATTTGAGGTGAAAGCCGATGAAAAATAAGATAGCTTTCAAACTTACGGCCTATTTTTCAGCTGCACTGCTCTTGTTCTCCCTTATTATTGGCGGCGTTTTCGTAATGCTGTTTCGAAGTCATACGATCGAAGTCCATAAAGCCGATTTAGAAAAGCGGGCTGTGACGATGGCCACTACGCTCTCCGGATTTATGAATGGAACAACCATAGGCGGGCAGAGCAGCGGCATGGGCAGGATGGGCGGCGGGCCGGGCGGTTACGGTGCCTATCTGCGTTTCTTAGACGATATTGCAATGGCCGATGTCTGGATCGTGGACGAACATCTCAATCTCATTACGAGCGGGATGGCAAGCAACAAATTAAGTTACGCGGATTTGCCGCAGGACGCGGAAGCTGTTGTGAAGGAAGTTTTTAAGGGTAACACAACCTTCAGCGAAGGCTTCAGCAATCTCTTGAAAACACCCACTTTGACGGTCGGTACGCCTATTGAATCGGGAGGAAAAGTCATAGGCGCGCTGCTTTTGCATTCTCCGGTGGAAGGTATGAACGAGGCTACTGTACAAGGGGTCAGCATACTTGCTGTCAGCATAGTGGCAGCACTGTTATTATCCATACTTTTGTCTGTCGCACTTGCGCTTGCCTTTACAAAGCCTCTGAAGAAAATGAGGAATACCGCAGCTTTGCTTGCCGGAGGTGATTATACCGCAAAAACCGACGTGCGGCAGAATGACGAAATCGGCGAGCTGGCCTCCACAATTGATGTGTTGAGTGAACGACTGGAGCAGGCAAGGCAGGAAAGCGAAAAACTGGATAAACTCCGTCGGGATTTTGTGGCGAATATTTCTCATGAACTCAAAACCCCGGTTACCGTCCTTCGCGGTTCGCTGGAAGCACTGTGCGACGAGGTTGTAACCGACCCCGCGCGCGTAAAAGATTATCACCGTCAGATGCTTAAAGAGAGCCTGTTTCTTCAAAGGCTTGTAAACGACCTTCTGGATTTGTCCCGTCTGCAAAATACAGATTTCCAAATCGAAATGCAGGACATTAACCTTTGCGACGTGCTGAGCGATGCCGTCCGCAGCGCTGGGCAGATGGCTCTTAAAAAGAATATTGAGATCCGACTTGAGCAAGATAAACAGATGCTGGCGGTTCATGGTGATTATGGCCGTCTGCGCCAGATGTTTTTGATCATTCTGGATAATGCTGTTAAGTTTTCTCCGCAGGGAGAAGTCGTTGCCGTTTCACTTAAAGACAAGACGGTTTCAATCCATGATCACGGCATCGGAATCCGCAAAGAGGATTTGCCGTACATTTTTGACCGGTTTTATAAGGTAAATTCGGAAGAAAATAAAAGCGGCTCCGGTCTTGGCCTCGCCATCGCAAAACAGATCGCCGACCGGCACCATATCGCGGTTTCGGTCAGCAGCAAGATAAACGAGGGAACAGAGTTTCGGTTTCAATTTGAATAAAACAACTGCTCTAATAAAAAAAGAAAAGCGGTGCGCCGCTTTTCTTTTTGACAAACAATAATTTGACTTTTATTTTAGCAACAAATTAGAATGTAACTACTTTATCGGCCCATTCTACCATTTTGACACAATCGATCATAGTCGAAAGCGGACACACATCCGTGCCTTCCATGCTCCTGGATTTCAAACAAGTTCCGCAGGCCAGGATTTCGCCTCCGGCATTATAATAAGCCTTCACCTGCTCAGAAACGTCAAACTTTTCATGAGTCAGAGTTGCAGCACCTTTCGGCAGCGTCACGAACCTGCCGGCGGTATTGAGCATCCCCGGTTTTATTATGTCCACAAATCCAAGCTCCTGCATAATTTCTTTAATTTCAGGGTAATCCTGAGCCAAATTGTAAACGCTCTTTTTCAGGTCAATGATTTTTTCCAAAACATCAGCCCTCCAAACGATTATTCTTTAAGAATTTCAATATATTCCGAGTCGAACTTTATAAATTCCTCATCTCTCATTTTTGCCAACTCTCTTGATAAGGATGTACGCTGAACACCGATTTTTTCCGCCAGAGCTTTTTTTGACATGTTAAGCCTTATTCTGTTTGAGTTTTGCCGTTTCCGCTCATAATCCAGAAAGCTCATAACGCTGTCGCGGATGGTCCTGTTCACATAGTGCTTGATTCGGTCTCCCAGGATTGCCACATGGTCTGATACGAATTCAAGGTAGCTCTTCAGGAATTCATGATTATCAGAGAACAACTTTAACAGAAGGTCCTTATTTATCTCCAGAATCACAGTCGGCCGCTTCGCCGTTATGGTCATAGGATAATGCGGATTTTTGGAAAACAGCAGGTTGCCGCCAAGAATGTCATCATTCAAAAATTCGGCTATTGTCATAAGGCTGCCGGACTCATCTATGCGCTCCACAACAACTTTGCCCATAAGAATGATTTCCAGTTTAGAGCAATTTTCACCAACAAAATGCACGATTCTGTTCTTGCCATAGGCGGCGGTTCTAAAGCCGCCGTCAATTAAATAACGGGTAATTTCGTCGGCGGATAATGATTGTAAAAGTGTCATCTGCGTGATCAGCTCAAAATAATCGTTCATATCGATCCTCCCCTCAAAGGTGTTACATTGGTAACACCTTTTTATTTATTATATCGGTATAATCAAAATATATCAAATCAAGGAGGGCATGTATGGATATATTTACAATTGCATTCTGGATTATAGCGATTTTACTGACGGTTATTTCGCTGATAAAGGACAGGAAAAAAACTTTTGCGGCAATAAAAAAATCAAAAGGCATGATGGGGAATATGCTGGGTGAGATTATCGCCATCATATTTTTAATCGGCCTTGTTTTGACCTTTATTCCACCTGAAACGATAAAGTCAGTTTTGGGCTCGGCCAACACGTTTGTATCAACCGTCGTTTCGGCGCTTGTCGGAAGTATTACGCTCATACCGGCCTTTGTTGCCTTTCCTTTGGTTGGATCGTTGGTCGACGTCGGAGCGAGCATTGTTCCCGCTGTCGCGTTCCTTACAACGCTCACGATGGTGGGGATTGTTACTTTCCCGCTTGAAAAAAAGGAGTTCGGCACAAAATTCGCGCTTACCAGAAATGTACTGAGCTTTGGATTTGCGATTGTTATCGCACTTTCCATGGGGGTGATTCTATGAAGGCGATCTCGATTATAAAAAAGAATAAACTGTTTTTCTTTGTGGCGCTTGCATACGTTATGACCTTCATCGCATCCCCGGACAAGGCAATAAAATCCGTCGGAAACAGCGTTTATTATTTAGCTGAGATGCTTCAGGTATTGCCCGTTATCTTTTTGTTGACAGTTGTTATTGAGGCGCTTATTCCCAAGGAAGTGATCATGCGGGGCTTCGGTGAAAAGTCAGGTTTTAAAGGCAATCTGCTTGCGTTATTGCTGGGCAGCATCTCGGCGGGCCCGATTTATGCCGCGTTTCCGATCAGCAAAACTCTGCTGGGGAAAGGCGCCAGCATATCAAACATCGTAATTATTTTAAGCACCTGGGCAGTCATCAAAGTTCCCATGCTCGCGAATGAAGCAAAGTTCCTTGGTGTAAATTTTATGATCGTCAGATGGGTGCTTACGGTTATCGCGATATTCGTAATGGCTTACATCACTGGTATGATTGTAAAGAAAAAGGATTTGCCGGTTGACTCAAGAGAGCTGGGAACGTTGGAAATTGAGGAAGACTATTGCATCGGCTGCGGGCTTTGTGTGAAGCTGCTCCCCGAATATTATGAAATGAATCATAACAAAGCTGTTGTGAAGAAAACCCCGGAAGGAAAGGAAGCGCTGCAGGCAGTTCAGGAATCAATCGAGAGATGCCCATCCAAAGCTATTACCCTGCATGAAGAAAAGGCATTATGAAATACATAGCCAACATCATTCGTATACTGTTTCTGGCGCTATTTCTTTTTCTGATCGCAAACGGGAAAGTAATGCTATGGCTTGTTCTCTTTGCGGTACGCCTGATTGCCGTGCTTATTTTCGGCAGAGTCTACTGCGGGTATGTCTGCCCTTTAAATACCCTGATAGTTCCCGTAGAGTGGCTGTCTAAAAAGTTAAAGCGTCGTACGTCTCCGATCTCGGCCATGAGCTGGGGGCCAAGGGTATTTCCGACGCCTGCATCGCCATAACAACGGGATATTCCGGCAACATAGCCGGCAGACGGCGCATCTCGTATTTTGCGAAAATCATCAGACTGCTTTTGCCTTTTAAATGGTATGCGTTGCACAAAAAAGCGTGAAGGAAAACCCTCCCGGGTCTCCTTCACACTTTTTTTACTTGCTGTCTGAGATAGCCCCTTCCCGCATTATTCCAATTGCTGAAAGTCGTTGCGAAACGTCAGATATACAACACACCCGCGGTCAGGCTCGCTGTGGATCGCCGCATGGCCGCCGAGGCGGTTCATGATCCGTTGAACCAGGGCCAATCCGATGCCGCTTCCCTCATATTCGTTGTTGTTGTGGGCGCGGTTAAACAGTGTAAACAGATCGTTAGTCGAGCTGCTTTGGAACCCCACCCCATTGTCACGAAAATAATAAGTGGTCTGCACCTCGTTTCGCATATACCCGACGACGATAGACACCGCCTTATCCCTATGTGAGAACTTTACGGAATTTGACATGATGTTCATGACAGCAATCCGCAAAAGGAATGCATCCGCGAACACCGCCGGCAGGGCATAAAGCGTCAGTTCCATCTCCCCGGATTCCTTTGCCTGTTGTATTTCATTAAAACAGCTGCGCACCAGTCGCTGTATGTCGATTTTTTCAATGTTCAGCACCATGAACCCCGCTTTGGTGTAGAGCATCATTTTATCGATCATGTCAAGCGTTTGCTGGCAAACCTTGCGCGCAGAAAGAATATCCTGCTGCGACTGCGGATTCAGCGTCTCGTAATTATCTTCCTGAATGATCTCCAAATAGGTATCTATTTCTCGTATCGGGGTTTTGAACTCATGCGTAACGGTGAAGCTGAACGACTCCAAATCGCTGTAGGCTTTTTGCAGCTCCCGGGTGCGTTCCTGCACCATCTGCTCCAAGCCTTCGTTCAGTTCCACGATTTTTTGTTCCGCACGCTTTTGCGCGGTCACATTCTTTGTAAAAACTGCAATACTGGATATCTTATCCCGCAGCTTGATCGGATAGAAATGAACATCCCAGATCATCGTGCCCTTTCCCTGGGGAGTCCGATACTCTACCGAGAAATCGCCCTCGCGGAGCACGCGCTGAAAATAATCTGAAAACAGCGCGCTATCCTCGGGAGAAAACGCATCCGCCATTGTGCTGCCGCTTTGAATATCCCGTCCCTGATGCTTGCGCACATATTGGGCAAATGCCTGATTGAAGGAAATTAGCGAGAAGGATTGACAGTCGACGGTCCATATGGAATCCCTGTTGCTTTCAAATATGGCGTTTAGCAAAGCGGCGAGCTCCCACCGTTTTTCCTCCGCCTTCTTATAGTCTGTGATATTGCGCGCGGTCAGAACGGCCAAACGTTGCTCTCCCAGATACATGACGTTGCCGGATACCAAAAGGCTGCAGCTCCCATTGTTGTAAAGCTGTCCCGGTATTTCGATATTGTTTACCTGATTGTCATGAAACAGCGTGTCCAAAAGAGCCTGGATGGCCTGCTTATCGCTGAAAAGATGACTGATGTGGAGCCCCAGAAGGGATGCGGGAGTAAAGCCCAGCGCCGTCCGGATGGCGGGATTGACCCGCAGAATCGTCCCTTCCTCGTCGATCTCCATATAGGCGTCGGCGGTGTTCTCAAAGATCATGCGGTAACGTTTTTCACTTTTCGAAAGCTTATCGTGCGCTTCTATATTCTTCATTGTGCTGCTGATAATCGCGTCACAGATAATGCAGGCCGCCGTGAAGACGATTGGAAATTTGATCACCTTGCTGGACGTGTTCGACAGAATAGATGTATGCAGACCGCGATTATCGAAATAAAACGCCTCGAACATGCCGTCGACGAGAAAAAAGCCGATGACGACAAGCAGAGAAATGAAAAACAGCTTGCTGTTTTGCTTTGAGTAAAGCGGTTTCGGTATTCGCAGCAGAGTGCATACCGCGGGAAGGGATATGAGCACCTTGATGAACGAAATCAGCGCCATGTAGCCGCAGACAAACGTAATGGCCTGCACACGCGTGATAATCGGAGATGTAAAGCGTAAAAACGCGGTCCCTCCGGGGTTATACTGTAAAATCCAGCGGTATAGCGTGACCATGATCGTATAATAGAACGCGCTGAACGCCACATGAATCAAATAGTAATTTAAGCGCTTACCCGGACGGTTGCAAAAGTGTCCGCACAGGATCAGCATCAACAGGTACAGCGCTCCGATCAACGCATTTCCCAGGCCGCGCTCCGGCATCTCCAGAAACGGGGCGAGGAAAATAAGCCCGCCAAATCCCGCTATATAGGAGTAAACAGGCTCCCAGGCGATTGCGATTAACATCGGAAATAGGAGCGGCCATACTAAACGCGTATCGTATATATGATCCAAAACGAGGCTATAGGGGGTGTACAGAAGCATAAGCCACCCCGACAAAACGGCGGCGACAACGCGCCATGGCTGGATTCCCTTGATAAGTCTACGCATTCAGCGCTGCACCTCCACGCTGCCCTGCTGCCTGAATTCGGTGGCGGTAAGGCCGGTCGCCTGCTTGAACACGCGGCGAAAGTACTCAATATCCGAATAGCCGAGCAATTCGCTGATTTCATAGATCTTTCGACTACTGCAGGAGAGAAGCTTTTTTGCCCGCTCAATCTTTACGAAGGTCATATAATCGACGAAGCTGATCCCGAGTTCCTGCTTAAACAGGTGGCTTAAATATGCCTTGTTTACAAAGTGCATATTGGCGGCGCTTTGCAGGGATATATTGCTTTCAATATTTTTTACAATCATATTGCAGACCGACTGTATTAACTCGCTTTTGGACCGAACGGAAAATTTATTGAGCTCAACCCGAATATGCGCGATTTTATCACAGAAATACTGTGCGTAGTCTTCAGCGCGAATGGAACGGTCCAGCTCGAACAGCGTATCGAAATCGCAGTACAGCTCCATGTGCGGGCTTTTTTTCATGACATGGCGTTTGATTTCGAGAAGCACCTGCGAAAGCGCGATCTGAATTTTCTGCGGATATTCCTTGTTCAGTTCCACAATCCGCGAGGAGATCTGCCGGCTGATTGCAGCGACATAATCATCGTTTTTCAGGATCAGCGCGGGCAAAATGCGTTCCACATTGTCGCCGCCGATGCCCTGTAAATCAGCGTCGAGATACGCGGCGCACCGCTCCAGCAGTTCCTCCAGCGCCGCCGGATCAACCGGCTTGACAACATAATCGAACGCTCCGAGCACAATTCCCTGCTTTGCAAAGGAAAAATCGGCATATTCACTGAGCAAAACGATACACGGGCAGAGCAGCTCCTCCCGGGCTTTCTTGAGCAGTTCGAGTCCGTTCATGATCGGCATGCGGATGTCGGTGATCATAATATTGACCTGCTCCTGCCGCAATATCTCCAGCGCCTTCTGGCCGTTTTCCGCCTCAAAACGGACCTGAAAGCGGCTGTTGTCCCGAAAGACGGATAAACGTTTAAAATGCCTTCGGAATATCTCCCGGTCGTCCACGATCATCAGTGTATACATCGGCTTCCTCCTCTGCGATTTAATCGAGGCAAAGCGTCAAATAAATGACAGCAGCTCCCCAACGGCAGAGCTGTCAGGGAGCGGGGTGTGTCTTGCTGTCAATCACTTGCGGTAGGCGAGTTTTTTCGATACCTTCGCCACCATTGAGTATACCGTATCCACCATGTTTGCGCAATACAACTTTCCTGCCTGGGTCAACGCCTGATAGGCGTCCAGACGGTCCCATCCATACTCGGTCATCCAATCGATCAGTTCCGCGTAAGCGATGCGGGCCGCATCCTCCATCGGCCTCGCACTGCCCACCACCATGAGCTCGTCAGGGCTTTCAATGCGCGGCCATTTAATGGATTTTCCCTTTATCAAATCGAATTCCAGAGTGACCTTCGCGGAAATTTCCAACGCCACGCCGCACAGCTCTCCCTGGCCCTGGTTTGCGTGCACGTCGCCCGTAAAGAAGTAGGCGCCTTCAACCGCGACCGGAAGATAAACGATGTTGCCCGGCTTCGTCTCGGGGGCGTCCATGTTTCCCCCCTGCTCATACGGGGTCAGCGCAGAAATAACCTCCAGATCGCCGGCCGTCGCAATCGTACCCAAAAAAGGCTCCCATGGAAAGGAGAGGTGTTCGTCGTGAGTGAGCATGCCCTTGTCGTCAAAACGATAGATCCATGTTTTTTCGCCGATGGGATCGTTGAGCATGCGCGTAAATTTATTGGGCGTAAGCCCGCCCAACGGCTTTTGGATGCAGCTGACCGCCCAATCCCGGGTGGGTTCTATCCCGTGTATGTAAACTTTCAGGGTGTCGCCGGGCTCGGCCCCCTCGATATACAACGGCCCGGTCTGAGGATTTAAGTGCCCCGCATTGGACAGCACCTGTTCGGGAAGATCCTGTTCGGACTGAACAAGCCCCTTAAAGCAGTCCTCCGTGTACAGTACGATTTTCTCGCCCGGCTTGACGGTTCCTATCGGCTCTAAGTAGCGGTTGAAAGCAAAGCTGTGCTCGCCGACCTGTCTAATGACTCGCATATATGCTCCTCCTGTCTTCTCACGTATTATACAGTGAGGTATTTCTTGATCTTGTTGTAGTCCTTGATATCGTCGCCGGTGACCGTACCGACCACCGTGCCCTTGTCAATCGCATAACAACGCTGTGACGCCTGTTGTATTAGACCCATATGCTGCTCACACAGCATGATCGTAAGCCCCATATCCTGACTGCACCGCCGCACAATATCCCCGATCTGCTGCGCCAGATTCGGCTGAATGCCCTCGGAGGGCTCATCCAGTAAAATCATCTTCGGCTTGCCCACTAAAGCGCGTCCGATCGACAGCATTGCCTGTTCGCCGCCGCTTAAAGTGCCGGCCTTTTGTGTGCGGCGCTCCTTTAAGCGGGGAAAATATTCGTAAGCGATATCCAGGCGCTTGCCCGCCTCGGAGCGATGGATCGAGAAGCCCATTTTCAGGTTTTCCTCAACGCTCAGCAACGGGAACACTCCGTGGCCCTGCGGCACATAGCCGATGCCGATCTGCGCCCGTTCATGCGCTTTCGCGGCGGTGATGTCGGCGCCGTCGAAGAAGACTTTTCCCGATTTCCCGCGGATCAGACCGATCAGCGTCTTCATCAGCGTGCTTTTCCCGACGCCGTTGCGGCCGATCACGGAGACAATTTCCCCCTTTTCGATTGTGAATGTGATATCCCGGATGATCGAGATTTCCCCGTATCCGGATGTCAGCTGTTCAACTCGAAGCATACGCGCACCGTCCTTCGCACGACACATTATAGTTTTCCAAGATAGATATCAACCACGTCCTGGTTGTTGTGCACCTCTTCAAATGTCCCCTCCGCAAATATCCTGCCGTAATGCAGCACGGTGGTGCGCTTGGCGATTTGCGCGACAAAATCCATATCGTGATCGATAAAGATGATCGTCGTGCCCTGTTCGTTGATCCGCCGTACGATATTGGCGGTAAACTCCGTCTCCTCCGGGCCGAGTCCCGCCGCCGGTTCGTCCAGCAGTAAAAGCTTGGGCCTGCTCGAAAGCGCCATTGCGATCTCCAGCCACTGCTGCTGACCGTGCGGCATGTTGCGCACAAGCGGATTGCCGATCTCCCGCATACCGGTCAGTTCAATCAGGCGGTCTATTTCCTTCGGGATGTCGCGGTGGTGGGCATACTGCTGAACGGCGATGCGCAGATTGTCATGTAAGGAAAGGTCTAAATATACACCCGGAATCTGCATCTTGATACTGATTCCGTCGCGTACGCGCCGATACGTGGGGACTTTTGTGATGTCGCGCCCGTCAAACCGGATCTGGCCGGCGGTGGGCGGATAAATACCCATAATCAGTTTGAAAATCGTGGTCTTCCCGGCGCCATTGGGGCCGATCAGGCAGTGCAGCGCACCTTCCTCCACCTGCAGATTGATCTGGTCAACCGCTTTGAGGCCGCCGAAATGCTTGCTGACCCCGCTCATTTCCAGCAGGTGTTTCGTCATGGTTTTGCCCCTCTCTGTGAGCTTCGGCCCAAAAGCGGGCGGAGCACTCTTCGGTCGACAATTTCAAACAGCGAGTGAATGATTCCCTTCGGCACAAAGAGTACGACCAAAAGCAGGATCAGACCCAGCAGTACGAGAGAGTATTGTCTGCCGCTCGCCGCAAGATTTTGCGACAGCGCCAGGTAGAACAGCGTGAAGATCACGACCGCTGTGGGATTTTTTCGGCCTCCCGCCGCCACCAGCACGACAGGCATCGTCGCCTGTGTCATGCCGACCGCCGAGGGAACGATATATCCGCCCCAAGAGGTATACAAAACGCCGGACAGCCCCGCGAGAGCGCCGCCTACCGCGAAGATGATCATTTGCACAAACGCGGTGTTATAGCCGAACAACTCGCTGCGCGTCCGATTCTCCCGGATGGATAATAGACAGTATCCGATATTGCTTTTTTCCATCACGCGCATCGACAAGTACACGGCCAGCACAAGAATCAGCACAAAAATATATAATGCCAAGCCTTTGATTGGGAATGTGCCGATCGTGAGCGGAGTTACGGCGTTGATGCCATTGAAGCCGCCCAGCTGCGCCTCTCCGATCCTCCATTCCGGACCGGCGGTCTGGGCAAGGAATGTCTCCAGCACCAGCGTAAAGCACATCGTGACCAGCGCGACAAATACGTCGTTTACACCGCCGTAGAACATAAAGTATCCCAAAATCAGAGCGACGAGGAACCCCATCACCACACCGACAAGTAAAAATATAGGGGTCAGCGCCGGATTTAAGAAGTTTTTGCACAGGATCGCGTATGTATATCCGCCGATGCCGAAAAACGCCGCCTGGGCATAAGAGAAAATCCCGGTGTATCCCCAAATCAGCGCCAAACTCAGCGCCAGCAGCACGGTGATTAAAAAGTTAGCCATGTTGAGCGTTTGATAGGAGCTGCTCGTTGCCGGAAACACAAGAAAAAACACAAGTACCGCAGCAGCACATAGATTCTCCGTCGTAACGGCGGCCTTTGTCTTTGCTGCCATAGGCAGTCACCTTCTTCCCTTCACCATTTGCTTTTCCGCCAGGCCCGACAGCCCTTTGGGCAATACGCGGATGACGATGATCGCAACCAGCAAAAGGCCCATCTTGCCGAAGAATGTGCCGAACAGGAGCGAAAGCGCGCTTTGGATAATACCGAGGAGTCCGCCTGAAAGCGCCATGCCAACCAGCGGATCGGCTCCGCCGACGATCACTGCGACGAAGCTGTCGTTTTGAAACGCCTGGCCCATTGTCGGCGTGATGGTCATTGTCGGCGCGTAGAGCGCGCCGCAGAGTCCGGCCAGTGCGGAGCCCAGCATGAACGTGACGGCGTACATCCTCTTGGCATTGATGCCCAGCGACTGCGCGATTTCGCTGTTTTGCATCGTCGCCCGGGAGTGAAGTCCGAATTTCGTATGCATGAACAACAGATAAATGCCGACCAGAAGCGCCACGGCCAATACCGCGAGCAAGACGCGATAAACCGAGTATGTGCTCTGCCCCACCGAAAAAGTTCCGTAGGGTGTGGTGAGGCCGGGCAGCGACGGGCCGAGTAAAATGAGCATTCCCTGCCGAAGCAGGAGACTGATGCCCCATGTGGCCACAACCGAATCCAGCGGCCTGCCGTAAAGCCGCGAAACCACAAGCGCATTGACAATATATCCGAACACACCGACAATCAGCGCGCTGAGTATTGCCGCGAGGAACAGCGGAACCGAGGCTTTGGCCATCAGCGTAAACGCATATGCGCCGAGCATGATGAATTCGCCGTGTGCAAGGTTGATGATGCCCATCATTCCGAAAATGACGGCAAGTCCGGCAACTGCCAGAATTAAAAACGCGAAGCTGTCAAAAAATTGATATAAGTAATTAAAAATGCTGTACAAAAAGGGCAGCCTCCTCCAATCGCCGGAAAACTGGCTTCATCATATGCTCACTTAAGACAAAGCCAGTTTTCATATTTGTTCAATAGATATGTAGACAGGTATTACGGCGTAAACTGCTTGTTGGGCGACTCTTTGGTCAGATCAACGCCCTTTTCCTTTTCAAGCCAGTCGGGAACGATCTGGTCATATTTCTGCTTAAAGCTGATGTTGTGGTTTTCATCGGAATACACAATCCAGATATCCATGACCGCATGGTGCGTGGGGCCGTAAATGCTCACTTTGCCGGAAGGGCTGTCGACGGAGATGCCGCTTTCGAGCGCCTTGATCACAGCCTCGGTTTCGGTTGTGCCGGCCTTCTTCACGGCCTCGGCATAAAGCATCATACCGGTGTACTGGGCCGCGGCCTCCATGCCCACATACGGCTCATCGGGGTAGAGTTCGTGGAATCGCTTCACGAAATCGACCGCTTCCGGCGTATCCAATTCCTCTACAAACTGCGCGGTGACAAACATATTTGCGCAGGCGGGCGGATCAAAGCGTTTGTGCTCATAGCCCTGTGCGATGTTGATCGTTGTCGCAATCGGAACATCCATGCCAGCGGTAGCCCATTGGCCGTAGAACGAGGACTGCGTCACGCCGGTCAGCAGTACAACGAGGACATCGGGATTTGCCTTCTGGATTTTATCGATAGAGGAACTGAACTGCGATACGGAAAGCGGCAGGAATTCTTCCCCCACAACCTCGCCGCCGTACTCTTCGGTGGCCTTTTTCACCCATTGTGCAGTCAGCTGACCGAAGTTGTAATCCGCCGCAATGGTGTAAACGCGCGGGCCATAGTTTTTGATCATGTACTCCATGAGCGGCATGACCTGATGCTCCGGAACGGCCCCGGTACAGAACGTGTAGTGGCTGGCGACGCCTCCCTCGTACTGATTGTTGTAGAAGTACAAGGTCTTGTTTTCCTCCATGATCGGCCGGATCGCCTCACGGGATGCGCTGGAGAAGCCTCCCATAATCACATCGACCTGATCGTCAAGGATCAGCTTGCGCGCCATTTCCTGATAACGCTGATTGTCGCTCTGGCAATCCGGCGCAATCAACTCGAGCTGCCGCCCAAGCAACCCGCCCGACTCGTTGATCTCTTTGACTGCCAGTTCCATTGCATGGGTCTTGTATGTGCCGCACAGTGAAAAGTCTCCGGAGAGATCCTCCAGCATCCCGATCTTGATCGGCTCGGTCTGTTGGGTTGCATTTGAAGCGGTCGGAGAAACCTTACCTCCCGAATTGCCGCATCCGGCCAAAACCGAGCCGGCGATGAAAAGGGATAACAGCAGACATGTCAGCTTTTTCATTTCCTACCTCCCATAACTAATTAGTGCATCGGACTTGGATCGGCATAATGATTTGTAATGCCAGTATAACCGAAATGTCTAAACAGGAGGTATGGATTATTTATGAATGAACCCATGAAAATATTTAGACGTTCACATATCATTGCGAAAATCAGCGAATAAATTTGTGCGATATGCACATATAATACGCGCCTGAGCAATTGCTCAGGCGCGCTAAGGTCAGTAATGTCGCTTTATCTGTTTACTATAACGGAGACACCGTCCGGGGATGGTCTAGGACTGCTAGAAGCAATCAACGAGGTCTCCCCCGACGCCAAATACCAGCGCTACACGGTCCATTTTACCATATTGAATAAAATTAAATTTTAGATTCCGGGGGTAATTGAGCATGCCTAGAGGACTCAACCCCAGTTAAAGTACTGGATTTCCGATCAGAGCGTATATTTCTCCTAACCTTCACTTTTCGTTTGAAACCGTATGTGGCTTACAAACATTACGTAACAGCCCAATACCACGCCCAGCCACATGGTAGAAAACCGTGAAATAATGGTAACAGCGCCGGCGGCTGTCTTTTCAATTCCAAGCCATAGTAGTAGGCCAAGAATCGTTCCATCCGAAACCACGATACCTCCTGGCACCATGGATACCGCTCCCACAATACCAGAAAATGATACCACAAACATTGCTTGTACATAGGTTATCTTTGCACCAAATGCCGCTACGGACAGGTAGACCACGCCGGATTCGCATATCCATGCAAAGATGCCCAGCACCACGGAGACGAAAAGCGGAATAACGCTGAAGATTTGATATGACTGATCGTACGCTTTCCGAAACATTTCAATTGTTTGATGAATCCTTTTTATTCTTCCGACAACGTTCAATATCTTATGACACAACGTTTTCCATTGCAAAACAAAAGCTATCAGTGCCATGATTGCACTCGCCACGCATATAGCCCAAATACCAATCCCCGTTTCCATCAGCAGTAGCCCCACCGCCGCTAACGCAGCCATGGCAAGACCTTCCGTCAGCCGGTCTGCTAGTGTCATGGCACAAACTGAAAGCATAGAAATATCATATTTCTTTTGCCTGAGTACATATCCTCGCATAAGCATCTCGCCTATCTTACCAGGCGTTACAACCATTACAAAAGACGACAATAATGACAGTATTTCGTCCTTAAATGGCACTTTAACTTTTGCTAACTTCAGGTAGTAGTGATAACGGAAATACTTTACACAATAGTTTAAAGGAATAAGTCCTATAATTAGCGGTACATATGTTAGATTCATATTTTTCAGTGCACTCCATAATGAATGCACATCCGAATACATTAGGATGACAGCCGTGACAGTAATTCCCAGGATAACTGCCACAATACCTTTTTTCATTGTTAAATGTTTAATCATTGTTCCGCTTTCACCTAATCTCCCTGTTTATAGGTCATCAAATAGTTCCGATATGCCTCCACAATCATATTGCTATCGGCATATTGCGGTTCCCATTCTAACTCTTTTTCTGTTTCGGATATGTCCAGGATATAATTTTCATCCGCAATCATATACTGTTCTTTATACATAAGTTCGACACCCATGGCGCCCATGCACCCAAGCACCGTTTTAACAAGTTTGCCCGGTGTGGGGACTACGATGGAATGTGATCCTGTTTCTCGTATCAGATTCTTCAACAAATCACGTATTGCAGGAGGACTCTTTGATCCCAGATTATACTCCTTGTCCGGGATTCCTTTGTCGATGGCGCATCGAATAGCTGAAACGCAGTCGAACACTGATATCATTTGATAACAGTTGCGTCCATTTCCAATAGTCGGCACCGGAAGATTGCACTTTATCAGCCAAAACAGTTTCTTAAGTATACCAAGTCTGCCGGGCCCATTTATCATGCGCGGACGAAAAATCGTAATTCGCATACCCTTTTTACGGTACTCACGGCATATATCTTCCGTCGCTTTTTTACTCTGTCCGTATGGTCCGAACGGATTTTGCGGGTGGGCCGTATCTACAGGCAAGTATTGAGGTTTCCCATATGTCATGTCCGTTGTAAACTGGATAAGTTTCGTGCACCCTTCCGTCAGGGCAGCTTTCATAATGTTCTCCGCCCCTTTGGTATTCGTGTCAAAGAAAAACTCATCACGTCCCTTTATTGGCACCTTCAGGTGATACTGGTTTGCAGCGAGATTGACCACGATATCATCCATGCAGAAAGGGACTTTCCGCAACTGCGCTTTGTCCCTGATATCGACCTGCAGGTATGGGACTTTCTCTTCAAATGGTTCATTTGCCAGATCGCACACAAAGACGTTCATCCCATCTTCGGTTAACGCTTTTATCAGCCAACGACCGACAAACCCGTTTCCACCAAATATAATAACTTTCATTTTCTCAGCTCCTTGAGATAAGAACAACGCCGATACAAATGA
Source organism: Clostridiales bacterium UBA6114 (assembly GCA_002423435.1). GTDB lineage: Bacteria > Bacillota > Clostridia > Oscillospirales > Butyricicoccaceae > UBA6114. The sequence continues at coordinate 203,137 of DIWE01000038.1, forward strand.
CAACGATACCAGCTATGCGTACCGGCGTTACAGCCTCGGAAAATAGGTAATAGCCTGCAACAGCAGATATGACATAGCCTATACTCAGGAATGGATAAGCATAACTGACTTCGACCTTTGACAATACTACCATCCAAAGAACAATGCTGATTAGGTAACAGCAACCACTGAGCCAAAGAAATCCGTTTGTAATCATATTAGGAATGTCGGAAATCAAGCCATGGATTCCCCCGTTTACTGCTCCAACAATCATCATACCTTTTTTCATGCTCAGTTGCGCTGCACAGTTTAAAAGGACGCTTACCAGAATTAGAAAAATGTTTTGCATTTTAGATGCTCCATTTCTTAATTATTCCACTTTTAATCAAATAAGCTCGCTCAGCAAGTTCCGACAAAGGACTGTCTGAAAGTGAATCAGAGTAAAATTCTTCAATAGTGGCCTCCGGATATTCCGCCCTGAACCGCCTGACCTTTTCCATTCCCTTACAGTTTCCGCCCAGGGCTTTTCCTGTCCGACTGTCAACTCGGGAAGCAATCAGCCGTACTCCCATCCGTTCACAAGGGAAACTCAGCAGGAATTCAGGCGAGGCGGAAATAATCAAATCATCCATCTTATTCTGTGCAAGATACCAAGGCCGGATCTTCTTAAAATTATTGTCCCAGAACCTTGCCACTTCACCATTAATATTCGGCACATACCGGAAAAAACGGTAGAAAATCTCCTTGAACCGCGTTTTGGAACACAGGCCCAACAGACAACAGAATCCGGCAGCACAGGCAAGTGGGAACGGCAACAATACGACTGGATATTTTCTAACACAATATTTCCAGAAATCAACTGTGCTGTCCCCATCGTAAATTGTATTGTCAAAATCATATACGTTAATTTTCATTACCAATTCCACATACCGGGGATATAAATCATACTGGTTATTATGACAACGTAAATCCCACTAAGTAGAAGCAGCATTTTGTCGTGTGTAATCACATCAACCGGGTCTCCGTACGAGCTTGATTCAATATCCAAACTGTACTTCATCATTAAGAGAATCACAATTGGTACCGTCCCTATTAGTTTATCTGTACCGTATTTCGCAATGATATTGGCATCCGCACTCCATAGGGCGTAAAACACAATGGAGAGCGCCAAACATAAATACATGAATTTATCCAGGAAACCATAAGTATAATATTTAAGCACGCCACGCGTACTCGACACTTGGCTTCCATTCTTAACCAGTTCATTTCTTCGTTTTCCCAATCCCAGATAAAAGGACAGCGACATCACGGTCAGATACACCCACGCAGATACTCCCGACCCGATAATTGCAGCACCGTAGAGAACCCTGAGCAAAAAACCCAATACCAACAGCGCAACATCCATAATCGGCACATGCTTAAGCCCAAAGCTGTATCCGAGGTTAATCATAAAATAAATTACAAGCAAAAAAAAACTTTTACCCACAAATCCGCTGGTGGCCAGCATGTCCAGCCAAAAGGCACCAACGATCAACGCCGTGGCAATTCCATATGCCAAAGGGACGCCAACAGCACCCGATGCTATCGGACGAAACTTTTTTATCTCATGCTGCCTGTCCGCATCCGCGTCACGGATATCGTTGAATATGTAGACCGCCGAAGAGATCAAACAGAATGCAGCAAAGCCGAGAAAAACCCTTAGTAAAATCGGAAAGTTAAATAAATTACCAGTAAAAGTGATGGATACAAAGATCAGCGCGTTCTTTAAATAATGCTTGGGCCTCATAAGTTTAATTATATTCATTATTTATTTTAATACCTTTCTTTTGTTCTCATATTCCACATTTACCTCAGAAGTCGTTAGGATAAACAAGCCATTGTTCTGTATTGAACATCTTTGCGCACAACCGAAACAGATTGACAATAAATCTACCGCCATTTGTTATGACATAGCCTTTCCCATCTGCTGACGGTTCAATATTTTTGGATATAATTTGTTCATTGAACCGTTTGTCGAACGCCCCAAAATCCTCTATATATTTGTCGTAAAATATTTTACCGAACTCATCGGAAGTGATTCCCGCTTTATCATTTTGATCCATGTAGCTCAGCATGAACACTGATATGGAACGTTCCACTGTAACCGGAATAAGCGTATACCATGCAAGCGTCACACCACAAAAAATACATAATACTGTTAATATATCTTTTATATCTAGTTCTAACTCTTGAAACATTTTCTTTACAAGCAAAGTTAATAATATCGAAACGAATCCGGAAATCGCCAGAAAAACGCAACCACGATAAAAAAACACATCCAATTTTTTAAGAAATCCAGTGTGAAACAGCAGTATAAAAACAATGGTACAAATTATTAAAATGACGATATAAACTAACAAAGTACATAGCACTTTTTTCGCTTTACTCATATTATTTATCCTCTCCTCAGATTTCCGTGTTTCGTATCAGCATCAACTAAAATTTATTGATTCTTTGTTAGATCAAAAAGATCTACAGTTCAAATGTAAACACCCTGCTTGGTTCCTTTAATTTATGATACTCCATAGTATTACTTGCCACATATAGACTCCCAGTCAAATTTTGCTCGTCCATAATTTTCCCAGTATAACCAACTACCCCTAAAGCGACGATAAATCCTACGAATATGCATACGCCTAACTCAAATAAATTTTGGACTTTTGCGTTACCTCTGCTCACGCATAGTAAACAAAGAATACATACACATCCGTTCAGATTAATCAGATATCTACATGCTATTGCAGGAATAAAGGTTATCGCAGCGTTAGCAACAAGCGCCAAGATGGATGCCGCCAGTAAAGAAATTAAGATTATCTGTAATACCTGTAATTTTTCTGTTGCAGAATATGTAATTATAAACCGTTTTTTCGCCAAACTGTATATGTTGTTTATCAATACAATTGTAAGAAAAGCTAATAAAACCAATATTATTATTCTACTGAAAAGTGCATTCTCTTTTCCAAAAAAGTATACCGGGCATTCAAAACAGGCAAAAAATGAATCAAACATTGTCAAAAAACCATTCCACAAATCAACTGGCATATGTTCAGGGTTCGTAATGGGAAGAATAAAATCAATATGCCTTTGCATCGCGGTCAGAGAACCATACTCGTGTAAGTTATATACAAACCATGGCAATACGCTCACGAAAAAGCATCCGATCACAGCAGGAATCTTCTTCCAATTTTTATAATATAGACAGATTAAGAGCACACCGCCGAATAGATAGAAACTCGTCGCTTTTGTCAAAAAAGCAGCACCGCATAGAACTGCACAGATGTTCACCTCATTGATATCAAACCCCTTTGTCAGTTGTTTGACCAAAAAATATACTATAATACCAGTTAGCGCAACATATAAGCTCTCGTTTGTGACCCTTGACATGCGGATAATAGTCATTGGATTGAACAAGAACATCAGGATAGCCGCATCAATTACTCCGTCATTGCAGATCAGAATATGGTTCTCCCGGAGGAGATCGATCGATTTCCTGGTAAAGAACGTAAAAACCAGTAAGAAAATCATTCCAATAATGCGGATTGTATACAGTCGGACCTTATATGATAATAGTCCTGTCAGAATTGCCATAAACAAATAGTATAAAGGCCCCTGAACAGCTTCATAATTGATGCTCTGGTGTAACTCCGCATTGGGAAAAACTTCTGCCAACTTCTTAATATCAGCGTTGTCCGCCATTAATGGAAACTCATGGTAATTGGTAATATGATTAATATAATCAAAATGCGCAGCCTCATCGTATATTGCGTAATTCATGTCACCAAAAATGCAAAACAAACACAGGCAACATAAAAATATAAAAACAATCCGATAATCTCTTTTTACCAAAAAAACTATTAATACCAAAAGCAATACAGCAAACCATACTAAATTGACTAAAAATGTGCTACTCGATGAGATAAGATTTTTATGGATTACAGCACCCCAGATAAACGCAAATACAGCTATACAAACCCCAGGGATAACATAGGCTGCTTTATTGGAGGATTTTGTCGAACTTCCAAATATCATTTTGATCTCCTTTGTCCGAAAGCCCTGACGCGGCCAGAACGAGATCATGAAACCTAGCAGCATGAAAAAGAACAGGCATAACAAGCGACTCGACGTAAAAAATGGCAGGTGAACCTTAACATATTCACTGTAATTGATATCCCAACCAGCAGATTCCTTGTCATTGAGGTACAGTGCACCGTCCGGTACTGTGTCGGACGTCGAACATTCGATAGTTATGCCATTGTCATTCGTGCAGTCAGGTGAAGTAATCTGAATGCTCAGATATTTCGTCAAAGTCGGGTCTCCCGGCTTTTTGAATTTTAGGACTGTCATGACGTCGTTTTCAATAGTCGAAACATCTAGTGTTTCCTTGTAAAATACTTCCGACGTTTTAGTATCCTGAATGAGCACGTCGATATGCCCGGTATTGTTTCTGCCATATGTTGCAAAGCGGATTCCTACTCCATACAGCTCGGTATTTACCGGTATAACCTGTTTCACCGACTCCGTTTTGGTAATTGTTGGAACATTCCCTTGTATTTTTTCGTTGATAATCTTGCTCTCAAGTCTGACCGTTCCTGTTGACAGTCGGAATAGTGCTTCCTCGCCAAGAAACAGAACGCAAATACTCAGTCCAATGATGAACCCTTTCAGAATTTTTCTACGCATAATGTTCCACTGCTTTCGAATACTTTCATTTTTTCATATCTCCATCAGATATCGCCCCGACGCGGCTCCACTTTCCACCAAAAGCAAATACGACTGTACATGCAACAAAGAAATCTGCCAGGATGGAAGCGCAACCCAAATACTTGTAGCAGTCATATTCAAAGGCTTGGACATATCCAATACCGAGAACAATGACCAGCAGGCACGACAAAATAGCCGTCAGCAACAGCCATGCATTAACCAACATGGCATTTTTGGGCCTGCGAATTGGAAACAAACGATATGTGATAAACAGATAAAACAGGAACGCTGTTGCGAACAGAGTAAGCCCAAACATTCTATATGACTCCCCTACCATATTGGCAATGTCCACCCGAAACTTTGCATAAGGCATCATCTTATCGTCTGTTTTATAGAAATCACAAACATCAAACCAAAATCTGATATTTTTACTGCTAAGGTCGCCTTTCTCGCCGATAGGAACCGTGGAGTAAAGCGTCCCGTTTGGAAGGTAAACGGACAAATTCATATTCTCGGACTTCGCGACTCCAACGTCGATATTATACCTGCATTTCTCAGCGTTATTGTAATATTCGCCGTTATGGCTTTTTCCAACTTCCACGACGTCTGGGCTGTCATAAAAACTGAGTTGCGTGATCCTGGTTCCATCTGCCTGAGTAAGCCAGACCGAATATTCACCGACGTCACGGGGCACAAATATCCATCCGCTGAGCCGAAGGCCGGTTTTCGCAGCATAGACGGCATAGTTGCCGGAGATGCACTCGTATAATCTTGTTACATCGTCGTTGTCATTGGTAACAATATCAGTTGTGTCTTCGTTGTGTTTCGCCGCTCTGACAAGCAAGTCGAGTGAACAGCTCAGCCATTTCTGCAGGTAGTCCCGGTCGCTAACCCAAGGGTGATAGGTACGAGCCGGGAAAGCGCTACGTTTTTTCAGCAGACCCGCATTGAATGCAGCTTGGATTTCATCATAAACCCGGCCCCAAAACGCATTCGCCGTTTGTGCATCCTTATAATAGCCGACCTGACTGGCTGCATCGCGTAAAGCCCAAACCATGTAACCGTCTTCTATCTCATCGTCGGTTATATCCCTGCCAGTCTTAACTTCGTTCCCGCCATTCTCACAGTTGTGTTCAATGATTTTGCCGATCTCGGCCATGGAGGGACTGGCCTCGTACAATTTTTTCAATGTAGCTCTGGTCACACTACAGCTTTCCGGATAAGATTCCGGCTGCACCTCCAGGATACTGGTAAATGCCTTTGAAAAATTGGTTCCATTGAGCTCGTTCGTCGTATATACGCCGTAGTAATGCCAATTGAGCGCACTTATGGCCTGGATGCTTAGAAAAAGTGTGATCAGCGGCATTGTGGCAATTAATCCTTTTTGGGCCAACTGTTTTCCGTCAATCTGTTTTCGTTTCTTAAGCAGTTCGATACAAATGATGAGAAACACTACCGCAAGCAATGGTAAAATCCACATTGTATCCTCTCGGGTATTCCATAACACTGCGGCTGTTAACGTGGCTCCAGCGTTCCACCAGAAATAGGCGGCGAGATTCGTATCCCTACACAAATAGGCTTCCATCAGGCAAGTAATAACAATCATTGTCAATGGGATGGTAAAACCGTTTCTATAAACCAGTTGAACATTATAAAGGCTATAGGTACAGGGGGAAAACAACAGGAAAGCAAAGGCAAACAGCATCACCAATTTTTTGTCCGTAAATTTCGACATCAACTGCAATGCGAGAATGCAGGCTAACGAGTGCAGCAATGTGATCGCAGCAAGATATGAAAAGCCAAAAGCTCTACACATAGCAAGAAAAACAGGAAAACCAATTCCTTTAACCAGAGTGTGTTGATAATAAGCGCCGAGATATTCGCCTTTCAAGATGGACTTTGCCATCGTTACCATCAACCATTCATCTTGGCCGCCATAATCCCTCGCCCAGATCGGTATCGATGTTACCATTAGCTGCTTTGCTATCAGTAGCAATACGATTACGATCCAGAACCAATATTTTTTTATTGTCGGTTTATCGATCGATTCCATAATTGTTTTCTTTCCCAACTATCAATTTTAATTAGAGAATAACGCAGAAAGTCTAATTTGCAGCTTTTGATATTCCTTATAGCATTGTAGGATGCGAAGGATACCATCCGTCAAATCCACCTTTGGCTCCCAACCAAGCTCTTTCCAGCTTGTTTTTACATCCAGTAGGGATTTAAAAACGTCACACTGTCGAACAGGCAGAACATCAATGCCGGAGAACTTAAGTTCCGAAAGTTCTTCTATGAGTCCAATGACGGATTCCAAGGAATGGACTACCCCCGTTCCTATATTAAACATGTGATGCCCTCCGGAATAAGCCAGCACAGCTTCAAATGCATTCAATAGATCATCCAGATATATATAGTCTCTAACATTTTTTCCATCACCGAACACTGTTATTTTTTCGCCGATATAGAGCTTACGTATGAAGATTGGTATAATGCCCTGCGGTTTAGCAGCGTCCTGTCCGACACCATATGGATTAGCAATTCGCATAATTTTATAATTAAATTTATATACTCTGGCATAAAAAGCGATACATGACTCGATAAGCTCTTTCTGCAACCCATAGCTACAAATGGGATTTAACGGTGAACCGATATTATTTATCCGCTCCCCGGTATCTCCATATACAGTGCCGCCAGAAGAAGAAAAAATGATCTCTGGAGTACCACATTTTGCCATAGACTCTAGTAATCTGATTGTTGGACGGATATTTTCATCCAATTCCTTGTATATATTTCCAGTCCCCTCAGTCGGAACTGTGGTACTGATAAGATGGATCACAACATCCACGCCTTTTAGCAAGTCTGAAAAATCCTCAGTGTTTACGAAATCCCCCTTAACAGTCTGAATGCCATCGATCTTATCCAGTTCTTCAGGGCAATACTTATCGTATGCAATAATCGAATATTTCCCGGAGAACCTCCAGCATAACGCCTTCCCCATAAAACCGCCAGCACCCAAAATCAGACATGTCTTCATTTACTGTTTCCTCTCTATAGGTCATATTTACCTTTAATTCTGCCAAAACACAAAGTTTACTGCAAATATTTATTAAAAAGATGGCCGACATTTTCACGGAACTGTTCCGCGGTAAAATATTTCTCATAGATTTTTCTCGCCTGTTGGCCCATTTCCCGAATTTCACCGGGATGTCCCACAGCATAGCGGAGTCTATCTGCAAGGTCGTGCGCATCCCCACTTTTGAATAGGAGACCGCTTTTACCTTCGGAGATATAATCCGCCGTCCCTGTGTTTTCCGAACAGATCAACGCTCGTGAAAGCATCATGCCTTCCGTTGCTGTTACAGGTAAAGGATCATCCCTGGAAGTGATAAGTAAACAATTACTATTTCTGTAATAATCGAATAACTCGTCTCTTGTCATGCTTGCGTAATATTCAATGTTTTTATACTTCGAAATTGCAGTTTTAATCTTTTCAAAAAGTTTGTTTTTAAGAACAGAACCAATGATGACAAAGCGCATTTTGTTTCTTTCTTCCTCGGTTAAAATTGAAATGGCGTCAAGCAAAAGATCCTGACCTTTACGCTCTTCTATACTGCCAACAAGCGTAAAAACCATTTTATTACCATTTGGGTAACAATCATTTTCACTTGCATCTTTTACACAGTAGAGGAGCGGCTCCGCTTCGAAATCAAAGCCCTCCTTTTTTAATATTCGTTCAACGTATTTTGATCCGCTAAAGATTTTTGCATGTTTATATTTGGATAAATTGAGTGAGGACCTAAAATGGTTGAGAGCGTATGTACCTTCATGCAGCCACCAAAGCACAGGAGGCAGAGAGATATCCAGCAACTCTACCGCTTTGGCACAGCCCAACGTACACGCGACGACCAAGTCAAAGTTGCGCGCAAAATGTTCGAACATCCAATGACCTATAACAAAAGATTCGTCAATAATAACCGTAACACCCATCGCCAAGTACTCTTCTCGCAGTGGCCCGTCCACCGGTGAAATTATTACGGGGAAATGTCCTTTTTCCAAGGCGACACCGGCCATATCTTTTAGAACTACGGGCGCCCCAGTGCGGGTCAACTCATGGCTCAAGAATAAAATATCCTTTCCATCATTCCGATTTGGCAAGATAAGACTGTCCGGTGAGTATATCTTGTGCCTATATGGAAAGTCTCTGTATAGCAGTTCTTTCATACTGTCGGTGAAATAGCGGTCCCGCTCCAGGTATTTCCCCCAATGTCGCAGACAATAAATATCTGATTTATCCGCTCGTTTTTTTGCATGCCAAGAGTGGTTACCAATATGTACGAACGAGGCATAGGGTGTATATACACATCGATAACCTTTTTCTAAAAGTTTAAGGCTCAAATCCAGATCGGAATGGCCACTGGGCGTATTCACCGCATCAAAACCGCCAATTTCTTCAAATATGTTCTTTTTTATCATCAGACATGCGCCACTTAATATGGAAACATCCCTAATTAGCAGTTGATGAAAAGCGTTCTGCACGACCGTATAAAACAGGCACCCATTAAAGACCGTACCTGCAATACCGGGAGTTCCGATGGTCATACCCGCATATTGGATGGTATGATCTTCATGGATCATCAAAGGCGATACGCCGCCGACGCCGTCAAATGCCAGTATATCCAACATACGGTCAAAACAATCTCTGGCAAAAGGCTTGACATCGTCATTATAGAATACAAGTATAGAGCCGCTTGCCACTTTCGCACCTTCATTACACTTGTCTGAAAAGTTGTATAACTTATCATAACAACAGGTTCTCAGACAGTCAAGATACGGGAATTCCTTTTGTATATCTTTCGCCGTTCTGGAATTTGTTACCGGTATAAGTTCATAATTTTTATAGGAAGCATTTCTTAATATATTTTCAATGCATGACAGGAGCGTTTCGGTCGAGTCCGTGGGAATAATGATACTGATAAGTGGATTTGCCTCCCTTTGAGCCGAAATATAATTCGCCGCTTCCCACTTTTCGGCAATGGCCGGAATCCCCCTGCGTCTGAAACAATCAGCTAGCGCATCCAGATTGGACAGCCGGGCGTAGTCTTTACCGCCTGCTGCCCCGGATGTAGGAAGCATGCGCCAGAAATATAGAATTCTTTCAATATGGCGGATATCTGTTGCATGCTCCGAAGCCCGCAATGCCAGATCATAATCCTGGGAAAAATCGAAGCGGCTGCGGAATCCACCAACATCCCTGACCAGCTGCGTTCTGTACATTGTAAGGTGGCCGGTATACATATGATTCATCATCATCTCCGGCGACCAATCGGGTTTAAAATAAAAATCCCGGAGAACCGGTTCATTCTCTACGCCTATCTTACATTCATCACTGTAAAGAAAATCTGCGGGCGGATGTTCGTTGATCTCTTTGACAAACCAGAAAAATGCGTCGGGAGTAACCTCATCGTCCTGGTCAAGCAACGCCACGTATTCGCCTTCAGCCATTTCAAGTGACCGGTTTGAGGCAGAGGATATTCCCCCGTTTTTTTTTATCTTGCAAAAACGTATCCGGCTGTCGCTCTTTTGGAGTTCTTCAATCAGAGCAGTTCCCCGGCCGTCACTGGAACCATCGTCAACCACACACAACTCCCAATTTCCATAAAACTGGTCTTGCAGAGATTCTACCGCTTTTTGAAGCCATGGTACCGGGGCGTTGTATATGGGCATAATAATGGAAATAAGCGGCTGTATCCCCATCCCTTTAATCGCCTCACAGGCTTTCTCCCGCGTCAGCTCAGTCTGCTGTCGACGATATATGCTTCTGCCAATCTCATCAAAATTTGGCACCTCCGCCATCTGTGCAGCCAGCCCCGCCAATAACGGCCTGTTGGACAACTTATTTTTAATAGCACGCCAGAGACCATGTAACCCATATTGTTTCCGAATAGCTTTTATCGTCTTTCGGGCTTTTTTGTGGTTCAAAGTGCGGTAGAACCAAAAAGCCTTCTTGATCTTTGTAAACATAAAGTCTGTCTCCTCACAAATATATAAAATGAAACGTTACTTTAATTTACGCCAAGCAATTGTGAGTCTTCCCCCTAATGATGATGCCAAAGCTTCATACTCATCCTGCAATTTTTGAATTTTCGCTTTGACCTCGACCAGTTCGGCCTCTTGCGCATCTATAATGTCCTGCACTTTCGCCCGGTCGGTTTCCAAGGCCACATATGCGGAGCGCAATTTCTCCAGTTTGGATGCCTGCGTGTCCATAATCTCTTGCGCTTTTGCCCGGTCGGTTTCCAAGGCCGCGTATGCGGGGCGCAATTTCTCCAGTTCGGATGCCTGCATGTCCATAATCTCTTGCGCTTTTGCCCGGTCGGTTTCCAAGGCCGCGTATGCGGGGCGCAACTTCTCCAGTTCGGATGCCTGCACATCCATAATCTCCTGCGCTTTTGCCCGGTCGGCCAAGATGGCATCCAATTCTTCCTTATGCCGGCATTCCTCAAATTGATACGTGAGCTCGTAATTATCCCACAGTTCCTTCATCCCTTGGGGCCGGTAAAAGAATAAACCTTGGGGAGACACGTAATAGGGCTTAAGCACATAGTTGTTCCAGAAACCATTGGCAAAGAATTTCTCACGCCAATAAGAAGCAGGATGTACGTTAAAATGAGTGGGCTCCTCCTTATTATCCGGAGTGGAAGAAAAGATAATACGGTCGGAATATGAGCAGATATTTTTAAGGAAAGCATCACTGTCCTCCGGCAATAAATGTTCAGCCACCTCAATCGTGGTAAGCAGCGAAAACCGGGCGGGAAATCCGTCCGGTAGCGGATCTAACGCGGAACCTGCGCGGCAAAAAGGACGTATATCCTCCCGAACCTGGCTGATCGCGTACTCGGATATATCCAAGCCGTAAGCCTCCACCCCTCGATCCCGCAGTGCGGCCACCAGATAACCGAAGGCGCAGCCTACGTCCAATAGTGTGGTTGGATGGAAGTTTGCCACGAGCAGATCAGCAATCCGGCCAAAGCCTTCCTGCCAGAACTTCGCATCGTGATAATTCACCCCGCATCCCGAATTGTAGTATTGTTTACTGAAATATTCCTTGTTGAATTCGTTCTCGACACTCATATGGATAAGTTTCCTTTGTTATTTTCTTTTCCTGCATAGTAATTACATACCTCTTGCCCCGGCCCGATCATCTGTATCTGGCCGTGTTCAATCCACATCACCCGGTCACACAACTCCTGGATCTGCATAAGATTATGGCTAACTAGAAGTACAGTAGTACCTCCGGACATAAGTTCCATCATCCGGTCCTGACTTTTTTTCTGAAAGTCCGCGTCGCCTACGGCTAAAATTTCGTCTGCAATGAGCACATCCGGCTTCACAACTGTGGCTATAGAAAATGCAAGCCGCATTACCATACCGGAGGAGTAGTTTCGCAGAGGCACCTCTATAAAATCTCCTAACTCGGAAAAAGCTACAATCTCTTGATATTTTTCCTTCAAAAAAGCCTCAGAATACCCAAGAATAGCCCCGTTGAGGAAAATATTTTCTCTTCCCGTCAGATCATAATCAAAACCGCTGCCCAACTCGAGCATTGGTACCACATTACCTTCGACATCTACCCTGCCATTTGTTGGTTTCAATATGCCGGAAATCACTTTCAAAAGGGTGCTCTTTCCCGCTCCGTTGTGACCGATGATTCCTATCACCTCGCCCTTTTCAATCTCGAAACTCAGATCCTTTAACGCCCAGAATTCCTTATAATTTATCTTTCCTCTGAGCATCGCTACGATATATTCTTTTAACCCGGAGACCCGGTCAGCGGGCATCCGGTAGCATAATGACAAATTCTCGACATAAATCATCGTTCCACCTCACAGGTACAGGACAAACCGGTCTTGGGTCTTTTTAAAAATCCACACGCCGATAAGGAATGGCACTACCGATGCAATGAAGCATAACAGATAAGCCTTTGGCTCCGGAGATACACCATTAATTAACAGGACACGGAAAATCCTTAGAATATGGTACAGAGGGTTCATCTTATACATGGTCATAAGTTTTGCTGGGATGATATTGACGTCATAAAAAATGGGCGTCAGATACATCCATAGCGTACTGACCACGCCCCATAGAAACTGTGTGTCGCGAAAAAAAACCATAATAGAAGCCAGAATCAATCCCATGCCAAGCGAAAATAAGAATAGGCATAAAATGGGATACGGTAGAAGCAGAAATTTTAGTGTAAATCTCGTCCGTGTAATAACGAGCACGATAAACAGCGGTATGAGAGATAAAGTAAGATTAACTAGAGATGATACACTGCGAGAAAACGGATACATATATTTAGGAACATATACTTTCATGATAAGTGAGGCGTTGCCGGTTATGGAAGAGAGACACATACTCGTCGCTTCACTAAAAAAGTTCCAGCATACAATACCTGTCAGTAGATAAACCGAAAAGTTTGCAATTGAGCTTCTAAAAAGCGTCGAAAATACAATATACAAAACAAGCATTAACAGCAGCGGGTTAAGAAAGCTCCAGAACATTCCCAGTACACTACGCTTATATTTGGTTTTGAAGTCGCGGATTACCAACTGCTTAAGCAAGAACCGGTACACAGAAAAAGCCGCAATGACACGTAGACCCATTGTTATTCTGCCCTTTTTCTTACACCAAAGCGTCCATAGCAGAAATGCTGCCAACAGCAACCCAATGGCGCAAATAAAATACCAATAATACTGTGCCAACTTATAATAACTCGTTCCTTTGACTGACATACATAGTTCACCATCTAAGGCTGCACTGTCCATGTGTACTGGATATTCAGACTCGACTCCGACCTCAAACTTGCCCGTGTTTATAGAATTGCCGTAATAAAAAGTCACCGCATTTCCGGGTACCCCTCGAGCACAGGTCACAGACAAGGTTAATATGTCTCCCTTTACAACTTTCACCGGTTCAGGGAATACGACCATCCATTTAGAATTATCTGATAGTCCCGCAGTCTCCAGTTTTTCAGAAACGAGCTTGCCTCCAACTCCATCTAAAAGGGACACAGTTAGTGTGTCATTATTGGTTCTGGCATAGGTCGCGCCAAGGAGTGTCACAGAATCTATAGTGTCCATTTCAGCCCTGAATTTCTGATCAAGGGTCTGTCCCATATATAATTCGCCTGTGACCGCTTTGGGACTAAGCATTTCGGTTACGCTACTACTCTGCCGAAAGCTATCTCCGGCTATAAAATAAAAAGCAACCGATAGGACGATATATACCATTATGATAACAATGCAAATTTGGAAGGTACGATTTTTCATACGAATCATCCTGTCAGTCAAATAACTTCGCTTTCAGTTTTTTAATCATCACAATCGGGGCCTTCAGCCGATATTTGCTGCATTGAGATAGAATCCACTGGCACCAGTAGTAGATTCGCAGCCGCATGATTCCCTGTATGACTATCCGCTCGGATTCAAAACTCAAGATATCGCCCAAGGCTTCTCGTAGTTCAAGCGCTGTGGCCTCCACTGTGAAACGCTCCCGGGCTTCGGCAAGACAATTGGCTGAAATCGTTTCGCGTAAGTTTTGGTCCTCAATCAATCGGACCAACGCAGCATACCATTCTTCTTTGGTATTCCCGCACAAGAGGCCGTTTTCCCCATTGCGAACCACCCGCTTATATGGTTCAACGTCTGAATACACACCAACAACGCCATAGCCGATGTATTCGACGAATTTGTTGTAGTGTTTGCAGGCATGAAACTCCGTATCCGGCATAGGTGCTAGCCCGATTTCCCAATCCAACGATTTCATCGTCCGGAGATACTCTTCATATGAATCGCAATACGGGATATGTTTTAGACCGTACTGATCCACCATTGTCGGCCTAGCTCCGAAAAATTCCACAGAGATTCTGTCGCCGTAATTCTGCAGCAACTTCCCTATGGCTCCTGTCAACAGTTCGTCAATGTCCCAACTCCTGTCAACGGATCCAGCAAATCCTATCCTGACCGGGCCGTTCGATGCCCTTTTTATGCCACGCTGTGCCAACGACGGTTCCTCGACCCACGCAGTTCGGGAGAAAAGCGCACCATATTTCTCCAGCAGCCTAACCGACGGGGAAAGCAAACAATCACAAATCTCCATAGCCTCGCGAATATTCTTCTGTGTTTTAAGACAGTTGTAAAACTCCGCGCTGTTAATATACTCCGGTACATTTAACAGATCGTCGTCCAATGCATAGATCAGATACCTGCCCGCACTTTTCAGCTTTTTAGCCAGGCTGACTTCCAGATCGCTGTCGGAGCGTACAAAAATTACCACATCTGCCCAGAATGCCAGTTTATCGGTAACTCTACCTGACGTGTTCCACCTGTATTCGATCAATCCTTTTTCTCCCAGCCATTCAAACTGGGCATGCCCACACAGGATAGCCGACGGAATGCGGGCCGGACATAATAGCAGCACATGTGTCATTGGATTTCCTTCAGATATCTTTCCAATGCATCCTGCCAGAGCGGCAACTTATGAAATCCAGCTTTGCCCAGCTTATCTTTGCTCATACGGGAATTCATCGGCCGGACCGCTCTTGTGGGATATTCACGCGTCGGGATAAAGTTAACCTTTGTATTCATCTCCGAAAGTCTAAAAATTTCACTTGCAAATTCCGCCCAGGAGCAGATGCCTTCGTTTGTTGCATGGTAGACGCCGTATTTTTCCGTCATTACCATATCGCACAGAAGCGGTGCGAGATCCGCCGTATAGGTAGGAGATCCAATTTGGTCACAGACCACATTTATTTCTTGCCGCTCTTTCCCGAGCCTCAGCATCGTCTTGACAAAATTATTACCATTTTTCCCAAACACCCATGAAATTCTTACAATAAAATATTGGGGGAGGATTTCTTTAACCGCGTTTTCTCCGCCGAGCTTTGTTTTTCCGTATACGCTGAGCGGGCCTGTTTCATCCTCCGGTTCATAAAAGCTCTCCCCGGTACCCGGAAATACATAATCGGTGGATGGATACAGCATTTTTGCGCCAATTTCTTTGCAAGCCTTTGCGATATTGCGCGGTCCTTCCGTATTGACGGCTTCGCAAAGCGCGGCGTTGTCCTCCGCCTTGTCCACCGCCGTATAGGCGCTGCAATGGATAACGGCATCCGGACGGTAGCTCGTGATATATTCTTTTACGGCGCTTTCATCCGTGATGTCAAAATCCTCGATATCGACGCCTTTATTTTCAATTCCTCTTGCATCGAGCACCTTGCATACGTCGTAGCCAAGCTGCCCTTTTACGCCGGTCACCAGTATTTTCATTCTTATCACCGGCCCCCATACATTTTTTCATAATAGTTTTGATAATCGCCCGCAAGGATGTTCTCCCACCACGGTTTATTCCCCAGATACCATTCTACCGTCATTTTAATTCCGTCGTCAAATTTTGTTTCAGGTTCCCATCCAAGTTCGTTATAGATCTTTGTGGGATCAATCGCATAGCGCATGTCGTGCCCCGGCCGGTCGGTCACATAGGAAATCAGAGATTCCGGCTTATTCAGTTCCCGCAGGATCGTTTTTACAACCTCAATGTTCGCCCGCTCATTATGGCCGCCGATATTGTAAATCTCGCCCGGCTTGCCATTATGTATAATCAAATCGATGGCGGCGCAGTGGTCCTCCACAAAAAGCCAGTCGCGGACGTTTTCACCCTTGCCGTACACCGGCAGGGGCTTGTCGTTTAAGGCGTTTGCAATCATCAGCGGAATCAGTTTTTCGGGAAAGTGGTATGGGCCGTAGTTATTGGAACAGCGCGAAATGGTCACGGGCAGCTTAAAAGTCCTGTAATAGGCCAAAACCAGAAGATCAGCCGCGGCTTTGCTCGCGCTGTAGGGAGAAGACGTATGGATCGGCGTTTCCTCCGTAAAATACAAATCAGGTCTGTCCAGAGGAAGGTCTCCGTAGACCTCGTCTGTAGAAACCTGATGAAAACGTTTGATTCCATATTTTCGACAGGCGTCCATGAGCGTCTGCGTCCCAAGGATATTCGTACGCAAAAAAAGTCCGGGGTCTTCGATCGAACGGTCGACATGGGACTCCGCGGCAAAATTTACGACAATATCGAATTGTTCCTCCTCAAAGAGGGCATTCACTGCTCTTGCATCGGCAATGTTCCCCTTTAAAAACCGAAAATTGGGGCAGATCATCGCTTGGCGAAGCGTCGCCAGATTTCCCGCGTAGGTGAGAGCATCTATACATGTAAGACGGTAGTCGGGATGCTTTTTTTGCATGCAGTAGATGAAATTGCTTCCGATAAACCCGGCTCCGCCGGTTACCAATATATTCATATCTTAACCCCCGGATAAACAAAACTGGCGTCGCTTAAGTCAAGCAGCGGTGCGTTTTTGTCTTTTTCGCTAAGTACCGGCCGGACATCTCCCCAGTCGACGCCGATCGACGGATCATCATACCGGATACCTCTGTCGCACTCTTTGGAATAAAATTCGTCGACCTTATACTGGACTTCAACATCCTCCGTCAGCGTCAGAAAAGCATGGGCAAACCCTTTGGGAATGAACATCTGTTTCTTGTTTTCCGCGCTGAGCCGGGCGGCGACCCATTTTTTATAATTCGGCGAGCCTTTGCGGATATCGACGGCCACATCCAGAATCGAGCCCCGGGTGCAGCGGACAAGCTTCGTCTGGGCCATGGGCGGATTCTGAAAATGAAGCCCTCTGAGAGTCCCTTTTTGCGCGGAAAACGAATGGTTGTCCTGCACAAAAGTGACATCAATGCCCTGATCTTTTAATTTTATTTGAGAATAGGTTTCCATAAACCAGCCTCTGTGGTCTCCGAAAACCTCCGGCTCGATGACATATACGCCGTCAAGCTCCGTCTGGATTACTTTCACATTGATCCCTCGTTAGTCAATATTGAATCCTATGCTCCGCGACCTTTGTAAGGTGGATGCCATAGGGCGATTTCCCATATTTTTTGGCTGCGCATAACAGTTCTTCCTTGCTCAGCCAGCCTTTGATATAGGCGATTTCCTCCGGCGCTGATATTTTGATGCCTTGTCTTTTTTCAATCATCCGTATGTAATCGGCGGCGTCGACCAGACTGTCCATCGTTCCCGTGTCAAGCCATGCAAACCCTCTACCCAATAGCTTTACGTCCAATTCGCCGAGTTCGAGATACATACGATTTAAATCGGTGATTTCGAGTTCCCCGCGGCTGCTCGGCTTTACGTCCTTTGCAAACCGTGGAGCTCGGTTATCATAAAAATAAAGCCCGGTAATCGCGTAGCTGCTCTTTGGCTTTGCCGGCTTTTCCTCAACCGAAAGAACCTTCCCGGTTTCATCGAATTCAACGATTCCGAACCGCTCCGGGTCCTCCACATGATATCCGAATACCGTGGCTCTTCCTTTATCTGCACTTTCCACAGCCTCGGTCAACAATCTGATAAATCCGTTTCCGTAAAAGATATTGTCGCCCAGCACCATTGCACAGGTATCATTGCCGATGAACTCCTCTCCCAAGATAAACGCCTGCGCAAGACCGTCCGGGGAAGGCTGGACCTTATATGACAGATTGATTCCAAACTGACTGCCCGTCCCCAGAAGCTCACGGAACCTCGGGAGGTCGGACGGTGTCGAAATAATCAGGATATCCCGAATGCCGGCCAGCATCAAGGTCGAAAGCGGATAATAAATCATCGGTTT
Organism: Clostridiales bacterium UBA6114; assembly: GCA_002423435.1. GTDB lineage: Bacteria > Bacillota > Clostridia > Oscillospirales > Butyricicoccaceae > UBA6114. Next base: position 221,585 of record DIWE01000038.1, read on the forward strand.
ATCATAGATCGGCAAAAGCTGCTTGCTTGTGACCATGGTAAGCGGATAAAGCCGTGTACCCGCGCCGCCGGCTAACACAATCCCTTTCAAGTTCTTTTCTCCCTATCTTAAAAATTGAATGACCCTGCTAAATAATGCTTTCGGAATGAATGGTATCGAGATCTCAAAAAGCGAAGGGGCTTTGCCAAACTCTCTATATTTCCATATCTCTTTTGCATTTTCTATATTTGGATGGTTGAAATATTTTTGTCTCGCAGTGACCCAGCTGCTCACATGCTTTATTGTGCCGTTAAATTCTTTATCGTCTCCAATGCGATTTTGCAGAGAGCATATCCTCTTATAAAGAAGTTCTATCCTCAGCCTGTAATAGTCTTCCTTTGTATTCACACCCGCGAGCATGGATGTCTGGTTTGCGCCGTGCTGCCGGTATTTTACCGTCGAGGTCGGCAGGAAAGCGATTTCTCCCTTTAACGCGCTGAAAAGCGCCAGCCAATGGTCATGCACCATATATTCTTCAAAAGGAATAGCCGCTTTCGCGGTATCGGTTTTCATAACCATGGCGCAGCCGGTGACAAAATTGTTTACGATCAGTTTTGAGGCTAGATTCGCGCCTTCCCGGAACACGTGCCGCTTTCGGACTTTTGTAATGCTGTCGGCGATGAATTTGCCGTTTTCGTCGATGATCGAAAGGTCGCTGCAGCAAAGCTCGGCGCCGGTTTCTTCAAGCCTTTTGACTAACAGCTCGATCTTATTCTCTTCCCAGATATCGTCCTGATCGCAATAAGCGATATATTTCCCGCTTGCCATTGCCGTCAGCCGCTCAAAGGTTTTGTTCGAGCCCATGTTGATTTCATTCGATACCAGGCGCCAGGAAAATTTTGTGATATGTCCCTGAAACAATTCAGGATCAACCGGGCAGTCGGGGCCGTCGTCGCAGATCACGAGCTCAAGATTCGGGTACGTTTGGCGATTGAGCGATATAAGCTGCTCTGAAAGCCAGTCCTCTCTGGGATGGTAAACCGCCATCACGATCGTGACTAAAGGCGCGCCTTGCGCATTATGCAGGTCGTTCATTCTTTCAATCACCATATATGAATAATATCTCTCGAGCTTTAACTCTATAATTTTACAACATAAACCATTTATCGTCAATGTTAAACAAGTAAGATCATGATTCCGAGGATCATTTTTTATCCGGTCTTGCCCTTTGCTTTCATTATTTTTGATCACCTCTTATGCTTAACCAGTGCACCTCCCGAAAAAAATAGGTTTATACGCTTTACAGGGTAAGAGGTATATGTATATATTGTGGCGATCATGTGACGCCGCTTCATTACATCGGGCTGTCCGATTTTATCGATAGACCGATCTCTTACCCGCCTGGAAATAATGTCATATCATACATTATGCGCACCGCTTTTCGGATCTCCTTGTAGCTTGTGCAGCGGCAGAGGTTCGACTCGAGCCATTCCTCTATCACATGCTCTTCCGGCATAACCGGGTGCTGGGTTTTGAGCGCGTGGCACACCACCAGAAACCCCGAAGTGCAGTAACCGCACTGAAAGGCGTTTGCTTCGACAAAAGCCTTCTGGATATCCGCCGTGCCGCCAAGGCCTTCGACCGTCAAAATCGCATGGCCCTGCGCTTCGACCGCCAGCATCAGGCAGGATTTTGCGGGCCATCCGTCCACAATGACCGTGCAGGCGCCGCAGTCGCCATTTTTGCAGCCGGGCTTTGCGCCGGTAAGTCCCAACTGTTCCCGCAGCACGTCCAGCAGCAAATCGGAGGGCCGTACGGCGAGCTCATGCGTCTCCCCGTTTACATTTAACGAAATTACCGTTTTTCCTTCATATCTCACCATTTTCCGAGTCCTCCAAAAGGGCGCGCAGGCTGTTTTTCAGCACGAAGCTCCTGTATTCGCCCGAGCCCTCCACATCGCCGTAAGCCGGTTCAGGAAGCAAACCGGCCGCTTTTTCCGCCCGCATATCGCAGGGCACCGTTCGGTCGTTCAAAACGGCTTCGATCTCTTGACTGCGGAAGGGATGAGAGCAGATACCGGTAAATGCGGCGCGCAGCAAATCATCTTTCCAGATTGCAGTCACATTGATCAGGGGATAGTCGATTTTCTCATTCGCCGTCCTTTTGATGTGTGCGCAGCGCGCGTGCAGCGCCCACCCGGGAACATGCACCTGCACGACAAACTCGCCCGGCTTTAACTGCATCCGCCCCTGAAACACGCTTTGAAAAGGAGCGGTGCGCAAGCCTTCCGGACCATAAAGGGTGACATCCGCGTCAGAGAGCATCAGCGGCAGGCTGGTTTCCCGGTAGATGATCGTTCCGCAAAGATTGCCGCCGAGTGTGATCCGGCATTGGTTTGTGTGGTCGGCGATCCGCCCGCAGGCAAGCCCGAGCAGGGGAAAAGCCTTCGATCCCTTGATTTGGTTTAACGTACACGCAGCGCCGATATGAAGAGTCTGCCCGTCAATCGTTAGCATCGCGCATTCGGGAATATTTTTGATGTCGATCACGGCGTCCGGCCGGATGGAGCCTGCGCGGCACATGGTGATCGTCTCGCTGCCCCCGGCGTAATAAACCGCAGTTTTCCCTTCGGCCTGCAGCTTATTGTATTCGTCTGCGGCTTCCTTCATGGAATCCGGACGACAATAGATAAAATCAAACGGGATCATGAATGGCCCTCCGCCGATATTCGCCAAATTTTCTCCGGGGTGAGCGGCAGCGAGGAAAATTCCTTCCCGAAGGCCGCGGAGAGCGCACCCGCGAGCGCCGCGGGCATGCCGATAATGCCGTGTTCGGCATAGCTGCGCACGCCGTAAGGTGATTCACTCTCGGGCGTTTCCACAAAATCCACCCGGTAGTCCGGTTCCTGGCCGATATGCATAAGCTTGTAGGTTCGGAGATTGGGAGCCCGAGGGATACCGTCCACGTCATAGGAAAAAGCCTCGCGGCTCGCCATGCTGATGCCCATCGCCATTCCTCCGGCCACCATGGAGCGCATGGATTCCGGATTGATCACGCGGCCGACATCGATTACGGTTGAGGCAGCGATAACACGGTAAGTATAAGTCTTTAAATCTGCCTCGACCTCGACGACCTGCGCGCCCAGCGTCCAGGCGGGGCCGGTTTTGCCCTGCCCTGTATCGGGGTTAAGCAGGCTTAGCCCCTTGAGCATAAATCCGCCCCGGCCTAATACGGGTTCTCCGATCGACGATCCGTCAGGCGCCTTATAGCCCTGTACAATATCTTTGAACGCTAGAAAGTGTTCCGGATTCTTTCTGGAAAACACCCGTCCGTTTGCAACTTCAATTTCATCGGCGGGGCATCCGAACGCCTGCGCGCCGTTTGAGCGCAGCTGGCCGAGCATATCGTCGGCGGCGCGCACTACGGCATGGCCCGCCATGTATTCGGTGAGGCTCGCCACCGTTTTCCAGTGCTCCGGTGCGACGCAGGTGTCTACCGCCATCACAACATGAACCTGCCCGGGGTCGATGTGCAGTTTTTCGGCGAGAATCTGGGCGAGATGGGTCTGTCCGCCTGAGCCTATTTCAACGACTCCCGTGTTCAGATTGACGCTTCCGTCGGGATTAAAGGTAATGAGCGCGCCGGATATGGCGTCGGTCGGGGGATTCTCGGTTTTCCAAAAGCATGCCACGCCCTTGGCGCGCACTGTATTATGCTTAACCGGGACTGGATTTCCGCCGTCCCATTCCGACAGCATCTTTACCTTGTCCAGGCATTGCTTAAGGTCGCCCATAAGGCTATCAGAGCACAACACCTGCGAGGGGGTCAGGCTGCCCAGCCGGATCGCGTTTCGGATGCGTAGCTCCAGCGGGTCAATCATGCATTTGCGCGCCAGCATATCAAGCGCGCGCTCTATGCAGAAGGTGCATGATTCATGGGCAAAGCTTCGGTAGGACGTCGCGTAGGTATGGTTCGTGTAAACGCAAAGCGCATCGCAGGACAGGTTTTCAATATGATACGGGCCGGTGCAGTCAACCGCGATCGCTTTGGTCATATAAGGCGAAATATCGGTATAAGCGCCGCAGTCCAGATAGTACGTAAGCTCCGCGGCCTGAATGACGCCTTCTTTGTCCGCGCCGATTTTGATGTCGGCTTCCAGTCCGATACGGCAGGGCATTGATGCCATGTCCTGCTCCCGGGGAATCGTAAGCCGCACTTCCTTGCCGCCTGCGCTGCGCGATGCGAGATAGGCCAATATTTCAAGCGTAACGGGAGCCTTCCCTCCAAAACCTCCCCCGACGAACGGAACCCGCACCTGTATCTGTCCTGCGGGGATCAAAAACGCTTCGGAAAGCTGCTTTCGGACGGCGTACGGGGCCTGAGAGGAAGTTGTGATCAGCACAATTCCGTCCGATGAAATTTCCGCGCGGGCCGAGCGCACCTCCATGGCGAGATGATCCGACGGCGGTAAAAAAAAACGCTGCCGGGCGATAACGTCACAGCGGTCAAAAGCCTGCGCCGTATTTCCTTTTCGCATGCGATATCGGCTGGCAATATTGGTCCCCGCTTCCAGATATATATCCGTCATTACTTTTTTGTATCCGTTTACCCGATCGTGTATCAGGGCCGCACCGTCGGCCAGTGCCTGCGAAGGGGTCAGTATGACCGGAAGCTGCTCGTATTTTACCTCGATGAGCCTTACCGCCTCTTCAGCCGTAGGCTTGTCCAGGGCGACTACCATAGCCACGGGCTCTCCCGCATAACGTACGACATCCCGCGCGAGAGCCGGCCGGTCCAATACCAGCGGTCCGAACAATTCCGGACAATCCGCGCCGGTCAATACAGCCTTTACACCCTTGACCGCCAGAGCCTTTGAGGTGTCGATGCTCAGAATGCGCGCGTGCGCATATATGCTCGTAAGAAGCCGGGCTGCAAGTATGCCTGCCGTCGGAAAATCATCCGTATACTGCGCTCTGCCCGTGACCTTGTCCCATGCCTCCTTGCGCTTAATGCTTTTCCCAATTGCCGTATTCACGCAAGCCTACCCTGCCTTTCACTATTATTATTAAGTTTTTCCATTTCATTTTGCATTATTCCGAAATAACGAATCGTCGGGGGTTATATTTTGAATAGTTTTAAGGCCGCGGCAAACAATAAAAATAAAAAAGCGAAGGAGCAACGAAATGAATCCATTTGATCAAAAGCCTATTAAAATGGAAGACGGTATTATGGATTGGTCCACCGTCTACCCGCAGCCATACAACAAGCAAACCGTCGACCCATACACCAGGATCCGGATTATCCTGATGAACGGCATCGAAGTGGAAGCGACGATGTTCAAGCATCAGTTCCACCGCAACTGCCAGAATAACGATTTGCGCCGCGAGCTGGCCCTGTCCCGGCGCGTTGAACAGCAGCAGCAAAAACACGTAAACTGGCTCAAGCCCATTGATGAAACACAGCTTGAGACGACCATCGGATATGAACACGTCGCGGTCGATCTGACCGCATGGCTTGCGCAGAACGAGCCCAACGCCTATGTAAAGCAGGCTCTGGACTTTGCCCTTCTGGAGGATTTTGACCACCTGTACCGGTATTCGAACCTCCTGGATTTGGATTCCCAGATCCCGGCGCAAAACCTCGTCAAAAGCTATGTGGACATCACGCCGGGGCGCCCCACCATCGCCGAGCATCGGTTCCCGTTTGAGTCGGTGAAAAATCCGGTCGACTTTAAGACCGCGGATATTCGGACAAAGCTCAACACGCTGATCATCACCTCGGGCGAGCAGCAGACCATGAATTTCTATATGAATCTCGGCAACACCTATTACAATGATCTGGGCCGCCAGCTGTATCTGGAGATCGCCATGATCGAGGAGCAACACGTCAGCCATTACGGATCGCTATTAGACCCCAAGGCCACGTGGCTTGAAAACTTGCTGCTGCATGAATATATGGAGTGCTATCTCTATTATTCGTTTTACCAGGACGAGCTGGACGCGAATGTGAAATCGGTCTGGGAGCTGCATCTTGAGCAGGAGATTTCGCATCTGCACAAAGCGGCCGGGCTGCTCAAACAATATGAAGGCAAGGACTGGCAGCAGGTGATTCCGGGCGGCGAGTTCCCGAAGCTTTTACAGTTTCATGACACTCGCGACTATGTCCGCGAAATACTCGCCCAGCAGATACAGCTTACGGCAAACCGGGAGCAGTATATACCCGTTTCCGAGCTGCCGCAAAATCATGAATTTTTCTGGTGTCAGGACCGCATGAACCATGACTTAAACGCCGTTGCCAGCCACAACGTCATTGCTGCGCACCAGCAGAAGTTCAATGTCGATTACCGCGGGGAATCAAAGCCGAATCCGGTCCAGGAGCTGTCCGATAGAACAACGGACAACACGAAGATCGCGCGCACTGCGAAAGTTCCGGTTTTTTCGTAAAATAAAGTGATATCAAGATAAATCAAGCACTCCGTCCCGATCGTGGCGGAGTGCTTGCCCTATATTTCATTTGGCTTACAGTAAAAGCTCCAGGGCAATATTTGCGCAGACCATCAGAATCACCGCGCAGGTTTTCAATACCGGCATTGCATGAGCCGGTATCGCCACCGCCGCACGGACGGACATAAGTTTTTGTTCCGCCGCTTCAATCGGCCGGAAAATTACGTCTTTAAACCGGTAGCCGATGAATAAAAGAAAACTGGTGATCAAATTCTGCGTTACAAAAAACGGTATGAATTTTTGAGCGCTGCTGATGACCGAAACCTCGCGGATCCAGTCGGGAACCAAAAAGAGCAGATAGAGGATATACAAAAGGCGCCAGCCGGTATTCATTGACAAAGCGGCGATGGCCTTTATGGGCAGGCTTTTCTGTTTTTTGCCGCAAAGCCGGTTAAGCACAAAAATCGCCAAAGCCATTGCCGACGCCTCAAAAACAATGGAAATTGCCGGATTGATCACTCTGTCGATTCTTCCCGGCAGCAACAGATTCAGCATTTTGATCGACGCGCACAGGATCCCGACAGTTAAAACGGACGAAACCCTGCTCGTTTTGCGGTAAACATTTGCCATAAAGAAACAGGCGACCGGATACCAGACAAGCCAGCTGACACTGAAGGGAAGCAAATGCAGCAGATACCCGACGGTAGCCTCAAAAATGCCCCACATGGTTCCCCATATTACAATATTAAGAAAATTCGAATATCCCTTCGTTTGCTCCCCGTTACTCATCGTTCTTTCCCCCAATTCGCATACTGAAAATCTTTACGCATTTCTATGCCGCTTTCCAATAAAAAATGCCGGCAGACAAGCTCTGACCGGCATTTTGAGACCATTACTGCTACGCATTGAAGAGGCATAGGAATTACGTCCCCTACGAAGGTCGTGCCTTTCTGTGCGACGCTCCAATCCGAATAACATCATATGATCATTTCATTGTGTATTTCATTTTCTTGATAGCAAAGCGAAAAACCAGAATGGCAATACCGATTCCCACCAATATTCCAATGTTATCGATGCCCACATCCAAAAGCTGACCGCTCCGACCGGGTACAAATGTTTGGTAGAATTCATCGATAACCGAAAATGCAGAGGCCAGAAGCCATGTAAAAATAAGAGAATAGCTGAGCTTCCATTTTTGGAGCGTTATATAAAAAGCATTACAGCATAGGATGGATAAAACACAGTAGTTAAACATATGTGCGCATTTCCGGATGATGGTATCCAGCATGCCCCAACTAATGCTTTGGCTTCCTACTGTTCTGACAATCCGATTTACAACAGGCAAAACAAACTCAACAATAGACCCGCTTTTCGCATTGGATACCATAGAAGGATCGCTGGAAAAGGATAAAATGACACCCATATAGAAAGCAACCAATATCCATGAGATCCAAAAGCTTACTTTCTTCATCACGACAAACCATCTATCTTTCTTCTAGTAAATAATCGGACTAGTTTCCTCTGTATCAACAAATTCAATCTATTCTATTAAACCAATGGATTTTAAATAGGAAATCCGCTTTTTTGAAAAAATCAAAAGAAATAAATCCTTCAAATATTGTCTTACATAATAACCTCTGAAAAATACGGCATGTGCTATCCAGTGGGACCTTAACCCCAGATTTGTGCCAAACCAAAAGTTAGTCCAGAATGGGTTTGTTCAGATTTTTGATCCAGAATCTTTGCATATTCAGCGGGGGTCAGATTGCCAAAAGCACTATGCGGCCTGAAATGATTGTATTCCGATTTCCATGCCTCAATAAGCTCTCTTGCTTCATAAAGGTTCTTAAACCAATGGGTACTCAGGCACGCTTCCCGAAATTTGCCGTTGAAACTCTCAATATAGGCATTTTGAACCGGCTTGTCCGGCTCAATGAACAGATGAGTGATCTTTTTTCCATACGTCCATTCACTCAGGGCTACACTTGTAAACTCAGGCCCGTTATCCGTGAGGATTTCACGGGGATAGCCTCTGAAAAATGCGATTCTGTTTAATACGGACGCAACCCTTTGGCCGGAAATCGATTTGTCAACTTCAAGGGCCAGACATTCCCGTGTGGCTTCGTCGATCACGGTCAGTATCTTGATTCGCCGCCCATTTGCCATTGCATCGGATACGAAGTCGAACGACCATCTGGTATTGGGGGCAATGACGGCGCCCGGTCTCCCACGCTTAGCTCTTTGAAGTTGAAGGGGAGAATTGGCACCGGAGTCCACCACCGGCTGCACCGCCGCCGCGACGGCCTTACTCTCCGCTTTGGAAACCGCGTGGGTCGTCAGGGAGCTATGAAGGATTAATGCGATGGCGAAGAGGGCGGCAAGAGAGAGAATAAGGGCGAAGAGGATTTTCCCTTTAATATCTGCTACCGCCTTTCCTACACACGATTAATATATATCATCAATAAAGTGGAAATCCAAAATCATGGCTGCTTACTGACAAATAAATGAAGATCGCGATACAGCTTTCGCCTTTTTCGAGCGATGGACATGATGGAAAGAATGTGCCATTTTCCATTGCCGTTTTTCCGCGAGCGAACAACCGATTTTAAAGGAATATAGATCCAAAATGCAGGTAATAAAAAAGGGAATCTGTTTACGATGGAATAACGTGTTCTGGCTTTTATGCTTAATTTTGTAATCAATGAGCCGACCCAAGTTTTTTCTATTCCGAGATGGGGAGTCCTGACAAACATACAGCTGAATGAACGATCCGGTGATACAGATCTGGCAATACCGCCGTCGAGCACTTCATTTATCATCCGAGAAACCACTATCTTGTCAACGCTCCGGCTCCATTCAAGCTGAGACATGCCAAGAAAGTGCGTACAAGTCTGCGTCAGTACCCTTGCGAAGGGCAGTACGCCGCAGCGGGCGAAGTCGCTGAGCATATCATCGTCAATGACATCCCTGTACCGATAGACACAGACCGCCCAGTCGCACAGCTGTCTCAGACCGATACTGGAGCTGGTCATATGACGTTCCATATGGAAGAGCAGCGATAGAAGCTGATATTTTGGGAGCAACACGGGAAAGGCCCATTCATTTATTGTCGAACTGGAAATTTGATCAAGGGCATGGGAAAACAGATCAATGCAATATTGTCCGGCACTGTTGTCCGGAAAACACGACACCGCGCGATGAAGCTCTACACTTACCCCATTTTTCGAAAATGAGGTGTGAAAACTGTGTTTCGTACCATGGCGCACACAGCCGGCGCCCTCGAGCAAATCGGCGGCGCTCAGGAAGTCGTTTTGCCTTACCAAAATATCGATGTCCCCGTGCTGTCGCAATTCCGGATGTGGATAACACGTGGCAACGCTGGCTCCTTTGTATATGGCACATGGCATGTCATTTGAGTGCAATGCAGTCAGCAGCTCATTCTGAATGTTTAGCAATTGTTCGCCCCAGTAGGCGGATTTTATTGCTGACGAACGCACGATGTGCAATACCTCGTCAGGCACGGAACTGATATTTGCTATTCCTGTCGATAAGAGTGGAATAACGCCATGGTTTGAAGAAGTGAAAATAACATCATTCCAATTCCCGCATGCAGGCACGCCAAGATTTGTATCAAATAGTTCGCTGGCCAGCATGTTCAATACTATAAGCTCCGTTGAGTTCATGTTTCACCTTCGTTCAACTAAGAAATGTTTGGTATAATAGGCCAGGTTCATAAGGCACGTTGCACTCATGTATTAACAATAGAACTGAATCAGAAGACATGTCAGACAAGAAAATATCAGAATATTAATGGCTTACAATTCCCCATATCTGATAGAGTACAGTTATCATAAGATGACTAAAAATCATACATCTTTAAATTATTTGTTGGCAGCATGGATCAATCCCATCCAAATTTCTGGTATATACTTTTTGCCGGACATCATCCAGACAGCTGTTATACCGGTTCGCAACAATAGCATCACTATGGCTCTTGAACATAGCCAGGTTATTCACCACTTTGCTACCGAAGAACGTCGTGCCGTCCTCCAGTGTCGGTTCGTAAACAATAACCGTTGCGCCCTTTGCCTTGATGCGCTTCATAACACCCTGAATGGAGCCCTGGCGGAAGTTATCAGAATCGTTCTTCATTGTCAGCCGATAGATGCCGATGGTCATGTCCTTTTCCCTGCGGACATCCCAGGCACTGTTGGCCTCATAGTAGCCTGCAAGATGCACAGCACACGGTCGGCAATAAAGTCCTTCCGGGTGCGGTTGCTTTCAACTATGGCCTCAATCAGATTTTCTGGCACATCGGCATAGTTCGCCAGCAGCTGCTTCGTGTCCTTTGGCAGGCAGTATCCGCCATAGCCAAAGGATGGGTTATTGTAATGGCTGCCAATACGCGGGTCCAGGCAAAGACCGTTGATGAGTTGTTGTGTATTTAAGCCTTTAATCTCCGCGTAGGTATCCAACTCGTTGAAAAGCTGACACGCAAGGCAAGGTGTGTATTGGCGAAGAGCTTGACTGCCTCCGCCTCCGCAAAGCCCATAAACAGCGTGTCAATATTCTCTTTGACAGCGCCCCCCTGCAGAAGTCCTGCAAAAGTGTAGGCCACTTCCACCAAGTGTTTATCCTCCATGTCCGTGCCGAATTCGGCTGGGATACAGATTATAATATAGTGCATGACCCCGCCGCACCGGCGTTCTATATTGTCTGTATAATGGCACTCAATCCAAATCCAGATTCAGTGCCGTTGTACCATTATTCGTTTATCAGTATTTTCTCCATACCATCCTGTCAACCACGCCCGTATAGAATTGAATGATCTTGACTACCTTGCTGCTCACGTTCTTATCGGTGTAATCCGGTACTGGGATTCCGTAGTCGCCGTTTTCGTTCATGTCAACCGCAGTAGTAACTGGCTTGCAGAAGGCTGTTCTCATCAATCCCGGCAAAGCAAGCCTTGTCGAGTGCCTCCGGACGCTCGGTAGAGGTGCGGATGCAGATTGCCGGGAACGGATGACCGATTGAAGTGAAGAAACTGGATTCCTCCGGTAGTGTTCCGGAATCGGAAACAACCGCATATGCGTTCATCTGCAAACAGTTATAGTCATGGAATCCAAGCGACTCGTGCTACATCACGCGCTTATCGCGTTGACCGGATAGGCAGCCTTGTCAGTTGAAAGGCATATAACTTGTCTTAGCCCCCTCATCAATTACCGCAGTTAGAACATAGTCGGTTCCGATAACGTTTGTCTTAACAGCCTCCATAGGGAAGAACTCGCAGGAGGGTACCTGCTTGAGAGCTACTGCATGGAATATGTAATAAATTCCGTACATCGCGTTCTTGAACGACGCCAAATCACACATCGCCGATGAACAATTTAATTTATTCTGATAATTCTGAATATTTAAACTGATACTCGTGCTGCATATCTTCCTGCTTCTTTTCGTTGAGGGAGAAGATACGTGCTTCACCAATTTCGGTGGAAAGGAACCTGTGCAAAACCGCATTGCCGAATGAGCCCGTCACTCTGGTGCTAAAAAGGGACTTATCTAAAAAAGCGACACATCACAAATTCGCTTCATACCATTCAATAGCCTCATTCAAACCTTTTGTAAAATCATACTCTGGGTCATAACCAAGAAGTTTTTTCGCTTTTGATATATCGGCATTCGAATGTTTTATATCTCCCTTACGGTCGGGACCGAATTTCGGTTCGATATCTTTTCCAAGAGCCTTTGTCAACGTATGATAGATGTCGATCAGATACTCCCGCCCGCCGTAGGCGACATTGAACGCCTGACCGGCTGTTTCATGAGGTGCGAGACAGGCTTTGAGGTTGGCTTCGATGACGTTTTCTATATATGTGAAGTCACGGCTCTGTCTGCCGTCTCCATTAATCGTCGGCTGCTCATTATTCAGAAGCTGTTTGATGAATTTTGGGATAACTGCCGCATACGCGCCGTGCGGATCCTGCCTGCGCCCGAATACGTTAAAATAGCGAAGCCCGTAAGTGTCAAGAGCATAATGCATCGTGTACTGCTTTGCCCATTCCTCGTCACAACGCTTTGTCAACGCATACGGCGAGAGCAAATTGCCTTCACGCCCTTCCGTCTTTGGCAGATTCGGTTCGTCGCCGTAAACAGACGAGCTGGAAGCATAAACGAACTTTTTTACTCCGTTCTGTCGGCTGGCTTCCATCATGTTGAGAGTTCCCGCTATGTTGTTATAGCAGTAGAAAAGAGGCATTTCGATTGAACGCGGAACACTGCCCCAAGCGGCTTCGTTCATGACGAAATCAACGCCTTTTGTCGCTCTGAGGCATATATCGAGATCTTTAATGTCGCCCTTTATGAATTCGTAATCCGGATTTTTGAGAAACATATCGACGTTTGCCTGCTTGCCGGTCGAAAGATCATCAAGGCAACGCACCTTATATCCCATATTAAGAATCGCTTCGCAGAGGTTGGAGCCGATAAATCCGGCTCCACCTGTGACTAAGAATAACGATTCTTCCGAAAAAATCAAATGCCTATATCCCATATCACAATCTCCAGTAGCTGTATCCGGCAGCTTCGTATTCGTTGCGGTCGAGTATGCCTTTGATGTCCAACAGAACCTTTTTGCCTTTGCCAAACAACTTGTCCATATCGCTCACCTTATATTCTGTAAAACAAGTGTGTGCGACGGCGAGAACGACCGCGTCCATATCTCCGATATTTTTAATATCTGTGAAGTCAACACCGTACAAATGTTTTGCTTCGCTTGCGTCTGCGGTCGGGTCAGCTATAACAGGTTCAATGCCGTACTCACGCAGTTCTTTTACGACATCGAAAACCTTGCTATTTCTCGTATCTGGACAGTTTTCCTTGAATGTAAATCCGAGGATTGCGACCTTCGCATTTTTGACTGGCTTTTCGGCCTTGATAACATTTTTGACTACATTCTCGGCAACATACTTACCCATATCATCGTTGATACGTCGACCGGCAAGAATTACTTGGCTGTGATAACCCATCATTTCAGCTTTATATGTAAGATAATACGGGTCTACACCTATGCAGTGACCGCCGACAAGTCCGGGATAAAACTTGAGGAAATTCCACTTGGTTCCGGCAGCTTCGAGAACGGATTTCGCATCTATTCCCATCTTGTTAAAGATGATAGACAGTTCATTCATAAATGCGATATTTATATCTCTCTGACTGTTTTCGATGACTTTTGCGGCTTCGGCAACTTTGATGCAGGGCGCTCTGTGAACACCGGCTATGACGACAAGTTCGTATACCTTCGCAATGGTATCAAGCGTCTCATCATCCATGCCGGAAACAATTTTCGTAATCGTTTCGAGACGGTGTACTTTATCGCCAGGGTTGATTCTTTCGGGAGAATAACCGATCTTGAAGTCAATGCCGCATTTGAGTCCGGATTCCTTTTCAAGAATCGGAACACAGACGTCTTCGGTAACACCGGGATATACCGTAGACTCGAATACAACCACGCTACCCTTGGTAAGGTTACGACCAAGAATACGACTCGCTCCTTCGACAGGTGTGAGATCAGGGGTATGGTCATCGTATACTGGTGTCGGAACAGCAACGATATGGAACTTCGCTTCACGGAGCTTTGTTTCATCCGATGTGAATTCAACAGTAGTGTTCTTTATCGTTTCATTTCCAACTTCCTTTGTCGGATCGATGCCGGATTTATATAATTCGATTTTTGCTGTATTCAGATCGTAACCAATGACCTTGACCTTTTTTGCAAAAGCAACAGCAATCGGCATACCAACATAACCGAGACCTATTAACGATAAGTATATGTGCTTGTTAATTAATTCGTTGTACAGTTTCATATTTTGTGTTCTCCCTATTTTTTGCTGTCTTTAAGCATTAATCTGCAGATTATTTTCTTAACTGAGATGGGAATTCGTTCGCTTATTGTTTTAAAAAAGCTAATCTTATTTTTGGGTAGGTATTTAACTTTTAGCTCATTCCATTGACTGTTGATCATCGCTTTACACAGTACGTCCCTATCTGATGGCAAAGCGGTACATTCGTGTAATTGTTTGTTTTTTAAAGCTTCTGTCTTCAAATCGATCTGAATATATTCAAACAGTGCTTTTATCTCATTCCATATAGAAATAGCTTTTTCCGTATTTAGAATAAGCGAAGACACAGCTTCATACGGCATAAAATCATTGTAAAGACTTCGGGAGCCGCAATCGCCACAGGTGAAATCGCCTTGGCGAGCCAAACAAGCATATTGACAGTTATAACAGGATTTTCTGTATGATTTACCTTTTGAAAAAAGGTAAAAATAAATATCTTCGGACGGGCGCTTATAAACAGTCTTTCCGCGATTATATTTCGTTTTCGAAATAAAACCTGTTCTGTCATAACATGTTTTATTTCTGAATTTGTATTCTAATATTGCAGTTTTGTTTGTATCTGAAAGGTGTTTGATATATAGTTGAAACGCTTTTGAACTCGGGACACCGTGACAAATGATATCGACGGTAATCAGGTTCTCATATCTTTTAGTAAGAAAGGTTTTTAAACCTGCGATCTGACAGGGTGTCGCCATATACAGTACACAGCGTCCCGTGTTCAAATAATCTTGGGCTTCCTTGTATGTATTCAACGTATTGCTCTGTACATACTTCGAGCCTTGTATTTTATATATATCCTCACGGTGTGTTATTGCCTGATGGCAGACCTCAAAACTGTCGTCCATGACACAGCCGAAAACAACAGCGTCGAATTTGTCGATATAATAATCGGCAAGGATGGCACAAAAGCCACCGGAAGCACTTTTATCTTCAAGTATTTTATTTTTTGCCGTTAAAATATAGCAAGGCTTATCCTGACATTCATCAGCAGCAGACTCACGCGCAGCAGGGCAAACAGTTAAGCACTTCCCACAATTAATACAACTGTCACCAATTTGTGGATATAGAAAACCATATCCGTCCAATGACATCCGAATACAAGCTACCGGACAGCTCTGAACACAGGCTCCGCATCCTACGCAAGTGTCTTTATTTATCTCTGTTATGTTTTTCATTTCTACACAGAGCCTCACATAAATATTCGTCCGACCTTTGTTGCTCGCGTTTGATAGCTTCAGCAATGTCTTTATAACAACTGTCCCATATGATATTCCAGTTTCTAGCTTTTGCGTCGCTGATATCCGACACTATAAGATCATTCAAGTTTAGCAGCCGAGACAAACTTTCCATTCTTGTGTTCTGGCCGGGCTTCGTAAAGCAAATTACATTTTTACCCATAATAATTGAAAGTGCAAAACCGTGAAATGAATTTGTCACGACGATGTCGGCATGATCGCATAAGTACAAGAACTCTGCCGGTCCGACACCATGAAGATTAATGTCTACGTTCTTGCCTTTTCTGATTGAGCTTGAAAATGTTACAAATGGGAGCGAATGCTCTCGCTTGACTTCAAGCAAAATTTCCGTACCCTGTGCGGTTTCATTTATTGGGTAATATAATATATAATTCTGCGGCACTCTTCCTTCCGGCTTAACTGCCATCGTTCTCCATGCTTCGCAATCCAGCAAAAAGGTTGGATCAATATTTTGTGTTACCTCTGCTTCCGGGAGATATTTCTTTATTGCGCTCACAGCGGTATCTTCACGAACTCCGATGTGGTCCATATGAAGAAGCCCATTTCTCATATAATCATCTATTTCTGAAGTAATCGTATCTCGCCCCATACTTGCTGCATACGATATTTTTTTGGCTTCGCTTGTCATAAATGGGAAAAAGTATGACGTGTCATAATGTGTTATCATCGGATTCCACACCTGATCACTACCGCATATGTAAGCGTCAAAAATGGGAGGACCGTCTTTTAATTCTTCAATACTGATATATTTACGGGTAAGGGGCGGATGATTTCTACTTTTAAAGTCCATAAAACGCTGGCGGGCTTTCTCTTTGTATCTGCCGTTGATAATATATGAAAGAATATCTCTCAGAGAAGAAAAGTGTGTGTTTGGGATTGATATATCGGTGTAAAACGGCGGCATATAGTACAACAAATATGGTGAATGACCCATGTTCGAAAGTTTTTTGCCTAATGCACAGGACTGGAGAGCAGCTCCAATGCTGGTGGACATATGCATAGTATGAATAAGTATATTCAAGTAGATCACGCCTCCTTGTATTATAGAGTAGTAG
>DIWE01000025.1 GCA_002423435.1 Clostridiales bacterium UBA6114
ATCAAGGACAATAACGAAGCCGGGCGCAAATAAGATGCCCCGCAAGGCGGGTTCGGATTATCATGCTCCGGCTAAAATGCAACCGCAATATACGCACAATATGGCCATTCCTTTTCGTGGTCGTTTTGTGACTTTAACGCAGCGAAAGGAATGGTTATCAATATGTCTAAGATGAAAGTTGCCCTGATGACGGCAAACAGAAAGATAGCGTTTACCGAGCGCCCGGTCCCGGAGGCGTCCGCCGGCGAGGTCCTTGTAAAGCTGGAGTACGTCGGCGTCTGCGGCTCCGATCTGCACTACTTCGAGTCCGGGCGCATCGGAGATTTTATCGTAAAACCGCCGTTTGTATTGGGGCACGAGGCGAGCGGGACCGTTGTATCGGTGGGGCCCGGAGTGACCCATCTGAAAGAAGGGGACCGTGTGGCGCTGGAGCCCGGAAAAACCTGCGGCCGCTGCGAATTTTGCAGGACGGGGCGCTACAATCTGTGCCCGGACGTTATTTTTTTCGCAACACCCCCTGTTGACGGCGTTTTTCAGGAATACATAGCCCACGAGGCCGATTTGTGCTTTAAGCTTCCCGAGGAGGTGAGCACGATGGAGGGCGCGCTGATCGAGCCGCTTGCGGTCGGTTTTCACGCGGCGCAGCAGGCGGGCGCAACCGTCGGGCAGAGCGCGGTCGTGTTCGGCGCCGGCTGTATCGGCCTTGTGACGGTACTTGCGCTCAAGGCGCGCGGGGTTTCCGATATCTGCATGGTCGACATCGTCAAAAACCGGCTTAAGGTTGCGGAAAAACTCGGCGCGACACCGATTAACGCGGCGGAAGCCGACGTGCTCGCCGCCGCCGCGGAGCATACGGGCGGAAAGGGATTCGACCTCGCCTTTGAAACAGCGGGCGCGGAAGCTTCAACCTTAAACGCGGTCGGCGTTGTGAAAAAAGGCGCGACAATCGTCCTGATCGGCTACGGCAAAACCGGTTACATGAATCTGCCGGTAAGCATGATGATCGACAAGGAGCTTTCGATCAAAACAATTTTCCGTTACAGGCATGTTTACCCGGCGGCAATCGCGGCCGTCGCCTCTCATGTGATCAACGTAAAGGATATCGTAACAAACGAGTTTGCTTTTGACGATCTGCAAAACGCCCTGGACTCCTGCATCGACGACAAGGATTCCATTGTAAAAGCGGTAATAAAAATATAACCTTTGCCCGACCTGCCGGGACAGAGGATATCAAAGCCATATTTGGGACAAAATTCGCGATATGAGATACACAGGACCCGGCACGGCGTATGTTTTTTATTTCAATACACCGCGCAAGCGATGTGTTTGATACAAATCAAGTAATTAAATTTGAGGAGGAAGAAAAATGAAACGTATTTTTGCAATTCTCGTTTCCCTGACCCTTGTGGTATCCCTCGCAGCCGGCTGCTCAGGCGGCGGCTCTGCTCCGACGTCGTCCGGCACAGCGTCCGGCGAGCCCTCGTCCAACGCGCCCATCACGGTTAAAGCGTTGGTAACGGCGAACGAGAGCACCCCGGTGGCCGTGGTCATGTCAGACCTTTTTAAAGCAATCACAGAGCGAAGCGGCGGCCGGCTCACCTTTGACGTCACCTACGGCGCATCGTCGGTCTTTGCCGGCGAGGGCGAGCTTTTCGACATGGTGCGAAACGGTTCCGCGGATATCGCGAACATGGCCCTGACCAACTTCAATTCGTTCGCCGAGGAAATCGACGTGACTTGCTGGCCGTATGTTTTCGAGAGCGCCGAACACATTTCGAATTTCTTCAATGGAGACAAATCGACAGAGCTTGTCTCAAAAATTGAGCAGGGCGCGGGCATCAAAATGATAACCTCCGCCTTCATGGGAATCCGGAACCTGACCACCAAGGGCGTCGAGGTTCGCACCCCGGCCGATCTTAAGGGAGTAAAAATCCGTTGTATGGACAGCAGCATTTACGTAAACGGAATGAACGCGATGGGTGCCACCGCTGTCCCGATCGCTTACAGCGAGCTGTATTTCTCGCTCCAGACGGGCGTTGCCAACGGCCAGGAAAACCAGATGAGCGTTATCGAGGAGTCAAAGCTCAACGAGGTTCAGGATACGATCTGCAAGACCCAGCATCTGTATGCGATCAACGCGTTTATCGCAAACGACGATTTCTGGGCGACTCTGCCTGCGGACCTGCAGGAATTGGTCCAGAACACCTACAAAGAGTTTCTGATGGGTTACGCCGACACGGTACAGTCCATTGACGACGCTTTGGAGGCGAAGTTTGTGCAGCAGGGCATGAAGGTTGTCGACGACGTCGACAGGCAGGCGTTTATCGACAAGTGCAGCGAAGTGTTCCTCAGCACATACGGAGACAAGGAAGACTGGGTGAATCTCTTTAACGCGATCAAGGAAGCCGCCTAAAAGCACCGGCAATCCCTCTTAATCTCAAAGGGGATGCCCCGATTCGTCGGGGCATCCCCGAATGGAAAGGTGAGATCATGAAAACAGCCAGAAAAGTACTTTATGCCGTCGATCAGTACGCGGAGCTCTTCCTGATGTCCGCTGCGGCCCTGGTATTGGTTTCCTCCGTTATTTTGCAGGTCGTCACGCGTTTGGCGGTTATACCCTTTTCCTGGACGGAGGAAGTTGCGCGCTATGCTTTCGTATGGATCGCGTTTTTAGGCACAAGCTTCGGCATTGCCAACAGCTCCCACATCAGGCTGGATATGATATTGAATATGCTTTCCCCCCGGCTTCGAATCGTGGTCGACATATTCCAATGTATCGTTATGATCGGGTTGTGGGGGCTGATTCTGTATGTCTGCTTTGATTTTATCGAGTTTTCCCGCGTCAACAAGGCGCCCGCGCTTAATGTTACGATATTGGTTCGCAATCTGAGCGCGCCTGTCGGCGGGACATTATGCCTGTGCCGTCTTGTCCAGGCCGCGGTAAAGGATGTCATGGCCCTTGTAAGACCCGATAAGATGAAAAAAGAAAGGGCGTGACTTATGTATATAATTGCAATGGTTGCGGGAATTGTTGTCTTATTGCTGCTGGGGTTTCCGATCTATATTTCTTTCCTCGGCGGTTCAGTCATCTATTTCCTTTTGAACCCGTCCCTGAGCCTGATGATGCTGCCGCAAAAAATGGTCGGGTCGATGGACTCGTTTACTTTTTTGGCGATCCCGTTTTTTATGCTGGCGGGCCAGATCATGAACCGCGGCGGCATTACAAACCGAATATTTCATTTCGCGGATACGCTCGTCGGAAGATACAGAGGCGGCCTGGGCTATGTAAACATCCTGGCCAGCTTTATATTTTCGGGAATGTCGGGGTCGGCGCTTGCAGACATCGGCGGCCTGGGCGTTATCGAAATGAAAACCATGACGGACGCCGGGTACGACGATGATTTCTCCATCGGCGTGACGGCCGCGTCCTCGACGATCGGCCCCATTGTCCCGCCGAGCCTCCCCTTTGTGTCATACGCAATCTTCGGCAACGTCTCGCTGGGCGCGCTGTTTATGGCGGGCTTTACCCCGGGCATCGTAATGGTCGTTACGCTCTCCGTCATGACGTTTATTATCGCAAGAAAGAGAAATTATCCGTGCGGGAAAAAATACTCTCTGAAAGAAATCGCGAGATCTTTCATGGATTCCTTCTGGGCGCTGCTTTCTCCCGTACTTTTGATCGCCGGCATATGGGGAGGGTGGTACACTCCCACCGAGGCGGCTTTGGTTTGCGTCGTATGGTCGATTTTTGCAGGAATGGCAATTTATAAGGATATCAGGCCGAAGGATCTGCTGCCGATCTTCAAGGAAACCTTCAGAATGGTCGTGCCGATCGTTTCGATCATCGTTTCGGCCGTCGTCATGGCTTTTATCGTCAGCTACGAAGGCCTGGGCGACATTGTCTACAATTTGGTTGCAACGATCACAACAAATAAATACGTATTTCTCTTCCTGCTCAATGTTTTTCTTCTTCTGCTCGGCATGGTGCTGGAGGGCACCGCGATCACGGTCTTGCTCGTTCCCCTGATCGTCCCCATTGCGGCAAATTTCGGGATCAACATCGTCCACCTGGGCGTCATTTTCTGCTTAAACGTGATGATCGGACTGCTGACACCCCCTGTCGGCATATCGCTTTATCTCCTGACCTCGGTTACGGGCAAGAGCTTCGGCCAGGTATCGAAGGCTGTTTCACCCTGGCTTATTCCGCTGTTCGCGGCGCTGTTTATCGTAACCTATTGGGAAGGCTTTGTACTGTTGATCCCCAGGCTGGTCGGCGTAATTTCCTGAGCCCTGCTTCCATATTCAAGGAGTCTGTGATATACTTATCTGACAGAACCCCGTGTAATAAGGGCGAGACGGACGCAGGGAAAGGAGATCGGCAATGGCAAAACGCGATCAAATCCTGATCAGGCCCGAGCGGGAGGCCGACCGCCGCAAGGTGGAGGAGCTCACGCGAGAGGCGTTCTGGAACGTAAACGTGCCCGGCTGCGATGAGCATTTTCTGGTTCATCAGCTGCGCGACCATGAGGATTTCATTCCGGAGCTTAATTTTGTTGCCGGGATCGGAGATACGCTTGTCGCAATATCATGTACAGCAGGGCGAAGGTCGCGGGTGCGGACGGCCGCGAACACCCGGTCCTCACCTTCGGCCCTTTAAGCGTCCTGCCGGAATATCAAAGGCAGGGCGTCGGTTCGGCACTCGTCGAGCATTCCGCCGGGGCGGCGCGGTCGATGGGCTTTGGGGCGATCCTGATCTACGGCGACCCGGAATACTACTCCCGCTTTGGCTTTCGCCCCGCCGAGGCATTTTCCGTCACCGACGCCGAGGGCAAATTCCATCCCGCGCTCCAGGCGCTGGAGCTGCAGTCGGGTGCGCTTTCGGAAGTCCGGGGCCGTTTCTTTGAGAGCCCGGTTTATCATGTGGATGCCGCTGAAGCAGCCTCCTTCGACGCGGATTTCCCCCAAAAGGAGAAATTTGTCACCGAAAGCCAGCGGAGATTCGCCCGGCTCGCGGGGCTGCCCGAGCCGGAGATGCAAGGGGGCGGGAAGATGAACAATTACGAATGGCTCGACTCCTATCTGCTCAATAAGCCGGGAGCAGCGCGGGACTTTAAGGTCGAATGGGGCTGGCACCGCTATCTGGTGCGGGGCAAAATGTTTGCCGCCGTCTGCACGCCCGATCCGAAGTACAAGCCCCACGAGGGCCGGGAAATGGTGATCCTGAAATGTGAGCCGCTTCTCGCGGAGCTTCTCCGCGCACAGTACCGGGACGTGGTGCCGGGGTTTTACTGCGACAAAAGGAATTGGAACTCGATCTACCTCGACGGCGCCGTGCCAAATGATGCCTTAAAGGAAATGTGCGACAGGTCGTATGAGCTGGTATTTTCAAAGCTTGCAAAAAAGATTCAGTGTGAAATAAAAGGAGAATGGCAGTTCTCCCAAACAGAGCCGAGGAAGGTCTGACGGTCCGGACATGCCGGAAACGCGCCAGAAACTGTTCCCGGCTCGGCTTTATATTGAACTCCGCTTCAGGGAGAACAGGCTCCGGTTCAACAATAAAAAGTAGGATCCATTGGAGACGCAGTATGTATAAGTACGATATCCTGAAACAATATTTCGGGCATACGGATTTTCGCCAGGGGCAGTCGGAGCTCATTGATGCGGTCCTGTCCGGAAGAGACGCCTTCGGCATTATGCCGACGGGTTCGGGGAAGTCCCTCTGCTACCAGATCCCCGCATTGATGCTGGAGGGGGTCACGCTGGTCGTTTCGCCGCTGATTTCTCTCATGAAGGATCAGGTGAATTCCCTTGTCGAGTCCGGCGTAAAGGCGGCATATCTCAACAGTTCCCTGTCACCTGCTCAGTATTCCGGCGCGCTCCGGCGCGCCAAGAACGGAGAATATAAGATCATTTACGTCGCCCCCGAAAGACTGACGACGGAGAGCTTTTTGCAGTTTGCCGGGCAAACAAGAATCGCAATGGTAACGGTGGACGAGGCGCACTGTGTTTCCCAGTGGGGGCAGGATTTCCGCCCGAGTTATCTTCAGATCGTTGAATTCATCGACCGGCTTCCTTATAGGCCTGTTGTCGGCGCGTTCACAGCAACCGCCACCAAAGAAGTGCGGGAAGATATCATTTCCATCCTGCGCCTTAAAGACCCTCTGGTCGTGACAACGGGCTTCGACCGAAAAAATCTGTATTTCGGGGTGCAGAGGCCGGGCCGTAAATTCCCGGCGCTTATTGATATCCTGGGCCGAAACAAAGATAAAAGCGGGATTGTTTACTGTTCCACGCGAAAAACGGTTGAGGAGGTTTGCGACAGGCTAAACGAAGCCGGGTTTTCCGCTACGCGCTACCACGCCGGCCTGAGCGACGAAGAACGGCGCGTCAATCAGGACGACTTTCTTTATGACAGAGCGGCAATTATGGTCGCCACAAATGCGTTTGGTATGGGGATCGATAAATCCAACGTGTCCTTTGTCGTGCACTATAACATGCCCAAGAACCTGGAAAGCTATTATCAGGAAGCGGGCCGGGCGGGGCGTGACGGCGAGAGGGCCGAGTGCATTTTGCTTTACAGCGGCCAGGACGTGAGAACGAATCAGTTCCTGATTGAAAACAGCTCCGATTTAAGCCCCGACCTCTCCGAGGAGATGCGGCGGGCAGTAAAGCAAAAAGAAAAGGATCGCCTTAAGGCGATGACCTTCTATTGCACTGCCGCCGACTGCCTGCGGGAATATATCCTGCGGTATTTTGGGGAAACGGCGCCGAATTTCTGCGGCAACTGCTCAAACTGCAGCACAAACTTTGAGATTGCCGATATCACGACAGAAGCCCGAAAAATCGTGTCCTGCGTGTACCGGATCGCGCAGAGAAACAGAAGCTTCGGAAAAACAATGATCGCGGATATTTTGCACGGCAGCAAAAACGAGAAAATAAGGCAGCTGGGGTTTCAAAGCCTCTCTACATATGGAATCATGGCGGATGTGCCCGTCCACAGGATCAGAACAATACTTGACTTTCTTGTTCAAAACGAGTATTTGGTGCTGTCGGACGGCGATTATCCCGTGGTGCAGCTGTCGGATCGCTCGGATGAGATTATCCGAGGCAAAATGAAGGTGGAGATGAAACTCCCAAAAGAAGCAAAGTCCGACAAGCCGCCTAAAAGCCAGTCCTTTTACGAGGTGGACAACGGTCTGTTTGCCGCGCTCAAGGCGCTTCGGAATCAGCTTGCCTTAAAATCCCATGTCCCGGCGTATATCGTTTTTTCGGATGCAACCTTGAAAGACATGTGCAGGAAGCGCCCCCGGACGAATGAAGAATTTTTGGATGTTTCCGGCGTGGGCAAGGCAAAGATGGAGCGGTACGGAGCGTTTTTTACCGAGCTGATACGCAAATATATTTCCTGAATATCCCTGTTCCCCAAGAGCGGTATCGGCGGATCCCGAAGCTGCGCGCGGGTGAGCAGACCATTTCCCGATTCTCTTCAAACCCGGGAATAAAGAGTGACAACGACGATTTCAGGCCGGTTGAAAACGCGGACGGGTATGATGCTGTTTCCGAGGCCGCGGCTTAAGACCATCGTCGTGCCGCCCTTTTCGTATGTCCCGGAGGTGTATTCCGGGAAAAAGCCCTGCCCGGGCGCGACGAGCCCGCCTAAAAACGGCAGCCGGACCTGGCCGCCGTGCGCGTGGCCGGAAAACACCAGATCCACGCCGGAGCCTGCATAAAGCTCAAAAAGCTCCGGCCGGTGCGAAAGCAGGATATTGAATAAAGCGTCGCTATCCGTATGCAGGGAACCAAGCGTTTCCTGCATTGTTTTTTTGCCTGAGCGGGGAGGGAAGAAGGCGGGGTCTGAAAGGCCGATGACATTGAAATATGCGCCGTTTTCCCCGATTTTTACGGCGTCGTTGTCCAAAACGGTCGCTCCGGACAGGGTAAGCCGCTCCTTAAGCTCGGGATAGACGCCGGAGCGCGCCTCGTGGTTCCCCGACACATAATAAACGGGAGCCAGCTTTGCGGCTCCGCTGATAAGCTCCATTGCGGCGTCTAAATCGGTGTGTCTTGCGTCGATCAGATCGCCGGTCACGAAAATGATGTCGGGGCCGGCCTTTTCAATCTGTTCCAGCAGTCGGCCCTGTCCTTTTCCGAAGCGCTTGTTGTGAAGGTCGGATATGTGCACGACGGTATAGCCGTCGAAAGCCGCCGGAAGCCTCTCGCTTCGGTAATCGATCCGGGTCGTCACGATATCGTTGTTCTGCCACGTGCAAAACAAGCAAAGCCCTGCGGCGGCGGCCGCTCCTATGAGAAGGGGACGCCCTTTTCTTTTGATATTTCTGACTTTTGGCATGTTTATGTTTCACCTTGCGTTTCATATGTCGAGACCGATGACAGCGCCGACCGACCGGCCGGCGCTTCATAGATCCTTACGTGTGCTATTTGTATCTGCGCCTTGCGTACCTTTGTCTTCTGAGCCGTTTTATGCGGATGCGCCGCGCTCTCCGGATATAGATCAGCGCGGCGGTCAGCAGGAGGGCGGCCGTCACGAAAAGGATGACGGAGAGGAGCGGGCGCTTTGCCGGTTCGCGGCTCGTTTCGTTTATAACGGCGGCCGCGCGGGCCTCCTCCGACAAGGCCGGATAGGAAAGCGAAAGGCTGCCGAGGGCCGCGGCTTCTCCCAGGTCGGGCGAGTCAAGACGGAAGGACACGGCGGTTTTCTGATCATTGAGGTCCATTGAAATGTCGCCCACCTCGGCGCCCGCCGGGATCAGCGCCGAAAAGTCCGCTTCCACGGCCGCCCGCTGTTCCGCTTCGCCGAGCATCGGGGCGAGAGCCGCGTTTATTTCGCCTTTGGAGAGCGTATATTCCTGAAAATTGTCAAACCCGTAATCGAGCAGCGTTTTGGTATCCTCATAAGGCATCTGCGCCGACCGGCCGTCCAGAATAATGCAGATCAGCGTTCTGCCGTCTTTTCGCGCGGCGGTGGCAAGCGTGTGCCCGGCCTTTGAGGTGTAGCCGGTTTTTCCCGCGAACACTTCCTCGTAATAGTAGGGGGTGTTCTTCATCATTTTCTGTTCGTTTGCAAAGTGGCGGGGCTCGGGCTGCATGTTGGTCGGCTGCATGGTATAGGTGATGGTGCCGTCGATGCGCAAAAATTCAGGCATGCCGATCGCGTGGCGGGTGATCACCGCCAGGTCGTAAGCCGTTGTGTAGTGGTTGTCGTCCGAGAGCCCGCTGGGATTTACAAAATTGGTGCCCAATGCGCCGAGCTCCCCCGCGCGCCGGTTCATTTCGGCGGCGAAGGCTTCGAGCGAGCCGCCGATATGCTCAGCGACGGCGTTTGAGGCTTCGTTTGCGGACATCAGTAAAGTCGCGTAAAGCGCCTGTTCAAGCGAAAGCTTCTCGCCCGGCACGAGCGCGATATTTGAAGCGCCGCGCGGCAGGCTCGACACGGCCTTGTCCGACATTGTGACGGTATCGCTGAGCTTGCCCCTCTCCAGCGCAAGCACGGCCGTTAAAATCTTTGTAAGGCTTGCGGGGTACTCTTTCTGGTGGATATTCTTGTCGTACAGGATCTGTCCGGTGTCCGCGTCCATCAGGATCGCGGCTCCGGCGCCGATCTGTGGTTTTTCAAAATCCGCGGCGGCCGCTATATGAAGTGTCAGCGGCAGAAATAGCAGTAAGCATGCAATTTTTCTGATCATAGGACTTCCTTTGAAATTGAATTTTTGGAAAAAATGCGCAGAATAAGAAAACTTCGCGGCGGGAAACAATGCTATATTATGCTTCGCCGCTTATTTTAATATCCATGGAACGAACCATTAAGATACTTTTTTAATATTTGCTGTTTCCGGAAATACATACGCCGTTTTCGCTGGGGTTTAAGTTATACCAGAACAAGACCCGCCCGTCGGAGAGCACGCCGAGAATATGGGTGGCGGCCGCTTTGACCGTGACGACCTTCGGCTCAAGTTCCATGGTTTTGAGGTTAAGTCGGTTTATATAGTGCTCGCTTTCGTCATTGTCGCCCCGATCGGACCGGCTGGTGATAAAGGCGGCATAGTCTTGGCCGACATAATATTGATCGCTCATAACGATATATCCCGTGTCGCCGCGGTCCGTAAGCGCAATGTCCTGAACTTCTCCCGTATGAAAATCAAGATACATCGTTTTGTAATCGCCGTCCTGCCCGCTCCGGTCAAAAATAAAGGTGTTGATTTCCAGAAGGCCGGTGTCGTACCGGATGAGGCCGGTGGAGGACGCTTCCGAACCGATCCCAAACGTTTTCACATTCCCGCTTTCAAGGTCGCACAGCGTATAGCCCATCGAGCCCTCGTAGCCCGTCATGGTGGTGATCACCTTTCTGCCGCCGTCGACAAACCGGGGACTCCAGTGAAAGGAGTTGTCAATCAGCTCGCTGTCGCGGATCGGCACGGTTTTTGAGAGCAGTTTTTCGCTGCCGTCGGCGGCGCTATAAAGCTTTAAACCGATTTCGTCGGAATAGACGTATTTCGTCCCGTCGGAAGAGATGTCGAAGCCCCCGAAAATACCGTCGGGAGCCCCTTTTTCGTTATAATGCGGCTCGCGGCTGCTTTTCTCCGCGATTAAGCCGGGCAGCCTGATATCCTCGGACCGCGAAAGGTCCGCGTCGACGGCTGTGAACCGGTCGCCCCGCCGGATCACAATGCGGCCGTCCGTCATACTGACGTCCATAATCGTGAAATTCCCGCTCACCTCAAGCTTCTTTTCGACGGCCATGGTTTCCGGATTCAGGCGCATCAGGACCGCGTTTTTGTCTTCCTCATAAGGGGCATAGACAACGATTGCCGCGCCGTCGGCCTCGCCCAGCATGGAGAGCGAATCCAGCGAGCCGTCGAAGAACCCTTCGTCGAAGCCCTCGATTTTGTCAAAGCGCCGGCAGTCGCCCGTCACACTGACAAGATGATTGTTCACATATTCGCGTTTGCCGCTTAAAAAGTACAGGCTCCCGTCGTTGCGCCGCTTGAGCGTGTAAGTGTCGGTGTATTCGATGCGGTCGAATTTCTGGGAGTCGGGGCGCTCCAGCACGGCGGTAAGCGTTCCGTCGGCGTTTTTTGCCGCGCTTTTAAGCCGTTTGCCGCGCAAAGAGCCTTTGTAGGAAGGCCGCGGGGGGCCCTTGTCGCTGCCGGGGCTGAAAAGGAAGGCGTTTCTTTGCGGGTCGTAGCTGCCCTCGTCGATTTCGGAAACGTCGAGGCCGTCTAAATCGAAATAGCGCTTTGCGTATGTAAGGGCGGTATCCAGCGGGAAAAGCCGCAGGAAACTGCCCTCATGCTCCGGTTCCAGGCTCTCCGGATCGTGCTCCGACAGATACTTTTCCCAGCAGAACCTCGCAATATACAAAGGCTCGATTTCCTCTGCGGAGCTGAAACTGCGGCGGATTCCCACCAGGTTGTCCGAATCGAACAGGTATTCCTGCCAGAGCGCCTCAAGCTCTTCACGGTCCGCGATCTCGACGCTTGCGGGGGCCGTATCCGGACCGGCACCGTCCGGGCCGTTTTCGCATCCGGCGCTCATTGCCAGAAGGAAAACGCAGAGGAAGGGGGCAAGGCTCTTTTTCATCCGCATCAAACTCCCACCAATCATTTTAAGACAAGCTTATTATATATCATAACAAATTTTCCCGTGTTTGTTTGACAAAAAAACGGCGGAAAAAGTTCCATTTTATTTCCATTTCCAATATGGTTTTCTGAGAGGTAAGCCAAAAAGGGCCAAAGCAATTGACCGTTTGTGATCAATTGCTTTGGCCCCGCTGACAGAAGGCTTTTATTTTCCCGCGTCGATGACCTCGGCCGCCATCGCCGTAAAATCGTCCTGCGAAAGCTCGCTGTCAAACGCCATCAGCGTATAGCCGAGCTCGTCTTCCGTCCAGCTGACGGACTGGACGACCTTGTTTTCGACCGTGTCGCTGCCGTAGGAAAAGACGACCTCTCCGCTCTCCTCGGCTTTTTTGTCCTCTTCCGTCAATTCGTAGTCCGGGGGCACAAATTTATATTTCTGCGACAGATAGGACAGGGTAATTCCGTTGTAATCCGACGGCGTCGCCTTCGGGTCCGCCGTTTCCCCGGGGAGCTGCCTCGCGATCGACAGACTTAAATTTTCCCCCTGATCGGCGTATGTGCAGCGAAGGAATTTGGATGTTCCGGCAACGCTGTCATCCTCATTCAGAGCCGACGTTTCGCCGATCACCGCGCTGTCAAAGGAATACCCGTTTGAAAACGTCTCCACGATCGTCGGGGTAAAGCCCAGCTCCTTTTTCAGTTCTTTATCCGTGGGATAAGACGTAAATGTCGGCGTCGACGACGAATGCAAAACATAGCTTTTGATATGCCCCGACGCCAGGACGGTGACCGTCGCAAGGCATAAGACGGCGGACAGAATCGCCGCGTGCTTTAATGTAAAATGCTTTTTCATCAATGAATTCTCCTTTTTTGTCCCGTTATCGATTGCATGGCGCACTCTCAGACCGAGCGCTTCGGAGGCATCTATAGGCTCCGAAATTTTTTCAAGGGTTTCTTTTATGCGTTCATCAAACAGCCTTGTACCCGGCATTGATCCCGCGCTCCTTTCCTGAATGATAAAAAGAATCGAGCCCACATTTCAGTTTCTTTCTCGCCGTAAAAAGTCTGGATTTCACGGTCCCCTCGAGACAGCCCGAGATTTTTGCGATTTCCTTTGTCGAAAGGCCGTTAAAGTAGTACAAAATAATCGCCGTTTTTTGCTTTGGCTCCAGGCGGTTTATTTCAGAGTACAGGAATCTGCTTTCTTCAAACGCAAAATACTGCTCGCCTAAAAGATCCAGACCTGATTGCCCGGCTTTTTCGGCCGGTTCCTCCGTCGGCACCTCCCGGCCCGCCGCCCGCCCGTATTTCCAGGCCGTCCTCGTCAGGATCCTGAAAAACCAGGCGCGAAAGCCGCCCGGGTTTTTGAGTTTCTCGATGTGCTTTAAGCATTTGATAAACGCTTCCTGCGCGATGTCCTCGCAGATCGATCTTTTGCCGGTGATCAGATAAGCCGTCCTGACCGCTTCGTTTTTGTACTTATTGAAAATCTGCTCAAACGCATCGGGGTTTCCCCGCTGGATCATCAAAATCAACTCTGAATCTTCGATTTTGCATTCCCCTTTCCTTAGGACGATTCGGTGCACCTGATTATAAGAGCCCGCGACAAACCAAACGGTTCAAAAATTTTAAGAAAAATCCGCTGATAAAGTCAATGTTATCGTGTTATCGAAAAAATATCAAACCGGCTGAAGCTCCGCCCATCCGGTCAATACGGGCGCACCGCCGCGGCGTGATGGCTTTAGACGGCAGGTTGATGCATCCTGCCGTTTCATGTATAATCTAAGAAAAGCGATATTTCGGAGGGAACGACGATGCTTGAAAAATTAAGGGCGGAGCTTACCATGCTCGCCGAACAGATGGCAAGACAACAGAAAATAGAGTCCATGCTCGAGAGCCTGAGGGAGGAGGAGCGTTCCCTGTCGGAGCGCGAGCGCCGGCTTTTTGAGTCGCTGAAAAAGGAACAGGCCGACGTGGAAAGACTGGAGAAGTCCAGTGTTACCTCAGTGCTCTATTCGATGCTGGGCAAAAAGGAGGAGCGGCTTGACAAGGAACAGCAGGAGGCCTATGCCGCAAAACTCAAATACGACGCCGTAGTGCGCCAGCTCGACGACTGCAGAGGGCGCATGGAGACGCTTAACCGCGAAAAAGCCGGCCTTTCCGGCTGTGAGCGGCGCTACGATCAGGTGTTCGATCAGATACACGGCCTTTTAAGACAGGGCGGCCGGTACGCCGATCAGATCTGTTCCATCGAGCGTGAGATCGGCGAAAACACGGCGCAGCTCAAAGAGCTCGACGAGGCGATATCCGCGGGCAGGGCGGTCATGGATCAGATCGGGGCGATAGAAAAAAGCCTCGACAGCGCCGAGGGGTGGGGGACCTGGGATCTGATCGGCGGGGGACTGATCTCCTTTGCCGCGAAGCACTCGCACTTAGACGACGCCCAAGCGGGCGCCGAATACCTGCAGACGCTGCTAAACCGCTTTCGCACCGAGCTTTCCGACGTGCGGATGACGGCGGAGCTTGGCAGGATGGATACCGACGGTTTTTTGCGCTTTGCCGACTGGTTCTTCGACGGCCTGATCGCCGATTGGGCGGTGCTGTCCCACATACACGATTCCCAGGAGAGCGTAACCCAAGTAAAAGGGCAGGTTCAAAGCGCGCTTTCAAAGCTGCAAACGCTAAGACAAAGCCGCGTATCGGAAAGGGCCGTCCTCGACAAACGGCTTTCCGACCTAGTGCGCAACGCGTAAAGGGCGAAGAAACCTGGATGTCGCTTTATGGAGAGTGCAGGTGGGGGGAAGAGAGTAAAAATGGAGGAAACGTTCAGAGGGCGGCTTTTTGAAGCGGCGGATGCGGACTATCAGCGGTTTTCCGCGAGCCTTCTGCCCGGTACGGAGCGCGTGATCGGCGTCCGCCTTCCCGCGCTGCGGAAAATGGCAAGGGAAATTGCAAAGGGCGACTGGCGCGCTTACTTAAAAACAGCCCCCGGCGATTACTTTGAGGAAGTGATGCTGCAGGGCATGATCATCGGCTGCGCCGGGTGCGGTGCGGAGGAAACGCTTTGCCATGTCGCGGCCTTTGTTCCCAAAATCGAAAACTGGTCGGTATGCGACAGCTTCTGCGCCGGGCTGAAATTTGCAAAAGACAACAAGGAGCGCGTCCTTTTGTTTTTGCAGCCGTATTTTCGCTCCGCGCGGGAATTTGAAGTGCGCTTCGCCGTCGTCACGCTTCTGAATTTTTTCATCGATGAGGAATATATACAGCGCGTCCTATGTCTGCTTGATGAAATCAGACATGACGGGTATTATGCGAAGATGGCTGTCGCCTGGGCGCTTTCCCTCTGCTATGTCAGATTTCCGGCGCAGACGACGGCCTACCTGAAGGAATGCGCTCTCGACGATTTCACCTATCACAGGACACTGCGGAAAATCACCGAATCCCGCTGCGTCGACGGCGAGGCAAAAGCGGCCGTCCGACGTATGATGCGCGGGTGACGGAGAAAGAATGAGGGCAGGGGATGCTTTAGGGCACCCAACGGTTTGTTTTTTGGTTACGGAACCAGGAGCGCTTTGCCGCCCATCGAAAATTTTTGAGAAAGGGAAGGGACTGCCGTGATCGTAAGCGCGAGCAGGCGGACGGACATCCCCGCGTTTTATTCCGAGTGGCTTTTAAACCGCCTGCGGGCCGGGTTTGTCCTGGTGCAAAACCCGAGAAATCCCGGCCGTTACAGCCGGATCGCCCTCGGACCGGAAATTGTCGACTGTATCGTGTTCTGGACAAAGAATCCCGCGCCCATGC
The DNA here is from genome assembly GCA_002423435.1 of Clostridiales bacterium UBA6114. Lineage (GTDB taxonomy): Bacteria > Bacillota > Clostridia > Oscillospirales > Butyricicoccaceae > UBA6114. Next base: position 15,399 of record DIWE01000025.1, read on the forward strand.
TCGGTAAGCTCGATCTGATCCGGGAAATGGGGTATCCGTTTTATTTTCAGTTTACCCTCACCCCTTACGGTCAAGCGATCGAGGGCGGCCTGCCGCCGAAGGCGGAAATACTGGAAACCTTTAAAAAGCTCAGCGCGATGATCGGGCCGGAGCGCGTGGTCTGGCGGTATGACCCGGTCATTTTAGGCGGTGCGCTCGACGTCGCCTATCACCGGGACCGCTTCGGGAGGCTGGCCGCCGCGCTCGACGGCTACGCAAACCGATGCGTTTTCAGCTTTGTCGACTTTTACCCGGGGGGCTGCTCCCGGGCGCTTAAAAAGATGGCCGGCCGGGAGGCCGGCAGCGAGGATATATACCGCGTTGCGGAGTGCTTTTCCGAAATCGCCGGGAAGCACCGGATGCGCCTGTCCGCATGCTCGGAGCCGGCCCAACTGAGCCGTTACGGCATTTCCCGCGCCTCCTGCATCGATAAGGGCATGATAGAGGCGCTCGTCGGCTGCACAATCCGGGCAAAGAAGGATCGAGGCCAGCGCCCCGCCTGCGGATGCGTCGAAAGCATCGATATCGGGGCGTACGGCACCTGCGCCCACGGCTGCATTTACTGCTACGCATCATACGGTCCAAACGCCGCAAAGAGCGTAGGGCACTGCCACGACCCGTGCTCGCCCGCCCTGACCGGCGCTCCGGACAGGGCGGCCGTCATTTCAAATCGCATGGTAAGATCTCTGAAGGAGACGCAGACGGTATTGGACGAAAAGGCCGGTTTCATGAGGATATGAGAAAGCTCCGGGCTCCGCAACACTTAAGTCCGTTTCCATTTTAACAGCAGGGACGAGTTGATGATTACCGCGACCGAACCGGCGTTATGTATCAGTGCGCCCGCAACGGGCCTCAGCATGCCTGTCATCGCGAGAAGAATGGCGATAAAGTTGAGCGCCATCGAAAGGATCATGTTGAGCCGGATGGTACTCATGGTTTTCCGGGACAGGGAGAGCAGATGGGGAATGCATTTGATGTCGTCGCCGACAAGCGCGGCGTCGGACGCGTCCACGGCGATATCGCTGCCGATGCCTCCCATTGCGATGCCGACATACGCCTTTTTCAGCGCGGGCGCGTCGTTTACCCCGTCGCCCACCATGCAGACCATATCGCCCGCGCTTTGGTATCTCTCGATGGCGGCCATTTTGTCCTCGGGCAGGCAGTCGGAATGGACATCGCCGATTCCCGCGGCCTTTGCGATGCCGGATGCGGCGTTGCGGTTGTCGCCGGTGAGCAGCACGCTTCTGATGCCGAGCTTATGAATGCGCCCGACCATATCGGCGGCGTCGGGCCGCAGCGTGTCCGACAAAGCGACAAAGCCCGCCGCGCGGCCGTCGACGGAAATATAGATGACGGTGCAGCCGTCGTTTCTATACGCTTCGGCTCTGGCCGCGATGTCGCCGGGCAGCGCGATGCAGTGATCCCGCAGCATTTCGGCGTTTCCCGCAAGCACCTTGCGCCCGTCGACGGAGGCGGAAACCCCGCGCCCGGCAAGCATCTGAAAGCTCTCCGGCTCCATGAGGGGAACGCCCTCTGACGCTTTATAGTGAGCGACGATCGCCCTGCCCAGCGGATGCTCGGAGCGAAGCTCGGCGGAGGCCGTCAGGGCCAGCAGCTCCCCGGCGGCGAGCCCCGGATTGAAGCTCTCTATGGCGGCGACGCCGGGCTTCCCGTAGGTGAGCGTGCCCGTCTTGTCAAAGGCGATGCGACGCACCCCGGCGAGCCGTTCCAGCGCGTCGCCCTCGCGGATCANNAGCCGATGCCCGCCATAATCGCCGTCGGCGTTGCCAGCACCAGGGCGCAGGGGCAGAATACAACCAGTATGGTGACGGCGCGGATGATCTCGCGTGTGATCAGTCCGGTGGCCGCGGCGGACAAAAGCGCGATCACCACGATCCAGGTTGCCCATCTGTCCGCGATTCCGACGATCTTTGCCTTGCCGGCGTCCGCCGACTGCACAAGCCGGATCATCCTCTGGAGGGAACTGTCCTCGCCGACTTTTCCGGCCCTCATATCAAACGTGCCGAACTGGTTGACCGTTCCGCTTAAGACCTCGTCTCCGGCGCTTTTGTCCACCGGCAGCGATTCGCCCGTCATCACGGCCTGATTGACGGAGGACTGGCCGCTTATAATCACGCCGTCTACGGCGATGGTTTCGCCCGCGAGCACGCGCAGGGTGTCGCCGACGCTTACCTGCTCGGCGGGAACGATGCTCTCCGATCCGTCCCGGACCACCCTTGCCGTGCGGGGCGTCAGATGTACAAGCCTCTCAATGCCCGCGCGGGCCTTTTTAACGGTCCGTTCCTCGAGCATTGCGCCGATTGCCATGATAAAAGCGACCTCGCCCGCCGCGAAAATTTCCCCGATCATCACCGAGGCGACCAGGGCGATGGAGACAAGCACGTCGGCTTTGATGTCGAACGAGCGGACAAGGCCGACGATCGCCCCTTTCAAGATGGGAAAGCCGCAGAGGACGATCGATATCCAGGCGGCGTTTACCGGCAGCGCGCCGATGTCGAAAAAGCTGACGATCAGGGAAAGCCCCGACAGGATCAGAAACAGGGCGGAGCGTTTTTCGCCGTTTGCCAAAAAATCTCTGAAAATCTTCATTTTTCCCTAGCCCATCCTTGAAAAGTGCTCAACCGCTTTGACAAAATCGGCGATGGTTTTTCCGCTGGAATATCCATGCATTGCCGCATTTCTTGAGCCCTCCCATATTTGTATTTTCAACTGATACCCTATAGGGGTATGGGTATAGGTTAGCATGTGCAAACCAAAATGTCAAGAAGCCGCCTGAAAAAAATTGTATGGCTGCCATCCCGGAGACGGACCGCAAAAGACACCGCAAAAATTTGCGATAATCTATTGACATCCGGATTCGTTTGTATATAATAATAGTTGAACGATGATTCAACTGTTCGATCTTGGATGGGGGCTATTATGAGCACATATACTGCCGATTTTGACCGATGCGATTGCGACATCATTCATGAAGCCGTTGTGAATGATGTGCGGGAGCATATGCCGGAGGAAGAAACGCTTCTGGATCTCGCCGACCTGTTCAAGGTGTTCGGGGACTCGACGCGGGTTAAAATCATCTGCGCGCTGTTTCGTGCCGAGATGTGTGTCTGCGATATTGCGGTGCTTCTCGGAATGACCAAATCGGCGATATCGCATCAGCTCCGGGTCCTCAGACAGGCGAAACTTGTAAAATACCGCAGAGAGGGCAAAATCGTTTACTATTCCCTGGATGACGAGCATGTCGAAAATATTTTCAAACAGGGCTTGCTCCATATCACCGAATAATATGCTGTTATGAGGAAAAGAGTATTTTTTTGCCCTTTCAGTTGAATACATACTCAATTGTTCATTTGTTGCAAGAATAGATTGTTGCCTTTCACCGCGATAAACAGGAAACGGTACTAAAAGGATGGGAGAGGTTTTTATGGATGCTGCGATTAAAAAAGAGTATATCTTGGACGGCCTTTGCTGCGGCAACTGCGCCGCGAAAATTGAGCGGGAGATCGGAAAGCTTCAGGGCGTATCCTTAGCGTCGGTCGATTTCGTTTCAAAGACCCTTACCATGGAAATCTTAAATGCGCAGTCGCTCGACAGCCTGGTCGAACAGGCAAATTCAATCGTAAAGCGGTGCGATTCTGATATTGTCGTCAAGGAGAAGGAGACCTTTGTGCCCGGAAGAAAGGCGATCCGCCTAAAGGGGCTTTGTTGCGCAGACTGCGCCCGGAGGATTGAGGAGGAGGCCGGAAAGATTGACGGCGTGTCGTCGGCATCGGTCGATTTCGTTTCCCAAACGCTGACCATAGAAGTATTCGACAGGAAAAAGCTGCCCGCCATCGCAAGACAGGCCGCCCGGATCGCGGTGGAAATTGAGCCGGAAATCGAAATTTCCTATTCCGAACAGAATACCGACGACCCCGCGCGAAAGCGGAGGAGAAGGCTGTATCGGATTTCCCTTTGCGCGGGCGCGGCAATATTCGCCGCAGCCATGCTCCTTCAAGTCTCCGGCGCGCTGAGACTCCCCCTGTTTCTTTTAAGCTATCTTCTGGTCGGGGGAGAGGTCGTGCTCAGAGCCTGCAAAAACATTTCAAAAGGGCAGGTCTTCGATGAAAACTTCCTGATGAGCGTCGCGACCATCGGCGCCTTCGCAATCGGCGAATACCCCGAGGGCGTCGCCGTCATGCTCTTTTACCAGGTTGGAGAGCTGTTCCAGCGCATCGCCGTCAACCGCTCCCGCAGGTCAATATCCGCGCTGATCAATATTCGCCCGGATTTCGCAAATCTGAAAATCGGAGACGAAATACGAAGGGTATCGCCCGAGGAAGTGGGGGTCGGCGACCTGATCGTCGTCAGGCCGGGGGAGAAGATCCCGCTTGACGGCAGGGTCACAGACGGAAAAGCCTCTCTCGACACCTCAGCGCTGACCGGCGAATCCGTCCCGCGCGACGTCGAACCCGGCAGCGAGGTTTTGTCGGGGTCGATCAGTAAAAACGGCCTTTTGACCATCGAGGTGTCCAAGGAATTCGGCGAGTCGACCGTTTCCAAGATTTTAGACCTGGTGCAGAATGCCGGCAGCCGGAAAGCTCCCACCGAGAACTTTATCACAAAATTCGCAAGGTACTATACGCCTTTTATTGTGTTTGCCGCCCTCGCGCTTGCAATAATTCCGCCTCTTGTCATCCCCGGCGCCGCGTTTTCGGACTGGATAAACCGCGCGCTGGTGTTTTTGGTGGTATCGTGCCCGTGTGCTCTGGTGATTTCCATTCCGTTGAGCTTCTTCGGCGGGATCGGAGGCGCTTCGAAAAACGGCATTTTGATCAAGGGCAGCAATTACCTGGAGGCGCTCAACAATGTCGATACGGTGGTGTTCGACAAGACGGGCACATTGACCAAGGGCATTTTCAAGGTCACGCAGACCGCGCCCGCAAACGGCTATACGCAGGATCAGCTGCTTTATTACGCCGCGCATGCCGAAGGCAATTCCAATCACCCCATCGCCGCCTCCATACGAAAGGCTTACAACGTGGAGCTCGACGCGCGGATCATCTCGGAGCATGAAGAGCTGCCCGGACTGGGCGTCCGGGTCAAGGTGGACGGCAAGACGGTGCTCGCCGGAAACGGCAGACTGCTCGAAGAAGAGAACATTGCCTTTGGGAGGACGGACGAGGCGGGGACCGCTGTTTATCTCGCGGTCGACGGAACCTTTGCAGGCTCGATCGTGATTTCCGACGAACTGAAGCCGGACAGCAAAAAGGCCGTCGGCGACTTAAAAGCCGCCGGGGTGAAAAGCATCGTCATGCTTACGGGAGACAGCAGGGCTGTGGGCGAGAAGGTTGCGCGTCAGATCGGGCTCGACGAGGTCTATTCCGATCTGCTCCCCGACCAGAAGGTAGCAAAGCTGGAGCTTTTGGAGAAAAAGAAAGCGGTCAGGGGAAAGCTGGTCTTTATCGGCGACGGCATAAACGACGCCCCCGTTCTTGCCCGGGCGGATGTCGGCATCGCCATGGGAGGGCTCGGCTCCGACGCGGCGATCGAGGCGTCCGACGTGGTGCTGATGACCGATGAGCCTTCAAAGCTTGTGACGGCTATCCGCATCGCGAGAAAAACGCGCAATATCGTATGGCAGAACATCGTTTTTGCGCTGGGCGTGAAAGCGGTGATCCTCGTTCTCGGCGCTTTCGGCATTGCGACCATGTGGGAAGCGGTGTTCGGCGACGTGGGCGTCGCGGTGATCGCGGTTCTCAACGCGATGAGGGCGATGCGGACCGTGAAATAGCAGACGCGCCGATCCCGGATACAAAAAGCAATCGTTAATACCGCTAAAAACGCGGCTTTATCGGTTGCTTTTTTATCGGTGCCCAAACCGCCCGTCACGTTTTTAATAGACGATCATGTACTTTGGATGAAATTTATGGTAAACTGTTTGATAACAATACGGCGGTCTTCCGAACCGGGAAGAATAAAAGCTCTTTTAAAATTGACAGAAAGGAAGTGAAGTGCATTTGAATGTGCTTTCGCAGAAACTGAAAGAAGCCCTGTTTTCCGTGCTCCCGATCACTGCAATCGTAGTGCTGCTGAACTTTACGATTACGCCGCTTGAGATACCCGTGCTGCTGCGTTTCCTGATCGGGGCGCTGTTGATCGTCCTGGGTCTCGCGCTCTTTTTATTCGGCGTCGAGATCGGCATTGACCCAATCGGCCATCTGATGGGAGGCGTTCTGGCCAAAAGCAATCGGATCTGGATGGTAGGTGCCGGCGGCGTACTGCTCGGTTTTTTTATATCCGTCGCGGAGCCCGATCTGCATATCCTCGCGGGGCAGGTCGATTTTGTCACCTCCGGGGTGATAACGAAGACAACCATTGTTGTCATTGTATCCGTGGGAATCGCGGTCATGCTTTCACTTGGCCTTGTCAGGATCGTTTATAATGTTCCTTTATATAAGGTCTTAACGGCGCTGTATCTCATCATTTTCGCACTCTCCCTGTTTACGTCGCCCGAGTTTCTGGCCATCTCCTTCGACGCCTCGGGCGCCACGACCGGCGCCTTGACCGTACCCTTTATTCTGGCGCTTTCAATGGGCGTTTCCGCCCTGAAAAAAGACAGCAAGGCGTCCGAAAAGGACAGCTTCGGTCTGGTTGCGATTACGTCCACCGGCGCGATCATTTCGGTTATGGTCATGAGCATCCTTCTGAAAACGGATCGGATCTCCGCGAATCTTGAGACCGGCGTGACCCGTTCGCCTGAAATACTTGCGCCGTTTGCGCAAAAGCTGCCGTCGATGGCCTATGAAATCCTGATCGCGCTGTATCCGATCCTGATCCTGTTTCTGGTGTTCCAGGAGCTATCGTTTCACCTGTCAAAAAAGGCCCGGAGAAAAATCCTGATGGGCCTTTTGTATTCCTTTATCGGTCTGTCGCTGTTTTTAACCGGCGTAAACGCGGGGTTTATGGATGTCGGCGGCATCATCGGCAATCATATTGCGTCCCTTGACAATAAAGCGTTCCTGGTCATAATCGGGTTTATCCTGGGGCTTTCCACAATCCTCGCCGAGCCTGCGGTGTATGTGCTGACCAGCCAGATCGAGGCTGTCACCAGCGGTTATGTCAAAAGGAAGATTGTGTTGTCCGCCCTCTCCGTCGGAGTCGGCGTCGCGGTCGCCCTCTCGATGGTCAGAATTCTGGTTCCCGGGCTTAAGCTATGGCATTACCTTTTGCCGGGATATGTTGCGTCGGTCGCTATGGCCTATATTGTCCCCAAGCTGTTTGTGGGCATTGCGTTCGATTCGGGCGGCGTCGCCTCGGGCCCCATGACCGCGACCTTTATTCTGGCGTATGCGCAGGGCGCAGCCGAAGCGATAGCCGGGGCGGACGTTTTGATCGACGGCTTCGGGATCATTTCCATGGTGGCTATGACGCCGCTGATCGCCCTGCAGATTTTAGGCTTGATTTATAAAAGGAAGTCCCGAAAAGGAGGCCTCGAGGAAAATGGAATACATCCCTGATCAAAAGGAATTTGAATTGATCTATGCCATTGTGAACAACGGGTCGGGAAGCAAGGTCCTGAGTATTGCAAAGCATAACGGGATATCGGGCGGGACGGTTTTTCTGGGCAAGGGAACCGTTAAAAACCATCTTCTGGAGCTCTTGGCCCTGGATGACATCCGAAAAGAAATCGTGCTGATGGTATCCGAAAGGAAAACCGCGCATAATGTTCTCGAGATATTAAACCGGGAGCTCAAATTCAATAAACCGAACCACGGTATTGCCTTTGGCATTCCGGTCGCAGGTATTTGCGGGGCCAGAAGCTGCAACTTCAGTAACAATAACGAAGCAGGAGGTGTGGAAAGCATAATGTATCAGTCTGTTTTTGCCATCGTGGATAAAGGCAGGGCGGAGGCCGTCATCGACGCCGCGGTCAAAGCGGGCTCCAAAGGCGGGACGATCATCAACGCCAGGGGGTCCGGAATCCACGAGACCAGCAAGCTCTTTTCGATGGAGATCGAGCCGGAGAAAGAGATTGTCCTGATCATATCGGAAACCGAACGGACCGACGCAATCGTTTCCTCCATCCGGGAAAATCTCCAGATCGACGAGCCCGGAAAGGGGATCATCTTTGTTCAGAACGTAAACCGGGCCTACGGGCTATATAAATGAACCACATATTACCATAAAATCGGGGGAGATTGCGTCAGCGGCGCACTCCCCCCGACAGAGTGTCGAAAAAGTATATTTTGGGAATTGGGGCTGCCCTAAAAATGCTTTTAGGGCAGCGAAGCTTCGCGGATTAAAACGCATGTTTCTCACCGCCGTAGGCGGCAACCGAAACATATGCGAGACAGACGGCCATGGCAGAATTTTTATCCGTTGTGGCGCCGCGCCGCGTCATGGACGTCTGTTGCAAAACGAAAAATTGTTACAGCCCCTGATTTATGTTAGAAGTTTCATGGCGCAAGGGAAATGAGACCATTTGTGGAATAATGGCAGATAATAACCAAGAGGCCAGCCCGAAAACCTGCCCAGATGTTGAAAAGTATGCTGTTTTTGCCGTCGTTAAGCTGTCAGTTTTTCAAACAACTGTCTGCCGGTGCGGTTTTGCTGAATCTTGCCGTGCAGTTTGTTGACATTGTAGCCCATCGCCATCAGAAGAAGCTTGGTCAAAACCTTTTTGCTGCCGCGAAGCCGGAGCTGCCTGAAACCGTAATCCTGTTTGATGACCCCGAAGGCACCCTCCGCCTAAATGGAATGGTTCATCCGTAGCAGGACGCCCTTTTCACTGGTGATACGCTCCAGAGACAGCTTGCGCTGCTCAATGAACTTTTTTGAGACCTGAAGCGTCCTGTTGCCCTTTGACCGGGTACATTTCTTCTTGTACGGGCAACCTTCGCAGCTCTCGCACTGGTAGTAGGTGATCCCACTTTTAAAACCGGACTTGCGCTCTTACGGTTGCCTACATAAACCGCCTTGAGCGTTTTACCGGCCTGACAGGTATACTCGTCCAGCGCCGCATCATACGCCATGTTTTCCCTCAGCGCCATATTGCTCTTGTACCTCTTCGTTTGGACCGCTCGTAATTCTGGGGCTTTAAGTAACATTCGGTCGGTTTACCCTCGAAATATGTATCGTTTCCCTCACTCTCGTACCCCGCGTCCGCCGTCACATCCCCGTAGCTTCTCCCAAGATGCGCCTCCATATTGTTAAGAAGCGGGATAAGCGCGAGCTGATCACTGCATTCATTGGAAGCATGCACGCCGGTGATATATTCGCCTTCCACACCAAGCTGGATATTGTAGCCTGGTTTTAACTGTGCGTTGCGCCTTTGTCTGCGTCACGTCGCTATCGCTCCTGTTCCTTATTTTCCCGCTCGTCCGTCAGGCCGAGCAGATGATCAATGTTTGCCTTGACCGCCACGGCCTCTCGCATTTCCGTTTGTGCGTCGCGGTCGGCATAGAGGGCCTTTTTCTCCGCCGCCAGTAGGCGGCGTTTTTTTTTGAGCACATCCATTTTGGGGAGCTTTGCCCCGTTCAATATGTCGTTCATCATAGCCCGCGCCGCCCGGTAGGTGGCAAGCTCGGCCTCATGCTCAGTCAGATGTTTCCTGCGAGGAAAGCAAAAAAGAGTTTACAATATCACTTTTTGGATCAAATATGCCATTTTGGCGTGATTAGCATTACAAATTGGCGCTATACAACTTTCTATAGGTATAAGTATAATTATCTACGATGTAGTTAAAATACAGTCGATATGATAGGAAAAAGCTTTCCCTCCAGATGAGTACGCCTATCATGCTGTTGACCCCATGGATGTACTTAAGCAGTTGCTCTGCGAATATAAAAAAGAATAATCATTAGTACTGATAAAAGGAGCTGGCAATATGAGCAAGTATAAAATTGTATTTGGCAAAGGGGCGAGACCTGATTTAGACATAGAAAGGGAAGTCCTTAAAGCTTACGGATGTAAAAATGATTACGAGCTTATACTCAAATCTGCGTTCATGGACGAGAAGGGTTTCTTTGAGGCCGCGAAAGATGCGGACGCCGTATGCGCCTTCATACCCTTCGGGGCCGACGTCCTTGACAAGCTGCCCAAGTGTCAGGTAGTGGCCGTCCCCGCCCTCGGCACAGACTATATTTTCTCCGAACCCGCTACGGAGAGGGGAATATGTATGACGAACCTTCCCGTATCTTATTGCATCGAGGAAGTCGCCGCGCATACCTGCGCGCTTATTCTTAACTGCAGCAGGCGCATCACAATGATGGACCGCGGGTTAAAAGCGGGCGTGCGGGACTGGACGGAGCGCTGGGCGGAGCGCGGTGAACTGCACCGGCTCAAAGGCCGCACATACGGTTTGGCTTCCTTCGGAAACATAGCCAGGCGCGCCGCTGAGATGATGAAAGGCTTTGGGCTTGAGATAATGGCGTATGACCCTTTCCTTCCGGACAGTATCTTTGAAAAAGCGGGGGCAAAGCGAGCCGATTCCCTTGAGGAGCTGTTTGCAAGCTGCGACATTATATCGGTCCACACACCATATATGCCGCAAACATACCATATGATAGGCAAGAAGCAGTTTGACGCGATACAGGGCAAGCTGATACTTATAGTGGCCGGCCGCGGCGGCGTCGTTGATGAGGACGCCTTGAAAGCGGCTATACAAGAAGGGAAGATATCCGAAGCGGGGCTTGACGTCCTTGAGGATGAGACTGCGTTTGAAAGCGTGCTTTTCGGAGTTCCAGAGGTGATCATAACGCCCCATACGGCTTACTATTCCGTTGAGTCGGAGCAGGATATCCATAAGATAAATTTATTGGATATACTGGACGTCCTGGAGGAAAAGAAGCTGCCGAAGAATCTGGTCAATCGGGATGTTGCAGGGAAAGCAAGATTCCAGAGAGCATGAATTATAGCCGGCAAATGATATAGTCGCCATATAACATTATATTTTAAAGCGCCTCGGAAACGAGGCGCTTTTGGCTATAGACAGCGGTTCTGCCGCCCAATAGACGGCAAGGGTTTTTCGCGTATATCCAATCCGGCGATATGTGCCGGCCCAAAGGTATATTGTGGTGCCATTCAGATAAGGCAGAATAAGCTGCGCAAATTAAAAATCGGTTCTCAGGGGAGGGGGGCGCCGGTCGTTTGGGTGATTTGTTTGGCATATTCGATCACCTTTAAAACGGCTGGCGAAGCGTTGTCGAACGAATCACAGGCTATTGCCAGCGTTCTGTAGCAATGAGGCTTGATGGGCAGAGTCTTAACGGCTCGATTATTCTTGCGCAGCATGAGCTCCGGCATGAGACTGATTCCCAAGCCGCTTTCAACCATGCTGATTATGGCCGCCCAGTCCATTGAAGACAGACTGACGTTTACTTGCAGATTGTTTTGGCGGATGACCCTGTCGATATCGCGATCGGGGAGCGATTCTCCGGTGGGCATGATAAAGGGGAAGCGGTTAAACTCTTGAACATCAAACTCATTAAGCTCAAAATCATTGGGCACCACGGCGAGCAGCGGGTCCTCAAATAACTCTATGTACTCAAATTCGTCGTCTCCCTGGATACTGGTAAAGCCGACGTCCACCGTGTGATCCATTATCCAGTTATGTATTTCTATTGTTGAGCCTTTCTTTATATCTATTTTGATTCCCGGATAATCGCGGCCCAACATCATCAGCAGCGATGGCAGTATATGCGTGGCAACGCTGGCAAATGCCCCCACCGTTACACGGCCTATTTCCAACCCGCGGATGCTCGCTATGGTTTCATCCATTTTTTTCAGGCCTTGTTCTATTTCCTTGGCGATAGGTAAGAGAAGCTGACCCTCATTTGAAAGCGTTACACCGGTTTTTGATCTTAAAAACAGCTTGAACCCCATTTCTTTTTCAAATCTGTTTACGATATGACTCAGACCGCTTTGCGTATATGCCATGTTTTCCGCCGCCTTGGTAATGCTTTTGCTGTCGGCTATTTTCGAAAGCATTTTGTAAAATAACACCGAGTCCATAGTATCACTCCTTTGACCCTAACATGTCATTTGGGCGTGCTTAGCATTACAAATTGGCGCTATACAACTTTATGTAAACAACTATAATAAATTATAAGTTAAGTAATGTACATTTTCAATGCTTAAAGAGCTAAAAAATTGTTGAAATTGAAAATGATATGTTAAAAAGGAGTGTTGATTAATGAACAAATTAGTACCCAAGGCAATTACGTTTGACGTCTACGGAACTATTCTCGATTCGCATGGGTGCTGGCTGGACTGGTTCAGGAGTTTTATAGAAAGGAAAAGAATCACCAGCATGTCCCCCCAAGAAGCTTTGACGCGATGGGAAGCCATTCAGTTTGATTATAGCCAGGCGCAGTACGTTCCCTTCCGTCAGCTCAAAAGGGACTCCTTTAAGATGGCCTGCAAAGAATTCGGTTTTGATTATACCGACGAGGATGTCGAGTCCTTCACCTACCAGTTGGATAAATGCAAAGCCTTTCCTGATTCCCGGGAAGCCATTGCGGAATTGAGGACATATACGAAGGTCGTCGCCCTCACAAACGTCGCCAACGAGATCACCCAGGAGACCTTTGACAGAGAGGGGATCGTGGTCGATCGTATTTTAACGTCCCAAGATGCGAAAGCCTATAAACCCAAGCATGAGGCCTTCCTTTATTCGCAGAAGGTGCTTGGCCTTGCGGTGGACGACCTGATGCATGCGGCCTTCGGCTTTTTGTACGACGTGGTTCCGGCTACCGCCCTTGGCTATCGGACGGTTTGGATCAACAGATTAGGTATAATCCGGCCGGCAGATGTCAAAGAAACTTACCTTTGCGGCGACCTAAAGACACTGGCTTATATCATCAAGGGTATGGCGATGACGGATGCGGAAAACGAAGCAAAAAATGGAGCGAAATAATTAAAGGCAGATAAAGCGTAGGCTAAGAGTCTCAGGTAGTAAAAATATTTTAGGCGAAAGAATGAGAGGAGTATGAAAAAATGGATGCTATTAAAGAAGGTTTAACGAAATTAGGTTTCCCGGCGTCGGATGCGTATGACTTGCCGAGTTCGCCCTACCGTTTTCCCGACGGGGCTCATTTCAGGATCGAAATACCGGGCATCGAAAATCTCGAATCTTTAGAGGCCATGGTGAATGAATCGGAAAAGAGAAAGGTTACGGTTCATCGCCTCGTCGTCACGGTTGGAGGCGCTACGTTAAAAACCTTCAGCGAGCTGAGAGATATGGCTCAGATAGCCGCCGACAAAAAATATGAGTGTATTATCAATCCTATGCTCGCCAGAAGATGGGATACCGGTAAATATTTCGCCACGCCTGCAGGAGCGGCCGACGGATCGCGCATACGCGGAATGGATAATATTTATTATTTAATAAAAGACATAGAGCGCTGCATTGAGGCGGGGTTTCGGGGATTTCTCATTTATGACGAGGGGCTGCTGTGGCTGCTCTCGAAATTACGTGAAAACGGAACCCTTCCCAAGGATATTATTTTTAAGGTTTCTTCTGTCATGGGCCATGGAAGCCCTGTCAGCGGAAAGCTTCTGGAAGAGCTGGGAGCCGACACTTTCAACCCGCTGCCCGATTTAACGTTCCCTATGCTGGCGGCCATGAGGAAAACCTGCAAGTTACCTTTGGATATTTATGTTTCCACAGTCGCTACCATGGGCGGAATGTTCAGGTTTATGGAGGCGGCAGAGATTGCTAGGCTCGCCGCGCCGTGTTACTTCAAATTTGAGCCGGGCAGAGACTTCCAGGACATTTACAGGACATATGTTGAGCCCAGTAAAAACGAATGGTTATGCCGGGAGAAGGTCAGGCAGGCTGAGGCCCTGCTTGAATGGGTCGACAGGATGGGCCCGGATATGATCTGCTCCAAGCCGGGTGTGGCTGATCTGGTTGTGCCCAAGTTCTAAAGCGCTTGAATTGATTTCAAGTAATAGCTGTTAAAAAGGGACTCGCTGAAAGGACCAGAGCGGCCGCGGTTTAATAGCGACATGGTATGGTTCGGTGGACATTACGTCGACCATCGCGGAAGATTTTACTCTGGAGGCCTGTAAAAAAGCGGGCCTTCAGGGAATGTCCACCCGGCGTGCTCCGATCGATGAGATGGCGGAGACCATTTAAAACTTGTATGGGAGAAGGCCTTTAATGTTCTTGCAAGCCGTAAACTTTATCTTGAGCGCGGGCTCGTCTGTATTTATGCCGCTCATTATCCTGATTTTGGGTCTGACATTCGGGATGAAGTTCGGCAAAGCCTTCAAGGCCGGTATTATGGTCGGCATCGCCTTTGTCGGCATCACCCTGGTAATCGATCTGTTCACCAACGCGCTGATGACGGTGGTCAATCGTCTGGTTGACATATACGGCTTTAAGCTGACGGTGCTTGACGTCGGCTGGGCGACCGCGTCAAGCATCGCATGGTCCAGCGGGACCATCGTCCCGGTCATTCTGATCGCCGTCTTTCTGACAAATATCCTTCTCATCATCGTCGGCTGGATAAAGACCCTTGATGTGGATATCTGGAATTATTGGGGCGCGGTATTTCTCGGCAGCGCGATCTATAGCGGCACGAACAATCTGATCCTCGCAACGATCGCGCCATGCGTCGCAATGGCCTTGCTATTTAAGTGCAGCGATTACGGCCAGCCCTATATCGAAGACTTCTACGGGCTGCCGGGTGTCACGACATGTAACTTCGAGACGATGCCATGGATCGTGATCGGGGGCCCGCTCAACAAGCTGATCGACAAGATCCCCGGCGTCCGGGAAATTGACTGGAGACCGGAAAAATTCGAGAAGCGGCTCGGCGTTTTGGGAGAACCGTACATACTGGGCCTCGTCATCGGCGCGATCCTCGCCCTGCTCGCGAGGGTCGACGCGAAGACCGTGCTGAACACCGCGATCGTCACGAGCGCTTCGATGTATCTGCTGCCCAAGATGATCGACGTGCTGATGGAGGGCTTTTCTCCGATTTCCACGGCTGCTTCGGAATTCATGCAGAAAAAATTCCACGGCCGTGGAATCATCATCGGCATTAGCTCCCCTATCCTTGTCGGACATCCATCCATCATCGCGACGGGACTGCTTATGATTCCGACCACCCTCCTGCTCGCCGTTATTCTGCCGGGAAATACCGTCCTTCCCCTTGCAGAACTGAGCACCCTTGTCTTTTTCCTTGTCTGGGCGGTCGTCCCCTCCAAAGGCAACGTGTTTCGGGGATGGCTGATCGGCACCGTGTTTATGTGCGTCATCCTGCTGATCGCCTCCGACTTCGCGCCGGTCATGACCGCTCTCGGCAAGCAGGTCGGCCTTGAATTCCCGGAGGGCTCTTCAATGATCTCCTGTCTGACGATCGGTGGAGAATGGATCTCTTACATCCTGTACAAGATCGCAATGCTTTTCTGACTGGATCGATATTTAAGCACAAGGAGTTATCAATTCAATGGGGGATTTGAAGGCGATCAACCCGATCCGGCCTGAGGCTTTCTGGAAGACATACATCTGGCAGACCAAGAACGATTTGAAGGACAGCTTCATCATTGCCAGATCATGCGGTTCGGCCAGTTCTCAACTACCCGACTTTCTGAAGAAACCATCGTGGCTCTGCGTCAGATTTCGCGTCACCGGCTTGTCCTGATGGATTCCTGCGAAGACTGCAAACGCCGGGAAATCGCGCTTAGTCCATAGTATCACTCCTTTGACCCTGATATGTCATTTGGGCGTGCTTAGCATTACAAATTGGCGCTATACAACTTTATGTAAACAACTATAATATTAGTATAAGTTAAGTACATTACGGAAGGCGGGCGTCACGGCGCCGATTTTGGTTCTGGGATATATGGATCCCTCGGATTATCAATACATGATCGGGCAGGGGATAAGACCTGCGCTTTTCCGATATGATATCGCCGGAGGCTATTCGAAAGCAGCCGGGGCCATGGGACGGACCGCGAAGGTACATATTAAGGTGGATACAGGGCTTCATCGGATAGGATTTCAGCCCACCGGCGGAGCAAGACGACCGGGTGGCGGAGATTTGCAGACTGCCCCGTCTGGAGGTCAAAGGGAGCTTTACCCATTTCTTTTCGGCGGATACGCAGGACGAGGCCAGCACGCGGGGGCAGTATGAGTAATTCCGGGATTTTATTCAGCTGCTTGAGCACAGGGGGAGCCGCATCCCGATTTGACACTGGCCGAATACGCCGGCCATTATGCGGTGAAAGGAGGGCAGCCGTGTCCGCGATCGAGTATACTGGTTAAAAAACCTCGAGTTTATCGGGGAAAAATTTTATGGGGGAAGAAAAACATGAAAAAGTCGGCAAGAATTCTGATCTTTGTTTTTGCGACGATTCTGCTTCTGCCTGCCTGCGGCACAAACCCCGGGGGCGCGGAGGGCACGCAGACAGTCGACCGTGACGATGTTATTTTCTGCCAAATCACTGACCCGAAATCGCTCGATCCGTTGGAGGGTGAAAATCAGCAGGACTGGATGGTTCCCCGTCAGATCGTCGAAACCCTGATCCGAGACGCACAGGGAGACCCCACGGTTCAGGAGCCGCTTTTGGCAGAATCCTGGGAATTCTCTGAGGACGGCAAGGCCCTGCTTTTGAAAATACCCCAGGGCGTCAAATTCACCAACGGCTATGACCTCACCGTGGAAGACGTGGTATGGTCCCTCAACCGGGCGTTCAGCTCGCCTGCGACAGATGCCTACAGCGGCATGGTGGAAAACGCCGAAGTGATTGATGAGACAACGGTAGCGCTTAACCTCAAATACCCTTATGAGCCCGTTATCAAAATCCTTACGAACCCGACGCTGGGAATCCAGAGCCAGCGGTATTACGAAGAATGCCAGGCCAGCGGCGTCGCCTTCAACAGAAATCCCATTGGAACCGGCGCGTATTATCTGGAGGAATGGGTCAACGGCGAAAAGCTGGTGCTTCAGAGAAACGAAAATTATCATGGAACACCCGCCAATATCAAGACGGTCACCATACAGATTATTCCGGATCAGACCACTGCCGCCATGGCTATGGAGTCACACGATGTGGATGCGTTCTTTGGTGTCACAAGCGCGGATCTTGCCCGGTTCCGTCAGGATTCCAACCTGCAGGTGCTTTCCGCCAGGAGCTTCACCTTCTACTCCCTGTGGTTCAACACGACCCGCGCGCCCTTCGACAACAAAGCCGTTCGTCAGGCCATCAGCTACGGCCTCAACCGTCAGGACATCCTTGACGGCGGCATGGCCAAGGTGGGCTGGACCATTGAGTGCCCGATGGGCTCCGGCGTTTTTGGATATCAGGAAGATTTCAAGCACAACCCATACGATTTGGAAAAGGCCAAGCAGCTCCTCGCGGAGGCCGGTTATCCCGACGGCTTTACCTGCACGCTGAAATGCACGTCCGAGGACTGGGTCAAGATGCCGGCTCAGGTCGTGCAGGAGCAGCTGCGCAAAATGGGCATTGACTGCAAAATAGAGGTCATGGAACGCGGCGCTTACCTGGAGGACGTTCAGGTAAACAGCAATTTCGACCTGATCTTCGCAGGTTCGGGCGCTCTGTACGCCGACGCCGACAGCGTAACCTACAAGTGTCTGCACAGCTCCGCCAAGGGGCAGGGCGGCAACTGGTCGCTGTACGACAATCCGGAAATGGACAGCCTGCTGGACGAGGCCCGGATCGAGCTTGACTCCGATAAGCGTTATGAGCTGTATAAGCAGGTTTCAGAGCTTTGCAAGGAAGACTGCCCGATTATCCCGCTGGCCCAGAGCACGAATTCGCTGACAGCATGGAAAGATCTGAAGGGCGCTTACGCTCACCCTGCCTCTAAATTCTTGTTTCAGGATTGGAGCTGGTAAAACAGCTTGCGTTCAATGCGCCAGGAAACGGATGTACTGAATTTTATACAGCAGCTCAGTGCATTCGCAGGAGAATATATATGCTCTCTATGGCGGCTGTCGTGGGGGGCATATATATTCTCTGTTTGATAATTTAATACGGATTGGTGGTAAACGATGCTTAAATTTATTATCAAGCGATTGCTGTGGCTTATCCCTATTAGTTTAGGTGTCGCGTTGATTATTTTTGCCATTATGGATTTGTCTCCGGGCGATCCCGCACGGCTTCTGCTGGGGGAAAGCGCCACGGAGGAAGCGGTGATGCAGCTCCGCGATGAGTTGGGGCTGAATCAGCCGTTTCTCACGCGTTATGTGAAATGGGTCAGCGGCGTATTTACAGGTGATTTTGGGATATCCTACCGAACCCGGCAGCCTGTTTTCGACGAGGTAATTGTCCGATTCCCGCGAACCGTCAAGCTGGCTATCTTAACGAGCCTGATCTCCATTGTACTGAGCATCCCGTTTGGCGTAATCTCCGCCGTCAGGCGATACTCTGCCGTCGACAATATTACACTGGGGATCAACCTTGTTCTGACCTCTGCGCCTGGATTTTTAATAGGCTTGGTGTTCATATTGTTTTTTTCCTTAAAGCTAAGATGGCTTCCGGCCACCGGGATCTCGACCTGGAAGCACTACATAATGCCGGCGACGGCTGCGGCCTTGAATTATAGCGCCGCGCTGCAGCGCATGATGCGCTCGTCCATGCTGGAGACCCTACGTTCCGATTATATCACGATGGCACAGGCAAAAGGCGCCAGAGAAATGCGCATCATTATGAAGCATGCGATGGGAAACGCCATATTGCCCGTCCTCACCCTGATCGGCATCAATTTCGGCTGGCAGCTGGGTGGTACCATCATTATCGAGCAGCTTTTCGCCATACCCGGAATCGGCACGCTGCTCATCAACTCGGTCGGCTATAAGGATGCGCCTCAGGTGATGGCCTCCAGCGTATTTGTGGCAATCTTTGCGGCGCTGATTAATCTGTTCGTGGATATCCTTTACGCCTATATTGATCCTCGAATCAAATCACAATTCTTCGGGGGTAAGTAAAATGAAAAGTGATATCGCCGACAACCTCGCGGGACCCGACACGCAGCGGATTTATAAGAAAAGAAGCCAGTTGGAAGGAATATGGATCCGGTATAAACGAAACAAGCTGTCAATGTTCGGATTGATTTTGTTCATACTGATGGCAGTGGCCGCGTTGCTGTCTCTTTTTTTGGTGGATTATGAAGCCGTCATCCACCAGGATATGTCCATCATCTTCCAGTCGCCGTCCGGTGAACACTTGTTTGGTACGGATCATTTCGGCCGGGATATTTTCTCGCGCATACTCTGGGGCGCTAAAATTTCCATGTTTATCGGACTGGCCTCCGTACTGATGTCGCTGACGGTCGGGACGACGGTCGGCGCGATCGCCGGCTACTATGGCGGTAAGGTTGACGAAATCTCCATGCGGATAATGGATGTGGTTCTGGCCGTGCCGGAAACGCTGCTGGCTATCTGCATCGTCGCGGCCTTGGGGAACTCAATGACCAATATATTGCTGGCGATCAGTGTGAGCCAGGTACCCAAGATGGCGCGAATGGTGCGCTCCACCGTACTCACAATCAAAAACGTGGAATATATCGAGGCTGCGAGGTCCTGCGGCACCAGCAACGCCAGAATTATTTTGCGCCATATTCTCCCTAATTCAATCGGTCCTATCGTCGTAAACGCCATGCTGACCATTTCCAGAGCTATTCTGCAGGTGGCGAGCCTGAGCTTTATCGGTCTTGGCATCTCTCCACCCGCCCCGGAATGGGGCAACATGCTTTCCGAAGCGAAGCCATATATCCGCGATTATCCCTACCTGCTGGTGGCTCCGAGTATCGCGATCATAATGACCGTTTCATGCCTGACCCTTGTGGGCGACGGGATTCAGAGCGCGCTCGATCCCAAGCTGAGAGATTAGAGGTAATGAAGATGCAGGACGTTATTCTGGAAATCAAAAATCTTCATGTGAATTACAGGACCGATACGGATTTGGTTTATGCAATCAACGGTCTGAACCTCACCGTTCGGAAAGGCCAAATCCTGGGCTTGGTCGGAGAGACCGGCGCAGGCAAAACCACCACGGCGCTGAGCATTTTAAGGCTTCTGCAAAAGGACATCGGCTATATTGATAAGGGCGAAATCTATTATAACGGGCAGAACCTTACGAAAGCTAGTGAGAAGGATATGGAGGCGCTCCGGGGCAACTATATTTCCATGATCTTTCAGGACCCCATGTCCAGCCTTAATCCGATTTTGACGGTGGGAGAGCAGATTGAAGAGGTGCTGAAGCTGCACAGAACCGGCATGAGTAAAAAGGACATTGAGGAAACGGTGGAGAACCTGATGCGCATGGTGAGCATTTCTCCGCAGCGCAAGAAGGAATATCCGCACCAGTTTTCAGGAGGCATGAAGCAGCGCATTGTCATTGCGATCGCTTTGGCGTGCGAGCCGGATCTGTTGCTGGCCGACGAGCCGACCACCGCTTTGGACGTCACCATTCAGGCCCAGGTGCTTGAGCTAATGGGTGAGCTGCAAAAAAAGCTGAATACTGCGATGATCCTGATCACCCACGATCTGGGCGTCGTGGCCGAAATCTGTGACACGGTGGCTGTCATGTACGCTGGTGAAATCATCGAAAACGGGACGGTTGAGGACATTTTTGAAGGGGACAGGCACCATCCGTATACCGTCGGCCTGTTTGGCTCGATACCGGATCTGCACAGCAAAAAGAAGCGGCTGGAGCCGATTCCCGGCATGATGCCCGATCCCACAAAGCTGTACGAGGGGTGTCGCTTTGCCGCCCGGTGCAAACATTGCATGGATATCTGCAAGGCTTCCATGCCCGCCGCTGCCGAATACGGCGCGCATATGATCCGCTGCTTCCTGTTCCAACAGCCGTAACCAGTTATCCGTCATTTCGAAAGGAGAAATTATGGTGCCGCCACTGATTGAAACAAGAGAATTAAAAAAATACTTTCAAACGAAATCTGGCGCATTGCACGCCGTGGATGACATCAATATTTCCATCAAGGAAGGCCAGACTTTGGGTGTGGTGGGTGAGTCGGGTTGCGGAAAGTCGACACTGGGCAGATTGATTCTCCGTCTTCTGGACGCAACCTCCGGACAGGTTTTATATAAAGGCAAAAACATTCTTGCGTTCTCGCCGAAGGAAATGCACGACATCAGAAAGGAAATGCAGATCATATTTCAGGATCCGTATTCTTCGCTCAATCCGCGTATGAGCGTGTTCGAGATCATTGCGGAACCGATCAAGGTCTGTAAGGCGTTGACCAGGAAAGATAAAATCAGCGACCGGGTCTTTGATCTGATGTGCACGGTTGGCTTGGCGGAGCGTTTTGTAAACTCCTACCCGCACGAGCTGGACGGCGGGCGGCGTCAGAGAATCGGCATAGCCAGAGCCTTGGCGCTGGAACCGAAGTTTATCGTTTGCGACGAGCCGGTTTCTGCATTGGACGTATCGATTCAGGCACAGATATTGAATTTGATGATGGATTTGCAGGAACAGCGGAAATTGACATATATGTTCATCACCCACGATCTGAGCGTAGTCAAGCATATCAGCACGGATATCGCGGTAATGTATCTGGGACAGCTGGTTGAAAAGGCTCCGGCAGACGAGTTGTTTGAGAATGTCTGCCATCCTTACACAAAGGCTCTGCTGGGTGCGATTCCCGTGCCTTCCCTGAAAAACAGAAACATGCGAAGCATCATCAAGGGCGAGGTAACAAACCCTATCGATCCTGCGCCGGGATGTCGCTTTGCTCCAAGATGTCCGTATATGACCGCGAAATGTACTGAGCAGCCGTATCAATTGAAGGAAATCAAGCCCGACCACTTTGTTTCCTGCGTATTGTATTGACGCGCGGCGGATTTGCACGCCGGAGAAGAGGAGCGTGCTCTGTGAGCAGGACCCCCGATAAACGAATATGACGAGTATGGTAAAAGTGCGTTTCCGGGTCATGGGACGCACTTTTTAACCGACATACGAAATCAAAAAGCTACAAAAACAGGTAGAAGAATTAAAGATGGAGAATGAGCTATAAAAAAACTCTAAGCCTTCTTGAAGCAAAAGAATGCGTGAGGTTCCAATTTCTTAAAGAGAATCAAAACAGATATAACATCAAGAAGGCCTGTAAAATCCTCAGAATCTCACGCTCCGGCTACTATGACTTTTTACAGCGTAAGAAAAGTAAGCGAATCATTGAAAATGAAGCGTTGACAGAAATGATCGAAGATATATTTCACGGAAACAGCGGTCGTTACGGTGCAAGACGGATTCAGCAGGTACTGGAGCAGAAGCTGGAGGCCAAAACCCATTGGTTTTGGCCACACCTGGAGGAGCATCCCGGGTCCCAACAAATAGTATTTTTCGAGGTAAGTCCACCCGAGCCAATCGAGCGCGAAACCGGGGTTTCCGGAGTCCCCAAGCTATTATAATCGCTTGGGGTGCTCCTCGAGGGGGAATGCGTCAACGGCGCACTCCCCCCGAGCCTGAGAGCGGAAGCAGGCCTTATTCGATAATGATCCCGGCCGACTCCAGGAGCTTGCCTGCCGCGTCGGGGTCCGCCTTTGCGGGATCGAGCGGCAGGGTGAACATTGCGTGGGGCTTGTCGAAGCCCTCGGCGAAGGAGATTTCACCGTTCTCGTTCATCGTGAAGATCTCGGCGCTGGGCGCCATGCCTTCGTAGGCTGCAAGGTAAACGGTGCGGTCTGCGAAAATTTCCAGGTTCGCGCAGTCAAAAATAAAGTAGTTTACTCCCTCATGCACAAAGGCCGAGTAGCCGCCGCCGAGCGTCCATGCGTTTACCTGCCACGGCTTGTAGCCCGAAACCAGCGGAGAAAACGTGATACCCGTCTCGCCGGCCTCCGTGATCTTGCGTCCGTCGGTGTACGCGACCGATGCGACGATATAGCTTTTGTCCTCCTGCGCCTCTTTGTCGTATTCGGTCAGCCCCTTGCCGCTGACGATGCCGAGAAGCGTAACGGTATAGTCTCCCGTCTGCGCGGATTCGTTAAGCGTAATCGCGCCGTCTGAATCGAACGCGCCGGCGAGCGCCGCGTTTCCCGACCGGGTCGCCGCTTCCTTGGGCGACAGCAATGCCGTCAGCGCAAACGCCGTTACGGCAAGTATGGCGATGAGCGCCGCGATCATAACGGGAATCCTCATGATTTTGCGTTTGTTCATTTGATCGTTCTCCTTTTGTCTTTTACGCGCTGCGGCACTGCGCATAAGCTCCACGGTGTCGCTCTCGAAGCTTTCGCTGAATTTCACCGAATCGACGGCGGCTTTGTATTTTATTTCATCCATGCCGTAATTCCTCCTTTTCCAGAATCGGCTTTAGGAGCGCTCTGGCGCGTGACAGGCGGGTGCCTACCGTCGCCGCGGGCAGCGCGAGAATGCGGGCGATTTCCCTGATGGAATACCCTTCGTAATAGTGCAGATGGATCACCGTGCCGTACTTTGCCGGCAGGGACCGCACGGCCCAAAGGAGCTTTGCGCTTTCGTCGTCGCCGGATGAGATCTCTTCGTCCAGCGGGACGTTTTTCCTGGCCGACGATTTCAGTATGTCGTTTGATAAATTGATCGTCACGCGGATCAGCCAGGCCTTTTCGTGCTCGTCGTCGCGAAACCGGGGGCACTTGGTAATAAGCCTCAGGAACACCTCCTGCACCGCGTCCTCGGCGTCGGCAGCCGATTTCAGCCGGATAAACGCAATGCGCAGCAAGAGCCTGCTGTACTGAGTCACGACCCGTTTTATGTATTCATCGGTACCTAACAAATACATCGGTTCAGCTCCTTCCATATACAACACGATTGAGACGGCCGGAAATTTTCATTCTTCAAAAAAAATTCGATAGGCTTCGGAAAACTGTAAAAGAATGGAGAAAAATCCGGGGAAGTCTGTTTGACGGCCGGTATAAATTCTGCTATAATAGTTCGATAGAAAGGATAGGTGTGCTTGCTTGGACGATTCTTCCGAACCTGAGCGACGATCCGCGAAAACCGGCTATTCTCAAAAAGTATCGGAATCACACGGTAAAAGGCCAATGGATCATTGTCCTTTTTATCGTGTGTTTTTTTACGGTTAAAACCGTTCTTGCGTAAATATCAAAGCTTTGAATGGCCGCATTCGGCGGCGGGCATCAAACAGACATCAATAAGGGGGTTATTCCTTTGCCGGACGATCCATTTTTAGGGCAATTTACACTGCAGATTTTTCTGATCCTGTTAAACGCGGTTTTCGCCTGCGCGGAAATTGCCGTGATCACCATGAACGACAATAAGCTTGCAAAGCTGTCGGCGTCGGGCGACCGGCGCGCCTTACGGCTTTCGGCGCTGACAAGCCAGCCCGCCCGTTTCCTCGCGACCATTCAGATCGGCATCACGCTTGTAAACCTCTTGGGCAGCGCGTTTGCAGCAGAGAACTTTTCGGACAGACTGGCGGATCTGCTCGTCCGCCTCGGTTTAAAGATTTCCGTTTCCATACTCGACACGATATCCGTCGTCGTCATAACGATCGTGCTGACATACTTTACCGTGCTCCTCGGCGAGCTGATTCCCAAACGGCTTGCAATGAAAAATGCTGAGCGGCTTGCCCTCGGCATGTCCGGACTGATTTACGCGGTGTCGAAAATATTTGCACCGGCCGTGTGGTTTCTGACGGCGTCGGCCAACGGCCTTTTGCGGCTGGTCGGCATTGACCCGAACAACGAGGCCGAGGAAAACACGGAAGAGGAAATCCGCATGATGGTGGACGCGGGCAGCGAAAGAGGTACCATACAGCCGGATGAAAAAGACATGATACAGAACATATTCGAGTTTGACGATATTTCAGCGGGGGAGATCATGACCCACCGCACCGAGGTTTCCCTTTTATGGCTTGACGAAACCGACGAGCAGTGGGAGCGGACGATCAATGAAAGCCGGCATTCGATCTATCCCATTTGCTCGGAAAGCCCGGACAATATCGTCGGGGTTTTATATGCAAAGGATTATTTCAGGCTCCGCAACAAGACCCGCGAGCAGGTGATGAAAAGCGCCGTGCAGCCCGCCTATTTTATACCGGAGACTGTCCGCGCGGATGTTTTGTTCCGCAATATGAAGAAAAACCGCAATCATTTTGCGGTCGTGCTGGACGAATACGGCGGCATGAGCGGAATCGTAACCATGAGCGATTTGCTCGAGCAGTTGGTCGGCGACCTCGACGACGATATCAAGATGCCGGCGGAAACGCCCGAGATCGAGCGGATTGATTCAAAAACCTGGCGCATCCGGGGCACGGCGCCGTTAGACGAGGTGTCGAAGCAGCTCGGCGTGATGCTTCCCGAGGACGACTATGATACCTTCGGCGGGCTGGTTTTCGGCATTCTCGGCACCATCCCGAACGACGGAAGCACTCCGGAGCTTGAGGAATACGGCCTTTCGATAAAGGTTACGAAAATCAAGGAGCATAAGCTTGTAAGCGCGGTTGTATACCTCTCGGATTCCGACCGCCAAAGTCCGGCGGGCAGTACGGACTGAAAACCGATTGCGGATTCCTGATCATTCAGGAAACAAAAATTTTCAGGGGGAACCATGAAGAATATTTCCGAAAAAACCTTGCTCGTCATCCTGATCGTCCTCGTCTCGTTTTTCGGCATTTTCCAGGCCGACAAAGCGGCAAACCGGATCAGTCAGCTTTCAAATCAGGTAAACAATCTTTCTTCGGACGTAAACCGCCAGAGCCGGCAGCTTAGCGACCTGTACACACAGATCGAGGATCTTCTGAAAAAACAGGGGAGCATCCTCGACAGCTATGAAATCACATACGGCGCGTTTGACAGCGGTAATATGACCTATGAGGTTTCGATAAAGGCAACCCCCAAGGAGACGTGGGAGAATACGGCGGCCGATGTCGCCCTCGGAGGGGTGAGGGGAGAGATGAGCCGCAGCGGCACCTCGTTTTCCGGCGTGGTCCATGTGCCGCTTACAGAGGAGGCAAGCCCCACCGTTACGTTTTATGAGGGCGGGAAAAGCAGAAGCGAGACCTTGGACGACATCGTTTCCTTCCGGGCACACTACCTGTACCAGATAAAATCGGGTTTTTCGGGAGAAAAGTCCCATCGGGACGGCAAGCTTTCCTATAACGGGGATATCTTTTTATACTTTGATTCCCCGGAAGGCTTTTCGCTTAAGTCGGGCAGGCTCTTTGCGACCCTGAACGACAAGGAGGTCTTTACAAAAGAGATCTCGCTTGACTCCCCGAAGGAGAATACTTTCCCCTTTAACGAAGCGTTCCCTATAAACCCCGGCGACAGGTTCGCCCTGTTCGTGGAAATCAGGGACGAAAGCGGCTTAACCTACCGTTATCCGGTGGACAGCGCCGCCGTTTCCTCCGACGGGCGGGCCCTGTCGGAGCACTATCTGCCCGACGAGTGCGCTGTCTACGACAAAAACGGGAAAGAAATCACTTTTGAATAAGCCTTCATACGGCGGCCGACAGACCGGCCCGGCGGAATAACGAGTATTGCGGAGGAGATGCCATGAGGTATTTCCTCCGTTTTCGCTTATGTCTTAAACAAATCTTAAAGATTTTGCTCCTTTTATTTTAAGAAATCATTGGTTACAATTGGTAAGGAAGGTGATGAAATGTACAACATACTGATCTGCGACGACGAAAAGGATATTGTTTCCGCCCTGAAAATCTATCTTTCCGCCGAAGGATACCATACTGCCGAGGCCCTAAACGGCAAAGAGGCGCTTGAGCTTCTCGGCGGTTCGGAGTTTCACCTCATCCTGATGGATATCATGATGCCGGGGCTCGACGGCATCAAGGCGACCGCCCTGATCCGGGAAAAATACAACATCCCGGTGATCCTTCTGACGGCAAAAGGCGAGGACACCGACAAGGTGCTCGGGTTAAATATCGGCGCCGACGACTATATCACAAAGCCGTTTAACCCCGTGGAGATGCTCGCCCGCGTAAAGGCCCAGCTTCGCCGGTACACGAATCTCGGAGGGATGGCCAAAAGAGAAAACGTGCTTGCGATGGAGGGCATTGAGCTTGACGACCGCGAAAAAAAGGTGACGCTCTACGGCGAGCCGGTCTCGCTTACCCCTACGGAATACGATATCTTAAAGCTCTTGATGGAAAATCCGGGCAAGGTGTTTTCCTCCGCCGAGATCTACCGCACCATCTGGAACGACAGCGCGTACAAAGCGGAGGGCACGGTCGCGGTACATATCCGTCACCTGCGCGAGAAGCTTGAGTTAAACCCCGCCGAACCGAGGTACCTGAAAGTGGTCTGGGGGCAGGGGTACAAGATGGAACGGGGTGGAAAAGCTTGAAAGAATCCAAACTGCAAGATTTATGCGCGAGCTTAACGCCCTATGGGAAAGCGGCAGCACATGCTCAAAATGACCATTTCTTTCACGGTCGTTTTGTGCATTGAAGCATAACGGAAAGGGATGATCACAATGATGAAAAATCTGAAATACAGCCTCGCGGCGAGAATCGCGGCGGTCTTTCTTTTTGTCCTGACGCTGGCAGCCGCCGTCGGCGGTACCATCGGCATCGTTTATATGGCCAACGAAGGGTATTATTCGGACGGCCGCTCCTTTTACGATACCGGGGTTTGCGCAGGCATTACGAGCGGTTACGCCAATACCGTATATTACGAATATCTCCCCCTGTCGCAAGAAGAAAATCTGTCCGCGAAAGACCAGTTTTATCTGAAACAATATGAAACCATGTTCTCAAAAGAAAATACGAATTTTTTCTTTACCATTACCGACGCAAACGGGGAGACGGTTTTCTCTAATTACGAGGAACAGGACTATGGGACGCAGCTGTTTTACACCTTCGAACAAAGCGACGCCGCAAACGGCGGAAGCCCCGAAGGTGCCGGCGATCAGAGATATACGGTCAACTGCTACGTAAAAGACCCGATCACCGTCAAGGACGATTACTATACGCCCTATAAGATTTTTAACACGCTCTACTCCATGCGCTATATGATCATTGCGGCTGTGGTTTTGTCGGCAATCCTCGCCCTTTTGCTTTTTATTTTCCTCCTTTGCTCGGCGGGGCATAAAAAAGGGAAGGAAGAAATCGTGTTAAACGCATGGGACCGGATTCCTCTCGATTTGTGCGTTTTCGGCATTTTCATGGCTGCGCTTGTTGTTCTGAACGTAAGCGTTTTTTATTATATCAGTGACATCGTGAGACTTGTTTTGCTGGGCGTGGTTTTGATTGCCGCGGCGCTCCTTATGCTTGCGCTCTGCATGACATTCGCCGTGCGGGTCAAAGCGGGCAAATGGTGGGAAAACACCGTTTTGTACCGGGTTTTCAGCTTCGTCTTCCGCACGCTCCGCCTCGCGGCAAAAACAGCCGGTATTGTGACCGGCAACCTGCCGCTTTTGTGGAAAACGGTTCTTGCGTTTGCGGTCTATCTGTTCGTCAATATCGTCACGTTTATCCTCTTCATGGATACAAGAGGGGAGGCGGTGTTTTTCGTCTTCGGGCTACTGTTTAACCTCGCCGTGCTTTTGGGGCTTTGCTTTCTGATATTGCAGATGCAGGCGCTCAAAGAGGGCGGTAAGAGGATCGCGGGCGGCGATTACATAAGCAAGATCGACACGAAAAACATGTTCTGGGACATAAAGGCCCACGCCGAGGCCTTGAACAACATCGGCGCCGGAATGTCGAGGGCGGTGGAAGAACGCCTAAAAAGCGAGCGCTTCAAAACCGAGCTCATCACCAACGTTTCCCACGATTTAAAAACGCCGCTGACCTCGATCATGAATTACGTCGACCTCCTCAAAAAAGAGACGATTGACAGTGAAACCGCGCGGGAATATATAGAGGTTCTGGACCGGCAGTCCGCAAGGCTTAAGAAGCTCACGGAGGATCTGATGGAGGCGTCGAAGGCGTCGACCGGCAACATACCGCTGAATCCGGTCCGCACCGATCTCGTCGAGCTCGTAAACCAGTCGGTCGGCGAGTATACCGAGCGGTTTGCCCTGGAAAAGCTCGAGGTGCTTGTCCGGAGCCCGCAGGGCGAGGTCGCGGTTTACGCCGACGGCAGGCTTTTGTGGAGAGTGTTCGACAATCTCTTGAACAATATCGTAAAATACTCTCAGCCCGGCACAAGGGTGTATCTCGACGTCGGGAAAAGCGCCGGAAAGGCGGCGGTCACCCTGAAAAACATCTCAAAATATCCGCTCAACATCACCACGGATGAGCTTCTGGAGCGGTTTGTGCGCGGCGACAGCGCCCGCACGACAGAGGGCAGCGGACTCGGGCTTTCGATTGCCAAAAGCCTTACCGAGCTTCAAAGGGGAAGCTTTGACCTTTCGGTCGACGGCGATCTCTTTAAGGTCGTCATCCGGTTTGACAGCATTTTGTAAAAACGCGTCACGAAAAGGCAAATAAAAAAGCCTCGCTTAGTTTATCTGTAATTTCGCGCCCCGCTTTAGGCGGGGCGTTTTTTTGCTATGCAAAAAACAATATAAGCGCATGGCGCTCGCCGCCAAAGGCGGCAACCGCGCCATATGCGCAAAAACCTCATGCGCCCGGATTTTTGCATTCATCGCGGCGCGCCTTGGCGCATGAGGTTTTATGCCGGGAAATAAGCCATGGCCTCTATGGAAGGAGAGAAAAAAAGAAAACAGAGCTCTTTGTAACATTTGTCATAAAGATGTTAGTAAATATCGATTATTTTAACAATATCGAAATGTGCACCTATACAATCTTTATTAAAACGAATCAAAATATATTGATAAAATACAAATTGATGTTATGATAATTGTAGAATATTAATAGAAATGCACAAAAAATCGTAATTGTGCAATATTGCCAAAAGAGTATTGGAAATGAAAAAACGACAGATTTGGATAACGATGGTTGGGGTCATCAGCTGTGCTGCACAGTTTTGAAGGGGAAGGAGGAGGACATGAAAAAGGTTCTGGTTGCGTGCGGGACCGGGATGCTGACGTCGGTGGCCGCATGCGGAAAGTTGGAAGCAAAGATGAAATACAGGGGATACTGGCCTGAAAAGGTCTGCTTTGAAACCAGCAAGGTAGACGGCCTAAAGGAAAAGCTCAGCAACGGTCAATATGATCTTGTCGTCACAACTGCGCCGATTGGCTTTGAGCTTCCCATCAAAATAATGAGCGGGGCGCCTTTTTTGACAGGGAAAGGAATTCAGACCGCAATAGATGAAATCATATCATATCTTAAGCTGGATCAGTCGTAAAATCAGTGGGCTGCTGAAAACAAAAGGGAGTGATAGAGGTGCTCAAAGGGATAGGGATATCATCCGGAATTGATATGGGCAGGGCTGTGCTCTTAAAACGTTTCACATGCAGCTTTGAAGACGCTCTGATTGACTCCCGGGAAATCGATTCGGAAATCCTCCGCTTTGAAAGAGCAAGGGCTTCATCGGAGGAGCAGCTAAAAAAAATCGTTGGAAGCAACGATCCTGTTCATGAGAAAGAGAAGCATGATATTTTCGAGGCGCATTATCAGATCGTCAAAGATCCCATTTTTATTGAAAAAATCAAAAACATGATTTCGGAAAAACTGAAAAAGCCGGAGGGGGCCGTGAGCGCCGTTTCCGAGGAATTCGCGTCGGCGCTCGAGCGTATGGAAGACGAAATGTTCAAGGCGAGGGCGGGAGACATCAGGGATGTCGGAAACCGCTTACTGAAGAACCTGCTCGGGCTGCCCACGGACATAAACACGCAGCTTGAGGCGGTTTCCGTAATCGTGGCGCCCGATCTGACCCCGTCGGAGATCGCTTCTCTTGACCGCAGCAGGGTCAGGGCGTTTGTGCTCGGGGCGGGGGGAAAGACAAGCCATGTGGCCATTATGGCCAGATGTATGGGGATTCCGGCCGTGGCGGGCCTTGGACTCGATCTGTCGCTCATTGAAGAAGAGGACTACGTCATAGTCGACGGCGACAAGGGGGAAGTGATTCCGCATCCGGACAAGGCGGTACAGCTGGATTACTTAAACCGCAGGGCCCGTTTCTTGCAGGAGCAGAAAGACCTTGAAATTTTCAGGACTCTTCCCGCCGTGACGTCGGACGGAAAAAAAAGAGTGGAAGTGACCTCCAATATCGGGTTTTACGAGGAATGCGCGGATCTGAAAAAATACGGCTCGGAGGGAGTGGGCCTTTACCGCACCGAATTTCTGTTCATGGACCAGACGCGGTGGCCGAACGAGGAAACCCAATATAGAGAATACAGAAAGGTAATCGAAAAAGCCGCTCCGCTTCCGGTAATTGTGCGCACGCTTGATATCGGCGGCGATAAGAACCTCTCCTATATGGAAATCCCGCATGAGGAAAACCCGTTTCTGGGACTGCGCGCGCTGAGGCTTTGTTTTGACAGGCCGCAGGTTTTTATAACACAGCTTCGGGCAATCCTGCGCGCGGCGCTTTCGGGGAAGGTGAGAGTGATGTTCCCCATGGTCAGCTCGCTTTCCGACCTGAAAAAGGCGAAAAGCTATCTGGATGAGGCGAAAGGGCAGCTTTTTCGGGAAAAGATCCCGTATTCCGATGATGTTGAGGTCGGCATTATGGTCGAAATACCCGCGGCTGCGATTGTCGCGGAGGATCTGATCGGTGAAGTGGACTTCTTCAGCATCGGGACAAACGACCTGATCCAGTACACCGTCGCCGCAGACAGGATGAACCGGCATGTCGCGTACCTGTACGATTACTTTAACCCGGCGGTGCTGAAACTGATCAAGCACGTGATCGACGTGTCGCACCGGCACGGCAAATGGACGGGAATGTGCGGAGAGATGGCGGGCAGCATCGAGGCTGCGGTCATCCTTGCGGGAATGGGCCTCGACGAGTTTTCCATGGCTTCGTCCTCGATTCCGGCATTCAAGAAAAAGCTCGCCTCCGTTACATACGACGAAGCCGTTCGGGCGGCAGAGGAGGCTCTTTCGCTGCAGAGCGCGGAACAAATAAGGCAGATGCTTAAGTGCAAGGGGATATGACATAAGGGGCGCTTTCATTGTGCGAGGGATTATTTTAATTTGAAAGGGGGGATAAAAAATGCCCGAGTTCCTGACAACTTCCGTAAACGTCATGCTTCCCGACCTGCATGCCACAAAAAAGGAGGAGGTTATCAAAAAGCTTTGCGATAAAGCGCTTGAGAACGGGTATGTTGATAAGCTGTTTTACGACGATCTGATCGCGCGGGAAAAAGAGTTTCCGACCGGGCTCGACACAAGCATTC
Organism: Clostridiales bacterium UBA6114; assembly: GCA_002423435.1. GTDB lineage: Bacteria > Bacillota > Clostridia > Oscillospirales > Butyricicoccaceae > UBA6114. Next base: position 47,646 of record DIWE01000025.1, read on the forward strand.
CGATGGCGATATCACATGTGGGGACGCACTGCTTAAAATCGTTTCTTGCGCTTGCGACGCTTCAGGAGCCGGTCGAGTTTGAAAACATGGACGGTTCGGAAAAGAAGGTTTTCGCCGGAATGGTATTCGTGTTTGGAATTGTACGGCCGGAGGAACAGGTGGTCGTCCTTCGGAAGCTGAGCGGCATGTTCCAGGAGCCTGAGTACCTGGAACGGATCATGAAAAGCAAAACACCGGATGCGCTCCTTGCGGTTATGTCGGAATTTTTAGGCGATATGCTTTGCGTCGAATAAAGCGTCTTAACTTTGAAAGGATGTGATGGATTTGGCGGTTTCTTTGGTCGTTGCATGCGGCGGCGGTATTTTTACCACAACAGTCGTAACTGATAAGCTGAAGGAAATTTTAAGGAAAAATCGCATCGCGAATACAATCACTCCGCAGAAGATCACGCAGATTCCGGGAATAACCGGGGCGGATCTCATCATTGTCACAGGCAAAACCTCTGCTAAGAATAACGCGGGTATCCCGATTATGATCGGAATGCCTCTCTTCACAGGCATGGGCGAAGAGGAATTCACAAATGAGCTCCTGAACAAAATTCGTGAGATAGAGGAGAGAAAAAACAATGACAATGGTTAAAACGGTTATCGACGTGTTCGGCTCCACCATCATTGTTCCGGTTGTGGTTTTCATATTAAGCCTGATTATGAGGGTCAAACCCAAGGACGCTTTTAAGGGCGCTCTTTTCATGGGTGTCGGCCTGACGGCCTTTAACATTATCCTGGGCTCGCTGATGGGTTCGCTTTCCCCGATGGTGACGCAGATGGTGAAAAACACCGGCATCAACCTCCCCGGAATCGACGTGGGCTGGCCGGCGGGCGCCGTCATTGTTTACGCAAACACAATCGGCATGTTCTACCTTGTGTTCGGCCTTCTTGTAAACCTTGTCCTGTTCCTCACAAAATGGACGGATACCTTCCAGCCGACCGATATCTGGAACTACTATCAGTTCGTTTTCTGGGCGGCGATCGTTCAGTATGTGACGGGGAGCTTCTGGCTGGGCGTCGCGTGCGCCACTTACTTAAACCTGATCGTGCTTTTGATCGCGGACTGGATCGCGCCGTCGCTGCAGGAGCATTACGGCTATGACGGCGTTACGTCGACGTGCATCTGCGCGATCAACGGAGCACCTTTTGCGATCCTTATTAAGTGGCTCCTAAAAAAGCTCAAGCTCGATAAAGTCAGGCTTGATCCGACCACCCTCCGGGACAAGATCGGCTTTTTCGGGGAGCCGGTCACAATGGGCCTGATCGTCGGAATTGTGATCTCGTTCATCGCGAGCTTAAACGCGCTTGGGCAAATGGCGACATGGGCGTCCATCCTCACCACGGGCATCGTAACGGGCGCGATCATGGCGCTTTACCCCGCGGTTTCGGGGCTGTTTGTCAAAGGCTTGATCCCGATCAGCCAGAAAATGAGCGCCAGGGCCCAGAGCGGACAGATGAGAAGAAAGAATTTCTATATTTCGCTCGATCCCGCGGTGTACTTCGGCGAGGAAGCGAACCTGACGGCGGGCCTTATCATGATCCCGATCATGCTTTTGATCGCGGTGATTCAGCCGGGAAACAGGATGCTCCCGCTCGCCGACCTTGCCGCAATGCCGTTTATGGTGATCGGCATCACGGCCGTCATGAAGGGGAACATATTCGGAACCGTGATCGCCGGAACGATCTGGTATACGATCGGTCAGGCGCTAAACTCCACAATCCTCGAAATATTCACAAAAGCCGCCGCGACGGCGGGCGTCGCGGAAGCGAGCCAGGGCGCTCTGGTATCGGCCTGGACGCTAGGGGTCGTCCCTTACGGATGGCTTGGCTATAAAGCTTTCGCGGCATCGGGGACCATGAAAGTGCTCACCATTCTCATTGCGGTCGCCGTGTACCTTGCCGTTTACTTTGCATTCCGCAAAAACAAAGTAGCCTGGCAGATCGCGGCGGGCGCGTCGCCGGAATTCATGGAAGCGCAAAAGGCAAAGGAACTGGGCAAAGCCGCAGCAAAATAAAAGGGAGGCATTCGATCAATGAGTAAACCCAAAGCTCTTGTAACCGCAGCTTACAGCGGCCCGGAGCTTCAAAGACTGGGAGAACATTTCGACGTGTCCTATCACAATTGGATGGAGCGCGGACGGGGCTATTCAAAGGATGAGCTCAAGGAGATGGCGGCCGACAAGGATGTGGTCATCGTCGAAGTGTGCGATCTTCAAAAAGAAGTGATTGACGCGGCGCCAAAGCTGAAAATCGTCGGCTGCGGACGGGGGCTTCGCGGTGATGATTCGACAATCGATGTAAAAGCGTTGACTGAGAGAGGAATCCCGGTGCTTTTCGCACCGGGAAGAAACCTAAACGCGGTGGCGGAATTCACGATCCTGATGACGCTTGCCGCGATGAAAAAGGTCCGGGCCGCGACAAAGTGGCTGTATGACGATCAATGGCAAAGCTGGCTTGATTTTTATCTGAGATTCCGGACCGGGGAGCTTTGCTCCAAAAAAATCGGACTGATCGGATTCGGCAATATCGGAAAAAGAGTCGCGAAGCTCTTTAACGCGTTCGGAGCCGAGGTCATGAGCTTTGACCCGTATATTGCGGATCGGGCGGTATACGAAAGCCTCAATGTCAAAATGACGGATCTTGACACGCTGCTTCGTTCATCGGACATCGTTTCGCTCCATATGAACGTGAGCGAGAATAACAGGGGGTTTATCGACGCCGCGAAGCTTTCGCTGATGAAGCCCACGGCAATCCTCGTAAACAGCGCGCGGGCGGTCCTTGTCGACCATGACGCTTTGTATCGGGCGCTCAAAGACGGCGTAATCGCGGGGGCGGCGATCGACGTGTTTCACTCGGAACCCGCGAATACGAAAACGGAACCGCTTCTAAGCCTTGACAACGTGTTTGCGACGCCGCATTTGGGCGGCACAACCGCGGAGGTGATCGAAAACCATTCCAAAATGATCAATCAGGGAATTTTCAGCCTGATAAACGCAAAGGCGCCGGAATTTATCCTGAATCCGGAAGTACTTGAGGATTTCTTTAAGTCCCGTGGGAAGGGTGGTTGGTTTTGACTGATGTAACGTTCGTTGTGCGGAACAAGGTCGGTCTGCACGCGAGGCCTGCATCCCTGCTTGTGAAGACAGCGTCGCGATTTGAATCTAAAATTACCATCATAAAAGAAAACGTCGCCGTCGACGCAAAAAGCATTTTATCGCTTCTGACCTTAGGGGCCTGCAAGGGAGACCGGATTACCATCACTGCAAACGGCAGAGATGAAAAAGAGGCTATTCAAAAAATAGTGGATACACTGCAAAACTTCGAAGACTGATTTGGAGGTAAATTATGAAAGAGTACGCGTTCGCATTCCCGGAAGTCTGTTTGTCAGAAGATTATGTCATAGCGACATACTTCATTGAATCAAGGACAAAGGACGCCGTAAAGCTCGCCGTCGCCGTCGCCGACGAGCAGACCACAGGAACTTGGGTTTCCGTGCCGGGCGAGACCGACAAGGTAAAAATCGAATACGGTGGAAAGGTCTTAAACGTGTTTGAGGTGCCCGATTATGAATTCGAGCTGCCGAAAGACACGGATGAGCGCAAGTATATTATTCAGATCGGCTATCCCGCGCATAACTTCGGGCCCCAGATCCCGATGCTGTACACCGCGGTGATCGGCAACATCGCAAACTCGGGCAAACTGAAGCTCCTCGACCTTACCTTCCCGGAATCCTTCGTCAAAGGATTTAAAGGCCCCAAATTCGGCATAGACGGACTCAGAAAATTGCTGAACGTCCCGAAAAGGCCGTTTGTCAACAATATGATCAAGCCGTGCACGGGCTGGACGCCGGATGTCGGCGCCGCAATGTGCTACGAAGTTGCAAAGGGCGGCGTCGATATCATCAAGGACGACGAGCTGATCATGGCCGACCCCGATTTCTGCCCGCTTCAGGAGAGGGTCAAACAGATTATGGCGTCGCTAAAGAGAGCCAGGGAGGAAACCGGAGAAGACACGCTTTATACCGTCAATATCACCGACCATGTCAGGAAAATCAGGGACAATGCATTAAGGGCAATCGACGCGGGCGCAAACGCGCTGATGCTGAACATCTACACCCTGGGCTTCTCGGCGGCGCAGATGATCTTTGAAGACCCCGAAATTAATGTGCCGATCCTGGCGCATGTGGACTTTTCGGGCGCCATGTTCGGCTCTCCCTATAACGGAATTTCCTCTCCCCTCCTGATGGGCAAGCTCGCCCGCATGATCGGCTCGGATATGGCGATTATCACGACGCCCTACGGGAAATTCCCGGTTATGCATAATAAATACATGATGCAGGTCAACAATGCGAGAATGGAACTGTTCGGATTAAAGCAGATGCTTCCGATGCTGTCCGGCGGCACAACCCAACCCGTTGTGGCGCAGACGATGAACGAGCTTGGAAATGATATCTGCATGGCTGCCGGCGGCGCGATCCACGGTCATCCCATGGGAGCCGAGGCCGGCGCGAGGTCGATGCGCCAGGCGATTGACGCGACAATGCAGGGCATTGCGCTTGAAGTCTATGCGAAGGATCATGTGGAGCTTCTCGAAGCGCTTAAAAAATGGGGCGACAGGTCCAAGATTTTCGACCTTATGAACTGACGGCCACCCAAAAAACTCCTGCACATCCCGGCAGTGCGGCGGGCAGATAAGCCCGCCGCACTGCTGTTATACAAATTTTTCATCCGCAGCCAGATATTTTCCCTCGGTGAAAAGGCATCGCGTATAGCCGACGGCCGGTCCTTTATGATACAATATTTAACAATAAATTTGCATGAAACGAGAAAAACGGGGTGTGCATGTGAAATGGAGGACTTAAGAAACGAAATAAAGATTGCGTATTCCTATTATGTTTACGGAATGACGCAGATGCAGATTGCAAAAAAGTTTAACATCTCAAGACAGAAGGTAATCCGCGAGCTCAAACGGGCCCAGCAGGAAAACATTGTGAAAATAGAAATTGCCGAATACTATGAAGAAAACCTTGAAACCGAGAAAATGCTTGAAGACGCCTTTGGGCTGATTGATTCCGTGGTGGTGCCGAACAGCGATTACGTCTTTTTGGAGGAGCTTTTAAGCGAAGCGCTGGCGAATTACCTGAAAAACAGGATGGACACCTGCTCGGTGCTCGGAGTGGGGGGAGGCCACCTGCTTGAAATGACGGCGCCGCACCTCAATCAAAAGTACAGCAGGGTATCGGTCGTCCAGCTGATGGGGAGCCTGCTTAAAAAGGAAGGCCCCGATCCCGAATTCAAAAATATTTATGACTCAGACCGGCTGGTGATCGCCTATTCGCAAAAGCTTGCGGCGACGCCGTATTTCCTCCATGCGCCGCTTTTTGCGGAAAGCGAAAGGCACAAAGCCATGCTTCTCGACGAGCCGTATATCAAAAAGAGCTTTGAAATGATCGACAGATGCACCGTAGGTATTTTTGAGGTCTTTGACAGGGAGATAAACGAGACGCTTCTGAAAGCGTACGACGAGCAGCTGTATCGGGAAACCGCGGACGCCGCCGGGAGCGTTATTTTCAACTATTACGATGAAAACGGGCGGTTTATCGACTTGAAAAAGATCAAAGAGCGTCTTTTGGCGCCGTCTGTCGGGCAGCTTCGCAAAATACCGCTGCGCATAGGCATCGGCGGGGGAAGCAATCATATCGGCGCTCTTCTGGGCGCGCTTCGGAGCGGGTTCTTCCATATCGTGATGACCGATAACGATACGGCGCTCGCCCTTCTCAAAAAGCATCGGCAATGAACCCCGGACTTGTCGCATAGCCTCGACACCAGGGGCGGAGCATGTCCGGCCTGCGGTTTTCGCATCGGCGGCGGGAAACACAAAGCTCAGATACGCAAAAGACCCTACCTGCCGCGGCAGGTAGGGTCCGTCTGTCTTTTGATCTAATGCATCAAGCGCCGTTTACTCCTCCGGGTCGTTCAGCACGCCGAGGAAAAGCGGCACGCCGATCTCCCGGTCCACGACGGCGAAGACAAACGGCCGGTCAAAGCGCAGCGTCGTATAATCTTCGATTCTCGCCGAAGTTGACCGCATGATCACGCCGGTCGCGGCGGCGGCCTCGGTGCCCTTTTCGTTTACCTTGATGCAGGTCTTATGGATTACCTGGCCGATAAACAGCTTTTCGTCCGCGGCGCCCATCTTGCCGAAGCCGGCGCGGTCGGGATCGAACGCCATGTCAAGGCCCATGCGGGAAAGCGCGTCGTTTAAGCCGATGTCAAAATTCATCGTGTGCTTCGGAAGCTGCACAAGAGCCTTGGTTTCCTTCGCGCTTTCCATAAGTCCGGTTATTGCTTCGCTTGAAAGCAGGGACGCGAAAGCCTCCGCGGTCGTCCCCTCGGGCGGCAGCACCGCAAGATAGGAAAGCTTCCCGTCGTCATAGGGCAAAAGTACGCCCTGCGCGCCCTGCCACGACAGAACCTGCTCGTTCCGAACATTGTTTGACATAAAGGTGCATTCCTCGGTGCTGCCGTCGCTTTTTGTAAAATCCGCTTTTATGTTGTCGTCCGGGTTAAATTCGGTCTGCCATGCGGTGTTTAAATACAGGGCGTTGATCAGCGCCATGACATCCTGCTCGTCAAGCTTTGATATGATGTCCGGGATCAGTCCGTTCGTCTTCTCATAGACCCACTCGTTGATCTGGTCCACCGTTTCCGGGTTTGAAAAATCCGATCGGAAAGCGTCGGCGTTAAAGTAGTCGGCGTTTTTTTGCAGGAAAGCGCCGTCGGCCTGGAACCCCTCGTCATACCAGATGCTGTTGGCGATATCGAGCGTCGTACCTCCCGCCACATCCATAAGCCGGTCGGAAAGCGCGCGGCAAAAGACGTTTATTTCCTCGAGGGAAAGCCCGCTGCCGCCAAGGACTTGTTCAAAGGCGGAAAGCGTATCGCCGTCCGCGCCGTTTGCCGTCATGCCGAGCGCAAGATAGACCGACGCGGGGGAGATAAGCGTGTTTTTTCCGCCGTCGGCCAGGGATTCCTTCAGAAGAAGCCCGGAAAAATCCTGGAAATTCCCGATCGCCGCGTCGGACAAGGCGTCCTGTACTTTAACCGGGTTTGCGTTTACGCCCTGCGTCAGGTCCTCCTGAACCGCCTTGGCGCTCTCGCAGCCGGTCAGTGAAAAAATGAAAACGGACGTCGCCGCTAAAAGTGCCGCGGCCCGCTTCTTGCTTAACTGAAATGCAGTCATTCAAATCGCCTCCTTGTGATTGTATATCTGTTTCTGACGAACGAACGGCAGGTTTGTTCCTGACCGGGGCCGGAGCCGGCCCGACCGCCGGGGGCATCTTTTTAAATGCCGCGGGCTTGATTTATCGGCGGAATGTAGTAAACTGTTAAGGGCGGCAATGCGCCGCGCCACATTGATATGAAACAAAAAGGAGATTTGGAAAAGTGCAGCAGCAGGAGAAAAAAGTAAACTGGTCCCAATTTGTTGAATCGGCGGTCGTCGATTTTTTCCAGGCGCATGACCTCGAAAAGCTGTCGGTCGAAGACGGAAACGGGAACAAGGCGAAGCTGACAAAACAGAAGGACAGCTCTCTTAAGGTGGAGTATACGACTACGACAACCTTTTGACTTCGCGGATTTTGCGGGCATTGTCCGCAGGATACCTTACATAGCACGACAGACGGACATGATGTGAGTCACACTGCCAAAATAAAAGCCTACCGTCTTGTCCGTCTGTTCTGCATGTGTTCCAGTCCGCGTCGGCGGGAAACACACAATTAATTTGATCCGCTATTTTTTTCGCTTTGGATGGATTGCGTTTTCGGCAAACAAGTCAACTTTGTATTGACAACTTCTGCCCGCGGTGATACTATGATACTGTCATTGGAGGAATTTTATTATGATTGTACATTCTGAAACATTGGTCTCCAAAATAGTCAAGAATTTTATTGAAGCAGCCGGCGATGGAACGTTTAAGGTTGGGGAAAAGCTTCCGATTCAAGACGATTTGCAGAAAATGTTTGGCGTAAGCCGAAATACCATGCGTGAAGCTTTGCAGCGCCTTGAGTCTCTGGGCGTGGTGACTATCCGTCATGGAGATGGAACTTATCTGAACAATGTAGATGTGAAATCAAGCCTAAATAACCTGGTTCCGCTTCTCAAATTAAATAATACTGATTTGACGGAACTGATGGAATCGCGTAAGGTTCTGGAAGTGTGGACGGCTCAGTTGGCAGCCTTACGCTCAAACGAAAATGATATCAAAGAACTGAGGCAGATCCTCGGAAAGATGGAAAAGAGCCTCTCGAATCTGGAAGACTATACGGAACAAGATGCAATATTGCATCTTACGATTGCCCGTTGTGCTAAAAACTCAATTCTGGCCGAGTTTGTGGGAATTATTTCTGACTTGATGAAAGCACAGCAGGTGGAGATCGCTAAAATTCAACACATGCCGGCTATCTCATATGCCTATCATTGCGACTTGGTACAGGCTATCGCTGAAGGTGATTCGCGGAAAGCGGCTGCAATTATGAATGAACATCTTGAAAATGCATATCAGCGGCTTAGCAAAAGGGTAGGCAAAGAAAAGCAGCCGGATATTATTGAGGATTATAGTAAAACGGAAACGATAAATCCCGATAAAAGCGAAATTAAGGAAGAGAGATAATAAACGCAAAAATAGTAATTTTATTTTAATAGCAGATGCCGAATCTCCTCGCTCATAACACTTCTAGAATTCTCTAATTAAAATACAACTATATCCAAAAAGAGGGTACTTAAGTATGACGAATGATTATTTCACAGGATTAAAGTGCATTCATTGCGGCAAAATATTTAATTCCACAGAGGATCTGCTATTATGCCCTGAATGCGGAAATCTCTTGGATCCACAATATGATTACGAACAATTAAAAACAGACTGGAGCGGGCTGGGAATCGAACACCGTCCCAATAACATCTGGCGCTTCAAAGAGTTGCTGCCTATTGTTGATTTTGACCAGATTGTTACGCTGGGCGAGGGCGGAGCACCGCTTCTTGATTTTCCAGTGTTGGCCAAAGAGTTAGGTGTTGCTAAGTTGTATATTCTCAATGATGCCGGTCAACCGACGGGCTCACTCAAGGATCGTTCGATTGCAGTAACGGCAACCAAGGCTAAAGAGTTTGGCTACAGGGTACTTTCTTGCGACTCAACGGGGAATAAGGCTGCTTCAACAGCTGGCTATGCTGCACGCGCCGGACTGGAGAGCGTGGTGTTCTGCCCTCACGCAACCCCCGCTCCTAAAATTGCCCAGGCGGTGTTTTATGGGGCGCATTTAGTACGGGTTATGGGACATTATTCACAAATTAATTCGATGTACCGCGAGATGGTGGCGAGTCATAAGTATCACTGGTACGACTGTGGAACTGACAATCCTTATAGATATGAAGGCAAAAAAACTTATGCGTATGAGATTGTGCAGGGATTGGGTTGGAAAACTCCGACATACGTGCTGCAGCCCGCGGCGGGCGGCATGTCGGTGGTGAAGGCATGGAAGGGATTCAACGAGTTCAAACGGATGGGGTTAGTGGATGATCTCCCGGCGATGGTAGCCTGCCAGGCGGCAAATTGCGGTCCGATCGTGGATGCCATTGATGCCGGCTTCGATTATGTCCCGGGGATCGAAAAGGGCAATACAATTGCCAGCGCGATAGCAGTTTCTAATCCCGCGTTGCTGGGCAACGAGACATTACAAACGGTGGTCGAGTCTAGTGGATGTGGTGTTAAGGTTACAGATGAAGATCTCTTGAGCACATGGGAGCGCTTGGGCAAGGTTGGAGTTTTCTGTGAACCTTCCTCAGCTATTGCAGTGGCTTCCGCCTATCAGATGGCTAAGCAAGGCAAACTGAAAAGCACTGATGTATTGGTGGCAGTTGTAACGGGTTCCGGATTCAAAGACACTGAAACACTGAACAAGTACATTAACGTCCCTGAAGATGCGGTGGACGGAAAAGAGGAATTCTATCGCAAGTTGGATGAAATTTCAAAAAGTTTGCAGTCATAAAAATAAAATATAAAAGAAAAGAGGGAAAATTGTGAGAAAAGCTCTAGTTTATTTGCTGGTAATCCTTGCAGTGTTTTCTTTCGCAGGGTGTTCAAAGACCGCTGATAATGGCAGTGCAACAGCTCCGGCCAACAGCACAGGTACGGCTACGGGCGATACTACCACTACCCCCGCTGCAAGCAGCAAGAATTTTTCAGTGGTAACGGGTCCCGTTGGCGGCTCCATGTATGTAATTTCAGGATCCTGGGCCGATATAGCCAACAAAAAAGTGCCGGGTATTCAGGTGACGAACCAGGTTGGTGGCGGCTCTGTTCTATGCGCACGTGTTCTTGGCAAAGGAGAAGCTGACTTTGGCATGGTGGGTAATGATATTGCTTATTATGCCAGCCGCGGGGAAGAAGATTTCAAAGATAATGCCATGCCGCAGATCCGCGCGGTTGCCGCGCTATATGCCGAAGGGTTCCATGTAATAGTGCCGAAAAAAAGCGGGATGGCGAAGATGGAAGATTTGACTAATAAAGTCACCAGCATCGGGCCTGCAGGAAGCGGTACATTATTGAATTCGGAGCGTGTTCTTGCTGCCTACGGATTTAGTGACAAGGATGTCGGCGCCAAACAATTGGGGTTTGACGAATCAGCACAGGCCATTAGTGACGGCCACGTTGACGCTGCTTGCTATATGACGGGTATTCCTTATGGCCCTGTTATGAATATCGCCGTTACAACACCGATAAACGCCTTTGGCTTGAGCGATACGGCCATTGACAACCTAATGAAAAAATATCCCTTCTTTGTTAAAATGCATTATCCGGCGGATACATATAAAGGAGCCGGCGCTTTTGACACCATTGCCGTCCGCATGTTATTGGTGACGACTGACAAAGTCGATGAGGAATCCGTATATCAGTTGACCAAGTTGCTAGTGGAGAATATTGATCAGATTGCGGCTTCCAATGCCTGCGGCTCTACTATCAGCAAGGAGACACTACTTGACGGGCTTTCCGTTCCGCTGCATCCAGGTGCCGAACGTTACTACAAAGAAATTGGTCTTATAAAGTAATGTCTGCAACGCGGATGATAATTGTTTCATACGATTTAAGATTCTTAGAAAAGCCTAAATTCAGTCTTTACTATGGTTGAAGCATCAGAAATTGGCGCTTAGGGTATCAGGATGGTTTTATACCATCCTGAGCCCTAAGCACGGAGAAAGTTGTGGTGTCCAATGAAAGATATTGAAGAAAACTCTACGGCCCAGATGTCAATGCAAGCGGGGTGGAAAAGTATTTTTATAAATCATAAAATTGCAACTTTGGCGGTTGCAATCACGGCTGTTTCAATTTCACTTTTTCAGCTATACACCTCGGCTTTCGGCGTAATGCCTGCTTACCAGCAACGCATGGTGCACATGACGGCCGAAATGATTCTGGCTTTTCTGTTGTATAACGCAAAACGTAAAAAGCAGAAGGATCATCTATCGATTTTTGGATATATTATTCCAGTCTTGTTGCTTTCGATCCTGATTTATACCATGGCGAACTATTCCTCGATTGTATGGAGAGTCGGGAATCCGCAAACGATAGATGTAATCATTGGACTTGTTTACTTGGTGCTGGTGCTTGAGGCAACCCGCAGAACAGTGGGTTACCCGCTTGTTATTATCGCAGCCGTCTTTATTGTATATTGCTTTCTTGGTCCTTACATCCCTGGAATTTTCGGGCATCGCGGTGTAACAATTGCACGGCTTGCCGATCATATGTATATGGCCACAGAAGGTATTTTCGGATCGCCAATCGGAGTTTCAGCGACTTATATTTTCATTTTTGTATTGTTCGGTTCTTTCTTGGAGATTACACACGGTGGAGATTTGTTTATTGATTTAGCGCTGTGTGCGACGGGGCGTGGTGTTGGAGGGCCGGCAAAAGCGGCGGTTGTCTCAAGTGCCCTCATGGGAACGATATCCGGGAGTTCAATTGGGAACGTTGTGGCAACCGGTACTTTTACGATTCCGCTTATGAAAAAGGTAGGATATTCGAAAGAATTTGCCGGTGCTGTAGAAGCCGCTTCTTCCACGGGTGGTCAGATTATGCCGCCGGTTATGGGTGCTGCCGCATTTTTGATGATTGACTATATTCGAAAGCCCTACACCGACATTATAATGTCGGCTCTGTTGCCGGCGATCCTCTATTTTGTCGGCGTTTATATTTCTGTCCACTTAGAGGCAAAGAGACTTGAACTAAAAGGGATTCCCGACGAAGATATGCCGAAAATAAAATTGATTATGCGCGAACGCGGTCACTTGCTGATTCCGTTAATCGTAATGATCTATATGCTTGTCCGAGGGCGAACGCCGATGATGGCTGCTGTTTGGTCAATCGTTAGCCTTCTGGTTCTGGCAATGGCAATTCCGACAACCCGGTTTAATCTAAAGCTCACTCTGTCTGCGTTAAAGACAGCCGCGATAGGCATGGTACCCGTTGCAATGGCTTGCGCCACTGCTGGCATTGTCTCGGGCGCGATTTCAATAACGGGTGTCGGTCTGAAGCTTGCAAGCTTCATTGAGATTATTGCAAACGGAAATCTGATGATTGCCTTGATTCTGACGATGGTCACCAGTTTGATCTTAGGAATGGGATTACCGACCACTGCTACATATATAGTTTTAATTACGATTGTTGGTCCCGCACTGACCAATATGGGCGTCCCTATTCTGGCTGCTCATATGTTTGTCTTTTATTACGGCGTAGTGGCTGATATCACCCCGCCCGTGGCTTTAGCAGCTTATGCTGCCTCGGGTATTGCGGGGGGAAATACTTTCAAAACTGGTTTAAAAGCCACTGGCATCGCTATGGGAGGGTTTGTATTACCATATATTTTTGTATATGCCCCAAAACTGCTGGTTGACATTCATGGCGGTGTATGGCAAGGATTTGCAGCTGCGATGCCGATGTTCATTATTTCGCTGATTGCATTGTACATGTTTAGTGCCGGGTCGATTGGCTTTCTTAAAACCCATTGCCGCTGGTATGATCGTGTGCTGCTTTTATTGGGAAGCATTTTAATTATCATGCAAAACATGCTTACCATCTGGATCGGCATAGGTTGTCTTATTTTAGTATATCTTATTCAAATTTTAAGAGGGAAAAGGGAGATTTCTAATGAAAACAGAAGTATTACTTAAAGAAATGGGCCTTGAACTGCCTAATGCCCCCACACCCGTAGGGTCGTATATTCCGGTCCAGATCTGTGGAAACATCGCATATCTGTCTGGCCAGACCTCCCGTATTAATGGTGTTCGCCGATATGTCGGCAAGGTTGGGGCTGAGATTAGTGAAGAGGAGGCATATCTTTCTTCCCGCGACGCTTGCCTTAACTGCCTAGCAGCGTTAAAAGTCGCAATCGGCGATTTGGATAAGGTAAAGAAAACTGTGAAGCTTGTAGGTTTCGTAAACAGCGCTCCTGGATTTAACCAACAACCCAAGGCGATTAACGGAGCTTCTGATTTGTTGCATAAGCTCTATGGCGAAAACGGAAAGCATGCTCGCTCCGCCGTCGGTGTTGCCGAACTTCCGTTCAATGCTTCAGTTGAACTTGAGATGGTTATTGAGTTGGCCGATTGATCATTAGCAGGGATTCAACTAGAGGCCACTTTTGTAACTGGAAAACAAGCATTAAGAACGTACGTCTCGGAGCATGTTGGTTTTCGGCACTTTGAAGATGTTTTTTTTCGCAAATAGGGTTTCTTCTGGCATTATCCATTGAACCATCAGGTAATTAGTGAGGTATGTATGAATTACATAAAAAATTATGAGCAGCTGGTAAATCACGGTTGTCAAGAAGAACGGCGGATCGCCCTTGATTGCTTGAATGTTGCGCTTGATGCGGCGAGCACATATCATGGGACGAAACGGGTGGTTTCTTCTGATGATCACGCACTGTATGTTGGAGAGCAGATATTTGCACTGGACACTATCGATCGTATATATTTAGTGGGAGCCGGCAAGGGAACGTATCCCATTGTATGCGCGTTGAATGAAATTCTGGGTGACAGGATTGATGGCGGAGTTGTCGCATTAAAGGATTTTGATGAGAATCCTCTGCCAACGGTTGAGTTGATTAAAGCGGCACACCCGGTTCCGAATGAGAAGAGCTTGGAAGCGGGCAAGAAAATTGCTGCATTGGGCGATACGCTTACAGAGAAAGATTTGGTTTTTGTCTGTATCACCGGCGGGTGTTCATCGCTTATGGTGTTGCCTCCCGAAGGAATCTTACTTGAAGATGTAATACAGGTCAACAAGTTGTTGATGCGCTGCGGGGCTCCGATTTATGAATTGAATGCGGTGCGCAAGCATATTTGCCGTCTTAAAGGAGGGGGTATGCTTAAGTTACTGGCGCCAGCAACGGTGGTGATATTGACCCAGGATACACGCCCCGAGTTTTTGCCGTGGCCTGATCCGGTACTGGCTGACCCGTCGACGTTTGCCGATGCTATAAAGATGCTAAAGGATTACGACTTGTGGGAAGAAACACCACTTTCTGTTCAGCGCTATCTGACTCACGGATTGACTCATCCCGAGATGGAGACACCCAAAGATATCAATTTTATCCGAAGTTTAATGTATGACGTTGGCAATCAGCGCACCGCTTGCGAAACAGCGGTACAGTATGCTCAAGAAAAAGGATATTATGCGGCGGTGCTCTCTACAAAGATTGAAGGTGAGGCACGTGAGGTGGGGAGTGTGCTTGCAGGCATTGCAAAAGAGATTCAGTTGTATAAGCGTCCTTTCCCCACGCCTTGTGTTTTGCTAAGTGCAGGTGAGACACGGGTGACGGTGTGTGAACATCCGGGTGAAGGCGGGCCGAATCAGGAGTTTGCACTGGGCTTTGCCATGAATATTAAGGGATACAAAAATGTGGTATGCGCTTCAATCGATTCGGAAGGGACGGACGGGCCGACCTATATTGCAGGGGGTATTGCCGACGAAAGCACGGCCACACGCGCTGAAATGATGGGCTTGAGCATTTTTGAAGGGCTGAAGCGCCATGACTCATCGAATGTGCTTAAACCGTTGGACGATGCTATTATTACAATACCTACAGGGACGAACGTGGTTAATTTACGTGTGCTGGTTATAAAGGATGCGAATGAATGAATAAATGCACAATAAGCTCGATAAAGGCTCGGGAAATTATAAATGGCAGAGGAATTCCAACAGTTGAGGTTGATTTGGCTGCTGGGGAAAATATAACAGTTCGTGCTTCGGCTCCTGCAGGGATTTCAGTTTCAGACCATGAAGCAATTGATTTACGTGATGGCGGAACACGATTTATGGGAAAGGGAGTACTTAAAGCTGTCCAAAACGTCAATACGCTGATTGCTCCACGGTTAATCGGAATGCCTGTTGATGACCAATATGCGATCGATCAGTTAATGGTCGGGTTGGATGGCACGCCGAATAAAAGGTGGCTGGGCGGCAACGCGATTACGGCGGTTTCGATTGCAGTCGCCCGTGCCGGTGCTAAGTTTAGCGGGGTACCGTTGTATCATTATTTAGGTGGCCCGGAAGCGACGGCGCTTCCAATTGTATGTCCCAATCTGATCTCAGGTTCAAAGACTGCGGGTAATCATCTTGATTTTGAAGATTTTTTGGTGGTGCCGTTTGGATTTGATACATTTGCTGATTCGATTCGCGCTGTGGTGGAGACTTTTCATATTTTATATAAAAATTTGTGTAAGAAGTTTGGACTCGTTGCGCAGATTACGGCTTTAGCTCCTCCGCTTTTTCGAAATGAGGATGCGTTCGATTATCTGAGCGAAGCGATTGACCAGGCCGGTTATACGGGCCGCATCGGTTTTGGGATTGATGTTGCCTCCGGTTTGATTTACAATCCAAAAACAAATCTGTACGAACTAGAGCGGGGTGCGTGTACCCGAGAAGAACTGATCTCTTACTATAGTGAGCTATGCAAAAAATACCCGATAAAGTTCATCGAAGATGGATTGCACGAGAATGATTTTGATGGTTTTGCGTGTATGCGCAAAGTATTGCCGACATTAATCGTTGGCGACGATTTATTTGCTACCGATGCCAGGCGTCTGCAAAAAGGGTACGATTTGCAGGCAGGCAATGCGATCCTGATCAAGGTAAATCAGGTGGGAACAATTTCCCAGACGCTCGAAACAACCGACCTTGCCAAGAAACTGGATTACGCGCTGGTAGCTTCGACACGTTCGGGTGAGACCGAAGATCCCTTTCAGGCAGATATCGGTGTGGCCATTGGTGCTCAATATATGAAGACGGGATGCCCATTCCGGGGCGAGATGGTCACTAAGTGGAACCGAATAATGGAAATTGAGGAACAATTGGGCGACAAGGCGTATTTCCGTGGGAGGCTGGATAAATGAGCAATTTGGTGCTTCTCCCGGAAGATATGGATGCGGCGGGAAAGCAGTATTTACTGGAACGAGGGTATGAGATCTGCTTTTGTGAGAATTGTACGAGCTCAATCACTCAGGCGATTGGGAAATGTAACGCTGTCATTGTCCGTAATGCGAGAATTACTAGGGACATTCTTGTAAAGGCTCCTAGCTTAAAAGTGGTTGCCCGACACGGCATAGGTGTTGACACGATTGATTTGGATTGCGCAAGAGAATTGGGGATTTGGGTAACCAATGCTCCCGAGTCAAATGTGAATGCAGTGGCTGAACAAGTTCTTGGCGCGATAATTGCCTGTTCTCGAGATCTATTCCTTTGCGACCGGTTGGTCAGAACGGGAAATTATCAGAGGCGTACGTCTGTTATTGGTATGGAGCTTGCAGACAAGACGCTAGGTGTGGTCGGCTTCGGCAAAATTGGGCATTTAGTTGCCCAAAAGGCTGCGTTAGGGCTGGGGATGAAGATTGTTGTGTTCGATCCATACTACCAAACCAAGACAGAAGCTTATCCCGTTAAAGTGGTGACAAAGCTGGAAGCGCTGTTGACAGTCTCCGATGTGGTGACGCTACACATGCCGTTGCTCCCTTCAACGGAGAAATGCATTGGCCCTATGCAGTTTCATTATATGAAGCCTACTGCCATACTTATCAATTATGCTCGCGGACAGTTAGTTAATACTGAAGCATTGCTGGAAGCCCTAAAAAGCAAAAAAATTGCTGGTGCCGCTCTCGACGTGTTTGACCATGAGCCGATCGACAGGGAGGACCCGTTATGTCAGATGCAGCAGGTCTTGTTATCTCCCCATACAGCAGCTTTTACGAGGGAGAGTTTGGCTAGGATGGCTTTGCATACGGCCATTACAGTCGACGAGGTGCTCACGGGCAAGACCCCGCGCTGGTTTGTAGTAAGAGGGAAATTGCAAAAGCAATAGCACGCAAAGCAGAAAAATGCGCCTCAAAACGGCTTCTCCGGCCGGGTCGAGGCGCATTTTTTGCGCATTATTTTTCGCCGGGGCTTTTGCTGCAGCCCCGCTTTTCAAGCGGTTTAAGAAGCATATTATCCTCCGCCCGGCGATATTATGGTACGGGGAAATAACTTGCCGGAGGATATCGATGACTGAAATCGCGATTGTTTTAATCAATTTTGTTACCGGCTCCTTGCTGATCGTAACCGGCGTAAACGCGATGGGGAGGACCCTTGAGCATGCAAACTCTAAGCTTTTAACCCATACGATGCGCCTGTTGTCGAAAAACAGATGGACCTCCTTCCTTGCCGGTGTTTTTCTGACCGGCCTTGTGCAGAGCAGTACGGCGGTCACAATATTGACCGTCGGTTTTGTCGACTCCGGCGTCATGGGCCTTGAGAGCGCCGTCGGCATCATATACGGCGCGAATATCGGGACAACGCTTACGGCGCAGTTTATGAGCTTTCACATCGCCGGGTATTGCTGGTATATCCTTGTCGCGGGCTGCGTTTTGAGCTTCGGCCCGGTCAAAGGATTCAAGACGGCGGGCAATGTGCTTGTCGGTGTCGGGCTGATGTTTACCGGGCTGGACATTTTGGGCAAAAGCGTCGTTGTGATCGAGCAAAACGATTTTCTCGCGCAGTGGCTGCAAAACCACTCGGATAACCTGTTTTTATGTCTGTTTACGGGGCTTATTGTCACGATGCTGGTGCAAAGCAGCAGCGCGACCGTCGGGATGACCATATTGCTGTTTGGCAGCGGGCTGATGCCGTTTGCCTCGGCCGTCGCGATGACGCTGGGAGACAACATCGGAAGCTGCGTCACCGCCCAGATCGCCAGCCTTAAATCCGGCACGGCCGGGAAAAGGACCGCGTGGGCCCACACGATCTACAATATCGCCGGCGTTATATTCGCGCTTGCCGTTTTCCCGCAATTTTGCGCCCTCGTGCAGCTTTGCACGAGGCTCGCGGGGCAGAACGGCGGCAGGCTCGTCGCGAACACGCATACGATTTTTAATGTTTTAAGCGCTGTGCTCTTTCTTCCGTTTTCCAGATACTATGTAAAATTTCTTAAACTCCTGATCCCGGAAGGCGGCAGGCCGGGGCCTTCAAAGGCGCCGGAGAAAACGTCGGGCGGGACTTTAAGGAAACGGGACGATTTCAATATTCGATCGATTTGATATGGGGACTGGCCTGAAACAGGTCCAAAAGCTGTGAAGCATCGTAATTTGGAGGCAGTTTTACATATACTTCGATTTCAATCAGCCCGTTTTCCGCTTTTCCGGCTTTGAGATCGATGATCTCGATGTGTTCCCCAAGAAATTTTTCCTGAATAAAGCAGATCGAATCGCCGCTGCCGTCGGCCAGGATGTTGATCTGCTTTGCGGCCGGGACCCTGATCCATTTGAAATTCCTGTGAAAAATCACCTGTACGATAAAGACCAGGACGGTTGTGGCGATACCGGCAAAGTAGAGGTCCGCGCCGATGGCCATGCCGATTCCCGCGGTGGCCCAGATCCCCGCGGCCGTTGTCAGCCCGTTTATCGACTGTTTTCTGATAAAGATCATGCCCGCGCCCAAAAAACCGATGCCGCTGACAATCTGAGCCGCGATGCGCGAAGGATCGAGCGAATAGCCGTTTTGAAACAGCACATCGCCGAAGCCGTATTTCGATACAAGCATGATCAAAGCGGCCCCGAGGGCAACGAGCATATGCGTTCTGATTCCCGCCTCCTTAAGCCTGTTTTTCCTTTCATATCCGATTACGGCTCCGCATATCCCGGCCACAACCAGTTTCAGAAGGAAGCCGAGTTGAGTGATGATGTATGCCGTCATATGGCCGCTCTCCTTATCTGAATACGGATTATATTATTATATACCAGCCTCTTTGCAGCTATTATATTTTATTCGGGATTGTTTTATCGCATCCCTGTCGAAAAAATCAATCTAAAAACGAAAGAAAACAGCTGGAAAATAAAACTTTTTTATAGGTGCCGGCGTCTAAATAATGTAGTGAAAAGAGAACCGCGTCAAGCAGGAGGTATGCCCTTGAAGCAAACCGGACAGGTGGGCGTATTGTGCACGGCAAAAACAAGCTTTACCGTTCTGGGACGGACAGGATGACACGGATATCGCTCAGGCTGCGGCATACAGGCTGACTGTACAAGGAGGGCGAGAAAAATGCCGCGAAATAATAAAAAGTCGGACGAGATGCGCGCGCTTTACGAGAGCATCAATGTGCCCGTCGAATTGGAAGAAACACTGGATATCATGACCAAAGAAAATAAAATGGGCAAACCGGGCACGGCGATATTTGTCGTGCGCTGCATCGGCGAGAGCGTGATTGCCGCCATGCTGGCTTTGACCGTGGCGGCAAACATCAGCGCAGCCGCGTATAACACGCTGGCAAAGATTCCGCTTATCGGCCCTTTGACGAAGATTGTCGTTTTTCGCGATTATGCCGACCGGCAAAAAAATGCTCAAACCGAAATTGAGGTTCCGTATATCGCCGGCCTTTGCGTCAAAACAACAGGGGATAAAGCCGGTGGTCCTTGAAATTCCGAAAAACGGGATATCGGTTATTTTGGCATAGTGCGCTAAGAGCCTGCCCTGTATTCAGACATGCATATCGGAAAAGCAGCGGGATAAGCCCCGCTGCTTTTGAGGCTGTCGACAAAGTCGACAGCCTTTCAAGGGGGAATCCAATTCCCCCATGACCCACCCCCAACAAAATTTATTTTGTTGGGGACCCCGGGATGCTCCTCCAGGTGCGGACAAAACACATGTGTTTTGTCCAGTGTGTCCTCCGGCGGCGCATGTCCGCCTGCGGACTTATCCCAAGTTAAGGGACTTCGGCCCCTTAACAATCCCCCAAATATACTTTGTCTACAGTCTGAAAAGCAGCGGGATAAGTCCCGCTGCTTCTTTGCATGCCTTTTGCCCATTTGAGCGACAGCGCTCATCAGATGAAGGCGTCCGCCTCTTTTCGGCAATCTAAAGTATAAATCATAAATGAATTGGCAAAAACTGCCACAAAAGGGGCGGCTTAAATGTTCAGATTCGGTAAAGAAAATGATAAGATGCGGCAGGCGGATACTGAGAAAAAAAATACGCCGCCGCAGCCTGATTTGGGAAGCGCAAAACAGGACAGCAGCGGACAGAAAATTCCGTCGGAGCTGTCGGAATGCGCGGATCTTCTTAAAAAAATCTTTTTTAACAGCTGCGACGTCGTCGTTGACCTTATTGAGACCCGGAAAAAGAAAGCCATGGTTGCATATATCGACGGGCTTATAAACAAAGATGTGACCTTCAGGGATATTATAACACCGTTAAAATCGCCTGATTTTAACGGTGACGTCGCTTTTTCCGTAAAGGTCCAATATAAGACCGTCAGCGATATATCCGCCGCGGTCACCGGGATCGTAAACGGCAACGTTGCGGTCTTTTATGAAAACAGCGACAGGATATTGGTCGCAGACATTAAACAATGGGATAAGCGGACGGTGGAAACTCCCGAATCCGAAACCGTAACTCGCGGTCCAAAAGAAGGGTTTACCGAGAATATCCGGACAAACACCTCGCTCATCCGCAGAAAGATCCGAAATCCCGGTTTGATCTTTGAAAATATGATCTTGGGCAGGCAGACCAATACACAGGTTTCGCTTGTCTATATCAATGGGATCGTAAACCGGGACGTGCTGCAGGAGCTGAAGTCACGCCTCTCGGGAATAGACGTGGATTCCGTGCTGGAATCGGGAAATATCGAACAGTTTATCGACAAGCATACATTTTCCCCCGTTTCCGGAGTCGGAATTACACAAAAGCCGGATATCTTGGCTGCGAGAATTCTGGAGGGCAGAGTCGGGGTGATATGCGACGGAACGCCCCATGTGCTGACGGTACCCGAGCTGTTTATCGAAAACATCCAGACAAGCGAGGATTATTACAACAGGACACTTCAGGCCACGATTATAAGAATACTTCGGGTAATCGGGATTTTTATCGGCATGCTGCTTCCCGGGCTTTCGGTGGCCTTTATGACGTATAACCAGGAAACGATCCCGCCGCCTTTTTTAACCCATCTGATTACCTCGACACAAAAGACCCCCTTGCCGATAGCGGCCGAAGCATTTTTTCTGATTCTGATGTTCGAGCTTTTGAGAGAGTCGGGCACAAGACTGCCGAAGACAGTCGGCTCGGCGATTACGATCGTGGGCTCGTTGATTATTGGAGAGGCGGCGGTGAACGCGGGAATCGTTGGGGCGCCGATGGTGATCATTATCGCCCTCACCGCGGTGTCCAGCTTTATTGTTCCTAATCTTGCGGAGTTTACTTTGATGTACAGGCTGTTTTTTTTGTTCCTTGGCGCCGTGATGGGGCTGATCGGCATTGGAACGGGTATGGTCATTATGCTTGCACAACTCATTTCAACCGAGTCCTTTGGCATTCCGATCCTATCCTCATTTTCAAAAAACGAAATAAAGGACAGTGTCCTGCGCTTCCCCTTGTGGTCGAAGAAGTTCAGGCCGGAGTCCATTGCAAAGGAAAATGTACGGAGAATGAAATGAGAAATTCGAGGAAAAACGTGAGAAAGAAATCATATTGTTTTCTTTTATGCATGGCAACATCATTGCTTTTAACGGGATGCTGGAGCAGGATCGAACCTAAAAAACTGTCGCTCACAAACAGCGTTTTATTTGATGTATTGGATAATGGGGAAATTCAAATAACAAAAGAGAATATGAAGCCTTCCGGCGAATCCGCCGGTAAGGGGGGACCCGGCGGTGAAAAAAGTTCCGCCGATCTGCTTATCAGCAGGGGAAAAACGCTGGCGGAAGCAGTCAGAGACGAGCTAAACGGCAGAACTCTGTTCGGCGGTTTTATAAAGGCCAGGCTTCTCACCGAAGATTTCGCCAAATCGGGGCTTGTTCCGACTATGGATTTCCTGACAAGGGATCATCTGGTGGATGAAACGCCGTTTTTGGCAGTTGTAAAGGGTAATGACCCTGAGCGGGTCTATGCCAGTGATGTCGGCTTATCGGAAATGGTGGGGGATTATATAGACGATATGGCCGATACGCAGCCGAATACCAAAAGCGAATCGGTTTATATAACGACTCTTGATTTTATAAAGGATTACTTCGCGGACGGCAAGCAGCCGGTCATGGGGCTTATTGAAATCGCCGAAAATGAGCCGCGGTCTATAACCAATCCCCAAACAGGCTCTCAGGACCCGCAAAACGGCTCCGAGAAAAAATATAGGCTGGTTTACAGCGGGCTTGCGGCTTTTAAGGACGACAAGCTGGCCGGCTTTATGGACAGGATCGAAACAAGAGCTTATAACTTCATCGTTAATGAATTAAAAAGTGCGGTAATTTCCCTGCCGGATGGTATTACGGCCGCTAAAGTACTGAAATCCGGCTCAAAAATCAAGACCGAAATTAAAAATGGACAGACGACGATTGATGTAAATATCAAGGTCGCGTTCTCAATCATTCAGACGGGCAGGGCTGTCGAAGCCAACCAAATCTCGCAGCTTAAAACTCTGGAGCAGGAGTTTAACAAACAACTGGAAGCGGAACTATCAGCGTCGATTCAAAAGGTGCAACAGGAATTTAAGAGTGACATTTTTGGTTTCGGCACTTATGTCAAGATACAGCACCCAAACGAATGGAAAGACATGAAAAACAACTGGGACGAGCTGTTTTCAAAGGCCACGGTAAACGTCAAAGTAAATTCCACGATTACTATGATGGGTGAAACGGAGCGTTCCATCAGAATGGAGAAGCAAACGCATGACAGCTAAACCGATGATTACGTCCGCGCAATTGCTTCTGATGGCGGTCGGAAGCGCGCTGATGTTCCCGTATACCTTTATGCCCATCTTAAATTCCCCGCCGGCAAATCAGGACGTCTGGATCGCGCTGGGCGCCGCATTATTATACATTCTCATTATCAACACACCGATCTTGATTCTTATCAATAAGTTCAGAGGATTCAATATAAATGAAATGACGGAGATAGTCCTGGGTAGATTTTTCGGGAAAGCGGCGTCTCTTCTGTTTGTCGTTTTTTTTCTGTTCTGTTATACCGCCTGTATGCTGATCGGCGCAATCTTTATCAGTATGTCCGTCCTTCCCGGAACGCCGATATGGGCAAACCTTATTTTTGCTTTCGCCGCCGTGACATACGTCGCCTATAAAGGGGCCGGAACGATTGGCAGGCTGGCGACGTTTATCGTACCTTTTATGATGTTCACCGTCGTGCTCTTTTTTCTGATGGGGCTGAATATGATGGATATTAAACTGCTGCAGCCGGTGCTTGCGGGCACAACTCTTGCCGAGCTGAACCTGGGCGCCTTTTATACCGGCGCCCGGTATTCGGAAATCCTGATATTTCTGGTTTTCTCTTTTTTCCTGACAAAGAATGCAAGCATCAATAAAACCTTTGCAAAGGCGCTTGGGACCTTTGCGGTATTCGTTTTTATGATTCTGATCCCGATTATTTTAGTTTTGGGCGTTGACCTTGCAAAGATGCAATTCAATCCGTATTTCATTTATACACGGCAGGTTCATGCGTATGATTTCATACAAAGGGTGCAGTCAATAAACACTCTGGCTTGGTTTCCGGGACTTCTGCTTAAATTAATAATTTACTGTTTCATGGCAAGCTACACCATGTCGGGAGTCTTTAAGGCGAAATCGCATAAAAGCTTCGTGCCTCTGATTACGGGGCTGTCGTTTTCCATTTGTATG
Source organism: Clostridiales bacterium UBA6114 (assembly GCA_002423435.1). Classification (GTDB taxonomy): domain Bacteria; phylum Bacillota; class Clostridia; order Oscillospirales; family Butyricicoccaceae; genus UBA6114. Next base: position 71,890 of record DIWE01000025.1, read on the forward strand.
ATTCCGATGATGCAGAAGTCGAGCATAATCATGACGCTTGCTTCGGATCAGGTATTTCCATATATCATTCTTCCATTCACGCTTGTCCTGCCGCTTCTTCTTCTGATTGTATATCTTATCAGGAGGAAAAGAATAAACGAAATTTTAGAACAGAAAAAAGAGGCAGCACATCCGGCGGAAGTTTGACGTATCTTGGTCTAAAACAAACCTGTTCCTTCTGGTGCGCCAAGGGGCTGCGTCAATTGGAGGGCAGTCAGACCTTGCCGCTAATTTCTTCCCTGAATCAGCCCCTCAGAAACCGCATATTTATCTCCTGTGCCAATCGACCAAAGATTATCGGATGGGAAAGTCACCATCCATGCGGCGAACGCGCGTCGTTTCAGGTAAAGAGCGGCGGGCTTTGCATCGCCTTAGCGTTTTGTGGTAAAATACCTTAAAGCGGATCACTCCGGGCAGGAGCAAATAAAAAAGCCGCCGATATGGGGGAGGACAACTTGCTGACCGGGCAGTATATTCAGAAAATATATCTAAACGAATGTCCGGGTGAGGATTCCTATGTTTCCCGGCTTCCGGTCGTCAAGAACCTGATAAAAAAGGGCGGTATCACCCTCCATAAAAACGTCACTTTTTTTATCGGCGAAAACGGGACGGGAAAATCCACCCTTCTTGAGGCGGTCGCGGCCGCCTATGGGTTTAACCCGGAGGGCGGCAGCCGGAATTATAGCTTTTCCACCTTCAGGTCGCACTCCCCCCTGTGCGAAAACATCCGCTTGTGGAAGGGCGCGAAATCCCCGTCCGACGGCTATTTCCTGAGGGCGGAAAGCTTCTATAACGTTGCAAGCTATATAGAGGACTTAGACAGCGTGCCTGCGAGCGCGCCTCCGATCAAATTCAGCTACGGCGGCAGATCGCTGCACGAGCAGTCACACGGCGAAAGTTTTCTTTCGCTCGTCTTAAACAGATTCGGCGGAAACGGTCTGTATATCCTGGACGAGCCCGAGGCGGCGCTGTCGCCGTCGAAGCAGTTTACCCTGCTTGCACAGATGAACCACCTTGTCAATAAAAATTCCCAGTTTATCATCGCCACGCATTCTCCGATCCTGATGGCCTTTCCCGGCGCGGATATCTTTGTGCTCGGCGACGACGACATCAGGCTTACGCCCTATGAGGAAACGGAGCATTATGTTTTAACGAAGCAATTCCTGAATAATCCCGGGAAAATACTGCGGTATTTGTTTGAAGACGGTCTATGGGATGATTGATAAAGGCCGGCCGGCGGGAAAAGCATGAAAAGGATCAGGAGGGAGACGGCCGCCCTTCCAGCGACCACAAGAAACGGTATAACGGCAAAAGCTGCCGGAACCCGTCGCACAGGATTTCGATGATCCGGTCTGAAAACAGCTCCTCGCCGACGCCACGCTCGGCGATCAGGCCGAGGTTTTTGCGGTTGTACCACTGCGCAATCGGTTCGGGCTTTTCGCCCTTGCTCCGTTTATAGAAGTCTCCGTATAAGGAAAACGTGCCCTGATTTGACAGCTCTTGCGCGATTTTCGAAAATTCCTCCGGCTTCTCGTCGATTCGCCTGCGGAAGCTGCGCATGGTCTGCGCGGGGGCACTGTAATAACCCATCCCGAACGTATATCCCCCGGGCTCGAGCTCAAAGAAGAACACGGGCGTCGCCGTCCAGTCGTCGCAGTCCTTTCGCAGGCTGAACCAGAGCCTGTCCCTGTACATTCCTTCCGGATGGCTATACCGCGCGTCCTTATATATTTTCGCGACATGGCAATGGACGTCCGGCTCATATTTGCCGGTCATCGTTTTCCATACCTCGTTTGCAAGCTCGTTTAACGGCTTTTGCACTTGGTCGAGATACGCCTGCTTATGTTCCATGAACCATTCACGGTTGTTGTTAAAACGGATTCCGAGGAGAAAGTCAAACGTCTCCCGGCTAAACCCCGTAAACATATCTGTTCCCCCTGCCTGTTTCTTATTCGCCTATGATTTTGATCAGCACGCGTTTGTCCCGTTTTCCGTCGAACTCATAGTAGAAAATCTGCTCCCAGGTGCCGAAATCCAGCCTGCCGTTTGTTACGGCGATCACCGCCTCCCGGCCCATGATCGTGCGCTTTAAGTGCGCGTCGGCATTGTCCTCGTAGCCGTTGTGCTGATACTGGCTGTACGGCTTTTCCGGCGCCAGCTTTTCAAGCCACGTCTCAAAATCGTGGTGCAGCCCGCTCTCGTTGTCATTTATAAACACGCTCGCCGTAATATGCATCGGGTTTACGAGGAGCAGCCCCTCCTGAATCCTGCTTTCGCCCAGCGCCGCCTCGATCTGAGGCGTAATATTGACGATGCCTCTGCGGGAGGAAAGATGGAAGACCAATTCCTTGCGGTACGATTTCATAATAACCTCCATTTGTATATCACGGACAAACTCTCTCGTTTTGCCGGAATCGCTTTGCGGATAGATAACCCGCTTTTTCCGCTTCATTATAACATGAAATCCGCAATTTTTTAAGCCGTGAAAATCATTTTGACGGGCACAAAGCGCGCTGTAAACATGTTATGTAGCTTTTGCTGTTTTATCCCGCAAGCATCATAATTTGTTTGATGAATTTGCCGGATGGGCCAAATTAAGTTGGCAAAAAATAAGGGGCGGGCTTTTATTTTGTGGAATTTTTATGTATAATAATCTTCGCCGAGTAAAATTAAGGTCAAATTTGTGAAAAAATTTATTGTTAAGGCTGATATTTAATGGTGTTTTCCAGCATTATTTTTATATTTTATTTTTTGCCGGTTACGCTGTTACTTTATTATCTCGTTCCGTTCCGACACAAAAATTTTGTATGTCTGATTGCCAGTCTCTTTTTCTATGCCTGGGGCGAACCGAGGTATATTTTTCTGATGCTTTTTTCGATCGTCACAAATTTCCTTTTCGGTATCGGAATAGGCGGCGCCCGGTCGGAGCGCGCCCAAAAGCAAATACTCATCACGTCCGTCGTTTTCAATATCGGGCTTTTGTTTCTTTTTAAATATCTGACCTTCACCCTTTCGACCTTAAACTCCTTTTTGCAGACGAGCCTGTACGTGCCGTCGATCGCCCTGCCGATCGGGATCTCGTTTTATACGTTTCAGGCCCAGAGCTATGTCATCGACGTGTATCGCAAAAATGCGCAGCCGCAGAAAAAACTGTCGGATCTCGCGCTCTACATTTCCGCTTTTCCCCAGCTGATCGCGGGTCCGATCGTCCGGTACGCCGATATCGACGCGCAGATTAAGCATCGGACAATCACTCTGGAGAAAATTGCCGACGGAATCATCCGGTTTGTAATCGGGCTTTCAAAAAAGGTCCTCATCGCGAACCCGATGGCGGCGATCGCCGACGGCATATTTAAGTTAAACGGAGACCCGGTATCGACCGCCACGGCATGGGCCGGGATCATCGCGTATACGTTTCAGATTTATTTCGATTTTTCCGGGTATTCCGATATGGCGATCGGGCTCGGTAAAATGCTTGGCTTTGAGCTTCGGGAAAACTTCGACTACCCGTACACGGCCAAATCCGCCACCGAGTTCTGGCGGAGGTGGCATATCTCGCTCGGGCAGTGGTTCCGGGATTATCTCTACATCCCGCTCGGCGGCAACCGAAAGGGATGGGCCGTACAGATCCGGAACATTTTTATCGTCTGGTTCCTGACCGGGCTCTGGCACGGCGCAGACTGGACCTTTATCGCGTGGGGAATCTTCTGGGGAGCGCTGCTCACGTTTGAAAAAATCACAAAGAGGGTCATCGACCGCGTACCGCCCCTCCTGTCCCATTTCTGCACACTTATCTGCATTATGATCGGCTGGGTATTTTTCAGGGCGGACTCGCTCTCCGGCGCTTTTTCCTATCTTGGCAGGCTGGCCGGCATCGGCACGTCGTCCGGCATCGACGCTGCGGCAAAGCTGATCTTTCACGACAACGCGCTGCTTTTCGCCGCCGCGCTGATCGGCTCGACACCCTTTTTGCGGGGTGCAGTCTCGAAGCTTTCGATTGCGAAAAAACGTCAGGCGCCGTACTGGGGAGTGAGCGCGCTGTACGTTTCGGTCGCGTTCGCGCTGTGCGTGATTTTCCTGGTCAATTCCGTCTACAACCCGTTTATTTATTTCCGGTTTTGAAGGAAGGTCAACCGAAATGCATGAGCAGAAGAAGTGCCTGATCCTGATCGTTCCGTTTTTTGCATCTCTTGCGACGTTTTGCATACTGGGAGTTTGCGCAACTCCGCAAAAAACCAGCTTTGCGGAAAACCGCGAGTTGATGCAGGTGCCCGTGTTCAAGGCTTCCGACGACGGACGCATGAAGATGGACCCGGCGACATATGTAGTAGAGCAGTTTCCATATCGGGAGACACTTTTGAAGGTTTATTCGTTTCTGGATCTCATTCAGAACAAAAAATATGTGAGGGACACCTATGTGGCGCACCGCGAATGGCTGATGATCAGGTCCTATCGCATTGCCGACGACCGGATGGAGGAGCTTGCCGGCGCGATATCGGGTACTGTGTCCGGCTCGCCGGATAACGTTGAATTTTATTACGCGATCCTGCCGATAAAATCTGCCTGCTTTTCGGAGCTTGAACGTTCCTATATCGACGACAGTACAAGCAACGAAAACAAGGAGCGTCTTAAGAAGGAGCTCGGCGGGCTGGATTCAGTAAAAGTGATTGATGTAAGCGGGTATTTCACCGGCGCCTTTTCTCTGGAAGAGCGCGAGGAAATGTATTTTCGCACGGATTTCCATTGGAACGCATGGGGCGCTTACAACGCGTCGGACTATATCCAGAGGGTCATGTGTTCAAACGGCACAATCGGGGCGGGCGATTTGTTTTCGAAGACGGATTTTTCGTTTGACGTTATTGACGACAAGCTGTACCAGGGGGATCTAAACCGCCGGTTTTCCAATCTGTTCAGCATGAAGGAACGGATTCCGGTCATAAGCCCGCGGCTCGCGGATGGCTTTCGGTATTTTACCTCGGTCGGCGACGAGAGCCCCGCAAAGAGAAGCGATATCGTAGGAAACGGCCTTGAGGAGGGCATCGTGTCGTATGACGACGTGTACACGCACAATATCGGTTACTACCGGATCTTAAACGAGCGGGCCCCGTGCGATAAAAGCATTCTGATTTTGAAGGATTCCCTGGAAAATCCGATGGGCGACTATTTCGCCTCCATCTTTAAAGAGGTGCAGATCATCGATCCGCGCGCATACTCTGAGCCGTGCGATTTTTCCGGGCTCATCGATAAAAAATCGGTGGACATCGTCCTGTTTGCGTTTCATCAGAATAATTGCAGCCAGGAGCTGATCAATTTCCTGAATTCGAAATCACAACCGGGAACGGATCTCGCGGCTTGAAGACAAAGTCCTTCCAGGGGGTATCCAATACCCCCTGGATATTCGGCCCGAAATCGAAGATTTCAGACCGAAATACCCCCGGTTTCGCGCACGAATTGCGCGGGTCGAACTCACCCCAACAAATAGTATTTGTTGGGGACCCCGGGGTGTTTTTCCGGCAAATGAATTGCCGAAAAAACAAATTGATTCGGTTTTTTGAAAAAATGGTCACGCGAAGCGCAACGCATTTTTTCAAAAAAGACGTAAGCGCCTACTTTGTCTACAGTCTGAAGCCGGGCGCGCAAATCGTGCACCCGGCTTTTTTGTTCATGTGTTACTTTTAGTCCCGGTCGGAGCGGGCTTCCGTTCGCTTGCAAAAATCGCCCCCAGCAGGAGCGCGCCGCCTAAGAGCTTCAAAACCGTCATCTCCTCGCGAAGAAGGAAGACGGAAATAAAAAGCGCGGTGAGCGGGTCTATATAGCACAAGGTTGCCGTGCTCTGCGCATCCAGACGCTGCATGCCGGAAAAAAACAGGAAGAATCCGACGCCGGTATGTACAATACCCAGTATCAGAATGAAAACGACCAGCGTACCGGAGAAGTCCGGCAGCGCAAGCCCCTCTGCAAAGAAGACGTAGAGCAAAAGCAGAAGCGAGGCCGTCGTCAGCTGTATAAGCGTGGTTTCCAGACCGTTTAGGTTCCTGATAAACCGATTGATGAGCATCAAAGATGCATAAAGCGCGGCCGCGGCAAGGCCGTAACCGATCCCGAGCAGGTGGCCTCCGCCCGCGTCGCCGTCCCCTCCGCTGCGCATGATCAGAAGCATTCCAAGCATGGCGGCGCAGATGCATACGATTTTTTTCAGCGAAAGCCTTTCCTTCAGCACGACCGGCGACAGAAGCATCACAAAGACGGGCGCGAAATAATAGCTCAGCGTGGCGTTGGATATCGTTGTGTTTTTATAGGCCTGAAACAAAAAGACCCAGTTGCCTCCGAGCGCGGCGCCCGAAAGCAGGAGGAGGAACGCGTTTTCCCTGATCCTTTCCCACGGCACCCTTCGCTTCATGGACAAAACGGCAACGAGCAAAAAGAGGCTTCCGATCAGTCCCCGGAGCAAAGCGATTTTACTGGAGGACAGGCTGATGTTTCGCACGAAAACGCCGATGGTGCCGAAGATCACCATCGACATTATAAATTGCAGCTTTGATTTCATATAATATTCCTTTTTTTACGGTTATTTTACCACATCCCGATACCTCAAGTACAGCGGAATCTTCCCGCTGGAAATATGAAAGAGCGGCGGTTTCCCGCTTTGGCGCCGTGCGCCGGGTTTCTTTCAAAAAAAAAGTAAGAGAAATCTAACACGAGAGGCTTCTCATATCATATGATTTGTGTTATGATATTAAAAGAATCGTCATTATTATCTCAATCATATTTTTAGGGAAGCTTTCACAGGAGGGCGCCATGCTATAGGCGGGAGGATTTATGGCTGACAACATTATTGTGGCAAAGGATATTGTCAAGGAGTACATCATGGGCGAGGTCAGGGTCATGGCCGCGAACGGGATGTCCTTCGAGGTGGCGGAGGGCGAGTTTGTCGTCGTCCTCGGGCCGAGCGGCTCCGGGAAAAGCACCGTGCTCAATATCATAGGCGGCATGGACCGGGCGACCTCGGGGGAGATGTGGGTCGACGGCGTCGATATCGCCGGGATCTCCGACAAAAAGCTCACGATGTACAGAAGAAAAAATATCGGGTTTGTTTTCCAGTTTTACAATCTCATGCCGAATCTGACCGCGCTTGAAAACGTCGAGCTGGTGGAGCGGGTGAGCGACAATCCGTTAAAGGGAAAAGAAGTGATGAACGACGTCGGCCTCGGAGAAAGGCTTTTAAATTTCCCGGCACAGCTTTCCGGCGGGGAGCAGCAGCGCGTTGCGATCGCGCGGGCGATCGTCAAAAATCCGAGGCTCCTTTTGTGCGACGAGCCGACGGGAGCCCTCGACTATAAGACCGGCAAGTCGATATTGAAGCTTTTACATAAAATCAACAGGGAAATGAAAAAAACGGCGATGATCATCACCCATAACGCCGCGATCGCCGCCATGGCCGATAAGGTGATCCGGGTCAAGAGCGGAGAGGTCGAATCGTTGGAATTAAACGAAAGCCCTCTTCCGCCCGAAAGGATTGAGTGGTAATGGACATCCTGAACAGAAAGCTTCTCAGGGATTTGTGGCAGTCGAAGGGCCAGTTTCTGTCGGTCCTCGTGATCGTGATCATCGGCGTGATGTTTTATACCGGCATCAACTCCGCTTTTAACAACCTAAACGGCGCGAGTGAAAAGTATTACAGGGAATACAGGCTTTCGGACATCTGGGCAAGCTTTTACAGGGCGCCCGAAAACGTCGAGGATAAAATCAAATCGCTCCCCTTTGTCAAGATGGCGACGGGCAGGGTCGTGCAGGATTTAAAGCTGGACATGGGCGACGAAAACGTGGCCGTCAGGCTGATCACGCTGCCGGATGAAAAAAAGGACGTCTTAAACGACGTCATGATTACCTCCGGAAGATATTTTACAAACGCCGAAAGCAACCAGTGCCTTGTGGAGGAGGGCTTCTATAACGCGCACGGCCTTCAGCCGGGCGACTTTATCTACCCCGTTGTCGGCGGCAAGGAGGTAAAGCTGAAGGTGATCGGCGCGGCAAAAAGCCCCGAATACGTATACCCCTTAAGGGAGGGCGAGCTCGTGCCGGACAATAAAAAGTTCGGCATCGTATATGTAAAGAAATCGTTCGGGCAGGCGATTTCAGGCTTTAACGGCTCCATAAACGATCTCTCGATCCTTGTGGAGGAGGGGAGGGACCTGGAACAGGCCAAGGACGACATAAAAAAGTACTTAAGGGAATTTGGAGTCAGTGCGGTCGTGGACAGGGAGGGCCAAATCAGCGCCAAGATGCTGAGCGAGGAAATGAAGGGGCTAAAAGCCGCCGGTGGGTCCTTCCCGATCGTGTTTTTCATCATGGCGGCCGTCATCATTTACATAACAATGGGCAGGATGGTGGAAAACCAGAGGACGCAGATCGGCGTCCTCAAGGCGTTCGGGTTTACTAATTTCCAGGTTTTGCTCCACTATCTGTCCTATTCGGTTTTCATCGGCGCCGCCGGCAGCGCGGTCGGCGCCGTCTTCGGGATGTTTCTCGGCAAGGCTTTTACCGACCTCGAGAATACCTATTTCAACCTCCCGGCGGCGGACATGAAAATGTACCCGGAGCTCGTGATCCCAGCGTCGGCGCTGACCCTCCTTTTCTGTCTGCTCTCGGGATACAACGCCTGCAAAAAGGGCTTCCGGATCACGCCGAGCGAGGCGATGCGCCCCAAAGCGCCGCTCACGGGAAGAAGGACCGTGATCGAGAAGCTCGCGCTTTTCTGGGATCACATCACCTACTTCTGGAAGATGATCCTTCGCAATGTGTTCCGGTATAAGCGGCGGGCCGCGCTTACCTCGACGGGGGTGATTTTTGCCACCGCCTTGACCTTTATCGCCTTCGGGGAGATGGATTCGATCAATTATCTGATCGACCAGCAGTACGGGAATATCCAGAACTATGATATCAAGGTGAGCTTCTCCGGGTTTTTGAACATGGAGGAGCTAAACGACCTAAAAAGCATCCCCCATGTCGCACAGTTCGAACCGGTGGTTGAAACCGGCGTGGAGGTGTCGAGCGGCTGGAGGAAAAAAGATGTGGCGTTTACCGCGTTAATCGACGACCCGCAGATCTACAAGGTGACGGACAAGGACGGAAATCCCTTAAAGCCTCCGAGAAGCGGCATACTGATCCCCGACAAGCTGGCACAAACCCTCGGCGTAAAGCCGGGCGACACGATTTATGTGAAATCCGTCCTTCCCGGCATGGATAAAAAAGAAATGCGGGTAAAGGGGGTTGTCGCGCAGTATATCGGCAGCAGCGTTTACGGGAGCATGGACAGTCTAAACCGTCTTCTGGGCGAGGGGATCATCGCGAATACCGCGGTGATCAAGCTTGACAGCGCCGTTTATGAGAAAGAGGTCTTCGACCGCTTAAAGGAAATGCCCGCCGTTTTGTCGGTGCAGTCGAAATCCGATTCCCTCAACAACTTAAACAAAAGCATGAGTTCCATGACGTCCTTTATCGGGGTTATGATTTTGCTCGCGGCGGTGCTTTCCGTGGCGGTGATATACAATATCGCCACCATCAATATCTTTGAGCGTCAGCGGGAGCTTGCCACCTTAAAGGTGCTCGGCTTTAAGGACAGCGAGGTCAGGAGCCTGATTTTCAACGAAAACTATCTGATCACGTTCTTTGGCATCCTGGTCGGACTGCCCTTTGGGAGGTGGCTCGGAAGCGCCATGTTCTCCATGTACGAGACCGACGCATACAATTTTGTCTTCGTTACCGGGGCCGGGTCATACATTATAGCGGCGGTTCTTACGATCGGGTTTACGATATTCGCAAATTTGATTCTGATGAAAAAAATCAGGACCATCAGCATGGTCGAAGTGCTCAAAAGCAATGAATAAGGGGGCTAAGGTATGAAAATCAAGAAGAAACTCAAATGGGTCGCCGCCGGTGCGGTGGTCGTCATAGCCGCGGGCCTGTTGTATCAGATGAACAACAAAGGGATAGACGCCGAGGTGTTGGCGCTTGAAAAAGGGGAAATGAAGCAATACATCGAGGACACAGCCCGGGCAGTCAGCGTCAATGAACAGACGGTTTATCTGGAGGGGACGGGGAAGATCCTTGCCGTAAACGCGGACGTCGGCGATACGGTAAAACAGGGTGATCTGCTCTTAAAGCTGGATAAAGCCGAGCTTGAGCTTAAGCTACGGGATGCCGAGGCGAAAATCCAGGCGGCAAAGGCTCAGCTCAAGGGCACGGAGCTTTATAACTATGCAACCGAGATCGAACAGGCCGAAGCGGAGGTCGACCAGGCCGAAAATGTGTATGAGTCCGCGAAAAGAAATTTTGAGAACGCAAAAAGCCTGTATGAGGCCGAGGCGCTGAGCAAGAAAGAATTTGAGGATGCCCAGGACGCGTACGATTCGGCCCTGGCCGTGCTGAATTTTAAGAAGCTGCAGCTCAAGGATGTCCAGCAGGGCGCTCCCGGGTATGTAAGAGAGGGCTACAGCGCGCAGCTTGAGCAGGCCGTCATCTACAGGGATACCATCCTCCGCAGCATTGAAAAGCAGGAGCTGAGAGCCCCGGCCGACGGGGTGATCCTGGAAAGGCTGGTCGATGAAAACTCGCCGGCGCTGCCGTCGACGCCCGCGTTCAAGATCGGAAACGTCGGCAGTCTTGAGCTTGTGGCCGATGTTCTGGCGGACGACGCGGGCAAGGTCAAAATCGGCGACGACGTCGAAATCTCTGGAAAGGCGATCGGCGACACGGTCTTAAAGGGCAAGGTGAAAAAGATCGCGCCCGAGGCCAAGATCGTCACCTCGTCTCTCGGCATCAATCAGAAAAGGGTGCCGGTAACGATCGAGATCGGGGATCAGACCGGCGCGATCAAGCCGGGCTACGACCTCGACGTAAAGATCATCACGGCCGTGAAAACGGACGTCGTCAGGGTCCCCGACAGCTCGGTCTTTGACTTAAACGGCTTAAGCAGCGTTTTCATCGTCAAAGACGGCAGGGCCGTTTTGCAAACGGTGAAAAAGGGGATCGAAAGCGAGGATTACATCGAAATCACGGAAGGCCTGAACGAAGGAGACATAATCCTGAAAAAGCCCGACAACAATATCAAAGAAGGCGCAAAAATCAATCTCCCGGGGGCAGCATGAGCGGCGATAAAAGCTCCGCAAAAAATGACCTTTTCAAGGAGGCGGCGCTGTGCCCAAGGATACGTTTTATCGTTTGAGCGAGGAGAAGAAACGGAGAATATTTGACGCCGCCGTGCGGGAATTCTCCACCCGGCGCTTCAGCGAAGCGTCCTTAAACCAGATCGTAAAGGCGGCCAAGATCCCGTGGGGAAGCTTTTATCAGTATTTTCATGATAAAGAGGACATCTTCCGCTATATGTATGATGAGATCCTCAGGGAAAAACGGGAAGTCGTGGGCAAAAAAATGGATCTGGACATGGACGAGGATCTTCTGGACCTGTGTGTGAAGGCAAACGCGGCCTCCTACGAATGGGCGAGGCAAAACCCGCGGTACAGCAGGATCAGCATGCTGATGGAGATCGACGACAGCGAATTTATCTTAAAGCTCCGAGACACATCGTTCCAAAGCCTGAGAAAAATGGTCGAGCGCGATCAGGAGCGCGGCCGTATAAAGCCGGAAATCGACCCCGAGCTGGTTGTGGATATGATGTATATGCTCCTCTGGAAGCAGTTTTACCTTGTCGGTACAGACGAAAACCTGTTTATGAAAAAGATAAACGACGGCATCAGAATTATCCGGGAAGGTATTGCGAGGGGCTGACAGCCGCCTTCCCGGACGTTAAGACCCGCGCCTTAAACATCGGTCGTCGAATCGGTCCCCTCCGCGATGTCGATCATTTCCGAGGTCGAGAGCATGATGCCGTTTTCAAGCTCGACAATACTGTCGTCCGAGCTCTCGTAAAGCCCTTGCTCCAGAGTGTTTTTTGCCACGGGCTTTTCCACGGCAAACTCGCCGTTTTTGTCGACAATAGGGCAGCCGGTAAAAGGCGACATGGTCCCTTTTTTCAGATGATATTTTTCAATGATTTCCGGATCGATCGGGACATTTCCGTTTTGTGTCCGCAGATACAGCTCTTCCATAAAAACCCCCGACACAGCTCAAATTTCTTTTCTGATTACTATATGTGTTATTCGAAAATTCATACGGATATAATTATTCCAGAAAATGAAGGAAATCATAAAAATGTCCGCCGAACAATTCAAAACGAATTTGTTGGGCGGACATTAATAAAAAAGCTGAGGAATGATTTATGGTCGATGTCTGTTTGCTGGGCTGCGGGGGCATGATGCCGCTGCCCGACCGAAGGCTGACTGCCCTGCTTTTCAGGTGCGGCGGCAAAATGCTTTTGATCGATTGCGGCGAGGGGACCCAAGTCTCCGTCAAAATGACCGGATGGGGCTTTAAGGCGATCGAGGCTATCCTGTTAACCCATTACCACGCGGATCACATCGCCGGCTTGCCCGGGCTTTTGTCGACAATCGGCAACAGCGGAAGAGAAGAGCCGCTGACCTTGTTCGGCCCGCCGGGCTTGAGGCAGGTCGTGGCGGGGCTGACCGTTATCGTGCCGGCACTGCCGTTTGATATCCTTTTGGCCGAATTGCCGCCGGACTGCCTGTCGGTGGGGCACGTCGGGGATATTCATGTAAGCTGCATGCCCGTCGAGCATACGACGCCCTGCTTTGCCTATTGCCTGGAGCTAAAGCGCGCGGGCAGGTTCGACGTCGAAAAAGCGCAAAGCCTGGCCGTGCCGAAGGCTTTCTGGAAGCGCCTGCAAAACGGGGAGACCGTTGAATATAAAGGCGGCCGGTACACGCCGGACATGGTCCTCGGCAAAGAGCGAAAGGGGATTAAAGTCGCTTACTGCACCGATACAAGGCCGACGGAGGGGCTCGTCAATTTTTGCCGGGACGCCGACCTTTTTATCTGCGAGGGGATGTACGGCGAGGATGAGAAGCTGCCCGACGCCGCCCTAAAAAAGCATATGACTTTCTCCGAGGCGGCGGGCCTTGCGAAAAAAAGCGGTTCAAAGGAGCTGTGGCTCACGCATTTCAGCCCGTCGGTAAAAGACCCGGAGCTTTATCTCGAAAACGCCGCCAAAATCTTTGAAAACTCCGTCGCGGGCAGGGACCTGATGATGAAAACGCTTCATTTTGAATAACAGACGCCTCAAACGCCGACGATCCTTGCCGCAGCTTTGAGCGTTTACGGGAGCTGTTCGCTTTGGGGGCTAGACAATCAATCCGCGTCGTCCGAACGGACCAGCTTACCGCCCGTGTAGCGGTACAAAGACCCCTTCGCCGGAGGCTCGGTCACGCCGCCCTTGTCGTCATATATGAAATGGTACGTATAAATCAGGTTGTCGTCCGGATTGTAGCTTGCAATATCGCAGCCGAGCGCCTCTGAAAGCGGCAGAAGGCCGACGGTTTCGGCCCCGGTATGCCACTCGTAAAGGACGTCCTGTATAAACACGGAGCTCCCGGCGTTTGAAACGGTCTCGACGGACCCGTCGCCGTCCAAATCATACTGCCCCCCGATTCCGGGCATGTCGTAAAGCAAATAGGGGATGTCGTCCCGGATGGTAAAATACGAGGTTTCGGCGGCCGCGGCGCCCAGGATTCTTAATTGCCGGTAGACCGGCGTCTCTGAATCGATGTCCGTTTCGGTAAAACCGCAGGATTTCAGCATATCCTCGCGTTCGCCGTCCGAGCCGTAGCCGACATAGCCGAGATCGTATTTCACCCCGCCGATGGACAGGTAGGAATAAAACTCAATCCCCGTCTCGCTTTTTTCGTCCGAGCGGTAAAACCCCTGGGTGATTCCGTCGATCTTTCCTTCGCAGATGATCTGATGTTCCTCCAATGAAAGCACCGGCAGCTTTTGATCAAAAAGCTTTTGTTCGGTAAACTCCGCCCCTGCCCCGTCGCGCAGGTCAAACGATCCGGGATGGAACAGGATTTTTGTAATGATGAAAAGCGCCGACCCGTAAGGCCGGGTAACCGTGATGTCATACGAGCCCAGGCTGGGCACAATAAGCTGATAGGTAAGCTCCGTCGCGTCCGACGGATTGTCAAGCGACGGGTCGTCCGGGCTCAAGAGCTTTACCTTAAGCCCGTCTTCCGTCTTGGCCGTATTCCCTGATTCCACCCAATCGGTATTGAAGTAATCGGGAGAGACCGCTTTCGGGATCAGGTTTGAAGCCACAACCCGCATCAGGAAAAAGGGGTCGCGTCTCCACGGCTGGTGCCCGCCCGCGTTATACCAGTCCTCGTAAGAGATTAATTGGCTGGATACCAGATTGCCGGATTCATAATCCGGCAGTTCGGCGGGCGCCGGACTGAGGCCAAGCCGATCTTGAATGGTATATATGGGGATGGCGCTCGGGGCGGCGGAGCCTGATTCCGGCAGGGCAGGGCGGAACACGATCTCCCGGATAAACAGAATGGCCGTGCCGTCCGGCGACTCCAGGGTGACATCATAGGCGCCGAGGCCGGGCACGGTCATCTCCACCCGGCTCGTCTTGCCCGTCTCCTCAAGGAGACGGATGTCCACGCCGCTTTTCGTTTTCAGCTCCTTTGCCGTATGGATCTCGACATTTTCGTCCGATACGATGGATTCCACTCCGGCCAGATTGGAGCACATCACGCTCACGACGTCGACCGCGCCGGAAAGCCACGGCTGATGCCCCTCGTCAAACTGCTTAAAGACATATTCGGGCATATACGAAATCCTGCCGCTTTGGTAATAGGGGATCTGCGAAAACGGGAGCTTGAGCTCCGAATCGGAGAGGGAATAGAAAACGACGGAATCGGCTTTCTCGGAATTTTCGTCCGTTTTGCCAGGTTCCCCGTTGATGTCAAAAAATTCCGTGCTTTGGGCCTGAAAGGCGCTGTCGACATATCGGTACCTCGTGTGCAGATCGGTTAAAGCGTTCGGCAGCACGGCGGCGATCGCCTCCGTCGTGACAAGCTCGGGAAAAGCGCGGCCCTCGATGCTTTGGATCTGCAGCTTCATGCCGACGAAGAAAGCTTGGCAAAACTCCTTCCCATACAGCTTATAATCGGATAGCGCAAAGTCGGAAAGCCCGACTGTCGTCTCGCAGCCGTTCGCCGCGAGTGTTGCGGCCTTGTTGCTTTCATCCACGGTTACGTCGAAGTAGGTCCCGTCCATGATCTCCGAGAGATC
Organism: Clostridiales bacterium UBA6114; assembly: GCA_002423435.1. Classification (GTDB taxonomy): domain Bacteria; phylum Bacillota; class Clostridia; order Oscillospirales; family Butyricicoccaceae; genus UBA6114. The sequence goes on from DIWE01000025.1 coordinate 87,139, forward strand.
GATTTTTGAGAGGGTCCCGCCGTGAAGGCTGTACAGCTCATAATGGCTTCCCCCGAAGGGCATGCTCCTCAGATCGCTTGAAACAAGGAAAATGACAGAATCCTCGCTGAACAGGTATCCCGCCGCGATGGAGGTCCCGAACCCGTATTCGTATCCTTCGAAAACCGGGACGGAGGCTTCCGATCCGCCGTCCATGCAGACAAGCGTCCATTTTCTCGAATCATACTCCGATGCGACGAGCTCGGCGGTTTCCATTTCGCCGTCGCCGCCGAAATCGGCCTTTAAGGAGGATTTTACGCCGGCTTCCGGGCTGTCCGTCAGGTAAATATCGTCCGAATAGTAGATCTTGTTTCTCGTGACCGTATAGCCGGCGGACGTGTCGATTTCAACCGCGTTTTCGCCGTCGGATGCGATATAAAAATCCAGGGCCTCCGCGAGATCGGAAAGCTTAAGGTAGTTGTTATCGTCGATGTTGAACGCGGCACACCGCAATTCATGATAGCTGTTATTTAAGCAGATTTTCGACGCAGTGGGGAAAGCCGCTTTGCTCTTCAAATCGTCCGATAAGTTAAGCTCGCCGCCGACCGCCGTGTAAGCCGAGGCTGAAAGTATGGTGATATCGCCGCTTTCCCTGTCCCAGTTAACGTCAAACTGTTTTCTTGTGCCGTCGAGCGCCTTCGCCGCGTCGCGCAGCTTGAAATATCGGCCGCTACCGATCAAATAGGTTGTAAAAAAGACCGATTCGCCGTCAATCGATACGGCGGTTTTTTCCGGGACAGCGGTTTTGCCCTGCGGCTTTTGCGCGGCGAGCGCCGGAGCGCCATACATAAAAAGCATGGAAGAAATCAAAAGCAAAATCACCAGTGTGTTTTTTATCCGTTTCACAGGCACAACCCCTTTTTGTTTATTTAATAAGCTGGACGCCCTCGGCGATTTTCAGCACTTCCTCCTCGGAGCACTCCTGCGCAAGCACGGTGAACATGTGGTTATCCATATCCCAGACGACCGCGACCATGGGCTTTTTCACGATCAGCGTGCCGTCGCGCCCGTTGATCTGAACGGTTTTCATAACGGCGTTTTCCGTGTCGATCGCCGTTTTTGAAGACGCGCCCGTGTCCATGTACATAATCGTGGAATTTTCGTTTTGCTCGCTTACGAAAAATATTCTTTTATACGTTTCGCCCGCATGGGTCTTTTCGATCCTGTACCCCTCGGGAATATAGGTCGGGGCATACGCGTCCGTCCACTCTGCGGATGTGCCGCCGCCCGGAGGATTGCCGTCGGCATCCTTGAGCTCGAATGAGGTGTACTCCGGCTGGATATCGAGCCACAGGTTTAATACCTTCACGCGCAGCGCATCCACGGTAAAAAGCAAGGTGGTGAACACGACGGCGATTGCAGCCGTCGCGACGGCGGTCCGTCTTAAAACGACGGAGGCGCGGCGGTTTCTTTTGTAAACCCTGAGCCTTTTCATCCGGGCGTCCAGCTGCTTTCTGAAATTTTCAGCCGCCTGCGCCGAGGGCGAAAGCTCCGTGTCCTCCTTCAGCCGTTCGTTTTCTTCGAGCAGGGATCTTCCCTCTTCCTCCGAAGCGTCAAATATGGCAAGCTTAAACAGGCTTTCCTCATAAGCTTCGTACAGTCTTTCGCGGATTTGCCCCGGGTTATATTCCGGCATCTAAACTCATCTCCTTTTCCATGAGCCTTCTCGCTTCCCGCCGCGCCCTGGTCAGATACTGCCGGACACTGTCGGGCGATATTCCGAGAGTTTTCGCAATTTCCGCGTCATTCTTTTCAAATATGTATTTCGCGTACAGGAGGTCCCGCTGCTTTTCCGGAAGCTTCAGCACGGCGCTGCTTAACGAATTTAGCTCCTCCCGCCGTACAATCCGGTCCTCCAATATATTCTCGGGGTCTAAGAGACTTTCGGACAGATCCTCGCCTCCGCCGAGAAAGGTATGCTTTTTCTCGACATCCCGGTGCCGGATAAAGTTGATTGCAATGCTTCTCGCTGTACAGACAACATAGGTGACCGTCTGACAGCGGGTAAGGGTTTTCATCAGAGAGGTTTTTTCGAGCAGTTTCAGGAACGTATCGTTTATCAGGTCTTCAATGTCCTTCGGGTCATGGGTGACGCCGTAAATCGTCTTTCGGACGAGCCTGTAATAGTCGTTGTATAAACTCAGCATAAAAGCGTGATCATTTTCGTCTTCCGTCGCAGCTATCATCGAGAATATCATTGAGCCACCTCCGTTATTACTTTGGATGACAGCGTCGTTTTGCGGTGATATCCGTGTAAACGGGCCATATAGCCGCGCTTTTAGATATATGATATATATAAAAACAATCGGGATTCGTTTTTGCAACAAAAAATCATAAAATTTTAGGTGCAAAAGGTTGTCCCGATCCGACGCTGTCGGTGAAAATGAAAACCGGGACTACGGCTCGAGACCGCAGCCCCGGTCTTCGGCATTTTATCGCCGGCTTGCTTATGTACTCCTGGTGCGCCGCCGTTTTATTCCGTCGCTATGCCTGTCGGCCTGTTTTTAGAAGAGGCCATACCCGTGCTGATCCTCATCGTGCTCGGAAAGGGAGCTCCAGAGTTGATCGATGTTTTGAAAGCCGTTTAACAGCCGGATCGTCTCGTCAAAATCCGTGCTGATCGTCTCGTAGGTGTACCGTGTCTCTCCCTGGTCCCAGCTGTAGGAAAAAGTGAACCGATCTCCGCCGGCGATTTCGACCTTTCCCGCCGCAGAGACCTCGATATCGGAGACGGCCCACGCGGAGGCCAGCTCCGCCAGCATATCCTGTGCGGCGGACGGGCCGGCATATTCGAAATCCCAGCCGCGGTCGCTCCACCATACCGCCGTTTTTTCCCCTTTTTCATATGCCGTTATTCCGGGGATCAGCTCAAAGCCCGCGGCGTCCTCGGGGCGATCGGCCGCGGATTCCGGACGATCGCCGCCGATTTCTTGCATGCTGATCGCGCCGATATAATCGGACTGGCTAAACGGCTGGTTTTCCTGATCGCCCGATTCCTTGCGCATATAAAAATTGATGCTGTAGAAATCCCCGTCGCCCGACAGCTCGAAATAATAGCTGTTTTCGCCCGTATTTTCGTTTTCAGCCCTGTTGTTCAGAAGGAGGCAGATCGCGAGGATTCCGGCCGTTACGGCGGCAAGCGCCGCGGCGGCGCGCATGAGACGGGCGTTGATTCGTTTTTTGCGGGTACGGCAGGCGGTATTTATGACTTGTTCCATGGATATGACCATTCCTTTCCCGGCGGTGCCGGCCGGAGCGGGCTTTGAAGTTGAAGCTGGAGATTAATGATATCAAAACGGAATCGGGCGCGCACCCGGACCTACTGTGGATCGATATACCCCGAAAAGATGATTTCATCCACCTTGAGCCCGCCCGCGGCATAACGATATTTCAGATGAAACTCGCCGAGAAAACCGGCGGGGGAGAGCTGCGCCGCAATGCGGGCCGAAAGTATGCCGCCCTCGACCGAATAATCGACGACGGAGCCGAACGCGGGGCGTGAAAACCAGCTGTCGCGTCCGGCGAGCTTTTTGTCGACCTCGTCCGCCGAGAAGACAAGCGGGGCTTCGCCGTCGACCTTTACCCGGATCTCGTTTTTGGCGATCTCCATCGCCGTTCTTAAGCGAAGCGCGGAAACCGGGTCTTCAACCGGGATTTCCGAAAGGTCCAGGTTCAGCGCGTGGACTTCCTCGCTCAAAACTCCGGTGCCCTCGCCCTTTACGAGTATGATATTGAGCTCATCGTAGCCGTTTGCGTCGTAATCGGTGTAATGAAGCTCCGGCAGAAAGGCGAGGTTGTCGATGGTCTCCCAGTCGAAGCTCTTTTGCGTCTGCCCTCCCCAGATCGACACCCGAAGGCCCGAATACATGCCGCCTTCATGCTTTTCGGCGGAAATGTCCGTGCTTTTTTCCGGGATGGAGGCGATCACGGCATAGCCCTCCTCCGTTTGCAGCTGGAAAAATTCCGGCTCTGAAAAGCTGTTGATCACGAGAGCGCCGCTTTCCTCGATAAAGGAGAGGGTCTGCCTGTACTGCCCCGCGAAGCCGTCGGAGCTTTCGTATTCATAGGTGATAACGGCGTTTTTGCCCGATCTTACCACCTGGTAGCTTTTCACCCAGGGGCTTGAGGCGCCGGTCACCCAGTTTAATGATGCGTATTCCTTGTAAAGGCGCGCCTTGAGCGCGCTGCCCATGAGCTCGTACTGCGCCCTTCCGTCCCGTGCCTTGACCGCCTCCGCCCAGCTTGCCGCCGCCTCCGGTATCCGGTCGAAGGTGTCGTTACGGATGACCACGCTTCCGGCGATGTATTCCGCCGTCGCTTCGTCGACCTTCGCGCCGTCAAAGCATAAATCGTAGGCAAAGCCTAGGCCGTCCGGCATCAGGTACAGGTGCAGCTCATCCGCAAAAGAGCTATCGTTCGCCGCGGCGGGCTGCGTCCGCCGCAAAAGCGCCTTTGCAGCGGGATAACGATACCCGTCGAGGGTTTCCGAGCGCAACGTCTCGGCGTGATTGCCCTCAAACTGCGAAAGAGGAGCGGACGGATCGTAGTTTAAGACCTGAAGGGAACCGAGCTCCTCGCCGCCCTTAAGAAAGGTCAGAAAACCCTGTTCCGCCTTCACCTCCCAGCCGTCCGGCACGGAAATGACGCAAAGGTCCGTCTCAAGCGCCTGATAACCCCCGTCCTGGGCAAACGCCCAGGTTTTGCCGTAATCGGACGTCGCGTAGGAAATCCTCTGGTCGCTTACATCCACCGGCAGCGCGTTACTTCGCAGCAAGACCGGCAAAACGCCGTTTGCGCCGCTGAAAACAGGGGAGAGGGCGGTCGCGTAGGACGTGACGTTTTTGTATGCGTCCGGGATTTTCAGGTCGCATTTCAGCCAGGTTTTTCCCGCGTCCTCCGTGCGCAGAAGCACGGGGGCCACGGTGTCATAGCCGTCGTAGCGGAAGGAGAGAAAGCCGGTCGTCTCGCTTACAAAGCACGCCCCGGTCACCACCCGTGCGTATGCGTCATTGGAATTTCCGATTTCGCGCCATGTCTTCCCTCCGTCTGCGGTGAGGAAAATGTTGTTTTCCTGATGTCCCATCGCGACGCCGCTGACAGCGACGATGAAGCCGTCGTTTTTCGTCCAAAAGCCGATAAATTTCGGGGAAAAGCCGCTGCCCTGCGAAACCGTGTAGGTATTCCAGGTTTTGCCCATATCGTCGCTTAGAAGCACCTTCATCGACTGCTGCCCGTTTGAGCTTTCGCCGTACGCGATCGCGGTCTTTTCCTCGGAAATGTAAAACCCGGTCTCATATTCGTCGATCTGCCGGTCGCCCACGTCAAGAATAAGCGGCGCCGCGACAGTTGTTTCACCGTTTCGATACGAAATCAGGACATTTCCCTCTTCGTCGACAGAGTAGGAGTTTTGGGCCTGAAGGGAAATGTTGTCGATCGGTTTTGCATCTCCGGCGTCGTCCAGCCGGCAGGCCACAACGCCGCCCGCCGTGCAGACCGCGGCGAGCACGAGGCAAAAAGCGGCCGTGCCGCGGCGTTTTTTGCCCATGCTCAGTATGTTCCGGAACCGTTCCTTTATGGTTTCGGCGCCGCCGTAAAAATAAGTGGACAAAGCGGTTTGCCGGCATTTCTCGCGGCTTAATGACGCGAGGATGGTTTCGCTGTATCGCCTGCGCTCGTCATAGGACGCCCCCTTTGTCACCTCGTCGTCGCAGGCGAGCTCAAGGTCCCTGCCCGCTTCCCGGGACATGAGATAAACGAGAGGGTTAAACCAGTGGACGGCGTTTACAATCAGCAGTAAAAGCTTATACCAGATGTCCCGGCGCTTAAGGTGCGTCAGCTCATGTCTCAGGATGAAGGCAAGCTCCATGTCGGTGTAATCCTCGCCCGGTAAAAGCAGCAAAGGCCGCATAAAGCCCGTCAGCATGGGGCTTGCAATTTTGTCGCTCACAAGCGGCACGATCCGTCCGCCGATTCCAAGCTCAGCGGACAGCCGGCCGATCGCCTGCAGGGTTCCGGCCTTTCGGGGAGGACGGCTCCAGCGCATCACCTGCTTTCTGAAAAGCCGGTAGGCGATCAGCTGGCGGAAAAGAAAAAATAAGAATCCTGCAAGCCACAAAAGCATGGCGATAAGGGAAAGATCGATTGTGCGCGTACGCTCGGCCGGTTCAAAGCCGGGGGCGGACGGGCGGGTGATATCGATTTGGCGCTCCGTCTGCGAAGTAATCGGTCCGGCGCTTTCCGGAAGCGGGCGCCGGGGCACGGTTATCTGCGTCTGGGGCACCGCAATCTGCACGGGCGCCTCCGGGATGGAAAGGCTAAACGGCAGGAGCAGCCGGACGGCCAGGACGAGCCAGACCCAGTATTTCCACTTTGCTGCATAGGTCCTGTTCAGAAGAGAGGAAAGGAGGACAAGCGCAAGGATGACGACGCCCGTTGTGGCGGAGGCCTCTAAAAGCCCGATAAACGATTTTGCAAGCATCGCTATTTTCCCCCCTCCACCCGATCGAGAAAGAGCCGGAGCTCCGCAAGATCGTTTTTATCGATTGCGTTTCCATTATAGAGCGAAGCGACCAGATTTTTAAACGAATTGCCGTAGAGCTTTTCGAGCAGGGACTTTCCCTCGTTCTCCTTGTATTCCTCCTCGCCGACCGCCGCGCAATAAAGGTTGTTTCGCCCCTCTTTCCGGCAGATCAGAAAGCCCTTTTCCGTCAGGCGCGACAGCACAGTCATAAGGGTGGCAAGGGCCCAGCTCCGTTTGTCCTGGACCTGTTCGAGAATATAAGTGGAGCTTACGGGTGCTCCCGCTCCCCATACGGCCAGCATGATTTCGAGCTCCGCGTCCGGCAACCGCCTCATTTTTTCCAACATTTCCGTGCGCCTCCGATTATACATATGTATAAAATACCCTGCCCTTATTATACGATTGTATAATTTGGAATGTCAAGGAGATTTTATCTGTTTTAGAAAAATTAAGAAGATCGAGGGGGAATCCTTTACACCAAATCCTGTAATATCAATGCTTTGAGGGCTGTCCCTAAAGCCTCCCTTTGAAGGGAGGTGGCGGGCGAAGCCCGACGGAGGGTTGTTTGCAATATTTTTTCCGGTCGCAATCCTCAGTCGCCTGCGGCGACAGCTCCTTTCAAAAGGAGCCTTTTGGAATTCGTACTATATAAGAGCAGAGACTCGCCGTGAATCTAAGTAACGTCGAAAAGAGGCGAAAAACCCTTGCGGCAAACGGGTTTCACTCTGCCGCAAGGATTTCGCGTCTCCCAGAGGAAAAATTAGCAGAGAATTGGAATCCAATTCCCCTCGACGTAATCAGTCGGCGAGGGATTTGACCTCGTCCAGAAGCGAACCGTCGCGCCAGATAATCCGCCCGACCGTTTTATCGCCTTTTTTGACTTTCTTTGGCACGCCCGTAATTTTTTCGATATCCTTTTTAAGGTCGTGGATGTCCGTTACGGGCAGCCCGGCGTTTCGAAGCCGATAGAAAAGCTCCTTGTTTTTCGGGAGAGCCGTGTTGACCGCGACGCCCCTCTGGCATACATAGACGTCGACGCAGCGGCCGGGAGTGGAAATGGTATTGACCCGGTCGACGATGGTCGGTGTTCTCGAACGGAAGGCCGGGGCCGTGATGATGGTCATCTTGGCGCCCTCCGCCGTATCGCCGTGCCCGCCTGCGCCGCTGATCAGACGGTTATTCGAGTCGGTGTGGACGTTTACGTTGAAATCGACGTCGATTTCCGTGCCTCCCAGGATGACGAAATCGAGTCCGTTTACAATCGGCCCGCCTCTTACGTCGGGATTTGCGTACACGGACGCCGCGACCTCCAGATGGTTCTCGTTTTTGGACAAAGACTGGATGGCCCTTAGATCAAAGGTCTGCACGTCGTAAAGCACTTTCAGAAGCCCTTTTTCCAGGAGGTCGACCAAGGCGCCGGTGATGCCCCCCATGGCAAAGTTGCCGGTTATCTGATCCTCGAGCATCCGTTTTTCGAGATAAGAGGCCACCGCGAGCGAAATGCCTCCCGCGCCGGTCTGCATGCAGACGCCGTTTTTCAGGTATCCGGAATGGCGGATGATTTCCGCGGTCAAAGCGGCGATTTTTAAGTTGATGGGGTCCTTTGTCACTTTCAGGGAGGTGGTCACAATGCCCGCCGGGTCTCCGATGCTGCCGACCGGCACGACGTAATCCACCATGCCTTGATCGATGGAAATGGGAACGACAGGGTCGTCTGATAAGCCGTCGGTCACAACGATCACTTTTTTTGCGTGGCGTGCATCCATGATCGAGTAGCCAAGAGAGCCGAACGCGGATCTTCCGGTCAGAGCGTTGCAATTTCCCCACTTGTCGCAGCAGGAGACCGCGATAAAGGCGACGTCGATCTTAAGAGTTCCGTTTTCCATATCGCGGGGGCGCGTCCCGTGGGTGCGCATGGTGCACACCTCCTCAAAGAAGCCCCGCTGCAGGGCTTCGCCGAGGATAGGGGTAAAGCCGCTCGGGTCGATGCGGCTGATCGTTCTGTTTTTGATGTAGGGGACGAGTACGTCATGGCCGGTCAGAAGGCTGGACGGCGCGATCTTGATATGCCCCAGGCCCATCTCGTCGATGGTTTTGACAATTTCCCCGGCAATGGTATCCCCGCCGCGCAGGTTGTGGTGGAAGGAGATAGTCATACCGCTTTCAAGGCCGCACAGTGAAATGGCCTCTTTCAGCGTTTTGACAATTTTACTCATGAAATGTCCTCTCCTTCCGTCAAATCGATGCCGATCTGCCGGGCGATCGACAGTATGTTGTTGGCCTGGTCCAGCACGGGCTTGTCGAGCATTTTCCCGTCGAAAGACACCGCGCCCAAGCCCAGCCGCGCCGCCTCTTCCATGGCCGCGATCACGCGCTTTGCGTGGCAGATTTCGGACGCGCTCGGCGAAAAGGCCCGGTTGACCAGCTCGACATGCCGGGGCGAAATAATAAATTTCCCGTCAAAGCCCAGGCGTCTGACATATTCCGCTTCGGCGATGAGCCCGCCCGTATCGTCGATGTCGACAAACACCGTGTCGATCACCTTTTTGCCGAGCGCCTTTCCGACGACAACAAGCTTTTTGCGGGCATAGTCGATCTCCTCGTTGCTGCGCAGACGCTTGATGCCCATATTCGCGGCGTAATCCTCGCCGCCGAAGGAAAAACACCGGATGCGGGGGCTTGCCCGCAGGTAATCAAACGAGTTTTCAACGCCCATGGACGATTCCGCGATGGGGAAAATCAGCTTGCTGCCCGGCTCGACGCCCCGCTCTTTTTCAACACGGGTCATGACTTCGTCCGCGTATGCAATTTCCTCGGCCGTTTCCGCTTTCGGAAGCATGATCCCCTTAATGGGAAGGGGAAGGATCGCCTCGACGTCGCTTACGAAATAGGGGGTGTGCACGTCGTTTACGCGGACGATGCTGTAACAGGTGCTGATCCCGCTTAAAAGAAAGCTTTTGAGCATTTCCCTCGCGGTGTCCTTCTCGGTCATGGCCACGCTGTCCTCGAGGTCGAACACCGTGATATCGGCGCCCAGGATATCCGCGTTGATCAGCATTCTGGGGGCGTTACTCGGGATGCTGAGCAAAGACCGGCAAAGCATTACGCCCCACCTCCCGCGCGCCTGAGCGCCGCCAAAACCCTTGCCCGGATGGCAAAATCAACGGCGCCTTTGTCGTGGATTTGGGCATACACGTCGTCCGCGCCCATCTCGTCGAGCACCTCGTTTACCGTCGCAAGGATTGCGTCATAAAACTGATCCGACACAATGCTTTCGACGATAATCTCCCGTTTTCCTTGCCCCGGGGCCAATGTCACCATCAGGTCGCTCGATTCCAGCGTGCCGACGGTTACGCTTTTTGCCAGTTTCATTTTACTGCCTCTCTTCTTATCGAAACAAATCACTTGTTTTTGCCTTTTTCCGCAAGCTTCATCTCCGGGACGCAGATAAGGCCGTTCGACCTTCCCGTAAAAATATACTCGCGGCAGAGATTGCAGGAGATACACTTTGAACGCGCGGTATCGCCGTTTTGCCAGCGCCGGACAAGGCCGGGCTCCCTGACGAGCGGGCGGCTCAGCGAAATAAAGTCGGCTATGTTTTCATTAAGAGCTCTTTCGCAGCCCTCCAGAGAACGAAAGCCGCCCACGAGAATCAGCGGGGTCTTTACCCTTTCCTTATACAGCTTTGCCGCCTGTACGAAATAGCCTTCCTCCTCGGGGGTTTTGGGGTCGATGTTGGGCGACGATACCGTCGGGACCGCCTTGTCGGTATTTGTGCCCACGCTGAGCTCGATCGCGTCGATACCGTTTTCCTCAAACACCAGTGCGGCGTCGACCATCATTTCGCGCGTAAGTCCGCCCTCCACCTGGTCCTCCGAGTTCATTTTCGTCGTAATCGGATAATCGGGGCCGACCTCTGCGCGGACGGCGCGCAGGATATCAAGAAACAGCCTGAGCCTGTTTTCAAAAGAGCCGCCGTATTCGTCCTCCCGCTTATTGTAATAGGGAGATATAAAAGCGCTGACCAGATAGCCGTGCGCCGCATGAATCTGGACGCCGTCGAAGCCGGCCTCCTTTGCGCGCCTTGCGGCGGACTTAAACCAATTGACCGCATTTTTGATATCTTCCTTTGTCATCGTGCGGGAAAGTCCGCCCTTTTTATTCTCCATGCCCGTCGGCGCCATGGCTTGGACTCCCGAATATTTCATGTTGGCGTGAGGCCCCGCGTGGGCGATCTGGATAAACGCTTTTGCCCCTTCTTCGTGGATTGCCTCCGCCATTTTTGTAAGTCCCGGGATCATATCGTCGCTGTGGATGCCGATCTGCCCCGGAAGATGCCTGCCGGAATCGTGGATAAATGCGAAGCTCACCGTGTTGATGCCGACTCCGCCCTTTGCGATCTCGCGGTTAAAATCGATCAGCTCCGGGGTACAGGAGCCGTCCGGGGCCGCCAGGCCTTCGTAAGTCGGAGAATGCACAAAGCGATTCTTTAACGTAAGCCTGCCGATCGTTCCCTCTTCAAAAGCTTTCATATAGCGTCCTCACCTTCAGCTTGTGTAAATAAAATATGTTTTTTGCGCGGATTTCCCGGCAGGCCGGTGCCGCCGGTTACACCCGACCGGGCCTGTCCGGGGGCGCCGGCCGCCGGGAATCTGTCTGCGCCTATAATCTGGATGCTTCGCCCGTCGCAAGACATACCTCGGCGAGCGGGTGTCCGCCCTTCAAGGACGAGGGATAACGGTTCCAGGTCTCGACATCGTGGACAATGAGCACTCTGCTGATATCCCCCTCGCAGAATCTGTCGATCGCCTGCATGGTGAAAAGCATATCGCACATTGTTCCGGCAGCGACCGACATGCCCGTCGGCAGATACCGCCCGTCTCCGGTCCTGATCACGCCTTCCGGCGCGTAGGCGGCATCCCCGACAGCCATATACGATTGATGCTCGGTTTCGATAATTGCCATCTGCGATGCAATGGAGTGACCCGAGCCGGTCCTTATGTGGACGCCCGGGAAAAGGTTGTCGCAGGGCCCGTCTAAAAGGGTCAGTCTGTGGTCCTTGCCCAGATGGACAAGCTGCTCAAAATGTTCCTGCGTAATACACCTGGTAAGAATGGAAAACTCGGGCGGGAGCGTCAGCCACTCAAGCCACGTGAGATACTCCGCTTTCTGGATGTAGAAATGCGCGTTGGGGAAGCAGTGGATCGCGCCGATGTGGTCCCAATGCGCGTGGGTGATGATGATATCCGTGATATCCCCGGCTTTCAGACCGACCATCTCGACGGCCTTTGCAGGCGATATGCAGTCGTAATAGCCCCTGCTGTTTAACATTTGCATGCCCACGGGGTCGGTATCAACGCCTGAGTCGATCAGAATGTTGCGGTTTTCCCCCTTGATAATAGCGAGCCCCATGGCCATGCTTGCAGGCTCGCCCTTCTTATAAAATCCGCCGTAAAGATGCTCCGTCGAAAAAAAACTCGATCTGCCGCAATCGACAATCCATATCGAATATTTCGCCATAATCAATTTCCTTTCTGCTTTTCGTGCCTTGCGAGAAAGCAAGGCACGAAAAGGCGGGTGTTTTAATTGCTACTTTGAGGCGTTGTCGACCTCGGAGAGAAGCGTGTTCACAAGCTCGTCGCCGACCTGTTCGCGAACCGAATCATATGTACTCTGGGCGGCATCCTTCATCTGGGCGAGCACTTCGTCGGGAAGCTCTATCACTTCCAGGCCGCCGTCGGTCAGAATCTTTTCGTATTCCTTAAGTTTGCCGTCGGCCCAGTCCCTTGTGTCCTGGTTGGCCTGGGTGACGCTTTCCTCGACAATTTTTTGTATATCGGGCGGGAGACTGTTGAATTTGTTCAGATTCATCGGCATAATCAGGCTGAATATCATATGATTGGTGTAGACGAGGTAGTCCTGCACCTCATAGAATTTCATGTCGACCGGACAGTCCAAGGGATTTTCCTGGCCGTCGATCGTTCCCTGCTGGAGCCCGATAAAAACCTCGCTGTAATCCATCGGCGTCGGGTTGGCGCCGAGCGAGGTCCAGTACTTGATATGGTTTTTGTTTTCCATGACACGGACCTTGAGCCCCTTGAAATCCGCCATCGAGCGGACTGCCCTGTTGGAGGTCAGCTGGCGGAAGCCTCCGTCGGAAAAACCGAAGAATTTAAGCCCGCTCTTTTCAAATTCGGGCTTCATGAGCTCTGTGATTTTTCCGTCCAAGGCCTTGCGCATGATCTCAAGAGTCGGCGCCACGTTCGGCATGTCAAACAAAGCGCAGGCCTTGACAAATTCGACATAACCGGCGCTGACATAGGGGACAAAGTCGATGTTGCCCGCAATCATGCCTTCGATGCTTTCCCTGGTCTTTCCGAGCTGGCTGTTGGGATAAATGGTCATTTTAACGCGGCCGCCGCTTTTCTCGGCCATCAGGTCGCTGGCCCGCTGAGCAAGATACTGGTTAATGCTGTTTTCGGTGCCGCTATGGGATACGATAAAATTGTACTCGGCTGTCCCGGAGCCCGCACCCGCGGCGACTGCAGAGGTTGTGGCAACGCCGCCGCTTTGGCTTGGACCGCAGCCTGCCGGCAGGAGCGTCATCATAAACAGGACCACAAACAGGGACACGGCTTTAGAAAGGTTCTTCTTCATTTTCTCGCTCTCCTTAAATTCATTTTATTTGACCAGCAGCAAGCTGATTTGGGGAATAAAATTGATTAAAACCGCGGCGACTGCAAAAGAGGCAATGAATGGAAGCACTTTTCTTGCGATTGTCATGACAGGTACTTTTGTCAGGTTACTCGATACGAACAGATTCATCCCCATCGGCGGCGTTACAAAGCCGATGGCCAGATTGACGACCATGATAATGCCGAAGTGAATGGGATTTACTCCGATTGCCGTTACGGCGGGGAACATCATGGGCGCGAGAATCAGAATGGCGGACAACGCGTCCAAAAGCATGCCGGCGATCAGGAGGACGCCGTTGATGATAAGCAGGATCATGAGCTTTGAGCCGAACAGGGCCAAAACACTGTCTCTGATATAATTGCCGATGCCCATCAGCGTAATGACGCGGCTGAAAGTAATCGCCGTCGCCATAATGAACATGACGGAGGCGTATGTATTCACGCCTTCTCGAAAGACGGTCCAGAGATCCCTGATTTTGATTGTTTTGTAAATAAAAAGGGAGACGGCAAGGGCGTAATAGATGGAAACCGCGGCGGCCTCGGTCGGAGAGGCGATTCCGGAATAGATGCTGCCGAGAATGATAACGGGAGACAGCAGTGCCCAGAAGCTGTCCAAAAACAGCGGCAAAAAACCTTTTTTCCGTATTTCCTCATACTTTACCCGCAGCTTTTCCTTGTCCTCTCCCCGCTTGCGGCAATAATAATAGGCGTAAGCCATCAGGCATAGCCCGATGAGGATACCGGGGAAAATACCGGCGATAAAAAGTTGGGATACGGAGGAATTGGTTGTTGTGGCATAGACAATGAACGGGATGCTCGGTGGAATGATAACACCCAGGCCGCCCGAAACGGCGACCAGCGCCGTCGCAAAAACCAGGTCGTAGCCCATGCTCACCAGAAACGGTATCGTCATGGAGCCGACCGCTGCGGTCGTGGCGGGACCCGACCCGGAGATCGCGCCGTAAAACAGGCAGGTTACGATAACGGCGCACGGAAATCCGGCCGTCTTGTTTCCGAGGAAATATCCGAAAAAGTTGAATATTTTGTCGGAAATGCCGCCCTTGGCCATAATGACTCCGGAAAGCATGAAAAGAGGGATCGCGAGAAGCGGGAAACTGTCAAGCCCGCTCACCATGCTCCTGACGGCGGCCTCAATGGTGAGAGAAAATGCGGGATCCAATAATTTCAGGAGGACGGTCACTCCCGCAAAGGTCGCCCCGATGGGCAGGCTTATCAAAAGCAAAGCAAAAAAAACGATGAAAAATACCCCTATCGACATACTTCTTCTCCCTCACCGTCCTTGTTTTTGCCCATAAGGACTTTTATTTCCGAAACGGTGCACTGCGCCAGGCGAAATAGTGCGATCGCAAAACCGACAACCGGAGCGGCGTATACCACCTGCATGGGAAGCTGCATAGCCGGGCTGACCTGCCCTATTGCGGCTGTCGAAGCGACGATTTGGTAGCTTGTCCTCAGCAGCACCGCAAACAGAGCAAAAGAAATCAGGTTTACAATGATCTCTAAAACGGCCCGTCCCTTCCGGGGCAGCATATTCAAAAACATGTCGATCCGCAGGGATGCACTTCTTCTGTAGCAGTAACCGACTGCAAAAAAGCCTGTCCAGACGAAGGCAAACCGGCTGAACTCCTCGCTCCACGCCAGCGAGAAATTGACCACATAACGCATAAAGACTTGCGCACCGGAACAAAGCACCATTGCTATCAGGAGAAGCACCATCGGTATTTCCTCCAGATATTTGTTGATCCATTTTAATACAGACAAGTTTTCGACCTCCTCAAATGAATAAAATCGGGAATCCGGGGGTCCTGGCATTTCGCAGCTTCGAAAGGCTTTTCGGAAGCCGCCGTGATTTCCCTCCCTTCAATCAAAAATTCGGTGCAATTATAGCTTAATATTAAAAACGGGATACAAATTCGAACAAATCATACAAAAATATTGAAATAAAAAGTAAAATACAGACGGATTCAACAATGTCATCATAGTATATTCAGAATATTTATTTGTCAAATTCACAAAAGTCATATATGATATTCGTAAAAGCTATATCTATATACCGGTTCTTTCTTTCGCGCAATCATCGGGAGGCCGCCGGGCAGGACTCTTGTTTGGTAAAAAAGAAGACGATTACCTTTTCGTAAGCGTCTGCGCCGAAAAAAGGAGGAAGGAAAACTTGGATTTTAAAGAACTAAAGTATATGACGGCAATCGCAAAATACGGCAATGTTTCAAGAGCCGCGGAATCCCTGGGAATATCCCAGCCCTCGCTGAGCAAATACATCCACAATCTGGAAGACCGGTATGGAGTAAAATTTTTTCAGTATGCAGACAAAACATTCCGGCCTACTTATGCCGGAAACCTCTATCTCCAGACGGCACATAAAATTCTGCAGTATGCGGAAAAGCTCGAGGGAGACACCCTTAAAGCGCATATCTGCGGCCAGCACAAAATCCTGAGGGTCTATTGCCCGATGCTGAAAAGCGCATACATCCTGCCGAACATTGTTCCCCGGTTTAAACAGCATTTTCCGAATGTGACACTGATGTTTAACGAAACCACGTCGAATTCGGCCGAAAGGCTGCTGCTCGCCGAAGAGGTGGATATCGCGATCACGAATTTCAGGCCCGAAAACGAAAACATCCAATGCGAGCCTCTGTTGAGCGAGGAAATCCTGCTGGTTGTCTCCAAGCAGAATCCCCTTTCAAACGAGGGGGTGTGGAAACAGGAAACCGGCAAAATGTGGATCGATATTAAGAAGTTCAGGCATGAAAGCTTTATTATGCCGATGCCTGAACAAATGATTCGGCGGGTTGTGGACGAGCTTTTGAGAAGGGAAAACATAGAGCCCAACATCCTGATGGTAACCAGAAGTTTTGAAGCGGCGATCCGCGTGGCAGCAAGCGGAGCGGGGGTGGCTTTCGCCCCGGAGCTCTTTGTTCAGTCCACGATGCATGTGCAGGCCCCGATGTGCTTTTCCGTCGGCGACGTTAAACTGGGGCTGGATGCGATGATCGCATACAAAAAAGGGGTTGAGTTGTCCCCCGAGGCGAAATATTTTGTCAAGGCCGTAAAAAACTTCATGGGCTGACAGTTGAGAGAGCCGAACGCGCTTTTACTATGCGATGCCGCAGAATTTGTCTGAATAGCGGGGGTGAACGTATCCATGAATTTTCAGGAGCTGGAACAGATTATTTGCGTTGCCGAGGAGCGAAGGATCTCATATGCCGCCGAAAAGCTTTTTGTTTCGCAGCCGGCACTGAGCCAGGCCATTAAACGCGTGGAGAAGAAGACAGGCTACGCTTTGTTTGTGCGGACGCCTGAAGGGCTTGTCCTTACACCCGAAGGAGAGGGCTTTGTAAAAATTGCACGGCAAATCATGACCCTTAAATCAGAGCTTTCAGCAAATCTCAAGGAAGTGGCCAATTACCATATTGGCCGCCTGACGATCGGCTTGCCCGCCTTTTGGTCCTCCGGCATTCTGCCCGCGATCCTTGGGAAATTCTGCGGTCTTTATCCGGGCGTCGAAATCACCATCAAGGAAGCGGTATCCTCCCAGCTCGAAAATATGCTTCTGAAAAGGGAAATCGACGTTGCCATAACGATGCTCGATATAAATTCCAACAAAGTTTCTCACAGCGTCCTCCTTTGCGAGGAAATGCTGATCGCCGTGTCTCCGAAGAATAAGATCGCCGGAAGGGGAATCTTTGTGGAGGGACTGGCTTATCCGACCGTTTCTCCCGAACTCCTGAAAGGCCAGACCTTTATTCTCAGCTATACGAACCAATGGATCAGGCAATTTGCCGACGATTTTTTTGCCGTAAATAATTTTGAGCCGAAGGGACTGATGTTTGTCAACAGCATCGAAACGATTAAACAACTTACGTTGCGCAATCTGGGGATCTCCTTTGTCCCTATGTCTTATGTCTGGTATGATCCCCCGAATGAAAGGCTGGTCTATTTCTGCATTAAGGACAACTCGCTTCCGAAATGGACGCTGAGGACAGCCAGCTTAAAAGCAAATATGGACAATAAAATGATCTCAACCTTTGTCCGGCTCCTGTCCGATCACATAAAGTGCGCTCCGGATGCGGAACAAGCCTTTTAAAGAAAGCTGAACGCATTCGGTCCGCTTGAGCTGCCGTCATATGAAAGAACAGGGTGTGCAGACGCGTTAAACTTTCGCGTTTGCACATCCTGTTCTTTTCCCTTTTCAACGAACGGCGGACGAGCCTCTTCCATATGCGAGAAGAATTATAGCTTTTGCAAATAGCAAATATGAAATTTAATTGATTGACTTCCGAAAAATGCAAAAGTATAATGAAGCACAAACAGAATATTGTGAGAGATGACCAATAAAATCAATACGGCGGATATTTTCAGATGAATTTATAAAATAAAAGCTATATATCATTACAAACATTATGACTGGGAGGATTACAATGGCCATTACGGAAAAACTTTTTGAAGAGGCAGTGCTTGAGCTGACGCGCCTTTCGTCAATCGAGCTGCCGGCACCCGTTCTGGAAAAGCTTCTTGAGAAATTCGAGCAGGAGACAAATCCGACGGCGAAGAAGCAGTTCGAGGCGATCTTTGAAAACTGCAGGATTGCGCATGAAAAACAGGTCGGTGTATGTCAGGATAACGGGTTGTTCCAGATCTTTATCGATTTCGGGCAAAACTGTAAGATGGAGGGGGATTTCGAAGCCGCAGCCAAACGGGCGCTTGCGTTTGCGACCAAGGAAATACCCTTGCGGGAAAACGTAATCCATCCCCTTTCCAAAAAGAATCCCGGGACGAATGTCGGACCTCATATCCCGACGATGTACTGGAATCCGATTGTCGGGGCGGATTACATAGAAGTGACCGTCATTCCCAAAGGCAACGGTTCTGAAATGCGCGATACGCACAGCTGGGTGCTGACAAGCGACGATATCGGCCGCGCAACCGTGAGAGCGGTGCTCGACGCCGTCGCGGACATGATGGGCGAGCCATGCCCTCCCGTAATCATCGGCGTCGGCCTCGGCGGCCATTTCGACTCAAACGCGATGTATGCCAAAAAGGCACTTTTCAGAGACCCCATCGGCTCGCCGAGCAGCGACCCGCTGGCAGCGGAGCTTGAAAAGGAAATATTGGAAGCGGTCAACGCCTTAAAGCTCGGCCCGATGGGCTTTGGCGGAGACACTTATGCTTTGGCGGTGCATATTGAGGTTTGCGGCGCGCATACCGCGATCGTCCCGATCACCGTTGCCGTCGAATGCTGGTGCCACAGATATTCCAAAGCGCGCATCTATAACGACGGCCGGGTCGAATTCCTGACCCATCCGCAGGGCAGGCTTAAATCCGCGGCAAACGGGTAAAGCGGCGCACACGTGGGAAATGTGCCGATTGAAACCCTTCCGGACTGAAAAGGCGATCGCTCATTTTTAGAGTTGAATTTAAATGGAGGATGAATATTTTGAATAAAATAGTAAAGCTTGAATTCCCTCTGACGGAAGAGCAGGTCAGAGGCCTTGAAGTAGGGGATATCGTATATCTGTCCGGCCTGATTCATACTATGCGCGACATGGGCCATGCCCGCGCACTCGAGATGCTGGGAAGAGGGGAAAAATTGCCCTTTGATCTGGCGAGCAGCGCGATCTGGCACTGCGCGCCCATCGTCAAACAGGATGAAAGCGGAAAATGGCACGTAACGTCGGCGGGCTCGACCACCAGCTCCCGTTTTACCCCTCTCGGCTCAAAGATGCTGGAATACCTGGGCATGCGCTGCACCATGGGCAAGGGAACAATGGGCCAGCGGGCCGTGGACGTTATGCAGAAGATCGGCTCCGTGTTCCTGAACACGACCGGCGGGACCGCGGCGCTTTATGCGCAGCAGATTGAGGAAATAGAAGACGTCTACTGGCTGGATCTGGGGCTTCCGGAGGCGATCTGGGTGATGCGGGCCAAGGAGATAGGGCCGCTGATCGTGGGAATCGACGCTCACGGCAACAGCCTGTATAACAACATCAGGAAAACAATGAATGTAAAGCTTAGAGAACAGTTTGACAAATCCGGTATTACGCCGGAACACAGTTTTACATATTTGCCGGTAAATCTGACGGGAAGGCCGCGCACCCTGTAAGCGGCAGCTGAGCCGTTTGGGGCTGTCAATTTTGTCGACAGCCTTTCGAGGGGGATACCTCCCGGCCAAAGTCCCGTGATTGCAATGGCCAGCCTGACATTCTGTGTAGTAACTGTGTCAGGCTGGCTATTTTTACGTCTTTTGTTAAAAAGCCTCCCTTGTTAAAGGGAGGGGGACCGCCTCGGCGGTGGAGGGATTTCTTCGCCAAGCTATCAATTGAATCCCTCCGGCGCTTCGCGCCACCTCCCTTTAACAAGGGAGGCTCAGAGTGTCGAAAAAGTATATTTTGGGAATTGTTAAGGGGCCGGAGCCCCTTAACTTGGGATAAGTCCGAAGGCGGACATGTGCCGCCGGAGGACACTCTGGACAAAACCATTGGTTTTGTCCGCACCTGGAGGAGCATCGAGGGGGAATTGGATTCCCCCTCGAAAGGCTGTCGAGTTCTTCGACAGCCTCAGCCTCCCTTTAACAAGGGAGGCTTTCTGGTTTTTTATCAGACCGCCTTAAACGTCTTTAGGGCAGCCCCGGGTGGGCACACCGAGACGGGTACTGCAAAGCTGGACACCGATCACCGCGGCCTGGGTCGCAAGCCCGACAGCGCAGACGCCTGGCCACCCGAAACGGGCGAAGCTGAAAGAGCCCAGGCACGAGCCTATGGCGCCGCCGATAAAGTAGGATACCATATATACCGTGTTTATACGGTTTCGGGCCTCGTCGCTGATCGAATGGACCCGGACCTGATTGGATATCTGGCAGGCCTGACTGCCTAAGTCGAGCAGCACGACGCCCGCGACAAGCCCCGCCAGCCGGTATCCGAAGGCCAGAAAACACAAATAGGAAAGCGTCACGGCACCCACTCCCAGGGAAAAGGTGAATCTCGGGCTTTTTTTATCCGCGACGCGTCCGGCGACGGGGGCGATCGACGCGCCGATCGCCCCGATCAGCCCGAACAGGCCGGCGACATCGGCGCCGAGACGGTAATGGGGGCCCGCGAGCAGGAAGGACAGGGTCGTCCAGAACACGCTGAAAGCGGCGAACATCAGCCCGCCGCTCAAGGAGGCTTCCCGGAGCACGGGAAGGGTCCTTGCAAGCGACGCCATCGACCGAAAGAGCGCGGCGTAGCCCATCTCCGAAACAGGCGGGCAAACGGGCAGCCGGAAGAATAAGAAAACCGCGAGCAGGATCATAAGGGCGGACGCGACATAATAAACCGCCTGCCAGCCGAAATGCTGCCCGACCAGCCCGCTGAAGGTCCGGGAGACAAGAATTCCGATCAGAAGCCCGCTCATAACCGCCCCGATGATCCGGCCGCGCTCTTTCGGGCCTGCGAGCTGCGCCGCGAGCGGGACAATGAGCTGAGGCGTCACGGAGGTAAAGCCGACTGTGAAGGACGCGGCGCACAGCATGGCGCTGTTTTTGGAGAACGACAGAAAAAGCAGGGCGCAGGACGAAAGCCCGAGCATGATCAGGATGAGCGACTTCTTTTCCCGGATGTCGGCAAGCGGCAGAATAAATAACATGCCGAGCGCGTAGCCGACCTGCGTGAGGGTGGCCGCGAGGCCGACCTGTTCCTGCGCGACGCCGAACGAACGAGCGATCTGGGCGAGCAGCGGCTGTAAGTAATACAGGTTGGCAACAGTGATGCCGCACGCGGCCGCCATCGTAAGAACCAAAATTCTGCTCGGCCCGGCCGGGCCGTCGGGCGGCTTCATATTTTCTTCGGGCATTGAAAAATTCCTTTCGCTTCAAAAATCGATATACCAAGTGGAGAGCCGGACCACGCTTTGTGTCGGACAGCCAACTGTCCGCCCCGGCCGCTTTTTTTATACGGCGCAGGTTTTTTTGTCCTGACAGATATTGTCGTAATGCTCCAGTTTCTTGTTGATCACCTTCAAAAGGCCCTTGTACTCCTTGATATGGTTTTCAATGATCTCTTTCTGGCACAGGATGATCTGCCGCCGCTCGGGGATCGTGTTTTCACCGAGAAGGCACAGGCCGATGTATTTTTTGATGTATTCGATGGACATGCCGGTCGAGCGCATGCAGCAGACGATCTGAATCCATTCGAGGTCCGTGTCGCTGTAAAGCCTGCGGCCGTTTAAGCCGCGCGAAACGGAGGGGATCAGCTTTTCCTTCTCATAGTAACGGAGCGTATACGGCGTCAAATTGAATTTTTCAGACACTTCCTTGATGGTGTACCCCATGCTTCCACATCCTTTTTTTCTTTTGTCACTATTATATAAGTTCGAGTGCGCTCGAGGCAAGAGATTTCCGTTTTTCCTCTTGACTTAAAGCGCACTCTAAATACTATACTAACAGTGGATCAAAAAAAGGAAGTGAGCTAATGGAATATACGCAATACGGAAAGACAGGGCTCCGGGTGTCGAGGTTCGGCCTGGGCTGTATGCGGTTTCCGCCAAATGAGGCCGATGCGATCGAGATGGTCCGCTATGCGATCGACCACGGCGTCAACTATATCGACACCGCCTACGTCTACAAGGACAGCGAAGTCATTACGGGAAAGGCGCTTAAGAACGGGTACCGGGACAGAACCTATCTCGCGACGAAAAGTCCCATCTGGAATATCACAAGGCATGAGGACTTTGAAAAGTACTTAGACGAGGAGCTCATACGGCTTAAAACGGACCACATTGACGTTTATCTCCTTCACAACTTAAATTGCGATAATTGGGAAAAGGTCAAAAAATACGACGGCCTTACCTTCCTGGACAAAATGGTGCAAAAGGGGAAGATCGGGCACAAGGCCTTTTCGGTGCACAACACATTCCCGGCGTTCCAGGAGATCGTCGACTCCTTTGATTGGGAAATGGCGCAGATCCAGCTCAACATTCTCGACGAGCATCAGCAGGTGGGCGTCGAGGGCGTGAGATATGCGTCGGAGAAAGGGCTTGCGACGGTTATAATGGAGCCGCTGCGCGGCGGGTTTCTTCTGGGAAGCGTTCCGGAGGAGGTGTACGGTATCATTGATGCCTACCCGGAAAAGCGTTCCTTTGTGGAGTGGTGCTTCCGCTGGCTATACAACATGCCGGAGGTGACGGTGGTTCTGAGCGGCACGAGCACGCTCGAACAGCTAAAGGACAATCTAAGGATATTTGAGCATTCGGCGGCGGACGTGATGTCAAAGGAGGATATAAGGCTGATTCAAAAGATCCGGGAAGCGTTCGACTCGAAAAAGAGCGTGGGCTGCACCGGCTGCAGATACTGCATGCCGTGTCCGAAGGGCGTCGACATCCCGGAAATTTTCAAGCTCTACAACAGTTACCAGCTTATGAAAACGCATTGGGTTGACAAGGAAGTGTACCAAAGCATTCTGGTCCCGTCCGGTGTTGGCGCCGATCAATGCGTCTCCTGCGGCGTCTGTATGCAGCACTGCCCGCAGGACCTTAAAATCCCCGAGCTGCTTATAAAGGTTCACGGGGAGCTTAAGGAATAATTCCGAGGGCGGATTGAAAAGACTCGTTTTGCATCAATATAAAAAAGGAGTGCCGCAAAATGCAGATTTCATGTGTTTTGCGGCACTCGAATTATATTCGTCTGTTGACAATATAAACTTTTTGACTATAATAACTGATATAGTCAAAAAGTTTGAAAGGGGGGGATATTATGCCGAAAACCTTTTCCGACGGCGAACGGGCCTATATCAAAAAGCGGCTGATGGAGGAAGCGCAAACCTGCCTTAGCCTGTTCGGCATGCGCAAGACAACGGTGGATGAGCTTGTAAAACGGGTGAACATCCCGAAGGGAACCTTCTATCTGTTCTATCCGTCGAAAGAGCTTTTGTTTTTTGACGTGTTTTGCACCCTCCATAATGAATTGCAGGCCGCCCTGCTCCGCTGGATCGGCGATTTGAAGGGCAACATCAATGCGGATACAATCACGGAACTGATTTTTAGGTTGTATAAACAGGTGGATTCCACGTTTATCTATTCCTTTATCGCAAACGGGGATCTGGAACTGCTGATGCGAAAATTGCCGCCGGAGGCTGTAAAAGACCACGCGCAAAAGGATGATTTCAGCATGGAGAAGCTCCTTTCCCTGCTTCCCGGCGTGCGCACGCAAGGCAATATCAAAATATTCAGCGCGGTTTTGCGGGCGATTTTCTGCACGATGCTCCACAAGAGGGAGATCGGCGAGGATGTGTTTGACGACGCGATTCGCGTGATGCTGCGCGGGGTTGTGATTCAATTGTTCGAGGGGGAGCGGTTATGATCCGGGTACGGGACCTGCAATTTGGCTATACGAAGCAGCCCTTCATTAAAAATATGAGCTTCGATGTTCGAAAGGGCGAGATTTTCGGTTTTTTAGGCCCGTCCGGCGCGGGCAAAAGCACCCTGCAGAAAATACTGACGGGCCTTCTGGCCACATACGCCGGCAGTGTTATGGTCAATGGCGTGGAGGCAAAGCGCCGCGATAACAGCTTTTATGAACAAATCGGCGTGGACTTTGAATTTCCGAGCCTGTACGAAAAACTGACCGCGCGGGAAAATCTGCGTTTTTTTTCCTCACTTTACAAAAAACAGCGGCCGATCGACCCGCTGCTTAAAAGCGTCGGTTTGCTTGCCGACGCCGATAAAAAGGTGTCCGACTTCTCCAAGGGGATGAAGGCAAGGCTCAATTTCGTCAAGGCGTTACTCCATGACCCGGTTCTGCTCTTTCTGGATGAACCGACCTCCGGGCTTGACCCGTCGAATGCCCGGCGTATGAAAGACATCATTTTGAGGGAAAAGGCAAGGGGGAGAACCATCCTTCTGACCACCCACAACATGTACGACGCGACCGAGCTGTGCGACCGCGTGGCATTTATCGTGGACGGAGGGCTGCGGGCGCTGGATACGCCGCGGAATCTGATCATGTCAAGGGGCGCATCCAAGGTTCGATATACGTATTCTCTGGACGGACGGGAGGTACAGTCGGAAATTCCGCTCGGCCGTATAAGCGAGGACAGCATACTTCCAGAGCTTGTGCGGGAAAACAAACTGCTGTCCATCCACAGCAGCGAGCCTACCCTGAACGATATTTTTGTGGAACTGACGGGGAGGCGGCTGCAATGAGACTTAAGGCTCTGCTCATCGGCGATATCCGTTTTCAGTTTAAATACGGGTTTTATTTTCTGTACCTGATTTTCACCATACTGTATGTCGGCATGCTTTACGCCCTGCCCGCCGCATGGCGTGAACGGGCGGCCGTCCTGATGATCTTCACCGACCCGGCGGCAATGGGGCTTTACTTCATGGGGGCAATCGTTCTGTTTGAAAAAGGAGAACGGGTTTTGGACAGCATCGCCATATCTCCTGTCAGGCCAATGGAATATGTGGCGTCAAAACTTTTATCCATTGCCTTGATTTCCGCGGCGGTCGGGCTGCTGATCGGTTATGGCGGCAAAGCCGTTCCAAATTCGCTCTTTTTTGCCCCGGGCGTATTCCTCGGCTCCTGCCTGTTCTCGGCTGTGGGGCTTATGGTTGCGGCAAACATCGCGACGCTGAATCAGTTTATTGTGGCAACCATTCCCGCCGAGCTGATCATCAGCGTTCCCGCCATCGCCTGGCTCTTCGGATGGAAACCGGGCTTTATGATACTCCACCCGGGCATATGCATCATAGAGCTGTGCCAAAACGGCGCAAACGCGCTTCCTGCGATATTCATTCTGGCGTTTTGGGCGGCACTGTCCGCACTGCTTGCACGCCATGTAATGGCAAAGAGCCTGCGGTCGCTGGGAGGTGTCAAGCTGTGAAGCCTTTACTTCGGTCTTTTTTTATGTTTGTCAGGCAGATATTGAAAGACAGCATGCTTGCGGCGGTCTGCTCCGCCGCAGTGCTGGCCGCGTTCTTCATCCGGTTCGGCGTTCCGGCAATCGAGAGAGTCTTGTGCGGCTATTTTGAAAAAGAAGTAATTTTGGCGGATTACTACCTGCTGTTCGACCTTTTGTTGGCACTTGTAACGCCCTATATGTTCTGCTTTGCCTCCGCCATGATGATGCTGACCGAATACGACGAAAATATCGCAAGTTATCTTGCGGTGACTCCTGTGGGTAAAAAGGGGTATATGCTGTCAAGGCTGGCGCTTCCGGCGTCAATTGCTTTTGCAGCGTCCGTAATCCTTCTGTGGGAGTTTTCGCTGACGACATGGCCGATCGGGATGATTCCGCTTGTCTGTCTTTTGACCTGCCTTTCAAGCGTTGCCGTTTCACTGTTTCTGTTTGCCTTTTCCCATAACCGGGTGGAAGGTATGGCGATGGGAAAGCTGTCGGGGCTTCTGATGCTGGGGCTGCCTGTTCCTTTCTTCCTGTCGTCGGACGTGCAGTATTTGTTTTCGCCGCTCCCGTCCTTCTGGATCACAAAGCTTTGTATGGCGCGAAACGCAATATTTTTGCTTCCGGCGCTTTTGTCTTCGCTGATTTGGATTTGGCTGCTTTACCGGAAGTTCAGCCGAAAGATTGCATGATACTTTTAAAGGCGTATCCGGCCCCTAAGACATGGAGCCGGATACGCCTTATACGACAGCCTTTTTGTTTTTAGAGATTGTGTTGCCCGGCTAGCGTTGCTATAATAGTGTCTAAGGTTTTTAAGGGATTTCCCTGAAAACCTTGCACCTAGAGAGATCAAAAACTGCTGAGAACGCAGGAATGCCCGCGTACTCTTCGAATTTCGCCGGTTTTTGATTTGTTCCGTGGACACTATCCTTACCACGAAGAGGCAACAAAATGGACAAAATAAAGATTAAGCTTTATGATATGCTGCTGGCTTTGTCAAACGCAGTGGACCTTGTAACGCCGGAGCTTTTTAACCATCATCAGCAGGTCGCCTCTCTCGCGTTCCGGCTGGCGGAGCAGATCGGGCTTTCGAAGGAGGAGCAGCGGGATATCCTGATCTGCGGCATGCTGCATGATATCGGCGCGCTTTCCGTCAATGAAAGGTTGTCGCTCATCGAAAACGAACCCGTTACGGTAAACAGCCACGCTTTTCGGGGAGCGAAGCTCCTGGGTGAATATAGACCGTTCCGACCGATATCCGAGGTAATCCGCTGCCACCATGTGCCATGGGGCTTCGGAGGCGGCAGGCAGCTTCATGGGAAAGACGTCCCGCTTTTAAGCCGCCTGCTTTATATAGCGGACAGGACCTGCGTTCTAATCGACTATAAAAGCGATATCCTGCCGCAAATCCCCGGTATTCTGGATAAGATCCGGTCGCAGGCGGATGAACGCTTTATGCCGCAGGCGGTGGACGCCCTCATGGAACTTGGGGGAAAAGAGTATGTATGGCTCGAGCTTGCATATAAAAATCCTTTGCAGTTTATGCCGGACATATCTTCATTTGGGACGACCTATCTCGATATTGACGACGTCGTCTGCATTTCCAGGATCTTTTCCCGTGTCATCGATTTCCGCAGCCGTTTTACGGCGACGCATTCCGCGGGCGTGGCCAGTGTGGCGGAAAAACTGGGGGAAATGGCCGGCTTTTCGCAAAATGAATGCAAAATGCTTCTGATCGCCGGATACCTGCACGATCTGGGCAAGCTTGCAATCAAGGAAAGCATACTGGAGAAACCGTCAAAGCTCAGCGAGAGGGAATACAGCATCATCAGAAGCCACACTTTTTATACATATCAGCTCTTAAACACAATCGCCGGCTTTGAAACAATCAACGCATGGGCGTCATATCACCATGAAAAGCTGGACGGCACCGGTTATCCGTTTCATCTGAAAGGCGACAGCATCCCGATGGGGTCGAGAATCATGGCGGTCGCGGATGTTTTTACCGCCGTCACCGAGCACCGCCCCTACCGCAAAGGGATGGAAAAGGAGCAGGTGATCCGCGTGCTGGGGTCGATGGCAAAAAGCGGAGCCATCTGTCCGGAGGTCGTTTTGATGCTTGTGAACAATTTCGGCTTGTTCACTGAGCTGTGCAATGAGAGCCAAAAACAGGCCTTTTTCGATTATGAGCAGTTCTTCCGCGACAGCGGGCCGGAGCGGAACCCCCTTGAAACCTGTGATTGAAGCTGCTGTATGCACGATTTCTGTTCCGGTACTGAAACACCGCTTGACCATATAAGGCCAAAGCGGTGTTTGTTTATCATCAGCATTTACTTTTCGGAAGAGGATGTAGCGGTATCCATCACGCTGATATTGCCCTCGGTTTTGAATACGGTCTCCCGGTAAAAAACGTCTTTATCCCGGTCGTATGTAAAGTTGAATTCCTCGATGCCCGCGCCCTGCCGCACCATGACCAGAAGGTGGGGGGCGTCTTCGTCGTACGACCAGTAAGCCCAGTAATCGACCTGCCCGAGCTGTACGTAAACGTTGTCCAGAAGCTTAAACGCAGAGTCGCCGTCGCGCACGATCAGGTACCAGCTCTGCCCGTCGTCCCACGCGATCTCACCCTTATATTGTTCCGCCTTGACAAAAAGCTCGACAGTGGACTCGCCGTCTTTTTCGAGTGCGAACCCGGAGGACTTAAACAAAATCATGCCGTAATCCTGATCCTTCCCAATGGGCTTAAACTCCTGCGCGTCACCGGTGCGCGCAATCGTCACACGGTCGTCCGCCGAATCGGAAGGAGTGGACGGCGCTAAAGAAGAGGAATCCGCGGGGAGAGACGATGTCCCGGAGGAGGGGGAGTCTCCGGGAGCGCCGTTTCGGGCGCAGCCCAAAAACGCCGTCAAACAGATTGTCAGTATCATCAATATTATTTTTCTTTTCACGTTTGGCACCTCCATGTGTGGTACGGGAATGATAGCATAACGGGTTGCCTCTATGGTATCATTGCCATCTTGCGCGTTGTCCCGAAAATCGCCACAATGAGCAAGGCTCATCGGGGGATCCCGCAGGGGGCGGGAAAAAGGACATGAAGTATATGATGATCTATTATATCATTTGATTTGTAATTTCACAAACAAGGCTTCGTGTCGAAAAAAATAAGTTTACATAATTGCCGGTTCAATCTTGACGAATATTGTCGATTGGTTTAAAATGGTTACACATAAGTTACAAAGGAGTTGCCATGAAACGCCTGCTTTTGAGGCTCGCTTTCGCTTTCTGCATCATTCTTGCTTTTAACATCATGGCCTTTGCTTATACGCCGGCCGCGGACAAGGTGGGAGTATTTGACGCCGGAGCCAATACATACGACTATAAAAGCTATAATATTGTAAGTCTGACGAATAAAGGCGCGGACGTTCCGACCGACATGCCCGCCGTCATCATGGACGGGCGGACAATGGTGCCCGTGCGCGTGATTTCCGAAGGTCTCGGCGCGGGCGTGCTCTGGCTTTCGCAGACGCGGCAGGTCTCGATCAGCTACGGGGATCTGTTTATCGTGCTGACCATAGACAGCGCCGAGGCGCTCGTAAACGGCAAAAGCACCGCCCTGCCGGAGGGAGTGCCCGCCGTCCTCGCCAAATACAACGGGGTCCAGCGCACCCTCGTGCCGCTTCGTTTTGTGGCCGAGCAGCTGGGAGCCGATGTCGAGTGGGACCCGGAAACCTACACGGTTCACGTCGACAAGCCGCCCGAGGAAGTGCCGTTTTACGAAGTGGAGGCGCTTAATCAGGACGCAGAGGCGGATATGTTTGCGATCAGTACGGGCGAACCGGCGGACTACGACGTAAAGTTCTTCGACCAAAGGCTTGTCATCGACATTTTCAACGCGAAGCTCAGCGACCGTTTCAGCGTTCCGAATTTCGAAAGCGCATGGGCCGAAGAGGTCAGATATTCGCAATACACGGGGTACGCGGATATCAAAAATGTCGTCCGCATCGTTTTTCAGATGAAAAGCGGAGCGAGATATCCCGAAAACGTTTCGGTTGACGCATCTGCCGACGGAATTTCGGTTGCCGGCGGAGCGCCCGACGAAACGGTTCCGGGCGGAGACGCGGCCGGGTTTACCGTTGTCATCGACGCGGGGCACGGAGGGGACGATCCGGGCGCGATGTCGGGCAATTACCGGGAGACGGACATCAATCTGGCCGTGGCGCTGCGCGTGCGGGATCTTCTGCAAAACGCGGGGGTCAAAATCCTGATGACCCGCACGGACGACACCTATGTATCGCTTGCCGGACGCGCGGAATTTGCAAATGCCAACGAGGCCGATATTTTCGTCAGCATTCACACAAACGCCTCGTCGGAAAACTTCTCCGCCAGCGGCATCGAGACCTATTACCTGGCCCCCGGAGGCTGGGCGGTGGTGCTCGCGAACTGCATTCAGGATTCGGTGATCGACCAAACCGGTGCTTTTGACCGGGGCGCCAAAACGGCCAACTTTTTTGTGCTCCGGGAGACGGACATGCCCGCGGCTCTGATTGAAACCGGCTTTATCACGACCGAGAGCGACCGGGTTAAGCTGTTTGACGAAGGCTACCGCGACAGCCTGGCCGAGGGGATTGCAACAGGAATCCTGGAGTTTCTGGACAAAACGGTTTCCTAGCCGGGGTGCCGAAGCGGCGTCTGCACGGACGGGATTTGTCCCGCATTCTGAAAAAGCTGAGAGAGGGATTTTATAACCCCTGGCTTTTTTAACGGCTATTATAATTGTGTCCTTTTGCCATGTCCGCGGACGGCCTCGCGGCTTTCGGTGATTTCCTATTCCGCCGCAGTCGGGCAATGCCTTTCCACTTTCTAACTGCCTTTCTCATCGATGCCCAGGTCGTTATCCAATACGCTGCCGGGCAAAATGCTGCCGTGGCCGAACTTCTCCCGGATGCCGTCCAGAGTCTTTTCCAGCCGCTCCTGCTTTTCCCGGCCGGATCCTGAGTCCTCGAACAGGGAAATCTGCTCGGCCACCATGTCGCGGGGCACCAGTTTTAGGGCGGTTACGGCCAACATCCGGATGGGAGTGCCGGTCTTCCAGGAGGTTTCCATGAGTTCCATAACCGCCCGGGTCAGGTCGGCCGCCAGATGAGAGGGCTTGGGCAGCGGTTTTTGACGGGTGATGACTTTGAGGTTTTGATCCTTGATGGTTACCTGAACAGCAGCCCCTTTGACGCCGTATCTGCGCATCCGGGAAGCCACACTGTCGCTGAGTACAATCACCGATGTGTGGATATCCTCCTTGGTGACCAAATTGCGGCTGAAGGTCATGCCGTTTCCCACCGACTGAATTTCATCCTCCTGCCCGATTTCAAGCACGGGGCTGTCGTCCTGTCCGTTGGCATAGGCGTGAAGCTGATATCCCAGTTTGCCAAAGTGCCTCTGCAGCAGTACGGGATCCATGTCTGCCAGCTTGCCGATGGTGCGGATGCCAAGCCGCCGGAGACTTTCCTCGGTATTGCGCCCTACAAAGAGCAGGCTGCCCACCGGCATGGGCCAGACGACCTGCCGGTAATTTTCCCGGCTGATGATGCTGACCGCGTCGGGCTTTTTCAGGTCGCTTCCCAGTTTGGCAAAGACCTTGCACCAACTGATGCCGATCGAGACGGTCAGGCCGGTCTCCCAGGTAACCCGCTGCCGGATCTGATGGGCCAACGCTGCGGCGTCGCCTCCGAAAAGATGCAGACTGCCGGTGACATCGAGGTAGCTCTCATCAATGCCGAAGCGCTGCACCTGACTTGTATATTGCTCATAAATGGCGTTGACCTTTTCGCAATAATCGCGGTATAGGTGATGGCGGGCCGGACGCAGCTTAAGCTCCGGGCATTTGCGCCGGGCCTGCCAAATTGTTTCCGCCGTCTTGACCCCATAGCTTTTGGCCAACTCATTTTTGGCCAAAATGATGCCCCTTCTCGCCTCGGGGTTTCCGCACACGGCCATGGGTACCCTTTTGTACTCGGGATAAAGCAGCTCTTCGACGCTGGCATAAAAGGCATTACAATCGATATGATAGATGACCCGATCGCCTCTTGCCATTGTTGCCGCCCCTTTCCCGTTTCACGGCGAAATAAGAACATATGTTCTGCATTATTATATGCGGAATGATCTGAAAAATGCAAGCGGGAATATATGGTATTGAGGTCATACATAAAAAAAGACGTGAGTGCCCCATATCGGTCAGACACGGTTCATATCCTTAAGGTCGAGGTCTCTTGTGTGCACTGTGTGGACCCACTCATGCTTGTTCCTGTTTATAAATCCCTGAATAATAATGGGTATCCATGTAAAGCTGAACAAAGGAAAGATTAAAAAATATCTCATGATCTTTGACGTCATCTTTCCCTCGATGATGATGAACACAACGGTATAATAGGTCAGAATCAGCATCAAAAGCACAAATAAAATCAGATTGTCGCTTAGCAAAAAGTTTTTGATATCGGCCGCAATCACAAAAAATCCCGCAAAGAAGGCAATCCCGTTTGCGACAATGACAAACGGCTGCATAAGATACATGGCCGCGTCAAGCGAAACGAAATCCCTGTCCCGAAAAGCCTTGGAGAGCAGATCCACCAGGAATCGTCTTGCGCAGTCGCAATGTCCCTGCATCCAGCGCTTGCGCTGCTTCCACGACTGTTTGAGATTTAACGGTTTCTCGTCGTACACGATCGCTTCGTGCGACCAGGCCACCTTCATCCCGTTGAGAATAAGCCTTAAGGAAAACTCAAGATCCTCCGTAAGACAGGTCGCGTTCCAGCCGATTTGCCGAAGCACCTCGGTTTTCATTACAAAACCGGTGCCGCCCAGCGCGCAGCTTAAGCCGAGATAATAGCGGGGGAGCTGGAACAGTCTGTCGGTGACCCAATATGAGATCGAATGATTTCCGGATATCCAGGAATCATAGGGATTCTTGCTGTCAAGATAGCCTTGGACGACCTTATGACCCTTCGATAATTGCTTATTCATTTCAAGCAGAAAATTGTCCGACACCAGATTATCGGCGTCTAAAACGCATATGGCGTCATATTTCTTGCCCGATTCAAAAAATTTCTGAAAAGCCCATTCAAGGGAATGGCCCTTTCCCTTATTTTCGATATCGTGCCGCTCCAGAACATTTACCCCGTTTAGCGACGCGATTTTCGCGGTGTTGTCCTCGCAGTTGTCCGCGATGACGAAAATGTCGTACATATCCTTCGGATAATTTAAGCTTTTCAGGTTCCTGATCAGGCTGCCGATCACTTTCTCCTCGTTGTGCGCGGCTATAAAAATAATAAACTTGTTAGAAACCGGAAATTCAGACGCCGGAGGTTCTTTTCTCTTAACCCAGCCGAACACAGATATTACAAAGTAGTACGTGAGTACAAACCATGACAATACCTGTGTGAAAATTTCTAATACACTTCTTAAAGTATCCCCCATCCCTGATATGTCTCCCATTTCTATCTATTTTGCCGTTTGAAAAACCTCGATTTTTGTGTACTGTTTGATTTTCCCATATCATTTCCGACGAAAGAACATGGCTGCCCGTACTATTAGCATAGCTTCTTTCAAATTCGTTCATACAGACAAAGAATGGCGTGCATTCCATAATTGATAATCAAAAAACGGAGCAAAAACGCTCCGTTTTTTTGATCAATTCTTTTGGTTTAAGTTGTCGACAAACCGCCGCATATCGTCCACTGTTTGCAGCTTGACGCCGCTTTGTTTGATGGATTCCTGGATATACGCGGGCAGCGACGAAAAGTATTGCTGCATGTTCCAGTCCATTGACGGGTCCGTGTACGGCATAAAATCACCTCATAAAATAGTGTTGGCAATCGCGGATAATCTATGCAGACGGCCATGACGCGGCGCATCGCCACATCGGGTAAAAATCCTGTCATGGTCGTCTGTTGCGCATATGTTTCGGTTGCCGCCTACGGCGGTGAGAAACATGCGTTTTTAATCCGCGAAGCGGTCTGCCCCTAAAAGTATTTTTAGGGCAGACCAATCGATTGCGAATATTCCTGTTTTTTTACGGAATTCTTCTCCTCTCCCAAGTAAAAAATTTGTTTTAAATGAAAAAATGTATTATTCTTTTCATAATAGGGTCGTTTGCCGTCCCATAAGATTTTTTGGCATGGATCGGAGGCAAAATGGAATACTATCAAACAAAAATTGAGAATTTTTTGATCCGTCAGGCGATCCCGGAAGACGCGGGGCTGATTCTGCAGTTTGTGAGGGCGCTGGCCGAATATGAAAAGCTTGCCGACCAGGTCTTCGCGACCGAGGAAATTCTGCGTGAATGGATCTTTGAAAAGCAGAGGGCGGAGGTGTTGATCGGAGAGCTTAACGGGCGGCCGGTCGGATTTATGCTGTTCTTTTATAACTTTTCCACCTTTTTGGGCCGCGCGGGTATCTACCTCGAGGATTTGTATGTCCGCCCGGAAGCGCGCGGAAAGGGTCTGGGAAAGGAAATGCTGAGGCTGCTTTCCGCACTCGCCGTCGAACGCGGGTGCGGCAGGCTGGAGTGGAGCTGCCTCGACTGGAACGAGCCGAGCATCCGGTTCTATCGGTCGCTCGGGGCAAAGCCCGTGAGCGGATGGACGGTTTACCGGCTTTCGGGCGAGGCACTTTACGCACTTGGAAATGAAAAATCACTTTCAGAGGAGCGGACATGCGGATTTTGATCGACGCGGACGGCTGCCCGGTGGTGGATATCGCGGTCAGGCTGTCCAGGGAAAACAATCTTGAATGCATAATTCTCTGCGACACGTCGCACGTGTATGAAAAAGAGGGGGCGAAAACGATTACCGTTTCTAAAGGAGCGGACAGCGTGGATTTTAAACTCGTCAATATGCTTAAAAGCGGAGACGTTGTCGTCACGCAGGATTACGGCCTCGCGGCGATGTGCCTTGCGCGAAAAGCCTTGCCGATCAATCAGGACGGGCTTTTATACGACGACGGAAACATAGACGCGCTGCTTCTGGCAAGGCACACCGCGAGGAAAATCCGCAGCGCCGGCGGCCGGCTTAAGGGCAACGCAAAGAGGACGGCCGCGCAGGATGCCGCGTTTGAAAGAAAGCTCAGGGAGGTCATCGCCGAAAGGCAGTGAAAAGCAGTAAAAAAAATGGTTTGCAAGCAAATTTTACACAAAACAAAAAAGCATAATTGCCTTGCGAAAATCCATAATAAATATCGGGCACGGTTTTAAGTGTCCCGGATGATAAAACATCACGAGCAAGTATAGGTTTAATTATGGAATGAAGATGATCTAGTTGATTCGATCTGTCTACGAACCCATTATGATACGAGCTGTTTAGCACGGTAGCACATGGGGAGATGGTTAAGTTGGACTACTTTGTCGTTCCTGAAAAAATTAGGTACTAGCTTGGAAACAGGGGCTTTTCATTAAGCCCCTGTTTTTCGTAATTCTCGGGACTTAAACGCTATGGATGCGTGTCTTCATCCCGTTTTTCCGTGTCGGCCAGCTCCTCGGAGAATTCCGTCGACAGCTTCGGTTCCATCATCGTCCGGCGCAGGGGCTTGCCTCTGCGCTTATAAAATTTCATCGCGAGATAGCTCAATGCGTAAAAAACGACGATGACGCCGCCGGCGGCAAGCCCGGAGGCCTGGCCCTCCACAAACGGCATGCTGAGTATCGCAGCGATCAGGGCGATCAAAACAAACAAAGACGTGTACGGAAAACCCCACATCTGGCACTTTCCGTCCGGGGGACAGCCGTTCTTTCTGCGAAATCGGATGTGGGTCGCCATAATGACGACATAGGTAAAAAGGAGCGCAAAGCCGCCGGAGCTGATCAAAAACAGATAAACCTTCGGAAACAAAAGACCAAAGCCCAGTGCCAGAAGCATGGCGACGCCCGACGATAGGATCCCGCGGACGGGGACATCCTTCCTGTCCTTAAGCCAGCCCGGGGCAAGCCCCTCGTCGGCAAGCGAGCGCATCATCCTGCCCAGCCCGAACATCGCCGCGAGCATGGTGGAGAGGATCGCCGTTATCATCACCACGTTGATCCCGTCGCCCGCCCATCCGATTCCGCGCGCGATGAGAGCCGCTACGATCGGACTCGTATTTTCATTTAATACCGACGTCGGGATGAGCGGGAGGAGCAGGGCGACCGAAACAATATACAGTCCGACAAGACTGATCACCGTGTAGCGGATTGCCTTCGGTATGGTATCTTTCGGATGCTCCGCCTCCGAGGCGGCGAGCCCGATGATTTCGAAGCCCGCATAGCTGAACATCACGATCAGCATGCTTCCGGCCAGACTTTTCATCCCGCCCGGCAGAAGGGGTTCGGCGGCGAGCTCCCCGAGTCCGACGGCGCCGCTTCCGGGGAACAGCCCGGCGATCAGCAAAATCGCCATAATGACAAAAGATATAATGGCAATAAGCTTTACGGCCGCGAGGCCGCTTTCCAGTTTGCTCAGCTTATCGGCCCCCAGAAGGTTTAAAAGCGTAATGCCTATGATAATGGCGCTCCCCAAAAGCGCGATCGATATATCGGGAATCCATTGGCGCAGCAGGATCGACACGGCCGTCGCCTCGCTCGACATGGCCAGGACCATCCCCGTCCAGTAGACCCATCCCACAACGAATCCGGTTCCCTGCCCGAACGCGTTTGACGCAAACGTGCGGAAGGAGCCTGTGTCCGGATTTGCGACCGTCATTTCAGAAAGCGCGTAAAGGATAAAATAAACCAGGACCCCGCCGAAAATAAACGACAGGATGACCGAAGGACCCGCGGCGTTGATCGCGACCGCGGATCCGAGGAAAAAAGACCCTCCGATTACGGTCCCCAGCGCCATCATCGTAAGCTGCCAGGCGCCCAGCCCTTTTTCTTTTTTTTCCATAATCAATCTCCAACCATATCAGAATCTGAAACAAACCGATGGATCGGTTTGCTCAGCGGATACTGTTTATTGTTCCTGAAATTCTGCCGTCAATTCCATTAATAAGCCTTAAGCCGGAAAGAGGAGCCGCGAAATGTATGAGAATGCATTCCGCGGCGAGAAATCTCCGGGGCGCTTGTCCGCCCGCGGGCCGGTTAAAAACGAAGGGTAGA
Source organism: Clostridiales bacterium UBA6114 (assembly GCA_002423435.1). Classification (GTDB taxonomy): domain Bacteria; phylum Bacillota; class Clostridia; order Oscillospirales; family Butyricicoccaceae; genus UBA6114. Next base: position 123,418 of record DIWE01000025.1, read on the forward strand.
GGCCCCTTCGTTTTTAAGTCTTTATTTTATCCGCTCCAGTATTTTGGGACAAAGCTCGTCGAACAGGCGGTCGACCTTGGTAAAATCCATCGCCGGGACATAATATGCTTCAAGCTTGTCGTGAAGCTCCTTTGACTCCCCGATGGAGTCCGCCGCGTTTTCTATCAGTGCCTGGAATATTTTTTTCCAATGCCTCAGCTGATCGCGGAAATCGAGATACCGGTCGTGATCGATATAGGCGTCCAAGCGGATGTGGCGGTCCGAGTCGTCCGCATAGGGAAGGTTGTCGTTTACCGTGATGAAGGCAAGAGACAGCGCGGGGATCAAAACATGGTCGATTTTTCCCTCGGGATTTAAGGGGCAGTAACAGACGTACGCGTCATGTCCCGCGGCGCAGGCCGCCTTGGCAATCGACGCGAGCATAAAGTGGGAGAGGCCGTATGTATCGGAAAGGCGGTAAACCCTCGAAAACAGCGAGCTGACCGTTTCGGAAAAGAAAGTAACGCCTGTCGGCGAAACACAGCTTAAAAAGCGTTTTTTCATCACGCCTTCCCGGGTGCTTTTGTTTTGGAGTTCGCGGAGGATGATGCCTTTTGTCCGTTTTTCAATTTTTTTGATATCGCTGAAAGGCAGTATGGTCGCAAACATTTCGTCCGAAACCTTGCAGGCCGCCGCGATAAAGCTGTACGCCCTGCGGTTTAGAAGCTTCATGCTGTCGTTTAACCCGACAATTTCATTGTAGTTTTTCTTGATCAGGGACGCGTCCCAGAAGTCGCTGAAGTTTAAATAGGTTTCCAAGGCGCCGGGATATTTCGGTTCGATCACATGGGGGGCTGTGCCGTCGCAAAGGGCTGTTTTAGCAGAAGGCGAAATAAGACCGTCCAACGAATCCGGGTCTGAAGCGCAATGGATCAGCTCGGTATCCGCTCCAGCCTCAACGAGTTTTATGCCAAGTTTTTTCATAAAGGAGGATTTGCCGCACCCCGGTCCGCCTTTTATTATAAAAACCTGGTCAATCGCTTTATCGTCTGTAAAAGAGTCGTATGCATAATAAAAACTGCGGGGGGATCTGGCACCAAGGAAAAATGAATATTTTTTACCTTGCGGCATGAAAATACCTCCTAAAATTGCTTTCATGCCAGTATATGATAGAGAATCGGAGTTGGAAACCGGATTCCATGCGCATTCCGGCCGATTTGTTTTGAGCGCCCCGAAAAATTTTTCTCCGGAACCCGTTGACAAAAAAGATGTATTACTGTATTATTGTATCAAGCCAGTAATACAATAATACAAGGGGTGATAAAATGGCGTGGGATTTAAAAACCGATCGACCGATATATATGCAGCTTATGGAGCAAATCAAGCTCTATATCGTCTCGGGGGCGTATTCGCCGGGGGAGCGGCTGCCGTCGGTGCGCGACATGGCGTTTGACGCGTCGGTCAATCCCAATACGATGCAGAAGGCGCTGTCGGAGCTCGAGAGGGACGGACTTGTTTTTTCCCAGCGCACGAGCGGAAGATTCATAACGGAGGATAAGGTCATGGTTGAGAAGGTCAGAAATACTCTCGCACTCGAGCAGATCAGCGAGTTTTTAAAAAAGATGGAGAAGCTCGGATATCAGAAAGCTGAAATTATTGCGCTTATGGAGCACGCGGTAAAGGAGATGAACTAGATGAACCCCATTCTGGAATGCAGGGGCCTTACCAAACGATATTCAAAAAAGGAAGCGCTGTCGAGCGTTGATTTTACGATCGAACGCGGCAGGATCATCGGTCTTTTGGGCCCCAACGGAAGCGGGAAGACAACGCTGATTAAGCTCGTAAGCGGGCTTTTGACCCCGACCTCCGGCGAGATACTGATAAACGGAGAAAAGCCGGGGATCGGCACCAAGAAAATCGTCTCCTACCTGCCGGAGAGGACCTATTTAAACGACTGGATGCGGGTCCGCGACATCATCGGATTTTTTTCGGACTTTTATGAAAACTTCAGGCCGGAAAAAGCGTATGACATGTTAAGCCGCCTGAACATCGACCCGGGCGACAGACTTAAGACCATGTCCAAGGGCACGAAGGAAAAGGTCCAGCTGATTTTGGTTATGAGCCGGGAGGCCGAGCTCTACCTTCTGGACGAACCGATCGGCGGCGTCGATCCCGCGGCGCGGGACTATATCTTAAACACCATTCTTACGAATTATCAGGAAAACGCGTCGGTCGTGATATCGACGCACCTGATCTCGGATATCGAACAGGTTCTGGAGGACGTCATCTTTTTGTCCAAAGGCCAGGTCGCCCTTTCGGAATCGGTCGACAACATCCGCGAAAAGCATCAGAAAAGCGTTGACGCGCTTTTCAGGGAGGTGTTCAAATGCTAGGCAAACTGCTCAAATACGAAATCAAGGCGACCGGCAGAATCTTTCTGCCGCTCTATGCCGTCTTGTTCCTTTTTGCGATCATCACAAGGATCTTTAATCCCGGAGCGGGATTCAACAGCGAATTTCAGGCGGGAAGCGGGGCCATGCAGATCACGGGCGGGATCATGATGGCCGCGTACGTAAGCATCATCGTCGCGATCTTTGTCGTCACGGTTGTCATGATGATCCAGCGTTTTTACAAAAATCTTTTGTCCGACGAGGGCTATCTCATGTTTACCCTTCCGGTAAGGCCGTGGAAGCACATCGCCTCGAAGCTGATTGTCTCGGTTTTGTGGATTGTCGTCAGCGGAATCGTGACGATGCTGTCGGTCGCGGTTTTGGTGTCCACATGGGAGCTTTGGAAGGCGATCCCGGACGCGTTTGCGAAGCTGATTGAAATGATCAATCAGTACTTCGGGGCAAGCGGATATTGGTTCGGCCTGGAAATGCTGCTTTTGATGCTTACTAGCCTGGTGCTTGGAATTTTGCTGATCTACGCCGCGATTGCCCTAGGGCATCTGTTTACGCGGCACAGGACGCTTTTTGGGCTCGGCGCGTTTCTGGCGCTCAACACCGTATCGCAATGGATTATCGCGACCGTCGGAAAAATTATCGGGGAAACGTATCCGGCGCTTTTTACCGGTTTTACAACCGATCTCGCGGCGAACCACTGGCTTTTATGGCTCGGCGTTTTTTCAAATCTTGTCTTTGGCACAGCCTACTTCGCGATTACAAACTATGTGCTTTCAAAACGTCTGAATCTGGAATAAACCTTGGAATAAAGCGGCCGCCGGTATATGATGTATACCCGGCGGCCGTTTTTCAGCATGCGTTTGACAAAGAACGGGCAAAGCATTAAAATCGAATCAAAACCGGGGCTCGATGCTTTGGCCGGTTTTGCGTTTAAAGGGGAACGGAATGGATATTCGAAAATGCACGCTTTGCCCGCGAAAATGCGGCGCGGACAGGACCGCGGGCGGCGGTTACTGCAAAGGCGGAGCGTCGGTCAAGGTCGCGCGCGCTGCCCTGCATTTTTGGGAGGAGCCGCCTTTAAGCGGCGAAAACGGCTCCGGAACGGTGTTTTTTTCGGGCTGTCCGCTTCGCTGCTGCTTTTGCCAGAACCATCGGATCAGCTCGGAAAATTACGGGAAAGAAATTTCCGTTCGGCGGCTTTCGGAAATTTTCCTTGAGCTTCAGGAGCAAAAAGCGCACAATATCAATCTTGTAAGCCCGACGCATTACGTGCCCTGGATCATTTCGGCGCTTGAGCTTGTCAAAAACAAGCTAGTGATTCCCGTTGTGTACAATACGGGTGGATACGAGACAGTCGAAACGCTGAGAATGCTCGACGGCTATATCGATATTTACCTGCCCGATCTGAAATACTTTGACTCCGCTGCCGCCGGGAAATATTCGTCCGCGCCCGATTATTTTAAGGCCGCGTCAAAAGCGGTCCTCGAGATGCACCGGCAGGTCGGAAAAACGGTGCTGGGCGAGGACGGAATGATGCGGCGCGGGCTTTTAATCCGCCATCTGGTCCTGCCGGGAGGCCGGAAGGACTCCGCCGAGATCATGGAATGGATCGCGTCCAATTTGCCAAAAGACGAGGTCCGGTTAAGCCTTATGAGCCAGTACACGCCGTGCTTTGAAAGCGCGCGGTTTCGCGAAATAAACCGCCCGGTGACGACTTTCGAATACCGGTCGGTGGTGGATCGGGCCGTTTCGCTTGGGCTTTCCGGGTTCATGCAGGAAAAAAGCGCCGCCCGGGACGATTTTATTCCGGCGTTTGACTTAACCGGGGTGTAACGAATACGATTTTCGGTCCGGGAGGTGTAAGCTTGTTTTTTTCAAAAGAGCTTTTGCAGGAGGCGGGTGCACACAGCTGCGGCTCGGTCCCGTTTGCAGCGCTCGAAGAGAGCATGACGGATGCGATGAGGAAAAAAGCGGCCCGCGTCTGCCCCTGGGCGAAAATGGTTTACAGCTTTGTGTTTCCGTACGGCAATGGGGGAGAGGGAAACCTCGCGGCGTACGCGAGAGGGCGCGACTACCATCTCGTCATCAAAGAGCGGCTCGACGTCCTGCGCCGGAAATTAGAAGAGGAACTGCCCGGCAGCAATTTCGCGGTTTTCGCCGACGACGCGCCCTTTCCGGAGGTGCTTGCGGCCTCCTTTTCGGGCGCGGGCGTCCTCGGCAAAAACGGCCTGATTTTCTGCCCGCCCTATGGATGCCGCGTGCTGCTCGGTGAGATCGTCACCGACGCCTATAAGGAACATCCCGCAGTCAGGAAATCCGGGGCATGCCTCAATTGCTCGCGCTGCCTTTTGGCCTGCCCCACCGGCGCGATGACCCAAAAGGACGGAAGAAGGATTCTGGATACCGGAAAATGTATCTCGGCGATCACCCAGAAAAAAGGGGACTTAAATCCGGAGGAAATCGAATACCTGAGAAAAAGCCCGTATATCTGGGGCTGTGACGAGTGCGTCAAAGCCTGCCCCTTAAGCGGAACAGGGATTGCGCCCGATTACGTCCATGAGGAGGGGCTTATTTTCTCGCTGCGGCCGGAGGATATTTCGGGGCTTTCCGACAAAGAGTTTTTGAGCAAATATCCGGAGCGGTCGTTTACCTGGCGGGGCGTAAAACCGCTTCTTCGGAATCTCGCTTTCAAAAAAGGGATCAAATTGAATAACAACACACCGAAACAGGAATAATAGCTGTACAATACTTATTTTTGTGAGGTGTTACCGATGAAAGTTTCGCAACTGATGAGCAGCAGCGTGGTGTCCGTCACGCCTGAGGACACCGCGGCAAATGCGGCTCGGCTGATCGCCAGAAACAACGTAGGTTCCCTTCCCGTCTGCATGGAGGACGGAAAGCTGCGCGGGATTGTGACCGACCGCGACATTGTAACAAGATGCATAGCGCCGGAATCCGACCCCGAGACCACCAAGGTGCGCGAGATTATGACAAGGGGCGTGATCAGCGTCCCGCCCGAAGCCGATATCCGCGAGGCCGCGCGGATCATGTCCGGCGAGCAGATCCGAAGACTCCCCGTGACAAGCGAGGGAAAGGTGGTCGGGATGCTTTCCCTGGGCGACATGGCGAAGACGCAGTCGTTCGATATGGAGGCGTCGAAGGCGCTTTCCGAAATTTCGATGCCGCCGCGAAAATACGGCAAGGACAATTAAAGGTACGGTCAAAAAGGTCTTCACGCTTTAAATAAAACAAATGCAAAAAGAACTCGGAATACTATTCCGGAGGTACCCCAAGCGATTATCAAATCGCTTGGGGTAATTTTTCCGGGGTCCCCGAACAAACATTGTTTGTTCGGATTATCATGCTCCGGTTAAGGCGGGGAAAACGCCTTTCTTTTTTTGACACCGGGGACGGATTCATATATAATCAATCTATATGTTATTTTCAAAAACAATCGGCTGCACAGCTTATGAACAACGGGGAGGACTTCGTCTTGCACGAGATCATTACAAAAAATACTTTACCGGAGTATGAGGCGTTTATTGATGCGCACCCGAAGGGCCATTTCATGCAGTCGTCGATGTGGGGAAGGGTCAAGGACAACTGGATATGGGAAGCGGTCGCGGTCCGGGATGACGAAGGGAAAATAAAGGGCGCTCTTTCCGTTTTGATCCGGAGGCTGCCCGTTTTAAATGATACGCTGATGTACGGCTGTCGCGGCCCCGTCTGCGATATGCACGACGAAAACACCATCCGCGAGCTTCTTACCGGAGTGCGCGAGCTCGCGAAAAAATACCGCTCCTATACCTTAAAGCTCGACCCGGATATCGAAGCGGGCGACCTTTCGTTTTTGTCGATTATGGACAAGCTCGGCTTTCGGCGGAGCTTTGGCGGCAAAAACTTCGAGGGCATCCAGCCGCGCTTTGTATTCCGCCTGGATGTAGAGGGCAAGACCGAAGACGAGGTCATGGAGATTTTCCATTCAAAGACCCGCTACAACATCCGCCTTGCCGAACGCAAGGGCGTTGGGGTCCGGGTCTGCGGGAAGGAAATGCTCGACGATTTTTCGAAAATCATGCTGGAAACGGGAGTCCGCGACGGGTTTGTGACAAGGCCGAAAGCGTATTTTGAGAAGATGCTGGACGTTTTGGGCGGCCATGCGCGGCTTTACATGGCCTTTCTTGACGAAAAGCCGATCGCGGGGACGCTTGCCATCTGGTTCGGGGACAAGGTGTGGTATCTTTACGGCGCGTCGAGTAACGAATACAGAAACGTGATGCCGAACTATTTGCTGCAGTGGAACATGATCAGATGGGCCATCGAAAAAAAGTGCAGGATCTATGATTTCAGGGGCGTCTCGGGAGACCTCAGCGAAGATAACCCGCTTTACGGGCTGTACCGCTTCAAAAAAGGCTTCAACGGGAAATTCTGCGAGTTTGCCGGCGAATTCGACTACGTCTTAAACCCCACGGTCAACTTTGTGGTTTCAAAAGGAACCGCTGCGTTTCGGAACGCGCGGCGCGCGGTTTTTTTAAGAAGACATAAAAATGCGGGGAAGCCTCAGGAATAAAATAATCCTTAAAGTACGGGCTTCCCTGAAAATTTTTGGGGCGGCCCCCGGGTAAAAAACCCGAAAAGGGGGATAAAGCATGAAGGCGCTGGTCGTTGAAAAGGACAAAATCAGGCACAACATCGAGCAGATACGGACACGCGCGCAGGACGCGTCTATTATCGCCGTCCTGAAGGGAAATGGCTACGGGCTAGGGCTTTGCGATCTTGCGGGGGTCGTGCGGGAGGCGGGGGTTACCTCGTTTGCCGTCACCGAGCCCGAGGACGCACTGAAGCTTCGAAACGCCGGCTTTGCCGACGAGGAGGTCCTCGTGCTCCGTTCAACGGCGCTCGACGAGGATATCCAGACGATCATTGAGGCGTGCGCGACGGCGACCGTCGGCTCGTACGACGCCGCCGTCGCCTTAAACGGCCTTGCCGAGAAGCAGGGCCTCGTGATCGACGCACATGTCGAGCTCGACACGGGCATGGGGCGCTACGGCTTTTTGTATTCCGAGATGGACCGCATCCTGTCGGTGTACAGGTACATGAGCAACATAAACGTGACGGGGCTTTACACCCACCTCTGCTGCGCCTTTGCAAGCCGGAAAACGACGGAGGCGCAGATCGGCAAGCTCCAGAAGACGGCCGGACGCATCAAGGAGGAGGGCTTAAACCCCGGCGTCCTGCACGCCTTAAACAGCGCGGCCCTTTTCAAACAGCACGAGCTTCCGAAGCTGGACGCGGTCCGGGTCGGTTCGGCGATTACGGGGCGGGTCCCGGCCAAGTGCAAGCACGAGCTCAAGAGGACGGGCTATCTCCAGTGCCCGATCTGCGAAATACGCTGGCTTGCCAAGAACAATACCATCGGCTACGGCGCCGCGTATGTGACCAAAAGGCCGACGCGCATCGCCGTCGTGCCGCTCGGGTACTCCGACGGCTTCATGCTTGAGAAGGCGCGCGACATCTACCGTTTCCGCGACTTTTTGCGGTATGAGCTCGCGGAGTTTAAGAAATGGACGGGCACCGGCCGCTTTTACGCGACGGTGAACGGGCGCCGCGCGAGGGTGCTTGGGCATGTCGGAATGGCACATACCGTCATCGACGCGACCGACATCGAGTGCGCCGTCGGAGACATGGTGTCCTTTGACGTTTCCCCGCTTTACGTCGGCGCGCAGATTACGAGAAAGTATGTCTGACACGCCGCTTTACAGCGCGCTTTGCGCCCTCGCTGACCAGGAAAGGCTGCGTTTCCACATGCCGGGCCATAAAGGCAATCACCTTTACATGGACGCTTTCGCAGATGCTTCGCGCCTTGACTTTACCGAGCTTCCGCAAACGGGGAACCTTTACGAGGGGGCCGGCCCGATTTTGGAGGCGGAAAAGCTCGCGGCGCGGTTTTACGGCGCGGAGCAATGCGTGTTTCTGACCGGCGGCGCGACGCAGGGGATCATGGCGGCGCTTTTTGCGGTGTGCGGGGGGGGCGACGGCGTCATTCTGGACAGGGGCTGCCACCGTTCGGTGACAAACGCCTGCGGCCTTCTGGACCTCGACCCTTTCTATCTTTATCCCGAAAGGCTTCCGGGCTTTTCAGTCTGCAAGAGCGTCTCAAAAAAAGAACTTTTCGAGCTCGTAGAGAGGAATCCGACGGCAAAGGCGGTCGTTATCACGAGCCCCACTTATTACGGGGCGGTTTCGGACATCGAAGCGCTCGGAGAGGTTTTGCGCGAGGCGAAAATGAAGCTGATCGTCGACGAGGCGCACGGGGCGCACCTTCCCGCGATAGGGATCAAAAACGCGATCCGGTGCGGCGCGGATATCGCCGTCTGCTCGGCGCATAAAACGCTGCCGGCGCTCGGCCAGGGCGCGTATCTTCTTGCAAACGGCATCTCCGAAGGCGTGCTCCGTCGGGCCGCGTCCGTTTTCGGCACGTCCAGCCCGTCTTATCCGATTATGGCGTCCTTGGATCTCGCGAGGGCGTATTTAAGCGGGGAGGGCGGGGAAAGATACGTAAAAGCCGCCTTAAAGACTGCGATAATCAGAGAGAAAATACAGATAAACACCACCTTCCGAACCCCGTTTTTTGAGAAAAACGATCCCTGCCGGCTGACGATCGACACGGCTTTGTCCGGGCTTTCCGGTTTTTTTGTGGCGGAATGCTTAAGGGAGGCCTATCGGATCGACTGCGAAATGTCGGACCGGCAAAACGTCGTCCTGATCGTTACCTGTGAGGACGGAGACGAAAAGCTCGACGCGCTTTTTAAGGCGCTTTCGGAAATCTCGGCAAAGTATGGAAAGACCCCGGACGGATATACGCCTTTGCCGCTGCCGCGTCCGGAAAAACGGATGACTCCGCGTAAGGCAATGTTTTCCGAAACAAGGGGCGTCGCGCTCCAAAAAGCGGAGGGTTTTACAGCGGCGGAGCCGGTCGCGCCGTACCCGCCGGGAATCCCGGTTGTGATTCCCGGAGAGCGCATCGACCGTTTATGCATTGAATATTTGCTCGCACAAGGGTATAATGGATATGAGGAAATTATGGTCGCAGGCAAGAAAGACATGAAGTGATAAATTTTCCTGAGTTACAAGGAGGTTTGCAATGAAACTGGTTTTAGCGGTGATTAACCATGAGGATGCCCAGACGGTCCAGCAGCATTTAATGCACAGCGGATTCTTCTTTACCAAACTGTCGACCACCGGAGGCTTTTTAAAAACCGGGAATGCGACGGTGCTGATCGGCGTGGAGGATGAAAAGGTGCAGGAGGTTATAGATTTAATCGGCAAGTACTCAAAGAGCAGAAAACAGCTGATCCCGACGACTTCCGAGCTTGGGATGGGCTTTTATCCGTCGATGCCGGTCGAGGTTGTCGTCGGCGGGGCGACCATATTCGTACTTAACGTAGAGGATTTTAAGAAGGTGTAGCGCTGCAATGCTCCGCGGAAACAAAAAAACCGAAGATATGCTTTCGGACTTTTCGTCGAAGGATTTTCCGCATGCCGCGATCATCGAGGGGGAAAACGGCGAGGACAGGGAGACTCTTGCGCGGCTGATCGCGTCGGCCGTCGTTTGCGGACGTGACGACGCGCCGTGCGGCGCCTGCCCGGACTGCAAGAAATCCGCGCTCGGCGTGCATCCCGATATCCTGTGGCTCGGGATGGATCAGGAGCTTAAGGTCGACGGTGTCCGCGGCGTCCGGCATGACGCAGGGGTCCGCCCGAACGAGGCGGAGCGAAAGGTGTTTATCATTGCAAACGCGGACAAAATGAATGTCCACGCCCAGAACGCGATGCTGAAAATTCTGGAGGAGCCGCCTTCCACGGTGGTTTTTCTCCTTCTGTGCGAAAACAGGGAGCTTATGCTTCCGACCGTGTTGTCGAGATGCGCTCTTTATTCCCTGCCGCCGCCGGCGCGCGCGGGCAAAGGGGAGGACGCCCCTTTTGTCGGGGAGTTTGTGCACGCGCTTTCAGGCTCGTCGGAGTTTGAACTTCTTTCCCTATGCATGACCATGGAAAAACTCAAACGGGAGGAGTTTCAGGAATTTTTTCGTGCTCTTTCCGAAACGATATGCGATGCGGCCGCGGGCGGGCATCCCTGTTCCGGCGCGGTGGGGGAGCTTCAGGGCGCCTTTTCTCCGGCGCGCCTTTGCCTTATGTACGACATGATAAAGGAGCTTTCCGACCGCATCCAGTTTAATGCCGGCAACGCCGCGCTGATCGCGTCTCTTGTATCAAAAAGCATAAAAATCAAAACATAATCGTATCGTCTGGAAAATAGAGTGGAGGTACTGCGTTTGACGGAAGTAATCGGAGTCAGATTTAAGAAAGTCGGTAAAGTATATTATTTCAGCCCGGAGGGCATAAAAGTCAATAAAGGAGACCATGTCATCGTTGAAACGGCGAGGGGGATCGAATACGGAGAAGCCGTGATGCAAAACCGCATGGTCGAAGACGATAAAATTGTAAAGCCTTTGAGAAATATCCTGCGCATCGCAACCGACGCCGACCGCAAAATCGTCGAGGAAAATGAAAAAAAGGAAAACGAGGCTTTCGATATCTGCCTGAAAAAGATCGCCGAGCATAAGCTTGATATGCATCTTGTCACCGTTGAGTATACGTTTGACCGCAACAAGGTCCTGTTTTATTTCACCGCCGACGGAAGGGTGGATTTTCGCGAGCTTGTGAAGGATCTCGCCTCGGTCTTCCGCACGAGGATCGAGCTTCGCCAGATCGGCGTGAGGGACGAGGCAAAAATGATCGGAGGGCTCGGCGTTTGCGGAAAGCCGCTGTGCTGCGCTACGTTTCTGGATGATTTCCAGCCCGTGTCGATCAATATGGCGAAGGAGCAGAACCTGTCGCTGAATCCGGCGAAAATATCGGGCACATGCGGCCGGCTGATGTGCTGCCTGAAATATGAGCAGGAGGCGTACGACCAGCTGATCCGCTCGACGCCTTCGGTCGACTCGGTCGTTGAAACGCCCCAGGGGCCCGGCACGGTCATCGACGTAAGTCTGTTGAAGGGTGTCTGCAAGGTCCGGCTCGACAACGCGCCCGACTCGCCGAAGTGCTTTGGAAGATGCGAATGCAAGGTGCTGAGGGATTTAAGGGCGGCAAAACGCGAAAACGCGAAAAGCGCCACTAAAAATACGGAAACGGAATCGATACCGGAGGAGCTTGATATTCTGACCAAGGAATAGCATGTCGGAAAAAGCACATGAGCCGGGTCTCTCCGTTGCTCATGTGCTTTTTTCAAAATAGCTTGCGGATAGGCAAGCGGAATGGTATGATAAAACAACAGTTTGATTTGCAAAGTTTTTTGTTGGGGATGATCTGGTGGCGGTGCACGAAGAGATCAGAGGATTTCTGTACGATTTGTTTTACCGAATCCGGAAAATCGAAGAAAATGCGCTTGCGGCGGGGCTTGAGATGGCGGTTTCCGCGTCGGAAATACACATCCTCGAGAAGATCGGGCCCGACGGCGCTTCCCGCATGGGCGATATAGCCGAAAAGCTCGGCATTACGCTCGCGACGTTTACCGTTGCCTGCGATAAGCTTGAGAACAAGGGCCTGATCGCCAAAAAAAGAGGCGGAAAAGACAGGCGCGCGGTCCAGGTGACGCTGACGGAAAAGGGTATGATGGTTTACCGCTTTCACGAGGATTTTCATGCCGGCATTGTAAACGCCATCATGGAGGACCTTACGGAGGAGGAAGTGCGGCTTCTCGGACTCAGCGTAAAAAAGCTGGAGGCTTTTTTCGAAACGCAGGCAAAGGATGAGCTTTCAAACGGTGATATCTAGGTTAACCTCTATATATGTGAAAAAATGATGGGGTTATGCAGGGAGGATTTATGTCAAAAACGCTGGTTTTCGTCGACTCGGTCTGTGATCTCTCGGAAGCCGAAATCAAAAAGCTCGGAATTTTTATGGTTCCGCTCACCGTCCACTTTCGGGACAAGCAGTTTGTCGACAAGCACGAAATCAACTGCAGATCGCTGTTTTCAATGATCCGCAAGTATAACTGCATGCCCCGCACCTCCCAGCCGAGTCCCGAAACGTTTATGAAAGCGTTTCGCGATGCGGGGGAGTGCGACGACATCATCTGCATCACAATGACGTCGCAGTCGTCGGGAACATACGCCTCGGCCTTGCTTGCGCAGGGTCTGCTCCGCGAGGAGGGCTTTTTGCCGCGGATCCATATCGTCGATTCGCTGAATGTTTCCCATGCGACCGGAATCCTTGCAAAGCGCGCGGCCCAGATGGCCTCCGATAATATACCGGCGGACGAAATCGTAGCGGTGCTTCGCGAAATGGTGCCCCGGTCTTCCATTTATTTTGTGCTTGAGACCCTCGAATATGTCAGAAGGGGCGGACGGATCGGCGCCATCAAAGCAACGATCGGCAGCCTCCTGCGGATCAAGCCGATTTTGACGTTTATCAGGGGAATACCGACGGATGTCGATAAAATCAGGGGAATGGAACAGGCAAAGCAGTGGCTTTTCAACAAATTCTCAGCCGTAGCCGAAACCTACGATGAAGTGACGGTCATTCACGCGGACTCCTATGAGGATGCAAAAAGCTTTTCAAAAATGCTTGAGGCGCGATATCAGAAGATCAGGGTGAATATCCAGGAAATCGGAGCGGTTTTAGCGGTTTACGCGGGACCCAAGGCAATCGGGCTTTCATTTTTGGAAAAATCGCCGAAATGGACCTGATTTCAGGTAATATACAGTGCGAAGGAGGTTTCAGCCGATAAGTATTATGCAGAATATGGAACGTATTCCATGAATTTCCCGTCGAAAAAAGTAAGGCAGTTTCATACATGTAAGGAATGGTCATTAATATGATTAAAAAAATACTTGCGGCGGCAGTTTTGATTTGCCTTATATTCTCGCTCGGCATCAATTGCGGCGCGGCGGATTTAAATAGTCCGCCCGCGGTTTTGGTGGACGGGGTGTTGATCGGCGAAAGCGCCCGGATTGTCGAGGGAGCCGTTTACCTGCCGTTAAGGGCGGTCTGTGAAACGCTCGGTTACACGGTTTCATGGCGGGGAACGGGCGGAAGCTCGGTCGTTACAATTAAAAAAGACAAAAGGGAGATTACCTTAAACCTGACAGCCGGCGAGATATCCGAGGACGGCCACACCTCCTATATGGCCGGCAACGGATGCCTGACGTTCGAAAGCCGTACATATATGGAAGCCGGCCTGCTGTCCGAGAGCTTCGGCCTCAAAACGCAGCGAAACTCCGAGACCGGCGCGGTCATGCTTTCGAAAATTGATCAAAACCCGGTTTCCGTTGCCACAATGAAGGTGGCCTCCGATATCGACAACCTTTCGATCACGCTGCAGATCCCGCAGATCAGCGGTCTCGGTAACAGCGAAATCGAGGGAAGCATCAATTCACTCTTAAGAGGAGAGGCGCTCTATGCCGAAAACCAGGGCCTCTTGAATGCTTATGAGCTGAAAAAGGCCGGGGAGGCGGGAACCGGGAGCCCCAATCGGTGCGAGACCTGGTTTGATTACAGAGTCAAATACAATCGAAACGGGCTTTTAAGTCTGATCCTGACCAATTATCAGTACTCCGGAGGGGCGCACGGAAGCACGGTGCAGACTGCGTACACCTTTGACCTCAAAACAGGGAAGACGCTGGAGCTTCAGGATTTTATGAAAAGCGGTTCGAATTTTACGTCGTACATGGACTCGGCCGTCAGAGCGGAGATCGACAAACGGGTCGCCTCGGGCAGCCTCGTTGAATTTGGCGAAGGCAAATTCCGGACGATCGGGGACTATCCCGACTTTTATCTTTCAAATGACGGCGTTGTCGTCTATTTTCAGCAGTACGAGTATTTCCCATATGCCGCCGGCATCCAGGAATTTCTGATACGCTATGAGGATCTAAAAGAGCTGCTTTTGCCCGGTTACGGCTTTTTGTACAAATAGGAAAGCCGCGGAACATAAGATAAGAAGTATATGAAAAGGCCATGCATTAAATAATGCATGGCTTTTTTGCGTAAAATTTAAGACCTTGTTATTCCTCGTACAGCTTATAAAGCGCCTGCGTCCCGAGATCGCCCATGTTCTCGTCCATAAGCTTGTCGAAAAGGGACTTCGACAGCGTGAGTGCCGGCATCTCAAGCTTCATGGATTCCGCTTCCTCAAGAGCGATGCCCATGTCTTTGACAAAATGCTTGATGTAAAAACCGGGATCGTAGTCCTTCTTAAAAATCCGGGGTCCATAGATGCTCAGCTGCGCGCTTGCCGCCGCGCCTCCGCTGAGCGTCTCAAGGACCTTGGTTCCGTCGAGGCCCGCCTTCTTTGCATAGGAAAGGCATTCGCAGACGCCCATGATGGTTGCGGCGATTGCGATCTGGTTGCACATCTTGGTCTGCTGTCCCGCACCCGGGCCGCCGTGGAGCATGATGTTTTTCCCCATCAGGGAAAATATGGGCATTAAAGCGTTAAACGCGGATTCGTCGCCGCCCACCATGATGCTGAGCGTGGCGTTTTTGGCGCCGACGTCGCCGCCGGACACGGGCGCGTCCAATGCGTATATCTTCTTTTCCTTCGCCGCTTCATAAATTCTGGCGGCGAGCTTCGGGCTTGAGGTCGTCATGTCGACGACGTAAGCGCCCGGATGCGCGTTTTCAAGGATGCCGCCGGAACCAAGGTATACCTGCTCGACATCCTTCGGATAACCGACGATCGTAATGATAACGTCGGCCCATGCGGCAAGCTCCGCAACGGTAGGCTTTAAGACGGCCCCTTTTTCCACAAGCGGCATGGCCCTTTGCTGCGTCCTGTTGTATACCGCAAGCTCATAGCCGCCTTTCATGATGCTGCTGGCCATCGAGGTGCCCATAACGCCTGTCCCAATAAAACCGACCCTGGGGTTCGCCAAAACAATCCACTCCTTATCTTAAATATAAAAAATCATTCTGTTTAACAGGTGTCCCTCGTTTGTGATCCCGGGGGCGAAAAAGCCAAAATCAGGTATAATAACCACTTTGAGGTTATTATACCAGAGAGTGTCGACAAAGTCGACACTCTTTCGAGGGGGAATCCAATTCCCCCATGACCCACCCCAACAAAATTTATTTTGTTGGGGACCCCGGGATGCTCCTCCAGGTGCGGACAAAACACATGTGTTTTGTCCAGTGTGTCCTCCGGCGGCGCATGTCCGCCTGCGGACTTATCCCAAGTTAAGGGGCTTCGGCCCCTTAACAATTCCCGAAATATACTTTTTTGACACTCTGAAACGCCCACCGTACGGCGGGCGTTTGTGCCTTTAGAAAAGCTGCGACCCTCGTCTTTTTTGAAAAAATGCGTTGCGCTTGCGTGACCATTTTTTCAAAAAACCGATTTCAATTTATTGTTCAGGGGATTCATTTCCCTGAAAAATACCCTGGACAAAACCGACGGTTTTGTCCGCACCGGGGGAGTATTGAGGGGGTATTGGATACCCCCTCAAATTTTTATATTTTGTGCATCGCGTCAAAAATATCCTCGTGCATCACAAGGATTTTCGTCCCCAGCTCCTCGCCGACCGCGTCGAGGTCCTCCTTGATCTCGTTGATCGACGCCGTGCTTTTAGTAAGGTCGATCAGCATGATCATTGCAAAGACGTCGCGCAGGACGTTTTGGGCGATGTCCAGGATATTGATATTTTTTTTGTAAAGCGCCGCCGACACGCGGGCGATGATGCCCTCGCGGTCGCGGCCGATGACGGTTACTACTGCGCGCATGAGTTTTTCTCTCCCCATTTTACTGATTTTGATTTGCGGCTGAGATCCATCTCCTCCGCGGCGGATAAAACGTCGAGGATGATGGTGTTGGACACGAAAAAGCCCTTTGTCGTAAGCCTGTAAGCGCGGCCGTCGCAGGAGGCGAAGCCCGCCTCGATATAGCGCTTGAATTTTTCCGCAAATGGCTGAAAATCCATTTTGAATCTGCGGGTAAAATCGTTTTCTTCGATCCCGTCGGCGGTTCTCAGGCGAAGCATGACGTATTCGCCGAGACGGTTTATCGGATCTTCCTCCTCGTATTCGTCGAGCACCTCGCCGCCTTTCAGGAAGCCGTCGATGTAGGCCTTGATGTCTTTCGTATAGGAAAACCTGCGCCCGCCGCAGAACGAGTGCGAGGCGGGGCCGAAGCCCAGATACTCGGACAGGTCCCAATACTTCTGGTTGTGCCTTGAGCGAAAGCCGTGCTTTGCATAGTTTGAAATCTCGTAATGCCCATAGCCCGCGTTTTCCATAAGCCTTGTCGCGGCCTCGTACATATCGGCCTGCTCGTCGCCCGGCGGAAGCGGAGGGGAAGCTTTGTAAAGCGGGGTCCCCGGCTCGAGCTTTAGGGCGTAGCAGGATATATGCTCGGGGGACAGGCTGAGGATCTCCCTCACCGACAGCAAAAACGCATCGACACTCTGGCCGGGAAGGCCGTACATGAGGTCGAGGGAAAGGTTCCGAAAGCCGGCGGCGCGGGCGTTTTTCACGGCCTCCTTCGCACCGGAAAAGGAGTGGAGCCTGCCGAGCGCCTGGAGCTCGCGGTCGTCCGACGACTGCACGCCCAGCGATACGCGGTTAAACCCGGCCTTTCTAAGGCGCTTAAGCTGCCGCGAATCCGCGCTTTCGGGATTGGCCTCGACCGTGATTTCCGCGTTTTTTGAGACGGCAAAGGCTTTTTCGACCGCGCGGAGAATTTTGATCAGATGCCTTTGTCCCAGAACGGTGGGAGTCCCGCCGCCGAAATAGATCGTGTCGACCGTATATTTCGAGGCGATGGACTTCGACTCGGCGATATGCCTTAAAACGGCTTTGACATACGCGTCTTTGAGCGCGCCGTCAAAGTCCGCGACGGAGCAGAAATCGCAGTAGCCGCATTTCGACCGGCAAAAGGGCACATGGATATAAATTCCGAGAGAATACATAAAAATACCTCTATACTTCCTGGCGCAAGGATTTATATGACAAGACCTAATCCTCGTCGAATTTCAAAACGGCCATAAAGGCTTCCTGCGGCACCTCGACGGAACCTAAGCTCCGCATGCGCTTTTTGCCTTCCTTTTGCTTTTCCAGAAGCTTTTTCTTTCTTGTGATGTCGCCGCCGTAGCATTTGGCGAGCACGTCCTTTCGAAGGGCCCGGACCGTCTCCCGCGCGATCACGCGGTTTCCGACCGCCGCCTGCACCGGGATCTCGAAGAGCTGGCGGGGGATGTTGTCCTTTAATTTTTCGGCGATCCTCCGGGCGCGGGCATAGGCCTTTTCGGTGTGCACGATAAAGCTCAGAGCGTCGACAACATCGCCGTTTAAGAGGATGTCCAGCTTTACGAGGTCGCTCTTTCGGTAGCCCAGAAGCTCATAGTCGAGAGAGGCGTAACCGCGCGTCCTGGATTTCAGGGCATCGAAAAAATCGTAGATGATCTCGTTTAAGGGGAGCTCGTAGTGCAGCTCGACGCGGTTTGCGTCCAGATATTTCATGTCGCGGTAGACGCCCCTTCTGTCCTGGCAGAGCTCCATAATATTCCCGACGTACTCCGAGGGGCTGATGATGTTCGCCTTTACAAAGGGCTCCTCCGCGTATTCAAGCTCGGTCGGGTTCGGGTAATTTAATGGGTTGTCGATATAGGCCTCGTTGCCGTTTGTGTACTTTACCTTATAAATAACGCTCGGCGCGGTGGTAATCAGGTCGAGGTTGTATTCGCGCTCCAAGCGCTCCTGGATGATCTCCATGTGCAAAAGCCCCAGAAACCCGCACCGGAAGCCGAAGCCCAAAGCGACGGAGCTTTCCGGCTCGTAGGTCAAAGACGCGTCGTTTAGCTGCAGCTTTTCGAGCGCGTCGCGCAGGTCGGGGAACTTTTTGCCGTCGGCGGGATAAATGCCGGAAAAGACCATCGGCTGCACCTTACGGTAGCCCGAAAGCGGGGTGGGCGCCGGATGCTCGGCGTCGGTCACCGTGTCGCCGACCCGGGTGTCCTTTACGTTTTTGATGCTGGCCGTCAGGTATCCGACCTCGCCGGCCGAGAGCGAGGCGCAGGGCTCGTAGCCCAGCGGACGCAGATAGCCGACCTCGACGACGTCGAATTCCGCGCCGGTCGCCATCATCCGGATCGTCATCCCCGGCCGGGCCTCCCCCTCGAACACGCGCAGATAGACGATCACGCCGCGGTAGGAGTCGTACTGGCTGTCGAAGATCAGAGCGCGCAGCGGGGATTCGCAGTCGCCCTTCGGCGGGGGGATGTCCCGCACGATGCGCTCGAGTACGTCGCCGACGTTCAGCCCGAGCTTTGCGGAGATCATGGGCGCATCCTTCGCCTCGATGCCGATGATATCCTCGATCTCGTGCTTTACGCGCTCGGGGTCGGCGCTAGGCAGGTCGATTTTGTTGACGACCGGGACGATCTCAAGGTTGTTTTCAAGCGCGAGATAGGTGTTCGCGAGCGTCTGCGCCTCGATCCCCTGCGCCGCGTCGACGACCAGGACCGCGCCCTCGCAGGCCTTTAACGACCGGGAAACCTCGTAATTGAAATCGACGTGGCCCGGCGTGTCGATCAGATTGAGCTCGTACACCTCGTTGTCCGACGCCGTATAATTCAGTTTGACGGCGCGGGCCTTGATTGTAATGCCGCGCTCGCGCTCAAGCTCCATATTGTCCAGAAGCTGATCGGACATCTCGCGGCTGCTGACCGCGTGGCAAAGCTCCAAAAGCCGGTCGGCGAGCGTCGACTTTCCGTGGTCGATATGGGCGATGATCGAAAAATTCCGTATTTTTGTGTTATCCTTCAACCCGGCACACTCCATGAAAAGAATTTAATCCTGAACCTGTTTTCCTATTATTTGATGATTCATTAATTATATAGTACCAATCGGGGATTCTCAAGCGTATTTTATTTCAGACTTTCCGCAAAAAATAAAACCGGTATTGTTCAAAGATTATTTAAATCTAACCGCTTGACAATCTTTGACCTTAGTGGTAAATTTATTTTAGCACTCGGAATGATTGAGTGCTAAAACTCGAAAATAATCACATACTATAGAAGATCCATGTAAAAAACAGAAATTTGAGGTGATGCCGGGATGAATAAGAACAACGATGTTAAGCCCAAAAAAGAAGAGCCGGCGGCGAAGGCGCAGGAGGAAACGAGAGAGGAAGAGAAGGCCGGGTGCGAGGAAAGCACCGCCGCCGATATACAGAAGGATGAGGGGAGCACAGAGGGCTGCATTCAGGAGATCGAGCGGATGTCGCAGCTTCTTGCCGACTTAAACGACAGATATTTGAGGCTCGCCGCGGAATACGATAATTTCAGAAAGCGGTCCCAGAAGGAGCGCGAGGCGATTTTTCCGGAGGCATATGCCTCGTGCGCCAATTTGTTCCTTCCGGTCCTCGACAATCTTGAGCGCGCGACAAACGAGGAAACCGCCGACGCAAACTACAAGAAGGGGATCGAGATGATCAAAAAGCAGTTTTACGACGCGCTTTCAAAAGCGGGGATCACCGAGATTGAGGCGCAGGGCGCAAAGTTCGATCCCGGGCTCCACAACGCGGTGCAGCATGTCGTCGATGAAGCTCTCGAGGAAAACGTGGTCGCCGAGGTGCTTCAAAAAGGGTTTGTCATGGGGGACAAGGTAGTGCGCCACGCCATCGTAAAAGTGGCAAATTAAAAACATCAATCCGAAAATAACGATCAAACGATATAAATTCAGGAGGTAAAACTATGGGTAAAATAATTGGTATAGATCTTGGGACGACAAATTCCTGCGTCGCCGTTATGGAGGGCGGGGAAGCGGTCGTCATCGCCAACGCGGAGGGCGCCAGGACGACACCCTCGGTCGTCGCTTTTTCAAAGACCGGCGAGCGCATGGTGGGGCAGGTCGCGAAACGGCAGGCGATCACGAATCCCGACCGCACCGTGATGTCGATCAAGAGGGACATGGGAACCGACCGGAAGGTCAAAATCGACAGCAAAAGCTTTACGCCGCAGGAAATTTCGGCGATGATCCTTCAGAAGCTCAAGTCCGACGCGGAAGGCTATCTGGGCTCGCCGGTGACGCAGGTGGTCATTACAGTGCCGGCCTATTTTACCGACAGCCAGAGACAGGCGACCAAGGACGCCGGCAAGATCGCGGGACTTGAGGTGCTGCGCATCATCAACGAGCC
>DIWE01000030.1:0-5721 GCA_002423435.1 Clostridiales bacterium UBA6114
ATTTGTTCAGTGGACATTATTTAAGCCTGGGGTAAACGCCGGCTTTCGCCATTGCCGCAAGCGCGTCTCCGACGCGCTTTTTGTCCTCCTTGTAGGTTACTCCGTACCACTTTTCCGCTGTTTTGAGCACTCTGACCTCCGCCTTCCCCTTTTGAATCAGGTCGTCCACGGCAGACGGCAGAAAATACTCCCTTTTCAGCGGATCGCCGCCTTTCTCCGCCATAAACGCGCAAAAGCCGCGTTTTAATTCGTCGAAAAACGACGGGGTAAACCCCCATACGTTCAGCGACGCGATCGAGTCCGGCGAAATCGGTATCCTCGCCCCCCCTTCCTCATAGACGACAGCTTCGTTTTCGCGCGTGATCTTTAGCCGCTCGGTCACCTTCAGAAGCGTCCCGTCGGGCGAGACGTCGCATACGCCCCTCGAGACGGCGCCGCTTGCGGTCAGGGTGTTTTTGAGCTCGAACCCGACCATACAGTAGTCGTATTTTTCCCCGTCGCAGGCATTGCTTAAAAATCGGAAAAGCTGCCGATAGGTTTCCCTGCCGTAGAAATCGTCGGCGTTGATCACACCGAACGGGCCGTCGATCGCATGCCGCAGGGCATAGACCGCGTGCCCCGTGCCCCAGGGCTTTTCCCTGCCCTCGGGCAAGACCGTTCCCTCCGGGATGTCGGCTACGGATTGATAGACGTACCCGACATCCATCAGGTTCCGCGCGCGGCGCCCGATCATCTCCTCGAAAAGCTCGTGCATCTCCTCCTTGATGAGAAATACCACTCTTGAGAAGCCCGCCTGCTTTGCGTCGTAAAGCGAATAGTCGATAATCAGCTCCCCGTTCGGCCCGACCGGGTCGAGCTGTTTTAAGCCCCCGTACCGGCTTCCCATGCCGGCGGCGAGTATCGCGAGCGTCGGTTTACTCTCTGCCACTTTAAAAAGTCACACCTTTACGAATATTGGTTTCCATGAAACCGTATGTCAGAACATGCTCTAGATTCCGAGCAGACGAAGCGCGTTTTTTGAAAAAATCATCTCTTTCTGATCGTCCGGCAAGTCGAGGCTTTCAATAAACTGCGCGGCGGTTTTCGGGCTTTCCCAGGGGCAATCGCTGCCGAAGAGGACCCGATCGGCGCCGTGCTTTCTGATCAGCCGGGCCGCAAATTCCGGATCGATCGTCCAGTTTACCGCGGAGGTGTCGAAATAGACGTTTTCGCCCCGCCCCGCGAGATATGTTATGACATCGTCCCAGACGCTGTATCCGCCGAGATGCGCGAAGACCATAACGAGATCCGGAAAGTCGCGCAGTAAGTCGGCGGAGGCTTTCGGCATGGCCGCCATGTCCCTGGGATAACCGACGTCGACTCCCGCGTGAAAGCAGATGGGCATCTTCAGCGCCCGGCAGCACTCATACACCGGATACGCCCTTCGGTCGTTGATTGCAAAGCCCTGGTACACAGGGTGCAGCTTGATGCCCAGAAGCCCCGCCTCCTTGATGCGCGAAAGCTCGTCGGGCATGTCCTCCGCAAAGGGGTGCACCGAGCCGAACACAAGCCTTCCCCTGTTTTTCAGCTCAATTGCAAAATCGTTGACCTTATGCATCTGGCGCGGATTGGTCGCAATGCTCAAAACGAC
This sequence comes from Clostridiales bacterium UBA6114, assembly GCA_002423435.1. Classification (GTDB taxonomy): domain Bacteria; phylum Bacillota; class Clostridia; order Oscillospirales; family Butyricicoccaceae; genus UBA6114. The sequence continues at coordinate 1,631 of DIWE01000030.1, forward strand.
GAAATCATCAATCCCGAATTCGTCCATTCTCGTTTCCATACCGGACAGGGTGCCGTCGGTGACCGGAATGAGGCAGGACCGTTCGGCAAGCTCCGGAATCGCCTTTTCGGCGACCCGGTCCGGAAAGACATGGACGTGAAAATCAATCGTCATATTTCGTCATCGGTTTTTAACCGCACCTCCGGGTTTACGTAGCGGCCCTTGCGGATCGTCTTGGTCCCGTAGTTGATCGCTTTTTTGGGACAGCGGTGAAAGCAGGACAGGCACAGCTCGCAGTTGTGATGAAACTGCGGCCTCTCGTTTTTCATCGAAATATTGCCGACCGGGCACAGCTTTACGCAGTCGCCGCAGCCGTTGCAGGCCGCCGTCATAATGAATTTTCTGTCCTTTTCGCGGTCGGCCCCGCTGAAATGCCTTGTTATGGCGAACGGGGAGAAAACGGGGATTTTTCGTTTGAAGCCCTGGATATCCCTTGCGATTTTTTCGCATTTTAACCGGGCCGACGCGTTTTTTAGCTCGATCATCTTCTCGGACGGCACCGGGAAGGAGATCGTATAGTTGTCCGGCATGGTGACCTTTGCGGCGTAGGAAAGCGTCATTCCGGTTTTCGCGATCTCGTCCTTCAGAGAGCTGAGCGCGTCGCCCGCCATCGCCCCGTACGTTGCAACCGCGAAAACATATTTTATCCCGTCAAAGGAAAAGGACGCGGCAAACCTCCTTACGATATTCGGAAGGCCGTAGAAATACACCGGGAACACCAGCCCGATGACCCCGTATTCCTTAAGAGGGGAGCTGTCACCCCGAAGCTCCGCGATATTAAAAAGCGTCGCGTCCTTTAGGTTCTCCGCCAATCGTTCGGCCACAAAAAGAGAATTTCCCGTCCCCGTAAAATAACAAATCGCCGTTTTCATCCTGTCCCGTCCGCCCCCAATAAATCCAATAAAATGTCTTCTATTTCGAGTTTGAGTCCCGATAGATCTTAAGGATATCGTCGTAGCCGAGCTCCATAAAGGTTCCGATCGTCCTTGTTCTGCCAAACGTGCATTTATACGAAAGCTCCTCAAGCTGCTTTTCCGAAAGCGCCCCGACAAGCTCGCGGCTATTTGTCGGCAGACCGATCGACGAGAAAAATTCCTCCGTTTTGCCGATCGCCCGAAGCGCATCCGCCTCGGCGTCGCCCGTAAGCTCGAGGCCAAACAGCTCCGCACCGAAGGCCGCAAACCGCTCCGGACGGTTTTTATAGACAAACCTCGCCCAGGAGCCCCACATCGCGGTAAGCGTCGCGCCGTGAGCGGCGTCGAACATGCCGGAGAGCTCGTGCCCGAGCTGATGGGTCGCCCAGTCCTCGTTGGCGCCGAGGCCGGTCAGGGTGTTGTGCGAAAGGCTGCCCGCCCACATGATCTCGGATCTTGCGTCGTAATCGTCGGGCGCTTCAAGCGCCTTCGGCGCAAACTTGACCGTCGTTTTCAAAACGCCGAGCGCGATGTGATCGGTCATTTCGTTGCCGGACGTAAGGGTGAAATAGCGCTCCATCGTGTGCATCATGATATCGGCGCAGCCGCAGGCGGTCTGATAGGACGGCAGCGTATAGGTAAGCTCAGGGTTTAAGATGGAGAATTTCGGGCGGATTTTCTGGCTCGCATAGCCGCGCTTTATCATGCCGTCCTCGTTCGTCAACACCATGTTGTACGACATCTCGCTGCCCGCGGCGGCGATCGTCAGGATCGATGCGACCGGGAGGGCATCTTTGAGCGGGACTTTTTTAACGATGATATCATCCCAGATGTCAAGCTCGGGGCTTCCGACCCCAACCGCGATCGCTTTGGCGGAATCGATGACGCTTCCGCCGCCGACGGCGAGGACAAAGTCCAGGGACTCTTTTTGACACAGCGCGATCCCCTCGCGGACAAGCGAAAGCTTCGGGTTCGGCTCCACTCCGCCAAGCGACAGGTAAAAGACCCCCGCCTCCTTTAGCGACGCCTCCACGCGGTCTAACAGCCCGCTTTTTTTGGCGCTTTTCGAGCCGTAATGCAAAAGGACCCGCTGTCCGCCGAACTCCTTTATTTCCCTCCCGACTTTTTTCTCGGTTTCTTTTCCGAACAATATTTTTGTCGGCGCATAAAAGGTGAAGCTGCGCATAATTCTTTTCCTTTCTGAAAATAAAAAATTGATTAGGCTTTGTTTGAAAAATCCCTGCGCCCGTTTTTTTTCCGATACACTGATTTTTCAAGCAAGGCTTATTCTTATTGTATTCTTTTTGCAAATAACAGACAAGACATTATATGGTATTTTTGCATTCTTTCCCCTTTCCGTCCCGGAATGGGCCGAAATACGGCATACCTTTCCGAAATACGCATATGATTCTCTTAAGCATCCGCACAGACCATTGAACGAGAACATTTCAGTTTCGCTCAACCCGGCGTCCGTCTCTTCCGCGCGCCAAGGCGCGTTTTTTTGCCATGCCCCGGCCGATTCTTTTTTTTTTGGGGGTGATGAATGTGACCGAGCTCATCCTGTGGGTCAATGCCGAAATCAACAGGGTCGTATGGGGCCCGCCCATGATTTTCATGCTGATCGGAACCGGCATTTATTTTACCGTTAAAACCGGCTTTTTTCAGATCAGAATGTTCGGTTATATTTTTAAAAACACAGCCGGTTCCTTATTCAGGAAAACGGGCCGGAACCAAAAAAAAGGCGGGATTTCCCCTTTCCAGGCCGTCAGCACCGCGCTTGCAAGCACCGTCGGCACCGGCAACATCGTCGGCGTCGCGACGGCGATCGTCGCGGGGGGCGAGGGCGCCGTATTTTGGATGTGGGTGTCCGCTTTCTTCGGAATGATGACAAAGTACACCGAGGTCGTGCTCGCCGTGCACTTCCGACAGACAGGAAAGGACGGAATCCATTACGGCGGCCCGATGTATTATATCGAAAAAGGGCTCCATCAAAAATGGCTCGCCCGCGTTTTCGCCTTTTTCTGTATCATCGCCTGCTTCGGAGTCGGCAACATTGTACAGTCGAATTCCATCGCGGCCGCCGTGAAAAATACCTTCCGTGTTCCCCATCTTTTGACCGGCATTGTCACCGCCGCCGTCATCTCGCTTGTCATCGTCGGCGGGATCAGACGGATCTCCGGCGTTGCTGAAAAGCTGGTGACCTTTATGGCCGTCTTTTATGTGGCCGGCGGGACCTTAGCCCTCGTATTGAACGCTTCCAGACTGCCCGGAGCCTTCCATATGATCTTTTCGAATGCGTTTTCCTTCTCTTCGGCGGGCGGAGGGATTTCCGGCTATGCGATTGCGCGCGCCATGCGGTTCGGTGTCGCGCGCGGCATTTTCTCAAACGAGGCGGGCCTCGGCTCCTCTCCGATCGCGCATGCCGCCTCAAACGCGGAAAGCCCCGTAAAACAGGGCGTCTGGGGCATTTTTGAAGTCTTTGTCGACACCTTTGTGATCTGCACGATCACCGCGCTCGTCATCATTACCTCCGATCTCGTGACCGACCCGCCCATATTTGACGGGGCCTCCCTGACCTCGGCAGCCTTTACCGCGCACCTCGGCCCTATCGGGGGCTTATTCATCACGGTGGCCGTCGTCCTGTTTGCGCTGACCACCCTGCTCGGCTGGTCCTACTACGGGCTTTCGTGCCTTACCTATCTTGCGGGAGACAAAAAAGCCGTCAAATCGGTTTACAAGGCTCTTTATATTCTCGGCGTTATCGTCGGATCGATAAGCGCTGTTTCATCCGTCTGGGAAATCTCCGACACCTTAAACGGCCTGATGGCAATCCCAAACCTGATCGCCCTCGCCGGGCTCGGCGAGATTGCCGTTTTGCTGACCAAAAAAGAGTTCAGGCGGCGAAAGTCATTTCCGCAAATAAGCCGGGCGGACGGATATGTTCCCAAAAGCCGGGCCTGCCCGGGAGACAGGCGGCCGCCGGCGCCCCCGATGTGACTTTTATCGGAAGAAACGCTCTTTTTCCGATTTTTTCTTTACCTTTTGCCCGGTTCGTCTGTATAATAGGAATATCACAAACCGGAGATTCGTGTGAAAAATCACACGAACAGTTGAAAGGCGTGCCGCTCGCCGATATGC
>DIWE01000030.1:5790-9896 GCA_002423435.1 Clostridiales bacterium UBA6114
TGATCTGTCCGCGCGAATGGAGGTTCCTATGAAAAAATTTCTTTCGTTACTTCTGATAAATGCCGTTTTCATTTTCCTGTTTGCCGCATGCGTCGACCGCACTCCCCAAAACGAGCCGGACACGACTTCTTCCCCGCCCTCGTCGACCGAGGTTCAGCCCTCGGAGCCCGCCTCCTCCGACGCTTATCCGGTCGAGACACGCACGCAAAACAGCATCATTTCGTCGGACGACGGGAAAAGGCTGATCACGATCAACCTTTCGCTCCCCTCGCTTTCCGGCGGGAGCGAAGCCGTATCGAACATTAATGCGTACTACGACAACGCGCTCGACAAGCTCGTCTCCTACGCGGAATACGATTTGAAGCCGGCGGCAATCGAACAGCTCAAGATCAACGCCGATCAGGGCCTGGACTTTAACGAATACTCCCTTTCGGGCGATTATGCGGTCACGCTGAACACGAAGGATTACCTTTCGGTTTCAAGGGAGCTCGATTACTATACCGGCGGGGCGCATCCCGGCGTCACCTTAAACGCCGAGACGTTCGACATGTCAAACGGGGGACTTATGAATCTTTCAGACGTGTTCTCCGTATCGAAGGAAACATACATGGATATCATATACGGCGAGGTCATCGCTCAGATCGAAGCGTCGGACGCCAAAATGGACAAGTCGAATTTTTTTGAGGATTACAGGGAGCGGGTTAAAAGCCAATATGACCCCGCCGATTTTTACTTAAGCCCCGACGGAATCACGGTTTTCTACCAGCTCTACAGCATCGGGCCGTATGTGACCGGCGTTCAGTATTACCTGATTCCCTATGATAAATTCGACGGCATGATGAAAATTAAAATTTCGGAGTCGTAATGGGCATTCAAAAAAATGAAATGTACACCGTCCGGATCGAAGGGTACGCAAGCGAAGGATACGGCGTCTGCCGCGTAAACGGGTTTGTCGTCTTCGTAAAGGGCGCTGCCGCGGGCGACGAATGTGAAATCCGGATCGTAAAGGTACTAAAAAATCTCGCCTATGCGAAAATTGAGCAAATCTTCGTCCCCTCCCCTGCGAGGGTGACGCCCGCCTGCCCGGTTTTCCCGAAATGCGGCGGCTGCGATTTCTTCCACATCAGCTACGAGGAAGAGCTTCGCATGAAAAAGGAGCGGGTCGAGGACGCCCTTTTCCGTATCGGCGGCTTTGAGCTGAAAGCGGAAGAGGTCGCCGCTTCTCCAAAGCTCTTTTCTTACCGCAACAAGGCGCAGTTTCCGGTGGCGTCGGTCGAAGGCTTACCGGTAACCGGCTTTTACAGAAAGCACAGCCACGAGGTTGTGCCGACGGAAGTATGCCTGATCCAGAGCGAGACGGCAAACAAGCTCGCGCAGGCCGCAAGGACATGGATAGCGGAGTATTCCATTCCCGTTTACGACGAAATCAAAAAAAGCGGCGTCGTCCGGCACGTTTACGTCAGGACGTCGTCGAAGGGCGAGAGCTTTCTTTGCATCATCGCCGCGGCGGACGAGCTTCCCTTTTCGGACCGGCTGATAAAGGCGGCAAAAGCGGCCTGCCCGTCCCTGCGCGGAATCATCTTAAACATCAACAAGGCCCACGGCAACGCGATCCTCGGCGGCGAGGAACGGGTGCTGTGGGGCGACGGCTTTATCGAGGATACCCTGTGCGGGCTTTTCTTCCGGATTTCCCCGCTCTCGTTTTTCCAGGTGAACCACGGCCAGGCAGAAAAGCTGTACAGCCGCGCCATCGAGTACGCCGCTTTGTCCCCGTCCGACACGGCGCTGGACCTCTACTGCGGCACCGGCACGATCACGCTGTGTCTGGCCAAGAAATGCGCGCGGGCAATCGGCGTCGAGGTCGTACCCGAGGCGATCCGCGACGCTGAAAAAAACGCCGAAATCAATCATGTCGAAAACGTCCGTTTCCTCTGCATGGACGCGGGTAAAGCGGCGGAGAAGCTGATTCGGGAAAACGCGTCCGTCGACGTAATAACCGTCGATCCCCCGCGCCGAGGGATGGACGAGGGCACAGTTTCGGCGATCCTGGACCTTGCGCCGAAACGGATCGTCTATATTTCGTGCGACCCCGCGACCCTCGCGCGCGACTGTAAGCTTCTCTCGGAAGGCGGCTATATCCCCTCCCGCCTGAGCGTTTTCGATATGTTTCCGAGGACAATCCATACGGAAGTAGTTTGCCTGCTTGAGCGAGGGAAAAGATAAGGATACTTCATTATACAAATAAGAATATCCCCTTGCCACTGATAGGAGATATCAGGGTTGAGCATATTACCTGCCTACCGAGAGAAATCGGGGAGAAAACGATATAAGTATTTTATCAATTTTCAGTAATGCCTCTGCATGGAGAGGCTATAAATACTACGAAGAGAAAAAAATTCTTTCTTGGAAACAAACAGGTGAACATAAATTCGAGGGAGAGGTTGCCGGTAGCGGGAATAAACCGTACCATGTGATGATTGATGCCGAGCATCCTAGAAATTCCACATGCAATTGTCCATATGCCGATGGGAAAAAAATTGTATGTAAGCACAAAATCGCCCTGTTTTTTACAGTCTTTCCGAAAGAGGCAGATAGGTATATAGCTGAAATTGAAAAATATGAGAGAGAAGAAGAGGAACGAGAGCAAGAACGCTACGATCAGATCGTAAAGTATGTAAACAGTCTGTCAAAAGAAGAACTGGGGATTGCATTGATTAATGCGTTGGTAGAAGCAGAAGAAAGGGACCTCAATCGTTATTAATGGAATTTTTAGCTGGGCAGCAGGAATTGGAAAAATAAAGGATTGGGTAAATTTGCAGCAACAGTACTACTGATACTCTTGAGGAGATATTGTGCTAAAATATGAGGGTACAATTAGGAATTGGCTGGAGTAATATCATGAATTTAAACACAAAAAGCATTTTTAAAGGAATATACGCCCTCTTACTTGGACTGTTAACCGGTATATTGACGGTTATGGGACAGAAATATCTTCCCGGTTCGCTAAATTCATTAGCAAACTCCGGTGCTGTTTGGTTAATTCCAGCCTTCTTCATGGCTTCAGCTGCGAAAAAAATGCTCCCTGCATCTATACTTTGTGCTGAAACATTGATCGTCTGTGTCATTTCCTATTATTTAACAGAATCCATTGTTAATCAGCACACCTTTGTTTTTGGAGGCTTCTACTTCTATCTCTGGCTTATATGTGCTGTAATTGCCGGTACTATTTTCGGATTTGGTGCTTATTTATACAGACGAAAGGGTACGCATTATAATTGGGGTGCAAGCCTTCTTCCTGCCGTTTTTCTTGCCGAAGGCCTAAGCGAAATAAGCCATTTGTCAGAATATATGCACATGATTCCTGCGGTCATAGGAAGGATTGTATTAGGTCTTGTTCTGTACTTTATCATATATAAAAAGGCCTTTTATCAAAGGAAATCACTAATATCATTCTGTTCATATACAGTATTGGGGATCATCGGTTATGAGCTCCTTTTCAGGTTAACAACATAAAAACGATAGAAAACATCCTTCCGCCAAGGCCCCACCGGGCTCAAGCGGTATCTTTTTTGCCCACTCAAGGCAGGTTGAGAGTATAGTTATGATGGCGAAGTATTGAATTTTACACCCGCTTTTTATACGCCCTTATCGCGAAGATATAAGCCACAAGCATAATTCCGACGCACCATGCAAGAGCAACCCATATATCATTACCGACCGGCTGACTGGACAATAACGCGCGGATGGCCTCCACTATTGAGGTTACCGGCTGGTTTTCGGCAAAAGCACGGACGAGTGGCGGCATCGAGTGGGTTGGCACAAACGCCGAGCTGATAAATGGAAGAAAGATAAGCGGGTAGGAAAAGGCGCTTGCGCCGTCCACCGATTTGGCACGCAGCCCGGCAATCGCCGCGACCCATGTCAGGGCCAGCGTAAACAGCGCGAGTATACCGGCTACGGCAAGCCATGATAATACCCCCGCCGACGAGCGAAAGCCCATAATCAGCGCTACAAAAATGATTACGACAACCGAAATCGCATTGGATACCAGCGAGGTCAGCACATGGCCCCACAGCGCGGCCGAACGCGCAATCGGCATGGAGTGG
>DIWE01000042.1 GCA_002423435.1 Clostridiales bacterium UBA6114
CTTCCATCAGACCCATTCCGTATTCAAATGATAGCTTCATTTTGGTTACTTCCTTTCCTTAACCCTTTATGTAAAGCCGAACAATTTCCAAATATTCTTCGGGATAGAACCCGATATCGCCGGAAAACCGTGTCAGGGCAATCAATCCGCCGTCTATTTCTGGGATCGACGCCAGCATTTCGGCGTTGTCCGCCTTGAGTCCCCCTCCGTAAATCACATCGGTGCCGGGTACGCAGCTTTTGGCAAAGCGAGCTATTTTCTGTATGTATTCCCTCCCGGGGGGAGTTTTCCCGGGACCTATTGCCCACACGGGCTCATATGCAATTGTCACCATTAAGGGGTCGACGCCCTCAAGTCCTATATCAAGCTGCCTTTTTAAGGTCTCCTCCCACCTGCATTGTTCCTCCGAGGTTTCACCAATGCAGTACAAAACTTTAAGCCCCGCCTTTATCGCACACTTTATCTCTTTGTTCAAAAGGCGGTCTACCGCATCGGCATCCGAAACGCCGGCCTCTGAGAGTATCCCCGCCTTGTCCCGCCTTTCTTCGCAATGACCGATCATCGTATCGCGGCATCCTGCCGCCTTGACAGAATTCGCGGTCCTGTTTGTGGTAAAAGCGCCAAAGCCGCCTCCGACCGCCGTATCCTCGCGGTACACGCCCTGGCTCCCGATCCGCAGAGGGCTGTCTTTATGCAGGGCGTTCACGGCTCTGATCAGATGCGCTTCCGGCAAATACATCACAAATTCGGTATCCGACGGGCTATACTTTTTAAGCTCCTGCTGGGTGCTTTCTACAATGTATTTCCCCCACTGCGAAAACGGGGCAATCCGGTTGACACCTCCGTCTTCGGGCGGTATATCAAAGCGTTTCAGATTCAGGTGGATTCTTTTCATATTCGTTCTCCATTATCGTAACTGTTTACAGAATTTTTTAATGCAAGAGTCAATGATTTCAAAATATAAGGCGACACCTTAAGCGCGGCCTTTCCGGTAACGCTGCGCCATTTCATCAAGTGAGACATTCTCAATCTTAGTTGCATACCCCACTGAGCCGAAGGCAACGATCAGTGTACCGACAACCTCGCGCACTCCGCGCTTGATGCAGTCGATTACGGCCAGAATATCGGGATTGTCGGTTTCCTTTCCTGTGGTCAGGATATCCATAATCGGCGTGACATACACTCTTGGATCGAACTGGTCGGCCTTTTCTTCCATCAGCTTCCATATCGGCCCGATTACAGCGTTTTTCTGCTTCTCAGGATGTTTCACGAAGAATTCCCGGATGTTGCGGGTCACGGCCAGCCGGATATCTGTGTCTATATTAATTTTACCGATCCCGCTCGGAATGACGGCCTCCAGTTCATTCAGAGGGATTCCGTGCGCGTTGGTAATTTTCCCTCCGAGCGCATTGATTTCGTCCACAATATACTGCGGTACGGTTGAGGAGCCGTGGGAGACAAGTACGCCGAAGATGCCCTCATGACGCAGGTTTTCCATGGATGCAATCGCAATTTCCCTGCGAAGTTTGACATTCTTCCCTTTCGTCGCGCCATGCTTTGTGCCATAGGAAATCGCGAGGCAGTCGACGCCTGTCCTTTTGAAAAATTCGCAGACCTTCATCGGATTTGTATAGGTAGAGGTTTCGGCAAAAACGTCATCCTCCACACCTGCAAGGACTCCCAATTCCCCTTCCACGGTGACTCCCCGCTCATGGGCAAAGCGTACCACCTCGCGGGTGAGCTCCACGTTTTGATCGAAAGACAGTGACGATCCGTCGATCATAACCGACGTATAGCCGCCCTCTATGGCAGCCTTGACCGACTCAAAGTCCCGGCCGTGATCGAGATGCATCACGATCGGAATGGATGAATTCGCGCCGACTCTTCCAACGGCGTCCGCAATGCGCTTCGCGCCGATTTTTTTATCCTCAATCGTCCCGTTTATAAAGTCCGTTCTTCCCCCCATAAAAGCGTTTGCTAGATCCGCGCCCTGCAAAATCGCCGCCGAACGGAACATCTCATGTGTCTCGATAACCGCCTCGGCCTGGGCGACGGCGTTGACATTGAACGCGCCGTGGGCAAAGCCGTACTTGCTGGAAGCTTCCAACAGAGGCCTCAAAGGAACTAATGGCATAGAAACTACCTCCTTAATACTTAACCTGCAAAATTTATTTTACTCTCGGGACCGGCCTTTTCCCCAGTACGGCATAATCCGGCAGCGATGACCCGACGAGCGGTTTTAAGTACTCGATAAACCCGTCGCGGACTCCATTCCCGCGCTCGTTGATCCATTGGGCAGGAAAAGTTTTTTCCGCATTTGCCACTTTTTCAAGAGGAACAAGGGTATACTCCGTCAGGTATGGATTTTGCGAAGCGCGGAAAAAAGCCGCCATATAACCGGATTCCCCTTTAACGGCGGAACGCACCGCAAAAGCTCCGACAGCACGGGCTTCCTCGCGGTCGGTCTCAGATTGCATAAGAATCGAACACCTTCCCAGCAGGCCGGGTTTTTCACTGCGGGACTTAATCCCCAGTTTTCTGACAATCAGGTCGGACAAATATTGCGCGACACCTCCCGGAACCTTGTGCCCGAAGCCGTCTATAAGGCCGCTATCCGCCAGCGGCTCACCGGAGGGCGAAGTCAACCCTTCGCTTACGGCCACAAGAACGCCGCCTAACTTATCATGCCATTTTGAAACATCCTGTAAAAATTCCTCTTCCACAAAGTGACGCTCCGGAAGATAGATGAGCTGCGGCCCGGCCTCATCGGAAGTTTTTGCAAGCGCGGCGGCTGCGGTCAGCCAGCCGGCGTTTCTCCCCATAATCTCCATGACGCAGACATGGATCGGCAAAGACTCGACATCCCGCCACAATTCCAGCGCGGAAATCGCGGCATAACGCCCCGCGCTGCCATAGCCTGGGCAATGATCGGTTTCGGCCAAATCGTTGTCTATGGTCTTGGGAATCCCTATCACCCGCAGTTCATAACCGCTCTTTTGCGCCAGCAGATGAATCTTGTTGCAGGTATCCATGGAGTCGTTTCCGCCGTTGTAAAAAAAGAAACGTATGTCGTACTTTTTTAAGATTTCCAGCACAGCCGGAAAATCCGCCTCCGTCAGTTTTCTGCGGCAGGACCCTAAAACCGAGGCGGGCGTATGAGACAGCGCCAAAACAATCTCGTCATCCTCCGAGCCAAGGTCGATAAAATCCTCTTTCAGCAACCCCTCCACACCGAACCGCGCGCCGTAAATCCCCTTGATTCCCGGATGCAGGCGCGCTTCCTCTATCACACCCTGAAGCGATGCGTTAATCACGGCGGTCGGCCCGCCGCCATGTGCTACCAACAGATTCCCGGAAAATACGCTCAAATTGATCCCTCCGTTTATTGGTCCTTAATGTTTGCACGGGCATATTTGAATAACTAAAGATTCATTCCGCTTACTCAAGCGTCGAACCGAACCATGACCTTCATGGCGGTGCTGTCGGGAAGATCCGGACAGTTATAGGCCTTTGCCGCATCGTTGGCAGAAAATACGTCGGTGGCGAGCGGCAACACTTTAAGCTTATGTGTGTTGATCAGTTCGGCCGCCCTCCGGAAATCCGCTCTGGAGTACATAAAAGATCCGATAAAAGAGATTTCCCGGTGGTTGATTTCGTCAACCGGGAAAAGAAATTCCTTCCCATAGACACCAACCTGTACAATGCAGCCGCCGCGTCGGGAGACCGTAAGCGCTTGGCGTTCGCCTCTTTGGGGCTCCGGACCGGAACCTCCCGCACCTCCACTTCCCCGATTCCGCTGACAACGATCTGTTTCATTTTCCCCTCCGTTTACTCCGCCGTGGTGCAAGCGATTATCCTTATTCCGGCTTGTCATTCTCCCTAATGTAATCGAGTGCCCCGGGCATCATTCCCGTGTTCCAACCACCGTCGCAGAATATGACCTGGCCCACGATATATGTCGATTCGTCCGACGCGAGATAGCATGCAAGATTCGCAATCTCTTCCACCGTTCCCCACCGTTCGACGGGCGAAACCGCAAAAACCTGTTTTTCATCCAGAGCTTTCAGCGCTATCCCGCGTTTCGTCATTTCCGTCTGTATCCAGCCAGGTGCTATCGCATTGACGCGGATGTTATACATTGCCCATTCCGCACCAAGCACTGCGGTCATGGAATTGATGCCTGTTTTTGAAATGCAGTAAGGCGCCCTTCCGACATTGACCATCCGGCTGTTGCCGGATGACATGTTGACTATTTTCCCCCCGCCATTTTTCCGCATAGATCTTCCAGCCGCCTGTGCGCAGAAAAATGCGCCTTTAATATTGATGTCCATGATCCTGTCGAAATCTTCCTCACTCAGCTTCATGGATGGGCAGGGTTTCTGCACGCCCGCGTTGTTCACCAGAATATCCACCTTGCCGAATTCCTTCTCGCAGTAGGCAACCATTTTATAGATTTCACCGACGTCCCTTACATCAAGCTGATAGGATCCGGCGTTTGAGCCCATCGAGGACAATTCTCTGGCTGCGGCTTCCGCCTCCTCTTTCATGATGTCTGCAATTAGAATATCCGCGCCTTCATTTGCAAATTTTTTTGCAATTGCCATACCAATTCCCCTTGAACCTCCGGTAATAATCGCAACCTGGTTCTTCAATCTGTTCATTTCTACATCACCAAATCTTATTAAAATTTTTGAGACCATATCCTTTTTCCGCCTATCGTCAAGGCGGCCGAAAGGACGTGCCCTAACGCTCAGTCGGGTGATCTGAGTATCTTCTGATAGAAATCGTCGATGAGGCCGTCCTTGGACTCGCGCATATATTCATGCATTCTCCGGCGCATATGGCGGAGGATATCGCAGTACTCCGGCTTGCCAGCCAGATTATTGAGCGCATGCGGATCGAGTAAATAATCATACAGTTCCTCCGTCACGCGGTATTTGAAGAACTCCGCGCGATGGTGGATATACGCATCCGTTTTGCCCGCTTTTTCCATTGCCTTAAACGTAAGCCCTTCGGTCGATTCATTAATAAACACCGTTTCCCCGTCGGACCAGCCGTTAAAGATATAGGCATAGCGTTTGTCCTGCACGCAACGCATGGGATAACATCTCGCCCTTTTGGTGATATGATTGTTCGCCGTCTGGTAGAAAAGGGTGAAGATATCATCATGTAATTATGCATCGGCAAGGATGGTATCCTTCATTGATTTACCATCGCAGCCCACGATGGGCTCAATCCCCAGGATATCCAGAATCGTGGGAGTATAATCTATGCCGTTGATCAGCGCGTCGCTGACAGATCCCGGTTTGATATGTTTAGGCCAGCGCATAATATAAGGACTTCTTGTGCTGTTAAGATAGCAATTTGTCTTTGCATACGGCAATGCCATCCCGTTATCGCTTAAGAACAATACCATTGTATTTTCGTGGAATCCTGCCTCATCAAGAGCATCCAGAATACGTCCCACGGTCATGTCGCCTCTGTGTACCGAGGCGTAATATTGCGCAAGCTCGATACGCACATCCGGCAGATCCGGCAGGCATTCCGGAACATATACTTCGTCCGGGCTGTAAACACGGGGAGGTTTTGTATGGTGGCCAAAGTACTTTATTTCGTCTTCGGCGCCCGCGAACGGACGATGGGGATCATGGGAATTGATCATGGCAAAAAAAGGGCGTTCTTCTTCTTTCGCCTGGTTGAAAAATTTCAGGCTTTCCTTGTAATACACTTCAGGGTCCCGGAATACACTTAAAAAAACCAATACTGTTCCCCCCTTACGGCAATAGAACTTTTAGCAGGTATAAAAAGACCACATACATGATGGCCCCCCAACGTATACACTGAGATAGTGCCGCCATTTCCTGTCTCCCAGCACGAACAGCATTATCGGGGGAACGATGACGGTTGCCAGGATATATCCGATACTCCAGAACAAAACGCCGTAAAAAATACAAAGGCCAAATATGATAAGCGCCCTGATCTCGCCGGTCCAGCCGACCTGCATGCCTGGGGCTTCGGCACCTTGCTTTTCTAATCTGACATACTTGGCCACAGAAACGAGCAATTGAATCAGCGAGGGAATCCCCATAAAAGCGGCTGCAAAATATGGGGTGCTCCGACTGTTTGCCCCGGCGTCCGCCCCGCCGAGAATTTCCACCAGGCTGATTTGCGTGGGAATTGCGTAAAATATCATCCAAAGACTGAATATCAAAAATACCATGCCGCATATGGCATTATTTCTGTATTTTATTAATTCCATAATTCCCCTCCAAACCTGTCGAATTTTTATAGAGGGAATTGGCCCGAGAAATCAAGCCAACTCCCTTTATCTTGTATACAGTGGAAAATCTTCTTTATTTCTTGAGATATTTGTCAATTATTTCTTTATACGCATCTCTCGCAGCATAAAGCAATGTTGTGATCTCGCTCTCGCTCATTGGCTCTGTATACGTGTTGTTCGTACTCTTAAGGACTTTCTGATATGTTTCCGTTGGGATTGCGGCATTGATCTGCTGTGTAAGCCAACTGGCGATTTCATCAGGGGTATCCTTGCGGACACCGGCAATAATGCACCCTTTATATACCTCCATATCTTCGTATCCCAACTCGCCGGCCGCGGGAACGTCGGGGAACACATCATCTCTCTTATCGCTTAAGGTCATAAGAACTCTGAATTTTCCCGAATCGACCTGTGGCTTCATAACGCTGTTATCAATCAGTAAATCATGCTCTTCCAGTCAAACCGGCAAATTGCGAAAATTCACCCTGCCTTATATGTGCATTTTTACTATCCCATGGGGTTCTATAAATAATATATATCCGCAAAAAACATAAAACCAGCGCAATTTACGCAAACGTTATACCGGCCGCCGCTTGATATTGTTCAAGTATAGCAATATAATGATGATCAGAAAGGGGAAATGTTTATGGCGCTTGCACTAATCAATCCAACGCTCGCTTGCGCTGACAGAATGTATCTGGGAAGAGATGTGGACACTCTTACCGAACTCGGCGCCGAACTGTTCCATATCGATATTATGGACGGACACTATGTTCCGAATCTTTGCTTCGATTTCGACACAATACTTGCTATAAAACAACATTCCTCTGTTCCTCTGGATATCCACCTAATGGTGGACCAGCCGTTTGATTATTTGGAAAGAGCCGCCGCTCTGCAGCCTCGATATATAAGCTATCACTTAAATGCAACGCCATTCCCGTTAAGGATGGCTGATCAAATTAAGGCTCGTAATATAAAAGCAGGTGTGGTGTTGAATCCCATCGACCGCGTCGATAGCCTAGGGCATCTGCTTCCGCTTTTGGACATGGTCCAACTCATGGGTGTCGAACCGGGCTTTGCGGGTCAACGCTTTATTGAAAGTACAGTGACTAAGGTAAAACAGCTTAACAAGTTGCGTCAGGAAAAAAATTTGTCGTTTTTGATTTCGGTGGACGGCGGTATAAACGGAAAAACCGGAAAAGAATGTGCGATAAACGGCGCGGATATCCTAATAGCGGGAGCCCTTGCCATATTCGGGCAAGACGTTCCGCTTCGGCAGGCTTATTTTAACTTCCGGGCGGCGGTTGGCTGAAAACCGGATTTCAAGCGTAAAGCTGTAACTGGGTAGGAAATTGTGTCCCTCCTTTTTCAGTTCCTGCCCGATTCGTCAAAATCATTTCACACTGCCAAAAGGAGCGGCCATATATATGACTTCTCTTTTGGGGTTATTATGTTTTGCCTCGACTCCTCGTTATTACGTAAACGCTTTAAATAAAGGAAGGCAGTGGTTGTGGATGACATTAAAGGACATCGCTAAGATTGCCGGCGTGTCAATTTCTACGGTTTCACGTGTGATAAATTCCCCTGATAATAGCTTCGCCACCGAGCAGGTCCGTGACCGGATATGGAACATTGTCAAGGAAACCGGATATATTCCGAATCAGTCTGCAAAAGATTTAAAAACAAAATCAAACGACCAATATACCGCTCATTCAAAAACGATCGCATGTATTTTTGGCCGTACAAAAACCCCGGCGGACAACCCATTCTTTGCGCAGATTGCTCGTGCCATTGAGCAACAGGCACTCAATTTCGGATTTGTTCTATCCTCTTCGTATTCCATTTTCGACATAAACGACCCGTCTGTTTTTCAAAGGATTACATCGTTAAAGGCCGACGGGGCTATTATTCTTGGCAGGTTTGAGGGAAATACAAGATCATTTTTTGAAAATAATTATAAAAATCTTGTCTATACCGGCTTAAACAGTATAGACGCTGAGTGGGATCAGGTAATTTGCGACGGATATGCAGCCTCCATAACTGCTCTTGAGCATTTGATTCACAATGGTCACAGGCGTATTGCCTATGTCGGGGAAACGGAAAATGAAATCCGCTATATGGCGTATAAAGATATGCTTCGGTGCAAAAACATCCCATTTGAAGCATCCCTTGTCGGAAGCTGCCCATTAAACGGCGCGGGCGGTTACGCGGGTGCTGAGCGCTTGCTCAAAAAAGCAGCCCCGGCGCCTACCGCCGTGTTTTGCGCCAATGATATCACCGCGATCGGCGCAGTACGGCGAATTTTAGAAAGCGGGCTGAGAATACCGCAGGACATATCCGTCGTTAGTATCGACAATATTGATGTCGCTCAATATGTTTCCCCCATGCTCACAACCGTTGGCATACCAAAAGACGAGCTTGGGAAAATGGCGACTCGTATGTTGGTGGACAGAATTAATAAAGGGCACCATTTGCCTATGAAGCTCCTTTTGCCTCATAAACTTATCATTAGGGAAAGCACTGGCAAGGTACCGCGATAATAATAAATTTTTACGCCGTGCCGCTTACTTGAAAAACGTCTGCAAATTGCCTGCTAGAAAAATACCCGTAATAATCATGCAACAGTGCGATATCTTGCCATAATATTTTTATTAATGATTTTTAATACTGCTAAATAGGATGATGGCGAAAACTTGCATAAAGTTTAACGCTGTTTCGTTCATTTGCTCCAGCTTTTACAATTTCATTTGTCGCAATCTGATGGAAATGCGTTAATTGATCATTCAAATTGTCCATGTTTAAACCCTCGTATAAATGTTTGGTTTCTTAGTTCAACTGTCGTTTATCAAATATCATATGACTTGTTTTTACTAAGTCCGCTGCGCCATGCATACCTTTCGCTTTTTAACCATGCCCCTGAGCACTCTTGTCGCTTCGATGTTATAATACTCAGTCTGCAGCATTCTTTCAATTGAATTTTAGTATAACGTTTGCGCGAAGCTGCGGGTTAATCTGACCGCGTCGGGCTCTTGCCAAATCAAGCGCAACGCTTGATATCCATTTGGAAACCAGAATTGAGATGGCTACATACTCAAAACCGATGCTGACCACCATTAGAATCCCGCGTCAGGAAATCGGCAAATACGCCGTAAAGGTTTTGGTGGACAAAATCGAAAACGGCGGCACCATGCCAATCCGTGTCAATCTGCCGTTCGAGTTGGTAATCCGGGAAAGCTGCAAAATGCCAACGCTAAAATAGCTTTTATCGGTTCTGCCGATTTGATTAAATGAAAAGAACTCCCGCCGCAGAAAACGTTCTGCAGCGGGAGCCGTTTTTTGCGAAAGCTCCGATATCAGCTTACGGCTTTTACGATATGAAACTTTCCGTTTTCGGTGACCTGCGTGTTCCCCTCGACGACCACCTGCGCGTCGGGGGACAGACCGCCTGTCACCTCGACATAGGCGTATCGTTTTTCGCCGAGCGCAACGGGCGCCTTTTTGAGTTTATTATTTTCGATCACAAAGACGTAAGGGTTGCCGTCCGGCTCCAAAACCGCCCGGAAGGGGACATAGACCTTCCGGTTTTCATCGGATGCGGTCAGCTTCACATTTACATGCATCCCGGCCTTAAGCCTGTCTTCCGCGTTTTCGATCGACAGCTTCACGTCGGCAAGCCCTGTTTTCGCGTCGGTTGCGGGGGCTACCGCCGTCACGTTCGCGTCAAAGGTTTCCCCGGTGCCCGAGGCGGTGACCTGCGCCGGCATGCCGGCAGACACCTGGGAGAGGCCGTTTTCGGTGACATGGATCGTCACCTCCATCGTCCCCGCGCTGACAATCGTCATAACTGGCGTCTGCGGGGAAATCATGTCCCCGGCGGAGACGTCGCTCATGGCGATCAGGCCGGAAGCGGGCGCTTTTACCGACGCGTTGTCGAGCTTTCGCTTTGCGATGTCGAGTGCCGCCTTGGCGGCGTCCGCCTGAGCCGCCGCGCTCTTGATATTTTCGAGGTTTATGGTTCCGGTCGTCAGTTTGTAATCCTCCTGGGCGCTCGAGAGCGCGAGCCGCGCGTTTTTAAGCCTCGAATCGGCGCTGTTGAGCGCCGTCCGGGCCGAGGCCTTCGCCGTCTCAAGCTGCGCCTTTGCCGAATCCATTTTGCTTTTCGCCGTATCCAGCGAATATTGAGTTTCTTCGCCGAGCGATACAAGGAGGCTTATCCTGTCGTAATCGGCCTTCGCCATATCATAGGCCGCCTGCGCCGACGCAATTGTCGTGTTGTTGTCGTACTGTTCCTTCGCAAGCTGATAGGCGGTGGTCGCGTCGCGAAGCTCGTTTTCCGCGCGCTCGACCGTCTGGCGAAGCTGCAGCTCCGCTTCCTTTGCCGAGCCGCCCGCGACTCTTTCGTAGCTTGCCGCCGCTGCTTTATAATTTGCCTCAGCCTGATTGTACTGCAGCGCGATGTCGGCGCTGTCGACGGCAAAGAGGACCTGGTCCTTTTCGACTCTCTGCCCCAAAACCGCGTTGACGCTTACTACCCTGCCGCCGATATCCGAGGTGACAGGCACGTTTTGCTCCGCCTCGAGCGTGCCGCCGTAATCGATATCGCTCGCAAGGCTTTGCGTTTTCACCCTGGCGGTCGTGATATATACGGCGTCCGACGGCCCGGAAAACGCATAGATGAGAACAGCCAGCAGTAACAAAAGGCATATGGCCCCGGCTATGATTCTTTTCTTCATGGTAAAGACTCCCCGCATCACAATTAAAAGTGGATGGTGACTTCGGCGTTCATCCCGAACGCCATCGGCAGCTTATCGTCGTTTTCGATCTCAACCTTAACCGGTATCAGCTGGGTCACCTTGTTGTATGTACCGCTCGTTGAAAAGCTCATCGATCCGGAAAAATAGGTCTGCGTGGTGCTGTCGATCTCGGTTACCCTGCCGTGAAAGGTTTTTCCCTTGTAGGCGTCGATCTTCACATCCACGCTCTGCCCGACGGCGATCTTCATGATCTTTGTCTCCTCAACGTTTACGCCGATATACATATTGTCGGTGTCCGCGACGATTGCGAGCTCGCTTCCAGCGGCTTGCATCTGCCCCGCGAGCGCGTCGCATCTGACCACGGTGCCGTCGATCGGGGACGAGATGTAGGGCAGGGTCTCCTGCCTTCCGAGAACCTCGTCCTTAGAAACGAAATCGCCCTCGCGCGCGTTCCATTCCAGAAGCTTCCCGGACGAGACGGCCGCGACGGGGAACATTTTTGCCGTGACCTTCGCGTTGTCCGTGTGAAAGGTGCTCATCGAAACCGACAGGTAGTAATACCCGGCGGCGCAGCCCGAAATGACGACCGCCGCCAATAAAATATACAGTTTTTTCCGGATTCCCTTTGACAAGTTACTCAGAGGATTCTTCATATGAAAATGCTCCTTTTATATCAAGCTGTTTCCGCTTCACGGTTTTCGAACTGGCTCTGGTAGAGCTCCGCGTAAAATCCGCCTTTTCGGAGCAGCTCGTCGTGGCTGCCCTGCTCGACGATATTGCCGTCCTTCATCATCAGGATCAGGTCGGCGTCTTTGATCGTCGAAAGGCGGTGGGCGATGACAAAGCTTGTGCGGTTTTTCATCAGATTATCCATCGCGCGCTGGATCAGGATTTCCGTCCGCGTGTCGACCGAGCTTGTCGCCTCGTCGAGGATCAGGATCTTCGGATCGGAGAGGATCGTGCGCGCGATTGTCAGAAGCTGTTTTTGCCCCTGCGAGATATTGCCCGCACCCTCGCTGATCACCATCCGGTACCCGCCCGGCAAGGCGCGGATGAACTCGTCGCAGTGCGCGGCCTTTGCCGCCTCGGTTACCTGTTCGTTTGTTGCGTCAAAAGTGCCGTAGCGGATATTTTCCAGGATGGTGTCGTTATAGAGCCATGCGTCCTGGAGCACCATGCCGAACATGGAGCGAAGGTCGCTCCGCTTAAAATCCCGGATATCATGCCCGTCGATCAAAATAGCGCCCTCCGTAACGTCGTAAAACCGCATCAGGAGCTTGACGATCGTGGTCTTTCCCGCGCCGGTATGGCCGACGATCGCGATCCGCTGGCCCGCTTCGACCTTTGAGGAGAAATGGTGAATGACCGTTTTATCGCTGGTGTAGCCGAAGGTGACGTCGCGAAATTCCACGTTCCCTTCAACGTTTTCCGGCACAAACGGATTTTCCGGCTCCTTCGATTCCTCGTCCTCGCTTAGAAACTCGAAGACGCGCTCGGCCGCGGCGGCCGTGGACTGAAGCGTGTTTGCGATGTTCGCGATCTGGGATATGGGCTGCTGGAAGGTCCGGACATACTGAATGAACGCCTGGATGTCGCCCACGGTGATGGACCGGTGGATCGCGAGATACCCGCCCAGGATGCAGACGAAAACATAGCCGATATTTCCGACGGAAGTCATCACCGGCATCATGAGCCCCGATAAAAACTGCGATTTCCAAGCGGAATCGTAAAGCTCGTCGTTTAAGCCGTTAAATTTTTCGACGGCGTCGGGTTCTCCGTTGAAAACCTGCACCACGTTATGCCCGGAATAAATTTCCTCGATATGTCCGTTTATATGCCCGAGATATTCCTGCTGCTTCTTGAAATGCTTTTGGGAGCGCTTTACGATAAACATGATCAGGGAAAAGGACAGCGGCAGGATCAGAAAGGTCACAAGCGTCAAAGGGATGCTGATGGTCAGCATCATGATGAGCACGCCGGCAACCGTCGACACCGACGTGATCATCTGCGTCAGGCTCTGGTTTAAGGTCTGGCTCACGGTATCGACGTCGTTCGTCACGCGCGACAAAACCTCGCCGTGGGTCCGGGAGTCGAAGTACCGCAGCGGCATGCGGTTCATTTTTTCCGAGATGTCGCGGCGGAGCCGGTAGGTGATTTTCATCGAAACGCCCGACATGAGATACCCCTGCGCATAGGAAAAGAGGGCGGATACGATGTAAAGCGCCAGGAGCAGAAGAATACATTTTGCGATATACTCGAAATCGGTCAAAAGTCCCAAGCCGGCGGCATAGGCCATCAGCCCTTCAAACAGCTTTGTCGTCGCCTTGCCGAGGATTTTCGGCCCCAGAATGGAAAACATGGAGGAGCAGGCGGCAAGCAGGAAAACGATCCCGATCAGCACCTGAAAATCGGAAACGTATTTGACGAGCGTCTTCATCGTGCCCCTAAAGTCCCTCGCCTTTTCGCCGGGCATCGCCCCGCCCATCGGTCCCCCGCCCATCATGCCCCCTCTGCGCGGCGGGCGGGCGGGTCCTTTTTGATCCTGACTCATTTCAGTTCCTCCTGACTCAGCTGCGACAGTGCGATCTCACGGTAGATTTCGCAGCGGTCCATCAGCTCCTCGTGCGTGCCCGTGCCAACGATCCGGCCCTGGTCGAGCACAATAATCCGGTCGGCCGAAAGCACGGTGCTGATTCTCTGCGCGACGATCAGGGCGGTGCTTTCTCCGGTCTCCTTCTTAAGCTCCGCGCGAAGGGCCGCGTCCGTTTTGAAATCGAGCGCGGAAAAGGAATCGTCGAATATATAAATCTGCGGCTTTTTGACGAGAGCGCGGGCGATGGAAAGCCGCTGCTTCTGGCCGCCGGAAACGTTCGTGCCTCCCTGCGCGATCGAGGTTTCGAGCCGCTCGGGGTTTTCCTCGATGATCTCGGTCGCCTGCGCGATGGAGGCCGCCTTATAAAGCGCCGCCTCGTCCGCCGTTTTATCGCCGTAGGAGAGATTGCTGCCGATGGTGCCGGAAAACAAAACGGCCTTTTGGGGGACATATCCGAGATTTCTTCTCAGATCCTGGAGCTTTATCCGCCTGATATCGACCCCGTCGAGCAGGATCTCCCCGCCGGTCGCGTCGTAAAACCGCGGGATCAGGTTTAAAAGCGTCGATTTCCCGCAGCCGGTCGCGCCGATAAACGCCGTCACCTGTCCGGGCTCGGCCCGGAAGCTTAAGTCGTGCAGCACGTCCTCCGATGCGCCGGGATAGCGGAAGCACACGCCCTTAAACTCGATAACGCCGCGGCAGCGGTCAAGGCTCAGCGCGTCGGGCGCGTCTTTTACCGATGCCTCGCTCTCCAGCACATCCGCGATGCGGGCGGCGGAAACCGACGCGCGCGGGACCATGATGAAGGTGATCGACATCATTAAAAACGCCATGATGATCTGCATGACGTACTGCATATACGCCATCATTTCGCCGACGTCCATCCGAAACGCCGACACCTGCTTTGCGCCCACCCATACGACCAGTACCGTGACGAGGTTCATCAAAAGCATCATCGACGGCATCATCCCCGCCATCAGGCGGTTTACATAAAGCATCGTGTCGGTCAGGTCGCGGTTTGCCTTGTCAAAGCGCTTTTCCTCGAAGCGCTGCGTGTTGAACGCCCGGATCACGGGCATGCCCTCGAGATTTTCGCGCACGACCAGGTTCAGCCGGTCGATCAGGCTCTGGATGCGCCTGAAACGCGGAAGCGCGAGGGAAAATAAGGTCGCGATGATCCCGATCAAAACGACCACGGCGACAAAAATAATCCACGACATCGACCGGCTGTTTGCGAGCGCGTGCACGACGCCGCCGATCCCCATGATCGGCGCATAGAACACGATGCGGATCAGCATGACGGTGAGCATCTGGATCTGGGTGATATCGTTTGTCGTCCGCGTGATCAGCGAGGAGGTGGAAAATTTGTCAAACTCCGCGTTTGAGAAGGTTTCGACCTTTTCAAACAGGTCTTTCCTTATCGCTTTGCTGATTCCGGCGGCGACCCTTGAGGCAAGATACCCGACCGAAACCGAAAAAACGGTGCTTAGGATCGACACCCCGAGCATCTCAAGGCCCGTTTTGATGATATAAAAGGAATCGCCGTTGGCTATGCCCTGATTTACGATATCGGACATGAAATCCGGTAAGGCGAGGTCGCACATCGCCTGAAAAAACAAAAGCAAAACGGCGGCCGCTATTACAAAAACATAAGGCTCGGCGTAGTTTTTAAGCCGTGTCATTTAAGAAGGGAGCCCCTTTCAACTGTGAACATGAAATTATGATACTATGGTACCATAAATATGTCAAGCAATTGGGTAATTATTTGTACATTGATATCAATTTTGTTTGACTTTGCGTCGATCTGTTGATAACATATAAAAAAGGCTGATCATATGATCGTTTAACGTTCATCATAACCAAGGTTATCAAAAGAACGAAAAGGAATCTTGAAAAATCTTATAAAATTTTTAGGCTATATAATAAAAGAGGTGAACCGGTATGGGAAATGAAAACGCGACAAAAAAGCGCATCCGGGACGAGGCGCTGAAGCTGATCAATGAAAAGGGCTTTGAAAACGTAACATTATCCGACATCTGCGAGGCCAGCGGCATCAACAAGCACACGTTTTATTATTATTTCAAGGCGAAGGACGAGCTCTTAAAACAGTTTTACAACATTCCATGCCATTTGGACGCCTTCGACCTTTCAAATATTTTTACAAGCGACTCCTTTGTCGAGCAGCTATGGCTCCTGCGCAAAAAAATAATCGGCTTTTTAACCGGCTCCGGCGTCACCATAACAAAACAGCTGCTGATCAAAAACTTAAGCAGCGATGTCGGCACCTTCACGCTTTCCGAGGAGCGCAAGCGGCTTATGGCGCTGCAAAAGACCCTCATTGAAAAAGGGCAGGCAAGTGGAGAGATCCTGAGCAAAACAGGCTCCGACGTCCTTCTCGTTTTGCTCAACCAGTCGATGTATTCCGCCATTTTTACGTGGTGCGTCAAAAACGGCTCCTTCGACATATGGGATTTTATGCGCTTCATGTTTGAAAAAATCCTCCAGGTGTCGGAAGAGCACTGTAAAATGCGGGACTTCTCTCTGCACGAGGTCTGGAAGGTGTAAGGGGGGTTGGCCCATAGACGCCGAAAGACGGCTTCCGCCCATCACCGGTTGCCGCCTTTTCTTTTTTCCTCGGGACACAGTTTCGGCAACAATTTTTCGCGCAAATCCATTGCAAACGGCGCGGTTGACAAATCGCGGGCGGAGGCATATAATACAGACCGAGTGATTACTCAGTCGGAAATCTTTTCGGAAGGGGCTGCGCTGTGACGTCGACCAATGGAAATATCGCCGGGAATCCGCCCTGCATCAGGGTTTCACATGTGGATAAAGTGTTCGGAAAGAAGCAGGTGCTCTTTGATATCGGCATCGATGTGCCCTATTCCCGGATCCTGGGGTTTCTCGGGCCGTCCGGCTCCGGGAAAACGACGCTTGTCAAGCTGATCGCGGGAATCGACGCCTCGACGCGCGGCGACGTTTACCTGCTCGACGAGAAAATGCCGAAGCTCGATATGATGAGCAAAATCGGGTATATGGCGCAGTCGGACGCCTTGTACGGAGAACTGACGGCGGAGGAGAACCTCCAATTTTTTGCGTCCATGTACAGGCTTTCAGGGACGCGGCGGAAGCAGCGGATCGAGGAGGTCATGCAGCTTGTGGATTTATCCGGGCACCTCAAAAAGCAGGTGAAGCTCTATTCCGGCGGTATGAAGCGCCGGCTTTCCCTTGCGATCGCGCTGATCCACGAGCCCCCGGTCCTGATACTCGACGAGCCGACCGTCGGAATCGACCCGGTTTTGCGCAGATCGGTGTGGGAGGAGCTTTATAAGCTGAGCCGGAGCGGTACCACGATTATTATCACCACCCACGTTATGGACGAGGCGGAAAAATGCGACGGTCTCGGGATGATCCGGGACGGGCGGCTGATCGCCTCCGGGTCTCCGGAAAAGCTGAAAAAAGCGGCGTCCTCCGACACGCTTGAAGAGGCCTTTTTGTTCTACGGAGGTGCGGCAAGATGAGGGTAAAAGCCGTCATGCTCCGGATTCTGCGCCAGCTCGGCCACGACAAGCGGACGATCGGCCTGATGATCTTGGCCCCGATGCTTGTGCTGACTTTGATGTCCTTTATTTTCAACGGTGCCGAATACCATCCGAAAATCGGGATCGTGAACGCCCCGATAAGTTTTGTGACAAAGCTGGAAGATAGCGACGCGATAGTGATCCGATACGGCGAAAACGAATCCGACGCGGCGCTTAAAAGGTCTTTGGTCGACGCGGTCATCGATTATAAGAGCGGAAAACCGTATATCAGGCTCGAGGGCAGCGATCCGGGAAAAAGTGCTACGGTGATGAAACTTGTGCGGGAAGCCATGGGGCAGCCGACGCAGGCCGCCGAGCCGGACGTCACCTATTTGTACGGCTATGAAAGCATGTCCTCGTTCGATAATTTCGGGCCGATCCTGATCGGTTTTTTTGTATTCTTCTTCGTTTTTCTGATCGCGGGCGTCTCCTTCCTCGGGGAAAGGGATACCGGAACACTCGAGCGGGTCCTCGCGACGCCTCTGCGCCGGTGGGAGCTTGTGCTGGGGTATATTCTGGGTTTCGGGACGTTTACGGTTTTGCAGTCGGCGCTGATCGCGTGGTACTCGATCGGCGTTCTTGACATCATGATGGCGGGCTCTTTTTTGCCGGTGCTTCTCATCACGGTACTTACCGCGATGGTCGCCCTTACGATCGGCACCTTTCTGTCCACGTATGCTGATAACGACCTTCAGATGATCCAGTTTGTCCCGATTATTGTGGTGCCGCAGGTATTTTTTTCCGGGCTTTTTGATCTGAGCACGATGACTCCGTGGCTGCGGTATTTCGGGCGGCTTATGCCGCTTTGGTACGCATCCGACGCGCTCAGGGACATTATGATACGCGGAAAAGGCTTTCGCGATATCGTCTTTGACGCATTTGTCCTGGTTGCTTTTTTCGGCTTCTTTACGGCCGCCAATATCCTTGCGCTGAAAAAGCATCGAAAAATTTGAACGGTTAACGGGGTGAAACGGATGAACCTGAAAAACTTTTTTAAAGAACTGACGGAATCGGAAAGCGCCGCGGTCAGCATGACGGAAAAGCAAATCAGCATTATGAGCGCGGCGATCGAAATCTTCGCCGAAAAAGGCTATTCGGCCACGACGACCAGCGAGATCGCGAAAAGGGCCGGGGTCGGAGAGGGCACGATCTTTCACCATTATAAAACGAAAAAAGACCTCCTCCTCGCCATCCCGGACTATCTGAGCAAATCGCCGGGCCAAAAAGGCCTTATGGATGAGCTTTTGCGGATTTTTGAGCGCCCTTACGAACGCTTTGAGGATTTTTTGAGAGATATTGCTTATAACCGCAGGGATTTTGTGGCAAAGAATATCCCGCTGATCAAGGTCCTGATCCAGGAAATCGCCCTTCAGCCGGAGCTTCGCGAGAAAGCGTCCGTAACCGTTTTATTCCCGGCCATGGAGAAATTTTCCCGGGCGATCGAACGGTTTCAGGCGCGGGGGCAGATCATCGATATTCCGAGCGTCTCGGTTTCGAAGCTGATCTTTACATCGTTGTTCGGTTACTTTTTTACGCTTTATATCGCGGCGTTTGCGTTTTCGGGGGACCGGGAACAGGATCTCGAATATCTGATCGGGTATATTCTGCACGGCCTGGGTATCGCGGACACATCTGTAAATCACGATCCGGAAACCGGAGGTGCCGTTTTATGAAAAAACTGCTTGTATTCCTTTTGCCGCTTATTCTGACTGCCGCGGGCTGCGCGCCAAAAGACGCTTTAACCTTAAAGGGCGATATCCAAAACAATATCGTGTCCATGACGAGCGCCGTTTCCGGCCGGATCGTCGAGCTAAACGCAAAGCAGGGGGAACCGGTCAAGAAGGGCGACATCATCGCGGCCATCGACAACGTAAACCAGAAATATACCGTGCTGCAGATGCAGGCGGCCGTCGATATGAAAAAAGCAAAGCTTGAAGAGCTCAATGCGGGCGCGCGCCCGGATGAGCTCGACCAGACGGAGGCGCAGGTCCGCGCCGCCAAGGCCCAGCTCGACCTTTTAATCGCCGGAAGCCGGTCCGAACAGCTTGAACAGGGCGAAATCGGCGTAAAAGTCGCGCAGGAGGCAATAGACTCCGCGCAGTCGGCCTATGATTACAATGAGAAGCAATATCGCAGCGCGCTTAATTTATTTCAGGCCGGGGCATTGACACAAAACGATCTGGATAGTATAAAATTAAAGTGGGATACGGCGGGAGATCAGCTTTCTTCGGCAAAGCTCCAGCTTGAAAGCGCGAAGGCGCAGCTTCATCTGCTCCAAAACGGCTCCGTGTCCCAGGCAGTCGACGCGGCCAGAGCCAATTACGACGCGGCGAATGCCGCACTGCGCCTGCTTCAAAGCGGGGCGACGAAACAGACGATCGACGCGGCGCAGGCCGATCTCAACCAGTCCGCCGCACAGCTTGATCTGGCCGAAAACAATCTCGAAAGCTGCAACATACGGGCGCCGGAGGACGGAATCGTTATCAGCCGGAACTTTGAGCCGGGCGACGCCGTCAATATTGGAAGCGACATCGCCGATATTGCGGTTGAAAACGATCTGTACGTGCTTTGCTACATACCGGACCGGTATCTGGATCGGATCCGCTACAATCAGCAGCTTATCGTAAACACTCCGACGGGAGAGCAGACGGGCAGGCTGAGCTATATCGCGCTTTCCCACGAATATACGCCGAAGGACAAACAATCCGCCTCAGACAAAAAACATACGGCCACGAAAATAAAGGTCGCGATTGCGGGCGACGGCGGAGTATTGAAATCCGGCATGACGGCGGAGGTTTTGATACCCTTGAAATAGCGGACATCTTTGTAGAAAATATTGGGCTTAGAATAAAATTTTATCGGAGGATTTCCCATGAAAAGGATGCTTAGTGCTTTGATGGCGGCCGCCATCTGCGTGACGTTCGGACTGACGGCCGCGGCGGCGGATGCAGGACAGGTAAGCGTATCATTTGATACGGTCGAGGACATCATGCTTCAAAACAGCCTGGATCTACGGAAAATAAAGGCGGATCTCGAAAAGGCAAAGGGCGATTACTACGATCTGCAAAACGGCGTCGACGATCTGAAGGACTTAAACGCGGTCGTCCCGAGCGTCGAGCTGACGGCCGAGTACAACACGCTGAAAACGAGCCGCGATACCGCCGAGATCTATTATCTCACGCTGCAAACGCAGTACGACAAGAGCGTCATGCTGCAGGTATTGAAGGCAAGGCAGCTCTATCTGACCTATGCGACGGACCTCATGCAGGAGGAAGTGCTCGAAACGCAGCTTGCGAATAAGAAGCTGGAAACCGAGGCTTGCAGTACAAAATTGAAGCTGGGCTTTATGACGAAAAACCAGTTCGATCTGGAAATGCTTGATTTAAAAACTGTGGAGGATTCGCTGGATTCTCAGAGGCAGAAAACCGCGAGCGATTATAAAAGCCTGAAAGCGGCGCTCGGCGTGCCGGAGGGGACCGAGCTCGACGTGCTGCCGATGACCTATGACGAGGAGGTATTCCCGGAAATCCCGCTGATCGATTTCGACGAGGACAGCGCGGCGATGCTGCAAAGCAGCGTGGATATCAAGTCAAAGGAGATCGCGCTCCAGATCAAGCAGACCGCAACAATCAAAAAGGCGCGGGAGATCAATGTGGCGAAGGTGGAGCTCGAGCAGGCGAAGGATTCCGCCGCGCAGAGCTTTAGGGCGCAGTACGACGCGGTGACGGACGCGTACCGGAGCTATGAGACCGCCCGGGAGGCGTATACGGTCAAGGAGGCGGCGGCAAAAAGCGGAGAAATGATGTACCAATACGGCTACCTTTCGAAGCTGCAACTGAACGATCTGGAGCTTTCGCGGAGCATGGCGCAGCTTAGCCAGACCGCGCAGAAAAACAGTCTTTACCTGACTTACTTAAGATATGCACAGATGAAAAACGGGGATTAAACCGGTTTTGCGCAGCAAAAAAAGGATGGAGCTTCTCCATCCTTTTTGTTTTGGCAAAAAGTGCGGGATAACAGATGCAAACGGCTTAAAAATCCAGCATGGTTTTGCCTTCGCCCGCCAAAAGGCAGAAATCGTTCTTAAAATCCGTCGTCGCCTTGTCGGTGGCAGGGTGTTTGATCAGCGCGTCGAGAATGTCGGGCGCCACCGTCACCGCGCCGATGCCGGATTTGCAGAGCTCATAGACCTGCTGCGCGTTCTTAAAGCTCGCAGCCAAAATCCCGCAGCCGGCTTTATGCGCCGTAAACATCTCCTGGATGTCCCTTGTGACACGCACGCCGTCGGAACCCATGTTGTCGAGGCGGTTTACATAGGGGGCCACATATTTTGCCCCGGCTTTCGCCGCCAAAAACGCCTGCATCTGCGAAAAGACCGCTGTCGCGGTGACGTTTAATCCCTCCGCTGATAAAATCTGCGTGGCCTTAAGGCCCTGCGCGGACACCGGTATCTTTATAAAAACGTCCTCCCCGAGCGCTTTCGCAACATGGCGGGCTTCTTTTACGATCTCCTCCGCCGTCTCGGAAATGACCTGGGCGTGCAGCTGGGCGCCGGCCGGCAAAACGGCTTTGATGCTTTTTAAGCGCTCCATCGGGCTCTGGTTTTCTTTTTTCAGTATCGACGGATTAGTGGTCACCCCATCGATGGGAAACAGGTCGTATAATTTCCGGATCTCCTTAAGATCCGCGGTGTCAAGCAAGACTAACATTGAATTTCTCCTTCCGTTGAGCGGCAATGAATGTACATTTTCACTATAGCCCAAAGTATTCAAATAATCAATATCATTTCATGCCCCGCCCCGCGAAAGCCGGAGTCCCGGATCCCGCTTTAAACGTCAAAACGGTATAGATCAATACTACAGATAATTCAGAAACAGCCTTTTGATTTCCGGAGAAACGGCCTCCAGGGAATACTTCTCGGCGCATGTCCGGTTTCTCGAGCCGATCTGCGCGCAAAGCTGCCTGTCCTCATAAAGCTTCATCACGGCTTCGGCAAATTCCGAAGCGCAGTTATATTCAAATAAAAATCCGTTTTCACCGTCCGCGATCAGATCCTCATGGCCTTTGATCCTGCTTGCGACGACCGCAAGGCCCGACGCCATCGCCTCCATAATATGAAACGGCAGCCCCTCAATGCGGCTTGCCGACACACAGACATCGGCGATTTTATAATATTCCGATACGTCGGTGATATGCCCCGGGAAAAACACCCGCGCAGAAAGCCCCGCCTCCTCCGCAAGCTGTTTGCAGCTTCCGAGGAGCTCGCCGTCTCCCAACAAAAACAGCTTGACGCCGTCGGGCAGGCCTTTGAGCGCGCTGATCAGCATCCGCTGGTTCTTCCTTTTTGAAAATTCCGCCGCGCAGATTAATAAAAAATCCTCTGCGCAAATTCCCGCGGGTCTTTTCTCGGCGCGTTCTAACGCGCGGAACCTTTTTAAATCTACGCCCATCCCATCGATCCGGAACACGCCCTTTGCCGCAAGACGATGTTTTTCCGCGATTTCGGTATCCCGGCCGTTCATTGTAAGCACGATATCCGTGACCGGCGCCGTGATCCTCTCCGCGAGGAGCATGACGGCTTTCTTTACCGGGGTTACATGGTCGTCGAACAGATACCCATGGACGATGTTTACAACGGCCGTGTCCCTCTTCCCCGCCAGAATAACGGCAAGGCGGGTGAAAAACGCGGCAAGCGCGGTATTTGTGCAGATCATATGGAAGCGTTGCTTCCGGATCAGGCCTGCGATCTTAAACGCCAGAACAAAATTGCCGGGGGAGAAAAATTTTTTCTGAAACGGCATATCCGCAATAAAATCTGCAAAAGGGATCGGTGCTTTTTTCCCTCCCGCCATAACCGTGACGGATAAGCCCTGTTCCTTCAAAAACCGAAGATACGGCAAATGAAAGTTTTTTATATGACTGTAAGTCGATGCCGTGTACAGGACTTTTTTTGACATGATCGGCCGTTCCTTTCCCTATCCCGGCATATGCTACCATAACTGTTTCGGGGCTATTATAACATATTTCATTCATTTTTTTTATAAAAACATATTTTATAATTTTTTATGACAATTTTATGATATAATAGTAACGTCTCCCGTCCACAAAGAATTAAAAGGGTTCACTTCTTAAGCAGGAATACAAAAAGCCTCCAACAACGTTTTTTCAAAACGCAGGGGATCGATCATGATAAAAGAAAATCAGGAGTTTTTAAATAAACTGAATATTGCAACCGACGGCGTCGCTATTTTTCTTTCCATGATTGCGGCATTTTTTATCCGATTTTCCATTTTTCCCTCAGAGCTTGGATATATTGAACTGAATTATTACATAAGAACAGGGGTTTTCATCCTTCCTCTGTTCTTGCTGCTTTACAGCGGGTTTGGCCTTTACGAATCCTTCCGGTCGCACACCTTCATGGTTGAAATAAGTCAGATCTTCAAGGCAAATTTTATCGGCACGGCCGTTTTGGTCGCCGTGTTCTTTGTCCTGAAAATTGTCGATATCTCCCGACTGGTGCTCGCGATCTTTTTTGTTGTCAGCGTGGTGTTCGTATCGTCAAAGCGGGTGATCCTCCGAAAAGTCCTGAGGGCGTACAGAAAGCAGGGGGGAAACCTAAAGCATGTCGTTATCCTCGGCTCCGGTGTTTCCTCCGGCGAGTATCTTTCAGCGATCCGGAAAAACAGATCCCTCGGATTTAATCCGGCGGGATATGTCTCCGACGATAACGGCCTTACCGGGCTAGAGAAGCTCGGCGGCTTCGACAGCCTTGACAAAGTGCTGTCGAAGCTAAACCCCGACGAGGTAGTCGCGGCTTTGGAGCTTGAGGATTACAGGCATATGCAGAGCATCATCGACGCCTGCGAGAAAAACGGCTGCAAGCTGTCCATCATTCCGTTTTATTCCAAATTCATGCCGGCAAAACCCTATATCGACGAGGTCGAGGGCATTCCGCTGATCAACATCCGGCGCATTCCTTTGGATAACCTGTTCAATGCCTTTATGAAGCGTTCGATGGATATCATCGGTTCCGTGCTCCTGATTCTCATATCGTCGCCAATTATGCTGTTTGCCGCCGCCGGAACCAAATGCTCCTCTCCCGGCCCCGTTATATTCAAACAGAAACGCGTGGGCCTTAATAAGCACGTCTTCACAATGTACAAGTTCCGTTCCATGCGCGTAAACGGTAAGGAGGAAACCGGCTGGACGACCGACCACGACTCTCGCAAGACAAGATTCGGGGCTTTTATCCGCAAGTTTTCCATCGACGAGCTGCCTCAGTTTTTCAACGTGCTCAAGGGCGATATGAGTCTGATCGGCCCGCGCCCCGAGCTTCCCCACTTTGTGGACGAATTTTCGAAAAGCATCCCGCTTTACATGGTCAAGCACCAGGTCCGCCCGGGGATCACCGGCTGGGCCCAGGTAAACGGCTTTCGGGGAGACACCTCAATTCGGGGCAGGGTCGAGCATGACATCTATTACATTGAGCACTGGTCCTTGCTGTTTGATATCAAAATCCTGTTTCTGACGCTTTTTAAGGGCTTAATAAACCATGAAAGGCTTGTCGGCTAATTGTCGGCGGCCGGTTTATGAAGTCAGGGCACTATCTTACGTTTGAGCTTTATTGACATTCATTTGCTAGGAGACTGAAAATGAAAGGAATTGTACTGGCAGGCGGCAAGGGGACCCGCCTTTATCCGATCACTCTCGTGACATCGAAACTTCTTTTGCCGATCTACGACAAGCCGATGATTTATTATCCGCTTTCGACGCTGATGCTCGCCGGGATCGACGATATTCTCATCATCTCTACGCCGCAGGACCTGCCGAACTTCCAGCGTCTTCTGGGCGACGGCTCCCGCATTGGAATCAGACTCAGCTACGAGGAGCAGCCGACCCCGGAAGGAATCGCGCAGGCGTTTGTCATCGGCGAGGAATTCATCGGCGGCGACCGCTGCGCCCTGATCCTGGGCGACAATATTTTTTACGGAGCCGACCTCGTGCATTATCTGAAAGCGGCGGCGCAGAGAACCGAAGGCGCGACCGTATTCGGCTATTTTGTAAACGATCCGGAGCGGTTCGGCGTCGTGGAATTCGACGAGGACGGCTGCGCGATCTCAATCGAGGAGAAACCGGAAAACCCGAAGTCCAATTACGCCGTCACGGGGCTTTATTTTTACGATAGCCATGTATGCGAAAAAGCGAGGACCTTAAAGCCTTCCGCCCGCGGGGAATATGAAATCACCGACTTAAACCGCCTCTACCTAAACGAACGGTCGCTGAATGTAATCAAGCTCGGACGGGGCTACGCTTGGATGGACGCCGGCACAATCGACTCGATGCATGACGCGACCGAGCTCGTCAAGGTGATCGAAAACCGCCAGGGCGTCAAAGTCGCGGCACTGGAAGAAATCGCTTACCGCAACGGCTGGATCACCAAAGAGCAGCTGACCGAATCCGCGGAAGCCTACTGCGCGGCGCCGTACGGCCAGCACCTCTTTAACGTGGCGGAGGGCAAGATCTGACGAAATTCTTTCGGCCGGCCGGATGATTCTGACGGAACGGCTCCTGCCAAATGTGAAAGAAAAAATAAAAATTCAACGAAGCCCCTGTCCAGACAAAACTGAACAGGGGCTTCGCATTGCTAAAACGGGGCTCCAATATGGAATTTTCGCCTCCCGTTAAACGGAAATTTCAATCTTGCCGGCCTTGGTGTCCCCGGGAGACTGCGCCCACGGGTCTCCGCTTACGGCAAACATCTGGTCCCTGCGGACCGCCTTGGTACAAACCCGCACCGTGTCTTTGGCGCTCAGCACGTCCTCGCGCATATTTATGCCGAGCCCCGGCCTGTCGGGAAGGTAAATGTACCCGTCCCGGATATCCACCTTTAAGTCCGTAATCGTGTCGGCATATGTTTTATAAAGGGAGCGCACCGTCTCCATCAGAGTGGTGTTGGGGCAGCTGTACAGCAGATGGGCACACACATGGGTCAATACCGGACTGCCGCAGTTGTGAGTGGTCACGGGCAGATGGTATGCGTCCGCCATGGCGGCAACTTTCTTGCACTCGGTAATGCCGCCGCAATAGCTCACATCAAACATTACGATATCGCAGGCCCCGTTCTGCTCGAGCAAATGCCTGAACTGGTATTTGGTGACAAAGCGCTCGCTGGCCAAAATGGGCAGTTTGATGCTCTCGCGCAGCGTCTTGTAGCTGGCGGCGTCATCGACCAGAATGGGGTCCTCGTACCAGATGGGGTCGTACTGTTCCAATTCCTGCGCAATGCGGACCGCCATGGGGATATTCCACCGCGAATGCCCCTCAAAGGCAATCTCCATTTTACCGCCCACGGCATCCCGGATCTTTCTGAAGGGTTCCAGCCCCTTTCTCACCGCGTCCCGGCTGATGTACTGCCCGTTGGTCGGCTCGCTCAGCGCGTCCAGCGGCCAGATCTTCATGGCGGTGACACCTTCGTCGAGGAGCGACCCCGCGAGCTCGCCGGCATCGTTCAAAAACAGCTCGCGGTCCCGAATGTCGCCGTAGCTGATGCAGGTGTTATATACTTTAAGCTTATCCACGGTTTTGCCGCCCAAAAGCTCGTAAAGGGGCATATCGGCCGCTTTGCCCTTGATATCCCAAAGGGCCATGTCGATCATACCGATCGCGCGCATTTCCGCGCCCATGTAACCGGTGTAGTTGGCGCTGTCATACATCATCCTCCACAGGTGCTCGTTTCGCAGCGGATCTTCGCCGATCATGATCTCGGCGCAGAAATTATGTATCGCGGTTTTTGTAAGCTCGGGCTTGTCGGTGCCTTCTCCGATCCCGGTAATGCCGGCGTCGGTGTGCACCAGCACCCAGAGATGGCGGGGATGGGCCGGCAGCTGAACGGTCTCTACCGATGTAATTTTCATAAGAACCTCCATAATCCTACTTCTTATCTGCTTTCTTATTGCATCAGGTTGGGCAAAAAGGTGGAAAGAACCGGCGCATAGGCGAACAGAAAAGCACACACAATTTCGCAGACGATAAACGGCATGAGCTGCCTCGACACTCTGAATACCGGTTCCTTTGTAATGCCGCAGGCCACAAACAGCGTGGTGCCGAACGGCGGAGTGGCCTGGCCCATGGCCAGAACAAATACCATCAGCATGCCGAAGTGCACCGCGTCGACCCCGAAGGCGGTCGCCATGGGCGCCAGGATAGGGGCAAGAATCAGCACCGTCGCGCCCACCTCCATGAACATCCCGCAAATGATGAGCAAAACCACGGTGAAAAACAGGAACACGGTGTGGTTTCCGGCTACGGTCATCACAAAGTTCGTAACCGTGACCGGAATGTTGAAGATGGTAACCAGCCAGCCGAACAGCTGGGCTGAAATGACCAGGATCATCAGATTGGCGGTCGAGCGGGCCGAACCGATGATAACCTTTATAAGGTCCCGCTACTTCATTTCCCGGTATACGATCAGGGAAACCAGGATGCCATAAACCACGGCGACAACGGCGGATTCCGTGGGCGTGAACACCCCGGCATATATGCCGCCCAGAATGATAAGCGGCATCAGGAGCGCAAAAACCGACGAGCGGAAGCTTTGCCGGACCTTAGAGAAGGTAAACCCCTGGCTTTTGGGAAAACCGCGCCTTTTTGCAATGATATAGGCGAGGACGCAAAGCGCGATACCCGTGATAACGCCGGGAATGATGCCGGACATCAGAAGATCCGCGATGGACACGTTGGTCGCGGTGCCGTACATGATGAACACGATGCTGGGCGGTATGACAATTCCCAGAGTTCCGCCGATCGCTTGGACCGCGGCGGAATAGTCCTTCGGATACCCGCGCTTTTCCATCTCGGGGCACATGATGCCGCCGATGGCCGCGGTGGTTGCGACGGAGGAACCCGAAATCGCCGCAAAAAACATGCACGACACGATGGACACGAGCGACAGCCCGCCGGACAGCCATCCGACCAGGCTGTCGGCGAAATCCACCAGCCGCCTTGACAGGCCTCCCTTGACCATGACGTCGCCGGCGAGGATGAAAAAGGGAATGGCCAGCAGGGAAAAGATGTCCGCGCCGGTGAACATCCGCTGCGCGGCCACCGCTATGGGGTACCCCCCGTCCATCAGCAGCGCAATGATGCTCGAAAGCCCCAGCGCCCACGCAATGGGGATTTTGAGAAGCATGAACAGGATCAAAAAACCGAACAGCGCAATCGGCGCCATATTGCTCACAGCTCATCCCCCTCCCTTTTTGCGGACCCCTTTTTATTGCCCGCTAAAACCGCGCAGGTTTTGACAAGGAGCTCCAAAAGGACCAGACCAAAGCCAATGGGAAAGCAGAGGTATATGCCGGACATCGGCACCCCCATGGCCGGGCTGAGCTGCCTCGCCCCCACCTTTAAGAGTTGCAGCGAGCTGTAAAGCAGGATGGAAACCGTCACGAGCTGGACTATGTACCGGAAAAGCTCAAGGGGCTTTAAGGCGCGCCCCCTGACAAAGTTGTCGATGATGTCGATGCATATCTGGTTTTTCTCCCGCACCCCCACACACGCGCCCAGCAAAATGAGGTAGGCAAACAAATAGCGGGAAAGCTCCTCCGACCAGGGCAGGCTGTAAAACAATACGAATCTGGTAAAAATCTGCACACTCACAATCGCGACCATGGCCGCCAGTATGACAAAAAGAACGACGTCGACCACCCTGTGCAGAGCCCGATAAAGTAAGTTCATTGAAAAGACTCCTCCCATAGCTGCATTTCGGTGTTATGCGGCCTCGATCCTCGCGACAATATCGGCGTAATCCCGGCTGAGTTCCTCCTTGACCTTTTCGGTCGCCTGCCGGAAGGCCTCTTTGTCGGGATGAGTGACCTCAAGGCCCTGATCCTTAAGACCCTGCTCGGCGGTAGCCGCCGCTTTGCGGCTGACCTCCCGCTCGTAGACGCTGACCTCGGCAAAGGTATCCTCAAAGATCTTTTTGTCCTCGTCGCTCATGTTGCTCCAGATCGAATCGCCGAGGAGCACGACGGCGGGGGAATACAGGTGTTCGGTCACCGCGAGGTATTTGGTGATTTCCGCCGTCTTCAGGGAATAGAGCAGGGTGATCGCGTTTTCCAGCCCGTCCAGCGCCCCCTGCTGCACCGCTGTGTAAGCGTCGCCCCAGGCCATGGGCACCGGGTCGGCACCCAGCGCCGACCACAGCGCCTGGTGAGCGGAATTTTCCATGGTGCGGATTTTAAGGCCCTTGACGTCTTCTACGGAATTGATGGGCCGTTTGCTGTTGACTACACTGCGAAAGCCGTTTTCCCAGAGGCCCAGGCATTTGATTCCCGCGCTCGCTGTAACGGTGTCGGCGAGCTCCCGGCCGATTTCGCCCATGAACATCCGGTCGGCATGCTCAAAGTCCTTGATCAGGAAAGGAAGCTCCACCACGTTGAGCTTGGGCGCGAAATTGGCCACCGGGGCGGTAGCCACCACGCACATGCCTACCGAACCGAGCTGGACGCCCTCGATCAGGTCGCGCTCGGAGCCGATCTGCGCGTTGGGATACACTTCGATTTTGTAGCGGCCGTCCGTGCGCTCCCCGATCAGCTCGCCCATTTTGACCAGCGCAAGGTGGTAGTTGTCCGATGTGGAAACCACATGCCCCGCCTTGATCACCACCTGGTCCGCCGGAGCCGAACCGCCGCCGGAGCCACCATCCGCCGAAGCGGGGGTACTGCCGCCGCCGGCTGCACCGCCGCCGCAGCCTGTCAGCAGCACGGCCGCCGTCAACGCAATTGCCAACATTTTCGTAAATGTCTTCACTGTTACAACCTCCCATTTCTCATTATTTAAGTAGTATGTAACATACTACTTACTGCAAAATGATAACCTACAGGTTCAGAACACTGCTGTTTAAGATAATTTTTTTCGCCATGTTGAAATGGTGCTCGGCCGCATGGTATGAAGCCATGCCGTCGCCCCGGCTGATGCTCGCCGCGATCCCCTTGTGCTCGCTTAAGGTGGCTTCCAGCCTGCCGGGCTTATACAGTGTTTTGATGCCGATTAAATTGATGCGGGAGCGAAGTCTGCTCATGATGTCTATGATCTGCTGATTGTTCGCAAAGCTCGCTATTTCGAGATGAAACCTGGTATCGTGCTCCATGAAGTCGGAAGGATCTACGTCCGCGCTCGCAATGCGGCGTTCCTCTTCCCGGATAAGCTCCTGAAGCAGCGCCAGCAGACGCCCGCCGCTCTCGGTATCGATGTTTTCCGCGGCGTATTTGCAGCAGAAGCCTTCGATTGCCGTACGCAGCTGAAAGAGCTCCCTAATCTCATTTTTCGATATCTCGCGCACCACAATGCCTCTGTTTAAAAGGATCTCGACAAACCCCTCGTGCGACAGCTGCAAAATCGCCTCGCGCACAGGCGTCCTCGATATGCCTAGCAGGTCGGCGAAATACTGCTCCGAATAGATAGCGCCGGCCTTTATACTTTCCTCCATAATAGAGCGTTTCAGATAGTCATACGCCTGCCCTTTTAATGTGCTGCGCTTTATCACCGTTTCATCCCCTAACTAGTATGTAGTATACTACCTCGATCCTGTCGCGTCAATTCACAATATATCTAAAATCAATGCCGGCGATTTGTTGATTATAAATGACGCATCCTTTTTCCAATCAGGGAGCCGTCCGATACATTTCTGATGGCTCCCTGCATCTGTTACAATGTTATTTTTGTTTCCGCGAGACATTCCATAGCGCAAGCGCATAAAACAAAACGGCGGTCGCGACAAGGACGGCTATATTGAAGCCGGCGGTCGTCACAGTGTCGCCGAACCGGAAGTAAATCCCCATGCCCTGGCTGAAATTATCTATCGCTTCCTGAGGAGCGCCTGCAAACGAGACGGAGAGCGGGCGTTCCATCATCACCCGACGCAAAAGAGCGCCCGCGTGGGAGACCGGGAACACCTTGATGACGAGCTGGACCGGCGGCGGCAGCTGGCTGATCGGGATATATATCCCGGTTAAAAAACCAATCAGCGTCCCGATCACCGTGCACGCGGTCGCAAACGCGTTCTGGCTCCTGAAAAAGGACACCATGAAAAGGACCATGGCGTTTCCGGCGAACACGGAAAGCAGAATCAGGCCGAGCACCGCGGCGAGATCAAAGAGCGAAAGGAGCTCACCGCCGTTTGCAACGATGTAAATTTCGGCAAGAACCAGCGTGATTACGCTCATAATCACGCCGATTGCAAACGAGCTTATTACGTACCCGCCGACAAGGGACCGCCGTTTTAGGGGAGACGCCAGAAAATCCCTGAGCGTTTTATTTGATCTGTCCTCCACCATGACGCCGAAGGCGCCCATCGTGGTCGTGACGGACGTCACCGCCAAAAGCCCGGCCATAATCCAGCTGTCCATCAGAAAGCGGATGCCCGGCAGGCTTCCCATGCCCTGCGCGAAAACGTCGCCCAAAAACAAGACATACAGGCCGATAATGATAAAAACGGCGAGGAGCGAGAAAAAGACGGCGCTCCTGTCGCGGAAGAAAATCCTGATATTTCGCTTTGCGATCGAAATCATGACTCCCGGATCTCCTTTCCCGTGATGTTCAGGAACACATCGTCCATCGTCCCGCTCAAGATCTCGACGTTTTGTATATTGTCCTCGCACTCTTTTATGATCGGGATCGCGTCGGTCGTCCGTTTCAGGAGGATCGTGAAAATACCGTTTTTTACCGTAAACGCGATCTGTTTCCCGTTTAACGTGCTTTTAAGCGCCTCTTCGTTTTCCGGCCTGATCCTTAAGGAGTCGAGGCTGTATTTTGCCTTGAGCTCGAACGGCGTGCCCGAGGCCGAGATCCGTCCATCGTCGATGATCGTGACATAATCGGCAAGCGACGCCTCCTCCATATAGTGGGTCGTCAGAAAAACCGTCATGCCGCTTTTTTTCTGCATGTCCCGGATCGTGTCCCAAACGCTTTTGCGCGTCTGCGGGTCGAGCCCCGTCGTCGGCTCGTCCAGAAACAGAAGTTTCGGCGTGTTTACAAGCGCCCTCGCGATATCGGCGCGCCGCCTCTGCCCGCCGGAAAGCTTCCCGTACGAGCGGTCGGCAAAATCCGATACGCCCGCGGAGCTCAGTGCGGACATCGCCGCCGCCTTCAGCCGCTGCCCGGAAAGCCCGTAAAACGAGCCCCTTGTCGTCACGTTTTCCCGGACGGTCAAGAGCCTGTCGAGCACGCTGTCCTGAAACACGACCCCGATCGAGTTGCGGATCATCATGTCGCTTTTCCCGAGCTCGTTTCCGTCGATCGATACGCTGCCCCCGTCCGGCTTTAGAAGGGTGCACATGATGTCGATGGTGGTCGACTTCCCGGCGCCGTTCGGCCCCAGAAACGCGTAAAGCGTGCCCTTAGGCACGGAAAAATCGATTCCCCTGACCGCTTCGATCCTTCCGTACGATTTTTTAAGGCCCGACACCTCCACGATATTCATAATATGATCATTCCTTTATCTTTGCCGTTTTTGCCGCAAGGCTGTCTGTTTTTACCAGATTAAACCTTTATGCTTCAAAAAGCAATCAAAAATACGTAAAGTTTCCGACTGCGTTTCAAGCCTTTTATTCGGATTGCTGCTTCTGACTATGGTCTGTTTGTAGGGGTGTTTTATACATGGCCTCCCGCAATATGCCGAGGTACGCATTCAGCTCATGTGCCGCGTCCGGCGTATGCTTCTTATCCGGCGCATCCCCGTCCGATGCCTCCCGGATTTTTTTATTTGAATAGCCTTCTATCGTCCAGAAAATGATCTCGATCGCGCGTTCGGCGTCGAGGCCGTCCCGGAATTTGTCCCGGTCTATCCGCTCATATATTTTTTTCATGGCGGAAGTGTAAAAATCACGGTTTGTTTTCTGCAGATAGCCTTTTACCGCGTCGTCTTCCTCCCGCGCCGCGCTCAGGATAAAGCGAAAAATATCCGGATACTTTTTGATCATCTGCATTTTTAAAAGGGCGATGCGGCCCCATTTTACAAACACGTCGTTTTCCATCTCGTCAATTTGCCCGAAATATTCCCTTGTCAGCATGCTCAGCGCATAATCGTAGAGAAAGAGATACAGCTCCCTCTTTGTCGAAAAGTAATGGAACAAAAGGCCTTTGGATATTCCGGCCGCCTTCACGATCGCGTTTGTCGACGCTTCCGAATACCCCCTTTCCCCGAATTCGGCAAATGCCGCGTTTAAGATCTCGTTGCGTTTTTCCGCAGGCAGCCTTTGAAAGCTCTGAAAAATAAAGACCATCCCCCTTTGACCACTTAGGTCAATTTTCCTTTATCTTAGCATAGTTGACCTAAGTGGTCAACTATGTATTTCCACGCTATAACAAATATGAAACGAAAAAACGGGACTGCCCAAAACGAATGGGCAACCCCGCCTAAGCCAAAAACTACGTATATGTTATTGATAAATCAGAAAAAGTCCGGCGATGCAAAACGCAATGCCGATCAGCTGGGAGTATGACACATGCTCATGATATAAAAGCATCCCGACCGGGATCAGGAGCAGGGAAAGCACGATATAGGAGATCATCGGGCCCGTGCTCACATTCGCCCCCAAACGGTAGGCCATGATATATCCGAACTCGAGCCCGATGATCGCGATGCCAAGCGCGACGCTTGTCCAGTTTAGTTCACGCACCGAGGCAATAAACCCTTTCTGCGGCCCGCTTAGAAAGAACAGGGCGACACTTGCGGCGAGAGCCGTCAGATATGTAACGGTCAGGGAAACAAGCGGATTCGCATTTTGCGGCGTCGATTTCGCCACGATGTGATAAGCGACGTTTGACAAAATAACCAATGCAATCGGCCAGAAATACCCTGCCATGCTGCAAGCCCCTCCAGAAGACGGCGATTTTTCGCCGCCATTTACTATGATTTGCGCGGCTTTTGCCGCAACAAACCGTTATTTTACATATTCGAACTGGAAGCCGTAAATCGAAACGGTATCTCCCTCGCGGATGCCCATTTCCTCAAGCTTTTCGTATAATCCTGCGTTCCTGAGCACCCGGTCGAGGTACATCTTCGACTCATAATCGTTTAGGTTGACCGAGCCCAAAACCCTCTCAATCCAGGCGCCCCCGATTTCATAGACCCCGTTTTCCACCGCGATTTCAAAGGAGGGCTCCCGGTCGCTTTCCTCGGGCGGCGCGATATACTCCGGTTCGAAGATCGCGACCGGCGGCAGCTCCCGAAGCCTGTTCCAGACCGCGAAGACAAGCTCGGGCACGCCCGCTTTCGTCGCGGCGGAAATTTCATAAAGCGGAATATCCCGCTCCTTCGCGTAATTTTTCAGCTTCTCAAGAAGCGACGGGTCGTAAAGGATGTCCGTTTTGTTTGCGGCCAGGATCTGCGGCCTCGACGCGAGCGTCTCGCTGTAGCGCCCGAGCTCCCCGTTGATCGTCTCGACATCCGACACCGGGTCGCGCGCCTCGCTCCCCGACGCGTCCACCAGATGGATCAGAAGCCGGCAGCGGTCGATATGGCGCAGGAAATCGTGCCCGAGCCCCGCCCCCTCGGACGCGCCCTCGATAATTCCGGGGATGTCCGCGACGACAAAGGACGCGCCCTCCGAAACGGACACGACGCCGAGGTTCGGCGCGAGCGTCGTAAAATGATAATTTGCTATTTTCGGCTTTGCCGCCGATATGACGGACAAAAGCGTCGACTTGCCGACGTTCGGGAAACCCAAAAGGCCGACGTCGGCGAGGAGCTTCAGTTCCAGGATGATTTCCCGCTCCTCCCCCTCGAGCCCGACCTTGGCAAAACGCGGCGCCTGACGCGTCGGGGTCGCGAACCTGGCGTTTCCGAACCCGCCGTTTCCGCCTTTCGCCGCAATATAAGGCTCGTCTTGCGACAGGTCCTTCATCAGCGCCATCGTTTCGGCGTCCCGGATCAATGTCCCGCGCGGCACCTTTATGAAAAGGTCGCTCCCGTCTTTTCCGGTGCACCTCTTTTTGCTGCCGTCGATGCCGTTTTGCGCCTCGTATTTCTTTTTGTAGCGAAAATCCATCAGCGTGCTCAAATTGTCGTCGACGACAAAAACAATGTTTCCGCCGCGCCCGCCGTCGCCGCCGTCCGGCCCGCCCGCGGCGATATATTTTTCCCTGTGGAAGGAAACCGCGCCGTTGCCGCCGGCGCCGGCCTTGATTCTGATTTTTGCAACGTCGATGAACATTTTCCGCCGCTCCTTATGCAAGTTAAAATCACAAATATCAGGTTGTAGACAAAGCTCGTTTTTTCGAAAAACCGATTAAAATCTCTTTTTGGGGAATTTATTTCCCCAAAAAAGCCCTTAACCCGCGCCAGACGGGCGCGAAACCGGGGTTACTCAAAGGGGTATTGGGTACCCCTTTGAAAGCGTGAAGACTTTGTCTTCACGCTCTACAAATTTATCTTTCTAACAAAACGCACTGCGTATGCATGCCTTTTACATATCAGCGTCAAAAATAAAGAAATCCCGAACAACAACGTGCCCGGGATTTGAACTTACTATTTTCTTATTGGGCTTTGTCGTAAACCGAAACCTTCTTGCGGTCTTTCCCAAGCCGTTCAAACTTCACGTTGCCGTCAACCAGCGCAAACAGCGTATCGTCGCTGCCGCGTCCGACATTCGTACCCGGATGAATTTTTGTGCCGCGCTGCTTTACGAGAATATTCCCCGCGAGGACAAACTGCCCGTCGCCGCGCTTTACGCCCAGACGCTTGGACTCGGAATCGCGTCCGTTTTTGGTGGAACCAACACCCTTTTTAT
The DNA here is from genome assembly GCA_002423435.1 of Clostridiales bacterium UBA6114. Taxonomy (GTDB): domain Bacteria; phylum Bacillota; class Clostridia; order Oscillospirales; family Butyricicoccaceae; genus UBA6114. Next base: position 35,997 of record DIWE01000042.1, read on the forward strand.
GTGCCATCTATTACACCTCCAAAGCAATACTCAAAAAACCTTACTGCGCCGCTTTTACGGCTTCGATCTGGACCTTTGTATACGGCTGCCTGTGCCCTTGGCGGCGGCGATAGTTTTTCTTGGATTTAAACTTAAAGACCATAATCTTTTTGCCCTTGCCGTTTTTCAGCACCTTGCCCGAAACCAAAGCGCCCGGAACATAGGGAGTTCCAAGCGACAGCCCGGCGCCCTCGCCGACAGCCAGCACCTTGTCGAACGAAATCGAATCCCCGTCATTAAGCTCCAGCTTTTCAACGAAGATCACGTCGCCCTCCTTGACGCGGTACTGTTTACCGCCGGTTTCAATAATCGCGTACATTTTTCTGCCTCTCTTCCAATTCAGAGTCACGCTCGGTATCAGGCGGGGAAATTCCCTCTTTTTCGACCCCAAACTGGGCTGCCTGTACGATGCGGCTTTTGGTAGTATATCATTTTAAGCGATAGATGTCAACGGTTTTATCCCGTTTCACATCCTTTAAGCCGCCCTGATTTGCTTTCCTGAGGCGCGGACCGCTCAGGCGCCGTCGCTTTTATTATCATCGTCTTCCGCCTCGGCCTCCGCTTCCGGTTCGGCCTCCGACGTTTCCTGCCCGTCTTTCTGCATGCTCTCCTCGGGTTCGTTCTTAAGCTCCGGGATTGCCTGCGGAAGGTCGTCTCCCGTTTCCTCCGCCGAATCCGGCGGCGGGGCTGCGTCTGAAAGGGCGCCGTCTTCGTCTTTTGCCCGGCGCAGCTTTACGCGTTTGTAAATCAGAAGCGAAAGGGCGGCGGCAACCGACAAAAACGCCAGAAACCGGTCGATTCGGAAATCCGTCCCGAATACCGTCAGTATGTAGTTTGAGTCGCGCATCCCCTCCATGATCCCGCGCCCGAGGCCGTACCACATCAGATAGAAAAGGAAAATTTCGCCGGGAAACGCGCGCTTTTTCGAGCGGAAATGCAAAAGGACAAAGCCCGCGATGTTCCAGAGCGACTCATATAAAAACAAAGGGTGCACCGACAGCCGGATCGACGGGTCGTTGGGGTTTGTGAGCACCATGCGCAAAAAGTTAGAGGTCTCCCGGCCAAACACCTCGCGGTTGAAAAAATTCCCCCATCTGCCCACGGCCTGTCCGATCAGAAGCCCCAGGGCGGTCAGGTCGAGGAGGTTGCCGACCTTGATTTTCCTGACCCTGCAATAGATGAGCGAAACCGTGACGGCGCCGATGACGCCGCCGTAAATCGCAAGTCCGCCCTCCCAGATGTAAAAGATCTTGACCAGATTATCAATATAATCCGCAAGGTCGAAAAGGACGTAAAAAAGCCGCGCGCAAAGGATGGCGACCGGCGTCGCGATTAAAAGCGCGTCTAGGAAATTGTCCTCGCTCAGGTCAAATTCATTTACGCGCCTTAAGGCATAGAGCGCCGCCAGCAAAAACCCGGCCGCGATCAGGACGCCGTACCACCTGATCGGCGTCCCGAAGACATAGGGGCTTATAAAGCCCAAATCGATTCCGAGCCCAGGAAACGAAATGCCGTACTGGTCCATTGTAACCAATGTAAACCCATCTCCTTACTTATTCGGATGAATCACGGACATCGCGGAAGCTTCCTCCGTTATCACCCGGTCGATAAACGACGCGACATCGTCTTTCGAAATGCTCTCGAACACCTCGGGAAAATCGAGGAAAAACGCCCCGCCGAAAAAGGCGGACGTCTGCGCCACGCAAAGGGCGTCGGGCGAGTCGAGCGTGCGGATCTTAAGGCCCAGAGCCGCCTTTTTGATCCCCGCGAAAAGCGCGTCGTCGATCCCCTCCGTCCGTATCCGTTTGGCTTCCTCCAAGACGGCCGAAAGCACCTTTTCCGGCTCGCGGCTCTCTCCCCCCGCCATCCAGACGGCGGCTTTCGGGAACAGGCTGTAGCCCCATTCAAAGGTGCGGTTTATGAGCCCGCCCGAATAGAGGGATGCGTAGAGCTTTGACGAGGTGCCGAGGAGGTACTCCGCCGCAAGCTCGCCCAAAAGCTCGTTGCGAAACCGTTCCTTCGAGGGCTCCGGCGGAACAGTCTTAAAGCCGAGCATAAACATCGGCATGGAAAGCGCCATGCGCAGTTCTTTTCTGGGGGAATCAGCCTGCGGCGCCTCGTCGCCGTAAATCCGTTCGGCGATGACCTGGTTTTCCTTTTTCGTGAGGCGCTCGGCCGTCTCAATGATCTGCTCCATCGACTGGTCGCCCGCGCAGACGAGCACCATGTTCGACGGGCTGTAAAACGCGCGGTGGCAGCCGTATAAAATCTCCGGCGTGATCCTGGAGATGCTTTCGACGGTTCCGATGATCGAATTGCGGGCGGTATGGTTTGCAAAAAGCCCCTCAAACAACAGATTGTACGACCGCCACGACGGCGTGTCCTCGACCATGCCGATCTCCTGCGCGATGATGCCCTGCTCCTTGTCCACGCTCTCCTTCGTAAAATACGGGTTTGAAACAAAATCCAGAAGGATTTCGAGATTCTCGTTGAAATGGTCGGTCGATTCAAAATGATACGCCGTCATCGTGTGGCTGGTAAACGCGTTGGGCGACGCGCCCGTCTGCGCAAACTTGTTCAGCGCGTTTCCGTCCGGCTGGTCAAAAAGCTTGTGCTCCAGAAAATGCGCGACGCCTCCGGGCGACTCCACCGTCTCGCCGTTTAGGACGAACTTCGAATCGACGGAGCCGTAATTCGTCGCAATCACCGCAAAGCTTTTATTGTAATTTTTCTTTGGAAAAAAATAAATGGAAAGACCGTTTGAAAGACGCCTGTACATCGCTTCCTGATTCAAACGCTTGGAAACAAAACGTTCAGTCACCGGTTTTCGCCTCCCCCTTCAAGAAATAGACCGTGTCGAGCGAAACCGTGCCGGCCGCCGCAACGGCCTCCTTGTCCGTCACCCGCTCGGTCGCGTTGATCAGCTCCTGCGCGCCGTAGGGCAGCCTGCCGACCGCCTGGGAAAGCTCAAAGTCCTCAAGCTGAACGGGAGAATCCAAAACCGCCTTTAAGGAGGAAAGCACGCTCTTTTTCGCGGCGAGGAACTCGTCGCGGTCAAAGTCCCCGTTTTTGACCGCCTCAAGCTGTCTTAAGATCTCGTTTTTCGCAATTTCAAAGTTCTTGACCTCGATTCCCGAGGAAACGGCGACGATCCCCGAAAGCTTTTCAATCGTTGAGCTCGCGTAATAACAGAGCGACATTTTCTCGCGGACGTTTAAGAAGAGCTTCGACGAGGTCGAGCCCCCGAAAAGCGCATTCATCACAATAAGCGCCGGGTACTCCCTCGACTCCGCCGTGACGGGCGTGCGAAAGCCGAGCGCCAGCTTTCCCTGCGACACGTCCATCGTTTCCGTCGCGTTTTTCACTTCCCTGCCCGGCTTCTCGCCGAAAGGCGCCGGCTTTTCGAGATTTGCGCCCCGCAGGGTCCCGAATATATCGGCGACGGCGGTCTGAACCTCTTCAACGCTTTTGTCCCCGCAGTAAAAAAGCTCGATCTGGGAGGTCTTCAGCATGGTTTCATAATAGGCGTATGCCGACTCCCCGGTGATCGCTCCGGCCGTCTCGATGTCGCCGAGCTCGGAAAGCCCGGAGGGCTCGCCCTCGCACATGATTTCAAACAGCCTCTTTTTCGCGTAAAAGCGTTTGTCGTTGATCTGCGCCTGAATCCGGTCGATCAGATTCTCGCGCTCACCGGACAGATAATCCGGATCGAACGCGTTGTTGACCGTATGCGGCCGAAGTACAATCTCGGAAAGAAGCGAAAGGGTCTTTCTGAAAACGGGCTCGTCGTCGGCCGCCTTATCCGAGATCATGTCGCAGACAAAGCCCGCGCACTGGACCGCCCCTTTTTTGCGCACATACGGTTCAATGCGCGCGCCGAAAAGCGCGTTCTGCTGATGCGCGATCTTTGCCATATCGGGATACTTCCTGCACCCGCGCCGTAAAAGGCTTGGCAGCAGAGCGTAATGGGCCGCCTTCTCTTTTTCGAGCGTCGTCAAAAAGCTTAAGGAAAAGCACGGGGCGACAAACTTGCTCGTGCTGATCACGCGCAGCCACACCCCCGGCCGGATCTCAGTTCGGATTGTTTTTTGCATCGTCTTCTAACCATTCCTTTCTTAGGCGTAAGAGGCATAAGGCGGCGGGGCGAATAAACGCGCGCCGGATCAATATCGGTTTATTTTTATCCTTTTCTTTCGAAAAAACCATGATTTCGGATTTTATTGCAAAACCTTGAAGACTGATTATATCATTTTGTTTCAGGTAAGAAAAGGACGAAACTGTAAAATTTTCCGTACCTTCAAAAAATTGCCCGATTCTCTCATGGCAAAAACGAATCTCAGAGCGAAAGCCGGATGTGGTGTTCTCCCTCTTTCTCAAGCGGGATCACCGTCTCGGGAGCGGGCTCTTTTTTCTCATCGGGCGCGCCTTGTTTTTCCGCCTCGATGTGATACACGGCGTCCTTGTAGCGCAGCGTCGCGCGAAAGCCGCGGATCGCCTCCGGCAGCGAGGGGTTTAATAAAAGCGCCTTGCCGTCCACCGCGATCCCGAGCATGTTTTCGATCACGACGCGGTAAAACCAGCCGGACGCGCCCGTGTAGTAGCTCCACCCGCCCCGTCCGACATGCTGCGGATTTGCATAGATGTCCGCCGCAATGACAAACGGCTCGGCCTTGTAAATATCGTACGGATGGTTTTCCGGCAGGACCGCCCTGATGATTTCATAACCCTGATCGCTCATTTGAAGGGAGAAGCACCCCATCGCTAGCCACACGGCGGCATGGGTATACTGCCCTCCGTTTTCTCGCACGCCGGGCAGATAGCCCTTGATATAGCCCGGGTTTTTCGGGGAATTTTCAAACGGTGGCTTCAGCAGAAGGACGATCTGGTTTTCCCGGTCGAAAAGCTCGTCCACGGCGCTTTGAACGGCCGTCACGCGCTTTTTCTCATCGCAGGGCACAAGGGTGCTGAAGCTCTGGGAAATAGAGTCGATCCTGCACTCGGCGCTCTCCGACGACCCGAGCGCCTCGCCGTCGTCGTAATAGCCGCGCAGAAAATAGCGTCCGTCCCACGCGAGTTCCGCCGCCGATCTGTATTCCTCCGCTTTTTTATGATAGCGCGACGCGCGGTCGGATTCCCCGAGCTTCTCGCAGAGCTTCGCCATCTTGGAAAGCGTGAGGGACAAAAACCACGAGAGCCATACGCTCTCCCCCTGGCCCTGCGCGCCGACCAGGTTCATGCTGTCGTTCCAGTCGCAGGTCCCGATCAGCGGAAGGGAGTGCGCCCCGTTTCCCCTCTTTAACACAAGGTCGACGGCGCGGTACGCGTGGCAGAACGCCGACTCCCTCGTTTTGGATATCCGGGGCGTCTCGTACCGCTCCGATGTATTTTCGTCGAGCGGGGCCGATTCGATATACGGTACCTGAACTTTCAGGATCTCCATGTCCCCGGTTCTTTCAAGGTACAGGCAAAGCGCGTACGGAAGCCACAGGAGGTCGTCGCTGCATTTTGTGCGGATGCCGCGGTTTCCCTCCTCCTTTTCCGTTTTCGTGTAATGCCACCAGTGCTGCACGTCGCCCTCTAAATACTGGTGCGCGCAGGTGCGCAGGATATGCGTCCTCGCGAAGCCGGGACAGGCGTATAAAAGCGATGTCACGTCCTGAAGCTGGTCGCGGAATCCAAAGGCCCCGCCGCACTGATAGAAGGAGGTGCGCGCGAACACGCGGCAGCAAAGCGTCTGATAGACGGCCCAGGTGTTGATATAGCGGTCGAGCGCCTTGTCGCCCGTGTCGATCTGCACTCCGTCCGACAGAGTCCGCCAGTAATCCGAAACGGCCGCAAGCTCCTTTTGGGCCTCGTCGTACGACAAAAGCTTTTTTAAGTGTTCAAGTGCGGAAAGCTTCCCGCACGCCATGTGTGCGATCACGGCGACATATTTGTCCCCCCGCTTTTCGAAGGACGTCCTGACCGCGAGGCACGGGTCGAGCCCCGCGCCGAGCGACGAGTCGTATTCGTTGCCTTTATAGGACGGGAGGCTGCAGGTAAACTCCGTTTTCCCCGACCCCATCGCCGCGAAATAATACGGGGAAAACTCGGTATTGAACCGGTTCTGGACGCAGATTGCGCCGGTTTTTTCGTCTTTTAAGCTCATGATATGGCTTGTCGACGGCATCGACGGGCCCAAAAGAAGGGTCGTCCCGCTCGAGAGCATCAGGTCGCCCAAATCGCATCCGGTAACCTCCGCGAGGATGATCCTGCACGGAAGCTTCTCCGCCACAAAGACCGTGGTCGTAAGCTTTACCTGCCCGACCACCTTTTCATAGCGGGCAAACCCCGGCGCGTAGGTGACAGTGCACTCGCCGTCGGGTGTTGCGAACACCGATGTCCTTTTGCCCTTAAGATGCAGCTCGACCTGTTCGGGGCCCGCAATGGCCAGCGGATCGTTTACCCAGCAGTTTATTTTGTTCTCCCTCGAATTTAAAAACCACATATGCCCCGCGCCGCAGTCGGTCGCGATATAGCCGAACGCCCGGTTTGCGAGCACATGGCTCTGCGCGAGAAACGGGAGGCTTTTATTGCATTCCATCACGAACGAGCCGTCGTCGGCAAAGCGCCGCTTTACCTCCCCGCCGCCTGAAAAGACCGGCTCCATCCGGTAAAGAGCGCCGTTTGCGACCGTCTTTTTCGGAATCCCCTTGTCGACGTCGATGATCACGGATGCGCAGGAGTACAGGAAATCCCTTTCGTCGTCGCTCGTTTTCAGAACGTCGATGAAGTACACGCCGCCGCGGATGCCGATCAGGCATTCGCCGCCCGACAATTTGAGCGCGTCCATAAGCGCGGTCTTGACCGGGCAGTGGTAGTCCCCGCCGTCAAAGGTAAGGAGCAAAAGCTCATAAGGCGCACCGTTTAGGAAGCTGAAAATATGCTTCTTGATCCAGATGCCCGCCTTTTTGGCTGCTTCCTCACTGTCCACGACGATCGCCGCGATCGGGAGCTCTCCCGAAATGCCGAACCGCCAGAGATCCCGCTGCCCCATTCTCGCCTTTTGGACCGACTCTTTGTCGAACGCGGCTTTGGAAAACAATATGGTGCTGTAAAGATCCATCGCGTCGATCACGTCTTTTTTGGAAAGCCCCAGCACACGGGCGCAGCCCTCCTGCCGGGAAGCAAAATCGGTCTCCTTTTTTAAAAGGGCGCGCATAAGCTTCGAGAGTGTGTCGTGGAGCTCCCTGCCCGGCGCGAGACCGAAGTTTACGGTTTTGGTCTCACCGCTTGCAAGATTCAGTTTTACGCGTGCGAGCACGCATGGGTCGAGCACCGCGCCGTCGGTATTTTTCGGTGCGGCTTTCGCGGCGCCATAGATCCTCCGCACGCCGCCGCGCCCCATGCAAAGCTCCTTCGACGTGTCGAACGCCACGGGCGCGTCGCAGCAGAAGACGATGCCGCGCTCCTCGCGCCCGTCTCTCGGGCGGCGTCTGACGATCACCGCGTTTCCGATGATCTCGGTTTTCAAAAACAGCTTGGAAAAGGCGGGATGGGCCGCGAAATCCTGCGCGTTTTCAACCTGCGGCTCAAAATAGACAATCAGCTCCACCGGCATTTTTTTGCCGGATGTGTTCTTGATCTCGACCTGCCGCACCTCCGCGTCCATGCTTTCCATGACCGAAGAGCGGATGACCGACGCAAAGGTGTCCGTTTTGCAGATATGGCTTGCGCGCGACGCCTCGAACCGGCCGGAATAGGTCGCCCCGCCCTCGTAAAACGGCATTTTCAGCAAAGAGATTACTTCATTGCCCGTTTTGAGGAAAAAGCCCATTCCGGGGAAGATCGCGGGGTCGGAGGCGGAAAAGGTCAGAAGCTGCGTCCTTCCGCTCTCCGATCTGCTCTTTCCGTCCTCCGTCAGCATCAGGCGATAGGAGCCGTTTGTCAGAAGGTTCAGCATCGGAGCGCCGCGCTCCCTTCCGGCAAATTCGCGGACGACCCCCATTGTGACCGGCTTCGGCTTTTCGGGCACATCCTTCGATATCACCCGCATGACGGGCGCGCCGACCGGGATTTTTTCGCACAGGAGCACCTGATAGGCGCGTATGCGCGTATCCCTCATAAAGCGGTCGGTCATCGAGGTCTTTGCCAGCAGATTGGAGATCGAGACCAGGCTCATGCCGAGATGGTGCGCCATGTAGCACCGGACGATCGCGTAGTCCTTCTGCCCGGGCAGGCGGCTCGTCGTAAAGTCGCAGGCCTCGAAAAAGCCGTAGCTCCCCTCCATCCCCATGTCGCGGAGCCTGCGAAGGTTTTTTATCGCGCTTTCACGGTCGACCGACAGCGCCAGGAAGGAGGAATAGGGGGACACGACATGCTCGCGGTCGAGCCCGCGCTTTAAGCCGAGTTTCTGTACGCCGTGCGCCTTGTATTGGTAATTGAGAGCGTTGTCAAAGGCGTAAAAGGCGCTTTCCGACACGCCGAAGGGCGTGTTGTGGCGCTTGCCGTTCAACTTCTGCGCATAAACGGCAAACTGCATGCTCTCGTAGAGCATGGAGTTCGGGTAAGACGGCATCAGAAGGTTCGGCATCAGGTATTCAAACATCGTCCCCGTCCACGAGAGCATCCCGCGGTAACCGTTTAACTCCGTAAGCCCACGCCCGAGCCTCTCCCAGTGTTTTTTCGGCACCTGGCCGAGCGCCACCGCGACATAACTCAGTATCCGCGCCTCGCTCGCCATCAGGTCGTACACGCCGCTCGATTCCCTGTTTGACTCGGCGTCCCGGCTGATGTAAAAAAGCTTCCGCTTCTTGTCGTACAAAGCGCGCAGGTCGATTGCGGATGCGAGCGCCTCCATCCGCTGCCCAAGCTCCCTCTTTTGCTCGCTCTCAAACTCGGAGACCGCTTCCTTCGCCGCGATCAGACAGGCGAGGAAATTCCCGCTGTCGACCGAGGACACGCATCTCGGGTAGAGTGGGCGCGCCTTTTTCGTATCGTACCAGTTAAGAAGATGCCCGTTCCATTTGTCGAGCCTCTCGACCGTTCCGATGATCTTGTCGAGCAGAAACAGAGCCCTCTCCTCGTCGATGAGCCCCAGGTCCTTCGCCGAAAAAATGCACAGGATCGAAAGTCCGATGTTTGTCGGCGAGGTGCGCCGCGCAAGGCCGATGGGCGGCTGCTCCTGAAAATTGTCCGGTGGGAGGTAATGGTCCTCCGGCCTTAAAAAATCATTGAAATAATTCCAGATAAAGGCGGCCTCCCGTTTGAGGAAAGCCAGATCCTCGTCGGAGACGCTCTTTGGCCGCTCGGCTTCCTTGCTGATCAGATACCCCACCTGCGGGGACGCGATCCAGATAAGCCCCAAAATCAAAGCCAGTATCCCGTTGCCCGCGAGAACGACAAAAAGTCCCGCGAGGATCGACGGGAGCATCAGACGGTGATACCGGACGGCGGACACATTCCTCTGGTCCGCCTGATCCGCCGTGACCCAGAGGAGCAGGTTCTTCCCCGACACATTCATCCGGTAAAGCGCGGTGATGCAGGCGCCGAGCCCGATGATCGCCTGGTGCGGCAGAAAGGACAGGTCCAGAAGAGTGTGCAGCGCGTTTGCCGGCACGCCGGTCAGAATATTCGAATGGTACTTTCGCATGCCGTCACCGCGGAATAAAACGACCGCGAGATCGGATATAAGCGGCATCATGATCGACAAAAGCGCAATGATAACGCACGGGATGAAAAAGCGATAGGAAAGAAGCGCGCCTAAGACCAGCGTGGAAAACAGAACAAACGGCGAAAGGCTCCGCCTTAGGTTGTCGAAAATCTTCCACTTTCCCTGAATATTGATCGGATTTTTTATAACGTTTCCATTTTGGCCGCGAACCTTCGAAAAGAGCCAGTTCGATATCTGAAAATCTCCCCTGATCCAGCGGTGCATCCTTGTAAAGTAGGACGATACCTTATACGGGAAGCCGTCTGTAAACTGGACGTCGCTCACAAACCCCGCGCGAAGGTAAATGCCTTCGATCAGATCGTGCGACAGGATCCGGTTTTCCGGGAAGCGCCCGCCCAAGACCCTGTCGAACGCGTCGATGTCGATCAAGCCCTTGCCCGTGTAGATCCCTTCGGAAAAGAGGTCCTGATAGACGTCGCTGATCGCGCTCCCGTAAGGGTCGATACCGCCGACGCCTGCAAATATGCGCGAAAAAAAACTGCGGTTCGCGGCGTCTAAGGACGCTAAAACCCCCGGCTGCAAAATGCCGTGCCCGCGCTTTACGGTCAGCGTTTCCTCGTCGAGCTCCGGGCGATTTAAGGGGTGCAGCGCCGTCCCGGCGAGCGCGCGCAGGGACTCCGGCTCCGGCCTTGTGTCCGCGTCGAGCGTCACGAGGAACTTGTACGTGCTTAAATCCTCCTCGTCGCCGGACACCACCAGCACACCCGACTTTTTTCCCTTGACCTTCAAAATCAGCTCGTATAGCGCGCCGCGCTTTCGCTCATAGCCCATATAAACGCCGTCGGAGGCGTTTAACGTCCTGCGGCGGACAAACAGAAAGAGGTTTTTCCCCTCGGAGTCAAGCCCTTCGATCGCTTTCTTTGCGGCGTTTATGATCGGCTCGTCCGATTCCTCCGTCTCGTTTTTCGAATCCTTCAGATCGAGCAGAAGGCCGTATCCGACGTTTTTTCCCGCGTCGCGGTTTGAAACGAGGTACTCGTTTAAGAGGGAGGCAAACCTATGCGCCGCCTTTTCGCTTGTCACGAGCGCCGTGATGACGCAAAGCGTCTTGCCCTCCTTCGGGATGCCGCCGCCAAGTTCAAGCCTCGGCAGATGGGCGGGCGGAACGACGCGGATGACGAAAAAATCGGCGATGCGCTTTGCGATTTCAAACGCCGGGATCAGAAACAAAAAAAAGGCGGGAAAATTGGCGGCAAAAAAGGAAAAGAGCGCCGCGATGCCGATGCACAGCGCGACGATCGACGCAAAATACAGCCGGCCGCGCAGCTTCTCCTTTTCCTTCCCGAGCGGTTTTTCGAGGATATAATACCCGACATGGCGTTCCCTTTCGCTCTTTCCCTCCCCGGCGAGCCGGACCACCAGCTCGGCCGACTCCCTTCCCGAAAGTCCGGCCTCCTTGGCAAGCTTTGAAAGCCTGTACCTGTAGTAGGCCCGGCTTTTTTCGCTCATATTCGGATAATCGCCCGAAGGGTCGCCGGAGAGTATCTGCTCGACCGGGTTTTGTTCCCGGATCAGGGTGTTGAAATCATAGTCGATGATAAAGCGCAGGGAGGAAAACGCCCGGCGCAACAGATCGGAAAGCTGTTCATGCGTTTTCAGGGCGTCTTTTCTCCGCTCAAGCTGTTCTTCCGTCGGGGTGCTTCCGCTGTCGCGCACCCGGTGGAGCTTCATCTCGTCACAAAAGCAGCTGTCCGTGTTTTTCCCCGTATAACCTTCCAAAACAAGATCTATCTCACCGCAGGCCTCCGAGATGAGATAGAGGATTTGCACCTTGATATAGGAAAGAAAGGCTGAAAGCTCCTCCTCCAGAAGCTCGGTTTCCAGGCAGACCCCCTGCAAAAACGCGGCGATTTTTTCATCGGTCACGACATATCCCGTCGCGAGTAAAAAATCCTCCGCCAGAAAGGCGACATAGATTTTCCGGCGCTCGTCCTTAAGGGTCGGAATCCGCTTGTAGGACCTGACGGCCTGCACGGCGTCGTCGCCAAGGCTGTGGGCGATATAATAATTGTCGGTGAGCCATTCCATTTCCTGCGGGATCAGGGTTTCCTTTTCTATGAAGCTGATTGTCCGTTTATATGTTTTGCTGATCGATGCGAGTTCCTTTTTTAATTTTCTGGCATCGTTTCTCGCGCTTTTCAGTTTTCCTTTCGGGTGCTCTATCGCAAGCTTTTGGGCAAACATTTTTAGTTTCTGATCCGTAAGATCCAGAAAGTCCGAAGCATGGTAAATCATGAAGTTCATCCTATCTTAATGCAAGGGCGTATGCTAAAAACCTGCACGCCCGGATTTTCAATCAGATTGCTTTGTTTCGGCAAATCCCGCTTTTGAAGCATCAAAGCTTCATGCCGGTGCAAAGCGAAAAAACGGGTGTGTCATCGATGTATACACGCCCTCAATACACGGTATTTTCTCCGCTTTCCTCGGGAACTATTCATACCCTCTTGACAAAGAGGGGTTTTTACGATATCATATTAACTTGTAAAGTTGGTAGCCTTTACAATACGGAGGTGCGTTTATGAAATCCAAGCCGTTCGAAATGTGTCTGCTTTTTGATTTTTACGGCGAAATGCTCACCGTAAAGCAAAAAGAACTATTTGACCTTTACTACAACGAGGATCTCTCATTAACCGAAATTTCCGAACATGCCGGCATCACGAGACAGGGTGTCCGCGATGCCGTCCAGCGTGCGGAATCGACACTCCGCGACATGGAATATAAGCTCGGCCTTGTGGCCCGCTACGGGAAAATCCAGACGAATATCTCAAAAATCAGGGACGCGGCGGAACACATCCGTATGGAAAACAGCAGCAAAAGCAGAAACCCCGCCATCGTCGAGGAAACGGATAAAATTCTTTCCCTGGCCCGGACCATGCTTGAGCCCGATGGTTATACATGAAGAGCCTTTTCCGGGGCAAACGCCCGAAAAGCGCGATCTAATTGAAAGCTTGCCCGCACCTCCGTCGTTTTATGCCTACCATGCATAAACGGCAAAATATCTATACCTATACCTAAGAAATGGGGGAAAATATGGCCTTCGAGGGTCTTACCGAAAAATTAAACGCCGCCTTTCAAAAACTGAAAAGCCGCGGAAGAATCACCGAGTCGGACGTAAAGGATGCAATGCGCGCAATCCGGGTCGCGCTCCTCGAGGCCGACGTCAATTTTAAGGTCGCGCGGGATTTTATCCAGAAGGTTTCCGAGCGCGCCGTCGGGCAGAATGTTTTGGAGAGCTTGACCCCCGCGCAGCAGGTCATCAAGATTGTAAACGAAGAGCTTGTATCCCTGATGGGCAGCCAAAGCGCAAAAATAAAAATGGCGTCGTCCCCGCCGACCGTCGTCATGCTTTGCGGGCTTCAGGGCGCGGGCAAAACGACAAACGGGGCGAAGCTCGCGGGAATGTATAAAACCCGCGAAAACAGGCGCCCGCTGCTTGTCGCCTGCGACGTGTACCGCCCGGCGGCGGTCGAGCAGCTCAAGGTCGTCGGCAAAAAGCTCGACGTCCCCGTTTTTTCAATCGACGGGGAGAAAGACCCGGTAAAAATCGCGAGGGAGGCCGTTTCACACGCCAAGGCGCACGGCAACGATATTGTCTTTCTCGATACCGCGGGCCGCCTTCACATCGACGAGGAGATGATGGACGAACTAAAGCGCATCAAGGCCGCCGTCAGTCCGAATGAAATCCTCTTTTTCGTAGACGCGATGACGGGCCAGGACGCGGTCAACGCGGCCGCGGCCTTTGACGGGGCGCTGTCCGTCGACGGCGTCTTCCTTACGAAGCTCGACGGCGACGCGCGCGGCGGAGCGGCCCTCTCGGTCAGGGCAGTCACCGGAAAGCCGATCAAATTCTGCGGCGTCGGCGAAAAATTGGACCAGATCGAGGCCTTCCACCCCGACCGCATGGCGTCGAGAATACTCGGGATGGGCGACATGCTCTCCCTGATCGAAAAGGCGCAGCTGGACTTCGATGAAAAAAAGGCCTTGGAGCTTGAAAAAAAGATGCGCACACAGCGCCTGACGCTGACCGATTTTTACGATCAGCTTGTCCAGATGAAAAAAATGGGCTCCCTCCAGGACATCATGGGCATGGTCCCCGGCTTGAATGCAAAAGCGCTAAAAAATGCTTCCGTCGACGAAAAGCAGCTTTCGCACGTCGAGGCGATCATCCTTTCGATGACTGTAGCCGAGCGGGAGAATCCCTCAATCATCAATTACAGCCGGAAAAAACGGATCGCTTCGGGCTGCGGACTCAAAATCGAGGAGATCAACAGGCTCTTAAAGCAGTTCGAGGCCATTTCGAAAATGACAAAGCAGCTTTCGTCCATGCAGAAAAAGCCCGGCCGCAAATTCGGCGGCTTCAACGGCCCCGGCGGGTTTAAGCTGCCTTTCTGAATCCGACAATATTAAAATCTTTTTAATATTAGCTTTATTCTTTGAGGAGGTGAATGTCACATGGTTAAGATCAGGCTGCGGAGAATGGGCGCAAAAAAAGCTCCTTTCTACCGCTTGGTGGTCGCTGATTCGCGTTATCCCCGTGACGGAAGGTTTATTGAGGAAATCGGCTACTACAATCCGATCGCGGAGCCCGTTGAAATTAAAATTGACGGTGAGCGTGCAAAGCAGTGGATTAAAAATGGTGCTCAGCCCACCGATACCGTACGTGCCCTTATGAAAAAGGCCGGCGTAATCTGATTTGGAGAGGTTTTCCGATGAAAGATCTGTTATTGTATGTCGCGAAAAATCTCGTCGACAACCCCGATGCCGTGACCGTCACCGAAACGGAGCGTGACGACTCCGTCGTTTTAGAGCTGCGCGTCGCACCCGGGGATATGGGCAAGGTGATCGGCCGCCAGGGCCGTATCGCCAAGGAAATCCGTACTCTCATGAAAGCGGCCGGGCTGAAGGAAAACAAAAAAATCTCCGTCGACATCCTTGACTGAAAGGCTCATCCCGGACATACCCTTGTATATCCGGGTCCCCAGAAAAATTCCCCGGACAGGCCTCGGTCTGTCCGGGGCAACCCCGAAAAAAACCGGGCCGGCTTATCTGTCGGCCCGAGTTTGTTATAACAAGATGGAGGTTTTCATGAAACAGCTTTTGGAGGCGGGCGAGGTCATCAATACCCACGGCATACGCGGAGAGGTAAAAGTCCGGCCGTGGTGCGACTCTCTGTCCGACCTTTTAAGGCTCAAAACCGTTTACCTTGCCGGAAATCCTGTGCGCGTCCTTTCCTCGCGGGCACACAAGGGCTTTGCGCTGATGCTGCTCGAAGGAATCGATACCATTGAAAAGGCCGAGGCGATTAAAAACTCCGTCTTGTTCTTAAACCGGGCGGACGTCAGTCTTCCCGAGGGCGCAGTCTTTTTGCAGGACATCATCGGATTTTCCGTGTACGACGAGCGGACAGACCGGACCGTCGGACAGATTTCCGACACGCTCTCGCTGCCGAGGGGGGACCTGCTCATTGTACAGGGCGAAGAGGAATATATGATCCCGTCCGTTCCCGAATTCATCAAGGAAATCGATTTTGACCGCAGGACGGTCCGCATCCGCACGATAGAGGGCATGCTGAATGAAATTTGACATTATGACCCTGTTTCCCGACGCGGTGCGCGCGATGCTGGGGACCAGCATCATCGGGCACGCGCAGGGAAACGGGCTTGTCGAAATCAACTGTATCAACATCCGCGACTTTGCGTTTAACCGCCACCGCCGCACCGACGACTATCCCTACGGCGGCGGACAGGGGCTTTTGATGCTCGCCGACCCGCTTTTCGAGTGCCACCGCCACCTCACGGGCGGCGCATCTGTGCACACCGTCCTTCTGTCGGCGCAGGGCGTCCCCTTTTCCCAGCAGAAAGCCCGCGAGCTCTTGGAAAAAGGCCATGTCATCCTGGTGTGCGGGCATTACGAGGGGGTCGACCAGCGTTTCATCGACGAGTGCATCGACGAGGAGATCTCGCTGGGCGACTTTGTTTTAACCGGCGGCGAGATACCGGCGATGGCGGTTGCCGACGCGGTCTGCCGTATGGTGCCCGGCGTGCTGTCGGACGAGTCGTGCTTTACCGACGAAAGCCATTTCAGCGGGCTTCTGGAATATCCGCAGTACACAAGGCCGGAGGTCTGGCACGGCCGGAAGGTGCCCGAGATCCTTCTTTCCGGTCACCACGAAAACATCCGGAAATGGAAACGGGCGCAAAGCATCCGTCAGACGCTCGCGCGGCGCCCCGATCTGCTGAAAGCGGAGGATTTGAGCGACGAGGACCAAAAGCTCCTCTCGGCTTTTCCGGACGAAGACGGGTTCGGCGCGGAGCCATAAAGAAAATTTGATAATTATTATTGAAAACGCGCTTTCTTTGTGACTTTGTCACAGACAGGCCGTGCGGGCCGAATGTATACTATATTCGTACACAATTAAAATACAGTATTTGTTAATGGGCCGACGTTATGCGCCCGTGTAAAAAGAAAGGGGTATTCAACATGTGTAAGGACCAGAAATTTTTTATCTGCAAGCACTGCGGAAATCTTGTGGGGATGATCGATGACTCCGGCGTCCCGATCATCTGCTGCGGCGAGCCGATGACCGAACTTAAGGCGAACACCGTCGACGCGTCGAAGGAAAAGCACGTCCCGGTCGCGAAGATCGACGGCAGCGCGGTGACCGTTACCGTCGGCAGCGTTTTGCACCCGATGACCGAGGAGCACCACATCGCCTGGATTTACCTGATGACCGAGGAGGGCGGCCAGCGCAAATGTCTTGCAGCGGGGGACAAACCGGAAGTGACCTTCGCGCTCACGGAGGGCGACAAGGCGCTCGCGGCTTTCGCCTACTGCAACCTGCACGGGCTCTGGAAAAGCGAAATTGAATAGGAATACATAGGTAATAACAGGCGCGCCGCAAAACGTTTTTCAGAAAACGGATTGCGGCGCGCCTTTCGTGTGCCAAACCGATAAGCTAGCTAATTTCTTTTCTCGACGGAATCGACGACTGCGCCCCGGGGCGGGTAACGCAGATCGTGGCGGCTTTGTTGGCGAAACAAATCGCCTCCGCGACGCTCATGCCCTCCAAAAGGCCGACCGCAAACGCGCCGTTAAAGGTATCTCCCGCCGCCGTCGTATCCACGCGCTTTACGTCCTCGACCCCGTAAAAGGCCGCAGGCGCGCCGGAAGACATGTGCAGGGCGCCGTTTTTCCCGAGGGTCGCGATAACGTTTTTTACCCCTTTGCAAAGCAGCTTTTCCGCGGCGGCCGCGGCGGTATGATCGTCCGTCACCGGAAGGCCGGCAATCGCCTCGAGCTCGCTTTCGTTCGGCGTGATAAAATCGATGAGCCCGAGAATTTCGTCCAGGATATTCTCCGGCGCGGGAGCCGGATTCAGGATTACCGTGCAGCCGTGTTTTTTCCCGAGCCTGATTGCCTCAAAAACCGCCTCCGGCGGGATTTCCATCTGCAGAAGGATGATTTTGTTCGCCGATATCAAAGCCTCGTTTCGGCGGATAAAGGCTTCGCCGCATTCAAAATTTGCGCCGGGAAGCACCGTGATCGAATTGTTTCCCGCGCGGTTTACATGAATGACCGCGAGGCCGCTGCCGACGCTCTTTGCGGTCGCTATTTTCTCCGTGTTTACCCCCGCGCCCGCCAGGTTATTCTTAAGCTTTGCCCCGAGCTCGTCGTCGCCCACTGCCCCGAGCATTGTAACCGCATCCCGGGTGCGGCTGAGCCGTCCGGCGGCATAGGCCTGGTTCGCCCCCTTGCCGCCCGGTACATAGCCCTGAAGTCTGCCGAGGAGGGTCTGTCCCACCTTCGGAATTTCCGCGACGTGAATTACCATATCCATATTAAGGCTGCCGATAACAAGAATGCCGTCCAATAGATCACCGCTTTCCTTTTGCTTTTTTCAGTTTCCGGGTTTAACAACCGACGGCCTCGTTTTGTCCGCGTCCTGACATTTCTACGGTCTCCCCGCGCTCGGCGGACAGGTACGCGGTATAAATCACTTTAAGCGTCTCCTTTGCGAGCGCGAAGCCGGATTTGGGCTCGCGATCCCCCGCTATGCACTCAAGAAAGTCCTGCAGCTCCCCGTTGTAGCCCCTGATGAATTCCTCCGACACAAGCGCGCTCTGACGGCCGATGTTGTGGTCGCTTTTTTCCATGATATGCTCCCGCTCAATGCCCTTTTCGTCGGAAAAATAAACGTCCAGAAGATTGTTCGGCGTCATGTTGCAGTGGAGCACGCCTTGGTTGCCGTAGAGGCTTAAGCGGTTTATGACGTTTCCGAGGTAGATGTCGCCCGCGGTAATGTCCGCCTTTGTCCCGTCTGAAAAGGTGATGATCAGCTGCGCCCAGTCCTCCACGTCGAACGGCCGGGTATGCAGATAGCCCCTTTCCTCAGCGCCCATTTTCCCGGTAATCGCGCTGGCGTCGCACAAAACCGAAGCAACGCCGACGGTTTCCCCGCGCGCCTCCGCTTCCCTGCGCTTGATCCAGAGCGCCGCCGCGACCGGGTGCGTGCCCTGGCGGATCAGCGCCCCTCCGCCGTTATATTTCCATTTAGCGGCATGGTCCGCGTGGGAACCCTTGTGTCCGGTCATGCCCCTGATCTGCAGAAGCTTCATTTTTTTCGCGGCGACGAGCTCGGACGCCCGCAAAAACGGGGGGCTGTAAATCCAATTTTCCGCGTAGAAAAACTGACGGCCGGACTTCTTCACCGCCTCCTCCAACTCGTTCATCTCGTCGAGGACGTGGGAGAGCATTTGTTCCTTGGAGACCTTTCCTATCGGCTCTTTATCCCCGCTTTGCCCGAAATAGCCGGTAACCGGCTTTTCGCAGATCACATGCTTTCCCGCCGCCAGCGCCTTTTTGATCAGTCCGGCGTGGGTATCCGGCGGGGTAACGATATCGACGACGTCGATCAGCGGATCGGAAATCAGCTCGTCGGCGCTTTGGCATATGTACTTGAAACGGTGCCGGTCCGCGAACACTGAAAGCTCAGGGTCGAGGGAACAAACGGTGCGAAGCTCGAAATCCACTCCGTAGATCCGGTGATACGACTGCGCATGCATCGCGCCGGCCCAACCGGTTCCGACCATTCCGACTTGAATTGTTTTCATAGGCTGTAAACTCCATCCGAATTATGATATGTGATCCGGCCGCCCTTAGCCGGCCGAAGCCCCGTGCCCCGCCTTTTTGATCACGGCGTCGAGTATCCGCCTGACCCGTGCCATGTCGGGAAGTCCGGCGGTCGGCCTAAACCCGCCCGTGTATTCCACGAGGGAGTCTCGGACAAAATCGGCGTAATAGACGTCGGAGTCCGTGTCCATCAGCACCTTTTTCGCGGGCTTTCCGAATTCCCTTGTCTCAAAATAGCCGACGCCCATTGTGTAGTAGCCCTTTTTCGTGACAAAATTCCATCTGTTGTCGCGCTTATTCTCCCCGTCCATCGGGTAGGCATAGCCTGTCTCAATCGACAGGGAGGCCCCGCTGCTTAGGCGGACAAGGGCCGACGCGTAATCCTCCACATCATAGCCCGCGGCGTAATGGAAGGCCGAGCCGAGCACGTCGCCGCCCTCCGACCGGGTCAGCAGAAGCGCAAGGTCGATAAAATGCACGCCCAGATTTGTCATGCAGCCGGAGCCCGCCGTTTCGCTTTTGAGCATCCAGGGCGACGGCACGATGTAACGGCTCGGCGGACCGGCGATAAACTTGAAGGACATGTGCAGTACATCCGCCGGATCGATCCTCTCCCGAAGCTCCCTTATCAGCGCGCTGTACCGCCAGATGAACGGAATCGCGCAGAACACGCCCGCCTTTTCCGCCTCCCTCTGCACGTCGAGCACATCCTGTATGCACAGTCCGAGCGGCTTTTCAATGGTAAACGGTATTTTTCGCGAAATGATCAGCTTCGCAAGCGCCGGCATGTCGCGGTGCGGCGCAAACGCAAAAACGAAATCCGGCTTCTCCCTGTCGAGAAGGGTTTCCGGGTCAATATAGGCCCTGCAGGAAAGCTCGGACGCGACTCTTTCGGACACCTTGGCGTCGGGGTCCGATACGGCCGTTATATGAAGGCGCTCCCTCGGCACGGCCGCAAGGTAAAGCGGGACGTGCCAATGGCTGACGCCGATCAACGCGATGTTAAGCTTGCCGATTCCGTTCATAAAAGACTCCATTTACCGCGTATCCAAAACGCCGGACCCCATGCGCGCGGGACTTCCTTTTCACCGGAAGCTCCCCGATTTGCCGGGGTTTCGCCGCCTTCGACGCGGTCGCCGCTTTTTACGGCTGAGCGGCACGCCGGAATGATGTTTTGTATCGGTTCGAAAAACAAATTCAAGCGGGCCGGTTCCGGCTCCCGGATGAACCGTCGGATCTCAAAAATGGTTATGATAAAACTCAATCGCTTTTTTCAGGGCGGTTTCAGGGGTCGGAAGAGGCAGGCATTCCATGATGACCGCACCGTCGTATCCGGTCTCCAGAATAGCGGATATGATGGGCTCAAACCGGAAGCATCCCCCGCCGGGATACATCCGGTTGTCGTCCATCAGCTGCACCGAACCGATCAGGGCTCCGTGCCTGCGGATGGACGCCAGTATGTCTTTTTCCTCAAACCGCATGTGATACAGATCCAGAGACAGCCGGAGGCTCCCGCATCCGACGGCCCGGATAAACGCGGCCGCGTCGTCCCAGGTGTTGAACGCGTCGCTTTCATAGTGGTTGATCGGCTCAAAAGCGATTACGACCTCTTTTTTCTCCGCATACCGCGCAAGGGCGGTCACGCTCCGGCCGAGATTATTAAAATAAGTTTTCTCATCCGGACAGTTGCGCATCAGTCCCTTCAGCAGGCCGAGCTGCACAATCGTCCCCGCACCGATTTTGGCCGCGAGATCGATCTGCGACATCATCCGTGAAACGGACGCAGCTCTCACGGCGTCGTCGGCGGCGGAAAGGCTTAAGCCCTCCTTTGCCGCGAGCCCCGTCCCGATGGAGGTGACGACAAGGCCAAGACGGCTGCACTTTAGCAAAAAGGGCTCCTTATTAAACCTCTCCGCGTCTGCAATCTGAAGCTCAACCCCATGATAGCCGAAAGAGGCGGCGGTGTCCAGATGATCCGAAAGGTTCCCCCCGGAGAGCATGAACGGCGAGGCGGGCGCGCCGCTCTCCGCGATGATCGTGCTGCACAACATTTTTGTTCCCTCCCGCTTTTTTGCCGGCCGGGGCCGGACGCGGACACTCCGCGAAATCCGGCCCCTGACCGGTCAGACCCTACATTTGTCCGTTGGCCTTTAAGGGGCGTCTCAGTATTTTTCTCTGACCTTTACGATTGTTTCATACAGTTTTTTCTGCTTCTCGTCGGCGGTTTTTAAGAAGCTGTCGATGACCGGCTGTACGGCGGCCTTGAAAGCGTCCTTGTCGACATCGTTCATCTGGACGCCCGCGTCCCTCATCGTCTGCAGCTCCTTCTCAACGGCGGAAGGCCAGATCTCTTCATTCCATTCCTTCTGCATTGCCTCGCCCGCGTCCAAAACAGCCTTTTGCAGGTCTTCCGGCATACTTTCATAGACCTTTTTGCTTACAAATACCGGGTCGGGGATAATAAACTGCTCGGTAAACGACAAGTATTTTGCGACTTCCTCCATTTTGTTGGCCGTGATCACGGGAGGGGAATTTTCAAGGCCGTCGATGGTCTTCTGCTGGAGCGCGGTGTAAACCTCGCTCCATGCCATTATCGTGGCGGAAGCGCCCATGGCGTTTAACGTGTCGGCCAAAAGCTGATTCTGCATCACGCGGACGCGGATACCCTTTAAGTCCTCCGGTTCGCTGACGGCGCGCTTGGTGTTTAAGATGCTGCGTTCGCCGAGATTACACCAGGAAATGATGACAAAGCCCTGTTCTTCCGCGTCGGCGTCGGTAATCGCCCGCACTTCGGGATCGCTTATTACGGCGATTGCCTGCTCGCCGCTGTCAAAAAGATACGGCAGCGAAAATACGGTCCAGATCGAGCTGTAATTCGAGAGGTCGGTGGCGGCGCTCTCGGTCATCTCAATCGTGCCCGAGCGCAGACCTTCCATCGATGGGATCTTGTCGCCCAGCTGAGAGCTGGGGTAAAACTCCATGGCGACCCTTCCGTCGGAATACTTCTCGAGATGCTTTCCAAGCGCGGCGGCGCCGTCCGCCTGGGCTCCGGTCGCCGGGAAGGTTACGGAATACTTAAACGTATACTCCGGCTTCTTTTCCGTTTTATTGTCGGCCGGGGCGGTGCTGCCTGCTGCGCTGCCTGAAATGTCTGTGGAAGAGGATGTACCGGGATTACCGGAACAGCCGGTGAATGCGGACAGCACCATGACGATGCCGAGCAGCAGCGCCATTTTTTTTACTGTTTTTTTCATTTCTTTCCTCCTATAAACAAGAAAATACAGCAGGATTCGATGATTGTAACCGTTTTGCGGTCGGGTCCCGCACGGCAATCAGAAATAAAATGTCAACACGACCTAGTATTTTTCCCTGACCTTTACAATCGTTTCATACAGTTTTTTCTGTTTCTCATCGGCGTTTTTCAGGAAGCTTTCGATGACCGGCTGCACGGCGGCCTTGAAAGCGTCTTTGTCGACATCGTTCATCTGGACGCCCGCGTCCTTCATCGTCTGCAATTCCTTTTCAACGGCAGGCGGCCAGATATTTTCGTTCCATTCCTTCTGCATTGCCTCGCCCGCTTCCAAAACGGCCTTTTGCAGGTCTTCCGGCATACCGTCATATACCTTTTTGCTCATAAATACCGGATCTGGGATAATAAACTGCTCGGTAAAGGACAGATATTTTGCGACTTCATGCATTTTGTTCGCGGTGATGACCGGGGCGGAGTTTTCGAGGCCGTCGATGGTCTTCTGCTGGAGGGCGGTGTAAACCTCGCTCCATGCCATAACGGTTGCGGAAGCGCCCATCGCGTTAAGCGTATCCGCCAAAAGCTGATTTTCCATGACGCGAACGCGGATTCCTTTTAAATCCTCGGGTGTTTTGACCGGGCGTTTGGTGTTTAAGATGCTGCGTTCGCCGAAGTTCCACCAGGAAAGGATGACAAAGCCCTGCTCCGCGGCGTCGGCATCGGTGATCGCCCTGACCTCGGGGTCGTTGATCACGGCGATCGCCTGCTCGCCGCTGTCAAAAAGGTACGGCAGTGAAAATACGGTCCAGATCGAGCTGTAATTGGAAAGGTCGGTGGCGGCGCACTCGGTCATTTCAATCGTGCCCGCGCGCAAGCCCTCCATGGAGGGGATCTTGTCGCCCAGCTGGGAGCTCGGATAGAATTCCATGACGACACGGCCGTCGGTATGCTCTTTGATCAGTTCGCCCATCCGGTTGGCGCCGTCGGCCTGCGTTCCGGTCGGCGGGCAGGTCGCGGAATACTTGAAGACGTATTCCGGCGCCGTCTCCGACGGTTGTCCTGCGGATGTATTATCGGTGCCGGGGGCTGTGGACGTGGGCGCGGCCTGTCCGGAACAGGCGGCAAACGCGGACAGCGTCATGAGGATGCCGAGCAGAAGCGCCATTTTTTTAACAGATTTTTTCATTTCTTTCCTCCTATAAATATTTATTTTCCGCTGGTGCCGATGGTTTCAATCAAAGGAAAACAGGATCTTACATATTCCGCGCTTTTTTTCATCCCGACGGATGCGTCGGGAATGTCTTCCGGATGCCACCTTCTTTCATATTCAAGCGACAGCCAACCTTTATATCCGGCGCCGCGAAGGCAGCTCAGGATTTCCTTCCACGGCATGATCCCTTCGCCGACAATCTTGGAAAGAACGTTTCGTTCCGAATCGTCGGGATGGGAAACGTCCGACGACGCAAAAAACTTTTTTTCCGATTTAAAAACCAGATCCTTGACATGCGTATAATAAATATATTGTTTCTGAAGCGCGATCGCCTCGGGGTAATCTTCATTGTAGGTAAAGGCGAGGTTTACCTGATCGTACAGCGCCCCGACGGCGGGATGGTTGATCTCACTTAAGAGGCTTGCGGTCTGGGCCGCGGAAACCGCCATAGTGTTAAAATGGTTTTCAATAACAAGCCTTATTCCCGCGTTCTGCGCCTCGTCGCCGAGAAGCCGCAAGGCCGATATCAGACGGCGCCTTTTTTCGCCGTCCGGGTCGGCGGCGTCCTGCGGATAATTGCCCGCGTAAATACGGATAAAGCCGGCGTTTAAGTAACGCGCGTAGCCGATCACCCTTTTGAGCCCCGCGATGTCCGCATCCCTTGCGGCATCATCCGGATCGTTGTATCTCGAAAAATACGGCGTCAGGCAGACGATTTCAATATTGTTTTCCTCGGCGCATTTTTTGATTTCCTCCAGTTGCGCCTCGGTCGCGTTTGTCGGAAGCCCGCTTAGGAATCCGTCCTGGACGACGATCTCCGCCCCTTCAAGGCCGATTCTGCGAAACAGGGAAATCGCCTCGGTGACCGTATATTCCGGTGTCCCCATTGTGTGTCCTGCAATTTTATACATGTATGTACCTCTTAATCAAGAGCCGGAAGCCCGGCGCATTTCAGTATTCTGTGCATCAGTTCATGCGTCTTGAACGCATCCTCGGCGCTCGTAAGGGGCGTCCGGCCAGTCTTGAGGCAGTCGAAAAAATGGTCGATCGCCGCGCGAAAACCCAGTTTGTCCTCGACCCTCGCCCATCCCATGGCGAGCGGGGTCATTGTGGTGGTGTGCGACTCGGCCGCGTCGACGACGGTCACGCTGTCCGGCGAATTTACGTAAACGCTCCGGTTTTGGCCGTGCAGCTCCAGCGTTTCAACCCACTGCCCGGAGCTTCTGTCCGCGACGAGCATTCCGACGGTCCCGTTTTCAAAGCGGAGCTGGGCGGTTGTCAGCGTTTCATAGTAGGGATCGGTAAATTTCGCTATCGCGGAAACCTGATCGCACTCCCCGCACAGATAACGCATCAGGTCGACCATATGAATGGCGTTTTCAAGCGTCGCGCGGTACTCGCTCGCCGGCCTGTTTTTCTGCGCCACGACCACATCGGGGGATAAATCACTGTAGACGTCCTTTGCTTTCCGATATACGGGCGCAAAACGGCGGTTAAAGCCAACCATCAGCTTCTTGCCGCTTTTCGCCGCGGCCTCCGCCATCTGATCCGCTTCCCGGAGCGTCATCGCAAGCGGCTTTTCGCAAAAAACATCGATTCCCGCCGCAAGAAGCGGCATGACATGCTCGGGGTGAAGCGGCTTCGGCGAAAGCACAAAGGCGCAGTCAAGGCCGAGGTCGATAAATTCCCCGAGGGTTGCGACCGCGTTTTTCGCCGCATACCTCATCTGCGCGCGCTGCGCGTTTTCAATATGTCCCGCCATAAGGCCGCGGAGCTCGACGTCGTCCCTGGAGGACAATACGGGCAGATGTGCGATCTGGGCGATTGCCCCGACTCCGATGACGCCGACACTAAACTTTGTTTTCATAATGATGGCCATTCCTTTCGCATAACTTGGAGGCACAAAACGACCGCAAAAAGGGCATCATGTGCATGTGTTGCGGTTGCCCCCTAAGCGGACAACGCACACTATTATCAACGAAGTTTGAAGCTTTTCAAGCTTTACCCCTCTTCCCTGCAATAGGCGTTCAAGACTTTCTCCGCCGCGCCGTATTCTTCGGCCGTGAGCGGGCGCAGCGGCCCGCGGCATATATCTTCTTTGATGACGCCCAGCATTTTCAGCATCGCCTTTATGGCGGGAATGGAAGGGATCCCGGAAAGCGCGCGGTCGGTGTCCACAATTCGGCGCTGCGTTTCCATCGCGCCCTCGAAATCCCTCTCCCGATATTGCCGGTACAGTCTTACAAAGCGCTTTGCAAAGACCATTGCGGGCCCCGACACCGTACCGACGCCCCCAGTCATCAGGCATTGGAGGAACAAGCTGTCGCAGCCTACAAGCAGGTCGGCCGGACGGGGCGCCTGGCGAAGATAATCCTGAGCCCTCGGCAAATTGTAGTCGCTGTATTTGATGCCCCTGAGGTTATCGTGCCGCGCCATCAGCTGTGCCAGAAGGCCGGGCGTCACGTCGTTTCGCGTATGGCTCGGAATGTTGTATATGTAAGCGGGAAAATCGGGTACGGCCGAGAGTATTTCATCGTAATATGCCGAAAGCGCCTGGTCGTCGCAGTGGAAAAACAGTGGGGTCATGATCCCGATGCCGTCTGCCCCGATTTCCCTGCTGTGTCGCGCATGCGATACGGCTTCCTCGGTCGCCGCGCTGCCGCACTGGATATATACGGACATGCGCCCTTTGTTTTCACTCACAAGGATTTCCGCAGCCCGCCTTCGTTCCCGGGCGGACAGAAGGATGCCCTCGCCGTTTGTTCCGTTGGGATAGATGCCGTCGATTCCGTTGCCTGCGAGGTGGTTTAAGAGACTTCTCAGAGATTCCTCGTCAATTTCCCCGTTCTTTCGCATGGGTGTTATTGTGGCGCATACGACGCCGGATAATGTTTTCATCGATATCATTCCTGTAATAAAAATTTTAGGACCCGTTCACATAAAACGAAACGTTATATGACGTAGCCGAACAGCCTCGGAAAGAACAGCACGAGCTCGGGAAGGTAGGTAATCAGCAAGAGTACGACCACCTCCGCCGCGATAAAGGGCAGGATTGCCCGCGCTCCCCGTTCCACCGGAAGCTTGGCGATGCCGCAGGCGATGTACAGACACAGCCCCAGGGGAGGGGTGCCGCAGCCGATGACGAGATTCAGCACCATTACCAGCCCGAAATGGATGGGATTGATGCCAAGCGTCATGGCGATCGGGGTTAAAATGGGGGCCAATATGATGACGCTGGCTCCGCCGTCCATGAACATGCCCATGATCAGAAGCAGGATGTTTACAAGCAATAAAAAGACATACGGCGAATCGGAGATCGACATAAACAGGTTGCCGAGCAATACGGGCATCTGCAGCGCGGTAAGCCCGTAGCTGATAATTTTCGCGCAGCTGATGATCATCAGCGTGGTTGCGGAAAGCGTCGCGGTATGGCGCAGCATGGGGATAAGGTCCTTCGCCTTGACGGTTTTTAAGACGGCCATGCTGACGAACAGCGAGTAGACCACCGAGGCGGCGCCCGCTTCCGTGGGGGTAAATACGCCGCCTATGATTCCGCCGACGATGATAAGCGGCATGCCCAGGGGCAAGAGTCCGTCCAAGGCGACCGTTATCTTTTCACTGCGCGGCATTTTCTCCGTTCTTCTGGGGAAATGATACTTTCTATCCATAATCGCCACAACGGCCATTTCACTGAGCCCGATCAGGATGCCGGGAATAAGGCCGCCCATAAAGAGGGCGCCCACCGATGCATTGACCGCAACGCCGAAGATGACCATCATAATGCTCGGCGGGATAATCGGCCCGCATGTGGATGACGCCGCCGTAACCGCAACGCTGAACTCCTTGCTGTAGCCCTCTTTTTCCATGGCGGGAATCAGCACACCGCCGATACACGAGGTGTCCGCCTGGGCCGAGCCCGTGATGCCGCCGAAAAACATGCTGGCGACGATATTGGCCTGCGCCAGGCTCGCCGGCATCCTGCCGATAATCAGCAGCGCGAATTTGATCAGGCGGTCGGTGATGCCGCCCCGGTTCATGATCTCACCGGCCAGGATGAAAAACGGAATGGCGAGAAGCGGGAAATAGCCGATGCCCGAATAAATGGACTGCGGAATAACCAGAAGCGGCACGCCGGTGCCGACGGCCAGCTTGCCCTGAAGCATGATCAGGCTGATCAGGCCGGAAACGCCAAGGCTTGCGTACACGGGTACGCCGATCATAATAAAAACGAAAATCAATACGACAAGCATCAGTATGCTGACGACATTTATCATGTGATTACCCCCTCTCCTGCTCCGTCTCGTCAAATGCGCCGTATGGAACCGGCTTGTCAAAAATACGGTGACGGATCAGTTTTATAAATTCATAAAGCATTAACGCGGCCCCGACCGGCATCGTGCCGTAGCAAAGCTTGAGAGGGATTTTGAGGAGAATCGTCGTAAGCTTTCCGGCGGTGATTGCATAATCGAACGACGCGACCAAAAATACGACTAAAAATATAAGGGTAACCAGCACCACAAATATACGAATGACTGTGCGGGGGGCTTTAGGCAGGCTGTCCACCAGTCCCTGTAAATCCGTATGCATTTTTACCCTGACGGCGCGGGCAGAACCAAACATGGCCATCACCACCATTAAAACGGTGACAAGCTCATCGCTCCAGAGAATACCGCTTCTCAGAACATAGCGGAAAAACACGTGTGCAACCACCACAACGACAATTACCGCCAGCGCGGTCGTGCTGATCGCGTCCTCAACAAACGCTATCGACTTGTCGAATTTTTGAAAAAATTTGCTCATATAAGCTCCTCTCTCTGTTTTTAAACAGCAAATCCGATATCCCGGTTAAAGCGCGGCCTTGCCGGTGACGGCCAATATCCTTTGCAGAGTGTCAAACGCGCTTTTGATTTTCGGCCTGCAATGCGTTTCAATGGAAAGATAGCCTTCATATTTGTCGTCTATCAAAGCCCGGAGCTGGCCTTCCCAGTCAATGCATCCCTTTACCACATATTCCATAGATCCGCCCGGATGGGTGATCGCATCCTTCATATGGACGTGCCCTATCATGTCCTTGATCTTGTCATATCCGTCGGGAAACGGCGTTTCGCAGGCATAATAGGAATTTCCCGGGTCCCAGTTGATTTTCAGTTCGGGGCAGCCGATCGTTTCGATCAGCTTTTTCGTGTTCAGTGCGGTGTCCCCGTAGCAGATATGCTCATTTTCAATGACCAGTTCGACGCCGCTTCCCCGCGCCCGTTCACACACCTTGCGAAAATAGGTCAGAAGATATTCCGGACATTCGCCGCCCGACACTCCCGCCGGCTTATTAAAACTGAAAAGGAGAATTTTTTTGCATCCGATCTCCAGCGCAAATTCCAGAGTGCGCGGGAACACTTCCGCAGCCTGCCTTTCAATCATATCCTTCAGCCGGAGATTCTCCTCATATGTAGACCGGTCCTGCCATTTTAATACGGTGGCCCCTTCCGGCACCGGGGCGTGATGATCACATTTGAAAATGCCGGGGGACATCGCAACGACCCCGAGACCGTAAGCCTGCGTCACCTTCTTAATGTGATGCGCGGTATAAGGAGTATGGTTTCCGATACGTTCATCCCCTATGCCCCTTATTTCAATATTTCGGATCCCCCACTGGGCACAAAGCTCCGCTGCCGTTTCAAAGTCGCTGCTGATCTCATCGGTTACAAGTGAAATCTTAAACATAATTACCTCCGCAAATCTTGAATTTATCCGAAATCGCTTGTCCATCCTTATGAATTTAACATAATTTGAAACTTATTTGCATCTTAGATCGCAATGATATCGTTATCATTTTCAAAAATAAAATATATTACTATACTTATTGAATTTCATAAATAATAGTAATATTAAAAGCGGGCCTTTCCATATTGACTTAATGACAAAATCGGGGTTAATTAAAATATGAATCGTCGAGAGAAAATGATATCGATTTCATTGTAAAGTATCTTATCATATAATTTTTGCTCCGTCAATGTTCAATATGGTTAGTTATTGAAGATAAAATTTATTGATAATATACAATTCCCTTCGCTTCCAACCTTTATTTTTTATAAATTTATGTACCTCGATATATTGACAATCCGAATGGAAATGTTTATTATTTTATAATATAGATTTGATTCATAAATATTTTATATTTTGCAATGATATCGTTAGCATCTTAATGGATTTATATCATAAATTCATTATCTCCGCTGGAAAAGCGACTTTTTTAATACTATTTAGGAGGAAAAATGGCAACGATTAAAGACGTGGCAAAATACGCGGGCCTCTCTCCGGCTACGGTATCCCGTGTGATACGCAACCAGAGCAACGTAACGGATAAAACGCGAAATCTTGTCATAAACGCCATCCGGGATCTGAATTTTCAGCCAAACGCGCTTGCGCGGCAGCTGCGCCAGCAGGAAACAAAAACGGTCATCGTTATTGTTCCCGATATCGGCAACTCCTTTTTCCGGGATATTATCAAGGGAATTGAGAAAATTGCCTATCAAAACAATTACCAGGTATTCCTCGCCGATATGCAAAACAACCCGGAGATCGAAGCCTATTATTTTAACGCGTTGCTGCAAAAACAGGCCGACGGCGTCATTTCCCTTTCGGCGAGCGTCGCGCAGCGGCTGATGGAACAGGTTGCGAGCCAATATCCGGTGGTGATCGTATGCCAGTATATGGAGAATTCCGACCTGCCGAATGTAACGATCGACAACGTGAGCGCCTCAAAACGGATTATGGAGCATCTGATCAATATGGGGCATACACGCATTGCCCACCTGACCGCTTTCCCAAACATCCTTCTCTACCGGGATCGTCTGACCGGCTATTATCAGGCGCTTGCCGAACACGGGATCCAGATCGACACGGAGCTTGTGAGATACGGGAATTCGAGCTTTCAGTCGGGCTATGATCAGATGATGGAATTGCTCGAGCTTAAAAAACCGGTTACCGCCGTTTTCGCCGCCGGCGATATCCTTGCCGTCGGCGCGATGAAGGCACTCAAGGCAAGCGGGAAACGGATTCCCGAGGACTGCGCGGTCGTCGGATTCGACGACATCGACCTTTCCTCGATCTATGACCCGACGCTGACTACGATCCGCCAGCCTAAGCGGGAAATGGGCGAAATCGCGATGTCGATGCTTCT
The DNA here is from genome assembly GCA_002423435.1 of Clostridiales bacterium UBA6114. GTDB lineage: Bacteria > Bacillota > Clostridia > Oscillospirales > Butyricicoccaceae > UBA6114. Next base: position 66,514 of record DIWE01000042.1, read on the forward strand.
CGAACTGATAAACGGCAATAAGCCCACGCCGAATCAGCACGTCTTGGATTATGAGCTTGTCGTCCGCGAAAGCTGCGGCGGCAAAAAGACGGAAGAACCATAAAACCCCGGCCCTTTTGATATCTCACCGAACCGGCGCGTCGCAATGCTGCGCCGGTTCGACGGACATTAATAAATTCGGCGCGCCGCCTCGCCGTAACAAAGGCGGCAGCCGCGATACATAAAAGCGAAGCCACCGGCGGTCGGGGAGTTACCCGGACGCCGGATGTAAGTCGGGCTTTCCGGTATTTTGTGCACGCGGCAAACGGAGTACACCATGAAATGCAAAGGAATCATTGCCGTTTCCAAGGGAGACGTGCGTCTTATCGACGTGGAGGTAACCGATCCCGCGCCAAAGGAAATCCAGGTCAGAATGGTCAGCACGCTGATAAGCGCCGGCACGGAGCGCGCGCATATTCTTGCGCTGGATAATTCAAACCAGGATTTTCCATACATACCGGGCTACTGCTGCGCCGGCATTGTCGAAAAGGTGGGAGAAGGGGCAGAGAGCCGCTTCAAAGCGGGCGACAGGGTTTCTTGTTTTGCCGTGGACGTGGGACACCGTGAAATCGGAAACGTGCCGATCCGCTGCGCCGTAAAACTCCCCGACGGGGTCCCTTTTGACTATGCCGCGTTTACCGCCCTGGGGCAAACCTCCCTGCAGGGCGTTAGAAAATGCAAAATTGAAATCGGCGAAAGCGCCGCGGTGCTCGGTCTCGGCATTGTGGGGCAGCTCGCTCTCCAGCTTGCCCGCGTAAACGGCGCGCATCCCTCCGTAGGCATCGACCGCGTCCAAAAAAGGCTCGAAATTGCGCTTTCGTGTGGTGCGGACTACGCGGTGAGCAATGAAACGGCCGCTTTGCCGGAGCTTCTAAAACCGATTACAGGCGGCAGGGGTCCCGCCGTCGTGCTCGACAGCACCGGGTTCCCCGACGCCGTCGCACAGGCCTGCGAAGCGGCGGCAAACTATGCCCGCATATGCATCCTGGGCTGTCCGCGCGGCCTGTCCGAATTTAATTTCTACAGGCATGTGCAGAAAAAATCAATTACCGTGATCGGAGCGCACGCGGTCGATTCCGTGCCGGAGGAACAATCATATCCGCATTTCTGGACCTTTGTCGACGACGCCTCGTGCTTTTTAGCCTTCGTCAAAAAGGGAAGCGTACACATCGACCCGCTGATCGGCGACCGGATTTCATGGAAAGACGCCGAAAGCATGTATCGGAAAATCCTGAGTTGGGATCAGAGCCTTCTGGGGATCGTAATCAATTGGCCTTCTGCGGAATAAAATAGAAACCGTTCATAAAAAAGAGCTTGAGCCGGCCTTAATCAGCCGGATTCAAGCTCTTTTTTGCAATATTTTTCGCAGTGTGCGGCTCATAAATCGCTTCGCACGATGTGGTGTTTCGCGAGAAAGGTTCGCGACGATTTTGTCCTTACAATCAAAAAAACGAGGACGGTACCCGAGAAGTTCAATATAAAATCGTCGACGTCGCAGCTCCCCACACGAAAAACAAACTGCGCCGCCTCGGCGAAAACAATCATTGCGGCGGCTGCGGGAAGAAAGCGCGAGAGGGCAAAAAAGCGCTCCCTGAGCACAGGCAGGAAAAATCCGAACGGCGCAAAGGCCAGAAAATTTCCGAGCAGATTGACGACCACGTAATACATCGGGATGCTGTGGCGCCGCCACGCGGCGTAATAGCGCATGATCGTCGAAAACGGCACAAAATTCGTGTTGAGCGAAAGGTACAGGCTGTAATCGGGCGTTTGCTGATAGCCGGACAGGCGAAATCCGGGGTCAAAGAACAGAAGGATCACAAGGTTAAAGAGATAAACCAGAAAAAGCAAAAAAACGCATGTCCTGGACGATTGATACTTCTTTTCATCCTCCTTTTGGCTGCCGCTGCGAAAGAGGGCGGCCGACACCGAAAGCCCCGCGAGAAGCAGCATGATGACAACCTTCTGCTTTGCCGGGACAAGGATTTCAGGGTTCAGTTCAAGGAGGATCTGACTGATAAACAGCAGAAAAAAGAGAAAATAGAAAAAAGCCGACAGGATTTTTTTTACCAGGAGCAATTGAAGTGTCCTCCGTTTTGAGTATCACCGCCAGAGTCCTCCCATCCCCGCTTTAAGGGCATTGGGGGACCTCTCTTAACGTTATTCCACCGGCAGGGTGTTTTATACCATATCTGCACAGCAGAAATGGTATAAAATGTTATCTTTTTCGGTTGCCTCGTGAGAGGCGAGAAAAAGGACATGAAATCCGGTATAATAGCCGCAAAGCGGATATGGTATATTGTCCATCTTTCGCGGTTGCGGCAAAGCCGCGAGCGAAAGGGACATGAAATCATGTATAATAACCGCAAAGCGGTTATTATACCATATGCTGCATTGTTTTCATGGTATCAAAAAAGCCGTGCTTTTTATAAAACCGGATCGCATCCTCGTTTTGCGCGAGCACGTTGAGCTCGACAAAATCGAGCCCTTTGTCCTTTGCCCACAAAACGGCCCGCGAAAGGAGCTCGCCCCCCACTCCCCGCCTCCGGTATCCGGGGATGACGAGCAGGTCCATCAGATAGGCGTAGCCGTGGCGGACAACGCACTTGTACGGCGGCGTTTCCATCTGCAGCAAAAGCGCAAACCCGACGATCCGCCCGCCATCCTCCGCCACAAGGATGTCCGAGTCGTCCCCCAATATGGTTCCCCTTAAAAATGCTTCGTCCTGCTGCGCCTTTTGAAACCGATGCGGCTGCAATGCGGCGCTTGCCTCAAAAAGGAGGGGATATATCTCCAAAAGACCCGGAAGGTCGCCCATCTCCGCTTTTCTGTACTTCACATGCCTCTCCCCTTTCCGAAAATTCGGCTTTTACACAATTTTAAGTAGTCAAGTCCCGTCCCACGCGCACGTTTTCATATCGACAAACCCGTCTTTTGTAAAGACGACGCCTTCCTTCAAAAGCAGCTTTCTCTGCATTTGCTCGCCTCCGAAGGCAAAGGACGGCGCGAGCCTCCCGCTGTGGTTTACCACTCTGTGGCACGGTATCAGGCCGGAAAGGGGGTTTTGGTGCAGCGCGTTTCCGACCGCGCGGGACGCACCGGGCTTTCCCGCAAGGCACGCGACCAGTCCGTAGGACGCGACCTTCCCCTTCGGAATCCTTCCGACGATCTCATAAACCGTCTGGTAAAAGCCCATTTTGATCTCCTCCCCGCTTTTTGCCTGTTAAAAGCATGGGCGGTCATCCATGACCGCCCTTATGTTTCCTAAATAATGTCCACCGAATCAATGCGTTTTCCCAAAACGCAGTTGCCTTAGAGTACATTTTTTATGTTCTGTTGTAAGACACTAAAATAAATTTTTCTTCTTCAGGATGAACCACACGCCGGCGGTAATCATGGCCGTAATTAAGATCGGGAACCAATAATACGGTATGGGCAGGCTGACAACGTTCATCCCGTAGAAGCTGAAAACAATGTTTGGGATCGTCATTAAAATGGTGATCACGGTGAGCACCTTCATAATGATGTTCAGATTGTTCGAGATCACGGAGGCAAAGGCGTCCATCGTCCCGCTTAAGATGCTTGAATAAATATCGGCCATTTCTATCGCCTGTTTAAACTCGATGATAACGTCCTCCAAAAGCTCCTGGTCGTCCTCGTAGAGCTTGATGATCCGCCCGCGCAGCACCTTTTCAAGCGTCACCTCGGTCGCTTTCAGCGAAGTCGTGAAGTAAACGAGGGATTTTTCAAGATCCAGGAGCAGAATAAGCTCCTTGTTTTTCAGAGAGCGGTAAAGCTGGCGTTCGATATGGCTCGAAATCTTCTCGACCTGGCGCAGATAAAACAGAAAATTGTTCGCAATGCGCAGTAAAAGATGCAGAATAAACTGCGTTTTCATCGAGGTCTGGATGTTTTTGACGCTTCCGGCCGCAAAATCGGCGATCGCGCGCTGTTCTTTCAAACAGACCGTGATAATATTATCCGGCGCGACAATGATACCGAGCGGAAGGGTCGAAAAAATAACGCCGTTCTGGTTCTCCAGTTTTTCGGCAAACGGGACGTCGATAATCAAAAGCGTCTGTTCGTCCTCAATTTCGACACGGGAGGTCTCCTCTTCGTCAAGCGCGGCTCTTAAAAAGCCCGAGTCGATTCCAAGGCTCGAAATCAGGCACTGGATCTCCTCCTCCGTCGGATCGATCAGATTGATCCAGCAGCCTTTTTCAATCGCGTCAATTTTTACGAGATTATTCTGAATGGTTTTGTAATAAGAAAGCATGGAACACACCTCATTTCCTGCGGCACGGTCCGTCGGCATGCCGCGTTACAGTATTTTGATGACTCCCGGTACTTCGGGGCTCCGTACTCACGGCACACACTCCTTTCTTACACCTGAAAATATAAAACAAAAGCCCTCTCCGCCGAAACGGAAGAGGGCTTTGACGCAAAAAAAGCATCCACTCCCTCTCCATCGTAAAGCTTCGGCACTGTGCGGCATAGGGCAACCCCGACTGAATTAGATTAAACCTTATCTCGGTAAAACCTGTTCACCCATTGGCATCTTTCGATGTTTCCGGGCATCAGTATGTATCCGCACAGGAGCCTCGCCTAACGAGAGCGAGTTTCCGGTATTATTATAACCCGTAGTATTCCGTTTTTGCAACAGTTTTTCCTATATTTTTACGAAAAAAAATAGTTAGCTGTCATATTCTCCGACATCCTCTGTTTTTCGCCTGTTTTCTCCGGGTATTCACGCAAGGCCAAATCGGTCCGATTTTGATTTAACTATTGTAACCGGTATTACTATGTGATATATTTTGTATGTAACCAGTATTACATTTACAAAGGATGATTTTATGGATCAATCCACTTGGGCCGTCATCAGCTATACATTGCCGAGAGAACCTTCAAGGGTCCGCGTCTCTTTATGGCGTAAGCTGAAAAAAATAGGCGCGGTCAATATTCAGCAGTCGATGTGGATACTGCCCCTGACGGATGAGAATTTCAACTTGCTCAATGATATAAAAAGTGAGGTTTTCCAAAACAGCGGCGAGGCGTTTGTCATGAAGTCTTCTGTAGATGAAGACGGGCAGAAAAACATTATCGAACGGTTCAACTCGGCAAGGAACGAAGAATATAGGGAACTTCTGGAACAGTGTGAAGAATTTTTTAAGGAGATTGACAAGGAGACTGCCAGAGAAAATTTTTCGTTTGCCGAAATAGAAGAGAACGAAGAAGAGCTTAATAAATTAAAACAATGGTTTGCAAAAATAGAGACAAGGGATACTTTCGGAGCGTCTTTGAAAGAAACCTCAAAGGCAACACTCTCAAAATGCACTGAAGAACTTGAGAAATTCTGCGATAAGGTATACCAGTTTACTGACAAAGCATAGGGAGGATAAGAGTGAGAAAGAAAACTATCATTTCCAACATTGTGTTACTCGGGCTTGTCAGTCTGTTTGTTGATATGAGTACCGAAATGGTTTATCCTCTGGTTCCGCTCTTTTTGACAGCCACGCTTGGAGCGTCGCCCGCCATCGTGGGGGTCATTGAAGGAATTGCCGAGTGCATCGCGTCACTGTTAAAGGTGTTCAGCGGATATATCGGCGATGTGTACCACAATAAAAAACATCTCGCTTTCGCCGGATATTCGACATCCGTCATTTACAAAATATTTCTCCTTCTTGCCGCGTCATGGCCTGGAGTTTTAGTTGCGAGAATAATCGACCGCACGGGGAAAGGTATCCGCACCGCGCCGCGCGATGCTCTCGTAGCGCAGTCAAGCGATAACAAAAAGCTTGGCGGGTCGTTTGGGCTGCACAAGATGCTGGATATGGCCGGATCATCTCTCGGCGCTCTGCTTGCCTATATTTTCGTGGCTACTAACTTTGGTTTTCATCAGGCGTTCCTGTTTTCCATAATCCCTGCGCTTATCGGAATTTTGATCATTTTTGCTGTCCGGGAAGATAAAGACAATGATACGGCATGCGAAAAGCTCACGCTGAAGGGGTTAAAGCTTGACGGAAAGCTGAAAGCATACCTCGCAGCCATATTTATTTTCTGCCTTGGGAACTCATCAAATACATTTTTACTCCTGAAAGCTCAGGAACGCGGCTTCTCGGCACCGCAGGTCATTTTGCTGTACCTGATTTTCAATGTTGTTACATCCGTGCTTGCAATTCCGTCCGGTAAGCTTTCCGATCAGTTCGGGAGGAGCAGGATCCTTGTGCCGGGATACCTGATCTACGGCTTTGTCTATTTTGGATTTGCATTTCTGTCAGCAAAGCCCGCCGTCCTGATTCTGTTTATCGCATATGGTGCATATACCGCTTTGATCAGCGGGGCGGAACGGGCATTTATTGCAGAAAATTCTCCGTCCTGTCTTAAAGGGACCATACTTGGGCTTTACGGGATGCTCCAGGGCATTGCTTTGCTTCTGTCTTCGATTATTGCCGGCCTTTTATGGTATCGTATCAATTCCGGCGCGCCGTTTATATTCGGGGGCGTGATCGGCGTTCTGTCTGCCATTATAATTTCGGTTATTTTAGATAAAAATAATAGGATAAAGCTCTTTTCATTGAAGCCGACGAAAGGCGTTGAAAATGAAGATTAAAAAGATTATTAAACCTATTATCTTTCTGCTTTGTATTTGCATTGTCGCAGGTACAGGCATGTTTCTGTATAATGCTTATCACGGTTATAATATAAACATTGGTTTCACCTCGCTCCCCCTGAACTTTAACCCTGACGATTCTTCTTCCAGCTATAAATGGAACGGAGCCGATGTCATCGTACACGGCGGATTTATAAAGGGAATACAAAGCGGCAGTTCCGGCGACAGCCTTGTTATAAGGGCGCTGTCACCGTTACCTGCCGTAGAGATCAAGGCTCCCGGTTCCTCCGCACGGAACATGTCGATTACCCTTGAAAACATTAACCCTGAATTTTATGCCTCAAGTGTGGACAAAAGTCTCGCCCCATCAAGGATTGCGGTCAATGCGCTGGAATTTACCTTGAGTGTTGATGCGGGAGAGACAAAACGGATAAATCCTTCCCGGCCGAATAACACGGAGGATGATAATTATGTTATACTTGGGGACAGCCGCGACGGTTATGAAACTTTCGATAAAATCATTGCACAGGTAAACGCGCTGAAGCCCGCATTTGTGATCAACAACGGCGACCTTGTTTACAGCGGGAAACCCAATCAGTATCGCATATTTGACCAGATGGTGTCCGGGATTTCCGCCACTCTGTGCACGACATTGGGCAACCATGATATACGCGGGAACGGACGGGATACCTATATCAAGCTGTATGGGCCGGAATATTACTCGTTTGACTTTGGCGACAATCATTTTGTTTTCCTTGACAGCTCGCGCGGCTACGCCGAAAAGCAGGCGATCCCCGAAGCACAATATGCTTGGCTTGAAAGAGATCTGCAAAAAGCGCAGGGCAAGCGAATCTATGTGATATCCCATGTGCCTCCGACAGACCCCCGAAACGACATTAAGCCAAATGAAATAGAAGCCTATACCGACAAGGTCAAGCGGGAAGGGGGGGCTGTCGAGCAAAAGCTGGAGGCTTACAGCGAAGACGAGAGCATCGATCACGGCTTTCGGGATAAGCAGGAGGCCCAAAAATTTGAAAAACTCATGTCTCAATACAAAGTGATTGCCGTTTATCTCTCGCATATTCACAGTTACTTTGATTACAAAAAAGACGGAGTCCGGTATATCATCAGCGGAGGTGCCGGAGCGGAGCTGCTCACTCAGAACAGCTATTATCATTATTTGATCGCAAAAGCCGGAGCAACCGCCACCTTGACAATGGTTCAGTTGCCGTCACCGGCCAATCTGCTGCTGAAGCGATACGGGGCGACGGCTTCCCTTTTTGCGGAGGCCATGTATAAAGAAAACCGGGCGACGGTGATTTTGTTTATCGCAGGACTTGTATTGCTCGTACTTCTCTTGCTTTTGCTGCTGTTTCTGAAGTTGGAGGCTCGGCTCGCCGTCCTCTTGATGTTGATTAAAGATACAGGCAGATATATAGCGAAAAGGTATCGAGAGTTATATAAAAGGAAGGACTGATATTGGAATATAGAAGAATCAGGTCTGCTCCGAAAGCTTAATAAAACAGAAAGTTGTAGTGGCGGGTTAGCTGATTTCAGATAACTCGCCACTTTTGTCAATGTTCCGATTTCATATTGACAAAATTTGATTTGACGCATATACTGATAACATATCAATTTTTTTTGATATGAGGTGGTCATTTGGCATCGGTTTATGAAGAACACGCAAAAGTGTTCAAGGCGTTTTGCGACGAAAAGCGACTGCGGATACTCGAGCTTTTGCGCGGCGGTGAAAAGTGTGCCTGCGTTTTGACAGAGCGGCTTCATATGGGACAGTCGGCGCTTTCCTATCACATGAAAATACTTGTTGATTCAGGCGTTGTGGAAAGCCGGCAGGAAGGCAAATGGACGCATTACAAAATCAGCGAAAAAGGCAGTGCCTATGCGGAAAATCTGCTAAAGGAACTGACAAGGCCGAACACGGTTACGGAAGATAATAATTGCTGCACGAATTAAAAGCCATCCCGACGATGGCTTTTTCAAGGCATAACACATCAAAAAATTTTGATATGATTGTCCCTTTACAGAAAGCGAGGTTTTCACGCTATGCAAATAATCATCGAAATCTGGGACTTTTTCCAGGGTCAGATTCTCGGCATGAAATGGCTAAATAACCTGATCGGCAACGGCTTATCCGCCCTGGGGCTTGACGGAAGCGGCCGGCTGGGAGGCAGCGTTCAGTTCTTCCTGTACGATACGATAAAGATACTGGTACTGCTCTCTGTACTGATTTTTATTATCAGCTATATTCAAAGCTATTTCCCGCCCGAACGGACGAAAAAAATTCTCGGGCGCTTCCGCGGCCTGACGGCAAACACCCTGGCCGCGCTTATGGGAACGGTAACGCCGTTTTGCTCCTGCTCGTCCATCCCCCTGTTTATCGGTTTTTCCAGCGCGGGACTTCCCGTGGGCATCACGTTTTCGTTCCTGATATCCTCGCCGCTCGTGGATCTCGGCTCGCTTGTCCTTCTGACGAGCATCTTCGGCGCGAAGGTAGCCGCTGCTTATGTGGTTGTCGGGCTTATTCTGGCGGTTACCGGAGGCTCGCTGATTGAGAAATTCGGGATGGAAAAATACGTTGAGGACTTTATAAAGGCTGCCGGAAGCGTGGACATCGAAGCCCCCGAGCTTTCAAAACGCGACCGTATCGTTTACGCCAAAGAACAGGTGCAGGCCACGGTGAAAAAGGTATTCCTATACGTCCTGATCGGCGTGGGCATCGGCGCCGTCATCCACAACTGGATTCCGACCGAATGGATCCGGACTGTCCTCGGCGACCGCAATCCCTTTTCGGTCATTCTCGCGACAATCGTCGGCATCCCGATGTACGCCGACATCTTCGGGACGATCCCGATTGCCGAAGCCCTTTATTCTAAGGGCGTGGGGCTTGGTACGATCCTGTCCTTTATGATGGCGGTAACAGCGCTTTCCGCGCCCTCCGTCATCATGCTGCGGCGCGCGGTGGGGCCAAGGCTGCTGATCGTATTTGTCGGCATCGTCGCCGTAGGCATCGTGATCATCGGATATGTGTTTAATGCGTTTTCATTTCTGTTGGCATAAGCATAAGAGGCAAATCCGAACCCGTTTTTGAGAGGCGGGATTCCGCCATTGCCGCAGAAATCCCCATTGCCATACGTCAGTATTGCCAATGTGTCTTTCTTTGCACTGACAAAATCCCGCTCCCTCAAAAATCTTCGACCTCTATGCTTCGATTTTTGGTAGATTTCGAGGCGGCCGACGACGGCGGGCTGACGCCCGCCTGCCGGGGTCCCCAACAAATCCCGATTTGTTGGGGTGGGTAAGAGAACAACGAAGAAAGATGCCAAAAGGCGCTGCATAGAGGCGGGTTCGGATTTGCCGCTTATGCTTAAAGGAGATAAATATTATGGTTAAAAACTGTTCCTGTGGCTGCGGCAAGGCGGCCGAAAAGAAGGTTATCGTGGAATATTTATATCTCGATTTGCAGACCTGTAACCGATGTATCGGAACGGACAGCGTTCTTGATGAAGTCATGACGGCGCTTACCCCTGCCCTGCGGCTTGCCGGTTACGATGTCGAATATCGTAAAACAGAGATGGAAACGGCGGAGCTCGCCGAAAAGCATCGATTTTTATCTTCCCCCACAATCCGTATCAACGGGCATGATATCTGCGGGCCCGTCAAAGAGAACAGCTGCGGCTGCTGCAGCGAAATCAGCGGGAGCGATGTCGCTTGCCGGGTATTTGAATATCAAGGCGCGAGCTACGAAATTCCGCCCGGGGAAATGTTAGCCGAAGCAACTCTGAAAGCCGTATTCGGCACGCCGGACGGCGATGATTGCGTCGGGTACGAACTGCCGGACAATCTGAAAGCTTTTTTCAAAGGCAAGAACAGCAGGTCATCGTGCTCATGCGGCGGCAATTGCTGCTGATTTATAAAAAACAAACTGATAAGGGAGAATGCAATATGTCACTGTTTAACTTCGGTAAGAAAAAGGAAGAAAACTCAAGCTGCTGTTGCGGCAGCTGCGATGCCGAAAGCATGGCCAGGGCTGAGAACGAAAAGACCGGCGGCGCAAGCGTCAAGGTGCTGGGAAGCGGATGCGCAAAATGCAACCAGCTGGAAGCGGCGGCAAAAGCGGCGCTGGAGCAATTGGGGCTTAATACTTCCATCGACCATGTAACCGACTTTTCGCAGATAGCGGCCTACGGTGTGATGACGACGCCCGCCCTCGTCGTGGACGGGAAAGTCGTTTCTTACGGCAAAGTTCTTAAGACCGAGGAGGTCGTCAAAATCCTGCAAAAGCTGAGATGATAGCGGGGGTAATCATATGGAAAAGAGCAAAAACTCAGGTATCGGCTTTTTTGAGAAATACCTGACGCTGTGGGTGGTTCTGTGCATGGCCGCGGGAGTGCTGATCGGCAGATTTCTGCCCGGAATCCCGGCGTTTCTGGGGCGCTTCGAGTATGCGAATGTGTCGATTCCCATTGCCATACTCATTTGGCTCATGATCTATCCCATGATGC